>CAWCPG010000025.1:0-743242 GCA_963797325.1 uncultured Actinomycetota bacterium
GGATCCGGCGCGGTCTCGGTTGGCGTCACGGGGCTGTGCAGTCGCCCGGACGTGGGAGAGGCCGGTCTTGTCGCGCTCTCGGCTTCGGCGGCCCTGTCGGCTCAGGCAGCGATCGGTTCGAGGGCCAGGGCGGGGACGAACTGGCCTTCCCACTCCAGCTCCATCTCGAGCACCACGGCATCGATCGCAGCCGCCTCCGTTCCGCGATCGGGATCCGGAAGCGCAGACCGGTGGGGCACGAGCAGCTCGTGCACGTACGCCGGGATCGCCAGGCGGGTCAGGATCAGCAGCGACCCTGTGGTGGCCACGGCGGCGTACAGCAGGTTGGCGGCCACGTGCGCGACGTACCCGTAGGTGCCGGCCAGGAGTGCGTCCGCGATCAGCATCCCCCACGCGTTGGCAGCGAGTGCCGACACGTCATGGCTGCGCCAGGCCGTGATCGCCGCCGGAGTGATCATCAGTGCGATGGAGAAGCCGAGCGCGACAGCGAGCGGGGTCGAACCGACCCACGGGCCGGCCACGGCCGTGGCCGCGAGTACCACCGCCCACGCCACCGGCAGCCAGAGGCGAGTCCTGGCGGCGCCGCGGCGCCAGGCGATGACGAGGGCTGCTGCGGTGGCGGGCATCCCGACGAGCGAGGGCAGGGCCACCCAGACGGCGTGGTGTGCGAGGCCGTACGTCGTCCAGGCGGCACCGCTGATCGTCGAGTTCGCGAGCGCGGCGATGCTGACTCCTGCCGCCGTCCGTACTCGCCGCAGCTTCACCAGCTGCGGAACCGTGCAAGCGAACACGAAGACCACGCTGCTCGCCCCGATCACGGTCGAGATGTTCATGACTTGCGCTCCACTTTCTGGGTTCGCACGCACAGCAGCGCGGCCGACGCGTCCGCCTTGACGTGTCAGCCACGTGGGAGCGCATCGACCGCGTGCTGGGTCGGCATGGGGATGGGAGGCGGCTCGTGACCGCCCGAGGCAGAAGCCCCGTCTGCCCCCATCATGCCTTGTCAGACAATGTGGTCCGAATCCTCTCCTCCCCTTCGCAACGGACCCAGGCGGACGGGGGCCGACCCGCGGAGGGAACGGCTCGCGGGGCTGTTCGCCCAGGTCAGAGTGCGTTTCCTGATCACGGAGCGAACGCGGAGCTCGACGACGATCACCCTTCGTGGGTGGCCGAGTCGGTCGACCCGAGGGTCGGCGACCGCGTCGATGTGCGCAGACTCACCAGGCGTTCGTGGGCCACCTCACACGGGTCGGGCGCCTCGCGCGCCGCCGGCCGGCGGGCTCGGCCACCGGACGCCGGCCAGGGCACCATGCGCGCGAACACCGTGGGGCGAATGGTGTGGAGTCCCCCGAGGCAGACCTGTGGAGCCCTAGCGGGAACGTGGCGCAACCGGCCCCGTGGTCACCGCGGTCGTGAGCGGTGCGGGTGGACGCCCGCGGCTCAGCGAGGAGCGGTCAGCTCGACGAGGACGTCGCCCTCCTGGACGACGTCGCCGGGGGCGACCTTGATGGCGGAGACCACGCCGCCGGTCTCGGCCAGCACGGGGATCTCCATCTTCATCGACTCCAGCAGGCACACGGTGTCGCCGGCGGCGATCGGGTCGTCGACGGCGACCTCGACCACGATCACGTTGGCCACCATCTCGGCCAGGATCCGGATCGTCTGCTCGCGAGGCACGAGACGAACCTAGTGGATACCCAGAGGTAGGCCGACATGCCCGGCGGGCCGGCCACGGTGCGTCACCAGAGGGCGTGGGTCCGCCCCGGCTCGGGTCGGACGGCCGTCGCCTTCTCGGTCTCCGCGAGCCGGCGTCCGCGCGGGCCGGTCGGTCGAGTGCCGGTCAGGCGCAGGTCGATGCGGATCAGCAGGTAGCCGATCGCGAGCCCGATCACCGCGCCGTACGCCGTCGCCAGGGTCGCGCCGACGACGGTCCGGGCGGGGTCGACCAGCGCGTAGGCGACCGGCGCGGTGAGCGCGACCCCGAAGGCGCACACCCACCACCCCTGCCGTCGCCGAGCCCGCATGTGGGTGCCCCAGGTCAGCGCCGGGACGCCGAGCAGGGCCACGATCGGGCGGGGGAACGCGCCGAGATGGTGATGGCTCCACCGGACCGCGTCGTCGAGCTGGTGGACCAGGCTCTCGGTGCCGTAGCGCCGCAACAGCTCGGCGTACCCCAGGGTGAGCGCCAGCATCAGGCTGCCGGCCAGCACCGTCAGCACCCCGCGGGTGCCCAGACCGTGCCATCCGGCGCCCAGCCGGAAGACCGTGACGAAGGATGCGACGAGCGACAGTCCGAGCACGGTGTACTGGAACCGGTCGAGGTCGACCACCGGCGCCCAGGCGACCGTCGCCATCGCGCCGACCGCGGCGACCAGCAGGGCGACGAGGTTCTCCCTCACCGCCCCGAGGAAGTGCACCGCCGGGACGGTCGCCATCACCGCGAGGACCGCGGTCAGCACGGCGGTGACCACCGCGGCGCCGCTGCGCAGCGGGTCGGTGTCGAGGCCGACGACCACGCCGCCCAGGGCCAGCGTCAGGAGCGAGAAGACGAAGGGACGTCCGCCGGTGCGGGCCGCCAGGCCCCAGGTGTACGCCGTGCTGGCGGCGATCGCGCCGGCGTCCGCGAGCCAGGTGCTGGTCACCCGGCCGGGTCCGTCGGTGCCGGCGATCGCGGCGACCAGTGCCACCGCCGCCGCGACGACGACCGTCAGCCAGAGCGCGACGCCCAGCCGGTGGGAGATCCCCCGCCGGCCGGGCGGATCGGCGTCGACGACCTCGGGCTCGGCCGCCTCCACCGGAGCGGACGGAGCCTCGGTCTCGGGCGCCGCAGCGGGCGGCGGCGTCTCCTCCGCGGCCCGTCGCGCCGCCCTGCGCGACGGCGGACGGGACGCGCGCCGGCCGGCGTGCGGGTCCGCACGACGACGTGGAACGGCCCTGGACACGACGCGTGAGGCTACAGGCGCCGGTTGACCAGCGACGGGTTGGCCCGGCGCGCCTCCGCCACCGTCTCGGGGTCGAGCTCGGCGCGGAGCGTGGCGGGAGAGTCGTCGCCCTCGACGAGCACGTCACCCAAGGGTCCGACGACCATCGAGTGACCGGTGTAGCGAGGGCCGGGCTGGCCGACTCCGACGACGTAGACGGTGTTCTCGATGGCCCGCGCTCGCAGCAGGGTCGTCCAGTGGTCGACCTTGCGCGGGCCCGCCACCCAGGCGGCCGGCACCAGCAGGGCCTCGGCGCCGCGGTCGACCAGCGCCCGGGCGTGCTCGGGGAAACGCAGGTCGTAGCAGGTCATCACGCCGATGGTCATCCCGCCGAGCTCGACGGTCACCGGCTCCAGCGGACCCGGGGTGAGCACGTCGGACTCGCGGTAGCCGAACGAGTCGTAGAGGTGGATCTTGCGATAGTCGGCGCGTGCCCCGCCCCGCACCACGACGGTGTTGTACGGCGTGGGGTCGCCGCGCTCGAAGAGCCCCGCCACCACCGTGGTGCCACGCTCCCTCGCGACCCGCTCCACCTCGGACACGAAGGGACCGTCGAGCGGCTCGGCGACCTCGCTCACGTCGGAGCCCGCCTCACCGAAGTCGCGGGCGTAGGCCTCGGGGAGGACCACCAGGTCGGCACCCTCCGGCACCAGCGCGGCCAGTCGCTCGCGGTTCTCGACCGGGTCGAGCGACGACGCCACCTGCACCAGCACGACCTGCATGGCCCCAGCCTGCCACCCGGACGACCTCCGGGCGCCGCGGGCACTGCCAGACTGAGCAGGTGGAGTGGGCGGCGGTGGTCCTGTCGGGAGGTGGGGCGACCCGCCTGGACGGCGTCGACAAGGCCGCCCTCGAGCACGAGGGCCGGACCCTGCTCGAGCACGCGCTGGCGGCCCTCGGCGCCGCGAGCGAGATCGTCGTGGTCGGCCCCGTGGCGCCGACCGGCCGCCCGGTGACCTTCACGCGTGAGACACCGCCGGGCGGAGGACCGCTCGCCGGCCTGAGCGCCGGGGTCGCGGCACTCACTGGGTAGCCCCGACCTCGTCGTGGTGCTCGCGGTGGACATGCCCCACGTCACCGCCGACACCGTCGCCCGCCTGGTGGGCGCTGCCGAGGCCGACGCCGTCGACGGCGCCTGGCTGGTGGACGCGACCGGCCGTCGCCAGCTCGCCGGCGCCGTCGTCCCGGCGTTGGTTCCCCCGCCCGGCGAGGTGGACGGCGTACCGATGCGGCGGCTCATGGAGCACGAAGCCACCGTCGACGTGGTGCCGCTGGGCCACGAGGCCGACGACGTGGACACCTGGGACGACGTCGCCCGGCTGCGCGGCGGTGTGATTGATCTCGCGCCACGGGTCGAACGGACTTGAACACCCGGCCCGGTTTCGCGAGATTGGCCCTGTGAACCTCCACGACTGGATCGACGAGCTGTGCGATGCCCTGGACATCGAGACCGAGGTGGACGAGGCACTCGTCCTCGACCTCGCGAAAGTGGCCGCCGACAACGTGGTCCGCAAGGCAGCGCCGATCACGACGTACCTCCTCGGCTACGCCGCCGGCAGCAGTGACGCCGACGTGGAGGAGATCGAGCGACTGGCGGCCAAGGCCCAGGCGCTGGCCGAGAACTGGGACCACCCGGCCGGCGCGCCGGACCCCGACGACGTCGAGGACGACGTCCCCGACGACAGCGTGGTGGACCACACCGGCGACGAGTACGAGTGAGCGCCCCCGAGCCGAGCACCCGATGAAGGCCGTCGTCGTCGAGGAGCCCGGCGGCCCCGATGCCCTGGTGTACGTCGACGTGCCCGACCCCGAGGTCGGGCCGGACGACGTGCTGGTCGACGTCACCGCGACCGCCGTGAACCGTGCCGACCTGCTCCAGCGCCAGGGACACTACGACCCGCCTCCTGGCGCGTCCCCCGTGATCGGCCTGGAGTGCAGCGGCACGGTGGCCGCGGTCGGGGCCTCCGTCACGGGGCACCGGGTCGGCGACGAGGTCTGTGCCCTGCTGTCGGGCGGGGGTTACGCCACCCGCGTCGCGGTGCCCTCCGGCCAGGTGATGCCGGCGCCGGACGGGGTCGACCTGGTGACGGCGGCAGCCCTGCCCGAGGTGGCGGCGACCGTGTGGTCCAACGTGATGATGGTGGCCGGCCTGCGGTCGGGCGACGTCTTCCTCGTCCACGGTGGCGCCGGCGGGATCGGCACGTTCGCGATCCAGCTGGCCACGGCCGTCGGAGCCCGCGTGCTGACGACCGCCGGCTCGGCCGAGAAGCTCGCGTTCTGTGCCGGGCTCGGCGCGGACGTGACGATCGACTACCGCGAGCAGGACTTCGTCGAGGTGGTCCGTGCGGCGACCGACGGGCGCGGCGCCGACGTGATCCTCGACAACATGGGAGCGGCGTACCTCGGCCGCAACGTCTCGGCGCTGGCCGTCGAGGGCAGGCTCGTCGTGATCGGGATGCAGGGCGGGACGAGGGCCGAGCTCGACCTGGGCGCGTTGATGCGCAAGCGTGCGGCGATCGTCGCCACCACGCTGCGGGCCCGCCCGGTCGCGGAGAAGACGGCCATCTGTCGGGCCGTCGTCGAGCACGTCTGGCCCCTCGTGGCCGACGGCACGATCAGGGCGATCGTCGACACCACGATGCCGCTGGCCGAGGCGGCGCAGGCGCATCGCCGGATGGAGAGCGGCGGCCACACGGGGAAGATCGTCCTGGTCGCCTGAGCGCCGCGGGGCCCGTTTGTAGGCTGAGGGGATGACCACACCGCACGAAGCACCTCGCCGCTCCGCAGGGATCCCGGCATGAGCGAGCAGGAGTCCGGACAGCAGCACGTCATCGTGGTCGGCCCCGACGGCCAGCCGGTCGCCGTACCGGCCGACGCCGCCCAGCGGCCCGAGGAGGTCGAGACCGACGACCTGAGCGAGCTCACCGACCTCGTCGAGCAGCCGGCCAAGGTGATGCGGATCGGCAGCATGATCCGCCAGCTGCTCGAGGAGGTGAAGTCGGCGCCGCTGGACGACGCGAGCCGCAACCGCCTCAAGGAGATCCATCGCTCCTCGATCAAGGAGCTCGAGAGCGGGTTGGCCCCCGAGCTGGTCGAGGAGCTCGAGCGGCTCTCCCTGCCCTTCACCGAGGACGCCACACCGTCGGACGCCGAGCTGCGGATCGCCCAGGCCCAGCTGGTCGGCTGGCTCGAGGGGCTCTTCCACGGCATCCAGACCGCGATCTACGCCCAGCAGGTCTCGGCCCGCGCCCAGTTCGAGCAGATGCGACGCGCGCTCCCCAGCGGTGGTGCACCCGGCCAGCCGGGTCAGGGGCTGCGGCCGGG
Source organism: uncultured Actinomycetota bacterium (assembly GCA_963797325.1). GTDB lineage: Bacteria > Actinomycetota > Actinomycetes > Propionibacteriales > Nocardioidaceae > Nocardioides. The sequence continues at coordinate 6,306 of CAWCPG010000025.1, forward strand.
GCTGCCGCCGCAGGCGACGGAGGGCGGCGACCCGAGCAGCGGCCAGGGCGGGATGTACCTCTGACCTAGCCCGACGTACGCCGGCCCAGCCGGCCGACGACGAGCAGGCCCAGCAGGCTGATGATCAGCAGCGCCGCTCCCGGTGCGAGCAGGCGCGAGAGCGGCGGCGCGTCGGCGTCGGCCACCCTCGTGAACTCCGCGGTGGCCGGCGGGGTCGGCTCGGGCTGGGCGCCCGTGCCGAGCCGCTTCACGACCTGCGCGGTCAGGTGGGGCGTGGCGCGGGCGGTGCCCTGCCGGGCCATCAGCTGCGACCCGTGCTCGGTCACGAAGAAGATGTAGCGCGCGCCCGCGGTCAGCGTCGGCAGGGCGCAGCGCGTGCCGACCCGCGCGGTGACCACCACGGACGGCTGCACCAGCGAGGACTTGTAGACCCGGTCGGACAGGACCTTGTAGGTGCGGGTGCGCTGGGCGCCCTTGCCGTGGGCCGGACGGACGTTCTTCACCTCGGCACGGAAGACCACGTGGGCGCGCTTGATGTCCTGGTCGAGCGTCGTCTTCGGGCACGAGGGCGCAGCCGGGGCAGCCTGGGCGGGTGCGGCGGCGAGAGGCACCGCCAGCAACGCAGCGGCGGTCACCACGGCGGCCAGCGCACGTCGTCCGGTCCCGATCACGCGCACATCACATCACAGCCCGAAGACCTCGGCGAGCACCGTGGCGACGCCGTCGTCGTCGTTCGCCGGTGCGACGTGGTCGGCCGCCTCCAGCACCAGGGGGTCCGCGTTCGCGACGGCGTAGGACGTGCCGGCCCAGGCCAGCATCGCCACGTCGTTGGGCATGTCGCCGAACGCGACCACCTCGTGCGACTCGACCCCACGCAGCTCGCACAGGCGCGCCAGCGCAGCGCCCTTGGTCACGCCGACGGCACTGATCTCCATCAGCCCGTCCATGGTCCAGGTCGCCGTCGCGCGGTCGCCGACCGCATCCAGCACGCCGTCCCGGAAGGTCACGGGGTCCACCCCCGCGTGGCGGACCAGGAGCTTGAGCACCGGGCCGGTCCAGAGGTCGGCCAGGTCGCCGCGCGGGCTGCCCGGGCGGCGCGTGGCCCGGCTCGCAGTAGTCGTGCTCCAGCGAGATGCCGGCCAGCATCTCGATCGCGAACTGCGATCCCGGCGCCCGCGCCCGGATCGCCTCCACGAGCGGCAGCCCGACCTCGGGCTCGATGCCGTGGACCTCCAGCGGCTGACCGGACGCCACGTCGAGCAGGAGGGCGCCGTTGGACACGACCGCCAGGCCGCGCGACCCGACGTAGGACCAGAGCTCGGTCATCCACCGCCACGGGCGCGCGGTGACGAAGGCGACCTCGACGCCGAGGTCGAGCACCTCCCGCAGCACCGAAGCCGTGTACGGCGACACGGAGCCGTCGGAGCGCAGCAGGGTGCCGTCGAGATCGGTGGCGACCAGGCGAGGCGTCGTCATGACCCGTCGGGGGCCGGGGGGAACCAGCGGTCGAGCTCGGTGGCGGCACCCTCGTCGTGGACGGTGTCGGTCACGGCGTCCGCGGCCTCCCGCACGACCTCGACGGCCTGGCCCATGGCCACGCCGCGGCCGGCCCAGCGGAGCATCTCGATGTCGTTGCGACCGTCGCCGATCGCGAGCACGTCGGCGGCCTCGACGCCGATCTCCTCGGCGACGCGGGCCAGCCCCGAGGCCTTGCTGACCCCGACCGGGGAGAGGTCGAGCCACGCGGTCCAGCCGACGACGTAGTCGGTGCCGTGCAGCCCGAGCCGGGCCCCCAGCGCCACGAAGTCGTCGGCGGTCGCGTCGGGGTCGCGGATGATCACGCGACTGACCGGGAGCGAGACGAGGTCGGCGACGTCGGCCAGCACCATCTCGCCGCTCAGCTCGCCCTCCGGGAACGGGCGGTTGACGCGGTAGCCGACGCCGCGCTCCTCGACCGCGACCAGGGCGTTCGGGTGGTGCTCCAGGACGGCCGCGACGGCCGGCGCGGCGTCGAAGGTCTCCTCGTGGACGACCTCGAGCGGCGGGTAGCGGAACAGCACGGCGCCGTTGCTCGCCACCACCCACAGCGGCTCGTGGCCGTCGGTGTGGAGCTCGAGCAGGTCGGCGATCCGGGTCATGCCGTGGGGCGAGCGGCCGCTGGCCAGCACGATGTGGGCACCGGCGGCCCGGGCCCGGTGCACCGCGTCGTACACCGGCGGACTGATCTGCTCGTACGTCGTGCCGACGCCCTCGACCCACTTGAGCAGCGTCCCGTCGATGTCGAGCGCGACCAGCCGGGGCTGCCAGTCACTCACCGCGGCGCCACCGCGGTCGGAGCCGGAGACGTCACGCGGTGACCGGCTTGAGCAGGTCGAGCCCACCGAGGTAGGGCCGCAGGGCCTCGGGCACGCGGACCGAGCCGTCCTCGTGCTGGTGGGTCTCCAGCAGCGCGACGATGGGGCGGTTGGTCGAGCTGAGGGTGCCGTTGAGGGTCGCGACCGGCTTGATCTCTCCGTCGGCGAAGCGTCCGCGGGTGTCGAGCCGGCGGGTCTGGAAGTCGGTGCAGTTGGAGGTGGAGGTGAGCTCGCGGTAGCGGCCCTGGCTGGCGATCCAGGCCTCGCAGTCGAACTTCCGCTGCGCCGACAGCCCGAGGTCGCCGGCCGCCACGTCGATGACGCGGTAGCAGAGCTCCAGCTTGTCGAGGAACTCCTTCTCCCACTCCAGCAGGCGCAGGTGCTCGGCGTAGGAGTCCTCGACCGTGGTGTAGACGAACATCTCGACCTTGTCGAACCAGTGCACCCGGAAGATCCCGCGGGTGTCCTTGCCGTGGGAGCCGGCCTCCTTGCGGAAGCACGGGCTGAAGGCGGCGTAGCGCAGCGGCAGCTGCTTGGCGTCGAGGATCTCGTCGGAGTGGTACGCCGCCATCGGCACCTCCGACGTACCGACGAGGTAGAGGTCCTGCCCCTCGATCCGGTAGACGTCGTCGGCGGCCTGGCCCAGGAAGCCGGTGCCCTCCATCGCGCGCGGCTTGACCAGCGACGGGGCCACCATCTGGGTGAAGCCCGCGTGGCGGGCCTGGTCCATCGCCATGTTGATCAGCGCGAACTCGAGCTGGGCGCCGACCCCGGTCAGGAAGTAGAACCGCGAGCCCGACACCTTGGCGCCGCGCTCGAGGTCGATGGCTCCGAGCATCCGGCCCAGCTCGACGTGGTCGCGCGGCTCGAAGTCGAACTCCGGCGGCGTGCCGACGGTCTCCAGCACGACGTAGTCGTCCTCGCCGCCGGCGGGCGTCTCGTCCGCCGCCAGGTTGGGGATCTCCATCAGGGCCGAGCGCCAGGTCTCCTCGGCCTCCGCCTGGGCCGCCTCGGCGCTCTTGACCTCGGCCGACAGCTCCTTGGTGCGGGCCAGGAGCTCGGCCTTCTCCCCGCCCTGCGCCCGGGCGATCTGCTTGCCGAGCTGCTTCTGCTCGGCGCGCTTCGCCTCGAAGGTCGCGATCGACTCACGTCGCGCGGTGTCGGCGGCCAGCGCACGGTCGACGACCTCGTCGGACAGCCCACGCTTGGCCTGAGCGGCTCGCACGCGGGCGGGGTCGTCGCGCAGCACCTTGGGGTCGATCATGCGTGTCGTCCGAGGCAGCGGGTGAGGGGGCCGGTCATCTGCCCAGGCTATCGAGGCGGGGTGAGGGTCAGCACATCAGCGACGCCGTTGCGGGTGGGGTGGCTCCCCCGGCCTCCCGGCATACTGACGCCCGTGCTCGACCGCCCCCGCAGAGTGACCCTGGCCTGGGCCGGGGTGTGCGCGGTGCTGTTCGTGCTCCTGGCCTTCCTGGTCCATCTGCAGCGTGCCCCGCTGAACGGTGTCGACGACCTCGGCCGCTCGGCCCAGCACTGGGCGTCGGGCCGGTCCGGGCTCCATACCGTCCTGCGGGACGTCGAGACCCTGTTCGGCACCGTCGGGATGACGGTCTGGACGACCCTGATCGCCGTACCGCTCTTCGTGCGCGGGCACCGCCGGGCAGCCGTGTTCACCGTCGGGGTGATGGTCTCGACGTCCCTGGTCACGACCGGTGTGAAGCTGCTCTACGGTCGCGACCGACCGACCTGGCAGGACCCCGTGGCCAAGCTGGTCTCCAAGTCGTTCCCGTCGGGCCACGCCTCGAGCGCCGCGGCCCTCGCGGGCGTCCTGATCGTGATCGCCGCGATGCTCGTCCGCAAGGCCGTCCTCCGGCGCACGGTGTACGCCGCCGCCGTGCTGATGGCGCTCGTGGTCGGCCTCGACCGGGTGTACCTGGGCCGGCACTACCCCACCGACGTGATCGCCGGCTGGCTGCTCGGCGTGGGCATGGTGCTGCTGTGGCTGTCGTTCTACAGCCCGTTGCCCCACAGCCACGCCGAGACCGCCGAGCCGCTGACCGAGGCGATCCCCTCCGAGCGGCGGCTCGCGGTGATCGTCAACCCGTCGAAGATCGACGACGTCGAGCAGTTCCGCGCGACCGTGGAGTCGATGGCCGCCGGCGCGGGCTGGTCGACGCCGGTGTGGCACTTCACGACGGTCGAGGACCCCGGGACCGGGATGGCCGAGGCCGCCGCGATCGCCGGGGCCGACCTGGTGCTGGTGTGCGGGGGCGACGGCACGGTGCGCGAGGTCTGTGCCGAGCTCGCAGGCACCGGGATCCCGGTCGGGATCATCCCCGCCGGCACGGGCAACCTGCTGGCCCGCAACCTCGACATCCCGCTCTACCTGCGGGCCGCCATCGACGTCGCCCTGAGCGGCCAGGACCGGGCGATCGACCTGGTCGAGGTCTCCGGGGACGCCATGGACGACACCCACTTCATGGTGATGGCGGGCATGGGTCTCGACGCCGCGATGATGGAGGGCGTCAACGAGCAGTTCAAGCAGAAGGTCGGCTGGTTCGCCTACGTCGTCTCGGGTGTGAAGGCGCTGATGTCACCGGTGGTCCGGCTGGAGATCTCGATCGACGAGGGCGAGTACACCCCCCACCGCGCGCGCACCGTGGTGGTCGGCAACGTCGGCTACCTCCAGGCGGGGATGCCGCTGCTGCCCGACGCCGCGATCGACGACGGCCTGCTCGACGTCGTCCTCCTGCACCCGAAGCGGTTCCTCTCCTGGGTCCCGCTGGCGTTCCGGGTGCTGGCGAAGCGGCCGCGGACCGACGAGACCATCACCCGGATGCGGGGCCGCACGATCTCGGTCCGGGCCGCGAGCGACACCCCACGGCAGCTCGACGGCGACCCGCTCGGGGCCGGCCGCGAGCTGCACATGATCTGCCGGCACGGCCGGGTCCTGGTGCGCGTGCCCCGCTGAGACGGCCGTGCACGTCCCGCCTTCGTCGGGTCGGCTTCAGCCTCGCCCGCGAGCGGGCAGCGGCGCTCGCTCCGGCCGTGCCGTCCCGCCTCCGTCGGGTCGGCTTCAGCCTCGCCCGCGAGCGGGCAGCGGCGCTCGCTCCGGCCGTGCCGCCCCTCCTCCGTCGGGTCGGCACGTCCTCACTCGGGTCGTGCGTGCGCGACCGCCTCCTCCTCCTCGGGCGAGAGCTGCTGCTGGGAGGTCCAGGCGCTGACGTTCTTGGCATAGGTGCGCGCGTCGGTGCGGCCGTGGATCGAGGTCAGCACGACGCCGTCGCCCGCGTCGTCGAGCAGGGCGAGCGACCACGACAGGTGGCCGCCCAGGTCGCCGAACGCGTCGTAGCGCACGACCGCGAGGTGACGCAGCGCGTCACCGGCCTCGGCGCGGAGCGCCGCGACCTCCTGCCGCAGGCCGTGCACGTCCTCGGGCAGCCCCTCGGTGCCGGGCCCGCGGCGTACGGCGGCCTGGCGACGCAGCGCGACGACGGCCAGCCCCGCGGCCGCCAGGGCGACCAGGAGGGTGACGACGTCGAGGATCCACACGATGAACGAGCCTAATCGCGCGCGGTGACGCCGTGGAACACTGACGCGCGTGAGTACGACGTCCGGTCCGGGTCAGACCCGCCGCATCGCCTACCAGGGCGAGCCCGGCTCGAACTCCCACCTGGCCTGCCAGGAGCGCCATCCCGAGGCCGAGGCCGTCGCGTGCGCCAGCTTCGAGGACACGTTCGCCGCGGTCGAGAGCGGCGACGCCGACCTGGCGATGATCCCGATCGACAACTCGCTGGCCGGGCGCGTCGCCGACATCCACCACTTCCTGCCGACCTCGCCGCTGCACATCGTCGGCGAGCACTTCCTGCGGATCCGCTTCGCGCTCCTCGGCGTCCCCGGCGCCAGCCTCGACGACGTGAGGACCGTGCACAGCCACGTGCACGCGCTCGGCCAGTGCCGGCGGGTGATCAGCGAGCACGGCTTCCAGCCGGTCATCTCCGGCGACACCGCGGGGGCGGCCCGCGAGGTGAAGGAGGCCGGCGACCCGACCCAGGCGGCGATCTCGCCGCCGCTGGCGGCCGGGATCTACGGGCTCGACGTCCTGCTCGACGACGTGGAGGACGAGGACCACAACACCACCCGCTTCGTGATCCTCTCCCGCGACCTCGTGCAGGCGCCGGCCGGGAACGGCCCGGTCGTCACCAGCTTCGTCTTCAACGTCCGCAACCTCCCGGCCGCGCTCTACAAGGCGCTCGGCGGCTTCGCGACCAACGGCGTGAACATGACCAAGCTCGAGAGCTACATGGTCGGCGGCGAGTTCACCGCCACGCAGTTCCTGGCCGAGGTCGACGGGCACCCCGACGACCTCCCGGTCAAGCGCGCGCTCGAGGAGCTGGAGTTCTTCACCACCGAGGTGAAGGTGCTCGGCGTGTACCCCGCCGACCCGTTCCGCGCCGGCTGACCCGACGGTCGGCCGACGCGGCCCGGTGCAGGTCAGGTGCCGGCGGTCGGTCGTGTCGCCCGCCATCAGGTTGAACATCGCGCCCTGGGGGTCGGCCAGCACCGCCATCCGCCCCACGCCCGGCACGTCGAACGCGGGGGCCACGACCTGGCCGCCGAGCTCCACGCGCCTTCGCCACCGTCGCGTCGACGTCGTCGACGTTGAAGTAGACGTTCCAGTGGGGCGGGCACGCCCTCCATCGGCGGGTTCATGGCGCCGCCGATCTGCCGGCCCTCCACGTTGGTGAGCACGGTGTAGGTCTGCGTCGCCCATCGGTGACGTCTCCGAGCCCATCCCCAGCACGTCGGCGTAGAACTGCGTGGCGCGCGGGATGTCGGGGGTCATCACCTCGTTCCAGATCGGCGTGCCCGGCTCGTTGCCGCGCACCGTCCCGATCGTCTCCTTGGCCTGCCACAGGTTGACCCGGGCACCGGTCGGGTCCTGGAGCGCCGACATCCGTCCGTTGTCGTTGACGTCGAAGGGGCCGGCCTCGACCGTGCCACCGGCCGCCTCGACCTTCGCGGTCGCCGCGTCGACGTCGTCGACCGCGAGGTAGACGCCCCAGAACGCGGGGTGCCCCTCCAGGCCGGGCATCTGGCCGCTCACCCCGGCGACGTCGTCGCCCTCGATGGTGCCGATCAGGTAGTGACCGGCGTCGCCCATGTCGTGGTCGTCGAACGACCAGCCGAACAGTCCGGCGTAGAACTCGCTGCGCCGCATCCTGGTCGGGCGTCACCAGCTCCACCCAGCTCGGCGTCCCCTGGTCGTAGTGCTCGAACCTGGCCATCGTGTGCTCCTCGGATGTGATGGGTCGACCCCGCGTCCTGCCTACACCCGCGCACCGACGCAGGCAACGGGTCGCGGGTGAACGACGGGCGAACGGCCGCCGGGTAGGTTCGACGGGTGGATCTCGCTGTCGTCGCCGTCGTCGTTCGGGGCGATCTTCCTGGTCGAGCTCCCCGACAAGACGTTCGTCGCGGCCCTCGTCCTGGCGACCCGCTACAAGCCGTGGGCGGTGTGGGTCGGCGTCGGGCTCGCCTTCTTCGTGCAGACCCTCATCGCCGTCACCGTCGGCAAGGTCGTCACCTATCTCCCCCACACGGTGGTGGAGGTCGTGGCCGGCCTGATCTTCCTGGCCGGGGGCATCCTGCTGGCGCGCGAGGCACCCAAGGCCGACGCCCAGGAGGCCAGCACGGAGGAGGAGTACGCCGCCAAGGCGACCTCGCCGAAGGCTGGTCTCGCCGCGGTCGGCGCCAGCTTCCTGGTCCTCTTCGCGGCCGAGTGGGGCGACCTGTCGCAGCTGCTGACGATCAGCCTCGTCGGTCGCTACCACGACGCGCTCTCGGTGTTCATCGGCGCCTGGGCAGCCCTGCTGGCGGTCTCCGGGCTCGCGGTCGTGGCGGGCCGCTTCCTGCTCCAGCACATGCGGCTCTCGACGATCCACTACGTCGGCGCGGCCGTGTGCTTCCTGCTCGCCGGCCTCACGGCGTACCAGGTCGTCACGGGGTGACCCCGGGCGCGTCGCGCACCCTAGAGTGCGGGCCATGTCGACGAACCCCGCCACCGGCGACCGCCCCGCGCACGGCGCCGACTCGGAGGTCGGGCGGCTGCAGCACCGTGATGCTGCACCGCCCGGGCGACGAGCTGAAGCGGCTCACTCCGCGCAACAACGACCGCCTCCTGTTCGACGGCATCCCGTGGGTGGCCCGCGCCCAGGACGAGCACGACGCGTTCGCGGCGGCCCTGCGCGACCGCGGCGTCGAGGTGCTCTACCTGATGGACCTGCTCACCGAGACCATGGCGAGCGCCGGGGCACGCGCCGAGGCGATCACGACCGCGCTGTCGAGCCTCCACCTCGGCGACACCATGCGCGCCTGGCTCGGCCCGATGCTCCACGAGGCCTCGCCCGCCGAGCTGGCCGCGCACCTGACGGCCGGGGTCCGCAACGACGAGGTGCGCGGCGGCTTCGGCCTGGTCACCTCGCTGCTGCCCTCCGACGACTTCCTGATCGACCCGCTGCCCAACCTGCTCTTCACCCGCGACTCCTCGGTCTGGATCCGCGACCGGGTCACGATCACCTCGCTGGCGATGCCGGCGCGGGCTCGCGAGACCCAGCTGACCGAGCTGATCTACACCCAGCACCCACGCTTCGTCGGTACGCCGGCCCTGCACGGCTGGCGCAACGAGCACGTCGAGGGCGGCGACGTCCTGCTGCTCGCGCCGGGCGTGCTGGCCATCGGCGTCGGCGAGCGTACGACGCCGGCCGGGGCGGAGCAGCTGGCCCGCGAGGTGTTCGGGTCGGGTCTCGCCCACACGGTGCTGGCCGTCCCGATCGCGCAGGAGCGGGCCACGATGCACCTCGACACCGTGTGCACGATGGTCGACGTCGACAAGATCGTGATGTACCCCAACGTCGCCGACTCGCTGACGGCGTACGCCGTGACGGTCGCCGAGGGCGAGGGCGACCGGCTCGAGCTGAACGTCGCCGAGGCCGAGCACTTCCTGATCGCGGCCGCGAAGGCGATGGGGATCGACACGCTCCACCAGATCGACACCGGTCTCGACCCGGTCACCGCCGAGCGGGAGCAGTGGGACGACGGCAACAACACCCTGGCGATCGCGCCGCGGGTCGCCGTCGCCTACGAGCGCAACGACGAGACCAACGACCGGCTCGAGGACGCCGGCATCGAGGTGCTGCGCATCGCGGGCTCCGAGCTCGGCTCCGGCCGCGGCGGCCCGCGCTGCATGAGCTGCCCGATCTCGCGCGAACCGCTGCGCTGACCGACCGCCTCGTCGTCGGATCCCGCTCGCGGTGGCCGCCGCACCGGGCTAACGTCTGGAGCCTGTCGCCGGCTCGGCGGTCAACGGTCACGGGGAGGCGACATGGCAGGTCCTTCGGAGAGCGAGGCTCGGGAGTTCGCCCATGGCTTCCGCTCCTTCCTGGAGTGGGTGCACGCCGACCGGTTCGACGACCACGCGCGCAACGAGGTCGTGGCCCTCGTCGGCGACCACCTCGGCGAGGAGGGGCGGGAGACGTCGGTCGTGGCGCGCGACCTGCCCGGCTTCGAGCAGGTCAACCTGCAGACCGCACTCGACGCGTGGACGCGCCGCGCGGGTCGGGAGGTCGCCGTCCACGGCATCACGCTGCCTCCCCACTACGAGCCGGTCTCCCTCCAGCAGCTCGTGACCGGCGAGTCGATCCCGCCCCTGCGACTGTCGGCGCCGTCGTTCGCCGACCTGGCCGACGGGCCGGGCTCGACGCTGGCCTGCCTGCTCCTCGCCGCGCTGCTCGTGGAGGACGCTCGCGGCCGCTACGTCGTGATGGTGGTCGGCCCCGAGCGAGCACTCCCACGCGCTGCGGGTCGAGGTCGCCGGCCTGGCAGTGGCGGACGCCCAGGCCGTCCACGCCGAGCTCGACGAGCTCCGCCACCGGCTCAACGTCTACCGCGGGCACGTCATCGACGTCTCGTTCGCACCCATGGGCGGGGTGGCGCTCGACTTCGGCGAGGTGCCGACCACCGCTCGGTCCGAGGTGATCCTCCCCGACGTGGTCCTGGACCGGGTCGAGCGGCACGCCCTGGGTGTCGTGGCCCATCGCGAGGCACTGCTCGCAGCCGGCCAGCACCTCAAGCGCGGCCTGCTCCTCTACGGGCCGCCGGGGACCGGCAAGACCCACACCACGAGGTACCTGATCGGCCAGATGTCGTCGTACACCCGGCTGATCCTCACCGGCCGAGCGCTGCACGCGATCGGCTCCGCGGCCGAGCTCGCGCGCGACCTGCAGCCCGCGGTCATCGTCCTGGAGGACGTCGACCTGGTGGCCGAGGACCGCAGCTTCGGGCCCGGGTCGAGCTCGGTGCTCTTCGACCTCCTCGACGCGATGGACGGTGCCGCCGGCGACGCCGACCTGCTGTTCGTCCTGACGACCAACCGCGCCGATCTCCTCGAGCCCGCGCTGGCGGCCAGGCCGGGGCGGGTCGACGTGGCGGTCGAGATCGACCTGCCCGACGCGGACGCGCGTCGCCGGCTGCTCGAGCTCTACGGCCGCTCGGTCCCGCTCCGGCTCGACGACGCCGAGATCGACACCGTCATCGAGCGCACGGAGGGCGTGACGGCGTCGTTCCTGAAGGAGCTCCTGCGACGCGCGGTCCTCGAGTCGCTGATCGAGCACTCCCCCCTCGAGACCGTGACCGCCGCGCACACCGGCCGCGCCCTCGACGACCTGCTCGACAGCAGCCAGCACGTCACCCGCACCCTGCTGGGGGTCGGGTACGACCCGGAGTCCCAGCAGTCCGCCCCCCGACCCGGCCTGGCCCCGCCCCCGCCGCTCGGCCGCTCGGGCTTCTCCGCCTTCGGGCTGCGCGGACGGCCCCGCCACTACGGCCCCTAGGCATGCGGCCGGGCGATCCGGGTGAAGCCTCGGCTCCGGTCGAACACCTGTCAGCCCGCCGGGGCGCGCCGGCGCGGGATGCGGCCGTGCTCAGAACAGACCGACGACGTTCCCTTCGTCGTCGAGGTCGATCCGCTGGGCGTTGGGGTGCTGCGGCAGCCCGGGCATGGTGCGCATGTCACCGCAGATCGCGTACACGTAGCCGGCACCCGTCGCGGCCCGGACCTCGCGCACCGGCAGCCGCCAGCCGGTCGGCGCGCCGCGCAGCTTCGGGTCGGAGCTGATCGACAGGTGCGTCTTGGCGATCACCACGGGCAGGGCGCCGAACCCGAGGCGCTCGTACTCCGCCAACGCCCGGGCCGCGGCGGGCGCCAGGTCGATGCCGTCCGCGCCGTAGACCTGGGTCGCGATGGTCTCGATCTTCTCGACCAGGGGGGCGGAGAGGTCGTAGAGGAACCGGAACTCCGAGCCGTCCAGCAGCGCCTCCTCGACCAGCTCGGCCAGCTCGGCGGCCCCGGCGCCGCCCTCGGCCACATGGCGGGTGACAGCGCAACGCACCCCGAGGCTCCTGCACAGCCGCCGGACGACCTCGTGCTCCGAGTCGTGGTCCTCGGGGAACGCGTTGATCGCGACCACCGGGGTGACCCCGAAGCGTCGGACGATGCCGATGTGGGCGGCCAGGTTGGGCAGTCCGGCCGCGACGTCGTCCGGGCTCTCGTCGAGCATCGCCCGAGGCAGGCCCTTGCCCGGGCGGATGTCGAAGCGGCCGGAGTGTGCCTTCATCGCACGCACCGTGGTCACCACCACGGCCAGGTCGGGGGTCAGGCCGTCGGCCCGGCACTTGACGTCGAAGAAGCGCTCGGCACCCATGTCGGCCCCGAACCCGGCCTCGGTGACCACGACGTCGGCATGCGCCAGGGCGATCCGGTCGGCGATCACCGACGACGTCCCGGTCGCGATGTTGCCGAAGGGGCCGCAGTGCACGAGGGCCGGCCCTCCCTCGAGGGTCTGCAGGAGGTTCGGCTTCAGCGCGTCCTTGAGGATCACCGCCATCGCTCCGGCCAGGTCGAGGTCCTCGGCCGTGACCGGCTGTCCGGCCGCCGTACTCCCGACGACGATCCGCCCCAGCCGCTCGCGGAGGTCGCGCAACGACGTGCTCAGCGTCAGGATCGCCATCACCTCGCTGGCCGCGGTGATGTCGAACCCGCTCTCCCGAGGTACGCCGTCCTGCCGGGCGCCGAGGCCGACCACGACGTTGCGGAGGGAGCGGTCGTTGACGTCCATCACCCGCCGCCAGGTCACCCGGCGCGGGTCGAGGCCGACGGCGCTCCCATGGTGGAGGTCGTTGTCCACGGCCGCCGCCAGCAGGTTGTGGGCTGCGGTGACGGCATGGAAGTCGCCGGTCAGGTGGAGGTTGATCCGCTCCATCGGCACGACCTGGCTGTAGCCGCCACCGGCGGCGCCGCCCTTGATCCCGAAGGTCGGGCCCATGGACGGCTGGCGGAGCGTCGCGACGGCCTTCGTGCCGCGTGCCACGAGACCCTGGACCAGCCCGACGCAGGTCGTGGTCTTGCCCTCACCGAGCGGGGTGGGGGTCACGGCGGTGACGACGACGTACGACGCCCGCTGGGTCCTGGTCGACGGCACGTCCAACGCCGCCAGGTCGATCTTGGCGACGCCCGTGCCGTAGTGCTCGAGGTGCTCCTCGTCGATCCCGAGCTCGGCGGCGACGTCGGAGATCGGGCGCAGGCGCGCGGCCTGGGCGATCTCGAGGGTGTTGGGCGTGGTCAGGGTCATGGGCCCTGCCTACTCCCCCACCGGGCGGCCGGGAACGGGCCGGAAGTCCCCCGCTGCGCCGCCGTCTCGCCCTCTTCGAGCTCGGGCCGTCGGCCGCGGGGCGGAAGTCCTACCCGCGGGTGCCCTTGAGCCGATGCGGAACGCGCCGTTGCGCCCTAGCGTGGAGGACGAGATGAGAGGTGGTCGTCATGTTCGTGATCATCGTCGGCGCTGCCTGCCTGGTGGCACTGGTGGGCACGCTCGTGTGGTGGCTGACCCCGACCGTGAAGACGTTCGTCGGCCCCGACTTCGAGCCGGCTGCGAAGGATCCCGGGAGCGTCGAGCTCGCCGTCCACGCGGCGACGGTCTCCGCCGGAGGGGCAGGTCGCTAGTCGCCCGGACGTGAAGGTGCCCGGTCGCTGTTGACGGGGGAGGCAACAACGACCGGGCCGTCCCCGACCGTAGCGAACGTCACGAGGGGGTTCAACCCGGCACGCGTGCGCGCTCCTCAGCGCAGGGTGACCTGACGGTTGGCCAGCTCGACCCGGGCGGATCGCTCCGCAGGGGTGAGGTCACGGGGCGAGTCGAGGACGGCGACCAGGCGCTCGTGCAGGGCGGCGACCGGCTCCTCGAGCGCGGAGGCGCCGGTGCCCGTGGTGAGGTCCCACACCGGCACCACGAGCCCGTGCGCGCGGAACATCCCGACCAGCTTCGAGCCCTCGACGAGGACGTCGTCGCCGGCCGCGTGCACCCGGGCCAGGGCGTCCATCAGCGGCGTCTCGGCGTAGGGCAGCACCCACCGCAGGTGCTCCTTGGGTCCGGCGTCGATCCAGTACGCCGCCTCGACGGAGGTGAGCCGGGCCGACGGCGCGACCGCGCCGTTCGCCTGCTCGAGCGCCTCGGCCGTCGCCGCGTCCTGCTCGGCCACGTCGTCCAGCCACCACTCGAAGCCCGGGTGGACGGTGATCTCGAGCGGCTCGTCCGCCACCAGGTCCTGCAGCCGTACGCCGGCTCCGGGCGGGTCCACGAGCCCGACGACGCCCGGCTCGTCCGCCGCGAGCGCCTTCTCCAGCACGGCTGCCAGATCGCGCGAGGGGTCTCCGAACGAGTGCCGCACCTGGAGGCCCAGCCAGACGTCGCCACTGTCGCGCACCATGGCCGGCGCCGCCATCGGCAGCAGCGACCCGAGGGTGACCGTGCGCTCGCCCACCCGGAGCGGAGCGGTCGCGGACGGGACGAACTCGCGCAACGCCACCAGGTCGCACTCGGCGACCAGTCCCTCGAAGGGCCGCACCACGAACGCGCCGCCGGCCGAGCCGTGGCAGGCCTTGTAGCGCTTGCCCGAGCCGCACGGGCACGGCTCGCGCGGCCCGACCGCACCCTCGGGCCGGTCGGAGGTCGCCCGGTCGCGGGCCTTGGTGCGGGAGCGCTTCGCCATGCTCCCGAGGCTAGGCGGTCGGCTGCGGCTCGAGCCACCCGAGCAGCTGCGCCGGCTTGTCGGTGATCACCGCTCGGACGCCGAGCGAGCGACACAGGTCCAGCTGGTCGTGGGTGTTGACGGTCCACACGTGCAGCTCGCGGCCGGTGCGGAGCAGCCGCTGGGCGAACTTCGGGTGCCGCGTCAGGGAGTCGATCCCGGGGCCGAGGATCCAGTCGTCCTCCAGGACCGGCTTGAGCATCGGCCAGTGGCGTGCCTTCTCGATCAGCATCACGAGCCGCAGGTCGGGCGCCAGTCGCTGCATCCGTTGCAGCGCGACGTAGGAGAAGCTCATCACCCGGACCGGGCTGTCGGGGCCGGTCCAGCCGAACTCCGCCAGCGCCTCCACCAGGCGACGCTCGACCAGGCCGCCGTACCTGGTGGGGTGCTTGGTCTCGATCGCGAGCTCGATGGGCTGGTCCGCCTCCGCCACGGTCTCCATCAGACGGCGCAGGGTGAGGACCCGGTCGAGGTCGGGGTCGCGGTCGCCGGCCTCGTCGTCGAGCGCGGCCCACGGGTTCTTCCAGGACGCGAACTCGAGCTGGTCGAGGTCCGCCAGGTCCATGGTGGAGATCAGGCCCTTCGTGCTGGCCGTACGACGCAGGTCGCGGTCGTGGACGCAGACCAGGTGCCCGTCGGCGGTGAGCCGGACGTCGCACTCGAGGGCCTCGGCTCCGTCGCGGATCGCCTCCACGTAGGCGCCCAACGTGTGCTCGGGATTGTCGAAGCTCGCGCCGCGGTGGGCGACGACCTGCGGCCGCATGGGTGCAGTCTGGCCCGCCGACGACCCGAATCGGCGGCGACGGGGCCGGGTCGCGCGCACGTTCACCGACTCTTCCACCGCCGGTTCCCTCCGGTCTACCCTGGACGTGGCCAGGGCAGCCGGCCGCCTGCACCGGGACGTCCGGGACGGTGAATGCCCAGCACCGCTCGACCTGTCCGTGATGCGCCCTCACCGGGCGGACCCGCCAGGCAACGCAGGCCCCTGTTGCCGCAGCCCGCGGCTGTCCGCCGGAGAGAAGCAGCGTCCATGCCCGATCCCAAGTCCATGGCCCGTCGGCTCCGCGCCGAGCTGGCCGCACGCGACGTCGCGCTGAGCCACAGCGAGGCCCTCGAGCTCGTCGCCCACCAGTACGGCGTACGCGACTGGAACACGCTGGCCGCGCGACCGCCCGGCGACGCCGCGGCTGCACCGCCCGAAGGACCGGCCGTGCCGATCCTGCGGATCTTCGACCGCAGCAAGGCCGTCGAGTTCTACGTCGACTACCTCGGCTTCACCCTCGACTGGGAGCACGGCGGCCATGCCGACCACTCCCCGCTCTACGTCCAGGTCACCCGTGGCGCGGCCCGCCTCCACCTCAGCGAGCACCACGGCGACGCCAGCCCGGGCGGGGCGGCGCTGATCCCCGTCACCGACGTCGAGGCACTCCACGGCGAGCTCCACGGCCGCGACTACGACTACGCCAGCCCCGGGATCCGCGACGAGGAGTGGGGCCGGGTGCTGGTCGTGATCGACCCGTTCCACAACCGGCTCGTCTTCCACCAGCCCGTCCCCGAGGGGGTCGAGCCGCGCCCCACCGAGGCCGCCGGCCCGATCGAGCACGCCTACGAGCTGGCCTGCTCGCCCGACCTGGCCTGGGACGCCTTCGTCCGGCGGATCGACGCCTGGTGGCACCCGGCCTACGCGCCACCCGGCCTCCGGGAGATCCGGATCGACCCGATCGTCGGTGGCGCCGCCACGATGCTGCTCGAGGACGGCACGTCGTACCAGTGGGGCACCGTCACCGTGGCGGACCAGCCGCGCCACTACGCGCAGACGTTCACGCTCGCGCAGGACCCGGAGCACCCGAGCACCCTCGACGTCACCTTCGAGCACCACCTCCGCGGCTGCCGCGTGCACTTCGCCCACGGCGGCTGGACGGCCGGCAACGTCGCCGGACGGGCGAGGTTCACCGAGTGGACGGTGCTGCTCGACCGGTTCGCGGCGGTCGCCGAGGGACGCCGGGTACCCGACGTGCCCGACCACGTGCTGAACGGCGGCTAGCGTGGGCGCATGAGCGACGTGACCGTGCGCGACAACCCCGGCGAGAGCCGCTTCGAGGCCTACGTCGACGGGCGGCTCGCGGGCTTCTCCGCCTACGAGCTGTCCGACGGCGTCATCACGTTCACCCATACCGAGGTCGACGACGCGTTCGAGGGGCAGGGCGTCGGCTCCGCGCTGGTCAGGCAGGAGCTGGACGCCGTGCGCGCCGACGGAGGCCTACGCGTCCGGCCGCTGTGCCCGTTCGTCCGCGGCTGGATCGACAAGCACCCCGACTACGCCGACCTCACGCACGGCCGATGAGCCTGACCGACGACCTGCGGCGCTACCTCCAGGAGGGACGCGACTCGGTGGTGCGGTCGCTCGACGGACTGTCGGAGTACGACGTCCGCCGCCCGCTGGTGCCGTCGGGCACCAACCTCCTCGGGCTGGTCAAGCACCTCAGCGGGATCGAGCTCGGCTACCTCGGCGCCTGCGTGGGCCGGCCCTCCCCGGTGCCGTTGCCGTGGGAGGACGACGGCTCGGTCTGGGAGTCGGCCGATCTGTGGGCGACCGCCGACCAGAGCCGCGACTACCTGCTCGACCTCTACCGCCGCGCCTGGCAGCACAGCGACGAGTCCCTCGAAGCCGTCGCCCTCGACGCACCCGCGTCGGTGGCCTGGTGGCCCGCGGAACGGCGCGGGACCACCTTCGGCCACCTCGTGGTCCGGGTGGTGGCCGAGACCGCGCAGCACGCGGGTCACTGCGACATCGTGCGCGAGCTCATCGACGGGCGCTCACACAGCGAGGCGAGTGCCGACGACGCCTGGTGGACGGCGTACGTCGGGCGCATCCGGGCCGCGGCCGACCAGCACCGCGACCACTGACGTCGCGCGGCCGCGCGGCGCCGGGTGGTGGCCGCCGGGGTCGGCGGCGTCGTTCGCACGACGTCGGGACCACGGCAGGGCTGAGGTCCGCGCCGGCCACCATGGGGTATGGCCGGCGCGGACGGCTCAGACGGTCAGCCGGTCTGGCTGACGAGCTGCGGGGCCGAGTCCTCGCGCCGGTGGCGCGGGGGCTCGGTGGGTGCCTGGACCTCGCGAGCGAGGCGGCTGACGACCGAGAAGCCGCGGCCGCGCGGGTGCTCGAGGAGGTGCAGGCCGCGAGCGGGTGCGTCGGTGGTGGATCGCGTCGTGGTGGTCGGCGCGTCGGCGAACTGGGTGTGTGACATGAGTCCCCCCGGACCATTTCTCGAACGGCCCCGTCGGCCGCCCCCCTCAGGAGCCGGGCTCCTGATGTGACAACGGTGACACTCTGCTCGTGCGCTGTCCTGGTTTCTGTCGAATTCGTCCGACATTTTGACGAGATCGGGCGGCACCGTGCCACGTCACGACGGTTTCCGTCGGTCCGGTCAGGTCGAGGCGACGACCTCGGCGACGTCGAGGCTCACCATCGACACCCCGGCCCCGGCCCGGTTCACGGCGTTCCCGCGGACGTCCTCGGCGACGTGCTCGGCGTGCTCCCGGTCGTCGAAGACGGTGAGGGCGCGTCCCCACCGCACAGAACGGGAGGATGCGAGACCTAGGGTGGGAGGTCCCGTACGGCGACCACCGCGACCTGGGAGGCTGGCGTGGGAGAGATCCTCGTCCACGAGTTCATCACCCTCGACGGCATCGTCGACGCGCCCACCTGGACCGCCGCGTTCGGGTTCGACCCGGCGATGGCCGGACCGCTCGCGGCCGTCACCGGCCGCTCGGCGGGCATCCTGCTCGGCCGCACGACGTACCAGATGTTCGAGCCGGCCTGGTCGACGCGCACGGTCGACGACGACCCGGGCGCGCCGTTCTTCAACGACACCACCAAGTACGTCGTCTCCGGCACCCTGACCGAGCCGACCTGGCGCAACAGCGAGGTGATCGGGCCCTACGACGCGGACCGGATCCGGGCGCTGAAGAGCGAGATCGGCGATCTCTACGTCAGCGGCAGCATCACCCTCGTCCGCGCGATGCTCGCCGACGGCCTGGTCGACGAGCTGCACCTGTTCGTCTACCCGACCACCCGTGGCGAGGGCCCGCGCCTGTTCACCGAGGACGCCGGCATCGGCACCTACCGGCTCGCCGCCTCCGAGCACTACGCCAACGGCGTGGTCTACCTCTGCTACCGGCCGGAGGCCTGACCCTCCGTCCGGCCGCGGAGCGGGTCAGCGGGAGCGGAGGAAGGCGCCGAAGTGGGGGACGGTGAAGGCGATCCGGCCGCGTTCACCGGAGTAGATCAGGCCCTTCTTCAGCAGCGCGTCTCGCGCGGGTGAGAGCGACTGGGGCTTCTTGCCCAGGACCGCGGCCACCTCGGCGGTCGGCACGGACTCGACCTCGTCCAGCACCTCGCCGCCGTGCGAGAGGGCCGTCGCCGCGTCGGCCATGGCGCGCAGGTACTCCCGCTCCCCCGGCGTCGCCCGCTCGTACCGGGACCCGAAGAAGCCGACGGCCAGCTCGCGCTCGGCCTCCGGGGCGGCCACGGTCACGTCGGACACGGTGATCGGCGAGCGCGGCGCGAGGTCCCAGACCGTCTTGCCGTAGGCCTGGATGAAGTAGGGGTAGCCGCCGGTGGCGGCGTAGAGCGCCTCGAGCGCCGCGGCGTCGTACGCCGCATCCTCGGCCTCGGCGGGCAGGCGGAGCGCGAGGTCGGCGGCCTCGCGGTCGAGGCGGTCGATGCGCTGGTAGCCGAAGAGCCGTTCGGAGTAGGACTTGGCGGCCGACAGGACGGCGGGCAGGTGGGGCAGCCCCGCCCCGACCACGATCAGCGGCAGCCCGGACTGGCTGATCTCGTGGCAGGCGGCGCACAGCGCCGACACGTCGTCGGGCCCGAGGTCCTGCATCTCGTCGAGGAAGACCGCGATGCCCAGGCCACGGTCGGCGGCCAGGCCGCCGAGGTCGGTGAACAGCTCGACCAGGTCGATCTCCACGTCCCCCGAGTCGGCGCGGCCGCGCACGGCGGGGGCGTCGATGCCGGGATGCCACTGGTCGCGCAGCCTGGCGTCGGGGCCGGCGTCGCGCTGGGCGAACGAGCGGATCACGCCCAGCACGTGGGTCACCGAGTCCTCGTCGGGGTGGCCGAGCTCGCGGACGGCCTGGTGGAGCGCGGACGACAGTGGCCGCCGCAGCCCCTGGTCGGGTCGTGCCTCGAGCTTGCCGGTGCCCCAGCCTCGTCGTACGGCGGCCGAGCGCAGCGCGTTGAGCAGCACGGTCTTGCCCACCCCGCGCAGCCCGGTCAGCACCACGCTGCGCTCGGGCCGTCCCTTCGCCACCCGCTCGAGGACCACGTCGAAGGCCCGCAGCTGTGCGTCGCGGCCGGCCAGCTCGGGCGGACGCTGGCCGGCGCCGGGCGCATACGGGTTGCGGATCGGGTCCATGCCCGGACGGTATCGGGGTGTCTAGGGTGAGCCGTAGATTCGGCGCGGCGTGGTCCCGACCGACCGACCGACGGCGCGACGCCCCACGGACGAGCGGGCTCCCCGGCCAGCGCATGGCACGGGGAGACCGTCCGGGTCATCGCCTGGGAGCGACGGCTCCCTTTCTCCCCCACCGCGATGACCGGCGTACGACGTGCGGCCGGCGCGCGGGTGAACATCTGGACACCGGCTGGGCCACAGGGCGGATGGTTAGTACAGTTGAACTAAATGACTTCCTCGACCCTCACCGCGCTCGGTCCCCGCTACAAGTGGATCGCCCTGTCCAACACGACGCTCGGCGTGCTGATCGCCACGATCAACTCCTCGATCCTGCTGATCGCCCTGCCCGACATCTTCCGCGGGCTGCAGATCAACCCGCTGGCGCCCGGCAACTCCAGCTACCTGCTGTGGCTGATCATGGGCTACCTGATGGTCACCGCGGTGCTGGTGGTGACCTTCGGGCGGCTCGGCGACATGTACGGCCGCGTGAAGATGTACAACACCGGCTTCGCGATCTTCACCTTCTTCTCGATCGCGCTCAGCGTCGTCTGGCTGAGCGGCACCCCCGGCGTCCTCTACCTGATCATCATGCGCCTCCTGCAGGGCGTCGGCGGCGCGCTGCTGATGGCGAACTCCAGCGCGATCATCACCGACGCCTTCCCCGCCGACCAGCGCGGCCTGGCGCTGGGCCTCAACATGGTCGCCGGCATCGCCGGGTCGTTCCTCGGGCTGGTCATCGGGGGCGTGCTCGCGCCGATCGACTGGCGTCTGGTGTTCCTGGTCTCGGTGCCGTTCAGCCTGTTCGGGACGGTCTGGGGCTACCTCAAGCTCCACGACCTCAGCCCGCGCCGCCACCACGAGATGGACTGGTGGGGCAACGTCACCTTCGCGGCGGGGCTGATCGCCGTGCTCGTCGCGATCACCTACGGCATCCAGCCCTACGGCGACCACATCATGGGCTGGACCAACCCCTGGGTGATGGCCTCGATGATCGGCGGGGTCGCGCTGCTCGCGGTCTTCTGCGTGATCGAGACGAAGGTCGAGCACCCGATGTTCCACATCGACCTGTTCAAGATCCGCGCGTTCTCCTACGGCAACCTGGCCAGCCTGCTGGCCGGGCTGGGGCGCGGCGGACTGATGTTCATCCTGATCATCTGGCTGCAGGGCATCTGGCTGCCTCGACACGGCTACACGTTCGAGTCCACGCCGCTGTGGGCCGGCATCTTCATGCTGCCGATGACCGTGGGCTTCCTGGTCGCCGGGCCGCTGTCGGGCTGGCTGTCCGACCGCTACGGCGCGCGCTGGTTCGCCACCGGCGGGATGCTGATCGCGGCGGCCAGCTTCGTGTGGTTCGCCGCGCTGCCGGTGGACTTCACCTACTGGATGTTCGCCGCCGCGCTGTTCGCCAACGGCTTCGGGATGGGGCTGTTCGCCTCGCCCAACCGGGCGGCGATCATGAACTCCCTCCCGGCCAACCGTCGCGGTGTAGGCGGCGGGATGAGCACGACGTTCCAGAACACCTCGATGGTGCTCTCGATCGGCATCTTCTTCTCGCTGATGATCGCCGGGCTGGCCGGGTCGCTGCCCGCCACCATGCAGAACGGCCTGGCCGCACACGGCGTACCGGCCGCTCAGGCGCACGCGGTGGCGGGCCTGCCGCCGGTGTCGGTGCTCTTCGCCTCGCTGCTCGGCTACAACCCGGTGCAGTCGCTGCTCGGTGACCACACGCTCAGCCAGCTCCGGCCGGCGGACGCGTCCTACCTGACCGGGCACTCGTTCTTCCCCTCGCTGATCTCCGGGCCCTTCCACGACGGGCTGGTCGTCGCGTTCGCGTTCGCGATCGCCGCCTGCCTGATCGCCGCGGCGGCGTCGTGGCTGATGGGTGGGAAGTTCGTCCACGCCGACGACCAGCACGAGGTCGCCCTCGACTTCGCGCAGCCCGAGGTGGGGATGCCCGAGGACGAGGAGGCCGCCGGCGACGACGGTCGTACGACGGAGCCCGAGGTGGCGCGGTCGTGACGGCCACGCCCCGGACGGACCTGACCGGGCTCGCGGCCGACGTCCGGACCGAGATCGCCCGGCTCGCCTACCACCTGCGCACCCCCGCGACCCGGTCGGGGATCACGCCGACGAGGCTCGCGGCGCTGGCCGCGGTGGCGCGCTACCCCGAGGGGCTGCGCCAGGGTGACCTCGCGGAGCTGATGAACGTCTCGCCCCCGAGCATGACCCGGCTGGTGGAGATCATGACCGAGGCGGGGTGGATCGTCCGCGACCGCGACCCGAGCGACCACCGGGCCCTGCTGCTGGTGCTGACGCCGGTCGGGCAGAAGACGCTCGACACGCTGCGCAGCGAGTCGGCGTCCGTGCTCAGCGCCGAGCTCGCCGACCTGAGCGACGCCGAGCGCGCCACGCTCGAGGCCGCCGTACCCGTCCTCCGCAAGCTCGCCGACCGTCACGTCGAGAGCCCCCGGGCCGACTGACCGGGCCGCGGCGGGCCCCTGCGCCTCCGACGTCGGCCGCCGCGCCGAGCGGCCGGATCAGCCCCGCGATCTCGCCGACCGCCACTGCGCCGCGAAGGCGGCCACCGTGGCCTGCCGGTCGGACGGGGCGGTTCGGCAGGCCTGCCGGACCACGTCGGCCAGGACGCTCGACCCGCAGAAGCTCTCGGCCCGCTCGGTCAACCGGGTCCCGAAGTGCCACACGAGCCGGCCGAGCGTGAACACCGTGGTCCGCTGGTCGAGGACGGCCCCGAGCCGGTGCTCCTCGGGGGCCATGAACCGCGTGGCGCCGAACATCCGCCCCATGTCGTTGACGCTCGGACCGCGACGGTAGCTGTCGAGGTCGACGACCCTCAGCGACCCGGTCCCGAGGTCGACGATCAGGCAGCCGTCGTAGAGGTCGCAGGCGACCCAGCCGGCGGCGGCCAGGTCCTCGTGGAGGTCCACCAGCTCGTCGAAGACACCGAGCAGCCGGTCCGCAGGAAGGTGCGCGAAGCGCTGGTACGCCGACGCCGGGTCGTGGCGGGCCTCCCGACGGACCCCGACCAGCTCACCGCGAGCGGCCTCGTAGACCAGCGCCGGACCGGAGGGTGACTCGATCACGTTCAGGAGCCGGGGCAGCGCCCGGTGGCGGCAGGAGCCGGCCAGGTCGACGGCGTTGCGGAGCAGCGAGACCCGTCCGGCATGGTCGAAGTAGGGCACCGGATCACCCGGCGCCGGCGGAGCGTCGGTGCCCGCGGTCTTCACGAAGAGTCGGCGCTCTCCGACGTCCACCAGCCACGACACGTTGCCGGAGTCCTGCGTCAGGGGCCCGAACTCCGCGACGACCGTCCCCCTGCTGCGGACGAAGGCGGCAGGCTCCTCGCCGATCGCCCCGGCGGTCAGGAGGTCGGGCACCGGACCACGGTATCGCCCGGTCGCAACGGCCTCGCTCAGGCGTGACGGCGGTGCAGGGCGACGTCGTACGCCGTGTCGAGTCCGGCGCGCAGGAGGTCGATCAGGTCCGGCACCTCGTCGACCGCGAGCCGGAACGAGCCGGCGCACACGTTGTCGCGCCACAGCGAGAGGACGACCATCTCCGACTCGTGGTGCCAGGAGACGCGCATCGCGCGGTCGCCACCGCGGGCGTCGAGGAAGATCATCCCCGGTCGCGGGCAGCGGACGAGCGGTGGCCATGCTCCAGTGTCGCGCCCCTCCGCCGATCTGTCATCGGTCACGCCCTCCGCGGAGTCGGCATACTGGAGCGGTGCCGGAGCTGCCCGAGGTGGAAGCGCTGGCCCTCGATCTGAAGGGCCGGCTCGACGGCCATGCCATCGGCAAGGTCCACATCGTCGCGTTCAGCGCGCTGAAGACCTTCGACCCGCCGGTGCAGGCGCTCGAGGGCACGCTCGTCGACGACGTCACCCGGCACGGCAAGTTCCTCGACGTCGAAGCCTCGGGCCTCCACGTGATCTTCCACCTCGCGCGCGCCGGCTGGATCCGCTGGCGCGACGAGGTGCCCCCGGTCCCCCCGCGTCCGAGCAACAAGTCGCCGCTGGCGGTGCGCATCGTCCTCGACGACGGGAGCGGTCTGGACATCACCGAGGCCGGCACCAAGAAGAGCCTCGCGATGTACGTCGTCCGGTCACCGCACGACGTACCCGGCATCGCCAGCCTCGGGCCCGACCCGCTCGACGACGCCTTCACCCGCGACAGCCTCGACCGGATCCTGCAGGAGGCCGGCCGCTCCCAGATCAAGGGCGTGCTGCGCCACCAGGGGACGATCGCCGGCATCGGCAACGCCTACAGCGACGAGATCCTCCACGCGGCGAAGATGTCGCCGTTCAAGCCGGCCAACAGCCTGACCTCCGCGGAGCTCGACCGGCTCTTCGCCGCGGTCAAGGACGAGCTCGGCGACGCGGTCGCCCGCTCGCGCGGTCTCGCGGCCAGCGAGCTGAAGGGCGAGAAGAAGAGCAACCTCGCCGTGCACGGCCGCGCCGGCCAGGCCTGCCCGGTCTGCGGTGACACGGTCCGCGAGGTGAGCTTCGCCGACTCCAGCCTGCAGTACTGCCCCACCTGTCAGACCGGCGGCAAGCCCCTGGCCGACCGACGCATGTCGCGTCTGCTGAAGTAGCGGCATGGATGTCCCCACGGCCGGCGTCGACGGCGTACCCCATCCGCTCCCCGAGGGCCTGGTCGTCCTCGACGTCCGCGAGGACGACGAGTGGCAGGCCGGCCGCCTCGAGGGCTCGGTCCACATCCCGCTGCGCGACCTCGGCGAGCGGTTCACCGAGCTGCCTGCGGGCCAGGTGCTGGTGGTCTGCCGCTCGGGCAACCGGTCCGCCTACGCGACGGCGTACCTGAACGACCAGGGCTTCGACGCGGTCAACCTCGCCGGCGGCCTGCTCGCCTGGCACGACGCCGGGCGCCCGCTGACGACCGACGACGGGCCCGGCCTGGTCCTGTAGGGCCGACCCCGGCCACGCAGGATCAGGACGACGGGGCGCTGGGCAGCGAGCCCACGCACTCCTTGGTCAGGTAGGTCACGAACGAGAGGACGGACTTCTGGTCGGCCGCGCTCAGCTTCTGCTGCATGGCCGACAGGTCGCCCGAGCTGGCGTCGTCGGGCATCGTGCTGAGGTGCGAGACGAGGACCTCGTAGCCGTGACGCGCGTCGTCGGTGATGTCGCTGGGCGTGCCGACCTTCTGGAACTGCGCGGCCGCCTGCTTGGGCGTCGTGCTGTCGGACAGCTTCTTGAACGTGGCACAGAAGCTCGTCTTGTCGGCGTCCGTCGGGCCGGCGGAGCTCGCCGATGACGAGGAGTCCGAGGAGCCGCAGGCAGCGGTCCCGCCCAGGACGACGAGCAGAGCGGCGGTCGCAGCGACCTTCGTGGTGAACATCGGGCGTCTCCCCCATCGGTGGTGTCGCCCCACTCTGCCCCCCGCCGCCCGGCTCCGTCACATCGCCGCTGGACCCGGATCCGTCGTCCGGACCGCCGGCCACGGCGGCAGGGGCGCTCGGAGGAGGTCCGGCAGCAGCCGCAGATAGGCCTCGCGCGTCACCTCTCCCACGCCGAGCGAAGCGAGGTGCGGCGTCAGCCACTGGGTGTCGACCAGCCGGTCGACCCCGTCGTCGAGCAGCTCCACCAGGCCCACCAGCGCGGCCTTCGAGGCATCGGTCTCGTGGTGGAACATCGACTCCCCCGCGAACAGGCCACCCACGGAGACGCCGTAGAGACCCCCCACCAGGCGGCCGTCGCGCCAGGTCTCCACCGAGTGCACCCAGCCCAGCTCGTGCAGGCGCAGGTACGCCGTCCGGATCTGGCCGTCGATCCAGCCCGCCGGCCGCGACGGGTCCGCGCACGCGTCGATCACCTCGGCGCACGCGGTGTCGACCCGGACCTCGAAGCGTCGTACGGACTTCCGCAGGGACCGGCTGACCCGCAGGTCGGCCGGCCGCAGCACCCCGCGCGTCATCGGGCAGAACCACGCCATCGGCGCACGCGACCCCCCGACCGGCATCGGGAACAGCCCGCGCCGGTAGGCCGTCAGCAGCGTGCCCGGCTCCAGATCGGCGCCGGTGGCGACCAGGTCGTCGTCGGGATGGAACCGCGACGGCGGCGGGAACTCCCACACGGTGGGGGGCGGCTCGACCGGCACGCCTCCCACGCTAGTCACCTCGGGTCCTCACGGGGCGAAACGTAGGATCGGGCCATGGCCACGAGCGGGACGGGTCGTCAACCGGCGACGCTGACCGAGCTGGCTCCTGGTCTGACCGCGGCCTTCGTCCGCGAGGCCCTCCACCGGGCCATCCACGGCGTCGGGCCGCTCCCACCCGCGGCCGCCGCGGCCGACAAGCAGCTGAGGGAGCAGAGGGGCGACGTCGACCGCGCCATCCACGAGGTGATCGAGAACCACGTGCGGTACGCCGGCGCCCAGGGCTTCGTGACCAACCTCGGTGGCCTGACCACGATGACCTATCTCGTGCCCGCCAACATCACCGGCCTCGCCCTGCTCCAGTGCCGGATGGTCGCCGGCATCGCACACCTGCGCGGCTACGACCTCACCGACCCGCGCGTGCGCAACGCGGTGCTCGTGAGCATGCTCGGCGAGGACGCGGTGCAGAGGCTCGTCTCGTCGCGGAAGCTCCCGGCGCCCCCGATGGCGCTGGCGACCGCGCCCGCGCACGACCCCGGGCTCGACCGGGTGATCTCGGCCGAGGTCGCCGCCGACCTGGTCGCCAAGGTGGCGGGCAAACGCGTCGCGGGCTCCGCGGGGCGGCGCATCCCCCTCGTGGGCGGGCTGGTCGGCGCCGGGGCCGACGGGTTCCTCACCTGGCAGGTGGGGCGCTACGCCGACCGTGAGCTCCGGCCCCTCGCGCGGCGGTAGAGCTTCATCGCGCTGCGGCCCGCACTGCTGGCCTCCAGGCGGCGTACGGTCCGCCGGCGCACGCGGTACGTCGGTCGCAGGAACGACCGCTCGAGCTGCCGTTGCGTGTCGAGCAGCTCCTCGCTGCGGTGGTCGAGCCTGCGCTGGAGCTCCGCGCCGTGGAGCAGCAGGGCCTTGAGCGCGTCGACCGCCGCACCGGCGACCATCTCCTCGTCGGGATGGTCGGGATCGGCGTAGTCCTCGACCGGTGGGGCGCCTCGCAGGTCCTCGAGGTCTCCGATCACGTCGTACCCGCGGCGGCGGATCTCCTCGATCCAGGAGTCCTCGAGGGCCGTGGCCCACGGGTGGGCGTCGGGCGGCAGGGCGAGCCGCGGGCTGTCGGTACGGCGCGACAGGGTCTGGTGGGCGAGCAGCTCGCGCACCAGCGGCCGGTAGAACGCCGGCTCCAGCTCCTCGTTGGCGGCGCGGTTGATCCGCCGGATCAGCGTGGTCTCGGGGGCCCCGAGCGACGGGTTGACCCGCTCACGGTCGCGCTGGAGAGACACCTCGTCGAGGTCGAAGGCCTCGCTGAAGCGCGTCCAGAGGAGGTCGGGCGGGCCACCCGCGGGCGGCACCGTGACCACGTGGATCTGCTCGGGCGGTATGTCGTGGCCCCACCGGTCGAGGATGTCGGGGATCTCCTGGACACCCCAGAACCAGGTGGGGATCCGCCCGTCGCGGCGGGGGTCCTGGATCTGGGCCAGGAAGTGGCCGTAGCTGAGCCGGGCCCGGTGCTTGACGTTCTCCTGCCACTCGGCCGGGATCTGGCGCACGAGGTCGCGCACGGACAGCACCAGGTGGATCTCGGTGCCGTCGCCGAGGCCGAGGCTCTCGAGAGCGCGGCCGATCTGGGCCCGCGAGGCGGTGGCGAGGATCTCGTGGCTGATGATCGACGTACCGCCGGAGCTGCGTACGGCGTCGGCGAGCGCGTCCCAGCGGCCGATGGCCTGCCTCTCGATCCCGCCCCAGGGCAGCCGCATCAGGTCGAGCGCGGCCAGGAAGTGCGCGTCGAAACGGTCGGCGTGGTAGTGGATGCCCTGGGACCGCAGCCGGATCTGGTTGTGGTAGAGCACCTGCTGGAGGTACGACGTGCCGGTCTTGGGCGTGCCGACGTGGAGGTAGACCTTCTTGGTCACCACACCTCCCCCCTCGCGCTCGCAGACTCCGGGACGACCGGCACACCCATCGGAGAGCCGAGCAGCACCCGCACCGCCAGCGCGAGCACACCCTCCTCGTCGGGCGCCACGACTCCGGGGCGCGCGGACGGCTCGGGGAGGTCGCCGTGGACAGCGTAGCCACCGGCCGACAGCCGCCGACGGAGGTCTGCGGTCTGCGCCTCCAGCCAGGCGTGGTGGCGAGGGGGGACGAGCAGCGCCGGGCCGGCGTGGGCCGCGAGAGCCGGGCGGAGGCGGTGCCACATCAGCTGTCTGCGGCGCTCGGGTGAGACCAGGGTGCCGACCACCGGAGCCGTGCGGCGGGCCAGCTCGACCGCGTCGGCCGACAGCTCGGTGAGACCGGGCACCGGGCGGCGGCGGCCGGCGAGGCGGGCGGCCAGCCGGGTGTCGTCGACCACCACCTGGACCCGGCCGCCGCCGACCCGGCCGGACCAGTACTGCGCCGAGGCGGCGAGATCGAGGCGCGACGACAGGGACGCGCGCCGCCGCTCGCGCGCGACGAAGGCGCGCCAGGGGCCGGCACCCGCGCCGAACGACCGCGCGGTCCACCAGTGGACGAGCATCCGGTCCAGACCGGTCCCGATCACCACGACCGTCGCGGACCGGCCGCCCGGCGGCCGACCGTCGGCGACCAGCGCCTCACGGATCGGCCGGGCGAGCTCGGGGTCTCCGACGATCCGGTAGCGCCGGCGGAGCAGCCGGACCTGGCGCGGCTCGTCGGGGTCACCGGCCGCCACGACGTCCTCGGCGAGGAGGGCGGTCGCGACCCGGACCAGCTCCTTGGGCGCGAGGTCGGCGGGGTCGACGGGGGCCGGGCCGAAGCCGGACGGCGGGAGCACTCCCCGGAGAGCGAGGTCGGGCAGGCCCCGCCCGGGCGAGCTGGCGCCGAGGACACGCCGGGCCAGCCCGGCCGAGGGCGGACCGACGAGATTGAGCCGGCGGAGCAGCTCGAGCTGCTGGGCGCCGGGCAGGTAGCGGCCGCGCTGCTCGGCGGCCGGTGCGGGGTCCTGCCAGTGCGACCAGGGCGTCGTACCGCCGGAGCTCAGGTGCGCCACCCACCCCCAGCCACGGGCCACGCCGGCGCTGTCGGCCGGTCCCTCGGGAGGCGTCACGACAGACGCGCCTCGCGGAGGCGGCGTACGCGGGCGCGCAGCCGCGCGTCGGGATCGGGGCGCGCGGCCGCCTCCAGGGTCATCGCGGCCAGGGCGTCGAGCGCGGCCTCGAGCTGGGGGCGGGAGCGGACCTCGTCGGGATGCCGGAAGTCCTCGGCCGGCGGCCCGGGGAGGAGGTCTCGCACGTCGCCGATCACGTCGACTCCGCTCTCCTCGAGCCACTCGGCCCACGCCTCGCCCCGCTCGACCGCCCAGTCGTGCAGCTCGGGAGGCAGCAGGATGGGGTCCGCGGTGTCGCCCGCGAGGGTCTCGCCGGCGAGCATCCGGAGGATCAGCTCGTCGTACGACGCGTCGCGGCGGACCGCGCGGGCCAGCCGCTGGTTGAGCCGCCGCAGGACCTGGGTCTCGGCGCTGCCGAGGGAGGCGTTCGCCCGGGTGCTCTCGCGCGGCGCCCAGGCAGGATCGATCCCGAACGCCCGGCCGAAGCGCGTCCACAGCAGGTCGGGGTCGGCGGCGGCCGGCGGGACCGTGACCACGTGCACGCGGTCGGGTGAGAGCCCCGTGCCCCAGCGGGAGAGCACGAGCGGGAGGTCGAAGGCGCGGGCGAACCACGGCTTGCCGCTGAGGATCTTGCGGAGGTAGCGGCGGTAGCTCCAGCGCCGGCCCTGCTTGACGCTCTCCTGCCATCCGGCCGGCACCTGCCGGGCCAGGTCGCGGGCGGAGTAGACGATGTGGAGCTCGCCGTCGTCGAGGTCGCGGCGGAGGCGGGAGATGTGCTCGGGCTCGGCCGGGGAGAGGATCTCGTGGCTGATGAGCACGGTGCCGGAGAGCCGTCGTACGCGCTTGACCATGACGTCCCAGCTGCCGGCGGCATGCCCCGGCGGGCCGCCCCAGTCCTGGTCGAGCAGGTCGAGAGCGGCCCGGAACTGGAACAGCCCGGTGTCCACCCACGGCGACCGGCTCGGGACGTGGACGCCGTGGGCGGCCAGCGTCCTGGCGTTGCGGGCCAGCCGGTCCTGCAGGTACGTCGTACCGGTCTTGGGCGCACCGATGTGCACGTACACCCTCCGGCTCATGCCGGGGATTCTGCCAGTGCCCGCGGGGTCCCTCTCCACAGCCTTGCTGGGTAGTCCGTGACGAAACGGTCGTCGGAGGGCCCGCAGAACGACAGGAACGTCACGGACTATCGAATCCGTCCACAGGGGAGGGGTCGGACGGGGGTCAGGTGGAGAGGGCGCGGACGACGGCGCTCGGGCTGGGGCGGCCGAGGTGGCCGGCCAGCCACGTGCTGGTGGCGACGAGGGCCTGGAGGTCGACGCCGTGCTCGATGCCGAGGCCGGTGAGGAACCAGACCAGGTCCTCGGTGGCGAGGTTCCCGGTCGCGCTCTTGGCGTAGGGGCACCCGCCGAGGCCGCCGGCGCTCGCGTCGTACGTCGTGATGCCGGCGCGGAGCCCGGCCTGCACGTTGGACAGCGCCTGGCCGTAGGTGTCGTGGAAGTGGAGGGCGAGGTCGCCGCGGCGCATCCCGCCCACCACGAAGGCGTCCACGAGCGCCTCGACGTGGCCGGCCGTGCCCACACCGATGGTGTCACCGAGGCTGAGCTGGGAGGCGCCGAGGTCGAACAGCCGCCGTCCGACGTCGACCACCTGCTCGATCGGGACCGCGCCCTCCCACGGGTCGCCGAAGCACATCGAGACGTAGGCCCGCACGTCGAGGCCGGCGTCGCGGGCCCGGCGTACGACGGGCTCGAACATCGCGAACTGCTCGTCGAGCGAGCGGTTGAGGTTCTTCTGCGCGAAGGTCTCGGTGGCGCTGCCGAAGATCGCGACGTGGCGGCAGCCGAGCTCGAGCGCCCGGTCGAGACCGCGCTCGTTGGGCACCAGCACCGGCAGGTCGCGGCCGAGGTCGCCGAGCCTCGTCATCAGGTCCTCGGCGTCGGCCAGCTGCGGCACCCAGCGCGGGTGCACGAACGATGTGGCCTCGACGATCGGCAGACCGGCGGCGAGGAGCCGCCGGACGAGCTCCTCCTTGACCTCGACGGGGACCAGCGCGGGCTCGTTCTGGAGGCCGTCGCGCGGGCCGACCTCGTAGATCGTGACCGGGCCCCACACCTCCGGGGCGGGCACCACCATCGGCAGCTCACTCATCGTCGAGCCCCTCCACCACGAAGAGCGTCGCCCCGAGCGCCACCTGGTCACCCACGGCCGCACTGACGGTCGCGACCGTGCCGGCGAACGGCGCCTTCAGCGACAGCTCCATCTTCATCGCCTCCATCATGCCCAGCACGTGGCCCTCGTCGACGTGGTCTCCCTCCGCCACCCGTACCTCGAGCACGGTGCCGGGCATCGGCGAGACGACGCTCCCGTCGCCGGCCGACTCCACGTCGGCGAGCCGGTCGGGTCCGGTGAGCACGTGCCGCTGCCCCCGGTAGGAGACCTCGACGACGCCGGGCTGCACGTCGACCACCGCGCGCACGGTGTGACCGTCGACCACCAGCTCCAGCACGTGGTCCGCGGCGCTCACCTGCTGCACGGGTACGCCGTCCACCGTGCCGAGGTGGCGGTCGACCACGACCTCGCGGTCGAGCTCGACGATGGTCGGGGCCGGCGCCGCACCGAGCCGGAAGCCGTCGCTCTGGAACGGGTGTCCGGTGTCCGTCGCCGCCAGCATCGCGGAGATCCACGCCGCCATCACCCGTGGCACGTCGTCGTCGGGGACCGGCACGTCGTGGTGGTCGAGCCAGGCGGTGTCGATGGTCGCGTCACGGAACTCGTTGCTCGCGACCAGCGCCCGGAGGAACCCGGCGTTCGTGGTCAGCCCGAGGACTGCGGTCTCGTCGAGCGCGCGGACCAGGGCCTGCCGCGCGGTCTCGCGGTCGGGGCCGTGGGCGATCACCTTGCCCAGCATCGGGTCGTACGACGTGCTGACGACCTGGCCCGACTCGAGCGCGTGGTCGACCCGCACGCCCTCGGCCGTGGGCCACCGCACCAGGCTGGTGGTGCCGGCCTGCGGCAGGAACCCGCCGAACGAGTCCTCGGCGTACACCCGGGCCTCGATCGCATGTCCGTGGATCGTCAGGTCCTGCTGGGCGAACGAGAGTGGCAGACCCGCGGCGACCCGGAGCTGCTCGGCCACCAGGTCGACCCCACCGCAGACCAGCTCGGTGACGGGGTGCTCGACCTGGAGCCGGGTGTTCATCTCCAGGAAGTAGAACTCCCCGGTCGCGCTGTCGAGGAGGAACTCGACGGTGCCGGCGTTGGTGTAGCCGACCGCGCGCGCGAGCTCGACGGCCGCGCCGGTCAGCCGGTCGCGGAGGTCGGCGTCGACGGTCGGCCCGGGCGCCTCCTCGAGGACCTTCTGGTGGCGTCGCTGCGTGGAGCAGTCGCGCTCGAAGAGGTGGAGCACGTGGTCGTGGGTGTCGGCGAGGACCTGCACCTCGACGTGTCGCCCGGACTCGACGTACTTCTCGACGAGCAGGGTGTCGTCGCCGAACGCGCTGCGCGCCTCACGGGCGGCGGCGGCGGTCGCCGCGGCGTACTCCTCGGCCGAGCGCACGACGCGCATGCCCTTGCCGCCGCCGCCGGCCGCGGCCTTGACCAGGACCGGGTAGGCGAACGTGGCCGGGTCGGCCTCCAGGGCGTACGACGGGACGACGGGCACTCCGGCACCGACCGCGATCTCTCGGGCGTGGTCCTTGCGTCCCATCCGCTCCATCACCTCGGCGGTCGGCCCGACCAGCACCACGCCTGCCTCGGCCTCGACCGCCCGGGCGAACGCCGCGCGCTCGGACAGGAAGCCGTACCCGGGATGGATCGCGTCGGCCCCGCTCGAGACCGCGGCGGCGACCACCTGCTCGATGTCCAGGTAGCTGTCGACCCGCACCGCCTCGTCGGCCGCCTGCACGTGGGGCGCCTCGTGGTCGACGTCGGTGAACACGGCGACCGTGCGGAGGCCGAGGCGACGGCAGGTCCGGAAGATGCGCAGCGCGATCTCGCCGCGGTTGGCGACGAGCACCGTACGGAGGTCCATGCCGGTCACATCCGGAAGATGCCGTAGGACGGCTCGGGGACCGGCACGTGGGAGGTCGCGGCCAGCCCCATCCCCAGCACGCGGCGGGTGTCGGCGGGGTCGATCACGCCGTCGTCCCAGAGCCGGGCGGTCGCGTAGTACGGCGAGCCCTGTGCCTCGTACTGGTCGCGGATCGGCGTCTTGAACGCCTCCTCGGCCTCCGCGCTCCACTCCTCGCCGCGCGCGTCGAACCCGTCGCGACGGACCGTCGCGAGCACGCTGGCCGCCTGCTCGCCGCCCATCACCGAGATCCGGGCGTTGGGCCACATCCAGAGGAAGCGCGGGTCGTAGGCGCGGCCGCACATGCCGTAGTTGCCGGCGCCGAACGAGCCGCCGATGACCACGGTGAACTTCGGGACCACGCTGCACGCGACCGCGGTGACGAGCTTGGCGCCGTCGCGGGCGATGCCGCGGTTCTCGTACTCCTTGCCGACCATGAAGCCGGTGATGTTCTGCAGGAACACCAGCGGGATCCTGCGCTGGTTGCACAGCTCGATGAAGTGGGCGCCCTTGAGCGCCGACTCGCTGAAGAGGATGCCGTTGTTGGCGACGATGCCGAC
The DNA here is from genome assembly GCA_963797325.1 of uncultured Actinomycetota bacterium. Taxonomy (GTDB): domain Bacteria; phylum Actinomycetota; class Actinomycetes; order Propionibacteriales; family Nocardioidaceae; genus Nocardioides. Next base: position 40,093 of record CAWCPG010000025.1, read on the forward strand.
GTCGTGCCCCCAGATCCGGGCGAAGCCGCAGACCAGGGTCTCGCCGTACAGCTTCTTGAACTCGTGGAGCCGGCTGCCGTCGACCAGGCGCCGGATCACCTCACGCACGTCGTACGGCGTGCGGGTGTCGCCGGGCACCACGTCGTACAGGCTCTCGGGGGGCTCGTGCGGCTCCTCGACGACATGCGTCGGTCGATCGGTCCCCCTCGTCGGTCGATCGGTCCCCCTCGTCGGTCGAGCGGAGTCGAGACCACCGGGCAGCGTGTCGACGATCGAGCGGACGATGGCCAGGGCGTGGGCGTCGTCGTCGGCGAGGTGGTCCACGACGCCGGACGTGCGGGCATGGACCTCGCCACCTCCGAGCTCCTCGGCGGTGACGACCTCGCCGGTGGCGGCCTTCACCAGCGGCGGACCGCCGAGGAAGATCGTGCCCTGGTTCTTCACGATCACGGTCTCGTCGCTCATCGCGGGCACGTAGGCGCCGCCGGCGGTGCACGAGCCCATCACGCTGGCGATCTGGGGGATGCCCCTCGCCGAGAGGTTGGCCTGGTTGAAGAAGATCCGGCCGAAGTGCTCGCGGTCGGGGAAGACCTCGTCCTGCATCGGCAGGAACGCGCCGCCGGAGTCGACGAGATAGACGCAGGGCAGGTGGTTCTCGGCCGCGATCGTCTGCGCACGGAGGTGCTTCTTGACCGTCATCGGGTAGTAGGTGCCGCCCTTGACCGTGGCGTCGTTGGCGACGATCACGCACTCGCGCCCGCTGACCCGGCCGATGCCGGTCACGATGCTGGCGCTCGGGACGGCGTAGACGTCGTCCGCCGAGGAGCCGTACATCCCGAACGCCGCCAGCGGACTGAGCTCCAGGAACGGGCTGCCCGGATCGAGCAGGCGGTCGATCCGGTCGCGCACCAGCAGCTTCCCGCGCGCGGTGTGCTTGGCCCGCGCCGAGTCGCTGCCGCCCCGGCGTACGACGGCCAGGCGCTCTCGCAGCTCGGCCACCAGGTCGCGCAGGTCACTCACCCCGCTAGGTTAGCGATCATTAACCTGAGGTGCCAGCCGATCGGTCAGGACGTGGGCCAGACCTGGGCCGTGGGGTCGGCGGTGTCGAGCGTGATGCTGCCGTGCCACTGCACGAACGACGGCCTGGGCAGGTAGGTGCTGCCGAGGAAGAACGCCCGCTGCACGTCGGTGACCGTCATCGACGAGGCTGTCGTCGGTGCTCTGCGGGACCCGCCTGACGGAGATCGACGCGATGTCTGCCTTGGTCGTCCCGGCCGGGAGCTCGACGGTGGTCGCCGCGGGGCCGTCGCGGTTGACCGTCAGGAACGTGTTGTCGTGGTTCGAGCTGTACACCGTCGAGTCACCCTTGAGGACGACGTCCACCACGAGACCGACGACGCCGGCCGAGGTGGGCGGCTCGGTGACGTGGGCGACCGCGATGTAGAGGTAGGTGCGCTGGTCACCCATGGGCAGGGAGGTCGGGTCGGAGGGAGACTCGACCTTGTGCTCGCGCACCATCTCGCGCGCCATCACCCGGTAGGTCCACGGGTGGATGTCCATCTCGTGCTCGCGCGGCTGGCCGGCCGGAAGGACGTCGCGGGTGGACAGGGCGAACCGCATCGGGTCCGCCGCCTGGTGCTGCGCCTTCAGCGCCTTGGCGTCGCACACGTTGTTGTTGGAGGTGCAGGTCTGCAGCAGCGGGTGCGTGCCGTCGTACCGACCGTGGAAGGACTCCGTCCCGTGGTCGGGGCTCTGGAAGACCCCGGTGCCGGCCACCCGGTGGCCCTGGGCGTCGATCTCGACGCGGTAGATCCACTCGATGTCCGTCGTCCGTCCCCAGCGGGCCATCAGCGCGTACGTGGGGGTGCCGCCGTCCTCGTTGCTCCACACCACGGAGTACTGCAGGATCCGGTGCGTCGGGTCGGTCGCGCGGCAGCACCTCGTGCCAGGCGACCAGCGGGGTGTCGGTGCGGTTGTTCTGGAAGCGCCCACCGAAACCGGCGACGTTGCGGCCGTAGAGGACCGGCGCGAACCGGGCCGCGGCGTAGGCCGTGCTGCCGGGTCGGACGGTCCGGAAGGCGACGTCGCGCAGCTTCGCCACGCCGGCATTGCTCGGGGAGCGACCCTTGGCATAGTGCAGCCGGAGCGTGTGCCGCCCGGCGCGGAGCGAGCCGAGGGCGAACTCCCGGCTCACGCGCCCCGACGACGCGATCACGATGTCGGTGGCGTAGTGGCCGTCGACGTACGCCGAGACCACTGCCGACTCGTTCCCGCGCTCCGCCCAGGACACGCCGGGCGCCGAGACCGTGGCGTCGAGGAGGACCTCGCCGGTGTGGGCCCGGCGGAAGGTGATGGTCGCGTCCTTCCCGCCGCGGTGCACCTTCACCGAGGTGACGTGGGCGGCGTGGGCGGTGGGCCGCGCGGCCGACGCCGGTGTGGTCGACGTCGAAGCGAGGCCTGCGACGAGGAGGCAGGCCGCGGCCGCTGCCGCGACTGCGCGGCGGGTGGACGGGAGGAGGGATCGCATGTCGGTGCTCCGGGGTCGGCGGGGGGCTGAGGAGCATCATCGCTCGTGCGAGCGCGGACGTCACGGTCCACCGACGTTAACGACCGCTAACCTGGCTCCGTGAGCCGGCGGGAGCAGATCCTCGAGACCGCGGCCGAGCTCTTCGCGGCCAAGGGGTTCCACGGGGTCTCCGTGGGCGAGATCGGACGGGCCTGCGGGATCTCCGGACCGGCGCTCTACAAGCACTTCCCCTCCAAGGACGCCGTCCTCGCGGCCATGCTCGTCGACATCAGCCAGCGGCTCCTCGACGAGGGCCGGGCTCGGGTCGCCGGCGCCGCCGACGCCGCCGACGCGATCGACGCGCTGATCGGGTGGCACACCGACTTCGCGCTCCGGCACCGCTCGTTGATCGTCGTCCAGGACCGCGACTGGCAGTCGCTCCCGCCCCAGGCGCGCGAGCAGGTGCGTGCCCTGCAGCGCGAGTACGTCGACGTCTGGGCCGCCCAGCTCCGACGTCTGCACCGCGGGCTGCACACCGACCGGGCGCGAGCCATGGCCCACGCGGCCTTCGGGCTGATCAACTCCACCCCGCACAGCGGGCTGATCCCCGACGAGGCGATGCGCGGCGTGCTGCACCGGATGGCGCTGGGCGCGCTGACCGGTCCTCAGACCAGGTGAGTGATCTCGGCACTCGGGTCGTCGGCCAGCGCGATCACGCGCGCCGCCCGGACCGCCGCGTCGACCGCCGCCGCCAGGTCTCCGCCGAGCTCGTCGCCGGACCCCTCGCCGGTCTCCCCGAGGCGGGCGAGCTCGTCCTGGAGGTCCTCCGGGGACAGCCCGCGTAGGCGCAGGAGCACCCACGGGTCGCCGTCGACGAGCCAGGCGACCTGGAGGAGGACGGCGAGCGCGTGCACGCACGGGTCGACCCAGGACCCGCACGGGCACGACGCGCCCAGCTCACCGCCGTAGGGCAGCAGCTCGACGCCGGCCTCCTCGGACTGCTCGACGAGCCGGTAGGGCAGCTCCCCGGAGAGCAGCGCGGCGAGGTGGCCCGACTCGGCGGCGACCACGTCGACGAACGCGCGGCGGCTGATCGGGTCGAGCTCGGGGACGGTGGCGCCCACCGACCACGCGTCGGAGCGGTCGAAGCAGGCCGCGACGATGGTGCCGTGGTCGACGGTGATCCCACCGATCGCACCGCTGCGCGACAGCGAGCGGGCGGTGTGGAGGTCGCCCTCGGAGTACGCCGCCTCCTCCACCGCACGCACCCACGCACGGCCCCACCAGGTCGCCGCCCGGGTGGTGCTGCGGCGGGGCGGGATGCGGGCGAAGGTCACCGCGCTCACGGCTGCCTCCGCAGGGTGACCAGGTCGAGCAGCTCGGCGTTGCTCAGCTCGGTCAGCGCCGCCTCACCCCGCCCGAGCACGGCGTCGGCGAGCGACCGCTTGCGTCGCAACAGCTCGGCGACCCGTTCCTCCACGGTCCCCTGGGTGATCATCCGGTGCACCTGGACGGGCTTGGTCTGCCCGATCCGGTGGGCCCGGTCGGTCGCCTGGTCCTCGACCGCGGGGTTCCACCAGCGGTCGACGTGGACGACGTGGTCGGCTCGCGTGAGGTTGAGACCGGTGCCACCGGCCTTGAGGGAGAGCAGGAAGACGGGCACGCCGCCGGCGTCGGGGCCGGCCTGGAAGCGCGCCACCATCGACTCGCGCTGCCGGACCGGCGTACTGCCGTGGAGGAACTGGTGGGGGATGCCGGCGCGGGACAGGTGGTCCTCGATGAGCCGCGCCATCGCGACGTACTGAGTGAAGACCAGCACCGAGCCGTCCTCGGCCAGGGCGGTGGCGAGCAGCTCGTCGAGCAGGTCGAGCTTCTCCGAGCGCCCGCTCAGGCGGCCGCCGGACTGCTTGAGGAAGTGGGCCGGGTGGTTGCAGATCTGCTTCAGTCCGGTGAGGAGCTTGAGGACCAGGCCCCGGCGGGTCTGCTCGTCGGCGCGCTCGATGCGCGCCATCGTGTCGCGGACGAACGACTCGTAGAGGACCACCTGCTCGCGGGTGAGCCCGAGCAGGTGGTCGGTCTCGGTCTTGTCGGGGAGCTCGGGGGCGATGCCGGGGTCGGTCTTGCGCCGTCGCAGCAGGAACGGGCCGATCAGGCCGGCGAACTGCCGGGCCTTGGTCGGCTCGTGACCGGACTCGATCGGGCCGGCCCAGACCTTCCGGAAGGCCTGACGGCTGCCGAGCAGGCCGGGGGTCGCCCAGTCGAGGATCGCCCAGAGCTCGGTGAGGTTGTTCTCGACCGGCGTGCCGGTGAGGGCGACGCGGGCAGCCGAGGGCACCGCGCGCAGGGCGCGCGCCGTGGCGGACCGGGCGTTCTTGACGTGTTGCGCCTCGTCGGCGACGGCCAGGCCCCACGAGACGGTGGCCAGGGTGGCGGCGTCGCGCCGGACCGTGCCGTAGGTGGTGAGGACGAAGCCGGGGTCGGGCGTGGCGACGCCCGGGGAGAGGTCGGCGAGCGAGCGCTGGCCGCCGTGGAAGCGGCGTACGGCGACTCCGGGGGCGAAGCGCCGGATCTCGGCCTCCCAGTTGCCGAGCAGGGAGGCCGGGCAGACCACCAGGGTCGGGCCCGGGCGGGCGGCCGCGCGGTGGAGATGGAGGGCGATCAGGGTCACCGTCTTGCCCAGGCCCATGTCGTCGGCCAGGCAGGCGCCCAGACCGAGCGAGGTCACCCGGTCGAGCCAGGTGAAGCCCTGGCGCTGGTAGTCGCGCAGGGTGGCCGCGAGGCCGGCCGGGGTCGGGAGGGGCGGGGCCGTGGCGGCGTCGAGCAGCTGCTCGCGCACGGTCAGCAGGCTCGCGCCGACGACCACCTCGGCCGGGGCGTCGTCGATGTCGACGACGCCGGTGAGCGCCGCGGCCACGGCCTGCGCCGGCTTGACGGTGCGGATCAGGCGGCTGCGCGCCTTGCGGGCGACGGACGGGTCGACGACGGTCCAGCCCCCGCGGAGCCGGAGCATCGGCGAGGACGACCGGGCGAGGGCGTCCATCTCGGCGTCGGTCAGCGGGTCTCCGCGCAGCGCCACCTGCCAGTTGAACGCGAACAGCGCGTCACCGCTGAGCACACCCTCGACGAGCTGGCCCTCACGCCTGGCCGGGACCCGGTCGAGCGTGGCCGTGGCCTTGAGGTCGCGGCCCAGGCTGCGCGGCCAGAGCACGTCGATCCCGCTGTGGTGGAGTGCCTCGACGCCGGCGTCGAGCAGGCTGACCAGCTCGTCGGTGGTGAGCGCCATCTCGTCGGGGATGCGCTGCTCGAGCAGCCGCTCGAGCGGCGGCCAGGCCACGGCGGCGTCGCGCAGGGCGAGCGAGGCGTGGGTACGGGCCCGGTCGCCGAACCCGTGCACCGACGGCGCGTCGTTCCACAGGGAGGCGGCGTCGCAGACGTGGAGGGTGTCCTGCTCGTCGTGGACCTGGAGCACCAGCCGGCACGACCCCGCGACGAGCTCCTCCTCGTGGGCCTCCACGCGCAGGGAGAGGGTGACCAGCTGGGGCAGGTCGGCACCGTCGCCACGGTGGCGCGAGACCAGGGCCTGGAGGCGTCGGCTGAAGGCGTCGTCCTCCGGCCGCGAGGGCGGAGCCGGGGCGCGCTGGGGACGCGGGGCCGGGGCGGTCGGGGCGGCGCGCGGCATGGTGTCGACGACGGCGTCCACGAGACGGCGTACGACGTGCTCGGCGTCGGCCGCCGGCAGCCCGGCGTAGGCCCGCGACGCGGCCAGCCGCCGTAGCCGCTCGGTGTCGTCGGCGTCGAGCGGGGCGAGCCGCCACACCCCGTCACCGGGCTCGAACTTCCCCGCTGCGACGAAGCGCATCGCGAGCAGCGAGGCAGCCGCGAGCAGGCTCACCGACGGGTGGGCCCGCTCGTCGGTGCGTGCCTTGGCCAGGACCGGCAGCGCCGCCCGGATGGGCAGCGCGATGGTGCGGCTGCCCGCCACTGCGTCGGTGAACTCGACGACGCCCTCGCGCGGCGCCTCCGCGGCACGCAGGGTCGCCGGGCCGGACAGGGGGACGAAGCTCACCCACACCTCCCGCACGCGACGACGACCCCGACGCTAGTCCGCCGTACCGACACCCTCCCCCTGGTAGGACGCTCCCGGGCCGGATAGTCCCCGACCAGATGGTCGCGATTCCGGCCGATCCGCGACCATCTGATCGGGGACTATCCCCTCGTCGCCTATTGCAAGAGGTCTTTCGAAAGAGTAGTTTCGATGGCATGGACGACGACGAGGGCACGGCTGCCGAGGGGCCGACGTACCGACGGCTGCAGGATCCCCGCGAGCTGGCGGCCCTGGCCCATCCGGTGCGCCTGGGGATCATGGAGCTGCTCACGGTGTCCGGCCCGCTGACCGCGACCGAGCTGGCCGACCGGCTCGACGAGACGCCCGCCAACTGCTCGTGGCACCTGCGCAAGCTGGCCGAGCACCACTTCGTCGAGGAGGCCGGCGGAGGCATCGGCCGCCAGCGCCCCTGGCAGGTCCGTTCCGTCGGGCTGGCCTGGGACGAGTCCGACGCGTCGCCCAGCGAGGTCCGGGCCGGCCGTGCGCTCGAGCAGATGCTGCTCGAGCGCCAGGTCACCCGCTTCCACCAGGCGCGGGCCCAGCTCCACGACGACGGGGACGAGGACTGGGCCCACGCCGCCCAGGCCACGCAGGCAGCGAGCTGGCTGACGCTCGACGAGCTCGACGAGCTCAACTCCGAGCTCCGTACCCTCCTCGAGCGGTACGGCGAGCGGCTGGTCGACTCCTCCCGGCGGCCCCCGGGCTCACGCCTGTGCGAGTTCGTCGCGTGGGGGGCGCCCCTGCTCCTGCCCGGCGTCGAGGCCACTCCCGCCTCGACCGCGACAGGAGCTGACGCCTCATGAGGCAGGCCTTCCGGCAGCCCGGCTTCGGGCGCCTGTACGCCGGGCTGACCGCGTCGATGTTCGGCGACTCGGCGATGCTGCTGGCCCTGTCGATCTGGGTGAAGACCCTGACCGGCTCGAACGCCCAGGCCGGCCTCACCTTCTTCTTCATGATGATCCCCGCCCTCTTCGCGCCCCTGCTCGGCATCTGGATCGACCGCCTCGAGCGCAAGCCCGTGCTGGTGTGGGGCCACGTCGCCTCGGGGATCGGCGTCCTGCCCCTCGTGCTCGTGCGCGGACCGGGGCAGGTCTGGATCATCTGGGCGGTCGCGGCGCTCTACGGCGTCTCGTTCGTCGTCCTCCCCGCGGCCCTCAACGGTCTCCTCAAGGAGCTGATGCCCGAGGAGATGCTGGTCGACGCCAACTCCTCGCTGCAGACCACCAAGGAGTCGTTCCGCCTGTTCGGGCCGCTGATCGGTGCCCTGCTCTTCACCTGGCTGGGCGGCTGGGCGGTCGCGGTCCTCGACGCCGCGTCGTTCTTCGTCGCAGGCGCGGTGATCGCGGCGATCACGGTCCGCGAGACGCGGCCCGAGGTCGAGGAGGCCCACTTCTGGCACCAGCTCACCGCCGGCATGCGCCACCTCGGCACCGACCGCGTGCTCAAGCACGTGCTGATCGGGTTCGGCATCACGCTGCTGGTGCTGGGCTTCACCGAGTCGTCGATCTACGCCCTGCTCGACGCCTTCGACCGGCCGGCGACGTTCGTCTCGGTGATCGTCTCCGTGCAGGGCGTCGGCGCGATCGCCGGCGGCCTGTCGTCGGGCTGGGTCGTCAAGCGCATCGGCGAGGTGGCCACGTGCGTGGTCGGCCTGGTGGTGCTGGTCGTGGGCATCGCGATCATGGCGGCCACCCACAGCATCGTCGTGGTGTGCCTCAGCGCCGCTGTCTTCGGGATGTCGCTGCCGATGCTGATGGTCGCCTTCATGACCCTGGTGCAGCGCCGCAGCCCGCAGGCGATCATGGGGCGGGTGTCGACCGCGATCGAGGTCGTCACGGCGACGCCGCAGGCGGTCTCGCTGGCTCTCGGCTCCGCGCTCGTGGTGGTCCTCAGCTATCGACAGATCTTCGCGATCATGGCGGTGGTCACCCTGCTCGCCGCGGCCCACGTCGCCTTCTGGCTGCGCGGCCAGATCCGCGACGACCTGCGTCGCCCCGACCCGGACGGCGACCCGGATATCGGGTCGCCGGTGTCGGCGGCCTTGCCTACGCTCGAGACATGACGAAGAAGGGACCCCGCGCATGAGCACCGAGACCGACCGCCAGATCGGCGACATCGCCGGCTCCGACGACGGCAGACTCGACCGACGGGTCATGGTCGTCGCCGGCGTGGTCGTGCTGGGCGCGATCATGTCCATCCTCGACATCACCGTGGTGGCCGTCGCCCAGCGCACGTTCCAGGAGACGTTCGACAAGACCCAGGCCCAGGTGGCCTGGACCTCGACGGCCTACACCCTGGCCCTGGCGACCGTCATCCCGATGACGGGCTGGGCCGCCGACCGGTTCGGCACCAAGCGTCTCTACATCCTGGCGCTCGTCCTGTTCACGGCCGGCTCCGCCCTGTGCTCCACCGCCACCTCGCTCGAGATGCTGGTGGCCTTCCGGGTGCTGCAGGGCCTCGGCGGCGGCATGCTGATGCCGCTCGGCATGACCATCCTGACCCGCGCGGCCGGCCCCGCCCGGCTCGGCCGGGTGATGGCGATCCTCGGCGTCCCGATGCTGCTCGGCCCGATCTTCGGCCCGATCCTCGGCGGCTGGCTGATCGACGTCGCCTCGTGGCACTGGATCTTCCTGATCAACGTCCCGATCGGCATCGTCGCCGCGATCTACGCCTACGTGGTGCTCGACAAGGACCACGTCCAGCCGTCGGAGAGCTTCGACTTCGTCGGCATGCTGCTGCTCTCCCCCGGTCTCGCGCTCTTCCTCTACGGCGTGAGCTCGATCCCCGCCGCCAAGCAGGAGCACGGCACGATGTTCACCTCGACGGTGGTCCTCAGCTGCACCCTCGGCCTGGCCCTGGTGATCGCGTTCGTGCCCTGGGCCCTGCGCCGCAACAACATCCACCCGCTGATCCAGCTGCGCCTGTTCACCAACCGCTACATGACCGTCGCGGTGATCACGATGTCACTCTTCGCGGTGGCCTTCTTCGGAGGCAGCCTGCTCTTCACGCTCTACTTCCAGCAGGTGCGCGGCGAGACCCCGCTGGCCTCCGGCTGGCTGGTCGCGCCCCAGGGCTTCGCTGCCATGCTGACCATGCCTGTCGCCGGGTTCCTGGCCGACAAGATCGGCCCCGGCAAGGTGGTGCTGGCCGGCCTGGTCGGCGACACCGTCGGCATGGGGATGCTCGCGTTCATCGACGACCAGACGCCCTATCCCTACCTCATGACGGCGTTCGTGATCATGGGCCTCGGCATGGGCGCCACGATGATGCCGGTCTTCACCGCGGCCCTGGCCAGCCTGAAGGACCACGACGTCGCTCGTGGCTCCACGCTGATGAACATCACCCAGCAGGTCTCGGCCTCGATCGGCACCGCGCTCTTCTCGGTGCTCCTGACCAACGCCTACAACCAGCACCCGTCGGTCAACGCGACCCTGGCCATCCAGAGCGCCGGAGACGACCACACCAAGCTGGCCGCGATCCTCCAGCAGCTCCAGCTGCCGCTGAACGGGTGGCGCGCGGTCTACGACACCGGCCTGCACTACATGGGTCAGTCGTTCGGCCACGTGTTCCTGATCGCCGCGATCCTGGTGGCGCTCTGCTTCATCCCGGCGTTCTTCCTGCCGCGCCGCCCGGCCGAGAAGCCCGCCGACGCCTCGACCATGATGGTCGGCTGAGGGGCCGGGGCGAGCAGGGCTGAGACGTATCCTGCGCAGGTGCGTCCCGCCTCCCTGCTCGCCGTGGCCGCCTCGGCCGTGCTCGGCGTCGCCCTGGGGATCGGCGGCGGGCTGACCCTCGACCGCGGGCACGGCACGTTCGACGACCCCCTCACCCTCGGCTCCCCCTTGGTCGACCAGCCCTGCACCGGCGCGTACCTGGTCTCGATCGGCAAGGGCGACGGTGCCTCCGCCCTCGGGCACGGCCTGGCCTCGAACCCGACGGGTCGCTATCTCGACACCCGTCGGTCCTGCGACACGGCCTGGCGCGACGACAACGACCAGCCCGCGCCGCGTTGGGTCGCCTACCTGGGGCCCTACTCGTCGGGCAGACAGGCCTGCAGCGTCCGGATGACCCCCGACCACAAGGGCACCAGCGTGATCCGGCTCCAAGCCCGGGACCTCCGACACGATCCACTGCGTGTGCTACCTCGACAACAAGGCGATGCCCACGCTCCGGACCGGGATGAGCGCCGACATCACCGACGGCATGTGGATCCGCGCCCTGCAGACCATGCTCGTCGACCTGGGCCGGGCGAAGAAGACCGACCAGACCGGCGTCTACGGCCTCAGCACCGCCTCGCAGGTCCGCCGGCTCCAGCGCGAGAACAACGTCGCCGCGACCGGGGTCGTGGACGCCGACACCTGGCTCGTCCTCCAGAACAGCTGTGGGATCTACGACGCGCCGTCGGCGAAGGCGTCGCCGTAGAGCACCGGCACGACCTGGCTCACGTCGTACGACGCCGCCAGGTCGACATCGGCGGCGAAGCCGTCCTCGACCAGCTCTCGCCCGCTGGCACAGTGCGCCAGCGCATCCGCGAGACCGTCGGCGACCGTTCCGAACGCCGCCGTCGCGGCGACCGCCTCCGGGCTCGCGCCGGGACCGCCGAGAGCGGTCAGGACAGCACCGGCGCCCCACAGGTCCTCCACCGCGGGACGCAGCTGCCCGTCGGGCCACCGTTCGCCGGCGGCCACCACCGACACCGTCGACTCCGGACGGTCCCGCAACCAGGCGGACACAGCCCCGGCATTGCGCAGCGCGGCTCCGACGACGGTCACTCCCGCCTCGGCCAGGGCGAAGGCGATCGCGGAGCCGTTGGGTGAGGGCACCACGACGCGGTCCGGCCCCGAGACGCCCAGGAACGACACCGGGGACAGACTCACCGAGCCGGTGGCCAGGCCCTCGCGGCGGCCCACGGCGAGGGTCGCCCCGCGCTCGGCGGCGTACGCCGCGGCATCCTCCGCGCGCCACGGGTAGGGATGGACGGTGACGCCGCGCTCCACGGCGACGGTGAGGGTGGTGGTGAACGACAGCACGTCGACCACGACCGCGACGTCTCCCGGCCGCGCGTCCGCCACGAGGGCCCGCGCGCCGGCGAGCCCCCACTCCAGCCGACGGGTGTAGGCCGCCTGCCGGTGCGCCGGTCGGGTCACCAGATGCGGACGCGGTCCGCCGGGTCGAGCCAGAGCCCGTCGCCCTCCTGGGTGCCGAAGACGGCGTGGAACTCGTCGAGGTTGCGCACGATGTTGGCGCGGAACTCCGGCGGGCTGTGCGGGTCGATGGTGAGGTACTGCTGGTCGAGCTCACGCCGGCGCTTGGTGCGCCAGCAGTAGGCCCAGTTGAAGAAGAGGTCCTGGGCGTCCTCGAGCCCGACGTCGCCGCCCTTCGCGATCGAGTACGCCGTCAGCGCGATGGTGAGACCGCCGAGGTCGCCGATGTTCTCGCCGACCGTGAGAGCGCCGTTCACCCGCTCGTCGGGCAGGTTGCGCGGGGAGAACCCGTCGTACTGCTCGATCAGGGCCTGCGCCTTGACCTGGAACGCCGACTTGTCGTCGGGGGTCCACCAGTCGTGCAGGTTCCCGGCGCCGTCGTACTGCGAGCCCTGGTCGTCGAAGCCGTGCCCGATCTCGTGGCCGATCACGGCGCCGATGCCGCCGTAGTTCTCGGCCTGCTCGGCGTCCGGGGAGAAGAACGGCTTCTGCAGGATCGCGGCCGGGAAGCAGATCTCGTTCATGCCCGGCCGGTAGTAGGCGTTCACCGTCTGGGGGAGCATCAGCCACTCGTCGCGGTCCACGGGCGCGCCGATCTTGGCCAGCTGGCGGCGCGTCTCGAACGCGTTCGCCGCCGCGACGTTGCCGAGGAGGTCGTCGGGCACGAAGTCGAGCGAGGAGTAGTCGCGGAACTTCTCGGGGTAGCCGATCTTGGAGCGGAACCGGTCGAGCTTGTCGTACGCCGCCTGCTTGGTCTCCTCGCTCATCCAGTCGAGCGCGGAGATCGACTGCCGGTAGGCCCGCAGCAGGTTGTCGACCAGCTCCTCCATCATCGCCTTGGAGTCGGGCGGGAAGTGGCGGGCGACGTACTCGCGACCGACCGCCTCGCCGATCGAGCCCTCGACCAGCGCCACCCCGCGCTTCCAGCGCTCGCGCAGCTCCGGCGTGCCGGAGAGGGTCCGGCCGTAGAAGTCGAAGTTGGTCTCGACGAGCTCACGGGTGAGGTAGGGCGCGTAGGCGCGGACGACCCGGGCGACCAGCCAGGCGCGCCAGTCCTCGATCGGCACCTCCTCCAGGGCCGACGACAGGTGCTCGAGGTAGGACGGCTGCCGGATGCAGGTCTCGGCGATCGTCTCCTCCGAGCCGCCCAGGTTGCGGATGAAGGCCTCCCAGTCGAAGGCCGGACAGAGCGTGTGCAGCTCCTCGCGGGTGAGGAGGTTGTAGGTCTTCTGGACGTCGCGGGTCTCGGCGCGCTCCCAGTGGCCCTGCGACAGCCGGGTCTCGACGGCCAGCACCGTCGCGGCCGCGGCGGCCGGGTCGTCGTGGGCGACGAGCTCGAACATCCGGGTCAGGAACGCGACGTACTTCTCGCGGATCTCGGCGAACTTGGCATCGTGGTAGTACGACTCGTCGGGCAGGCCGAGGCCGCCCTGCGCGATGTTGAACAGGGTGCGCTCGGAGTTCTTGCCGTCGACGTCGATGTAGACGCCGAACACGCCACTGCCACCGATCTGCTCGAACTCGCCGAGGAACGCCGCCAGGTCGCGGACGTCGCGCAGGCTGCCGACGGCGTCGATCAGGGGCCGCAGCGGCGCGACGCCGCGTGCCTCCACGGCCTCCTCGTCCATGAACGACGCGTAGAGGCACGCGATGCGCATCGCGTCGTCGCCCAGCCCCTCCTCGCCGCTGACGACCCGCTCGGCCAGACCCTCGATGATCGCGCGGACCTGCTCCTCGGCCGCGTCGGCGAGGTGCACGAAGGATCCCCAGCTGCCCTTGTCGGCCGGGATCTCCGCCGTCTCCAGCCACCTCCCGTTGACGTGACCGAAGAGGTCGTCCTGCGGGCGGATGTCCGGATCCATGCCCTCGCGGGCGTCCTCGAGCGTGCTCATTCGGGTGAGCCTAGGGGGCGTGCCGCCGTCATCGCACGCGGACGACGGCCTTGCCGAGCGTGCGCCGGGCCTCCATGTCCTGCAGGGCGCGGCCGAAGTCGACCAGCTCGTACGTCGCTCCCACGTGCGGCGAGACGACGCCGGACCCGATCATCGGGAGCAGCCGCTCCCACTGCTCGTGCATGTACGACGGCCGCGTCATCGCATAGCCACCCCAGCCGACGCCGCGCACGTCGAGGTTGCCGAGGAGCAGCCGGTTCACCTTCACCTCGGGGATCCCCTGGCCCGCCGCGAAGCCGACCACGAGCAGCCGGCCGAGCTCGGCGAGGCAGCGCAGCGAGTCGGTGAACGCGTCGCCGCCGACGACGTCGAGCACCACGTCGACGCCCCGTCCAGCGGTCAGCTGCTTGACCGCGTCCTTGAACCCGTCGACGAGCACGGTCTCGTCGGCGCCGGCAGCGCGCGCGACCTCGCCCTTCTCCGGGGTGGAGACGACGCCGATGGTGCGGGCACCCAGGCCCTTCGCCACCTGGAGGGTCGCGGTGCCGACGCCGCCGGCGGCACCGTGCACGAGGACGGTCTCACCGGCGCGGACCTGGCCCCGCTCCTGCAGCGCGAAGAGGGCGGTCAGGTAGTTCATCGGCAGCGCCGCGCCCGCGTCGTACGAGAGCCGGTCGGGGAGTGGGAAGACGGAGGCAGCCGGCACCACGGCGCGCTCGGCCGCGCCGCCGTACGGCACCACGCCGCAGACGCGGGTGCCCGCCGCCAGGTCGCCGCCGCTGACCACGGTGCCGGCGACGTCGACGCCGAGCGTGAACGGCGGCTCGGGCCGGAGCTGGTACTCCCCCTTGCTCAGCAGCAGGTCGGGGAACGAGATGCCGACGCTGTGCACCTCCACCAGCACGTCGTGGGGACCGGGGACGGGTTCGTCGACGTCGACGACCCGGACGTCCGCCGGGCCGGTGGGCTGGAGGACCTGGACGGCTCGCATAGGGGCCATCATGTCCGAGCAGCCCGCCGCCGACGACGAGCGGTCGGCGCGACGAGATCGCTCGCGCAGGGAACCGTCGGACTCGGGCACCCGTCCAAGGGGCATGCGTCGTCTACTCCGCTCACTCCCGGTCCTGGCCGTGCTCCTCACGGCCTGCGGTGCGCACACCGACCACCCGGTCGGGCACGGCGGCCCTCCACCCACGGTCCACGGCCACCTGGTCGGCATCGGCGGTCCGGCCGGGAGCGCCCCGCGCCACTGGGCGGGCACCGTCACCCTCACCGCCGCCGACGGCAGCGCGACGACGGTGCACACCGACGCCCAGGGAGGCTTCTCGCTGGCTGCGCCGAGCGGAGCCGGCCACTACACGCTCACCGGCACGAGCCCCCTGTACGACGCGGGGGTGTGTCACGGGCAGCGAGCCGTGACCGTGGGCGCCCACGGGCCGGTCCACGTCGACGTGCTCTGCCCGCTGAGGTGACGGCGGCCGCGGCTCAGCCCGGGCGCACCAGGCGGTTCAGCTCGAAGTGCATCGGGTCGGTGTAGTGCCAGACCCCGCCCCAGGTGAAGCCGTAGCGCTGGAAGATCGCGACCACCTGACGGTTGATCTGCCCGACGGTGCCTCGCTCGTTCTCGGGCACGTTGAGGTCGAAGGCCAGCCCGAAGGCGTGGTTGGAGAGCGTCGTGGTGCCGGCGATGAAGCGTGGCACGTAGCAGCCGCCGTACTGGCCCGGGTGGATCGCGCCCGCGAGACCGGTCGTCCGGATCTCCTGGAGCGCCGCGCGCAGCTGCGGGAACATCAACGTGTTGCAGGTCATCGCACCGATGATCGGCATCGTCTCGGTGGAGATGTGGGAGGCGACCCACGACGGCTGCGGCGCGATGTGGCCACCGGTGAGCACGGTGTAGCGGAACGTGCCGACGGCGTCGGCCGGGGTGCCGACCGGGAGCGCGATCTGGGCGACGCTGGGGTCGAGCCCGTACCTCGCGGCTGCGTCCATCCGCTGCACCGACGCCCGGCCGCCCACGATCCGCTGGATCGGCTTGCGGATCGACAGGGGCGTGTGGATCCCGGTCGAGACGAGCAGGGCGTTGCCGCGGCGCATGCCGAGCGTCTTGACCCAGCTGGTGTTGACGATCGCGTCCACCTGGGGGATCTGGGGCGCGTACACGCCCACGTGGATCTCGGGTGCGTTCGCACGCGTCCCCATCCGGACGTAGCCGTCCTTCGGCACCTGGCGCCGGAACTGCGGCCGGATCGCCATCTCCCCGCCGGCGATCCGGTCCCACTCCTCCTGGAACTGCGCGGCCGCGTCGGGGTTGTAGTTGCGGTACGTCGCGGGGTCGACCGCGGCGACGTTGATGGCGTGGTCGTCGATGCTGACCTGGGCCAGGGAGAGCCGCTCGACCCGGGCCACTCCGTCGAGGTGGCGGATCCGTCGCACCATGGCGTCGCTGAGCGGTGTCTGCCGGAAGATCAGCATGTCGGCGCTGTGGAGGGGAGCACGGAACGGACCCGGCTCGGCCACCGCATGGGTCGGGTCGAGCGTGGGCGTCGAGGTCGGGTCCGTCGAGGCCGTCGGCGTGGACGAGGAGGTGGCCGAAGCCTGACCGGCGGACGACGAGGCGGTCGGCTCCGACGAGCCGCTGCCGCAGGAGGCGAGCAGCAGCGTCGTCGCGACGACCACCGCCGCGCACGCGATCCCCGGACGCCCCCGTGCCATGGTCGAAGGGTAGTTCGCGCGGCCTCAGTGGCCGCGGTGCGGGCAGTCGAGCTGGGGAGCCGTGGGTGAGCGCACCCCGGCCGGCTGGGCGGGGAGCTGCGAGGGGATCGTGAGCCACGAGACGACACCCCCCGCCACGAGCAGCGCCGCGCACAGCCACAGCGCCTGGCCGTAGGCACTGCTGAACGCCTGCGCGTCGTCGTACTCCGCCCCGGACAGGCCGACCACGACCGGAAGGGCCGAGACCGCGAAGAGCGAGCCCGCCCGAGCCACCGCGTTGTTGACCCCGCTCGCCAGTCCGGCCCGGTCCGCCGGAGCCGCTCCCAGCACGGTCGCCGTCAGCGGGGCGACCATCAGGGCCAGCCCGAGGGCGAACACGCACAGCGGCGGCAGCACGCCCAGCCAGTACGACGTGCCCTCGTCGACGAAGGACAGCCACGCCACGCCGACTGCCATCACCAGGGGCCCGACCGTCATCGGGATGCGCGGACCGATCCGGGCGCCGAGCGCGCCACCACGCGACGCCAGCAGCAGCATCAGGATGGTGATCGGCAGGGTCGCCAGGCCCGCCTCCAGCGGGCCGTAGCCGAGCACGGTCTGGACGTCGATGACCAGGAAGAAGAGGACCGCGCCCAGCGCGGCGTAGACCAGGAGGGTCATCGCGTTGGCGGCGGAGAACGTGCGCGAGGCGAACAGGCCGAGGGGGAGCATCGGGTGGGAGGCGCGCCGTTCCACGAGCACGAAGCAGATCCCCGCCAGCACCCCCACGGCCAGGGCGGGCAGGGCGAGGTCGCTGTGCCACTCGATGAGGCAGTAGGTGAGGCCACCCAGCGACAGCGCGGCGAGCCCGGCCCCGAGCACGTCGTAGCGACCCGTCTCGGTCGTCCGACTCTCGGGGACGAACGCGAACGTGGCCGCGACGGTGGCGGCGGCGAGCGGGGCGTTGATCCAGAAGATCCACCGCCAGTCGGCGTACTGCACCAGGGCGCCGCCGATGAACGGTCCGATCGCCGCCGCGACGCTGGTCATGCCGGTCCAGGCGCCGATCGCCCGGCCCCGGTCGTCGGGCGCGATGCCCGACTCGATGATCGCGAGCGAGCCGGGAGCGAGCAGGGCGCCGCCGATGCCCTGGAGGGCGCGCGCCGCGATCAGGGTCTCCGCGTTCGGTGCGAGGCCGCACAGCCCCGACGCGACCGCGAACCAGACCACCCCGATCAGGAACACCCGGCGTCGCCCGAGCCGGTCACCGAGCGAACCGCCCAGCAGGATCAGGCTGGCGAGGGTGAGGAGGTAGGCGTTGCTGATCCACTGGAGCTGGGCCAGCGAGGCGTCGAGGTCACGGCCGACGGTGCGCAGAGCCACGTTGACCACGGTGCCGTCGAGCATCACCATGCCGGAACCGAGGGTGGTCGCCACCACGAGTCCACGACCCGCCCGCGAGGAGTACGCGACGGTCCCGGAGCCCATCGGGCGAGGCTACATCCGCCGCTGGGTCGTGCCCTGAGCGTGCGGGCCGGGAGCCAGGCGATGTCGTCGGCGATGCGGCTACGGCGAGAGCAGCACCGCGAGCACGTGCTTGCACGGTCCACGGGTGCCGTGATGCTGCTGCTCCCACCGGCAGGAGCACGCCCAGCGCTCCCCCTCCCGGCGTACGTCGTACTCGCCGGCGGCCGACCCGCGCACCGCCCAGGACAGGTCACCGGTGCGCCGGAGCCGGTCCTCCTCCACGAGCCTGGTGGCCGAGCGCAGCCGCGGGCTGGTGCGCAGCACCAGCTCGGCATCCACGGGCAGCTCGCGGTGGAACCACCGTGACGCGGCCAGGTCGTAGCCGAGCCGGCCCGACGCCGAGAGCCAGGCGAGCCCGGCGTCCACGGTCCTCGGGGCCAGCCCGGTCACGGCGGCCAACGCGTCGGGGTCGACCAACGGCTCCCACGCCAGGTGGTCGAGCAGCAGCCGCCCGGTGGCTTCGGCGTCGGGGTGGCCCAGCAGCTCGAGCAGTGAGCCCTCCCCGGAGAAGCCCCGCCACGCCCCCGCGGTCAGCTGCAGGGTCAGCGAGCCGCCGGGCACGTCGAAACGCCAGGCCGTGGTGCCACTGGGCGAGACCGACGCGGTGAGCCGCGTCGCGAACCGGGCGATCCGGTGCGCGGCCCGCAGCCGCTGCGAGCCCGGAAGGGGGAAGGCACCGGGCAGCTCCCCTCGCAGGGCGCGGACCCCGGCCGGCGTGGCCGCCAACCACAGGTCGGGGCCGGGCGGAGCGGCCTTCGGCAGGCTGCCCAGGAAGGCCAGGATCCGGGGACCGACCAGCTCGAGCGCGGGCTCGGTCGCCCGAGCCAGCAGCGGCGTCTCCGCGAACCCGCGCACCCACCGCTCCGGCAGCGGCACCCGCCGCTCCACGTGCGCGCTCTCCGGCGTGGACACCCGCAACTCGTCGCTGCCGACGCTCAGGTGCAGGAGCTCCGCCCTTCCGACCGAGGCCAGGGCGGTGCGCAGCGGCTGGTTGACGTCGACATTCGTGGTGCCGAAGTGCACCTCGCCGCTGTCGATCCCGTCGGGCAGCAGGTCGAAGCGGGCGTACACCCCGTTGTCGATCGAGAACGACTCGAAGCGCAGCCGGTCGCCGCCGGCCGTCAGGACGGGGTCGAGTGCTCGGAGGCGCGCGGCCTGCCCGAGGTCGGCGAACCTCGTGCCGGCGACGTCCGCGACCGTCAGCAGCCCGGCGGCGGCGACGTCGGGCCGGGCGAGGAGACCGGTGAAGAAGGCGGGGTTCCAGACGTCACCGCTCGGCGTACGCCCGAGGGCCGTGGCGAGGTCGAGGCTGGAGGTGTCACCCGCGGTGTCGAGACGCGACTGAGCCAGGTACGCCGCGCTGGTCATGCGCCCTCCACCGCCTGCACGAGCACCCGCGCCTCGGCATGGCTCTTCGTGCTGCCCTTCTCGGCCGCGAGCGCCGTGATCTCCTCGGGCAGCTGCAGGTCGGGGACCTCGCCGGCGTAGCGGCCGAGCAGGCGGATCAGGTCGGCGAGGCCCGGCGGCTTGCGCGGCTGCCGGCACGAGACGGCGGCCGTCGTCAGGGCCACCGGCCAGGTCGCACGCATCCCCCCGGAGAGGAACACCTGCTCCCAGGCGGCCGCGCAGCGCGCGAGGTTGAGCTGTCCCCGCTTCTGCAGGACCGCCGCGGCGGTGAATGCGGCCTGGGGTGCGTAGCGATGGGTGGCGATGAGCTCGAGGGTGATCGAGAGCGCCTCCTTCCGCTCGTGGTCGGTCGGTCCCACGAACCGGTTGAGCAGGGCCAGGTGGGACACGACTCCCGGCACCCCCGGGGGGCCCAGGGGGCCACGCCCCCAGAAGCTCGCCTGTCCGTACCGCGGGTCGCGCCACAGCTCGGAGTCCCGTCGCAGCCGAAGGTCCACCGCCAACGGCGCGACCGTCCGGGCCAGGGTGTGGGGGGTGCCCAGGTCCCACGGCACGAGCTGGTCGATCGTGACGTCGAACGTGGCCAGGTCGATCGGGAGCATGACCTCCCAGAAGGCGTCGGAGGGGATCGTCTCGGTGGGGAGCCCGCTCTCGGTGAGCAGCCAGCTCTCGGCCTCCAGGAGCTCACGGGTGGGAAGGGGCATCCGGAGGCCGTGGCGGGCCACCGTCTCGCGCACGTACGCCGCCGCGTCGCGCACGGACGTCGCTTCGACGCCCACGCCGACCGCTGGCGGCACCGGCCCGACGTCGGCCAGCTCCTCGGCCCTGGCCGGGTCGACGGGGCGCGTACGCAGCACCGCCAGGGCCAGGTCGAGCGGGCCGAAGGCCGGGCTGCGCCGCAGGCGGCCGACGAGAGAGGTGAGGTCGACGGTTCCGTCGTCGTGCGACGGAGTGCTCAGGAGGAGCGGTGCCTCACCGAGGCGGGACAGGCACTCCACGAGGTGGCGCAGGAGGAACCCCCGGTGGTCGAGCCCGCGGTCGTAGGGGTTGCGCGGATCCAGCGGGATCTCGAGCGGGCGTCCGGCCACCCAGGCCGTGACGAGCTGTCCGAGGAGGTTCGGGCCCTGCTCGGCCACCGTCGCCCCTTGGAGGGCGGCCCGCACCGTGTCCACGCCGTCCTCGTAGGCCCAGCGGACCAGGATCTCCAGGGCCGTGGCGCTGAACAGGTCGGGCGTGCGCCGCCCGTGGTGCTGGCCCGGCTCGGCGATGGCGCCGCGTACGACGTCCACGTGGGTGCCGTCGTAGGTGACGGTCTCTCCGAAGTGCGCCGGTCGGGGAGGGACCGGCACGTCGGGGACGAGCTCCCACAGCCCCATCGAGGCGGTCCCCGTCGAGGCGGCCACCGCGGTCCCGAGGGCCGCCCTGGCCCGGTCGGCCACGGCGGCGTCCTCGAGGCCGGCGTACAGCTCGAGCGAGGCGCGTACGGCGTCCGCACCCAGTCGCTCGGACGTCGCCGGGGCGAGCAGGAAGGTGAGAAGGACCCGCCGCTGCTTCTTCTCCGGACGCCCGACGACCGTGGTGGCGAGCTCGGTGAGATCGTCACCGGTGGCCAGCAGGTCGATCGCGAGCGGCACCAGCGGAGCCGTCGCGCTGCCGTGGAGCGTCGCGACCAGGCCTTGGAGCATCGGCAGCCCGCCGGGCACCTCGTCGGCGGTGACGTCGAGGTCCACGAGCACCTGCACCAGGGCCCGCTGACCACGAGGCCGACCCGGCGTGGTCAGCAGGGTCACCACACGGTCGACGAGCTCCGCCCGATCGAGCTCGCCCTCGAGCGCCAGCGCGGCGACGGCCGCCGACACCAGCGCGTGTGAGCCGAGGTCGGGGTGCCCGAGCGCGACGGCCCAGAGCTCCGGGTTCCGTGGGTCGGACCGGAGCCTGCGGACCGTCCTCACGTGCAGGTCCTCCTCGAGGTCCACCGCACCGGGAGGTGCCCAGGTGAGGCTGTGCATCCACCTGGCGATGGTGGCGTCTCCGGTCGGATGCTCGAGAGCGAAGGCGTCACACCCCTGCCGGAGGACGGCGTACGAGCCCGTGCCACGCTCATCGAGGGCACGGACGAATGCCACGGTCCAGTCTCGTCCCCTCCCCACGACGCCCCGGACGAGCGGGGTGTGCTGCGAGGAGGCCCACAGCCACGGCATCCGGAGGACGGTCTGCGACGGGTCGTTCAGGAACGTCCACTCGATGTCCTGGGCGGCCTGGACGGGCGGTCCCAGCCAGACCGCGAGATAGGCCTCGACCGCGTAGCGTGCGTACCGACACTGCGTCGTCGTGTGCAGGGGGTCGTCGTCCCGGCGTACGGCGGGACGCGCGGAGCGGTACCACGCGCGCGCCGCCGCGAGACCGTCGTCGTCCAGGGTCTCCAGCAGGGAGAGGAGCCCGTCGGGGTCACGAGCCTCGACGACAGCCCACAGCTCGTCCCCGATCGACACGCGTGCAGCGTAGGGGTGCACCCCCTCCGAGCGGGTCGCTTTGCCCGGGCCAAGTTGCCGCGAGGGCTGATCACGGGAAGATTAGGGGCATGAGTGGTTCGGGACTGCCCTTCGGCATCGACTTCGGCGGCAGCGGCATCAAGGGAGCGCCGGTCGACCTGGAGAAGGGCGACTTCGCCGAGGAGCGGGTGCGGATCGACACGCCGCAGCCGGCCACGCCCGACGCGGTGGCGAAGGTCTTCTCCGAGCTGCTCGAGCGCTTCGACGACTCCGACGGGCCGGTCGGCGTGACCGTGCCGGGGGTGGTGAAGCACGGCGTCGTGCACTCGGCCGCCAACATCGACAAGCACTGGATCGGCGAGGACGCCGACAAGCTCTTCACCGATGCCACCGGTCGCGACGTCCACGTCGTCAACGACGCCGACGCGGCGGGCCTCGCCGAGGTCAGGTTCGGCGCGGCGAAGGGCCGACGGGGCCTGGTCATCGTGACCACGCTCGGCACCGGCATCGGCTCCGCCCTGGTCTACGACGGCGTGCTGGTCCCCAACTCCGAGCTCGGCCATCTCGAGATCGACGGCCACGACGCGGAGACCCGCGCGGCCTCGAGCGCCAAGGAGCGGCACGACCTGTCGTGGGAGGAGTGGGCCGAGCGACTCACGACGTACTACCGCAAGCTCGAGGACCTCTTCTCCCCCGAGCTGTTCGTGGTCGGCGGCGGGGTCAGCAAGAAGGCCGACAAGTTCCTGCCCCTGATCGAGATCGACACCGAGATCATCCCCGCCACCCTGCTCAACGCCGCCGGCATCGTCGGCGCCGCGCTCTACGCCAGCGAGAGCAACGACTGAGGTCAGCCCGCTGCGGCCTCGTCGGCGCCACCCTCGGCCAGGGCGGCCTCGATCTGCGGGCGCAGCTTCTCGGGCTCCTTGGTCGGGCCGAAGCGCTTGAGCACCCGGCCGTCGCGGCCGATCAGGAACTTGGTGAAGTTCCACTTGATGTTGGCGCCGAGTGCACCCGACTTCTTGTGCTTGAGCCAGACGTAGAGCGGATGGGTGTCGTCGCCGTTGACGTCGATCTTGGCGAACATCGGGAACGTGACGCCGTAGTTCTGCTGGCAGAACGCGCCGATCTCCTCCTCGGTGCCCGGGCTCCTGGTGGCCGAACTGGTCGCACGGGAAGCCGAGGACCACCAGGCCCTGGTCGGCGTAGTCGTCGTACAGCTTCTGGAGGCCCTCGTACTGCGGGGTGAGCCCGCACTTGCTGGCCGTGTTGACCACCAGGACCACGTCGCCGACGTAGGCGCCGAGATCCTGGTCGCGTCCGTCGAGCGTGGTGGCGTGGAAGTCAGCCAGGGTCGTCATGCATCTGCTCCTCTGATAGCGGCTGCGACGGCCTTGGGGACGTCGGTGTTGAAGACACTCGGGATGATGAAGTTGGGGTTGAGCTCGTCGTCCTTGACGACATGGGCGATCGCGTACGCCGCCTTGAGCAGCATGTCGATGCGGATCTCGCGAGCGCGGGCGTCGAGCAGCCCACGGAAGACCCCGGGGAACGCGAGCACGTTGTTGATCTGGTTGGGGAAGTCGGAGCGCCCGCTGGCCACCACGGCGGCGTACTTCTCGGCGTCGGCCGGATCGACCTCCGGGTCGGGGTTGGCGAGCGCGAAGACCACCGCGTCGGACGCCATGTCCGCGATCCACTCGGCCGGCAGGATGCCCGGCGCGCTGACGCCGATGAACACGTCGGCCCCGCGGAGCGCGTCGTGGAGGCCACCGGTCACGCGGTGGGGGTTGGTCCGCCCGGCGAGCTCGGCGTGGGCCGGGCTGAGCCCCTCGTCACCGGCACACAGGACGCCGTCGAGGTCGCCGACGACGACGTCGGCGGCGCCGGCGGCCAGCAGGAGCGTGACGATGGCCGAGCCCGCCGCGCCGCCGCCGGAGACGACGATCCGCACGTCGGACAGCTTCTTCTCCACGCAGCGAAGGGCGTTGGTCAGGGCGGCGAGGACGACGATGGCGGTGCCGTGCTGGTCGTCGTGGAAGACCGGGATGTCGAGGCTCTCGCGCAGCCGCCGCTCGACCTCGAAGCACCGCGGCGCCGCGATGTCCTCGAGGTTGATGCCGCCGAAGCCGGGCGCGATCATCTCGACAGCCTTGACGATCTCGTCGGTGTCCTGGCTGGCCAGGCAGATCGGCCAGGCGTCGATGCCGGCGAAGCGCTTGAACAACGCGGCCTTCCCCTCCATCACCGGCAACGCCGCACCCGGACCGATGTTGCCCAGCCCGAGCACGGCCGAGCCGTCGGTGACGACGGCGACGGAGTTGCCCTTGATGGTGAGTCGGCGCACGTCGTCGGGGTTGTTCGCCAGCGCCAGGCTGACCCGGCCGACGCCCGGCGTGTAGGCCATCGACAGGTCGTCGCGGGTCCGCAGCGGCACCTTCGAGGTGACCTCGATCTTGCCGCCGATGTGGAGCAGGAAGGTGCGGTCGCTGACCTTGTGCACCTCCACCCCCTCGACCTGGCTGACCGCGTCGACCAGCCGCTCGGAGTGGTCGGCGTCGGCGGCCGAGCAGGTGACGTCGACGACCAGGCGGTCGTGGCTGGAGTCGGCGACGTCGATCGCGGTGACGATGCCGCCGGCGGAGGCGATGGCGGTGGCGACGGCCCCGACGATCCCGTGGTCGGGCAGGGTGTGCAGTCGCATCGTGATGGAGTACGACGACGGGGTGGCCGACATGCTCCTCACCCTAGTCGGGCGGCGCGTACCCCTCGGGCCGCCCGGTCGGCGGGCCAGCACCGCGACCAGCAGGACCAGCGCGATCACCTGGGCGCCGCCGATCACGGCGACGAGGGCGATGCGGTCGACGTCGTACAGCCAGCCCGCGAGCACCCCACCGACCAGCGCTGCCACGGCTTGGAAGGCCGCGAACGCGCCGTAGGCCGTGCCCAGGCGGCCGATCGGCACGAGGTCGGCGACCAGCGCCTTCACCGTGGAGTCCTGCACCCCCGTAGCCGCACCCCAGAGCAGGACCCCGGCGACCGCGATGCCGAGGCGGTCGCTGAACGCCAGCACCGGGACCGCCGCCACCACCACCGGCAGCAGGAGCAGGGTGCCCGCGCCGATCCGGTCGTAGGCGAAGCCGGTGCCGAGCGAGGCCACGGCCTCGGCTCCCATCGCCGCGGCGTACACGACCGGGACGACCCCGGCGCTGACGAGGCTCTCGTGGACGAGATGGAAGGAGATCACGCCGAAGGTCATCAGGCCCACGGTGGTGAGCGCGCAGGCGACGGCGTACACGTAGAAGGTGCGGGGCAGCGGCTCGAGGGCGACGGTCGCGGCGTGCGGGTCGGGCGCGGGATCACCGACGTGCCGGTGCATCCACGCGAGGACGCCCAGGGCGACGGCGCCGGGGATCGCCAGCACCGCGAGACCGGCCGCGATGTGGCCGGTCAGGACGATGACCCCCGCGACGATCAGCGGGCCGAGGAACGCACCGGTCTGGTCGAGCGCCTTGTGCACGCCGAACCCCCGCCCGCGGCCCACGTTCGCGGCCGCCACTGCCAGGAGCACCGACTTCGCCGGGCTGCGCACGGCCTTGCCGGTCCGCTCGAGCAGCACCATGGTCGAGCCGAAGACCAGTCCGGCCGCACCCAGCGCGGGCGCCAGCGCCATCAGCGGGACACACACCGCGGTGAGCGCGTAGCCGACCACCATCCAGCGCCAGTAGCGCCCCGACCGGTCGGCGGCGGGGCCGGAGAAGAGCCGGAACCCGAGCGCCGCCGCCTCACCGGCCCCCGTGACGAGACCGACCGCCAGCGCCGACGCACCGAGAGAGGCGAGGAAGGGTCCCGTGATGGAGCGAGCCCCCTCGTAGACGAGGTCGACGAGCAGGCTGACGACGCCGAGCCAGAGCACGGTGCGCCACCCGGCCCAGGCCTTGGCGCCGGCCCCGACGATGCCGCCCTCAGGCATCGCGGTGACGGCGGTGCCAGGCCCAGAGCAGGCCGACGACGATCAGGGCCACGATCGCGCCACTGGTCAGCCCGAGGTAGTGGGTGACCCGGCTGATCGAGTGTGCCGCGAAGTAGCCGAGGAGCACGCAGGCGGTCCCCCAGAGCACGCCGCCGAGGGCGTTGAAGGCCAGGAAGCGTGGGTACTCCATCCGGCTCGCCCCGGCCAGCGCCGGCATCACCGCCCGCAGGAACGCCGTGAAGCGACCGGCCACGACCGCGCGCCCGCCGCGCCGGCGTAGGTAGGCCTGCGCGGCGTCGACCCGGTCGGGATAGCGCCGCACGCCCGGCGCGCGCACGAGCCGCGGACCCAGCCTGCGCCCGACCTCGAAGCCGACGCTGTCGCCGAGGACCGCCGCCACGATCACGACGGCGAGGACCACGAGGACCGAGACCTTCCCGGCGGCGGCGAGCACGCCGCCGTACACGACCGCCGTCTCGCCGGGCAGCACGAACCCGAACAACAGCGCGGCCTCCCCGAAGACCAGGGCCGCGATGATCAGGAGCGCGAGCCACGGGGTGACGCCGAGCAGCGTGTCGACGACCTTCTGCAGCATCAGCCGACCAGGTGGGCGTGGACCCTGGCGCGCGCGCCCACCTCGACCGGGTTGGCATGGCCGCGCAGGTGCACGGTCACGTCGCGGTCGCGCAGGGTCAGCACCAGCGAGTCGGCCCCGGCCTCGGAGATCTCGCCGTTGATCAGGTAGGTCCCGTCGTCCCGCTTGTCGAGCAACGAGCCCTCCTCGCCGCTCTCGACGTCGCCGAGGGCCACCGCGACCAGCGCCGGCCGGCGCAGCCGCGTCCCCAGGCGCCAGGCCAGCAGGATCACCAGCAGGATGAGGAGGTCGGCCCCGAACGTCGCGATGGTCGCGCCGTGGCCCCGCTTCTGGCCCGGCAGCTCGAAGACGGCGGGGTGGCCCTTCAGCACCCGTACGTCGACCTCACCCGACGCGGCCGCCGCCGCGCCGTCGGCCCGGTCCACCCGGGCGGTCCGCACCTTCTGGTCGGGATCGACGCTCTTCGGGAGCCGGAAGCTCAGCACCGCCTCGTCACCGCTGATGTCGGCCGACACGACCGTCGCGGTGACGTGGACGCCGTCGGCGCCGACCCGGTGGACCTGCCACTGATGGAGGGCGTAGGGCACGTTGATGACGAGCAGGGCGACCACCACGATCAGGATGCGCCGCGCGCTCCGACCCGGTGCCCTCACGACCGTCAGTATGGCTGGTGACCCCACGGGCGGGGCTTCTCGCTAGCGTTCCGGTATGAACGCGCTGGCCGTCGCCGCTCCGAACGAGGCGGCTGCCGACGCCGCCGAGCAGGTGGCAGCGGCCGGTGGCAACGCCGTGGACGCCGCGCTCGCGGCCGCGCTCGTCGCCATGGTCAACGAGGTCGGGATCGTCTCGCTGAGCTCGGGCGGGTTCGTCACGGTGCAGCCCGCCGGCGGCGGGACGGCGTACACCGTGGACGGCTGGATGGACATGCCCGGACGCGGCCTGTCGAGGGGCGCCGCCACCGGGTCGACCTGGGACGTGGCGACGGCGTACGGCGGCGGCGTGGACCTCACCATCGGCCCCGGCTCGGTCGCGGTGCACGGCAGCCTGGCCGCCTTCGGCGAGGCCCATCGACGCGACGGTCGGCTGCCGTGGCGCGAGCTCGTCGCCCCGGCGATCGAGGTCGCCCGGGACGGCTACCGGCTGACCTCGGCGTCGCGCTACTACCTCGACTTCACCCACGACGACGTCTTCGGGTGGGACCCCGAGAGCCGGGCCGTCCTCCACGACGCCGAGGGCGAGCTCACCACCGCTCGGATCGTGATGCCCGACCTGGTCCGGTCGCTGGAGCTGATCGCCCACGACGGTCCCGGGGTGCTGCACCACGGCGAGCTCGCGGACCAGATCAGTCGCGACGTGAGCGGCCGCGGGGGCCTGCTCACCCACGACGACCTGGCGGCGTACGAGCCGGTCGTCCGGCCGGCGCTGGTCTCGCGGGCCGGTGGCTGGGCGCTCTCGACGACGCCGCCACCCTCGGTCGGCGGGGTCTGCCTGACCGCGATGCTCCGCCTCCTCCTCGCCCATCCCGGGGAGGACCCGCTCGACCCGGAGCACGTCGTCCTGGTCCAGCGTGCGGTGCTCGGGCACCGGCTCGAGGTGCTCGACCACGCGCCCGACCTCGTCGAGGCGGCGCGGGAGTTCCTCGACCGCGTCGACCGCGACCACCTCGCCGTCCTCGAGTCGGGTTCGACCGCGCACGTGTCGGCCACCGACCGCGACGGGACGGCGTGTGCCGTGACGTTCTCGTCGGGCTACGGCTCCGGCATGATCGCCGCCGGCACGGGGATCTGGCTCAACAACTGCCTCGGCGAGCAGGAGCTCAACCCGGCCGGGCTCCATGCGGCGGTGCCCGGCACCCGCCTGCTGTCCAACATGGCGCCCAGCGTCGGGCGCCACGACGACGGCTCCACGCTGGCGATCGGCTCGCCGGGGGCGGACCGGATCACGACCGCGATCGCCCAGGTGCTGGCCGGCTACGTGTCCGGACTCTCGCTGCACGAGGCCGTGAACCGTCCCCGGGTCCACGTGCACCGGCCGGGCCGGCCCGACGAGCAGGTCCGGCAGGAGATCGACCTGACCATGTACTACGGCGGTGTCGGGGCCACCGTGGTGACCGCCGACGGTCACCTGGTGGCGGCGGCCGACCCGCGCCGCGAGGGCGCGGTCCGACTGGTCGAGGGGGCGCCGCCCGCCTCCACCACGTGATTCGAGGTGATCCTCACGAAATTCGTGCAGAAAAAGTCGCGAAACTGCGTCATGACCCGTGGTTTCTCTCGTTTCTTCACCGTGAGGGTCGCGATCCCACGGATCGCACCACACAGGTCAGCAGTCGCTCGGGGGAACGACACACATGCTGGCTGGGGGGTGTTGCCCATCGGCCTGGGGGGGACGAGGGCGCGGCGCCACTGCCCCCGCTCGCTCGGCGGGCGGGGGCGCCTCACATGTCCGGGGCTCTGTGGGCCCCGTCATCCGACGAGCTGACGGGCCAGCGCCGCTGCGGCGCCGCGGTTCTCCACGCCGAGCTTGCCGAGCAGGTTGGACACGTGCACGCTCACCGTCTTCTCGCTGATGAAGAGCGTGCCCGCGATCGCCTTGTTGGTGGCACCCGTGGCGAGCTGGTCGAGGACCTCGCGCTCGCGAGGGGTCAGCCGGCCCAACGGTCCCTGGCGCTCCATCGACTCGGGGAGCGGGACCCGGTTCCGGGTCGCGATCCGGAGGGCCCGCTGCTCGAGGCCGTGGGCGCCGAGGGCGCGCGCCTGCGTCCAGCAGTCGATCAGGAGCTCGCGGCCCTCGTCACGACCCCCGTGCTCCACCAGCTCCCGCGCCAGGTCCAGCCGCGGCTCGAGCGCGAACAGGCTGCCGAACGGCCCGGCCAGGGCGGCCGCCTCGCGGAAGGGCGCGACCGCAGACTCACCCGCGGCCCTGGCGGCGTAGGCCTCCGCCAGGGCGAGCTGGACCGCGAAGTACGACGTGGCCCACTCGTCCGTGAGCCCGTCCCGGGCCGCCTCCAGCTCACGCGCTGCCCGGGCGCGGAGCTGCGTCGCGCGCGCCGGCGCTGCGGACCGCGCGACGGTCAGCGCGTGGAAGCCGATCCGCGCTGCGGACGCGGCCAGCAGGGGGGAGTCGCAGCCCTCCAGCCGACCCAGGAACGACTCGGCCGCCTCCAGGCACCGTGTCTCGTCGTCTCGGAGGTCGGCGAGGCGGATCTCCCGCAGGACCTCCACGTCATCGGGGTGGCGCCGGGCCAGCTCGGGCTCGCTCGCCGTGCCGGGTCCGACGCGTCGCGCGCTGTCGAGGTCGCCGCGGACCAGCGCCAGCTCCGCCTGTAGGTGCCGCCAGCGGGCACCCGGCAGTGCCAGCTCGCGGAGGTCGTCCAGCAGGGTCTCCGCCGACTCGAGGTGTCCACCCCAGAGCAGAGCCGTGACGATGCCTTCCCCGCACGTGGCCTGCACCGTGCGCCTCCCCGCCACACCCTCGCGGTAGCCCGACGTCGCGACGGTGATCCCCTGGGACACCTGCCCCGACTCCAGCAGCCGTCCGGCGAGGAGTCCGACCGACTCCAGCGTCCACTCGACCATCCCGGCACCCCGCGCCGCGTCGATGATCTCCCCCACCACGGCACAGGACTCGCTCACGCGGCCCAGCAGCAGGAGGGCGTCGGACCTGAACATCAGGGCGAGGAGCAGGGGGTCCATGTCCTCCGTGTCCCGGGCAGCCTCGATCGCTCGATCGGCGGCGTCCAGTCCGGCCGCGAACCTGCCGTTGACGTTGTGCAGCAGGGCCTGGGCGCCCAGGGCGTACGCCCGCCCGACGGTCGGGGAGTCGCCGGCGAGCTCGACGGCGAGCCCGATCGCCTCCGCTGCCCCACCGAGGTCCTCGTTGAAGATCGCCGAGAAGCCGAAGCCGGAGTTGGCCCGGCTCGCCAGCACGGGGTCGGGGTGGGGCCCGAGCATCTCGACCGCCCGACGGTTGAGCTCGTGCCAGCGCTGGAGGTCGCCCTGGTCGCAGAACGCCCTGGCCAGCCTGAGGAGGAGCTCCACGTGGGTACAGCCGGCCCGGGCCTCCGCGTCGGGCACCCGGTCCCACACGGACAGCGCTCGCTCCCCGTGGCTGATGGCCTCCGCCGCACCGATCCGCCACGCCACCTCCCCCGCACGCACCGAGGCCTCCAGGGTGCGCGGCAGGTCGTGGGCGGCGGACCAGTGGAAGGCCAGCCGGCTCAGGGTCGACAGGCGAGGATCCGGGTCGCGGTCGACCCGCGCCTGCAGGATGGTGGCCAGCCGCGCGTGGAGGCGGGTGCGCTCGTCGGGGAGCAGGTCGTCGTACACCGCCTCGCGCAGCAGTCCGTGACGGAACGCGAGGGAGCCGCCGGTGCCTCGCAGGAGGTTCGCGTCGAGCAGCTCGCGCAGCGCCACGTCCAGCTGCGCCCGGTCGAGGGCGGCGAGCTCCGCGAGGGTGTCGGGGTCCACGCGCGAGCCGTCCACGGAGGCGACGCGCAGCAGCTCACGGGGACCGTCGGCCAGCGCGTCGACCCGTGCCAGGAACAGGTCGGACAGCTGCTCCGGGATCGCCCTGGGGTCGGCGGCCGCGAGCTCCTCGGCGTAGAGCGGGTTGCCCTCCGAACGAGCGACCACCGAGCGCACCAGTTCCGCGTCGGCGGCACCCTCGGCCTGCGTCTGCACGATGCCGGCGATGCTGTCCTGGTCGAGCGGCGCCAGGTCGACACGTCGGGCGCCGGGGACCCGGCCGATCTCGGCGAGCGTCCTCCGGGCCGGGTGCCGCCGGTGGAGGTCGTCGCTGCGGACGGTGAGCACGAACAGCAGCTGCCCGCGGCCCCGGCGGGAGAGTGCCACGGCGAAGTCCTGGGTCGAGCGGCCCGCCCAGTGCATGTCCTCCAGGACGAGCACCACGGGCCCCGCGGCCGCGGCCTCGAGCACGGTCTGCCGCAGGTCCTCCAGCACGCGGAAGGGCTCCGGACTCCGTGGCATCTCCGGGTCGAGCAGGACACTCATCCGTCGCGCGCAGGGGCGGGCCTCGAGGTCGTCGAGGCCTGCGACCAGCTCGCGCATCGCCTCGATGACCGCGCCGAACGCGACGCCGGCGTCGATGTCGAGGCAGTGACCCAGGAGCACGCTGCAACCGAGCTCGTCGGCGCGACGAGCCAGGTCCGTGACGAGCGTGGTCTTGCCGATCCCGGCGTCCCCACCGACGAGGACGGTCTGCGGGCTCCCCTGGAGAGCGAGCGCCAAGGCGTCGTCCAGCTCGGCACGCTCCCGCTCCCGGCCGAGCAGAGCGGGGCTTCCGCTCGATGCTGGCATCGGGGCCACCGCCTTGGCATGCGTGTCCTACTCCCGAGAGCAGCCATCGTAGGCGCGGCGGAGGTCGCCCCGCCACGCGGCGCGGTCCCCCTCGCCGGGCAGCCTCAGCGCTCGGTGCCCTCGAAGAGGGCGGAGAGGTCGAGCGTCGGCACGTGGCGCTCGGTCGCGAGGGACACGTAGCGACGCGCCAGTGCGTCCTTCCCGTAGCCGAGGATCGTGCTGAGCAGGCCGATGGCCTCGGCGAGCTGCAGGGGAGGGACGCCCTCGACGACCCGCCTCCACATGGCCTCCTCGAGGGTGTTGAAGGCCGTCTGCACCTCCGTGATGTCGAACCCGGCGCTGAACCGGCGCGCGGCGATCTCCTCGCAGTACGCGCCGACCGGCGCCAGCTCACGGTCGTCGAGCGCGGTCAGCACGAGGTCGAACAGCTCCGCCAGGCGCTCGCGCGTGAAGGCGTCGCCCGCCTCCTCGTAGTGCGCGGGGCGGGACCGCTTCAGCGCCGCGAACGCCTCGTCGAGCACGTCGGACCGGTCGGCTCGGAGCAGCTCCTCGACGTCCAACGGTCCCACCTCTCTGGTGCGCGAGGGGGGAGTTGAACCCCCACGTCCTTTCGGACACACGGACCTGAACCGTGCGCGTCTGCCTATTCCGCCACTCGCGCCAGAAGCGGGGCAAGGCTATCCCAGCGCGCTCACCCGCCCCAAACCGACGTACGACGGCCGCGGCGCGGCGCACGCACGATGGGTGATGCCGACAGGCGCCCCGATACGATCGGCGCAACCCGAGCACACTCGGGTCGCGTCCCACCGGGGCGGGAGGAGCCGGACGACCACACGGGGCCGAGACAGAGGGGAGGACGCGCGTGAGTGGCCTGCAGCGATTCGAGCAGCGCCTCGAGCAGTTCGTCTCCGGAGCCTTCGCCCGAGCCTTCCGCAGCGCCGTCCAGCCCGTCGAGATCTCGGCCGCGCTCCAGCGCGAGTGCGACAACAACGCACAGATCCTGTCGCGGCAGCGCCGGATGGTCCCCAACGACTTCCACGTCGAGCTGTCGCGGGCCGACCTCGACCGGCTGTCGCCGTACGACTCGACCCTGGTCAAGGAGCTCACCTCGCAGCTGCAGGAGCACGCCGAGAAGCAGAGCTATGTGTTCTCCGGACCGGTCACGATCGGCTTCGAGGCCGCCGACGACCTCACCATCGGCCGGTTCCGCGTGCGCAGCCAGGCGCACGCCGCGGTGATCAGCAACGCCACCCACACCCAGGTCCGTCGCGCCCGCGCCTACCTCGACGTCAACGGCACCCACCACCCGCTGCAGCCGCCCAGCCTCGTCGTGGGCCGCGGCACCGAGGCCGACCTCCGCATCAA
Source organism: uncultured Actinomycetota bacterium (assembly GCA_963797325.1). Classification (GTDB taxonomy): domain Bacteria; phylum Actinomycetota; class Actinomycetes; order Propionibacteriales; family Nocardioidaceae; genus Nocardioides. The sequence continues at coordinate 73,165 of CAWCPG010000025.1, forward strand.
CGACCCCGGGGTGAGCCGGCGGCACGTCGAGTTCACCGTCGACGAGTCCGCCGACGGTGGCGTGACGATCGCGGTCGCGGACCTCGGCTCCACCAACGGCATGCTCGTCGACGGCCACCGGGTGGCCAGCGCACCTCTGCACGACGGCTCCGCCGTCCGGATCGGCCGTACGACGCTCACGGTCCGCGTGGTCGAGGAGGACGCCGATGTCTGAGCTGACGCTCTTCTTGATCAAGATCTCCTACCTGGCGATCCTCTGGATCTTCGTGCTGTCCGCGATCTCGGTGGTCCGTTCCGACATGTTCGGCGCCCGGGTGCCGCAGACCCCGCGTGAGGCCGCGGCGCCCAAGCCGCGGCGACAGCCCAAGCAGAAGGCCCGCAAGGGAGCCCCGACCCACGTCCTGGTGGTCGACGGCGCCAACAAGGGCGATCGCGCGGAGCTCGTCGATGCCCCGATCCTGATCGGCCGCGGCAACGACGCCGCGATCCGGCTCGACGACGACTACGTGTCCACGCGTCATGCCCGGGTCGCCGCCAGCGGGGACCAGTGGTTCGTCGAGGACCTCGGCTCCACCAACGGCACCTACATCGGCAGTGCCCGGATCACCCAGCCGACCACCCTCACCCTCGGAACCCAGGTCCGCATCGGCAAGACCATCCTGGAGCTGCGGAAGTGACCTTCCGACTGCAGTACGCCGCGATCTCCGACGTCGGGCGCGTACGCAAGGACAACCAGGACTCCGGCTACGCGGGGCCCTGGCTGCTCACCGTCTGCGACGGTGTCGGCGGCGCGGCCCGCGGCGACCTCGCCTCCAGCACGGCCATCGGGCAGCTGCGCCTGCTCGACCAGCCTCCCGGCGAGGCCGACGACGAGCAGGCACGCCTCGCGCTCGTCGACGCCGCCCTCCACCGCGCCTCCGACCGGATCGGCCACCTCGTCGACGAGGAGCCGTCGCTGAGCGGCACCAGCACCACGGCGACGGTGGCGCTGTTCGACGGCGTGCGGCTGGCGATGGGACACGTCGGCGACAGCCGCGCCTACCTGTTCCGCCACCACGAGATCAGCCAGCTCACCAGCGACCACACGTTCGTGCAGAGCCTGATCGACGAGGGTCGGATCTCCGAGGACGACGCCCGCACCCACCCCCATCGCAACCTGATCCTCAAGGCCCTCGACGGCGTGCACGAGGTCGACCCCGACCTGTTCACCGTCCAGCTGATCGAGGGCGACCGGGTCCTGCTGTGCAGCGACGGGGCCTCGGGATCGCTCGACAACGGCCGGCTCGCCGACATCTTGTCGACCGGCTCCCCCGACTACGCCGCCGTCGAGCTGGTCCGCGCCAGCCTCGAGGCGGGGAGCACCGACAACGTCACCTGCATCGTCGCCGACATCGTCGTCGCCACCGAGGCCGACGTGCCCGCCGCCCCGATGGTGGTCGGGTCCGCGGCCGAGCTGAGGCGCCGCCCACGCAGCAGCACGTCGTTCTTCCGCGGCCACCGCTCCGGCGACACCGGCGAGCTCGAGCCGATCGCCGCCGAGATCCCCGACGACCTGCCGCCCGGTGTCCCGTTCGCGATCGACACCGACCCCGAGGCGGCGCGCTACGCGCCCCGTGAGCCGCGGCGCCACTCCTGGCTGCGTCGCCTGCTGGCCGCCCTCGGGATCCTCGGCCTGGCCTGGATGGCCGGCGCCGCGGCCTGGGACTGGAGCCAGCACCAGTACTACGTCGGCGAGCAGGACGGCGTGGTCACGATCTTCCGCGGGGTCCAGGCCGACCTCCCGGGTGTCGACCTCTCCCACGCCTACGAGACCAGCAACGTGCAGGTCGACCAGCTCGACACCTACTCCGCACGGTCGGTCCAGGACGGCATCGGGGCCAGCAGCCTCGCCGACGCCGAGCGCACCGTGCAGCGCCTCGCCACCCACCAGTCCTCGACCCCGACGACGGGGGGCTGACGTGGCCACGACGCGTTCCTCCCAGCCGGGTGCGCTGATGCAGTTCGTGCACCGCCGGCGGCGCGGGGCGGAGCTGTTCCTCCTGGTGCTGGCCCTCGTCGTCGGCGTGGGCGGCTACGCCTGCGTCGGTCTCGGGGTGAAGGGTGAGGTGCCCGCCGACATCGTGTCGTACGGCGGCTGGCTGGCCGCCCTGATCATCGCGGCGCACGTGACGGTCCGGATGGTCGCGCCCTACGCCGACCCGGTGCTGCTCCCGATCGTCGCCGCCCTCAACGGGCTCGGGCTGGCGGTCATCCACCGCATCGACCTCGCCCGCGGCACCCACTTCGCGCGCCAGCAGCTGGTCTGGATGACCATCGGCGTCGGCCTGTTCATCGCGACCCTGGTGATCCTGCGCGACCACCGGGTGCTGCAGCGCTTCACCTACACCTGCGGACTGGCCGCCATCGTGCTGCTCCTGCTGCCGATGGCGCCGGTCGTCGGGAAGACCGTCAACGGCGCCCGGATCTGGATCCACGTCGGCTCGATGAGCTTCCAGCCCGGTGAGGTCGCCAAGGTGCTGCTGGTGGTGACCTTCGCCGGCTACCTCGTGCTCCACCGCGACGCGTTGGCGCTCGCCGGCCGTCGCGTCGCGATGGTCGACCTGCCACGCGGGCGTGACCTCGGCCCGATCCTGGCGATGTGGCTGGTCAGCCTGGGCATCCTGGTCTTCCAGCACGACCTCGGCTCCAGCGTGCTCTTCTTCGGCCTCTTCCTGATCATGCTCTACGTCTCGACCGAGCGGGCCGGCTGGCTGGTGGTCGGCGGCGGGCTGTTCGTCGCCGGCTCCTACCTCACCTACGTCTTCATCGGTCACGTGCAGGAGCGGTTCCTGCTCTGGTGGAACGTCTGGGCACACTACGGCGACCACACCGACGACAAGGGCCGGCAGACGGTCGAGACCATGTTCGGCATGGCCTACGGCGGCCTGCTCGGCCGCGGCCTCGGCCAGGGCTCGCCGTGGCGGATCCCGTTCGCCGAGAGCGACTTCATCTTCGGCGCCATCGGCGAGGAGCTCGGGCTCACCGGCTCGATCGCGGTGATCCTGCTCTACGGCCTGATCGTCGAGCGCGCCCTGCGTGCGGCGCTGATCTGCCGCGACGACCTCGGCAAGCTGCTCGCCACCGGCCTCGCGGGCGCGATCGCCCTCCAGGTGTTCGTCGTCATCGGCGGCGTCACCCACCTGATCCCGCTGACCGGCCTGACCACGCCGTTCCTGTCCTACGGCGGGTCCTCGCTCGTCGCGAACTGGGTGATCATCGCGATCCTGCTGCGCATCTCCGACGGTGCCCGGCGACCCCCACCCGACCTCACCGTGTCCGAGGACGCCGACGTCGAGACCACCCAGGTGATGAGGCTCTCGTGAACAAGCCGATCCGCACGGTCTCGATCTTCTGCCTGCTGCTGTTCTTGGCCCTGGCCCTGAACGCGACGTACCTGCAGTACTACCACGCGAGCGCGCTCAACGACCGGATCGGGAACGGCCGCGTGGCAGCGGCGACGTTCTCCCGTGACCGAGGCGCGATCCTGGCCGGGCGCGACGTGCTCGCCGAGAGCGTGGCGAGCAAGGACCAGTACAAGTACCAGCGCTACTACCGCCAGCCGTTCATGTACGCGCCGGTCACCGGCTGGTACACCTTCGGCAACGAGACCGGCGTCGAGCGCGCGCAGAACTCCTTCCTGTCCGGCGAGGACGACCGCCTGTTCGTCAACCGCCTGGTCGACCTGGTCAACGGCAACGCCACCAAGGGCGGCAACGTCGTGCTGACGATCGACCCCGCCGCGCAGAAGGCGGCGTTCAACGGGCTGCGGGGGCTGGGTCGCGACGTCCAGGGCGCGGTCGTGGCCCTCGAGCCGTCGACGGGCAAGATCCTGGCGATGGTCTCGCTGCCGACCTACAACCCGAACCGGCTCGCCTCCCACGACTTCAAGGCGGCCAACGCCTACGCCGCCCGCCTGGCCAAGCTGCCCTCGCAGCCGCTGCTCAACCGCGCGGTCCAGACCACACTGGCGCCCGGCTCCACCTTCAAGCCGCTGACGGCCTCGGCTGCGATGCAGACGGGCCGCTACACCGCGAGCTCCCAGGTGCCGGGCGGACCGAGCTACCGGCTCCCCCAGTCCACCAAGGTGGTCCACAACGAGATCCCGAACTGCGGGGTGAACAAGATCCCGTTCACCCAGGCCATGGAGTGGTCCTGCAACACCAGCTTCGCGCCGATCGCCGTCGACGTCGGGGCCACCGGGATGCACCGGACGGCCGAGGGCTTCGGCTTCAACCAGCGGTTCCTCGAGGACTACCCGGTCCAGGCCGTCTCGCTCTACCCCGCCGGCCTCGACGAGGCGCAGACCGCCCTGTCCGGGTTCGGCCAGAGCTCGGTCACCGCGACGCCGCTCCAGATGGCCATGCTCGTGGCGGGGATCGGCAACAACGGCGTCGTGATGCGGCCGTTCCTCACCGACGAGCTCCAGTCGCCCTCACAGCAGCGGGTGTCTCCCGGGCCGGGCGAGAAGGAGCTCCACCAGGCGATCTCGGCGACCAGCGCCGACCAGGTGACCAAGCTGATGGTCGCGACCGTGCAGAACGGCACGGCCAAGTACGCCGCCATCCCGGGTGTCGAGGTGGCCGGCAAGACCGGTACCGCCGAGAGCGGCCGGACGAACCCCGACGGCTCCGAGGTACCGCCGTACGCGTGGTTCGTCAGCTTCGCGCCTGCCTCCTCGCCCAAGGTCGCTGTCGCGGTGATGATCCAGCACGTCAACCGGCCGACCAGCGAGATCGCCGGCGGGTCGCTCGGCGGACCGATCGCGAAGGCGGTCATGGAGGCGGTGCTGTCCCATGGCTGAGCCGACGTACGACGCGACAACCCGCCCGGCTTCGAAGCACCACCGTCACGAGGGGAAGGGTCAGCGGTGACTCCCGACAACAACCCAGACGGACAGACGCTGGTCGGCGGGCGCTACGCGCTCGGCGAGCTGCTCGGCCGCGGCGGCATGGCGGAGGTCCGCAAGGGCACCGACGCGCGCCTCGGACGCGTCGTGGCCGTGAAGCGCCTGCGGACCGACCTGGCCAGCGACGTCACCTTCCAGGCGCGCTTCCGCCGCGAGGCGCAGAGCTCGGCGTCGTTGAACCATCCCGCGATCGTCGCGGTCTACGACACCGGCGAGGAGCCGGCCACCGACGGGTCCGGGGTCTCCCAGCCCTACATCGTCATGGAGTTCGTGGCCGGCCGGACCCTGCGCGACATCCTGCGCGAGGGCCGCAAGATCCTGCCCGAGCGGGCCCTGGAGATCACCAGCGGCGTCCTGTCGGCACTCGACTACAGCCACCGCGCCGGCATCATCCACCGCGACATCAAGCCCGGCAACGTGATGCTCACGCCGTCGGGCGACGTGAAGGTGATGGACTTCGGCATCGCGCGGGCGATGTCGGATGCCTCCAGCACGATGACCCAGACCGCGGCCGTGGTCGGCACGGCGCAGTACCTCTCGCCGGAGCAGGCACGGGGCGAGCCGGTCGACTCCCGCTCCGACGTCTACTCCGCCGGCTGCCTCCTCTACGAGCTGCTGACCGGCCGGCCGCCGTTCGTCGGCGACTCCCCGGTGGCGGTCGCCTACCAGCACGTCCGTGAGCCGGCCGCGCCGCCGTCCGACCACGACACCGAGGTGGCGCCGGAGGTCGACGCGATCGTGATGAAGTCGCTCGCCAAGCGCGTCGAGGACCGCTACCAGTCCGCGGCGGCCATGCGCAGCGACATCGAGCGCTACCTCGCCGGTCACCCGGTGCACGTGGTCGCGCCCCCGCCGCCGGTCGAGCCGCCGACCACCGTCACCCCGCCGCCCACGGTCGTCACCCCGGTGCCGCCTCCGCTCGAGGAGCCGCACGACGACGACCGCGGCACCCGGCCGGGACTGCTGATCTTCCTGGCGCTGCTCCTGCTGGTGGTGCTCGGGCTCGCGGCGTACCTGCTGCCGAAGATGTTCGCCAGCCCCAACGACCAGGTCAGCGTGCCCGACCTCTCGGGGATGACCGAGCAGGGCGCGCGCGCCGCCATCGGCGACGCCGGGCTCGACGTCGGCACCATCGACCGCGCCTTCGACAACACCGTGAAGGCCAACCACGTGATCAGCCAGGACCCGGCGGCCGACGAGTCGGTGGCCCAGGGGTCGACGGTCGACTTCACCGTGTCGCTGGGCACCCACCCGACGAAGGTGCCCTATGTGATCGGCCAGACCCGGCAGCAGGCCGGGACGGCGCTCTCCGACGCCCATCTCGACCCGGTGTTCCACCCGACGAAGTCCGACCAGCCCAAGGGCACCGTGGTGCGGACCGACCCCGCGGCGAACACCCAGGTGCCACAGGGCTCGCCCGTCGACGTCTACGTCTCCAAGGGCCCGCAGCAGGTGCCCGACGTGGTGGGCATGCAGCAGAGCGACGCCGAGAAGGCCTTGCGCGACGCCGGCTTCGTGCCGGTACCCGTCCCGTCGTCGAGCTCCGACAAGCCGGAGGGCCAGGTGATCCAGCAGATCCCGGGCGCCGGGCAGCGGGCGCCCCAGGGCACCCAGGTCACGATCGTGGTCTCCTCGGGGCCGAGCTCGGAGTCGAGCTCGCCCACGTCGCCGACCACCGGCGCCTCGAGTCCGCCGACCGGACCGCGACCTCGTCGGGGCCCTCGGCCAAGCCTCCGTTCTGAGCAGGGCCGGGCGGCCGGGTCAGCTCGAGGGACTGCTGCCGCCCGAGGGGAGCACGCGGGCGTAGGACATGCCGACCAGCCCGTCGTACGCCGGTGCGGTGACCTTGTCCTCGACCTGCTCGTCCCAGCCGACGGCGATCTCGGGGTCGGCGGCGTCCTCGCGGTAGACCTGGAGGTAGGGGTCGCGGCCGATCTCGGCGGTGAGCGCGGCCGGGTCGCCGACGGCCGAGATCACGTAGGGCTGGCTGTAGGGCACGCCCTGCAGCTGCACGGAGTTGCCGATGCAGCGGATGCCGGTGGTGCTGACGACCCGCTGGCCCTGGATCGTGACCGCCTGGGCGCCGGCCTTCCACATCGCGTTGACCACGGCCTGGATGTCCTGCTGGTGCACGATCAGGAGCTTCGGGTCGACCGTCGAGCTCGAGGTGACGTCGGCGGAGGCGTCGGAGAGGGTGACGGTCACGCCGGGACCGACCTGCGCGACCAGCCCGGCCGGGATCTCTCATCGCGGCGGCCTCGCGGTTGACCGCCCGGACCTGCTTGTCGCCGATCGAGCCGCTGAGCACGGGAGATCTGGCCGTTGAGGTCCGACACCTTCGCCTTGAGGCCGTCGACCCGGGTGGCGTCGTACTGCACCATCGAGGCGAGGTCGGTGAACCGGCCCGGGCGCAGGTCGGTCCCCTCACTGCTGTGGGCGCTGACCACGAAGAGCGCGCCGCTCAGCAGGCCCACCACCGGCGTGGCGATGCGCCAGACGAGCGAACGGCGCGGACGCGCGCGGTCCGCGTCTGCCGGCGCGTCGCCCGGTGGTCGTGGGGGCTGGCCGGGGAGCCTCCGCTGGGGTCGTGCCGCCATGCCGACTAAGGTAACCCGCGTCGTCAGAGAGGACGCCATCCCGGCGTCGGTTGCGTGGAGGAGTGCCGGTGGCCAAGCTCAAGGCCCAGCAGAAGTTCGTGGACCCCGACCGGGGACCGCTGGTGAGCCCCCGCTTCCTGATCGCGATCGTGTTGATCCTGCTCGGCATCGCCTGGATGGTCTACTACTACGCCCAGGTCCGCGTCGACCCGACCGCGGTGCCGCCGCCCAAGGCCGGCTCCCCGGCGTTCATGGCCGACCTGAAGGACTGGAACTACGCGATCGGCTTCGGCCTGATCCTGCTCGGGCTGCTGCTCTGCGCCCACCCTCCACCCCGCTCGGCCGCGACCGCGGCGTCGTGGTCGGGATGCTGACCTGCTTCCTGTTCGGCCTGCTGTGGATCTGCACCTTCTACGTGCTCTCCGGCGAGCAGCTGCCGAAGGTGCCGATCTTCAACGACCTCGACCAGTACAACCTCGTGGTCGGCATCGGCTTCATGGCCGTCGGCTTCGCCTTCGCCACCCGCTGGGAGTGAGCGCGGCGAGCAGGCGCGGGAACTCGTCGTACCTGGCGAGCCCGCCGAGCCGGCGTGCTTCTCCACAGCTGTGCACTCACCTGTGGAGAATGACAGCGGTGTAGTTCTCCCCAGGCTCCTCCACAGCTGGGGAGGACCGGCTAGGTGAGGGCCGCGGTCCGGGTCAGCACGGCGACGACCACGAGCAGGCCGACCACCGCGAAGCCGGCGCCCTGCCACGCAGAACGCCGCTGCCGGGGCGCGTAGACGAGGATCGCGGCCAGGACGACTCCCCCCACGAAGCCGCCGAGGTGGCCCTGCCAGGAGATGGTGGAGCGGCCGAAGAAGGTCAGCGCGACGGTGAGCCCGATCCAGACCAGGAGCTGGCTCATGTCGGCTCGCACCTTGTAGGCCATCACCAGCAGGGCGCCCATCAGCCCGAAGATCGCGCCGGAGGCCCCCAGGGTCGCGCTGGTCGGGCCCGAGAACCAGTAGACCATCGCCGAGCCGACCAGACCGGAGAGCAGGTAGAGCCCGACGTAGCGCAGCCGGCCGAGCATGAGCTCCAGCTGGGGGCCGAGCACCCACAGCGCCACCATGTTGAAGCCGATGTGCAGCAGCGCGGCGTGGGTGAACATGCTGGTGAGCAGCTGGTACGGCGCCCCGGTGGCGACGCCGTCGATCCAGGTGCCGCCGACGGCGGCTCGGCAGACCGTCGGGTCCGTGATGCCCGGGTAGTAGCCCCCCTTGCCGGCCGAGCACTGTCCGGCCGGGATGAGCGAGAGGTGCTCCACCAGGCGGCTCGCGGCGCCACCGGTGACCACGATCAGCACCCACACGCGACGTTGATGCCGATCAGCGTCTGCGAGACGAGCCCGTTGCGCGTGGGCCGCAGACCGCCGTACGGCGTGCGAGCGGCGCGGGTCTCCTTGCGACCCTCGGCCACGCACGTCGGGCACTGGAAGCCGACCGCGGCGTCGCGCATGCAGTCGGGGCAGATCGGACGTCCGCACCGCTGGCAGGAGATGTAGGTCTCCCGGTCGGGGTGCCGGTAGCAGGTGGGAACGCCGGCGGGTTCTCCCGCCGGCGCCGTCCCTGGTCCGTCGGTGGTGCTCAGGAGCCCCGGACCTCGACGCTCTCGATGACCACCGGCTCGACCGGGCGGTCACCGCCACCGGTGGGGGTCGTGGCGATCGCGTCGACGACGTCGCGCGACTCCTGGTCGGCCACCTCGCCGAAGATCGTGTGCTTGAAGTTCAGCCACGGTGTCGCGCCGACGGTGATGAAGAACTGCGAGCCGTTGGTGCCGGGACCGGCGTTCGCCATGGCGAGCAGGTAGGGCTTGTCGAAGACGAGCTCGGGGTGCGGCTCGTCCTTGAAGGTGTAGCCGGGACCGCCGGTGCCCGTGCCGAGCGGGCAACCACCCTGGATCATGAAGCCGCCGATGACCCGGTGGAAGGTGAGCCCGTCGTAGTAGGGCACCCCCGACCGGCCCGCGTCGTCGCGGTAGTCCTTGGAGCCGTCGGCCAGACCGACGAAGTTCGCCACGGTCTCGGGTGCGTGGTCGGGGAACAGGTTGATCGTGATGTCGCCCCGGTTGGTCTTCAGGACGGCCTGCTGGTCAGCCATGTCTGCCTCTCGCCTGTGGGTAGCTGGTGCGCTGCCGATCCTCCCACGCGCGCCAACCCCCGTGCCCACCGCCCGTGACCGCGGTGGGGGTCGCTCTGTGGGGTACGGGGCGGACATGATGGGATGGGACGACAAGCGAGAGGAAGTTGCGCCATGGGCATCCGCCGTAACAAGACGATGATCGAGCAGGCAGCCGACTACGTCGAGGCCGCGGTCGAGACCGCGCGCGAGAAGGCGGGGCCCGCGATCGCCGACGCGATCGACAAGGCCGGACCCGCGCTCGCCGACGCCAAGGACAAGGCCGGGCCGGCCCTGGCGGACGTGAGGGACAAGGCGGCACCCCTCTTCGCCGGCCGGCGTGGCAGCGCGCGTCCGCCCAGGCGTCCAACGTGGCGGACCTGGCGTCGGAGAAGGCCGGCGAGCTGCAGGACAAGATCACCGGTGAGCCGAAGAAGAAGCACACCTTCCGCAAGCTCCTGGTCATCACCGGCGTCGCCGCGCTCCTCGGGTTCGTGGTGAAGAAGCTGTCCTCGCGCGGTCAGCAGGACAACTGGCAGTCGTCGTACACCCCGCCGCCCCCGCCGAAGGCCTCGGACACCCCGATCTTCGACGCTGCGGCCGCCGCCTCCGACGACGAGCCCACCCCGAACGACGAGGGCGGGGCGGGGCCCGACGAGGCGCTCGCGGACGCCGCCGAGGCACCGCACGCGGTCACCACCCCCGACGAGCCGGCCGACGTGGTCGAGGTCCAGTCGGAGAAGCCCACGTCCTGATCGTCAGGACGCCACAGCACGACGCCGGGACCGGCCGCGGGAGAGATCCTGCGGCCGGTTCTCTGCTATCCAGGCGTCGATCCGTTCCCACCAGCCGAAGAGCCACTCGATCTGCTCCTCGCGGTCGGTGGGGATCTCCTCGCGCGGGACCTGCCACCACCGCATCACGATCACCTTGTCCATCGGCAGCTCGCGCCACACGTCGCGCCACGGTCAGCATGTGGTCCAGCCCGGTGTGGGCGACCAGGACGACGTCCGCGTCGGGGGCCGCCTCGAGCGCGGCGAGGAACCCACCGGGTCGCGGTGCCAGCACGTGGGTCATCCGGGACGCCCGCTCGGCCATCCGGTGGAGCCCGCGCCCGCGCAGCCGCTCGATGCCGCGGCGGCGGCGTTCGGGGGTGAAGTTGCCGCCCTCGGGGAAGATCACGAAGGCGTCGTTCGCGTCGAGGCCGCGGGCGAGATCGGCGATCTGCGACTCGAAGTCCTCGCCCTTGCCCGGGTTGGTCTGGATGAAGCGTGCGGGCAGGCGGCGCAGCACGACGTCGACGACCGGGTCCCAGGCCATCGTGTCCTTGAGCACGACGCGGGGCTCGCGGCCGTACCAGTCCATCAGCGTGTGGATCAGGGTGAACGAGTCGCCCGGGCCGGCGTGCCGGCAGGCCACGATCAGCGGCGTCCCGGGGTGCGCGTCCGGGCTCGGGCCCTCGGTCTCGATCCGGAGCGCGAGGACCCGCCGCGCCTCGGTGAACACGACCCACATCAGGCCCTGCACGAGGTCGTAGTGGATGCCCTCGAAGTACGGCGTGCGGATCCGCCGGCCGAACCCGGAGGCGAGCCAGAGTCCGAAGAGCACGACCAGCAGGATGCTCTCGGCGGTGACGCCGACCACGAGCATCCACAGCAGTCGCAGCGCCCGCCACCGGCCCGGGCAGCACCGGCGCCAGGGCCGCCGCCACGATCAGCCACAACGGCAGCGTGGTCCACAGGACGACGGCCAGGCCGATCATCGCCGGCGCGATGACGCAGCGCCGGAGCAGCCACATCATCCGACGCCGGCCAGGTAGTCCCGCGACGCCACGTAGCTGGCCTGGATCCGGGTGCCGACCTGGGAGAAGTCGCGATGAGCCAGGAGCGAGTCGTCGCGCTCCGACGTACCCCTCGCCGGCAGGACGTGCACCTCGACGCCCTGGGGCACCTCGGCCAGCTCGCGCGCGAAGCGGTGGCGGCGCGCGATCTCGAAGGAGACGCGGGCGACCTGCCACGGTCTCGTGGGCACCTTCAGCGGCCGGTCGATGCGTCCGACCTGGAGGACGAAGACCCGGTCGGCCCCGAGAAGCACCGCCCGGCCCAGCGGGATCGAGTTCACGATGCCTCCGTCGAGGAAGTGCTCGTCGCCCACGCGGGCCGGCGGCAGCAGGCCCGGTACGGCGGCGCTGGCCATGATGGCGTCCACCAGCCGACCGCTGTCGAACCAGTGCTCCGCGGCGCGCTCGATGTTGGCCGCGCAGACCTGGAACCGGACGGCGAGGTCCTCGAAGGTGGTCTCGCCGAACTCCTCGAGGAGCCGCTGCTGGAGCGGCGCGGAGGAGTAGATGTGGGTGCCGGTCGACACCGCGCGCCGTACGGTGCGCAGCGGCCGGTCGGAGACCGTGCGCATGGTCTCGGCGTCCTGCCACAGCGCGGTGAGCCGGTCGATCACCGCCGGCGTCGGGTCACGAGCGACCATGGCCCCGTTGAGTGCCCCGACGCTCGTGCCGAGCACCAGGTCGGGGGTGATCTCGGCCTCGAACAGCGCCCGCAGCATCCCGACCTCGGCCGCGCCGAGCACGCCACCCCCACCGAGCACGAACGCCGTCGTCATGGGCCCATTGTCGGGTAGTCCGTGACGAATCTGTCGTTCCGGAGGCCGCTGAACGACAGGAACGTCACGGACTATCCCGGCGTGGGGACGAGCTCGGGGTGCTCCGCGCGCATTCGGCGGGTCACCGCGTGCTCGATGAAGAAGATCAGGATGGGCAGCAGGCCCGCGGCCAGGACGAGGAGGGCGAACGGGAGCGGCCACCGCGTCTGGCGCCAGAGCAGGAAGGCGACCACGAGGTAGGCGAGGTAGAGATAGCCGTGGCCGATCGCGACCACCGTGGTCAGGTCGGAGCCGAACGTCTGGAGGCTCGTGCCCTCCGTGGCGAAGTACTTCAGCGGCATCGCCACGAAGACCAGCACGGTGAGGAGCACGCCGACGGTGATGGCCAGGACGCGGTAGAGGGTGAAGAGCTTCGACACGCCCCGAATCTAGCCGCCGGCCCCAGCCGCTCCCGGGCGGGGCCGCTCGAGCACGTCCTCCATCAGCCAGCGCCACCACATGAAGATCGCGAACGCGCCGAACACCCACCACTGGAAGGCGTAGAGCAGGTTCCGCAGCCCGGACGACGCGTCGGCTCCGGGGAGGTGCTCCGCCGTCGCCGGCACGAGGCCGGCCGTCCCGGCCGCGGTGGTCGCCCCGGCGGGAAGGGCACGGTCCGTCGCGATGACGTAGCCCCCGTAGAGGTCGCGGTGCGTGCGCTGCAGGAGGTCGGTGATGCTGAGCTCGGGGAGCACGGGGTCGGAGGTGTCGTCATCCGGTGCGCCGGTGTCCTCGGGCGGCTGCAGGAGGCCGACCAGGGCGGCCGCGCCGTGCGGGGCGGCGGGTGCCTGGTCGGGGTCGGCGAGCCACCCCCGTACCACCGGGATCTCCGAGCCCGACGCCGTCACGACGGGCGTCACCGCCCAGTAGCCCGCCCGCCCCCCGCGCTGTCGCCCGGAGACGAACACGGTGCCGGCCGGGTCCCACGTGCCCTCGACGGTCACGGGTCGGCCCAGGCCGTCTCCCGGGTACGCCGCGTCCGGGCCGAGCACCGAGTCCAGGGGCACCGGCGACAGCCGGGTCACCGAGGCCGCGCTGTCCTCGCGGTGCGACTGCCACACGTCGTACTGCCAGCGGCCGAGGAGCACCGTCGCGACGACCGCCGCCACCATCAGCAGGTGGATGCCCCAGTAGCGCGGGGCGAGCGCCCGCGCCGCGGGGCGGACGGCGAGGTCGGACGGCACGGGCTCAGGCTACGCAGCGGTGCCGCGCCGGCCGCGGCGAGGAGCCGTCCGGATACTGGTCTGACCAGTTGACCAGGTGCGTCGGTCCTCCTAACGTCACCGTCGTGCCGCTCCAGCCCGTGGTCCGCCGCTCGGTCCCCGACGACGTCTTCGACCAGGTGCTCGACGAGGTCGTCTCGGGAGCGCTCGGGCCCGGCGAGGCGCTCCCCAGCGAGCGCCGCCTGGCCGAGGTCCTCGGCGTCTCGCGCCCGGCCGTCCGCGAGGCGCTGCAGCGGATGACGCAGACCCGGCTCCTCGAGGTCCGCCACGGTGGCGCGACCACGGTCCGCGACTACCGGCGTCACGCCGGCCTCGACCTGCTCCCCGCTCTCCTGGTCCGCGGCGGCTCCGTCGACGTGGCGGCCGTCCGTAGCGTCGTCGAGGCGCGGCTCGTCATCGGCCCGGGCGTCGCGGCACTGGCCGCCACTCGCCGTACCGACGCCGTGGTCGACCGGCTCACCGCGACCGTCGACGCGTACGCCGCCTCCGGCGACGCGGTCGACCGGCAACGGCACACCCTGGCGTACTGGGACCTCGTGGTCGACGCGGCCGACTCGATCGCCTTCCGGCTGATGTTCAACAGCCTGCGCGCGGCCTACGAGCCGGCTCTCGTCGTCCTCGCTCCCGTGCTCGGCGCCGGGGAGAGCGCCGGCCCCTACCGCGTGCTGACGGCCGCCCTGGGCGAGGGCGACCCCGACACGGCGCGCGCGGCGGCCGAGCGTGTGCTGCGCCCGAGCACCGACGCCCTCCTGACCGCCCTCGAGGCCGTGGAGCACCCCCGATGAGCGACGACGTCGACCGGCTCGCGCGGGAGCGGCTGGCCGCCGAGGAGGCCCGGATCACCGGTCTCGGCCGCCGCCGCGGTCTCACCCTCGGGCAGGCCTGGCGCGCGTTCTGGCGTCACCCGTCGCCGTGGATGGTCGGAGCCTTCCTGCTCGTCTCGGTCGTCGGCCGGGTGGTCGTCGGCCACGGCTCGGCGTGGGAGCTGCTGATCCCGGTGGTGCTGCTCGCGCTGTTCCCGGCCATCGAGTGGGTGATCCATGTCGGGATCCTGCACTGGCGGCCGCGTCGTGTCGGCCCCGTCGAGATCGACTCGCTCCTGGCGCGCAAGCACCGCGAGCACCACGCCGACCCGCGCGACCTGCCCCTGGTCTTCATCCCCTGGCCGGTCCTGACCTGGCTCCTGCCGTCGTACGTCGTGGTGGCGCTGCTCGCGGTGCCGAGCGCGCCGGCCGCCTGGTCGCTCCTGGTGTCGGTCTCCGCGGTGATGTTCGGCTACGAGTGGACCCACTACCTGATCCACAGCGACCACCGGCCCCGCTCGCGCGCCTACCGCGCGGTCTGGCGCAACCACCGGCTGCACCACTACAAGAACGAGCACTACTGGTTCACCGTCACCACCGCCGGCACCGCCGACCGGCTCTTCGGCACCTACCCCGACCCCGAGACGGTCCCGACCTCGCCGACCGCGAAGAACCTCCACGGCGCCCGCTGAGCGGCGGGCTGTCGAAACTGCGCAATCGCGCCGAAATGACAGCTGACCGCGGCTGTGACCTGCAGAACCGGCGCGATTGCGCCGAAATGACAGGCGCGCCCGGGACGCCGGCGGCCGGACGGGATACGACAGGACAGGACAGTGGAGCCTAGGGGACTCGAACCCCTAACCCCCTGCTTGCAAAGCAGGTGCGCTACCAATTGCGCCAAGGCCCCTGGTCCGGCGGGTCGGCGTGACCGTGCCGGGGTCGGTGGTGCTCAGCTCAGGGACGGTCGACGCGGTCGGTCGCCTCGGCCCACAGGGCCTGCTCCCGCTGCCCCTCGTCGAGCTTCTTCTTGGCGAAGAGCACGCCGGCGGCGGCCAGGGCGATGAGGAGGATCTTCTTCACGGCGACTCCCGTCCATGGTGAACCAGTGGGCCTAACAGGACTTGAACCTGTGACCTCTTCCTTATCAGGGAAGCGCTCTAACCGTCTGAGCTATAGGCCCGGATCTGGTCGCTCCGCCCGTGGGCGGACGACCGGGACAGCCACCGCGGCGACCGCGCGGGAAGGTTACCGCAGCGGCCGACGGCCGCCCAAAACCGCGTCCGGTGGGACGGGCTCGGGTCAGGCCTGGTCCTCGGCCAGCGTGACCTCGATGCCGCCGAGGAGCGAGGCCGCCATGTTGTAGAGGAACGCACCGAGGGTCGCGATGGCCGTGATCAGGACGACGTCGATCACCGAGACCAGCATGGTGAAACCGAGCACCCGCGACATGCCGAGGTAGTCCTCGACGTTGAACGTCGAGGTGTTGTTGCCGCTCGACAGGGTGTCGGACACGGTGTTGTTGATCGAGCTCCACACACCGGCCGCGC
The DNA here is from genome assembly GCA_963797325.1 of uncultured Actinomycetota bacterium. GTDB lineage: Bacteria > Actinomycetota > Actinomycetes > Propionibacteriales > Nocardioidaceae > Nocardioides. Next base: position 89,096 of record CAWCPG010000025.1, read on the forward strand.
CGAGCACCGACCAGACCATGAAGACCGACACGACGGTCACGATGCCGAAGGCGATGGCCAGCAGGAACGACACCTTCATCACCGACCAGGGGTCGACCCGACTGAGGCGGAGCCGGGCGCGACGAGGGCCGCGCGCGGCCGCAGGCGCCGTCGTCGTACGACGGGCGGGCTCGCGCAGCGGGGCGGGGACGATCGGCGACTGGGTCTGGATCGACTGCGGCTCGGCGGGCGGCACGGCCTTGAGGTCGGCGGCCCGGCGCTCCGCGGCCTGGCGCTCCGCGGCGAGGCGCTCGGCCTCGCGTCGGTCGGCCTCCTCGCGCTCACGCTGAGCGGTGAGCTCAGGCGGAGGCGGCGGGAGGACCCGGCCCGAGCTCTTCTGGGCCTGGCCGGAGGTGCGCCGCTCGTCGGAGGCGCTGATCCGGCGCTGGAGCCGCTCGGAGAGCGGGATCCGCGCGGTGTCCTGGTGGTCGGGGCGCGTCTGGACAGGTGCCTGCTCGGCAGAGCGCTCTGTCATCAGCCCTCACTCTCTGGATCGACAGCAGGTCCGTTCTCGGACTCGGACGACTCATCGGTTGACGCCGTTCCGCTCCCGATTGTTGCATCCGTACCCATATCGCGCGATTCGTCACCTCCCGGCGTGGACGCCCTCGGAGCCCTCCGCCGCCGCCTCGACCACCTCGGGGGTCTCCACCGAGCGGGTCACCACCGCCACGGCGTCGTCGCCCTTCGGCGTGACGAACTTGACGCCCATCGTGTCGCGCCCGGTCGCCCGGAACTCGGCGTTGATGGGGCTGCGGACGACCTGGCCGGCCTGGGTGATGGAGAGGATCTCGTCGCCCTCCACCACGATGAACGCCCCGACCAGACCACCGCGGTCCTCGTTGGCCAGGGACATCGTCTTGATGCCGAGCCCGCCCCGCGACTGCGTGCGGTAGTCGGTGATCCGGGTGCGCTTGGCGAACCCGCCGTCGGTCATCGTGAAGACGAACTGGAGCTTCACGTCGACCGCCGTCTCGGGGTCGGCGGCCTCGGCGTCCGCCTCGGCGGCGACCTGGTCGCCGCGGATCACCGACATCGACAGCACCTCGTCGCCGTCGCGGAACTTCATGCCCGTGACGCCGGAGGTGGCGCGGCCCATCGGGCGCAGCTGCGTGTCGTCGGCGCGGAAGCGGATCGCCTGGCCCTTGCGCGAGACCAGCAGGATGTCGTCGCCGGGACCGACCAGCTCGGCACCGATCAGCTCGTCGTCGTCCTCGCGGAAGTTGATCGCGATCACGCCGGCCTGCCGGGGGCTGTTGTAGTCAGCGAGGCGGGTCTTCTTGACCAGGCCGTTGCGCGTGGCGAGCACGAGGTAGGGCTGCTGCTCGTAGTCGCGGATCGCCAGCACCTGCGCGATGTCCTCGTCGGGCTGGAAGCTCAGCAGCCCGGCGACGTGGCCGCCCTTCGCGTCGCGTGACGCCTCGGGCAGGTTGTAGGCCTTGGTGCGGTAGACGCGGCCGGCCGTGGTGAAGAACAACAGCCAGTGGTGGTTGGTGGTCGCCATCAGGTGCTGGACGACGTCGTCACCGCGCAGGGTCGCGCCGCGCACGCCCTTCCCGCCCCGCTTCTGCGTGCGGTAGGCGTCGGAGCGGGTGCGCTTGGCATAGCCGCCACGCGTGATCGAGACGACCAGCTCCTCGTCGGGGATCAGGTCCTCCATCGAGAGGTCGCCGTCGGCGGCCATGATCTGCGTACGCCGGTCGTCGCCGTACTTCTCCACGATCTCGGTCAGCTCGGCGCCGACGATCTGGCGCTGCCGCGGGTCGCTGGCCAGGATGTCCTCGAGGTCGGCGATGGTCAGCTCGAGCTCGGCGAGGCGGTCGATGATCGCCTGGCGCTGCAGGGCCGCGAGCCGCCGCAGCTGCAGGTCGAGGATCGCCTGCGCCTGCACCTCGTCGATCTCGAGGAGCTCCATCAGCCCCGACCGCGCGTCCTCGACGTCGGGCGAGCGCCGGATCAGGGCGATCACCTCGTCGAGCGCGTCGAGCGCCTTGACCAGGCCCCGCTGCACGTGGGCGAGACGCTCGGCCTCGGCCAGACGGAAGCGGGTACGACGCTGGATGACGTCGATCTGGTGCGCCACCCAGTTGCTGATGAACTGGTCGACGGTGAGCGTGCGGGGCACCCCGTCGACCAGGGCCAGCATGTTGGCGCTGAAGTTGGTCTGGAGCTCGGTGTGCTTGAGCAGGTTGTTGAGTACGACGCGCGCCACCGCGTCGCGGCGGAGCACCACGACGAGGCGCTGGCCGGTCCGGCCGGACGAGTCGTCGCGGACGTCGGAGATGCCCTGGACCTTGCCGGAGTCGGCCAGCTCGGCGATCTTCAGGGCGAGGTTGTCGGGGTTGACCATGTAGGGCAGCTCGGTGATCGACAGGCAGGTCCGGCCCTTGGAGTCCTCGTCGATCTCGATGACCGCCCGCTGCGTCACCGACCCCCGCCCGGTGCGGTAGGCCTGCTCGATGCCCTCCCGGCCGACGATCAGGGCGCCGTTGGGGAAGTCGGGGCCCTTGATCCGCTCGACGAGGGCGTCCTGGAGCTCCTCGCGGGTGGCCTCGGGGTGGTCGAGCGCCCAGCGCGCACCCTCGGCGACCTCGCGCAGGTTGTGGGGCGGGATGTTGGTGGCCATGCCCACCGCGATCCCGGCGGACCCGTTGACGAGCAGGTTGGGGTAGCGCGCCGGCAGGACGATCGGCTCCTGCGAGCGGCCGTCGTAGTTGGGTTGGAAGTCGACGGTGTCCTGGTCGATGTCGCGGACCATCTCGAGGGCCAGCGGGGCCATCCGGCACTCGGTGTAGCGCATCGCGGCGGCGGAGTCGTTGCCCGGCGAGCCGAAGTTGCCCTGGCCCTGGACGAGCGGGGCCCGCATCACCCAGGGCTGCGCGAGGCGGACGAGGGTGTCGTAGATGGCGGTGTCGCCGTGGGGGTGGTACTGACCCATCACGTCGCCGACCACGCGCGAGCACTTGGAGAAGCCGCGGTCGGGGCGGTAGCCGCCGTCGAACATCGCGTAGAGCACGCGCCGGTGGACCGGCTTGAGCCCGTCGCGCACGTCGGGCAGGGCACGGCCGACGATGACCGCCATCGCGTAGTCGATGTAGGAGCGCTGCATCGAGGTCTGCAGCTCGATCGGCTCGATCCGTCCGCCCGGACCCTCGGGGGGAGTGGTGGTGGGGGTGTCAGTCACGTGTCTGGTTCTCTCTCGTCACATCTCGCCGGGTCTAAGACAATCTAGGGATCTCGCAAGACTCCTAGATATCGAGGAATCGGACGTCCTTGGCGTTGCGCTGGATGAAGGAGCGGCGCTGCTCGACGTCCTCGCCCATCAGGATCGAGAAGATCTCGTCGGCGTGGGCGGCGTCCTCGAGGGTCACCTGGAGCATCAGCCGCTGGTCGGGGTTCATCGTGGTCTCCCACAGCTCCTCGGCGTTCATCTCGCCGAGACCCTTGTAGCGCTGGACCGGGTTCTCCTTGGGCAGCTTCTTGCCGGAGGCCTGACCGTCGCGCATCAGGGCGTCACGCTCGGCGTCGGAGTAGACGAACTCGTGCTCGGCCGGCTTGTTCCACCGCAGGCGGTAGAGGGGCGGCTGGGCCATGTAGACGTAGCCGTGCTCGATGAGCGGCTTCATGAAGCGGAACAGCAGCGTCAGCAGGAGCGTGTTGATGTGGTGGCCGTCGACGTCGGCGTCGGCCATCAGCACGATCTTGTGGTAGCGCAGCTTGTCGAGGTTGAACTCCTCGTGGATGCCGGTGCCGAGCGCGGAGATGATCGACTGGACCTCGGTGTTGGCCAGCACCTTGTCGATGCGGGCCTTCTCGACGTTCAGGATCTTGCCGCGGATCGGCAGGATCGCCTGGATCCGCGGGTCGCGACCCTGGCGGGCCGACCCACCGGCGGAGTCGCCCTCGACGATGAAGACCTCGCACTCCTCGGGGTTGGTCGACTGGCAGTCGGACAGCTTGCCGGGCAGCCCGCCCTTGCCGAGCAGCCCCTTGCGGTCGCGGGCGAGGTCGCGCGCCTTGCGGGCCGCGATCCGGGCGCTCGCCGCGGCCTGCGCCTTGCGGACGATGTCCTTGCCCTCGGCGGGGTTCTGCTCGAGCCAGGCGCCGAGGTGGTCGTTGACCACGCGCTGGACGAAGCCCTTGGCCTCGGTGTTGCCGAGCTTGGCCTTGGTCTGCCCCTCGAACTGGGCGTCGGTCAGCTTGATCGAGATGATCGCGGTCAGGCCCTCCCGGACGTCGTCGCCCGACACCCGGTCCTCCTTCTTCTTGATCAGGCCCCACTCCTCGCCCCAGTGGTTGACCAGCGAGGTCAGCGCCGAGCGGAAGCCTTCCTCGTGGGTGCCGCCCTCGGGAGTGTTGATGGTGTTGGCGAAGGTGTGCACCGACTCGGTGAAGGAGGCGTTCCACTGCATCGCGACCTCGAGGCTGAGGTCCTGGCTGCCGCCCTGGGCGCCGGCGCTCTGCTCGGCCTCGAAGGCGATCACGGTGGGGTTGGCCAGCGGCTTGCGCTTGTTGAGGTACTCGACGAAGTCGACCAGGCCCCGGTCGTAGCGGAAGGTCTGCTCGATGCCGCCGGAGGCACCCGGGTGGATCGCGTCGGCGCCCACCCCGTCGACCTCGTGGGCCACCGTCTCGTCCTGCACCGCCTCGAGCACCTCGGCCGCCACCGGTCGCTCGTCGCGGACCACGATCTCCAGGCCCTTGTTGAGGAAGGCGTACTCGCGCATCCGCGCGGTGATCGTCTCCAGGGAGTACGACGTCGTCTCGAACACGTCGGGTGAGGCCCAGTAGGTGACGGTCGTGCCGGTGCGCTCGCCCGGCTCGAGCTCGCGCACGTCCTGGAGCTCGCCGTCGGGATCGCCGACGGTGAAGGTCTGGCGCCACAGGTGCCCGCGGTTCTTCACGTCGACCACGAGCCGGCTCGACAGCGCGTTGACGACGCTGACGCCGACGCCGTGCAGACCACCGGAGACCTTGTAGCCGCCGCCGCCGAACTTGCCGCCCGCGTGGAGCACGGTGAGCACGGTGGTGACCGCCGGGAGCTCCTGGCCCGGCGCGGTGTCGGTCGGGATGCCGCGGCCGTTGTCCTCGACCCGGACGCCGCCGTCGGCCAGGAGGGTGACCACGACACGGTCGCAGTAGCCGGCGAGCGACTCGTCGACGGCGTTGTTGACGATCTCCCAGATCAGGTGGTGGAGGCCGCGCTCGCCGGTCGAGCCGATGTACATGCCGGGGCGCTTGCGGACCGCCTCCAGGCCCTCGAGGACCTGGATCGCCGACGCGTCGTACTCGACGCCGTTGGGAGGCACGGGCATCGCGGGTGCGGGGACGGACTCGGGGACGGACGGCTCGGGAGTCTCGTCGCTCACACGCACCTCTTCGTCGGGGTCGCGGCGGCCGGAACGGCCGTCCGCGACCGGGCTCTGACATGGAACGGGCCGCGTGCGGACGAGCGCGCGGCCTCGTGGTCCATGATAGCCGTTCCCGGGCCTCTCTCCACGTCTCCACCCCGCGCCTGGGGGGATCTGTGGACGAAATCGGCCCGTAGGCGGGCCGAGAACCCTGATCGGAGGCCCGCGCGGGGGTGCGGATATGTCCCTGTACGTCCGGACCGCCGTCAGATCGGCATTTCGCAGGGTGCGTCCGAGGGCGCGCGCGGCCGGGATCAGCCGTAGGTGTCGCGCGGCCCCCGGCCGCCGCGGACCGTGCGCGACCCGTGCTTCCACGACGGTGCGTGGGGGCCGAGCACCTCGATCATCACGACGGTACCGTGCCCGAGGTCCTCGTTGAGCCGGCGTACGACGGTCGGCGCGAGCAGCCGGAGCTCGGTGGCCCACTGGGTCGAGTCGGTGCGGACCACGAGGCGCCCGTCGGCGAACGACTCGGCCCTGCTGTGCGCGCCGATCTCGGGCCCGACCAGGTCGGCCCAGCGGGCGAACATGGAGGCGATCTTGAGGTCGACCTGCCATCCGTGGTCGTCGACCATCCGGGTCAGGGCGGTGTCGAGGGTCTGCGGGTCCCGGTCGTCGGGGTGGGCGCCCGAGACCCGGCCGGTGCGCGCGGAGCGGTCGACGCGCCGGACCGCCTTCTTGCGCCCGGGGGTCGAGCGGGCGGTGGCGCGGGCGAGGGTGCGGGCCAGGTCGAGCCCGTCGTCGCTGTGTGGCTTCTCCGCCGACCCGGGCGGCGGCTCGACGGGCGGCTCAGTCGTCACGGCGTACGTCACCTCCGGACACCTGGTAGCGCACGCCCGCCAGCTTCTCGGGCACGTCGGCGGCCACGGCGGCCGTCACGAGCACCTGCTCCGCACCGGCCACCAGCTCGGCCAGCTGGGCGCGCCGCTCGGAGTCGAGCTCGGCGAAGACGTCGTCGAGGATCAGGATCGGGTCGTCGCCGTCGGCCCGCACCAGGTCGTACGACGCGAGCCGCAGCGCGAGCGCGAACGACCAGGACTCGCCGTGGGAGGCGTAGCCACGCACCGGCAGTCGCTGCTCGCCGTTGCCCAGGGAGAGCTGGAGCTCGTCGCGGTGGGGCCCGACCAGCGAGAGGCCGCGGTCGAGCTCGTCGTTGCGGCGTACCTCGAGCTCGGCCAGCAGCCGCTCGGTGAGGTCGGCGCGGCCGGTGAGCCCGCCGAGCTCGAGGCTCGGCTGGTAGTCGAGGCCCGCGTCGTCGCTGCTGGCGCCGCGAGCCACGGTGGCGTAGGCGTGACCCACGTAGGGCCGCAGCTCGTCGACGAGTCTCAGCCGCTCGGCCAGCAGCTCGGCGCCGGTCCGCGCCAGGTGGGCGTCCCAGACCCCGAGCGTCGACAGCGCGGACTCCTGCGAGCTCGACCCGCGCCGCGCGGCACCGGCGGTCTTGAGCAGGGAGTTGCGCTGCTTGAGGATCCGGTCGTAGTCGGCACGGACACCGGCCAGTCGCGGCGTGCGCATCACGAGCAGGTCGTCGAGGAAGGCGCGGCGGCCCGACGGGTCGCCCTTGACCAGGGCCAGGTCGTCGGGCGCGAAGATCACCGTCCGCACGAGTCCGACCAGCTCACGTGCGCGGGGCAGGTCGGCACGGTTGACGCGGGCCCGGTTGGCCTTGCCCGGGTTGATCTCGATCTCGAGCACGGCCTGGCGCCCGTCGCGCACGACCGCCGCTCGGACCAGGGCCCGCTCCGCCCCGGCGCGGACCAGGGGCGCGTCGGAGGCGACGCGGTGGGAGCCGAGCCGGGCCAGGTAGTCGATCGCCTCGACCAGGTTGGTCTTGCCCTGGCCGTTGCGGCCGATGAACGCGGTCGCGCCCGGCTCGAGGGCGACCTCGGCGGTGGCATAGGACCGGAAGTCGACGAGGGTCAGGTGGGCGACGTACACGTCGTTCCCTTCTCGCCACTCTCCCGGTCGGCCGGGTCAGCCCGGACCATTCAGCTGGTCGGCGAGGCGTCGCCACCGGGAGGCGCCTCGGTCTTCACCGCGTGCCCGCCGAACTGGTTGCGCATCGCGGCGATCGCCTTCATGGCCGGGCTCTCGTCCTGCTGGGAGACGAAGCGGGCGAAGAGGGAGGCGGCGATCGCCGGCATGGCCACGCCGTGGTCGATGCCGGCCTCGACGGTCCAGCGCCCCTCGCCGGAGTCGGCGGCGTAGCCGGCGATCTTGTCGAGGTGGGTGTCCTCCTCGAGTGCGGCGACCAGGAGGTCGAGCAGCCAGGAGCGGATCACGGTGCCCTGCCGCCAGGAGTCGAAGACCTCGGTGACGTTGTCGACCAGGTCGACCTTCTCGAGCAGCTCCCAGCCCTCGGCATAGGCCTGCATGATGGCGTACTCGATGCCGTTGTGGACCATCTTCGCGAAGTGGCCGGCACCCGGCTGCTTGCCGGCGTGCACGAAGCCCGACTCGCCCTCGGGCTTGAGCGCGTCGAAGGCCGGCTGGACCTTGGCGACGTCGTCGTCGGAGCCGCCACACATCAGGGCGTAGCCGTTCTGGAGGCCCCACACGCCCCCGGAGACGCCGCAGTCGACGAACCCGACGCCCTTCGCGGCGAGCAGGTCGGCATTGATCGCGTCGTCGGTCCACTTGGAGTTGCCGCCGTCGACCACGAGGTCACCCTCGCCGAGCAGGTCGCCGAGGGCCTTGACGGTGTCGCGCGTCGGGTCGCCCGCCGGCACCATCACCCAGACCACCTTGGGGCTGGGCAGCTGCTCGACCATCGCGGCCAGGCTGTCGACGTCGGAGACCTCGGGGTTGCGGTCGTAGCCGACGACGGTGTGCCCGGCGTTGCGCAGCCGGGTGCGCATGTTGCCGCCCATCTTGCCGAGGCCGATGAGTCCCAGTTCCATGGCGGTGCTCCTCGTGGGTGGGTCAGGAGAGCAGGCGACGCGGCATCAGCAGATAGCGGAACCCGGTGTCACCGGCGCCCGCGGAGGCCGCCTCGCCACCTTCTCCCATCGCACCGCTGATGACAACCGGCTTGGTGCTGACGGTGAAGGCGAGCTCGACGACGGCCTCGTCGATGACCTGGAGGCCGTCGAGGAGGTACTGCGGGTTGAAGCCGGTGGTGATGTCGTCGCCCTCGATGGTCGCCTCGATCGACTCGCTGGCCTGGGCCTCGTCGCCCGAGCCGGCGTCGAGGGTCAGGGTGCCGTCGCTGAACGCGAGCTGGACGGCCGTGTTGCGCTCGGCGACCAGCGCGACCCGCTTGAGCGACTCGATCAGCGAGGCCTTGTCGACCTTCGCCGTGGTCTGGTGCTCGCTGGGGAACAGGCTGCGGACCTTGGGGAACTCGCCGTCCAGGAGGCGGGTCGTCGTACGGCGCGTGCCGCCCGGGCCCGAGCCCTCGAAGCCGATGATGCCCTCACCGGTGCCACCGGACGCCAGGGCGATGGTCACCTCGCTGCCCGCGGTCAGCGACCGGGCGGTGTCACCGAGGACCCGCGCCGGGACGAGCGCTGCGAGCGACTCGTCGGGGCTGTGGGGGGACCACTGGAGCTCCCGGTGGGAGAGACGGAACCGGTCGGTGGCGAGCATCGAGATCGACGAGCCGGAGATCTCGATGCGGACGCCGGTGAGCACCGGCAGCATGTCGTCGCGACCCGCGGCGGTCACGGCCTGCGCCACCGCGTGCGAGAACACGTCGCTGGAGACCGTGCCGGTCGCCGCCGGCATGTCGGGCAGGGCGGGGTAGTCCTCGACGGGCATCGTCTGCAGGCTGAAGCGCGCCGACCCACAGGTCAGGCTCACCCGGGAGCCGTCGAGCGTCATCTCGACCGGCTTGGCCGGGAGGCTGCGGCAGATGTCGGAGAGCAGTCGGCCGCTGACCAGCGCCTTGCCCTCGTCGGACACGTCGGCGGAGAGGGTCGCGCGCGCGGACGTCTCGTAGTCGAAGGTGGACAGGATCAGCCCGTCGTCGCTCGCCTCGATCAGGAGACCGGACAGGACGGGGACGCTCGGACGGACCGGAAGGCTGCGCGCCGCCCAGGCGACGGCATCCGCGAGTACGTCGCGGTCGACGCGAAACTTCACTGCACGGGTTCCTTCTCGGGACGAGGTGGCGGCCGAGACGCCGCACGGGAGGATTCTGGAGTGAGCATCCTGCCACGCCGGTCCCCCACGCGGGAGGGCCGCCCGGTTTGTCCGGAGGTCATCCCCAGACGAGGGAGTGCGCAGGGGCTTCGAGTGATCCGGAGCCAGGGAGAGGTCCGTAGTAGTCATAGCGTGGGTGGAAACTGTGGACGACGGGCATCGGCGCAGGTCAGGACCGCTTTTCGCGTGCACAGGGGCTGTGGACGACGCGGTGTGAACCCGGCCGGCCCTGTGCGTCGTGCCCGGTCGGCCGCGGCGTCGACCCCGGGGATCCACACCGGCTGTGGACGACGCGCCGCCGTGACGCACACGTCGTACACATCTTGCAGGCGTGTAACTCGCTCACGCCTGACGGGCCTGCAGCTTCACCCGGTTGGTCAGCTCGCTGACCTGGTTGAACACGGCGCGGCGCTCGGCGAGGAGCTGGTTGATCTTGCGGTCGGCGTACATCACGGTGGTGTGGTCGCGGTTGCCGAACTGGGCCCCGATCTTGGGCAGCGACAGGTCGGTGAGCTCGCGACACAGGTACATCGCGATCTGCCGCGCCATCACCAGGTGGCGGCCGCGGCTCGGGCCGGTCAGCTCGTCGATGGACAGGCCGAAGTACGCCGCGGTCTGGGCGATGATCAGCGCGGCGGTGATCTCGGGCTCGCCGCCCTCGGGGATCAGGTCCTTCAGCACGATCTCGGCCAGGGTCATGTCGACCTCCTGGCGGTTGAGGTTGGCGAAGGCCGTGACCCGGATCAGGGCACCCTCGAGCTCGCGGATGTTGGTCTGGATCTTGCTGGCGATGAACTCGAGCACGTCGGCCGGCGCCGAGAGCCGGTCCATGGCGGCCTTCTTGCGCAGGATCGCGATCCGCGTCTCGAGGTCGGGCGGCTGGACGTCGGTGATCAGGCCCCACTCGAACCGGTTGCGCAGGCGGTCCTCGAGCGCCTCGAGCCGCTTCGGCGCCCGGTCGGAGGTGAGCACGATCTGCTTGTTGGCGTTGTGGAGGGTGTTGAAGGTGTGGAAGAACTCCTCCTGGGTCTGGGTCTTGCCCTCCAGGAACTGGATGTCGTCGATCAGGAGCACGTCGACGTCGCGGTAGCGGCGCTTGAACCGGTCCTGCCGGTCGTCGCGGATCGCATTGATGAACTCGTTGGTGAACTCCTCGCTCGACACGTAGCGCACCTTCGCGCCGTTGTAGAGGCTGCGGACGTAGTGGCCGATGGCGTGGAGCAGGTGGGTCTTGCCGAGCCCGGAGTCGCCGTAGATCAACAGCGGGTTGTAGGCCTTGCCGGGTGCCTCGGCCACGGCCACGGCCGCGGCGTGGGGGAAGCGGTTGGACGAGCCGATCACGAAGGTCTCGAAGGTGTACTTCGGGTTCAGGCGGGTCTCCCCGGTGGCCGGGCGGGCGGGCTCGGGCGCGCTGACGGCCGGTGAGGCGACATGTCGATCTGTCGACAAATCGCTAGAGGGACTTGTCGACTTGGCGGTCTGCTCGTGCGGGGCCCCCTCGCCGAGCTGGGCGTTGACGGTCACGGCCAATCGGATCTCGCGACCGAAGATCGCGGTCAGGGAGTCCTCGAGCTGGCCACGCAGCCGGCCCTCGAGCTGGGTGCGCGTGAAGTCGTCGGCCACGGCGATGATGGCGGTGTTGCCGTGGAGGGTGACCGGCTCGCTCGCCTGCACCCAGGCCTGCTGGTTGGGTTGCAGCTCCTCGACCACCCGCTGCCAGGCGGTGGCCAGGTCCGAATCGTTGTCCACAGGGTTGCCCCGCTCTCCTCGTTCGCCCGAACCCGCGGTCGGCGACGTCCGGGTACGACGACCGGGCGTGCGCTTCGTTCCACAGGTTTGTCCACACCTTGTGAACGTGACCGCCTTCTGGTGGAGACGGCCAGCCGAGACGTTCACGGTGGGCCGGCAGAAACCGGATCACCGCAGGTCAGGGGCCCTGTGAGGCTCCGAGGACACCGACTGCGACGACCCCGGGACCCTGGTCCGACCCGAACGCGGGGAAACTCGACGAGGGTCGAACATAACCCCGGTCACGACGGCCGAGCAAGACGCTATCCACAGGCTGTCGGGACCCGACGGAACCGGTGGTCCGGGTGCCGTCGTACGGGCGATATCCACAGCCGCCGGACCCGGGCGCGCCCCTCGTGGCAATTTGACGTCGCGAAGACGCCGCGCGTACCGTTCGTCGGTCACCCGGTGTCGACGGGTGCCGCATGTCCACGCTCCGCCCGGGCCCGTCCCGGGGCCGCTCCACCGGCGCGTGGGTGGGCGGTGCCGGCCGAAGCCCGTTCTCCTGACCGCGCCTCGACCAGCGCTGCCCGTCGCCAACGGGCGATCTGGCCGCCGCCGGCGTGACCGCCCCTGACCACCATCGGAGAGAGCTCGTGAGCAAGCGTACGTACCAGCCGAACAACCGCCGGCGCCACAAGGTGCACGGCTTCCGGCTGCGCATGCGCACCCGTGCGGGGCGCAGCATCCTGTCCGCGCGCCGCCGCAAGGGCCGCAAGAGCCTGGCGGTCTGAGCCCGCGCGGCTCGACCCCCGGCTCGTGACCCGCGTCCGTGCTCCCCGCGCCGCATCGGCTCACCCACGGTGGTGACATCCGGCGGGTGGTCCGCACGGGCCGCCGCAGTGGCGGCGACCTCCTGGTCGTCCATCTCCTGCGTCACGACCGGACCGAACCCGTCCGGGTCGGGTTCGTGGTGGGTCGAACCGTCGGCAACGCCGTCGTCCGCCATCGTGTCCAGCGCCAGTTGCGTCATCTGTGTCGTGAGCGTCTCGCCGGCCTCCCCGGCGGGAGCGAGGTCGTCGTCCGCGCACTCCCTCCTGCGGCCGCCGCGTCCTTTGCGGAACTCGGCGCGGAGCTCGACCGTTGTCTGCAGCGGAGCCTCGGTCACCAGCAGGACACAGGCAGGGGACGGTGAGCTGACGTGCGCTACCTCCTGATCGGTCTGTTGAAGCTGTACCGGCTCCTGATCAGTCCTCTCTACGGCCAGGTGTGCCGCTACCACCCCTCCTGCTCGGCGTACGCCCTCGAGGCGGTGACGGAGTACGGCTCGCTGCGCGGGAGCTGGATGGCTCTGCGCCGCCTGCTGCGGTGTCACCCGTGGGCACCCGGTGGCTACGACCCCGTGCCCCCTCGCGTCCGCACCACTCCCACCCAAGGAGCCTGACCCCCGTGCACTTCCTCGGCGCCATCGGCCACCTGATCCTGACCCCGCTCTACTACGCCGTCTCGGCGATCCTCCTGGCCTGGCACTGGCTCTTCAGCCTGGTCCTGGACCCGAACGGCGGTGCCGCCTGGGTGCTGTCGATCATCGGGCTGACGCTCGTGGTCCGCGCGGCCCTGATCCCGCTGTTCGTCAAGCAGATCAAGTCCAGCCGGAACATGCAGCTGATCCAGCCGAAGGTCAAGGAGCTGCAGAAGAAGTACGGCCACGACCGGGAGCGTCTCGCCCAGGAGACGATGAACCTCTACAAGGAGACCGGCACCAACCCGTTCGCGGCCTGTCTGCCGCTGTTGGTGCAGTCGCCGATCTTCATCGCGCTCTTCCGGCTGCTCGACCAGGCGCAGAAGAACGGCACCGCCAACGGCTTCATGACCCCGGAGCAGGCCTACAGCCTCGGCCACGCCAAGCTGTTCGGGACGATCCCGATCTCGGCGACCTTCATCCACAACCAGGGTCTGGTCAGCGTCCAGATCGTGGCTGCGATCCTCGTCCTGGCGATGACGGCGACCACGTTCACCACGCAGCGTCAGCTGATGAGCAAGAACATGCCGGCCGACGCGATGAGCGGCCCCTACGCCCAGCAGCAGAAGATGCTGCTCTACGTCCTCCCGGTGGCCTTCGCCGCGGGTGGTGTCGCGTTCCCGATCGGCGTCCTCGTCTACTGGACGACCACCAACCTGTGGACCATGGGCCAGCAGTTCTACGTGATCCGCCGCAACCCGGCGCCCGGCACGCCGGCGTTCGAGGCGAAGGTGGCCCGCGACCGGGCCAAGGGCCGCACGACCGAGCTCGAGCAGGAGCTCGCCGTGGAGGACGCGACCCACCCCGACGAACCGCCCCGCCAGCGGCAGCAGCCCAAGCGGCAGTCCCGTGAGCAGCGCAGGAAGCGCAGCGGCGGCGCGAAGCCGGGGCAGGACCCGGCGGCGGGCGGCGGCAAGAACTCCGACCCCCGGGCCGACGACACCGACGACACCGACGAAGGAAAGACGGCATGAGCGAGATCTCCGACCCGACCACCGAGCAGGCCGACACCACCGAGGGCCGACCGAGCGCGACGGAGGAGAGCACCGACCGAGGCCGTCGATGCCGGTGCCCAGGACGTGGCCGAGCCGACCGAGCACGACGAGCTCGTCGAGGACCAGGAGACCGACGACGGGGACGACGCCCCGGAGTCGAGCCGGTCGTCCCTGCAGGACCGCCTCGAGAACGAGGGCGACATCGCGGCCGACTATCTCGAGGAGCTCCTCGACATCGCCGACCTCGACGGCGACCTCGACATGGACGTCGAGGGCGAGCGGGCCGTGGTGTCCATCGTGGGTGCCGACCTGTCGCAGCTCGTGGGTGAGCGGGGCGAGGTGCTCGAGGCCCTCCAGGAGCTGACTCGCCTCGCGGTGTACCGCGAGACCGGCGAGCGGTCCCGCCTGATGCTCGACGTCTCCGGCCACCGCGCCGAGGTGCGCCGTCAGCTCGAGGAGCTGGCCGCGACCACGGCCGCGCAGGTCAAGGAGTCCGGCGAGCGCGTCGCCCTGCGGGCGATGACCCCGTTCGAGCGCAAGGTCGTGCACGACGCGGTCGCGGCTGCCGGCCTGACCTCGGAGTCCGAGGGTGTGGAGCCCCGTCGTTACGTGGTGGTCCTGCCCGCCTGATGGCCGATGTTTCACGTGAAACACCGCCCTCGCCCGGCCCGGCGGTCCTCAGCCAGGTCTTCGCGCCGTCCCGCCTGCCGGTCCTGGAGCAGTACGCCGCGCTGCTCGCCACCGAGGGCGTCGTCCGGGGACTGATCGGACCCCGTGAGGTACCGCGACTGTGGGACCGGCACCTGGTCAACTGCGGACTGCTGGCCACCTTGGTGCCCGAGGGGGCGCGGGTGGCCGACCTCGGCTCGGGCGCCGGCCTCCCCGGGCTCGTGCTCGCCCTGGCCCGGCCGGACCTGCGGGTCACGCTGATCGAGCCGATGGCGCGCCGGGTCGCCTTCCTCACCGAGGCCTGTGCGGCGCTGGGCGCGGACCGGGTGACGGTCGTGCGGGGTCGCGCTGAGGAGTCGGCCGAGGGTCACGCCTTCGACGTGGTCACCTCGCGCGCGCTGGCGCCGCTGCCGCGGCTGTTGGCCTGGAGCCTGCCCCTGGTGGCTCCCGGTGGCGCCGTGCTGGCGATGAAGGGCTCGGCGGCTGCCGCGGAGATCGAGGCGGCGGCCCCCGACCTCGCCCGCTGGCAGGCTCGGGCCGAGGTCGTGGTCCGCGAGGTGCCCGGCGCCTCGGCCACCACCGTGGTCCGGGTGGTCGCCGGGCCGGGAGCGGCGATAGGTTGGCCCGCGAGCGCGACGACTCGTCGTAGGCGAAGGGAGCGCAGGTGAGCCAGGACCCGGCCGTGACGACGGCCTCCCCCGACGGCGTGGGACGCGCGGAGGACGGGCTCGGCTGGCCGTCCCCGGAGGTCGCGCGGGATCCGCAGTCGGGGTTTTCCACCGGTCTGGGGTGGCCCCCTGAGCGTGATAATCCACAGAAGTCCCCCAGTTATCCACAATCCGGGGGGACTAGTCCCTCCGGCCGGACGACCAGCGGTGTTTCACGTGAAACATCCTCGACGCCGACGGCCCCGGCCCCCCCGCCGGTGCGGACCGCGGCCGACTTCGCGGCCGTCGGACAGCTCCTCGACGATGACAGCACGCCGCTGGCGCGGATCGCGGAGGACACCGTGCTGGCCCGCCAGGAGGCGGCGCGCCGACCCCCGATGCCGCGTCCGGAGGCGACCCGGGTGATCGTGGTGGCCAACCAGAAGGGCGGCGTCGGCAAGACCACGACCACGGTCAACGTGGCGGCCGCGCTCGCGCAGCTCGGCCAGCGGGTGCTCGTGATCGACCTCGACCCGCAGGGCAACGCCTCCACCGCGCTGGGCGTGGAGCACCAGCGCGGCATCCCCTCGACGTACGACGCGCTGGTCGACGGCGACCCGCTGCACGAGCTGATGACGGCGGCACCGGATCTGCCCGGCCTCCTCGTCGTCCCCGCGACCATCGACCTGGCCGGCGCGGAGATCGAGCTGGTCAGTGTGGTGGCACGGGAGACGCGCCTGCGCAAGGCCATCGCCGGCCACCCGCTCGTCGGCACCGCGGACGCCGTGGGCGAGGACCGCCTCGACTACGTGTTCGTCGACTGTCCACCGTCGCTGGGACTGCTCACGCTCAACGCCCTCGTGGCCGGGGCGGAGATGCTGATCCCGATCCAGGCGGAGTACTACGCCCTCGAGGGCCTCGGCCAGCTGCTGGAGACCGTGGAGATGGTCAAGGCGCACCTCAACCCGGGCCTGGTCGTCTCCACGATCCTGGTCACCATGTACGACGCCCGCACCCGCCTCGCGTCCGGGGTCGCCGCCGAGGTGCGCCACCACTTCGGCGACGAGGTCCTGCGGACCACCATCCCGCGCTCGGTCCGGGTCTCGGAGGCACCGTCGTACGGGCAGACCGTGATGACCTACGATCCGGCCTCACCCGGTGCGCTGTCCTATCTCGAGGCCGCGCGCGAGATGGCCAGGAAGGGAGCGCCGGCATGAGCACGGAGCGCCGACGGGGGCTGGGCCGGGGCCTCGGCTCGCTGATCCCGACCGGGCCGGTGGCCGGCGAGGGCGGGCCCGAGACCGATCCCCGGGTGAGTGAGGAGCTGCCGCCGGCGCCGGCGGGCGCCTACTTCGCCGACCTCCCGATCGGCCAGGTCGCCCCGAACCAGGTCCAGCCCCGCGAGGTCTTCGACGAGGAGGCGATGGCGGAGCTGGTGCACTCGATCCGTGAGGTCGGGCTCCTCCAGCCGGTGGTGGTCAGGCAGACCGGTCCGCAGAGCTATGAGCTGGTGATGGGGGAGCGTCGCTGGCGCGCCGCTCAGCAGGCGGGCCTGGAGGCGATCCCGGCGATCGTGCGCGCGACCGACGACGCCGACATGCTCCGCGACGCGCTGCTGGAGAACCTGCACCGCTCGCAGCTGAACCCGCTCGAGGAGGCCGCGGCGTACTCCCAGCTGCTCGAGGACTTCGCGTGCACCCATGAGGAGCTCGCCACCCGGATCGGCCGGTCCCGGCCCCAGATCAGCAACACGATCCGGCTGCTCAAGCTCTCGCCGGCCGTCCAGCGACGGGTCGCGGCCGGGGTCATCTCGGCCGGGCACGCCCGGTCGCTCCTGGCCGTCGAGGACCCCGACCTGCAGGACCGGCTCGCGGCCCGGGTCGTCGCCGAGGGGATCAGCGTGCGCGGGCTCGAGGAGATCGTGGCCGTGGGTGCCACCGACCGGCCGGAGCCCGTCGTACGCCGGCGCAGGCCGACGGCCCCCGGGCTCGCCGACCTCGCCGAGCGGCTGTCGGACCGGCTCGAGACCCGGGTCAAGGTCGACCTCGGTCAGCGCAAGGGCAGGATCACCGTGGAGTTCGCCTCGCTCGACGACCTGCGTCGGATCGTGGACATCATGGATCCGCGGAACCGCAGCGACAGGCCGATCTAGCCATTCACCGACAAGTCGACAAAGTGACAAACCGACTTGCCGCTCTTCCGCGCCGGGCTGTCACCGGCCGACTCGGCGCCGTCCGGCGCCCGCTCCCACCGAGTGAGTGCGCACTCAGTCGTGCCGAGCCGACCGGGCGGCGGCGCGGCGTTGCGCGCGCTGCCGACGCTCCTCGGCGTCCAGCTCGGCGGCGCGCTGGAGTGTCGGCGCGCTGCCGCCGTAGGACGCGGGCAGCCACCACGCGCCGTCCTCGCGCTGGGGGTACGACGCGATCACGGCCGCGAGCAGGTCCTGGAGGGCGGTGCGGAGGGCGGCGGTCTCGGCGATCGGGTCGTCGCCGGTGACCGGGAGGGGCTCGCCGACGCGGATCGAGATCGCCGTGCCGCGGGAGAAGTCCTTGCCGTGGTCCTTGGTCATCATCCGCTGCGTGCCCCAGAGCACGACCGGGATCAGCGGGACGCCGGCCGCGGCCGCGATCCGGACGGCCCCCGTCTTGAGCTCCTTGATCTCCATGGCCCGGGAGATGGTCGCCTCCGGGAAGATCCCCACCAGCTCGCCGTCGCGCAGGATCCGGGTCGCCTCGGCCGCCGACGCCTCGCCGTCGGCGCGGTCGACCTCGATGTGACGGCACGCGCGCATGATCGGACCGCTGACCCGGTGGTCGAAGAGCTCGCGCTTGGCCATGAAGCGGACCCGGCGCCCGATCCGCTCCGGGGCGACGCCGCCGTAGATGAAGTCGACGTACCCGACGTGGTTGCAGGCCAGGAGCGCGCCACCGGTCCGGGGCAGGTGCTCCACGCCGGTGACGTCGATCTGCTGGCCCAGCGCGCGGAAGCCGAGCTTGGCGGCCCGGATGATCGACGAGTACACCAGCTCGGTCATGGGCGCAGCCTAGGCGTCGTCCTCCGGGCGCCTGCCGGTGGCCGGGAGCGACGGCTCAGCGGCGCGTGGCGAGGAACTCCCCGATCCGGCCGATCGCCTCCTCGAGCACCGCCACGTCGGGGAGCGTGACGAGGCGGAAGTGGTCGGGCTCGGGCCAGTTGAAGCCGGTGCCGTGGGTGACCAGGATCCGCTTGGCGCGGAGCAGGTCGATCACGAGCGCCTCGTCGTCCTCGACGGCGTACACCTCGGGGTCGAGGCGCGGGAAGCAGTAGAGCGCGCCCCGGGGACGGACCGAGGTCACGCCCGGGATCTCGTTGAGCATCCGGTCGGCCAGCATCGTCTGCTCGTGGAAGCGTCCGCCCGGCACGATCAGCTCCTCGATCGACTGGTAGCCGCCGAGCGCCGTCTGGATCGCGTGCTGGGCGGGCACGTTGGCGCACATCCGCATGTTGGCGATCAGGGTGAGGCCCTCGAGGAAGTCGGTGGCCAGCTCCAGGGGGCCGGAGATCATCACCCAGCCGGCCCGGAAGCCGCAGACGCGGTAGGCCTTGGAGAGCCCGCTGAAGGTCAGGCACAGGACGTCGTCACCGGCGTACGTCGCCGCGTGGTGGTGGACCGCGTCGTCGTAGAGGATCTTCTCGTAGATCTCGTCGGCCATCACGACCAGGTCGTGCCGCCGGGCGATGTCGACCAGACCGCGCACCGTCTCCTCGCTGTAGACCGCGCCGGTGGGGTTGTTGGGGTTGATGATCACCAGGGCGTGCGTCCGCTCGGTGATCTTGGACTCGAGGTCGGTGAGGTCGGGGTCCCACCCGTCGGTCTCGTCGCAGCGGTAGTGCACCGGGGTGCCGCCGGCGAGGGTCACCGCCCCGGTCCAGAGCGGGTAGTCGGGTGCCGGGACCAGGATCTCGTTGCCGTCGTCGACGAAGGCCTGCAGCACCATCGAGATCAGCTCGGAGACGCCGTTGCCGATGTAGACATCGTCCACATGGACGTCCTTGAGCCCGCGCTCCTGGTAGTAGTGGGCCACCGCGGTGCGGGCGGGGTAGATCCCCTGGGAGTCGCTGTAGCCCTGCGCCTCGGGCAGGTGGTGGATCATGTCGGCGAGGATCGCGTCGGGGGCCTCGAAGCCGAACGGCGCGGGGTTGCCGATGTTGAGCTTGAGGATCCGGTGGCCCTCGGCCTCCAGGCGCTGCGCCTCGACCAGGATCGGCCCGCGCACGTCGTAGCGCACGTGCTGCAGCTTCTGGCTCTGGCGGATCCGGCGCACGCCTCATCCTCTCAGGCGTCCACGGCCTGCCTACGATGGTGTCCGCGGGCCACGCGCCCGCCGCCGGCAGGAGGTGGCATGTCACGCAAGGTCGTCCGGATGACGCTGGACCATCTCGCCGAGCTCGAGGCCCCCTGCCGCACGTGCGTCTTCTGGGAGCTGGATCCCGTACGCCGCCAGCGCGTCGAGGAGCCGGCGGCGGAGAAGGAGACCTGGATGTCGGGGGTCCTGCGCGACTGGGGGTCGTGCGGCCGCGTCCTGCTGGTCGACGACCGCCCCGTCGGCTACGCCCTCTACGCGCCACCGGCGTACTTCGCGGGGTCGGGCGCCTTCCCCACCTCACCGGTCTCGAACGACGCCGTCCTGCTCTCCGCGTTGTACGTCGACCCTGCGGCGCGCGGAGGCGGCCTGGGCCGGATGCTGGTGCAGGGGCTCGCCCGTGACCTCATCCAGCGCGGCGGGATCCATGCCGTCGAGGCGTTCGGCGACACCCGTGGACCCGGCCCGGCCGGGGCGTCGCACTGCCTGATGCCGGTGGACTTCTTGACCAGCGTGGGGTTCAAGACGCAGCGCGCTCACGCGACCACCCCACGGATGAGGATGGACCTGCGGAGCGCGCTGTCGTGGCGCGACGAGGTGGAGGCCGCTCTCGAGCGGCTGCTCGGTGCGGTCAGGCCGGCGCCGAAGGCGCGGGCCAACCATCCCCGGGCGACGAGCCGGACGTGGTTCAGACCACGCTGAAGGTCCGTCGGGCCGGCTTGCGAGCGGGCCCGCTGCGCCGCTCCCGGCGGTCCGCTGAACCGGCTCCGCCGGCCCGGAGCGTCCTCAGGCCGACGCGGAGATGAACTCGTCGAGCTCCTTGAGCAGCGCCGCCTTCGGGCGGGCACCGACGATGGACTTCACGATCTCGCCGCCGTGGTAGACGTTGATCGTGGGGATGCCGTTGACCCGGTAGGACGCGGGGACGACGGGGTTCTCGTCGACGTTCATCTTCACGAACGTGATCTTGTCGCCGTGCTCGGCGGCGAGCTCGTCGAGGATCGGGGCCACCTGGCGGCACGGACCGCACCACTCGGCCCAGAAGTCGACGAGGACCGGCTTGTCGGACTTGAGCACCGTCGCCTCGAAGTCGGCATCGGTCACGGCAGCGAGGTTCGCCACGGGGATTCCTTCCTGTTGTCACTCAGCCCGCCACAAGGGGCTGTGCGTCGGGGGACACCAACGAGGTGTCATCGGATTGAACACCATCGTGCCGACAGTTGTTCCGCGCCTCGGGACGCGCGCGGAGCGGACGGCGCTCGGTCGGCTCCAGGGCCGACCGAGCGGCTCAGAGGCCGGCGTTCTTGACGTCGTCGCTGGCCGCGGAACCCGCCACGGCCGCCTGGGCCTCGGCGCCGGTCGCCGCGCTGTGGTCGAGCTCGGCGACGTAGCGCTCGGCGTCGAGGGCGGCCGCGCAGCCGGTGCCGGCCGCGGTGACGGCCTGCCGGTAGTGGTGGTCGACGAGGTCGCCGCAGGCGAACACACCGGGGATGTTGGTGGCCGTCGACGGGTGGGAGACCAGGACGTAGCCCTCGTCGTCGAGGTCGATCTGACCCTTGATCAGCTCGGAGCGCGGGTCGTGGCCGATGGCGATGAACAGGCCGGTCGCCGGGAGCTCACGCTCGGAGCCGTCCGTGGTGTCGCGCAGGGTGAGCGACTCGAGACGGTCGGTGCCGTTGATCGAGGCCACCTCGGAGTTCCAGATGATCTCCAGCTTGGGGTCGGCGAACGCCCGCTCCTGCATGATCTTGGAGGCCCGCAGCTCGTCGCGACGATGGATCAGCGAGACCTTGGTGCCGAAGCGGGTCAGGAAGGTGGCCTCCTCGATCGCGGAGTCACCTCCACCGACGACCGCGATGTGCTGGTCACGGAAGAAGAACCCGTCGCAGGTGGCGCACCACGAGACGCCGCGCCCCGAGAGCTCCTTCTCGTTCGGCAGTCCGAGCTCGCGGTACCCGGAGCCGGTGGCCAGGATCACCGCGCGGGCGGAGTAGGTGTCGGTGGCCGTACGCACCGTCTTCACGTCGCCGGTGAGGTCGACCGCGACGACGTCGTCGGGGACCAGCTCGGCACCGAAGCGCTCCGCCTGGGCGCGCATCTCGTCCATCAGCGCGGGACCCATGATGCCGTCTCGGAAGCCGGGGAAGTTCTCCACCTCGGTGGTGTTCATCAGCGCACCGCCCGCCGTCACCGAGCCCTCGAGGACGAGGGGCTGCAGGGAGGCGCGCGCGGCGTAGACCGCGGCGGTGTAGCCGGCCGGGCCCGAGCCGACGATGATGACGTTGCGGACCTGGTCCTTCGACGTGGACTGCGACATGAGTGCTCCTGAGTGCCGGTCGGTGGTTCGGTCGGGCCACCGGCAAGGCTCCTCGACCACTGATGGAACAGATCGTAGGCGAGCGGGATTCCCGGCGGCAGCCGCCCGCCCCGTGGCGTCTCAGGGCGAGGGGAGCGTGGCCGAGCGCACCGGGCGGTCGGACCCGCAGACGTACAGGTCGACGACCTGGGAGCTGCTGGCCGGTGGCGAGAAGACCAGCACCGCGGGAGCCCGCTCGTAGATCGCGTTCACGCGCTTCCCGTGGGTGGCCGGGATGACGCACGCGGGGTCCGAACGGCTCAACATCCGGTACGTCGGTGTCGTCGCCGGCGTCCGCGCGAGCAGGCGCCGGGCGGCGACGGCGTCGCTGGTGAAGTGCTGGGGCCGCACGACCACGCGTCCGTCGTGGACCTTCGGCAGACCACCGGCGACCTTGCCCGCGCCAGCCTGCGGGCGCACGGGCTTCGGTGTGGTGCCGCCCGCGGTGTCGCCGACGCTCGACTGCGCCCGGTCTCCGGCGGACGCCTCGCTGGAGCTGCCTCCTGACGTGGGCAGGTGCTGGGCCACGACGACACCGCCCACGACGATCGCGGCCGCGGCCACGAGCATGCCGGCGGCGCGACGGCGCCGCTGGACGGCGAGCGAGGCGACGACCGGGTGGACCGGGGTCGGAGGCGAGGCGGGAGAGAGGTCGTCGGTGTCGGCGGCCTTGCCCTGCGCCAGGTCGGCGAGGACGTCGTCGAGCCGCGCCGCGACGTCGGCCGGCATCGGCTCGGTGTGGCGGGCGTCGGCGAGGAGGCGGCGTACGGCGTCGTCGTCGGGGTCCGGACGGATGGTGCCGGTCTCGTCGGTCACGGTGCACCTCCTTCGCGGGCAGGGGTGGTGGACGGGGGTGTGGGGATCGGACGGCCGGGGGACCCCGGGGGTTCCGGGTGACCTCGCTCACGCGGCTCGACCGGGTCGTCGAGGTCGGCGAGCCGGTCGCGGAGCAGGGCTGCCAGGCGCGCCCGGCCGCGGGAGCAGCGGGACTTCACCGTGCCCTCCGCGCAGTCGAGCATCACCGCCACCTCCGACACCGGGTAGCCCTCCATGTCGACCAGCACCAGCGCGGCCCGCTGGTCGGCGGGAAGGGTCGCCAGCGCAGCCAGCACGGCCCGGCGGCGGTCGTCGGCGACGGCCGCCTGCTCGGGGTCGTCGACCGGGCTGGTCGAGGTGTACGACGAGCCGCGGTCGGCGGTCGCCGCGGTCGCCGCGGTCGTCGAGGTCGTCGGGCAACGCGTCGGCGCGTCGTACCTTGGCCGCGCGGAGGCGGTCGAGGCAGGCGTTGACGACCACCCGGTGCAGCCAGGTGGTGACGGCGGCGTCGCCGCGGAAGCTGTCCGCCCGGCGGTAGGCGGCCACGAGGCCGTCCTGGAGCCCGTCGGCCGCGTCGTGGGGGTTGCCCATGGTGCGCAGGGCGACCGCCCACAGCCGGTCGCGGTGTCGGGTGAAGAGCGTGGCGAAGGCGTCGTGGTCGCCGGCGACGTGGGCGGCCAGGAGGTCGACGTCGGACCGGTCGTCCGTCGGACCCTCAGTCACCCTTGACCACGACCTCGGCGATCTCGCCGCGGAACCCTCCGGCCACGGCCGGCAGCGAGGTCAGCCAGACCACGACGTAGCGGCCCTTGGCGGCCGGGTCGAGGGCGACGTCGCCACGGGTGCCGGTCACCGTGGTCTGCCCCGCGGGCCGGGCGCCTGGGAGGTTCGTCGGAGCCTGGGTGGTGACGTAGACCGGGACCCGGGTGGGGGAGCCCACCGTGGTGAGGTCGACCTCGCTCACGGCGTGGTCGGCGCCGAGGTCGAGAATCAGTCCCACGCCGGTCTTCAGCCCGCCGGGGCCGAAGTTCTGGTCGTACGTCGACGTCCGCCACGTCGTGGCCGGGTTGCCGTCGACGGCGAAGTGGGCGAGCTCGGGGTTCTCCTCGGGTGGGGTGCCCTGCGGGTCGAAGTCGGTGGCCGTCACGCCGGTCAGCGGTGCGGCGGTGGTCGGCGGCGCCGAGCTGCTCTGCCCGGAGGTCGGGCGACTCGTCGTGCTCTCGGGCACGGTGCCGAGCGGCGTCCGCCCCCGGCCGAGGTTGAACGCGATCACGCACCCGATCAGGACGAGCAGGCAGACCGCGACGATCAGGGCCAGGCGCAGCATGCTCACCCCCGGCGGGTTGCGGTCGTCGACCTCGTCGTCGTCGACGAAGGCCGGCAGGACACCGCTCCCGGTGCCGGCGCCGGTCCCCGTGCTCTCCCAGGGCCAGAACCCGCCGCCGGAGGGGTGGGCGCCCGCGGGGACCGCCCGAGGGCGGCGGGCCGGCTGGCCGTCGGTCGGGTCGGGGGCGAAGAGCGGACGTTCGGGAGGGGGTTCGAACGGAGGCGGCGGGGGCGCCTTCTCCGCTCGGCGGGAGAGCCAGGTGACCTCGTCGTCGTCGTGGAAGATCGGCATGCCCGCCTCGGTGGCGGGCTCCGCGCCGGCGGGCACGGGTGTGCCCGCGACGTCGGTGGCCTCCCCTCCGTCGTCGGCATCCTGGTGGTCCTCCCCGTCGTCCAGCGTCGGGTGCGTCGGGCTGGTCGGGGTCGCGGACCGGCGGGTCGGGAAGCGCCGCCAGGACGACCGTCTGCTGGCCGGTGCGGGGGTGCTCGAGCCGGGCCAGCCAGGCCTCGGCCGCGGTGGCAGACGGGCCGAGGAAGTCGCGCAGCGCGTCGCTGACGATCGCGGCGTTCACGTCGACGTCGCCGCCGTGGTTGAGGACGTGGTCGCACAGGGCGTCCAGGGTCCGGGGGATCCCGGCCCGGACCTGCCGCGGCCGGAGCACGTGGCCGTGCTGCGCGGGCGCGGCGGTCACCACCGAGCGGCTGATGCCGGCCCAGCGGGCGGTGAGTGCGGCGTAGAGGAGGCCGACGAGGTCGATCACGTCGGTCGAGGTCCGGCCGGCGGGAAGGCCGTGGAGGGCGGCGTCGACGGCGAAGCCGATCAGCCGCACCCCGCCGTCGTGGTCGATGAGCACGTTCTCCGGGACGAGGCGCCCGTGGGAGACCCCGGCGTCGTGGGCCAGGGCCAGGGAGTCGGCGACCTCCGCGACGATCCAGGCGGAGACGGTCGGTGACAGCGGCTCGCCGTCGGCCAGCAGGATGTCGAGGCTGGTGCCCGACCCCCACTCGTTGACCACGAAGCACCGGTCGGCCGTCTCGTCGATGTCGAGCACCCGCAGCATCCGGCGGTCGAGGACGGTGGCCGAGGTCCGGGCCGCCTCCCGGAGCAGCGGAGCCCGGTCGTCGTCGCAGGGGATGATGTGCACGGCGACGTCGCGCTGCAGCACCTTGTCGAAGGCGCGCCAGAAGCGGCCGCCCCCGCTCTCGGTCAGCAGGTCGGTGAGTCGGTACCGGTCGGCGAGGACGTCGCCGGGCCGGTTGTGCTCAGGCACCCTGTCCCCTTCCGGTTGCCCGCACCAATCCTAGGAGTCTCGCGCCCCGGTGAACCGGTGGACGACCGTGTCCAGCACGGTGGTGATCTCGCGCAGCCGCATCGCCCGTGCCAGCAGCACGAAGATCGCCAGGTCGATCGCTCCCAGGAGCACCACGCGGATGCCCGCCAGCACGTGTGAGACGTCGTCCCCGCCGCCGGGCAGCAGCCTCCCGAGCGCCCACGCCGCGGCGGTCGAGAGGAAGGTGGCGAGGAACAGCCGGACCAGGAACCGGACCAGCGCAGGGGTCTCCAGGCCACCGAGCCGTGCGCGGAGCAGCAGGTAGGAGATCGTCGCGCCCAGGACGTACGACGCGAGGTAGGCCACGACCAGCGCGGGCGACGTCTGGGCCGGGGTCGCCCGTGCGACGAGCAGGACCGCGACCACGACGTTGGTGGCCGCGATGCCGCACTGGACGAAGAAGACCAGGCGGTTCAGCTCGAGGGCGTAGAAGCCCCGCAGCATCAGGTAGTGCACGGTGAAGAACACGACGCCCGGGCCGAACAGGATCATCGAGGTCACGTAGTGGTCGAAGGTCGTCGCGGTGGCGCCGTACCCGAAGAGCACCTTCGCGGCGTCGTAGGCGACCAGCGGCAGGAGGAAGGCGAACGGGATCACGATGGCCAGCGCGGTGCGGAGCGTGCCGGCCAGGGTGCCGGCCAGTCCGCTCAGGTCGCCGTCGGCCGCCTTGGCCGACAGCCGGGGCAGGATCGCGGTCGCCAGCGAGACCGTGATGATCGCGTGCGGCACCATCACGAACAAGAACGCGGCGGCGTACACGGTGTAGCCGGTGCCGTCCTGCGGTGCGGCGGCGTGGTGGCCGCAGCCCGTCGGGGCCGTGCCGCCGGAGGCGAGGCGGACCACGACGGTGTAGGCGACCTGGTTGACCACCACGAAGAGCACGGTCCAGACCCCGAGGCGCAGGGTGTGCCCGAGGCCGCTGTGGCGGAAGTCGTAGCGCGGGCGGAAGCGGACGCCGGCGGCCTTGAGGTAGGGCAGCAGGACCAGGACCTGCACGGCGATCCCGAGCGTCGCGCCGGCACCGAGGACCAGCTCCTGCGTCGCGGTGTACGCCGCATGCCCCTGGCCGGGGGCGAGCGGGCCGAACCACACCAGGTAGAGGACCAGCACCAGGATCGCGATCACGTTGTTGGCGATCGGCGCCCACATCATCGGGCCGAACCGGCCGCGGGCGTTGAGCACCTGGCCCAGCAGCACGAACATGCCGTAGAAGAAGATCTGGGGCAGGCAGTAGCGGGCGAACGCGATCGCCGAGTCGCGCTGGGCGCTCAGGTCGGCACAGTCGTAGGAGCTGTTCAGGTAGAGCCGCATCACCAGCGGTGCCGCGATCACCAGCAGGATCGTGACCGCACCCAGGAACAGCAGGGCGAGGGTGATCACGCGGTTGGTGTAGGCCTCGCCGCCGTCGGGGTCGCCCTTCTGCGCGCGCACGAGCTGGGGGACGAGCACGGCGTTGAAGACCCCGCCGGCCAGCAGGATGTAGAGCATGTTGGGGATCGTGTTGCCGATGTTGAACAGGTCGGCATGCAGCTCGTTGCCGATCGCGGCGGCCAGCAGGAGGTTGCGGACGTAGCCGCTCATCCGCGAGACGATCGTGCCGCTGGCCATCACCGCCGACGACGCGAGGATGCCTCGGGTCTCGGAGACGTCGCTCATGCGGGTGTGCCGCACGGATCGGGCGGGGTCACGACGTACGGCTCCGCATCACTCGCCGCGCGAGCCGGACCACGATCGCGCCGAAGAGCAGGGCGACGCCGGCCCCGATGATCACCCAGATCAGCCGGCTGACGGTTTCGGCCCGCATCGGGAAGCTGTCCTGGGGTCCGAGCGGGCGTCCGGCGAGGTTGGTCAGCTCCAGGGTCACCGAGTGGACGCCGAGCACGTGGGTCGAGGCGGTGAGCAGCACCGAGGTGCGGCCGTGGGGGGCGAGCCGGACCGCCTCGCCCCCGGTGATGGTGATCTTCGGGTCGGTCACGGCGCGGACCTTCACGGTGACCGGTACGTCGAGGTCGTTGCTGACCAGTGCCGAGAAGTGACCGGTGGTGCTGGCCAGGGTGACCTTCTCGGGCGCGGCCAGGGCGACCCCTCGGAGGTTGCCGTTGACCCAGCTCGAGGTCGACCGGACCCGCGCCAGAGCCGCGACCGGGTCCTCGGCGGAGGAGTACGACGCGTTGCCGGTGGTCTCGTCGAAGATCTGGCGGCGGAGCACGTGGTTGTCGACGAGCATGGACTGGAGGGCCGCGCCGTCCTCGATCACCTGGTCGGCCTCGGGATAGAAGGCCGGGCCGAGGCCGAGTCCGTCGGCGACCGGGACCCGCAGCCGGGCCCCGCTGACGAGCGTGGTGGACGCGGCGGTCGCGGCGTCGAGGGTGCTCAGCTGCAGCCACGGTGTCTCGAGGCCGGCGTAGAAGCCCTGCCGCAGCGGGTGGTGGAGCGCGGGCAGCTGGACCACCAGTGGCTGCTGGTCGCCGAGCAGCCGCAGGGCCGCCTCGCTCAGGATCCGCTGACGCAGGGCGAGGGGGCTCAGCGGGTCGACCGGGCCCGGGCCCGCCCTCGGCGGCGCCGGACGAGGAGAGCACGACCCGGCGGTCGTTGATCGTGGCGCCCGCGGGCGCGGCCCCACGGACGGCGGTGTCCTCCAGGAGCACGGTGCTCGACCTCGGCACCTCGCCCAGGGTGGGCCCACCCATCCGACCGTTCGGCGGGACGACGACCGGGGACAGCGGCACGGCCCAGGGCGAGAGCGTGCGGCCGGTCCGGTGGAGTGCCGCGACCAGGAAGGGCCGGTCGTAGCGCACGGCGCTGTCGACCTCGAGGTCGCCGTACGGCAGACCCAGCACCTGTCCGGTGCCGATCGAGAGCACCTGGTGGAGCTGCCGCAGCCAGGCCTTCGCCGCCGTGGCGACCTCCGACGGGGGCGGGTCGGTGTCGCTCGTCGTGTCGGCCGAACCGGAAGCGGTGGCACCGCCCGACGGGCTGGGCGAGGGACTTCCCGACGGGTGCTGCGAGGTCGGTGACGCCAGGGTGCGTGGGGGGTTCCCTTGCGCGAGCCGCCGAACGACGTCGACGACAGCAGGGTCGACCACCCAGGTCAGGGGGCGCCCGTGGGCGGCGGCGCCGGACGACACCACGTCGTGCAGGGCGCCCGACCGGAGGCTGTCCAGCCAGTGGTCGACGTCCTGGATCGTCCCGTCCGGTCCGCGGGTGACGCCGGCGCGTACCGGCAGGACGAGCGAGGTCTGCTCCACCCCCTGGTGCTGCGGGGGGGACCAGCGGGAGGAAGGTACGGTCGCGGCCCGCGGTGAGGCGGCCCGCCGTGCCGTCGCCCAGGGCGTGGATGCCGAACCAGTACACGCCGGACGCCGACACCGCGAGCTTCTTGCGTGGAAGGCGGACCGTGAAGCGGGTCGTCTGGCCGGGTAGCAGGGAGTCGATGGTGTCGAACGTGCCCGGAGCGGTGATCCGGTGGCCGACGTCGGCGCTGACCGGGGTCCGAGCGGCGGCCGCGAGCTCGGCGGTGGTCGTGATCGGGGCCGTGCCGACGAAGCCCTCGACGTTGATCGCCGTCCACTCCTGGTCGGAGTCGTTGGTGACCGTGCCGCGGACGACGATCGGCCCCTTGGCGGGGATGTAGGCGGGCGTGATCGAGCTCATCCGTACCGTCAGCGGCTCCCCCGGGTCGCGTGGCGCGGCGCCCGCGGCGGCGGCATGGGCGGCACCGGGGGCCGCCGCGACCAGGCCCAGTGCGGCGAGCCCCGCGAGCAGCACCGCCGGTAGCACCGCCGCGAGCACCCCCGTGAGGGCGCGCGACAGCGACGACGGGCGGAGCACGCCCCGACTGTAGTGCCGGGCCCGTCACGATCCGGGGGTGCCGCTCACCACTAGGGTGTTGCTCCGTGCCCGACGCAGCAGATCGCCCACCGCCGGGTGGCGTCCGCCTTGCCGACGCCGAGCGCGACGTCGCCGCGGAGCTCGACCGGATCGCCCCGGTGATCGACGAGCTGGGCGCCCGGTTCGCGGGGGCCGGGCACGAGCTGGCCCTGGTCGGCGGCCCGGTGCGCGACGCGATGCTCGGGCGTCGCCACAACGACCTCGACCTGACCACCTCGGCGCGGCCAGACGAGATCGAGCGCCTGCTGGCCGGCTGGGCCGACGCGACCTGGGACATCGGCCGCGCCTTCGGCACCATCGGCAGCCGCAAGGGGCCCTTCCAGGTCGAGATCACGACGTACCGCTCCGAGGTGTACGACGCGTCCTCGCGCAAGCCCGCCGTCGACTTCGGTGACTCGCTCGAGGGAGACCTCGGCCGTCGCGACTTCACCGTGAACGCGATGGCGGTGCGGCTGCCGACGCGGGAGTTCGTCGACCCCTACGGCGGCGTCGTCGACCTCGCGCAGGGTCTGCTCCGTACGCCGGGCACCCCCGAGGACTCCTTCTCCGACGACCCGTTGCGGATGATGCGCGCCGCGCGGTTCGCCGCCCAGCTCGGCTTCGCGGTCGACCCCGGCGTCGTCGCGGCGATGACGGCGATGGCGGAGCGGATCGAGATCATCTCGGCCGAGCGCGTGCGCGACGAGCTCGTCAAGCTGGTGCTCGCGCCGTACCCCCGGCTCGGGCTGACCCTGCTGGTCGAGACCGGGCTGGCGGCGCTGGTCCTCCCCGAGCTGCCGGCGCTGGCCCTCGAGCGCGACGAGCACCACCGGCACAAGGACGTCTACGAGCACACGCTCACCGTGCTCGAGCAGTCCATCGACCTCGAGGACCGGCTCGGCGGCCCCGACTTCGTCTCCCGCTTCGCGGCGCTGATGCACGACGTCGGCAAGCCGCGCACCCGTCGCTTCATGGGTGACGGCACCGTCACCTTCCACCACCACGACGTGGTGGGGGCCAAGCTGACCCGCAAGCGGATGAAGGCGCTGAAGTTCTCCGGCGACGAGATCGACGCCGTGACGACGCTGGTCGAGCTCCACCTGCGCTTCCACGGCTACGGCTCCGGCCAGTGGACCGACTCGGCCGTACGACGCTACGTGCGCGACGCCGGCGACCAGCTCGAGCGGCTGCACGTGCTCACCCGCGCCGACTGCACGACCCGCAACCAGCGCAAGGCCGAGCGGCTCCGTCGTAGCTACGACGACCTGGAGGAACGGATCGACCGCCTGTCGGAGGAGGAGGAGCTCGCCGCCCTGCGACCCGACCTCGACGGCACGCAGATCATGGAGATCCTCGGGATCGGGCCCGGTCCCCGAGGTCGGCGAGGCCTACCGGTTCCTGCTCGACGTACGGCTCGACCACGGCCCGTCGTCGTACGACGAGGCGAGGGCGGCTCTCCTCGCCTGGTGGGCCGAGCGGGGCTGAGCCTGTGGAGGGGCCTCTCGGCGCGTCGGTCCGCGCTGCTAGACAGTGGGGGTGACCACCACCGGGACCGACGTCCGCGCCGACGCCGAACGCCATCTGCGCTCGCTGGTCGGTCGCGACGACGCGACGCTGCGCGCCGACCAGTGGACGGCGATCGAGGCACTGGTGGTCGACCGCCGGCGCGCGCTCGTCGTCCAGCGCACCGGCTGGGGCAAGTCGGCGGTCTACTTCGTGTCGACCCTGCTGCTGCGGGCCGCGGGCGCCGGGCCGACCGTGATCGTCTCGCCGCTGCTGGCCCTGATGCGCAACCAGATCGCCGCCGCTGAGCGGGCCGGGATCCGCGCGGTGACCATCAACTCCACCAACGTCGAGGAGTGGGAGCCGATCCAGCGGGCCGTGGCGGACGGCGAGGTCGACGTCCTGCTGGTCAGCCCCGAGCGGCTCAACAACCCCGGCTTCCGCGACCAGGTGCTGCCGCGGCTGGCCGCGACGTGCGGGCTCCTGGTGGTCGACGAGGCCCACTGCATCTCCGACTGGGGTCACGACTTCCGGCCCGACTACCGCAGGATCCGGACCCTGCTGGCCGACCTGCCCGCCGGCATCCCGGTCCTGGCCACCACGGCCACGGCCAACGCCCGCGTCAGCGCCGACGTCGCCGAGCAGCTCGGAGCCAGCGGCGTCCACGGTGAGGGGTTGGGACCCGAGGTGCTCGTGCTGCGGGGGTCCCTCGACCGGGAGTCGCTGCGGCTCGCGGTGCTCCGCCTGCCCACGCCCGAGCAGCGCCTGGGCTGGCTGGCCGACCACCTGGCCGAGCAGCCGGGGTCGGGCATCGTCTACTGCCTCACCGTCGCCGCCACCCAGGAGGTCGCGGCGTTCCTGCGCTCCCGCGGCCACCACGTGGCGGCGTACTCCGGCCAGACCGATCCCACCGAGCGGCTCGCGCTCGAGGAGCAGCTCGCGTCGGGGCAGATCAAGGCCCTGGTGGCCACCAGCGCCCTCGGCATGGGCTTCGACGCCACCCTCGGCTTCGTGGTCAACCTGGGTGCGCCGCAGTCGCCGGTCGCCTACTACCAGCAGGTCGGGCGCGCCGGGCGCGGCACCGACCGCGCCTCGGTGGTGCTGCTGCCCCAGCCCGAGGACAAGGACATCTGGGCCTACTTCGCGTCCCTCGCGTTCCCCCGGGAGGACCAGGTGCGCCACACCCTCCGCGTCCTCGCCGAGGAGGGCGGGCCGCTGAGCACCGCCTCCCTCGAGACCTACGTCGACCTCGGCAGGACCCGCCTCGAGCAGATGCTCAAGGTGCTCGACGTCGACGGCGCCGTACGCCGGGTCCGCGGCGGCTGGGAGGCGACCGGCGAGCCCTGGTCCTACGACGCCGAGCGCTACGCGCGGGTGAGCGAGGCCCGGAGGCGGGAGCAGCAGGCGATGCTCGACTACCTCGACACCGACCGGTGCCGGATGTGGTTCCTCCGTGACCAGCTCGACGACCCGGCGATCGAGGGTCAGGACCACTGCGGCCGCTGCGACCGCTGCGGCGGGGTCACCCTCGCCACCGACGTCTCCGACGACGCCGTGGGCGAGGCGCGCACCCGGCTGGCGCGACCCGGTGTCGTGGTCGAGCCGCGCAGCATGTGGCCGTCCGCGCTGGCCAACCTCGGCCTCGACCTGAGGGGCCGGATCGGTCCCGGCGCCGAGCCGGGGCGGGCGGTGGCCCGCCTGACCGACCTCGGCCACGGGCAGACCCTGCGTGACCTCTTCGGGGGCGAGCCCCGCGACAGCCGGGTGCCCGACTCGCTGGTCCCCGCGGCGATCGAGGTGCTGCACGACTGGCGACCCCACGTCGAGGGCGTGGTCGTGGTCGAGTCGGCGACGCGGCCGTCGCTGACCACCGACCTGGCCGACGGGCTGTCGCGTCACCTGCGCCGGCCCGTGGTCGGGCGCTGGGCCATCGCCGATCCGACGGTGCCGCCCGGGCAAGGCTCCATGAACTCCGCCCAGCGGGTCGCCGCCGTCACCCGACGCTTCCGGCTCGAGGGCGACATCCCGGCCGGACCGGTGCTCCTGGTCGACGACCAGGTCGTGACGGGCTGGACGCTGACCGTGGCGGCCCGTGCTCTGCGCGAGGCGGGCGCGACCGCCGTCCTGCCCCTGGTGCTGGCCGTCCGGAGCTAGGCGATGTCGGGGGCTGCAAGCCGCCGGTAGGTGTAGGCGGCGCCGAACACCACCACGGGCACGGCGACGAGCAGTCCGACGAGCAAGAGGATGGCGCCGATGAACAGGCAGATCCAGGCCAGGATCCCGAACAGAAGCACTGCCCAGAAGTTGTGCCAGACCATCTTCACGCTCTCGGCGATCGCCTCGGCCGCTTCCAACTGCTGGTCGACGATGAAGAACAGCGTGAACGACGTGAGGAAGGCGATCAGGATCCCCGGCAGGAAGCACAGGACGGTCGCGATGCCGGTGGCCACCGCGATGAAGATGGCCGCGAACACGACCTGCATCTTGTTGTAGCCCTCGAACAGCTGGCCCAGGCTGAAGCCCTCGCCGTCCATGACCCGCAGGGCACCGCGGAAGATCCCGGCCAGCATGATCTCGCCGAAGAGGGTCAGCAGCCCGGCACCCAGGCCGGCACCCAGGACCTGCCGCCAGAAGGGCTGGCCGCACTGGGCGCTCACCTGGCCGCCGGCGTTGACCGCGGTGTTGCAGTCCGTCTTGCCGAAGAAACCCCCGGCCGCCACGAAGTTGAAGATCAGGGCAACGATGACCAGGACGACCAGCACCACGATCATCGGGACGAGCAGCGTGCCGGGGCTGGCCTTGAACTTGCGCCACCCGTAGCCGATCGCCTCGGTGGCGCGGTACGGCGCACCGTCCGCGGGTGCGCCGTAGGGCTCGGACGGAGTGCCGCTCACATCGCTCATGGCAGGCAATCTAGGGGGCGGGGCGACCCGTGTCACCCATAGAGGTGGGTGTGGTCGCGCCGGCGTCCGGCCCCGCACGGCACGGGGCCCCACGCCGTACGACGTGGGGCCCCTGGTGGCCGGCGTCTCGGCTCCGCTCGATCGCGGAGGGAGTCGGGCGGTCAGGCGGCGACCGGCTGGCCCTGCAGTCGGCGGTAGGTGTAGGCCAGACTGATCAGGATGACCGGAATGGCGACGAGGAGGCCGACGCAGCACACGACGAACCCCACGAAGTAGGCGACGATCGCGAGCAGTGCCCACAGGAGGGTCGCGCCGATGTGGTCGGTGACCAGCTTGAAGCTGGCCTTGATCGCGTCGACCGCGGCCATCTGCTGGTCGACGATGAACAGCAGGGTGAACATCGTCAGGAAGCCGACGATGAGGCCGGGCACGTAGCACAGGAACGACCCGATCGCCGTGGCCACCGCGATCAGGACCGCGGCGATCGCGACCTGGCCCTTGTCCCAGCCCTCGAACATCTGCCCCATCGAGAACGGCTTGCCGTCGATCACGGCGAGCGCGCCCTTGTAGAGGCCGGCGGCCGCGAAGGACCACACGACGGTGATCAGCCCGGTGATCACGGCGGTGACGAACAGGCGCAGCAGGAGGCTCGGACCACACTGGGCCTGGACCGACTGACCGAACACCGTCGTCGTGCAGTCATGGGTGCCGAGCAACGTGCTGTAGACGAGCACCTCCAGCAGGCCTCCCACGATCAGGAGCACGACGAAGACCACCAGCACGGGCACGAGCAGCGTCGCCGGGCTGGCGGTGAACTTGCGCCAGCCGTAGCCGAAGGCGTCGGTCGGGCTGTACGCCGCCTCCGGGCCCCCCGCGGCCGGCTGGCCGTAGGGGTTCGCGGGCGGCGGGGCGCCGTAGCCGCCTCCGGCACCGCCGGCGGCGGCACCGCCGTAGGGGTCGCCGGGCGGGGGAGGCGGGGGCAGGTCCGAGGACGGCGGCGGCGGCGGCTCCGAGGGCGGCGGCGTGGGTGCGGGTTGGTCAGATCCTTCGGGCCCCGTGGGCTCGTTCGGGTCACTCATGGGCGGCAATCTAGGGGTCGGCGCGCGCGCGTGTCACTGATTCGACCGACCGTGTCCTGCGGACCGGGACCGCCGGGGCGTGCCAAGGGCCCCGGCCCGCCGTGGCGGATCCGGGGCCCCTGGTCATCGGTTCCGGGGAGCGGAGGTCACTCCTCGCCCTTGATGAAGGCCTCCACGCGGCGGCGGCCCTCGTCGTCGGGCAGCTGCACCGGCGGGCTCTTCATCAGGTACGACGACGCCGAGATGATCGGGCCACCGAGGCCCCGGTCCTTGGCGATCTTGGCCGCGCGGAGCGCGTCGATGATGATGCCGGCGGAGTTCGGGGAGTCCCAGACCTCCAGCTTGTACTCGAGGTTCAGCGGCACGTCGCCGAACGCGCGACCCTCGAGGCGGACGTAGGCCCACTTGCGGTCGTCGAGCCACGCCACGTAGTCGGACGGACCGATGTGCACGTTGCGGTCGAGGTGGGACTTGCCGCCCAGCGGACCGGTCAGGTTCGAGGTCACCGACTGCGTCTTGGAGATCTTCTTCGACTCCAGGCGGTCGCGCTCCAGCATGTTCTTGAAGTCCATGTTGCCGCCGACGTTGAGCTGGTAGGTGCGGTCGAGGACCACGCCGCGGTCCTCGAACAGCTTCGCCATCACGCGGTGGGTGATCGTGGCGCCGACCTGGCTCTTGATGTCGTCGCCGACGATCGGCACGCCGGCGTCCTCGAACTTCTTGGCCCACTCGGGGTCGGAGGCGATGAAGACGGGCAGCGCGTTGACGAAGGCGACCTTCGC
This sequence comes from uncultured Actinomycetota bacterium, assembly GCA_963797325.1. Classification (GTDB taxonomy): domain Bacteria; phylum Actinomycetota; class Actinomycetes; order Propionibacteriales; family Nocardioidaceae; genus Nocardioides. The sequence continues at coordinate 124,559 of CAWCPG010000025.1, forward strand.
GTCGATCGCGCACTGGGCGTAGAACTTGTCGGCCGTCTCGGAGCCCACAGGGAGGTAGGAGACCAGCACGTCGGCCTGGGTGTCCTTGAGGACCTGCACGATGTCGACCGGCTCGGCGTCGGACTCGTCGATCGTCTCGCGGTAGTACTTGCCGAGCCCGTCGAGGGTGTGTCCCCGCTGGACGATGACACCGGTCGGCGGGACGTCGCAGATCCGGATGGTGTTGTTCTCCGAGGCCTGCGTCGCGTCGGCCAGGTCGAAGCCGACCTTCTTGGCGTCGACGTCGAAGGCGGCGACGAACTCGATGTCGGAGACGTGGTAGTCACCGAACGTCGCGTGCATCAGGCCGGGCACCGTGCCCTCGGGGTTGGCGTCCTTGTAGTACTCGACGCCCTGGATCAGGGACGTCGCGCAGTTGCCGACGCCCACGATTGCTACTCGAACCGAACCCATGGGGCTTGTTCCTTCCTTTTCCCTCTGGAGGGTGTTTCAGGTGGTGGCGTCAGCCCCGGCATCGACCACAGGGGCGTCGATGACAGGGGCTGCGCTCGTCGGGATGGTGCCTCCGGGACCGACGTCGCCGGTCTCGGCGGGTGCGTCGGTGACGCGCCCGGGTTGGTCGTTCGAACGCTCGGCGTTGATCAGGTCGGTGAGCCACCGGACCTCACGCTCGACGGACTCGATGGAGTGGCGACGCAGCTCGCTGAGGTAGCGGTCGTCACCGCCCGCGGCGTACCGGGCGCGGTCGAGCCGCTCCTGGAGCCGGGTACGGCGACCCTCGAGGATGCGCAGCCGGATGTCGGCGTCGGTGCGGGAGAAGAACGCGAACCTCATGTTGAAGTTGTCGTCCTCCCACGCCGCCGGGCCGCTGTCGGTGATCTCCTCGCCGAAGTACTGCCGGCCGGCCGGGGTGATCTGGTAGACGATCCGCTGCCGGCGGGACACGCCGGGGGTCTCCGCGGTGACCTCGGTGATCCAGCCGGCGCGCAGCAGTCGCTTGAGGGCGGGGTACAACGAGCCGTAGGACAGCAGGCGGCCCCACCCGAGCAGCAGGTTGAGCCGCTTGCGGAGCTCGTAGCCGTGCAGCGGTGACTCGTGGAGCAGGCCGAGCACGGCCACCTCCAGCGATGCCGCCTTGCGTGCCATCCGGTGCCGTCCTGGTTCTGCGTGGGAGCGGAGTGTCGTCGCGATGTGTCGTGACGTTCTATCGAGACAATCTATCGCAACGATATATCAGGAGCGCAACTCGTCATTTCGCCGGGGTGTGGTGCGGCCCCGTACTCTCGTCCCGACGGCGACCGGGGCGGGGGCGGGACGCTGTCGCGTGCACCGATCCCCGACGTACCTCTGGAGTGACCTGTTGAGTGCCAAGCGCAGGGCCGACGGCCCGGCCGTCACGCGCAAGCCCCGCCGCTCTGGGAAGAAGAGCCGGCCCCGGCTCCGTCGCGTCCTGAAGTGGGCCCTGATCACCGCCCTGGTGGGCACGCTGGTGGTGATCGGCGGCTTCGTCTACCTCTACAAGACCACGCCGATCCCGGACCCCAACAAGGACTTCCAGACCCAGACGTCGTTCGTCTACTACAGCGACGGCAAGACCGAGCTCGGGCAGTACGCCACCCAGAACCGCCAGATCATCCCGCTCAAGGACATGCCTGCGAACCTGCAGAACGCCGTGATCGCGGCGGAGGACCGCACGTTCTACACCAACAGCGGCATCGACCCGAAGGGCATCGTCCGCGCGGCCTTCAACGACGCGCGGGGCGGCGCGACCCAGGGTGCGTCCACGATCACCCAGCAGTACGTGAAGATCCTCTACCTGACCCAGGAGCGGTCGGTCAGCCGCAAGGTGCACGAGGCGATCTTGTCGTTGAAGCTGCAGAAGCAGCAGAGCAAGGACCAGATCCTCGAGGGCTACCTCAACACCATCTACTTCGGCCGTGGCGCCTACGGCGTGCAGGCCGCGGCCAAGGCCTTCTTCGGCGTCGACGCCGACCAGCTCAGCCTGCGCCAGAGCGCGGTGCTGGCCAGCGTGCTGAACAACCCGTCGCAGTTCGACCCCGCCAACGGCAAGAGCAACAAGCAGGCGCTGCTCGAGCGCTACCGCTACGTCCTCGCCGGGATGGCGTCGATGAAGAAGGTCACCCCGGAGCAGGCAGCGCACGCCGCGAAGCGCCTGCCGACGTTCCCGGTCTTCAAGGAGTCCAGCCAGTACGGCGGCCAGAAGGGCCACATGCTCACCCTGGTGCGCCAGGAGCTGCACCAGCTCGGCTTCACCGACGACCAGATCGACGGCGGTGGCCTGCGCGTCACCACCACCTTCACCCGGCAGGCGATGGCCGCGGCCGCCGCGGGTGTCAAGCAGGTGCGACCCGGCATCAGCGACCGCCAGCTCCACGTGGCCGTCGCCACGGTCCAGCCCGGGACGGGCGCCCTGGTCGGGTTCTACGGCGGGCAGAACTACCTCCGGTCCCAGATCAACTGGGCCGAGGCGGGCGGCATGGTGGGCTCGACCTTCAAGCCCGTCTCGCTGGCCGCGGCGATCACCGACGGCTACTCGCTGAAGAGCACGTGGGACGGCAACTCGCCGTACACGTTCCCCGGCGGCCTCGAGGTCCACAACGAGGGGGCGCCCGCCCGGCACCAGCTACGGGTCGGCCGTGTCGTCGACGTTGGCCCTCGAGCAGTCCATCAACACCGCGTTCGTCGACATGTCCAACACCATGAAGAACGGACCCGCCAAGATCTTGTCGATGGCCAACAAGATGGGGATCCCGCCGGCCAAGGCCAACCCGCGCTACCCGGGCATCCCGAGCTCGACCCGCGACCTCGAGCCCGACTCGCTGATCACGCTGGGCAAGGCGCGGATCAGTGCCATCAACATGGCCAACACCTACGCCACCATCGCCAACGGCGGGCAGCGCGCCGACGTGCACGTCATCGACAAGGTCACGAGCAGCGACGGCACGGTGAAGTACCAGTTCAAGCCGCACACCACGCAGGCCATCGACCCCGACATCAACGCCGACGTCAGCTATGCGATGCAGCAGGTGGTGCTCCACGGCACGGGCACCAACGCGCAGGCGGTCCAGCGCCCGGCGGCCGGCAAGACCGGTACGGCGACCAACAGCCTCAACCAGGTCTCGTCGTCGTGGTTCGTCGGCTTCACCCCGCAGCTGTCCACGGCGGTGATGTACGTCCGGGGTGACGGGGACAACCAGCTGGACAACAACTGGCTGCCGCCCTACAACGGAGCGGCCGGGTACTTCGGTGCCGGCTACCCGACGGCCACCTGGGCCGCGGTGATGAAGCTCGACCTGACCGGCGAGCCGATCGAGAAGTTCCCGCCCGCCGCCAACGTCCCGGCGAAGCAGACCGACCACGCGCCGCTGCCGACCTTCACGCCGCGGCCGACCCATCGCACGTCCGCCCCGCCCTCGAGCGCCCCGACCTCGAGTGCTCCTCCGACGTCGAGTGCCCCGACCTCGAGCGCCCCCGACGTCGAGCGCCCCGACCTCGAGCGCCCCGACCTCGAGCGCCCCGACGTCGAGCGCCCCGACCTCGCCGGCAGCGCCGGGCCGCGCTTCGAGCACGCAGCCGATGGCGCTGCAAGAGCCCTGGTGGTGACCGACTCCGGGAGCGACGACCCCGAGCCGGTCGTCCACCCGACCCGGGACGACCCGATCACCTCGGCGCTGAGCCGGGGGATCGGCGGCCCGATCGGCGAGCGTGCCGGACGCCACCCGTGGTGGACGCCCGTCCGGGTCGTGCTGGCCATGGTGGCCGTGGTCTGTGCCCTCGGCTTCGTCCAGAAGGCGCCGTGCTACCACTCGCGGTGGAGCAACCAGCAGACCCAGTACTCCGACCTCTGCTACTCCGACCTGCCCTACCTCTACGTCGGTCGCGGCTTCGCCGAGCTGGAGTGGCCCTACTCCGACTCCCTCTCGGTCCGCGACCGCTACAGCGTCATGGAGTACCCCGTCGGCATCGCCTACTACGCCTGGGGAGCGGCGTACGTCACGCACTGGCTGTCGGGCTCGCCCAACCTCGACGCGCGCGGTGGCTACTCCCAGGCCCAGCTGGCCGCCGACCCGGACGTACGCCGGGAGACGCATGCTGTTCGTCGCGGTCAACGCCGTCGGGTTCGCCCTGTGCGCCCTGCTCGCGGCGTGGTTCCTGACCGGTGTCCATCGCCGTCGACCCTGGGACGCCGCACTGTTCGCCCTGTCGCCGATCCTGCTCTTCGACGGGCTGATCAACTGGGACCTGCTGGCGGTGGTCTGCGTGGCCGGGGCGCTCTGGGCGCACGCGCGTGGCCGACCCGCCCTGACCGGGGTGATGCTCGGCGTCGGGACCGCGATGAAGCTCTACCCGCTGTTCCTTCTCGGCGGGCTCTGCGTGGTCTGGGGCCGCGAGCGTCGGTGGCGCGACCTGGCGGTCGCGACCGCGAGCGGCCTCGGCACCTGGCTGGCCGTCAACGCACCGGCGTTCCTCGGCGGTCGGCAGGAGTGGAACGTCTTCTGGACCTTCAACTCCCATCGCGGCGCCGACCTCGGGTCGCTGTGGCTGATGGCCGACCAGATGACCAACCGGGTCACCGCCGTCCACACCATCAACGTGACGTCGTGGGTGCTCTTCAGTGCCTGGTGCCTCGGGGTCGTGGTGCTCGGGGTCCGGGCGCCGGTGACGCCGAGGTTCGCCCAGCTCGGCTTCCTGCTCGTGGTCGGCTTCCTGCTGGTCAACAAGGTGTACTCACCGCAGTACGCGCTGTGGCTGCTGCCGCTGGCGGTGATGGCGCGCCCGCGGGTGCGCGACCAGCTCGTCTGGCAGCTCGGCGAGGTCTTCTACTACTGCGCCGTCTGGTGGTACCTCGCTCACTACCTCGACCCCGGAGGCGGCGGAGACGCCGGCTTCTACTGGCTCGCGATCCTCGTCCGCGTCGCGGCCGAGCTCTACCTCGTCGCCGTCGTGGTGCGCGACGTGCTGATGCCGGAGTACGACGTGGTGCGCTCACCCCGGCTGCGCGGCGACCGCGCGTGGTGGCACTTCTCCGGCCGGCAGCCGCTGGACCTCCGCGGGGACGACGACCCAGCAGGTCAGCTGACGACGACGCGGTCGAACCGCGTGATCGTGTGGCGCACGCGCACCCCGATCTCCTCACCGACCACCGGCACCCGCGGGCCGTGGGGCAGGAACAGCATCGACGCCTGCATGTGGGGCGGCTCGGCGAAGAGCCGCAGCTTGCCGTCGACGGTGAACGGCGAGCGGACGAAGCCGACGGCGTCCAGGCCGCCGCGGGCCAGGGTGGCGGCGCGGGCCCGCACGGAGCGGTCGCCGGTCGGTGCCTCGAGGCCGATGCCGTGCGCCGTACCGCCCGAGACGACCAGGAGGTGGCCGGCCTTGGGGGCCGACCGGCCGCGGTAGCCGAAGACGTCTCCGCGCTCGACCTCGTGGACGTCGAGGACGGTCGCGGTCACGCTCAGGGCGCCGCGATCGCCCAGCCACAGGTCGGTGCCGATCCGCGGGCGCACCTCGAAGTCGGCGTACGACGTGCGGAGCGAGGCGAGCTCGGGCGCGGTCAGGTGGCTGACCCACAGGGTGCGGGTCGGGAGCTCGGAGGCGACCACGTCGTTGACCAGGTGGACGACCTCGGAGAGGTGGGACCCGGCGGCGAGCGGCAGGTGGAGGGCGACTCCCTCCAGGCGGGACGCTCGGCGAGACAGCAGCGGCGCCGCTGCCCGGAGCTCCTCCGCGGACATCCCGTGGCGTCGCATCGAGGTCAGCCGCTCGAGCACGATCCGCGCGTGCGGGTCGCGGTCGAGCAGGGTGACCAGGTCGGCGAGACGGCTGACGGTGTGGATCACGCGGCCGGGCGGCAGGTCCTCGACCGGCACCTGGCCGGTCGGGCGCCACGGGGTGAGCACGAGGAGGTCCCCGGGGAATCGCGACGCCACCTCGGGCAGCTCGTCGTAGGTGCCGACGGCCAGCGTGTCGACGCCGAGCCAGGTGGCCTTGCGAGCGAGGCGGCCCAGGCCGAAGCCGTAGCCGTTGCCCTTGGCCACCGGCGCCAGGCCGGGGTTGGCGTCGGCGACCCGGCGGAGGTGCTGCCGCCAACGGTCGCCGTCGACGGTCAGGGTGAGGCTCATGCGGCGTTCCCGCGACGACCGGGGATCCTGCGCGCGAGCGACCGGCGGTTCAGGTAGAGCCGGAAGCCCTGGTAGAGCGCGCGGTTGAGCGGGAGGTCCCACTCGCCCACGGTCTCGACCGCCTCGCCACCGGTGCCGACCTTGAACTGGATCAGCCCGACGTGGGGGTCGTCGGCGTCGAGGGTGTCGGTGATGCCGCGCAGGTCGTAGACCTCGGCGCCCTGGGCGATGGCGTCGCGGATCATCGCCCACTGCACGGCGTTGGAGCCCCGGACGTCGCGCTTGTCGGTGGAGGAGGCGCCGTAGGAGTACCACGCGTGGGTGCCGACGCGGACGCCGATGGTGGCAGCGACGAGGTCTCCCTCGTGGTGGGCCAGCCACAGGGTGATCCGGCCCGGGTCCTCCGCGCCCAGCGCGTCGTACATCGTCTCGAAGTAGGCCAGCGGCCGAGGGGTGAAGTGGTCACGCTCGGCGGTGTGGACGTAGAGGTCGTGGAACGCCTTGAGGTCCTCGGCGGAACCCCGCGAGACCACGACGCCGGCCTTGTCGGCCTTGCGGATGTTGCGGCGCCACAGCTGGTTCATGCCGGCGAGCACGTCGTCCTCGGTACGCCGGGACCCGTCGCCGGCGGTCAGGGGGATCACGAACGTGTGCTGCGGCTGCCCGGCAGCGAACCCGCCCTCGGCCACCTGCTGCTGCCAGCCCAGCCCCTCGAGCTGCTGGACGACGCGAGCACCGGCGGCGGACCGCGCCAGGGGCGCGACGTCGCCGAGGCGCCGTACGGACTCGTCGGCGACGCCCTCCTTGACCTGCGCGGCGCTCCAGCGGCGGGTCACCACCGGCGGCCCCATCCGGACGCCGAAGGCGCCCTGGCCGCGGAGGTGGTCGGCCATCGGGGTCAGCCAGGCGCCGAGGTCGTCGGCGGTCCAGTCGAGGACCGGACCCTCCGGGAGGTAGGCGAGGGAGCGACGCAGCCGAGGGAGCCGGCGGTAGAGGACCAGCCCGGCCCCGACGGGTCGCTCGCCGTCGAACCAGCCGAGCGACTCGGCGCGCCACTCGGACTTCACCGTGCCCCAGGCCGGGGTCTGGAGGAAGCTCGCCCACGACTGCTCGCGCAGGAACGCGAGGTGGTCGGCGGCGGGGATCGGCCGGACGGTCAGGGTCACGCCGACGAGGCTACCGGGGCCCCTCGGGGCCACCTCGGCACCCGGAGGGGGCGACGCACGAGGGGGAGATGCGTCACAGTGAGACCGTATGTATCAGAAAGGTCACGGCACGCTCCTGAGCGTGTGTAACCGGATATCCCCCGACTCCGAGGACGACCACGACGGTGAACTCTGCTGCAGCCCCGTCCGGACGTCCGACGTGCCGGTGGCCCACGTCCGTTGCGTCTCCGCCCGGAGGCGCCGCGGCCTACGTCCGACCTGCGCGAGGAGGACACCGTGATGGACGACGAGAAGCTCTACGACGCCGTACGGCGTGCGTGCGAGAAGCACGACCCGATGCCACCCGGCATGGTCGACCGGATCGTGACCGTGGTGGGCGAGCTGGCCCGGCACGACGCGGACCTGGAGTTCGAGCTGATGCTCGTGGTCGAACGCTTCCGCGAGCTGGTCGGGACGCGCGGTGGTTCGCAGTCCTACACCCTGCGCTTCGGCGCCAACGACGTGGAGCTGCTGGTCCGGATCTCGACCGCCGACGACGAGGGCAAGGCCCGGTTGGACGGCTGGCTCGTCCCGTCGGTGAGCGGACCCGTGCAGCTGCGCCAGGTCGACGGCGAGAAGCGCACCTTCGACGGCACGGCCGACGACAACGGCCGCTTCGAGTTCTCCGACCTCCCGGCCGGCTTCTACCGGCTGTGGCTGGAGCTTCCTGACAGCCACACCTTCGGCACCCCCGCTTTCGAGATCTGACCGCCACCCATCTCACTAGGAGAGAACATGCCTCCCACTCGTCGAGCCGAACCGGCCCGCGATCCCCGGCTTCCCCACCCGGCACGCCTGGCCACCGTCCAGGCGAGGGTGCTCGACCCGGCCCGCTCGCCCGTGGCCGACGGCTCGGCCGGAAACCCGACGGCGTACGTCGCGGACCGGGTGATGATCGTGAAGGACCGGCGGACCGATCCCGAGGACAAGAAGTTCAAGGCCAAGCTCGACCTCCTGCGCCAGGTGGCCAGCGAGCACGGCTGGTACGTCGAGCAGGACCCCGAGACGCCGAAGGAACGCGACCTGCAGCTGGGCGTGTTCACGGTGAAGGTGACCGCGACATCGAGCCGCCGCCAGCCCGATGCCTGGCACCTGCTGCAGTTCGTGCGCCAGACCTACGGGCGCGACGCCCTGCGCGGTGTCGACCTCGACCACATCGTCTCGACGGCGCCCTTCAGCCCGGCCCACTGGGAGATCCCGCACCCGAACCACTGGGAGATCCCGCACCCCGACTCGGCCTCGGCGGTCTCGGCCGGCCTGCTCAGCTACGGGCAGCCCGGTTTCGGCGGACGCCAGCCCATCGCGTACGCCGGCCCCCCGCCGCCGCGCGACAAGGTCGCCCGCGGCGGGCGCCGTCCGGTGGTCGCGCTCCTCGACACCGGCTGCTACCCGCACCAGTGGTTCGACGACGGCGTGGTCAGGACCGATGTGGACCTGCACGGCCAGCCGATCGGCTACACCGGGAAGGCCAGCGACCCCGAGATCCACGGCAACCTGGTCGGCCCGCTGGACGGTTCGGTCGACCGGATCGCCGGGCACGGCACCTTCATCGCCGGTCTCGTGCACCAGGTCTGCCCCGACGCCACGATCCTGGCCTGGCGTGGCATCGAGACCACGAAGGCACTGGTGGAGTCGGAGTTCCTCACGACTCTGGCTCAGATCACCGAGCTCGTCCGGCTCGACCGGGAGGGCAAGCCCGGCGGGCACCCCATCGACATCCTGAGCCTCTCGCTCGGCTACTACCACGAGAACGACTCCGACGACCTGCTCGACCCGATCCTGTGGACGATCCTCGCCGAGCTCGGACGGCTCGGCGTGGTGGTGGTGTGCTCGGCCGGGAACGACGCGACCGAACGTCCGTGCTACCCCGCCGCGTTCGCTCCGTGGAGCAACAAGAAGGGGCCCTACCCGATCCGGCGCAACCGGGCCCCGGTCGTGTCGGTCGGCGCCCAGAACCCCAACGCGACGGACGCCCTGTTCTCCAACACCGGACCGTGGGTGCGTGCCTACGCACCCGGCGCGGCGCTGATGAGCACCATGCCGCCGTTCGACGGTGGTCTCCAGGCCGTGGACAGGCTGACCGTCCTCGGCCGCGTGCGTGAGTCCGTCGACCCCGACGACTTCCACTCCGGGGTGGGCCAGGACGGGCGGCGGCTCGGCGGGTTCGGGCTGTGGAGCGGCACCTCCTTCTCGGCCCCGGTGATGGCCGGGCGGCTCGCGGCGTCGATGGCACGCGAGTTGATGAAGGGTCCGTCCGGCAAGGACGCGACTGCCGCCCTACGCCGTGGCTGGAAGGCCGTGGAGGCGCAGACGGAGATCCGCAGGACAGAATAGGTCGGGTGCAGAGCGCTGCCGACCTCCACGAGGCGGGACTCGAGGCCCTGGTGGGGCGGCGCTTGGCGACCGCCCGGCGCCTGCTGGAGCGGTCGCGCGCCCTGACGACCGACCGTGACCTGACCGCGCGCATCGACGCGAGCCTGGCTTTCATCACCGCCGAGCAGGGCGATCTCGGTGGTGGCCTCGCCGTGTGCGACGCGGCGCTTGCCGGGGGCGAGGTGTCCTATGCCACGACCGCGGTGCTGCACAGCCAGCGTGGGCTGATCCTGCTCCGGATGGGTGACACCTCGTCCGCCATCGAGGCCTTCGACGTGGGCATCGCGATGTTGTCGGACCCCGTGGATCTCGGGAAGGCCCTCAGCAACCGGGGCGGCGTCCACCTGGCCCGCGGCGCGGGACGAGCGGCGGGCGCCGACTTCTCCAGGGCAGTGACCCTGCTGAACGACGCCGGGCACCCGATCGAGGCGGCGATGGCCGAGCACAACCTCGGTCTCGCGGACCTGCAGCAGGGTGACCTGGTCTCGGCGCTCGCGCACATGGACGCCGTGCGTCCCATCCTGCTGCCGCTGAGCCCGGTGGGTGTGGCGATCAGCAACCAGGACCGGGCCGAGGCACTGATGGCGGCCGGCCTGACCCGTGCCGCTCTGGTCGTCCTCGACGAGGCGGCTCGCACGTTCGGGCACCACCGACTCCAGCAGCGCCGCGGGCAGGCCGAGCTCACCATCGCACAGGCCGCCCTCGCCTCCGACCCGCAGCGGGCGTTGACGGCCGCGCGGGCCGCGCGGTCACGGTTCACGCGCACCCAGTCGCCGGCGTACCGGGTCCGCGCCGAAGCGCTCGTCCTGGGGGCCGAGGTGAGGCTGGGTCGGACCCGGCCGTCCCTGGTGGCCAAGGGTGACGCCCTCGCGCCCGAGCTGACCGCCCTCGAGATGCCCTGGTGGGCTGCGGACGTCCGGCTGGACAGCGCGCTGGTCGTCCTGCGTCGCGGCGACCACGAGGAGGCACGCCGCCGGCTGCGGGCGGTGCGGGTGCCGAGGACGGCACCCCTCGCCGTACGCCTGCGGGACCGGGACGTGCGGGCGGCCCTCGCCGAGCGGACCGGGCGGCCGTCGGACGCGTTGACCCATGTCCGCCGCGGGCTCGCGGACCTGCACGAGTGGCAGAGCTCGTTCGGGAGCCTCGACCTGCAGACGATGGTGACCGGGCACGGGCGCCGGCTCGCGGTGCGCGGGCTCCGGGTGGCGAGCAGGTCGCGGTCGCCGGAGGTGCTCTTCGAGTGGTCGGAGCGCGCGCGGATGCTGGCCAGCCGCGTGCAGCCGGTGCGGGTGCCCCACGACGAACGGCTCGCCGCCGACCTCGCCGAGCTCCGCACGCTCGCGGCCAAGGAGGAGGCGTCGCGCGAGGACGCCGTACGCCAGGCCGAGCTGCGGCAGCGGGTGCGCGAGCGCGCCTGGCGGGCGCGTGGCTCGGGGTCCTACGACGACCCGATGTCGCTCGCGGACTTCCAGGACCGGCTCGTCGGCCGGGCCCTGGTGGCGCATGTCGTCACGGCCCAGCGGATCGTGGCACTCGTGGTCACCGAGAAGCGGGCGACCACGCACGACCTGGGGTCCCGCGAGGAGCTGGAGTCCTTGCTCGGTGGTCTGCTCCCCGGACTCGACATGGCGGCGGCCCACCTGCCCGCGTCGTTCGCCCGGTCGGTCCGGGCCGAGGTGACCACCCGGGTCGCCCGGCTCGACGACCTCCTGCTCGCTCCCCTCGCCGAGGAGCTCGGCGACCGCCCGCTGGTGCTCACGCCGTCCGGCGTGCTGGCGGCCGTCCCGTGGACGTTGCTCCCGACCAACCGCGGGCGCCCGGTCATCGTGGCCGAGTCGGCGACGTCGTGGGCCGCTCGGTCCGAGACGCCGCTGCGGTCCGGGACGGCGGGCTTCGTGGCTGGTCCGCGGGTCCCGCAGGCCGAGGCGGAGACCACGGCGGCGGCGAAGGTCTGGCCCGGGTCCTCGGTCCTCCACGGCCCGGAGGCGACCGCCGAGGCGGTCAGCCGGATGGCCGGCGAGGTCGACGTCCTCCACGTCTCGGCTCACGGCCGGCACTCCTCGGAGAACCCGCTCTTCTCCGGCTTCGAGCTGGCCGACGGGCCGTGGTTCGGCTACGACATCGACCAGCTCGAGCGGGTGCCGGACGTCGTCCTCCTCTCGGCGTGCGAGGTCGGGCGCTCGACGCTGCGCGGTGGCGAGGAGCTGATCGGGATGACCGCCGCCTGGTTGCACGCCGGTGCCCGGTGCGTGGTCGCCTCCGCGGCCGCGATCAACGACGAGGTCGCCCACGACGTGCTGGTGCGGGTCCACGAGGGCCTGGCCGAGGGCCTGCGTCCCTCCGGCGCCCTGGCCCGGGCACTGCTCGACGTGGACCCCGACGGTCCCCCCGCGCCGCTGGTCACCTTCGGGTGAAGCGAGCAGGAGCGCGCGAGGAACGAGCAGGCTCCTGGCGCGGAAAACGCGGAACGGATCGGCGTGACGGCGCCTGAGGCGGTCATCTGTTCCGCGTTTTCTTCGGAGAGGACGGTACGGCGGGCCGTCACCAGCTCCTCTCGACCCTGTTCGGCTGAAGGCTCTTGTGGCGGAAAACGCGGAACGGATCGGTGCAACGGCGCCTGAGGCGGTCATCTGTTCCGCGTTTTCTGTGCCCAGGGGCACCGCGGACGCCGAGGCCGGTCGTCGGTGCCGGTCGCCGGGGCCGCCGGCGGCGGAGCCGGTACGCCGGTCAGAGCCGGGAGCGGACGGCCTCGAAGTCGGCGAGGTGCTCCTCGGCGCCGCCGGGGGTCTCGAAGACCACGGGGGCCGCGGCGTCGCGGACCACCTCGGCGAGCAGGTCGGGGTCGATCGTGCCGGCCCCGACGTTGGCGTGTCGGTCGGCGCCGGAGTCGAAGTCGTCGCGGCTGTCGTTGCAGTGCACGAGGTCGATCCGGCCGGTGATGGCGCGCACCTCGTCGACCACCGACTCCAGGGGGATGCCGCCGGCGTGGGCGTGGCAGGTGTCGAGGCAGAACCCCACGTCGTCGGCACCCGACGCCGCCGAGATCGCGTCGAAGACGCCCTTGATCCGGTCGAGGTGGCGGGCCATGGCGTGGTCGCCGCCGGCGGTGTTCTCGATCAGGAGCGGGATCTTCAGGTCGGTGGCGTCGATGGCCTTGCGCCAGTTGTCGAAGCCGACGGCCGGGTCGTCGTCCTTGTTCACGTGGCCCCCGTGGACGATGAGCCCGCGTGCCCCGATCTCGGCCGCGGTGTCCATGTGTTGCTGGAGGAGCTTGCGCGAGGGGATGCGGATCCGGTTGTTGGTCGTGGCGACGTTGACGATGTAGGGAGCGTGGACGTAGAGCCCGATGCCCGCGGCCTCGGCGTCGGCCCGCAGCCCGGCCGCCCCACCGGGGTAGCGGACCTCGGGCCCCTGGTAGCCCTGCGGGTCGCCGAGGAAGAACTGCACGTGTGGCGCCCGCCGGGCCCGCGCCTCGGCGATCGGGTCGGTCTGCTCGACGTGGGCTCCGAGGGGGATGCTCATGGCCCCATCGTAGGAACGCACACCGACAGCGCACCCTCCGGCCGCAGGTGGCAGGCTGGCCCCATGAACGTCATCGTCCTGGTGGTCCTGACCCTCGCCCTCCTCGGCATCGTCGTGGCGGCCGGCTGGGTGGTCGCGGCCTCGCTCAGCAGCCGGTCGCGGCGCTGACCCCGGGGCCCGTACGGCGTGTCCGCGGGCCGCTGCGGAGGATTGGGTCGGCCCGGCCGGCCGCTGCTAGCCTTGCCCGGTCGTCACCCGCCCCGCCTCGGCGGACCGGTGACGACCTCGGCGGCCGACCCGCGTCGTACGCCGTGACCTGCAGGACAACGCAAAGCCCTCCTGCCACGGAGAGTCCGTGGCCGCTCTAGTCCAGAGGAGGTGGAGACCGCTGTGCGTGAATACGAAGTGATGGTCATCCTCGACCCGAGTCTCGAGGAGCGGACGGTTCAGCCGTCGCTCGACAAGTACCTCAACGTCATCCGCAAGGACGGCGGCAGCGTCGAGAACGTCGACGTGTGGGGCCGGCGTCGCCTGGCCTACGAGATCAAGAAGAACGCCGAGGGCATCTACGCCGTCATCTCGCTGACCGCCGAGCCGGACACCGTCAAGGAGTTCGACCGCCAGCTCGGGCTCAACGAGTCGGTGCTGCGCACCAAGGTGATGCGGCCGTCGGCCCACTGAGGCTCACCCCGGGTCCACCTGTGGATCGGCGCTGGCAGATGTCGGTGCCCGGATCCACGATAGGGGCGACGATGAGCCCACCAGCGAACAACCCTCACGAGGAGTCCTGACATGGCAGGCGACACCCAGATCACCGTGGTCGGCAACCTGGTCGACGACCCGGAGCTCCGCTTCACGCCCTCGGGCGCCGCGGTGGCCAACTTCCGGATCGCCTCCACGCCCCGCACCTTCGACCGCCAGACCAACGAGTGGAAGGACGGCGAGGCGCTGTTCCTCTCCTGCTCGGTGTGGCGGCAGGCCGCGGAGAACGTCGCCGAGTCGCTCCAGAAGGGGATGCGGGTCGTCGTGCAGGGCAACCTGCGCTCGCGTCAGTACGAGACGCGCGAGGGCGAGAAGCGCACCGTGTTCGAGATCCAGGTCGACGAGGTCGGTCCGTCGTTGAAGTACGCCACCGCCAAGGTGACGCGTACGCAGCGCTCGGGCGGTTCGTCGTACGGCGGCGGCCAGCAGGGCGGCGGTCAGGGCGGCAGCGCCCCGGCCGACAACGACCCGTGGGCCACCCCGCAGGCAGGCGGCGCCCCCCAGGGCGGCGGCTCCGGCGGGACCGCTGCGGGCAACGACCCGTGGGCCACCCCCGGCGTCAGCAACGACGAGCCGCCTTTCTGAGCGCGGCCGGCGCCAGGTCGAGCAAGCACCACGGCTGAGCCTGCGAGGCCGTGACGTGCGTGTCGAGACCGAGCACCCGACGTACAACTCAATATCCCGTCCAAGCCACCATTCCGGCGCGAGCCGGGCTCACTGAAAGGGAGCACCACAATGGCCAAGGCAGTTTTGCGCAAGCCGAAGAAGAAGGTCTGCCAGTTCTGCAAGGAGAAGGCGACCGGTGTCGACTACAAGGACACCACCCTGCTCCGCAAGTTCATCTCCGACCGCGGCAAGATCCGCGCGCGTCGGGTCACCGGCAACTGCGTGCAGCACCAGCGCGACGTCGCGATCGCGGTCAAGAACGCCCGCGAGCTCGCTCTGCTGCCCTACACCTCGACCGGTCGCTGAGAGGAGCCGAGACATGAAGATCATCCTGACCCAGGAGGTCACCGGCCTCGGGCAGCCCGGTGACGTGGTCGAGGTCAAGGACGGCTACGGCCGCAACTACCTCCTCCCGCGCAACGTCGCGATCCGCTGGACCCGTGGCGGCGAGAAGACCGTCGAGTCGATCAAGAGGGCCCGCGCCTCGCGCGCGGTCCGCGACCAGGACCACGCCGACGAGATCAAGGGCAAGCTCGAGGCCGCCCCGGTCGACGTCAAGGTCAAGGCCGGCACCGCCGGCCGCCTGTTCGGTGCGGTGACCACCTCCGAGATCGCCGGCGCGCTCGCCGAGGTCACCGGGGAAGAGGTCGACCGCCGCACGATCGCGCTGAGCAACCCGATCAAGACCACCGGGACCTACTCGGTGACGGTCCGGCTGCACGACGAGGTGTCCGCCACGGTGGCGCTCAACGTCATCCCCGCCTGATCCTGATCGTCCCCGCACGCCCCGCCCCGGTCCGCCGGGGCGGGGCGTCGTGCGTGGGCGGCGCCGGGGCCGTTACCGGCTGTGCATGACCGGTGGAAATCCCCCGTTTCGGCCTCGGGTCGGGCCGCATGTCGACAAACCAACGTGCGAATCCCAGATGGCGAAAGGGTGAACGCGGTGATCGGCGGACTATTTCGACTGCACACCTGTGGAACCGCATCGATGCAGGTCACAGCGTTGATGGCGGCCGCGCCTCGGGCGTTCTCCACACGTTGTCCACGCCTGTCACCACAGGTCCGTGCGTGTCGTCCACGTCGTGGCCCTACTTATCCCCAGCCCCTGTGGACAACGGGCTGTCCGAGGTGCCCCGAGGGCGCCTAGATTCACCGCTTGGCAGGACGACCGGGGACGACGCAGGGGCCGTACGACGGGTCGGGGAGCGGGGCGCAGGCCCCGCCGGACCGACGTCGTACGACGCTGTCGGTGCTCACCCCTAGCGTCACTCCTGTCACAGTCGTCGACCGCATGGGGCGTCGGCGCGAGCAGCGCGAGGAGCTACTGCGTGAGCATCACCGAGCAGGGTTCGTGGGACGTCCCGGGGCTGCCGGAGCCGCCCAAGGACAGCGTGGGCGACGACTGGGGTGACGGCCCCGCCGCCTACGAGCCGGGGGAGCGCCCCAGCCGCCCGGGCGACCGCACCCCGCCGCAGGACAACGCCGCCGAGCAGAGCGTGCTCGGCTCGATGCTGCTGTCCAAGGACTCCATCGCCGACGTCAGCGAGGTCCTGCGCGGCGTGGACTTCTACCGGCCCGTCCACGAGGTCATCTTCGACGCGATCATCGACCTCTACGGTCGCGGTGAGCCGGCCGACCCGATCACGGTCGGCAACGAGCTCCAGCGCCGTGGCGAGCTCGCCCGGATCGGCGGCGCCCCTTACCTCCACACCCTGTCGGCCAACGTCCCGATCGCCGCCAACGCCGGCTACTACGCCGAGATCGTCCGCGAGAAGGCGATCCTGCGGCGCCTCGTCGACGCCGGCACCAAGATCGTGCAGATGGGCTACGCCGGCCAGGGTCACGTCGACGACATGGTCGACTCGGCGCAGGCCGAGGTCTACCAGGTCACCGACCGCCGTACCTCCGAGGACTACGCGCCGCTGTCCGACATCATGGACGGCGTCCTCGACGAGATCGAGGCGATCGGCAACCGCGAGGCCGGCCTCTACGGCGTCCCGACCGGCTTCGCCGACCTCGACGACCTGACCAACGGTCTCCACAAGGGCCAGATGGTGATCGTGGCGGCCCGTCCCGCCATGGGCAAGTCGACCCTCGCCCTCGACCTGTGCCGCGCCGCGTCGATCCACAACAACATGACCAGCTGCTTCTTCAGCCTCGAGATGACGCGCTCGGAGATCACCATGCGGCTGCTGTCGGCCGAGGCGAAGGTCCCGCTGAACCACATCCGCAACGGTCAGATGAACGACGACGACTGGCAGAAGCTCGCCCGCAAGATGGCCGAGGTCTCCAGCGCCCCGCTGTTCATCGACGACTCGCCCAACATGACGATGATGGAGATCCGGGCCAAGGCGCGACGGCTCAAGCAGCGTCACGACCTGCGGCTGATCGTGATCGACTACATGCAGCTGATGACCTCGGGCCGCAAGGTCGAGAGCCGCCAGCTGGAGGTCTCGGAGTTCTCGCGCCAGATCAAGCTGCTGGCCAAGGAGCTCGAGGTCCCGATCATCGCGCTCTCCCAGCTCAACCGTGGGCCGGAGCAGCGCGGCGACAAGCGCCCGATGATGAGCGACCTGCGCGAGTCGGGCTCGCTCGAGCAGGACGCCGACATGGTGGTGCTGCTCCACCGCGACGACGTCTACGAGAAGGAGTCGACCCGCCCGGGCGAGGCCGACCTGATCGTGGCCAAGCACCGCAACGGCCCGACCCGCGACATCGTGGTCGCCTTCCAGGGGCACTACTCCCGCTTCGTCGACATGGCCCACTGAGCCGCCGTGCGATTCACCGAGCACGAGCTGACGGCGGCGCTGACCGGCGCCGCCAAGGCGGTCCTGGCGAGCCAGCGCAAGGACGTCCGGCGCGGGCGGGTCGACATCGACACGGTCTGGGACGAGCTGGACCGCTACCAGCGCTTCCAGCTCCTCGACCGGCTGGGCGGCGAGATCCTGCCGGTCCTGGTCGCGCTGCCCGACGTCGAGGTCGCGACCGGCACCCGACCGTCGTACTCCGACCGCGAGGTGCGCGACACCGTCGAGTCGCTGCTCGACGACAGCGTGGGCCGGCTGCGCCGTACGGTCATCGTCACCTCGCGCACGCCCTGGTGCAGGCGGCGCTCGCGCACGTGCCGCCGCGCAGCGACCCCGACGCCCTGACCGTTCCCGACCATCTCTAGCAGCGAGGGCGTGGAGCACGTGTCCGGCCCGTGACGGACGGGCACTGCCCAAACCGCTCGCCGTCCAGCACGATGGACCCGGGAGGAGCGAGCATGAGCGTCTTCACACGTGGGTTCCACGGGCGCCGTCGCGACGACGAGGGCCGGCTGCCGCCGGGGCAGTACCTCACCGACGACTTCCCGGTCCTGTCGGCCGGGCCGACCCCCCAGGTGCCGCTGGACCGCTGGGCCTTCACGGTCCGGACCGAGTCGGGCGACGAGCACGCGTGGTCGTGGGCCGAGCTGACCGCCCTGCCCACCGAGACCGTCACCGTCGACCTCCACTGCGTGACCCGCTGGTCCAAGCTCGACACCGACTGGCGCGGGGTCTCCCTCGACACGCTGCTCGAGGACGTCGAGACCGCCGCGGACTTCGCGCTGGTGCACAGCTTCGGCGGCTACACCACCAACCTCCCGCTCGAGGACCTGCTCGACGGCCGGGCCTGGGTGGCCTTCGAGTACGACGGGGAGGCGCTCGCCGCGGAGCACGGCGGGCCGGCGCGGCTGCTGGTCCCGCACCTCTACCTCTGGAAGTCGGCCAAGTGGGTGCGGGGGATCGACCTGCTCCTCCAGGACGAGCCCGGCTTCTGGGAACAGCTCGGCTATCACGACTACGGCGACCCGTGGCGCGAGCAGCGGTACCAGGGCGACTGACGGCGCGCCGCGCCTGGCGGCCCGCCGTACTCCGGGAGCGGCGGACCGAGTCGCCGAGCGCCCGCACGCTGGTCCTCGAGGTCGACGAGTGGGCCGGTCACCTGGCCGGCCAGCACCTCGACGTCCGGCTGACCGCCGAGGACGGCTACCAGACCGCCCGCAGCTACTCCCTGGCCGCGCCGGCCACCGGCACCCGGCTCGAGATCACGGTCCAGCGCGTCGAGGGCGGTGAGGTGTCGTCGTTCCTCGTCGACGACCTCGAGGTCGGCGACCGGGTCGAGGTGCGCGGGCCGCTCGGTGGCTGGTTCGTGTGGCGACCCGACGAGCCCGGTCCGGTGCTGCTCGTCGCGGGCGGCTCCGGCGTCGTACCGCTGATGGCGATGATCCGGGCTCGAGCGGGGGTCAGCCGGGCGCCGTTCCGGTTGGTCTACTCGGTGCGCACGCCCGAGGACCGGATCTACGCCGCCGAGCTGCGGCGACGGGCCGCGGAGGACGGCGGCCTCGACCTCGCCTACGTCTACACCCGCGAGGCGCCCGCCGACGGACCGCGGCCGGCGGGCCGGATCCGGGCCGAGGACCTCGCGGCGCACGGCTGGCCGCCCGACTTCGAGCCGACCTGCTTCGTGTGCGGCCCGACCCCGCTCGTCGAGGCGGTGGCCGGGCTGCTGGTCGGCGGCGGGCCACGACGCCGAGCGGATCCGGACCGAACGCTTCGGCGGCTCCTGACCGAGTCACCCCGTTCCAGAGGAAGAGAGGACGCACCATGACCCAGACCGGGACCACGGGCCCGTACGACGGGAACGCCCTGGCCGGACCCCTGTCGGAGGTGTTCGCCGTCGAGGTGACCTCGGCCGTGGCCCGGTGCCGCGGGTGCGGACAGTCCTCGCCCGTCGCGACGCTGGTCGTCTACGGGCCCGAGCCGGGGCTGGTCGGCCGCTGCCCCGCCTGCTCCGACGTCCTGCTGCGCGTCGTACGCACGCCCGACGAGGTCTGGCTCGACCTCGGCGGCATCAGCGCCCTCCGCTTCGCCGTCCCGGGGTGAGGTGGAGGACCACCCATCGAACCGGGCGCCGGACCACCGTGTAGCGACGGTCGAGGAGGTGCTGCAGCCGCGCGCCGGCGGGCCCCCACTGCGACAGGTCGGCCCGGGTCACGAACCACTGCGGCGCGGCGGCCGAGGTCAGGAGCCGGTCGAGGGTGGTCAGCCGAGGGTCCTTGACGAGGGCCGGGAGCTCCCAGAGGTAGGGGTACGGCGAGCCGAGACCGCTGTCCCTCGACGACGTCGGCGTGCCCGAAGGCGACGACCACCGAGTCGCCGGGGCGTGCGTGGTGACGGACGTACGAGGCGGCCACCTCGTCGCCGTTCGGCGTCGTGGACGCCGTGGGATGGAGCGACCAGCTCACCGCGGAGGCCAGGACGGCGTACGCCAGAGCGCCCGCGAGCGCCAGGCGGGAGGCCCGACCGGGAGCACGGAGCGCCACCGCGACGAGGAAGGTGATCCCCGGCACCAGCCCGATCAGGTAGTGCGACCAGTAGCTCCCGCCTGCGCACACGGCGACGAGCTCCCAGCACGCCATCGCGAGTGCCGCGGTGCACCACGGCACCGAGGTGGGCGGGTGCGCCCGCGTGCGTCTGCTCGCGCCGAGGCAGATCGCGACGGCGACGACGGTGACGGCGAGGGCCCCGGTCACCACGTAGTCGTGTGCGAGGTGGGACAAGCGCAGGACCGGAGAAGCCGAGCATGCCGGCGGCCGCGAAGCGGAAGGTGACGACGGCCTCCCAGAGCCCGGTCGGCGGCGTGCCCCGCGACGCGGCTCCGAGCATGGCCGCGCCCGTCGTCAGCAGGACTCCGGCCGCGACCGGGAGCACCGCGCCGGCGGCGGGGCGGATGCCGTGTCGCCAGAGCGTCGTGCCCGGCGAGCACGGCCACGACGACCAGGACGTCGAGCATGTCCTGCTTGACCAGGAAGGCGGCGCCGGCCGAGCGCGCCGGCCATGGTACCGCAGGACGACGACGCGGCCACCGCCGCCTGGTCGTACGACGCGAGCAGGGCCGCGAGACCGCCCAGCACCAGCGGGGAGGCCAGGAGCTCGCCGTCGACCATCCGGGTGCCGAAGACGGGAGTCGCCAGGAACGTCGCGCAGGTGAGGGCCGCCAGGACGGCGCCGCTCCTGCGTCGTCCCGAGGCATGCCACCCGACCCCGGCCGCCGCTGCCACGGCCAGCGTCACGGCGAGGACTCCGATCAGGCGCAGGGCCAGCCGACCGCCGAGGGCGTCCGCGGCCGCGAAGACGCCGATCAGGATGGGCGGTCGATCGACCCAGTAGTTCCCGTAGAGCGAGGTGCCCGGGCCCCACTGGCCGCCGACGAGCAGGAAACCGCCCTCGTCGGGGCTCAACGGCGACCGCAGGAACGGGAGCCGGGACCACGCCACGAGCGTGCAGAGAGCGGCGACGCACGCCGACGTCGCCCACGGAACCCGTCGGCGAGGGGTCCGGGCGCGCTCGTCGCTCGGGCGCCGATCGACCTCGACGGGTGTCAGGAGGTCGCCCGCCGAGCGCACGCAGGACGCATCACGCTGCCAGCGTCACCCGCCCGACCTGCCGACAACCTGGCTGCGTCGGTCGCGGCCGTCCCGAGTCGTTCACCCGGTCCGGGTGACCAGACCGGCCGCCGCGCGGGCTAGCGTGGGGGCATGCTCCTGCTCGGCATCATCCTGTTCGGCATGATCATCGGTGCCGCTGCCCAGCTGATCGTCCAGCGCCGCGGGCGTGACCATCAACTGGCCGCGCGCCTTCGCCGCCGGGCTGATCGGGTCGTTCGTGGGCGGTCTGCTCGTCAGCCTGCTCTCCGGCGACGGCCTCGCCCTGCGCCCCAGCGGCATCATCGGCTCGCTGGCCGGCGCCATCCTCGTGACCGCCGTCTGGCAGTCGTTCGACGCCCGCAGGAACTCCGCTCACTGAGCCGAGCGGCTCCCTGCGGAGCGGCTCGACGGTCAGTGCGTGTAGCGCTCGTGCTGCAGGTAGTCGTCGTACGGCGGGAGCCGGAACTGCGCGCGGCTCGCGTTGGTGCGTGTCCTGCCAGACTGTAGCGCAGGGACCTGCGGATCCGGCGCTTCCTCGTGGTCTTCTCGGTTCGTGTCATGCCTCCATCGTGCGGGCCATAACCGTTCAGCACAAGCGAATGTTACTAACGGAACATGAAGTGATGCTGTAGAGTGGTGGGATGCTCGACGTCCAGCGTCTCCGGGTCTTCCGGGCGGTCGTGGCCAGCGGTTCGGTGCAGGCCGCGGCCGACCATCTCGGCTACACCCCGTCCGCCATCAGCCAGCACCTGACCGCCCTCCAGCGCGAGACCGGGCTCGTCCTCTTCGAGAAGGCCGGGCGCGGGATCGCGCCGACGCCGACCGCCAAGGTGCTCGCCGCCGAGAGCGACGAGCTGATGGGGAGCCTGACCCGGCTCGGCGGCGTGGTCGACCACCTCCGCGAGGGACGGTCGGGCAGCGTCACGATCGGCACCTTCGACTCGGCGGCCCAGTCCTGGCTGCCCTACGTCGCGCAGGGGCTCCAGCGCGACTTCCCCGACGTGGTCCTCGAGCTCAGCCTCGACGAGCTCGGCACGGCCGGCCAGGCCCAGCCGACCCGGCGCGACATCGAGGTCGCCAACGAGTCGGCGGACGACCCCGGGTCCGAGCGCCCCGGCTACAGCCGGCTGGTGCTCTCCGAGGAGGGCTACCGCCTGGTCGCCCCGACCGGGCACGAGCTGCTCGAGCAGTACGACGGGCCGGTCCCGATGGCGGCGCTGGCCGACGTCCCGATGGTCGACAACGACTTCCACCACACCGGGCTGCTCGCGGATCATCGCCAACGCCTGCCGGGCGGCCGGCTTCACCCAGCGCTTCGTGGCCCGCTCCGACGACCACCACACCGCGCTGGCCTTCGTGGCCGGCGGGATCGGCGTCACGATCCTGCCCGACCTCGCCGTCCCCGACGCGATGCCGGGCGTCGAGAGCCGTCCGCTGGTGAACCCCACGCCGCGTCGCCGGATCGTGGCCCACGTGCGCGACGGGGCCGCCGTCGGCACCCCCGGTCGGCCGCGCCGTCGGAGCTGCTGCAGGAGGCCGCTGCGCAGAGCGCCGGCGCGCCGTACGGCGGGCTGAGGGACCGCAGGTCCAGACCACCTCGTCCGTACGGCGAAAAACGTGCGCGAAACCGAGTCGCTGTCGTGGCCACCGCACGCGAGCATGACGCCGCGGGTGGAGTCGGACCTCCTCCCACGACGGCACCGGGCCCGTCCTTCCAGGGGGCGGGCCCGGTGGCACGTCCGCTCCGGTCAGGTGCAGAGCCCGTAGGCGTCGGACGCCGTGGCGTCCGTGCCCGCGCCCGCTCACGCCCGGCACGTGGCCGGCATCGACCGAGCCGGAGAGCAGTGACGCGGGCAGCGGCCGGTCGGCGCGGCAGGTCGTTCCACAGGGTCGTGGCGGCGGGCGTCCACTCGACGTGGGCGATGTTCGGCGGGTAGTCCTCGACCGGGGTGGTGAGGAACTGGATCCGGTCGAGCCCGATGTGGCGGAACTCGTAGCCGAGGGCGCCCAGCTTGCGCAGGCTGCCGAGGTCCTGGTCGAGGGTGAGCGACTGCGGTCGCCGAGTTCAGGAACCCGGTCACCGCGAGCGGGTCGGCGAGCGTGTGGGCGCTCAGCACCTGGCGGAACATGGAGGCGACGAACGCCTGCTGGCGCTTCTCCCGGCCGAGGTCCGACTTGTCCCCGATGGTGTAGCGCGCTCGCACGTAGTTCAGCGCCGTCCGGCCGGTGAGCCGGCGGGTCCCGGCCGGGATGTTGATGCCGTGCTTCGGATCGACGATCGGCTGCGGGATGCAGACCTCGACCCCGCCGATCGCGTCGACCATGCCCTCGAAAGACGCGAAGTCGACGACGACGTAGTGGTCGATCCGGATCCCGGTCAGCTGCTCGAACTGCCGGGCCGTGCAGCCGGGACCGCCGATGTTGAAGGCGTCGTTCCACATCACCGCGGTCGCCGGCGGGGAGATCTGCTGGCCGTCGGGGCCCAGACACGCCGGTCTGTCCACGATCGAGTCGCGGGGCACGCTCACGCCGTACGCCCGTCGGCGGTCGCCGGACAGGTGCAGCAGGATCGTGGTGTCGGACCGCTGGCCGATGCCGGTCAGGTCGTCGATGTGGTCCCCGGGCGCGTCGCGGTTGTCCGATCCCATCACCAGGATGTTGACCGGCCCCTTCTGGGCGGTCACCGGTGGGGCGGTCGGCCGGTCGTTGCCGAGCTCGGGCGTGATGTCCTCGACGTCGAGGTTGTGGTTGTAGTGGCGGTAGAGCACCGCGACGGTCACCCCGGTGACCAGGAGATCGCGACGAGCGTCGCCGCGACCACCGTGGCGACCGTACGACGGCGCGGCCGGGGTCCACGTGCCGTGCGGACGCGGTGCGGGGTCGGACATCGGCGGGCGCCTCCGAAGGTCGACGGATGCACCGGCGGGAGAGCCGGTGCATCCGTCGACCCTACGACGCGGGGTCAGCCGGCGAGAACCAGGTCGTCGGCGGCCGTCTCCGCCTGGGGCGCCCGGTGGGCCGGCGCAGCGCGACGTACGCCGTCACGCCGCCGGCGATCACGAGCGCTGCCGCGAGCAGCAGGCCGGCGTGGAAGCCGATGAGGTAGGCATCGGCCGGGGTGTGCCCCGCGGCCAGCGCGGCACCCTGACGGCTGGTCAGCACCGCGCCGATCACGGTGATCCCGAGCAGTCCGGCCACCTCGCGCGAGGCGTTGAAGACCGCCGAGGCGACGCCCGCCTGGCTGGTCGGCATCGCGCTCAGCACGGTCGCGGTCAGCGGGATGGTCATCCCACCGCCCAGGCCGATCACCGCGAAGCTCGGCATCAAGGAGAGGAACGACGCGTCGGTGCCGAGCAGCGCGGTGGAGCCGATCCCCAGGCCCATCGCCAGCATGCCCGAAGCCGGTCGAGCGGTAGGCACCGAACCGGGCCGCGACCCGGTCGGACACGATCGCCGAGCCCGCCATCAGCAGCGGCCATCGGCACGAACGCCGCGCCTGCCTTGGTCGGTGAGAAGCCGAGCACGCCCTGCAGGTACAGCGAGGTGAAGAAGTAGATGCCGAACAGGCCGAAGGCCCACAGCATCACGGCCACGATGCCGCCGCTGAACTCACGACTGCCGGAACAGGCTGATGTCGACCATCGGCTGGGCGACCCGGCGCTCGACCAGGACGAACGCGAACGCCGCTGCCGCCGCGAGAGCGAAGGCGCCGAGGATGGCGGCGGAGGTCCAGCCGCGGTCGTGGCCCTCGATCAGGGCCCAGGTCAGCATGAACAGCGAAACCGTGGACAGGGCGAGCCCGGGCAGGTCGAGGCGTCGGGCCTCTGCCTCGCGTGACTCGGTGATCGCCCAGGCGCCCAGCGCCATGGTCGCGATGCCGACCGGGACGTTGATCCAGAAGATCCACTCCCACGAGACGTGCTGGGTCAGCAGGCCGCCGAGCACCGGTCCGACCGCCAGCGCGAGGGCGCCGACGCCACCCCAGACGCCCACCGCCGCGTTGCGCTCGCGGGGGTCGGTGAAGGTGGCGCTGATGATCGCCAGCGTGGTCGGGGTGACCAGCGCGGCGCCGATCCCCTGCAGGGCCCGGGCCGCGATCAGGTCACCGGCGCCTCCGGCGAAGCCCGCGACCAGGGAGGAGGCGGTGAAGACCCCGAGCCCGATCAGGAAGAGTCGGCGCCGGCCGAAGGCGTCGGCCAGACGGCCACCCGCCAGCAGCAGCCCGGCGAAGGTGAGGATGTAGCCGCTCACCACCCACTCGATGCCGGCGGTCGACAGCCCCAGCTCGCGCTGGATGTCGGGGATCGCCACGTTGACGATGTTGTTGTCGAGGTACGTCATGAAGGTGGCGAGTGCCACCGCCACGAGTGCCCAGCGGTTCTTGGTCATGTCACGTCTCCTATACGTCGTACATGTATGTCGTACAGGAAACGCTGTACGACGTATAGTTGTCAAGCCTTATCGTGTATAGTTCTGATCATGACCCCCCGGAGCTGCCACTGCCACCAAGAGCGACCTGAGCCGCGAAGCATCGTCGAGCGGGCGTTGTCCGTCATGGACGACGAGGGTCCCGACGCGGTGACGATCCGCCGGATCGCGCAGGAGTTCGGCGTGACGCCGATGGCGCTCTACTGGCACGTCGCGAACAAGGACGAGCTGTTCGCGGCGATGGGCGATGCCCTGCTCGCCGGCGTCGCGCCACCGCCGGCGACGGGTCCGTGGCACGTCCAGCTGCGTGGCGTGGTCGAGGCGCTGATCGCCGGCCTGGCGCCCATCCGGCCGCCGCCGAGCTGGTGTTCCCGCGGGTCCTGGTCACCGAGCCGGGACTGCGGCTGACGGAGTTCACGCTGGCCCTGCTGGAGGATGCCGGCTTCACCCGCGAGCACGCCGCAGACCTGGCCCGGATGGGTCTTCAGACCGCGATGATGCTGGTCACCCAGCTGCCCGGTGCCGAGAGCCAGTCCGCGCGTGACCAGCGCGACGCGCTGCTCGCGGAGAAGCGCGCCCATGTCGAGGGGCTTCCCGCGGAGCTCTACCCCCACGTGCGTGCCGCCGCCGGGCCGCTGACCGACTGCGACGACGAGGCGGCCTACTACACCTTCGGGATCGACCTCTACGTCGAGGGCGCCCAGGCGGTGCTCCGCCGCCAGAAGCGCACCCGGCTGACCGACTCGCCCAGCGGACAACCCGGCGACCCCGGCGCCGCGATCCGCGATGCTGGCGCCCGTGCTGACACGACGCCTGCGCATCCCGGCCGTGCTGCGGGAGGAGCCGCAGTACCGGCTGCTCTTCGGCAGCCAGGTGCTGTCGATCCTCGGCGACCGGGTGACGAGCGTCGCGATGCCCGTTCGCCGTGCTGGCCGTCGGCGGCGGCGTCGGCGACGTCGCGCTCACCTCTGCCGCGCAGTTCCTGCCGTTCGTGCTGCTCGCCCTCCCGGCCGGGGTCTGGGCCGACCGGTGGGACCGGAAGCGGATCCTGATCACCTCGGACGCCGTACGCCTGGTCACCCAGGCGATCGCCGCGGTGCTGCTGCTCACCGACACGGCCCGCATCCCCCAGCTGGTCGTGCTGGCGGCCGTCTTCGGGGCGGCCGACGCGTTCTTCGCCCCGGCCTTCAGCGGTCTGCTGCCGACCACGGTGACCCCGGCCAACATCCAGCCGGCCAACGCCCTGCGCGGCCTGACCTTCTCACTCGGCAACGTCATCGGCCCGTGGTGGCCGGGCTGCTGATCGCCTACGCCGGCGGACCGGGGCAGCGCCCTGCTGCTCGACGCGGCGACGCTTCGCGGTCTCGGTCGTGCTCCTGCTGCCGCTACGTCCGGCCGTGGTGTCGGAGGCGCTGGCCGAGGAGGACCCGACCGCCACCACGACGTCGTTCGGCACGTCGTTGCGCGAGGGCTGGCAGGAGGTGCGCTCGCGTCCGTGGGTGCTGGGCTTCCTCGAGCGGCTTCAGCGTCTACCACGCGGTGGTCCTGCCGTCGATCTTCGTGGTCGGCCCGGTGCTGATGCTCCAGGAGTACGACGGCGCTCGCTCCTGGGCGCTCGTCACGGCGCTGTTCGGGCTGGGCAACATCCTCGGCGACGTGCTGCTGCTGAGCTGGCGCCCCTCCTACGCGCTCCGGGTCGGCGCGCTGATGCTCGTCGGCGCGTCCTGCCAGGCCGCGATCATCGGCAGCCACCTGCCGGTGTGGGGGATCGGGGGGCTGGAGCTGCTGACCGGGATCTGCGTGACGGGCATGTTCACGCTCTGGGAGACCTCGCTGGGCGAGCACATCCCGGCGGGCGCCCTGTCGCGGGTGTCGAGCTACGACTACCTGTCGACCACCGGGGTGATCCCGCTGGGCAACCTGCTGGTCGGGCTCGCGGCCGCGACGTTCGGGCTCTTCGCGAGCCTCTACGCGATGAGCGCGATCGGCATCGTCGTCGCCCTGCTCGTGCTGCGGCTGCCGTCGGTGCGCCACCTCCCGCGCGGCGTGGCCGTCGACGACTGACCTCCGCGTCACACGCGTCCCCGGAGCGGGGGCTCCCGACGGATCCCTGCGACCTCCCGGGAGCGCCGGGCCGGCCCCGCCGGCCTCGCTGCGTCCGGGAGACTGTCGGTGCCGTGCCCTAGCGTCTGCGGCATGGACATCATCCTGATCCCGGGCCTGTGGCTGACCGCTCGATCGTGGGACGCGATCGTGCCGCCCCTGGAGGAGGCCGGCCACCGTGCCCACGCCCTGACCCTGCCCGGCATGGAGTCCGGTGATGCGGACCGAGCCGCGGTCACCCGCCAGGACCACGTCGACGCCGTCGTGGCCGCGATCGACGCGACCGACGGACCGGTCCTCCTGGTGGGTCACTCGATGGGTGGGGTCCTCGCCTGGGCGGCCGCGGCGGCGCGACTCGACCGCGTCGCGGGCGTGGTGTTCCTCGCCAGCGAGCCGGGCGTCCCCGACGAGTCCGACGTCGATGTTCCCGGTGGAGGGCAGCGACGTGCCGCTGCCTGCGTGGGACTTCTTCGACGACGAGATGGTCGCCGACCTCGACGACGACCTCCGCGAGCGCATCCGCGCCGGGTCGGTGCCGTCGCCGGTCCGCGCCGTCACCGACGGCCTCGGCTTCGGCGACGACGGCCTCTACGACCTGCCGGTCACGATGATCACCGCGGAGTACGACGCGGCGCAGCTCCAGGCGTGGACCGACGCGGGAGAGTCCGGCACGGAGGAGATCGCCCGGCTCCGCCACGTGCGCTGGGTCGACCTCCACAGCGGCCACTGGCCTCAGTACAGCCGGGTGGACGACACGGTGCGCCTGATCCTGGACGCCACGGCGGGCTGACCGGGGCGGCCTCAGGTCTGCGTGAAGAGGCGCGCGATCACGCTTCCGTCGGAGGCCAGGGCCAGCACCTCGTCGCCGGCCCGGAGCACCGTCGTACCCCTGACCTGGACCAGGCGGCCGTCGCGGCTCACCATGCTGATCCACACGTCCTCCTCGAGGGGCAGGTCCGCGATGGTCGAGCCGTCGGCCGCGGACCCCCGGGCGACGACGAACCGATGGAGACCCTCCGGCTCGTCGCGGAAGCGCATGCCGAGCGCCCAGGGCTCCGGCTCCACCACCCGCATCCGGACGTGCCACCACCGCGCGAGGGTCGGGACCAGCCCTCCCTGCACCACCACCGACACGAGCACCACCACGAAGATCACCGCGTAGATCCGGTCGGCGCCCGCGACACCCTCGGCGACGACGTAGGTGCCGAGCAGGATCGGGACCGCGCCCTTGAGCCCGGCCCAGAGCACGAACGCGCGTTCGCCGCGCCGCAGGCGGAGCGGTGCGATCAGCAGCCCGACGAACAACGGGCGGACCAGCAGGATCAGGAGCACGGCCAGCGCGACGCCGGTCCAGGCGCGGCCGCCACCGAGGGCCTCGGAGATCGGGATCGACAGCCCCAGCACGGTGAAGGCGACGATCTCACCCAGGCTGCCGGCGGCGGAGGCGAAGCGCTCGATCTCGCGCTTGTACGGCGCCCGGGTGTCGCCCACCAGGATCCCGGTGAGCAGCACGGCGAGGAACCCGGACCCGTGGGCGAGCGTCGTGACGCCGTAGACCAGGAGCGCGAAGGCCACCGTGCGGAGGGGATAGAGCGCCTCGTTGGGCAGCGGGAGGTGGTGCAGGAGCCACCGCAGACCCATCCCTCCGGCGATGCCGCAGGCGATGCCCAGCACCATCTGCACCGCGAACTCGGTGGCCCCGTGGGTGACCGCACCCCAGCCGACGCCGCTGGTGCCGAGGATCGCGAGCATCAGCGCGATGCCGACCGGGTCGTTCGCACCCGACTCGCCCTCGAGCAGCGTGCCGGTGCGTCCGACCACCTCGCGGCGGCCCAGGACCGAGAAGACGACGGCCGGGTCGGTCGGCGCCAGCGCCGTGCCGACCAGCAGGGCGGCGCGCCAGTCGAAGTCGAAGAGCGCGTGGGCCAGCACGGCCAGGGCGCCGGCGGTGACGAAGGTGCCTGCGACCCCGAGCCACACCACGCCGGCGGCCACCGGCCGGAAGCGGTCCAGCCCGATGTGCATGCCGCCGTCGAAGAGGATCAGGACCAGGGCGACGGTGACGATGCGTTGGTCGGCACGGATCGAGAGCGAGCCGAGGGAGGGGAACAGGTCGGCACAGATCGACGCGGCGACCAGGAAGATGGCCGGGGTGGGGATGCGGGCCCACTCGCTGATCCGGCTCGACCCGACCGCCGCCAGCAGCGCGAGGGCGGCCACGACGACTGCCAGCGCGAAGGGGACGACGTCGTGCACGCGGGGCTCCTGGGGTCGGTGACAGGTCCGCCGACCAGACTTCCCGGCACTCCGCCGCTCACTGTATCGGCAGTCGGCCGACCACCTCCGGCCTACGACGCTCGTCAGCTGTGCTCGACGCAGCGGTTGGCCCAGGGTCTCGCCTCGAGCCGGGCCTCGGGGATGGGCTCGCCGCAGACCTCGCAGGTGCCGTAGGTGCCGTCGACGATCCGCCGACGGGCGCGGCGGACCTCCTCCAGGGTGACGAGGAGGGACTCCTGGGTGGACACCGCCGTCAGCCTGTCGACGGCCATCGACGTGCCCTCGCCGATGCGCTTGCCGAACGAGATGGCGCCCAGCTCGCTCGGAGGCTTCGTCAGCTGGGCCAGCTCGGCCTCGAGCGTGGCCTCGCGCTCGGCCAGCAACCGGTCGGCGTCCTCGTACATCCCGCCAGCGTAGGGCGCCCTGGGGGTGGAGCATCCCTGAGGAACCCCCGGCTAGCGTGGCGGCATGCTCTCCGCGCACCGCACCTTCGTCACGACCAGCCCTCCCGACGTGGTCTACGCCTTCCTCTCGGACTTCTCGAACGCCGAGGAGTGGGACCCGGGCACGGTGGAGTGCCGGCGGGTGGACGGCGACGGCGGTGTCGGGACCCGCTACCGCAACGTGTCGTCGTTCCTGGGCCGGACGACGACCGTGGAGTACGTCGCCCGGGAGCTCAACCCGCCGACCTTCCTGCACTTCGAGGGCCACAACGAGCAGTTCACGGGCCACGACCGGATCAGCCTGCAGGCCTCCGGCGGCAGCACCCAGGTGACCTACGACGCGCAGTTCGCCTTCCACGGCGCCGCCAGGATCGCGGTGCCGCTCGTGGCGGTGTACCTCCCCCTCCTGGCCAGCAAGACCGTCACCCACCTGCGCGAGCGGCTCGACCGTCTTGGCACGGGCGTCTAGGGCACGCCCCCACCGGCACCGGTTCCGCGGCACCATCGCCGGGCTCGGGTCGACCAGCGGCGTCCGGATCGTGGTGGGGCAGTGGCAGGAGTCGCCGTACGGCGCGTTCGCCGACGTGATGCTCGCCCAGGCAGACGGCACCCGCCGGCTGCTCGCGCCCTCCGACGAGATCGCCGAGTTCGTCGCCGGTACCTATGCCTTCGACGTGGTCGAGGTGGTGCCCGTGGTGGTCCGGCGGTCCGGTGCGGTGGTCTCGATGGAGGCGGGCGAGCTCGCCGTGTCCTACGACGTGGGTCGGCGTACGACGCTCGGGCGCGCGCTGCGGCTCGTCCCCGCCCCGCTCGCGACCTCGCCGGCCTGGTGCCGCGTCACCGATCCCGTGGCCCGCACCGTGATGCGCGGCGTCCGCACCCGGGGCTCGGCCGGCGGCGGTCGGATCGAGACCTACGGTGCGACCGACCACCACGCCGTCGACGCACTGCGTGGCACCTGGCGCGGCCGCGACCTCGGTACGCTGGGACGGGTCCTCCCGGAGCCGGGCTTCGGCTTCGGGTCGACGCCGCCGGCACCGTCGGTGACCACCCTGGTGACGACCGTCCGCCTCGCCTAGCCTGAGCCGGGTGAGCCGCGACCCCGCCCAGCCGTGCTCGATGGTGCCCGCCACCGAGCTGACCGACGCCGACCCGACGCCGGGGATGTCGCGCCAGGTGGCGACCCACGCCGACGGGATGTGGAGCGGGACGGTCGACACCGAGCCGGGAGCGGTGTCCGCGTGGCACCACCACGGCGACTACGAGACCACGCTCTACGTGGTGAGCGGACGGATGCGCCTGGAGTCAGGTCCCGGGGGCGCCCACGTCGTCGAGGCCGGTCCCGGCGACTTCCTGCGGGTGCCGGCCGGAGCCGTCCACCGCGAGTCCAACCCCTCCGGTGAGCCCGCGCGGGCGGTGATCGTGCGCTGCGGCGCCGGCGACCCGACGTACAACACCGACGGGCCCGCCCACTGATGTTCGGCCCGCTCGACTTCGTCTACCTGCCCAGCCGTGACGTCGCCGCCGACCTCGCGTACTGGACCCGGGCCGGCGGTGAGGTCGGGTTCGCCGTCGAGCGGTTCGACACCCGGGTCGCGATGGTGTCCCTCGGGGAGGGCCCCGGGTTCGTGCTGGCCCAGCATCTCGAGGGAGACGCCCCGGTGCTCGTCTACCGCGTCGACGACCTGGCCGCGTCGGTCGCCGACCTGGCCGGCCGCGGCATCGAGGCCGGCGAGCGCTTCGAGTTCCCCTACGGCGACGCCGTCGAGGTGCTGAGCCCCGGAGCGCAGCGCGTGGCGATCTACGAGCGGACCCGTGCCGACCGCGGCGACTCCCTGCGCGGTCGCCGCGACTTCTGACCGGCACGATGACCCCGTCCCCGACCGAGGAGCCGCCATGTCCCTGATCACGCTGCGCGACGGGCGCGACCTCGAGCTCGAGGTGAGCGGGCCCGACGACGCGCCGGTGCTGCTGTTCTGCCACGGCACCCCCGGTGCCTCGGTCCAGTACGGCCGCTACGCACGCGGTGCCGCCGCGCGCGGGATGCGGCTGGTCACCTGGTCGAGACCCGGGTACGGCGCCTCGAGCCGCCGCGCCGGCCGCTCGATCGCCGACGACACCGACGACGTGGCGGCCGTCCTCGACCACCTGCGTGCGGAGACCTGTGTGATCGCCGGCTGGTCGGGGGGTGGGCCGCACGCACTGGCCGCGGGTGCGCTCCTGCCGGACCGCGTCCGCGGCGTGCTCTGCATCGCCGGAGTCGCGCCGTACGACGCCGAGGGCGTCGACTTCCTGGCCGGCATGGGTGAGGAGAACGTCGTCGAGTTCGGTGAGGCACTGAAGGGCGAGGCTGCGTTGCGCGCGTGGCTGGACGACGTCCGACCCGAGCTGGTCGACCTGACGGCCGCCGACGTCGTCGCCTCGCTCGACACGCTGCTCCCCCCGGTCGACGAGGCGGCGCTCACCGGAGAGTTCGCCGACTACCTCGCTGCCGAGTTCCGGCAGGCGGTCTCCCGAGGAATGGACGGCTGGCTCGACGACGACCTGGCCTTCACCCGGCCCTGGGGCTTCGACCTCGGCGCGATCGCCGTGCCGACGTACCTCTGGCAGGGCAGCGAGGACCTGATGGTCCCCTTCGCCCATGGGCAGTGGCTCGCCGAACGGATCCCGGGAGTCACCGCGCACCTCGAGCCGGGCGAGGGCCATCTCTCGGTCCTGATCGGGGCCAGCGACCGGATGCTCGACGAGCTCGCCGCCACCTGAGGGACCCTCAGAAGGGCACGCCCTGGGCGAGCAGCCCCTCGCCGGAGGCGCGCCCCGACAGGGTGCGCACGAAGTCGATCGCGTCGAGCCGCACCGGCGCGACCGGCGCACCAGCGCGCCAGGTGCCACCCGCCTCGCCGGTGAGGACGAGGTCGTACGCCGCGTCGTGCGCCGCGGCCCACTCGGCGACGGCGTCCTCGACGAGCGCACCGTCGTGCGCGGCGGTGAGCTCGAGAGGGGCGCCGGTGGCGCGCGCGAGGTCGATCCGGTGCATCCACGCGTCGCGGGTGTAGATCCGGCCCATCAGGTAGCCCAGGGGTCGGGTGCCGAGTGGAGGGCCGAACGGCAGGGGCAGAGCCCGCAGCGGCGCGGGCAATCGTCGCCGTGCCGCGAGCCCACGACGCGTCTGGAGCTCGAGGTCGGCCGTGAGGCCGGCCGCCGACAGCCCGCCGCGCTCGCTGACCTGGACCTGGTTCATCCGGTCGACGAGGTCGCCCCGCGGGCCGAGTCGTCGCCCGAGCCAGGCCTGGCGGACGAGCTCGCGCAGCGTGGCGGTGCTCGCGGCGGCGCCGGCCAGGTGTGCCACGATGTCGCGCACCGACCAGCCTTCGCAGTCCGTGGGCGCCTGCCACTGGTCGTCGGTCAGTCCGGCCAGGAGCCGCAGCACGCGTGTCCGCTCCTCCTCGGCGGCGCTCATCCACTGCGCATAGGTCAGCGACCGCGCCGCGGTGTGCCCCGGCGTCCTCGTCATGTCGGACATCCTCACTCCTGGTTCCTCTCAGGGGCCGCGGCCGCCGGAAACACCTAACGTCGTTAGGAGTTTGCTGCTACCGTGGCACCCACGTCAAGAGTCGTCCCTCACCTGGTTAGGAGCTGAGGTGCCAGCCGCCTCACCAACCTCACCC
Source organism: uncultured Actinomycetota bacterium (assembly GCA_963797325.1). GTDB lineage: Bacteria > Actinomycetota > Actinomycetes > Propionibacteriales > Nocardioidaceae > Nocardioides. The sequence continues at coordinate 158,600 of CAWCPG010000025.1, forward strand.
ATGCCCTCGCCACGCGCCGTACGTCGGCAGGAGACGATCCGGCGCATCCTCGACGCCGCATGGGGGCTGTCGCGCGAGCGAGGTCTGACCGGCTGGACGCTGCGCGACCTGGGCGCCGAGGTCGGGATGCGCGCGCCCTCCCTCTACGTGTACGCCGAGTCCAAGAACGCGTTGTTCGACCTGATGTTCGCCGACGGGTACCGACAGCTCGCCGAGCGGATCGACGCCACCGAGCGGCCGGACGAACCGCGTGCGTTGTTGGCGACGGCGGCGCGGCTCTACGTCACGTTCGCGGCGGAGGAACCGGTGCGCTTCCAGCTGCTGTTCCAGTTCAGCGCACCGGGGTTCGAACCGTCGCCCGAGTCGATGGCGCTGGCCGCTCGGACGTTGGCCGAGCTCGTCGAGGTCCTCGCCGTCGCCGGTGTGAGCGACCCCGCCGAGGTGGACCTGTGGACCGCCGTCCTCACCGGTCTCGCGTCGCAGCAGGTCGCGAACGATCCCGGCGGCGATCGCTGGCTGCGTCTGGTCGACGCGGCCGTGGATCGGTTGCTGGCTCTGCGCTGAGCCCCTCCGCCCCCGGTGCCGCGACTCGGAGCAGGGCGTCGCGGCCGGCGTTGCAGCACGGCGTGCGATGCTCCCAGCATGTGGCTCAAGGTGGTGGTGCCGCTGCTCGCCGTGGCGTACGTCGGCTACCGCGCGGCGATCGCCTTCGAGATCGCTCGTGCCAAGCGGCGGGGTGACGTGGCACGCGTCGACCATCTGCGGGCGCACGGCTTCGGCCTCTACCGCTGGCTCCTCGGCGGCGCGCTGATGCTCACCTTCCTGCTCGTCCTCTTCGTCGTCCTCGAGACGCGCTGAACGCTGCGCCTCACTCCCTTCGTGGTCGGTATCGGATCCACTGCGGGTGTGGATGTCGGGTTTCGGTGGTGGTTGGTATTCGGGTCTGTCGGTCGGCCGGGTTGAGGCGGATGTCCCAGGGCGAATGGTGGATGAGTGCGGTGGTGGTGGCCGCAGAGCAACGCGAGGTTGTCGAGGGTGGTGTGGCCGCCGTCGGCCCAGTGGGTGAGGTGGTGGGCGTGGCACATGACCGGGGGGCGGGTGCAGGCGGGGAAGGTGCAGTGTCGGTCACGCAGGATCAGGGCGGTCCAGATCGCGGGGGTGACCGGGCGGCGGAGCCGGCCGACGTCGAGGACCTCGCCGTGGCTGCCGTAGACGGCGGGGATGATCTCGGCGTCGCAGGCCAGCCGGCGCAGCACCCCGGGTGGGAGCTCGGTGCCGTCGGCGGTGGTCCCGACGCCGTGTGGCCCGGAGTCCGTCTTTGAGGCTCTGGTGGTCGAGGGTGACCAGGAGTCGGGCGGGGGTGCCGTGGGTCTGGGGCAGCAGGTCGGTGTCGAGGCCGTGTTGGGCCAGGGTGATCAGGGCGTCCCAGAGCCGGGCGCCGTGCTCCCGCGGGTCCCGGGAGTTCCCGGCGTGGTCACGGGCTTCACCGGTCGTCTCGTCCACGTCGGCGTCGGTCGCGGGGGTGGCGGGTGTGGGGCGGGTGAGGGGGAGGAGGGCGGCGTGGAGGAGGGCGCCGTCCTCGGCGGTGCCGCGGCCGCGGATCCGGATCCCGCCGGCCCGGTCGGGGTGGATCGAGAGGTGTCGGTCCAGGTGTGCGGCGCGTTCCTCGCGGTCCAGGGCCGCTTCGAGTCTGCGGTCGGTGGCGTCGGGGTCGACCACCTCGACCAGGTGCCGACCGGCCCGGGCCAGGTCGGTGGCGTCCAGGCACTGGGCGTGGTGGAGCATGAGCTTCTCCCCCCGGCGGCGGGTCCACTCCTGGGGCGGCAGGTCCTCGACCGCGGTGACGATCACCTCGGCCTGGGCCGGCGAGCAGGTGCCCGCCACCAGGGCCTCCCGGGTGCGGGCCAGCGGACCGCACAGCGCGTGCGCCGTGCCTGACCCGGCGTTTGCCCTCGCCCTTGCGGAGTCCGGCCAGGTGGGTGACCCAGTCCCCGGTCGACCCGTACCCCAGCTGTCTGTTGGGCCAGGTCGCGGGTGTCGGCCTCGACCACCGCCCCCGCCTCGACCGCGGCCAGGGCCGAGGTGGCCTGCTGGACCAGCCCGACGACCTCGACCAGCTCGTCGTCGGAGCGTGCCGACCACAAGGCCTGGGCCAGGTCCCGGACCGCCGCGACCACGTCGGCCAGCACCACCACCGGCCGCCGGCGGTGCCGGCGGTGGGGGCGGGTTCCGAGATCGACATACGGAGAGGCAATCAGGGACCACCGACAGTGGAAGCGATATCCACAGGGTTTATCCCGATATTCGAGATAATCCACAGAAAATACTTTCCGAGCCCGTTTACCGTCCACAAGAGGAAAAGACCGCCACCCCAGCGAGCACCCCAGGCAACGGCGAGACGGGAGCGGACGGGCGGAGGCACCGCAACCCACCACCCACCGCCACCACACCCCTCGTCTTCGTCACCGGCCGCCACCAGCAGAACCGCCGTACCGACAAACACGAACGCGAACACGAGTAGCCGCCGCGGTAGAGGGGTCTCGACTCCGCTCGACCGACGAACACGACGTCTCTCGACCGACGAACGCGACCCGATCTCGACCGACGAACACGGACCTGGGTCTCGACTCCGCTCGACCGACGAACGAGCCGCCTCGACCGACGAACACGGACCTGGGTCTCGACTCCGCTCGACCGACGAACGCACACCCGCTCGACCGACGAACGCACGTTCTCGACCGACGAACGCGGACCTGGGTCTCGACTCCGCTCGACCGACGAACGCACCCGCTCGACCGACGAACGCGGACCTGTCTCGACTCCGCTCGACCGACGAACGGACCTGCTCGACCGACGAACCGGCCGACGAGCGGGACCCTCGGCCGGCGGGCTCCCTCAGCCGGCGGCGTCGGCGAGGACGGCGCGGGTCATCGCCAGGCGCTGGGCGCAGCGGGTGGGCATGGTCGACCAGTAGTACGGGAACGTCATCAGCCCCAGCGCGAGGGCCCAGCCGCGGCCGCGCAGCCAGGTCGCCTCGTCGACCCCGACCAGGTCGCGGAAGGTCCCTCGGGCGGCAGGGTCCAACACGTCCCATGCGACGGTCAGGTCGACGGTGGGATCGCCCACGGCCAGACCTCCGAAGTCGAGCACCGCGGCCAGGCGGTCACCGCGGACCAGGAGGTTCTCGGCGACGAGGTCCGCGTGGTGCCAGCGAGGCGCGACCGGTTCGCGGACGCCGGGCAAGCCCATCGTCGTCGCCCACACCTCCGCGCAGGCGTCGAGGTCGAGGTCCAGCCCGGAGATCGCTCGGCACGACTCGATCGCCTCCCGCGTCGAGGCGTCCATCCGTGCCAGTGGCTCACCGCGGTACCAGCGAAGCCCCGGATCGGCCACCGCCTCGTCCGGCACCGGAAGCTCGCGGAGCACCGTGACGACCGATGCCAGGTCGCGCGCCAGCGCCGACCGAGGCGCCGCGTCACCGGCCGGCCCGGTCGGCACCTCGCCCTCCAACCAACGGACCACCGACCAGCGCTCCGGGTAGCCGAAGCCGCGCTCGCCGACCGCCAGGATCTCGGGCACCGGCACCGGGAGCGAAGCCGCGACGTAGGGGAGCCAGCGTCGCTCGCTCTCGATCGCGGAGGTGCCGCCCGGCTGACGCGGCAGCCGCACGAGCAGGTCGTCGCCGAGCCGGAACAGTGCGTTGCTCGAGCCCGTCGCGTCGAGGCGGCGCAGTGGCAGCGCGGCGTACGACGGGCAGGAGGCGGCCAGCAGCGATCGTACGAGGGGCTCGTCGATCGCGAGCTCGTCCTCGTGGAGCGGCCCGGTCACGGGTCCACCCCAGCGCAGGACGGCTCCGGTGTCGATCCGATTCCGGGGTGGTAGACCTGAGTCCATGCCCGATGCCGTCGACGTCCCGGTCGCCGGAGGGCTCCTGCGGGTCGCCACCTGGCCCGGCACGGGCGTGCCCGTGCTCGCGATCCACGGGATCACCTCGTCCTCGCGGTCGTGGCCGTTCCTCGCCCAGGAGCTCGACCGGCCGGTCGTGGCGCCCGACCTGCGTGGTCGCGGTCGCTCGAACCGCCTGCCCGGTCCCGTCGGGCTCGTCGCCCACGCCGACGACTGCGCCGCTGTCCTCCGCGCCGTGACCGACGAGCCGGTCGTCGTCGTCGGCCATTCGATGGGGGCGTTCGTCGCCACGGTGCTGGCCGCTCGGGATCCCGGCCTCGTGCGCGCGCTGGTGCTCGTCGACGGTGGCCTGCCGTTCCCACCCGTCGACGCGGCGGCGACCCTGGCGGGCCTCCAGCCGATCAAGGACCGCCTCCAGGCGTCGTACACGCGCGAGGGCTACCGGGACTGGTTCCGCGGCCACCCGGCGTTCGCCCACGACTGGAGCCCGGAGGTCGAGGAGTACGCCGACTACGACCTGCCCGACGACCCGGGCCGACCGAGCGCCGACCCCGACGCGGTGGAGGCGGACCAGCTCGACCTGCTCGACAGCGCGGTCTTCGCCGATGCGGTCGAGCATCCCCTGCACCCGCGCGTGTTCCTGCACGCGCCGCGCGGCTTCGCCGACGACCCGCCCGGCCTGTATCCGCAGGCGACGGTCGATGCCTTCGAGGAGCGCTGGCCCGATCTGGACGTGCGGCCCGTGCCGGACGTCAACCACTACACGATCGTGCTCAGTCGCCGTGGTGCGTCCGCGGTCGCGGCGGCGGTGAGGGACGTCGCGTAGTCGTTCACGCGGGCTCCGGGCGGGCATAGGGTGGCCGCTATGAGTCAGGCCGAGGCCGTCGTCGACGACCTCTCTGCAACCGACGACCCGGAGCCTCTCGGGTCGTCCGCGCGCAACGTCGCCTTCGCGCTGATCATGGGCGGGATCCTGCTCGCGGCCCTCGACTCGACCATCGTCGCGACCGCCCTGCCGACCATCGTCGGCGACCTCGGTGGGGCCGAGCACATGAGCTGGGTGGTGACGGCGTACCTCCTCACCCAGACGATCGCCACGATCCTCGGTGGCAAGTTCGGCGACCTCTTCGGCCGCAAGTCGATCTTCATCGGCAGCATCGTGCTGTTCACGGTGGCCTCGATGCTGGCCGGCCTCTCGCAGTCGATGACCTGGCTGATCGGCTCGCGTGCGCTGCAGGGCATCGGCGGAGGCGGCCTGACGGTCACCGCGACCGCGATGATCGCCGACATCATCCCGCTCCGAGACCGCGGCAAGTACCAGGGCGCCATCGGCGCCGTCTTCGGAGGTACGACGGTCCTCGGGCCGCTGCTCGGCGGCTTCTTCACCGACCACTGGTCGTGGCAGTGGGTCTTCTACGTCAACGTGCCCATCGCGCTGGTGATCATCCCGCTCGCCGTGAGGCTGCTCCCCAAGGTCCCGACGTCCGGGCGGCCGGTCTTCGACACCCTCGGCATCGTCTTCATCTCGCTCGGGTCAGCCGCGCTGATCCTGGCCACCAGCTGGGGCGGCGTCCAGTACGGCTGGGGCTCGCCGACGATCATCGGCCTGGCCGTCGGGGGTGTGGTGTTCCTGGGCTGCTTCGTCGCCGCCGAGCACCGGGCGCCCGAGCCGATCCTTCCGCTGCGGTTGTTCCGGCGGAACGTGTTCAGCGTCAGCGCCGTGCTCAGCTTCATCGTCGGCTTCGCACTGCTGGGCTGCATGACCTTCCTCCCGACGTACCTGCAGTACTGCCAGGGCGTCAGCGCCACCGTGTCCGGCCTGCGCACCCTGCCGATGGTGCTCGGCCTGATCGTGGCGTCGGTGAGCGCCGGCAACGTCGTCAGCCACACCGGCCGCTACCGCATCTTCCCGATCGTCGGCTCGGTCGTGATGGCGGTGGGGATGTGGTGGCTCTCGCGACTGGACCAGCACTCCACGACCCTCGAGACCTCCGGCGCGATGCTCGTGCTCGGCGTCGGGATCGGCCTGTCGATGCAGGTGCTGACGATCATCGTCCAGAACACCGTGGAGTACCGCGACCTCGGAGTCGCGACGTCCGGCGTGACCTTCTTCCGGACCATGGGCAGCTCGTTCGGAGCGGCGGTCTTCGGCACCATCTATGCCAACCACCTCGCCCCGAACCTCGCCAGGGCCATCGCCCTGACCGGGGTGGACCCGACGCAGGTGACCACGCCCTCGGCCGTCGCCAACCTCCCCGCCGCGCAGCAGGCGGCCGTCGTCGCGGCGTACGCCGACACGCTGCAGCACGTGTTCGCGTCCGCGATCCCCGTGGCGGTGGTGGCCTTCGTCGTCGCGCTGTTCCTCAAGCAGGTCCCGATGCGGGGGCTGACCCGGCCGGGTGCCGCCGACATGGGTCCCGCGTTCGCGATCCCCGACCAGCGCACCGCGCAGGAACAGCTCGAGGGCCAGGTCGTGAGGATCCTGCGTACCCGGCTGCCCGAGGCCGCGGACAGGCTCCTGCGGTCGTCCCAGGCCGGGCTCGACGGCGTCCAGGTGTGGACCCTCCGTCAGGTCGCGATCCAGCAGATCCACCTGCACGGACCCGCCGACCCGTACGCCGTCGCCGCGGCGCACCGGGTCCCGATGGCCCTCATCAAGCCGGCGATCGACGACTGCGTCGCGGTCGGGCTGCTGCAGGAGGTCGACGACAGGGTGGAGCTGACCGAGCAGGGTCGCGCCCAGTTCCGTGCGTTCGTCCTCGAGCTCTGGGGCTGGCTGGTCACCGAGGTCGAGCTCGCCAACGGTGAGCCGCTCGACGAGCAGGGGCGCGAGGACCTCCGCACCATCGCCCGGCGCCAGATGCTCTCCGACGACCCGGTCACGGAGCCGATCGAGCTCGCCCAGGCCGGCGCCTGACTCGCCGTCGCCGGCGGTCAGTGCAGAGGCGGGAACTCGCCGATCGCGTGGTCGGCGATCCGCTTCATCATCCAGGTGTCGATGCCGCCACCGACGAGCCCGCCGAGGATCGGCACGCCACGACCCAGCTTGGAGAAGGCCTGCTCGCCGACCCCGCGCAGCAGGCGGAACGCGATCGCCTTGTTGAGGATCAACAGGCCCGCGGGTGGGAGCTGGCGCGAGGCCAGGCTGACCATCCGGCCGCCACCGGTCGCCAGACCCGCCTTGGAGAGCACCTCGTCGGCGTCGGAGCCGACGAGCGTCAGCAGCACGGCGGTGCGCACCCTCGGGTCGTCGAGGTCGTAGCCCCGGAGGACGGCGATCGAGGCGACCATCCGCATGGCCTGCACGTAGAACTCCGCGACGTTGAGGGGCAGCGCGACCGGCATCGTGACGAAGCCGCCGACGCTGGTGATGAAGCCCCCGACGGCGCCCCGGACGACCGTGGTGCGGGCGACCTTCGACACCGCGGCCTCGGTCGTCCTGGTGTGGGCGCGCGCGTCCGCGGCGTACTCCCGGGCCGACTTCAGGGGTCCGACGCCGTCGACACCGACGTCCATGAGCAGCTGCACCATGCGCGACACGGCCCGGTCGTCGTGGGGCTGCACGGCCGCGGCGTCGAGCGCATGGAGGGCGACGACGTCGCCGCCCCCGTCCGAGCTGCGCGCCAGCATCCGGCTCACCGGCCGCCGTCCTGGTCGCGCTCGGCAAGGCGCTCCACGCCGCGCTCGATCTGGAGGCGCACCTGGCCGATCCGGGCGGCGTGCCGGCCCTCGGTGTGGCGGTCCACGGCGTGGGCGGCCCGGTCGATCAGGCGGTCGAGGTCGTCGCGGTGCTCGCGGGCGAGCTCGGCGGCGCGTGCCCTGCCCTGCTCGAGGAGGTGCTCCGCCTGGGTCGCGAGCTCGCTGACGTGGCGCTCGACGTCGTACTGCTCGAGCTTGGCCTTGATGGTCTCGCTGATCGGCGGCTTGGACATGCGACCTCCCGTGGTTGCGTGGCTCCAGTCTGACCGGTCCGGCAAACAACCACGAACCGCCGCCCGGTCGACCGGCCTCCGGAGCGGCTCAGACCGGCACCTCGCCGTACGGCGCGACGGCGCGGCCGCAGAGCTCCCAGAAGCGCTCCCGCTCCGACTCGCTCTCCTGGTGCCGCCGCAGGTAGTGGGTCGGCCGCGGCGCCCGGTCCATCCAGAACCCGCCGGTGGCCGGCTCGAGAGTGGGCGCGGCCAGCAGCCAGACCACGGTGTCCGCGCCCTCCTCCGGCGTGCGCAGGATCGGCCGGGTCAGCATCCGGAAGCGGGGCAGGCTCGCTTGCACGCCAGGGGTGTCGGCCCAACCCGGGTGCATGACGTGCACGCCGACGTCGCTGTCGGCGAGCGTCTCGGCCCACCGCTCGGCGAGCACCACCTGCATCCGCTTCGCCCGGGCGTACGCCGTGACCCCGGAGAACTCCCCCTCGCGGTACTCGGGGTCGTCGACCGCCAGCGGCTGCGCGTACATGCCCCCCGAGGCCACGAACACCACCCGGGCACCCGGCGCGAGCGTCGGGCGCAGGAGGGAGGTGAGCAGGTGTGGCCCGAGCACGTGGACGCTCAGAGTCAGCTCGTGCCCTTCGCGCGACTCCGTTCGCTGCTCGGTCATCAGCCCGGCGTTGTGCACCAGGCCGTCGAGCGCCGGCACGCGCGCCGTGAAGTCGGCGGCGAACGCGGCCACGGCCTGGAGCGACCCGAGGTCGCACTCCTCCACGACGACCTGTGCGTTCGGGACCCGCCGGCGAACGCCGCGGGCCGCCGACTCGCCACGCTGCCGGTCGCGCCCGAGGAGGTGGACCGTGGCGCCGAGCCGGGCGCAGGCCTCGACGGTCGCCAGGCCGAGCCCCGACGTGCCGCCGGTGACCAGGATCGTCCGGCCGTCGAGCGCGTGGTCGGGGATCGGCGTCCAGCGGCGCCGGCGCAGGTGGTACCCGATCCGCGAGTACCCGGGCACGATCGTCCGGTCGAGCAGCAGGTCGAGGACACCTTCACCGGAAGCCATGCCTCCGAACCTAGCCAGCCGGGCCACGCGCGGCCCCGCCCGTGCGGGTGGGCCGGCGGCCCTCGGCCCGATGACACACTCTGTCGATGACCGAGTTCACCGTTCGCAACCGGTCCTCGGCCGCCGTCGACGCGCCCCGCGAAGACGTGTGGGCCGCGCTCACCGATCCCGACCTGCTGCCGCGCCTCACGCCGTACCTGCGTGGGATCGAGGTCGACGGCGACCGCTGGCGCTGGCACCTGCGCCAGATCCCGGTCCTCGGGATCGCGGTCGCCCCGTCGTTCACCGAGGTGATGGCGTTCGACCACCCGTCGTCGATCACCTTCGAGCACGACCCCGCCCGCGACGACGAGCGGGCCGGAGTCTCCGGTCGCTACCACCTGCAGGAGGCGTCCACCGGGACCGACCTCGCGATCGACCTGGCGATCAGCGTCGACCTGCCGTTCCCCTCACTGGCCGGTCCGGCCGTGCACACCGCGATGCGGGGAGTCGTGGGGGCGATGGGCAGGCGCTTCTCGACCAACCTGGTGCGGCATCTCGCCGGTTGAGCCCCCGGTGGGGTGTGAACCGGACGATCGCGGGTACGGCTCGGAGAGACCTACGACGATCGGAGGACCAGATGGCCGACCACGTCGCCCATGCGGAGACCGAGATCTCCGCCTCGCCCGACCAGGTGTGGAGTGCGCTGACCGATCCCGAGGCCATCTCGGCGTTCATGTTCGGCTCGCAGGTCGAGACCGACTGGCAGGTCGGGAGCGCGATCACCTGGACCGGTGAGTACGACGGGAAGTCCTTCACCGACAAGGGCGAGATCCTCCAGGCGGACGCTCCCGAGCGGCTGCGGATGACCCACTACAGCCCGCTGACGGGGCAGCCCGACGAGCCGGAGAGCTATCACACGCTCGACTACCGGCTCGCGGCCTCCGAGGCCGGCACCCGGCTGACCCTCGACCAGGACGGCAACGAATCCGAGGAGCAGGCCGACCAGTTCGCCGCGAACTGGCAGGGCATGCTCGACCAGGTCAAGAAGTACGTCGAGGAAGGTCGCTAGGCGAAGCGGCGCAGCCGCAGGCTGTTGCCCACCACGAACAGCGACGAGCAGGCCATCGCCGCGCCGGCGACCATGGGGTCGAGCAGTCCGGCGGCGGCGAGCGGGATCGCGGCCACGTTGTAGGCGAACGCCCAGAACAGGTTGACCCGGATCGTGGCCAACGTACGACGGGCCAGCCGGATCGCCGTGGCCGCGACGCGGAGGTCGCCACCGACCAGCGTGAGGTCGCCGGCCGCCATGGCGACGTCGGTCCCGGTGCCCATCGCCAGACCGAGGTCGGCCTGCGCCAGGGCGGCCGCGTCGTTGACGCCGTCGCCGGCCATCGCCACGACGCCACCGTCGCTCTGCAGCCGTGCGATCTCGGCGACCTTCTGCTCGGGACGCACCCCGGCGACGACGGTGTCGATGCCGACCTCTGCCGCCACGCGACGCGCGGCCGCCTCGTGGTCGCCGGTCAGCAGGACGGTGCGCAGACCCAGCCGGTGGAGGAGGGCGACCGCCTCCGCCGAGGTGGGCTTCACCGTGTCGGCCACGGTGATCACGCCGCGGGCGGTGCCGTCCCAGCCCACCACGACGGGCGTGCCGTCGCCGGCGGCCTCGACCGCACGTCGTACGTCGTCGGAGACGTCGGGGAAGAGGTCGAGACGACCGACCGTCACCTCCCGCCCCTCGACGAGCCCACGGGCGCCGAGCCCGGGCAGGCTCGCGAAGGCGTCGACCGCAGGCAGGCCGACCCCCCCGGCCGCCGCGATCGCGCGCGCGACCGGATGCTCCGAGGCAGCCTCCACCGCGGCAGCGACGCGCAGCATCGCCGGGTCGTCGGGCTCGAGTCCGGACCACGGACATCCGGCCCGTGGTGACCGTGCCGGTCTTGTCGAGCACGATCGTGTCGACGGCGCGGGTCGACTCGAGCACCTGGGGTCCGCGGATCAGGATGCCGAGCTGGGCTCCGCGGCCGGTACCGACCATCAGGGCGGTCGGGGTGGCCAGGCCGAGCGCGCAGGGGCAGGCGATCACGAGCACCGCGACGGCCGCCGTGAAGGCCGCGGTCGCGTCGCCGGTGAGGAGCAGCCAGCCGAGCAGGGTCAGCAGCGCGATCGCCAGCACCACCGGGACGAACACCGACGAGATGCGGTCGGCGAGCCGTTCGACCGGTGCCTTCGTGCGTTGCGCCTCCTCGACGAGCCGGGTGATCTGCGCGAGCTGGGTGTCGGCCCCGACCCGTGTCGCGCGGACGACCAGCCGACCCGACGCGTTGACCGTGGACCCGACGACGGGGTCGCCCGGCCCGACCTCGACGGGGACGGGCTCGCCGGTGAGCAGGGAGAGGTCCACGGCCGAGCTGCCGGTCTCGACGACCCCGTCGGTCGCGACCTTCTCGCCCGGCCGTACGACGAACCGGTCACCGACCACGAGCTCCTCGACCGGGACCTCGCTGCTCGACCCCGTCGTCGAGCCGGCTGACGTGCTTCGCGCCGAGCTCCATCAGGGACCGCAGCGCGTCGCCGGCCCGCTCCTTGCTCCGCCCCTCGACGTAGCGGCCGGCGAGCAGGAAGGTGGTCACCACGGCGGCCGACTCGAGGTAGAGGTGGCCCTGTCCGCGCACCACCGCGACCGCCGACCACACCCAGGCGGCCACCGTGCCCAGCGACACGAGGGTGTCCATCGTGCTCGCCCCGTGGCGCGCGTTGACCGCGGCGGCCCGGTGGAACTGCCACCCGCACCACCACACCACCACGCCCGAGAGCAGCAGCGACCACCACTCCCAGCCGGCGACCCGGGTGGCGGGCACCATGCCCCACAGCAGCACGGGCACCGACAGCGCGGCCGCCACGAGCAGCCGCCTGGGCGGCGGGGCCGGCGCCGGGTCGCGCGCCGGGTCGGGGAGGCTGGCGTCGTACCCGGCACGTCGTACGGCCTCGATCAGGTCCTGGGTCGCGACGGCGGCGGGGTGGCGCACGTGCGCCCGCTCGGTCGCGAAGCTGACGGAGGCGTCGACGCCGTCGAGCCTGTTCAGCCTGCGCTCGATCCGGTGCGCGCAGGAAGCGCAGGTCATCCCCTCGATCTCGAGGTCGACGTCGAGGAGGGCAGGGTCCGTGGTCGGTACGGTCATGTCAGAGCAGCTCGTAGCCGGCCTCCGCGACGGCCTGGCGCACGGCGTCGTCGGACAGCGGCGGCTCGGCGTCCACCGACAGGGCGCCGCTCGCGAGCACGACGTCGACGCGTCGCACGCCGGCGAGCTCGGCCACCTCCTCGGTCACCGAGGCGACGCAGTGGTCGCAGGTCATGCCCGACACCGTCCACGTCTGGGTCACCGGGCTCTCCCTCACGACCGGACGAGCCGCGCGATCGCGGCCGAGGCCTCGGTCAGCTTCTCGTCGGCGTCCACGCCGCTGCTCACGGCGTCGCGGACGCAATGAGCCAGGTGGTCGTCGAGCAGCCCGAGCGCGACCGCCTGCAGGGCCTTCGTCATCGCGGAGACCTGCGTCAGGATGTCGATGCAGTACTGATCCTCCTCGACCATCCGCTGCAGGCCACGGGCCTGGCCCTCGATGCGTCGCAGTCGCTTGAGGACGTCGTCCTTCGAGGTCTCGTAACCGGGGTGCTCCATGGGCCCCACCATACCCCCTTGGGGTATCCATCCCAGAGTCGAAGGTCCCGGGCCGCCGCCTGCCGCGTCCGGCCGGTGGGCGGCGAAGCACGGAGGTGGCCCGGGTCGGTGACGATGGACGCATGGAGGCCGACCGCCGGCGTACGCCGGACAAGGAGCTGCGCCGCGACATCCGTCGGGTCACGTCGATCCTCGGCGAGACCCTGGCCCGGGCCGAGGGCGAGGACCTGCTCGCCCTCGTGGAGCAGGTGCGGGCGCACGCCAAGGAGGGGCGGCTCGACCAGCTGCCCGACTTCGACCTCGCCACGATCACCCGGCTGGTGCGCGCCTTCACGGCGTACTTCCACCTCGCCAACATCACCGAGCAGGTCCACCGTGGCCGCGCCCTGACCCGCGCCAGCTCCGACGAGGGCGGCTGGCTCGAGCGCGCGGTCGTCCGGATCGAGGAGGCGGAGGTCGACCCCGACGAGCTCGCGCAGCTGCTGCAGCAGGTCGCCGTACGCCCCGTCTTCACCGCCCACCCGACCGAGGTGGCGCGCCGCTCCACCATCGACAAGCTGCGTCGGGTCGCCGCGCTGCTCGAGGAGCCCGACACCCCGCGGCGGACGCGTCGGCTCGAGGAGGCGGTCGAGCTGCTCTGGCTCACCGACGAGATCCGGATCGAGCCACCCGAGCCGACCGACGAGGCGCGCAACGTCGTCTACTACCTGGAGGGTCTCTCGGCCGGTGCGCTGCCCGACGTGCTGGAGGAGCTCCGCGACCGGCTGGTGCCGCTGGGCGTCTCGCTGCCGCCCGACGTCCGGCCCCTCCGGTTCGGCTCCTGGGTCGGCGGCGACCGCGACGGCAACCCGCACGTGACACCGGCGACCACGAGGGAGGTGCTCACCCTCCAGGCGGTGCACGGCATCCGGCTCCTGCGCACGCTCGTCGACCGGCTGCGCCGCGAGCTGTCGGTCAGCGACCACGTCAGCTCGGTGTCGGAGGAGGTGACCGCGCGGATCGACGAGGTCCTGCCCGGGCTGCCCGAGGTCGAGCCGCGCTACCGGAGGCTCAACGCCGAGGAGCCCTACCGGCTGTTCCTGACCTGTGTGCACGTGCGGCTCGGTCTCACCGAGCAACGCGTCGTGGGTGGTGGCCGGCACCTGCCCGGGCGTGACTACGCCGACGACACCGAGCTGCTCGACGACCTGCTGCTGCTCCATCGCTCGGTGCTCGCGCACCAGGGCGCGGTGGTCGCGTCGGGCGAGGTCGAGCGACTGGTCCGGACCGTCGCCGCCACCGGCCTGACGCTGGCGACGCTCGACGTCCGCGAGCACTCGGCCAAGCACCACCAGGCCGTCGGCCAGCTGGTCGACCGGATCGGCGACCTCGGTACGCCGTACGGCGAGCTCGACCGGCACGCCCGGCTCAAGGTGCTCAGCGAGGAGCTCGCCGGAAGGCGGCCCCTGGCCCGCAGCCCGCTGCCTCTCGATGCCGAGGCGACCGTCACCGCCGACACCTTTCGGGCGATCCGGTGGGCGCTCGACTCCCTCGGGCCGAGGGTCGTCGAGAGCTACATCATCTCGATGACCCACGACGCCGACGACGTGCTCGCCGCGGTCGTCCTGGCTCGCGAGGCCGGCCTGGTCGACCTGCCGTCGGGCGTCGCGCGGATCGGGTTCGTGCCGCTGCTGGAGACCGTCGAGGAGCTCGAGCAGACCGAGCTCATCCTCGACGCGCTCCTCGCCGACGCGTCCTACCGCGAGCTGCTGCGGCTGCGCGGCGACGTGCAGGAGCTGATGCTGGGCTACTCCGACTCCAACAAGGCCGGCGGCATCACGACGTCGCAGTGGCAGATCCAGCGGGCGCAGCGCCGGGCCCGCGACGTCGCCCGGCGCTACGGCGTACGGCTGCGGTTCTTCCACGGGCGCGGCGGCTCGGTCGGTCGCGGCGGCGGCCCGACGTACGACGCGATCATGGCGCTCCCGTCAGGGACGGTCGACGGCGAGGTGAAGATCACCGAGCAGGGTGAGGTGATCAGCGACAAGTACGCGCTGCCGGCCCTGGCCCGACAGAACCTCGAGCTCGCCCTGGCCGCCACGGTCGAGGCGAGCATCCTGCACCGCACCGACCGGCGGACCCCCGACCAGGGCCGCCGCTGGGACGCCACCATGGACCGGATCTCGGAGGCGGCGCACGTGCGCTACCGCGGGCTGGTCGAGGACTCCGGCCTGGCGGAGTACTTCCTCACCTCCACGCCGGTCGACCTGCTCGGGCGCCCTCCACATCGGGTCACGGCCCTCGCGGCGGCCCGACTCGGGAGCCGGCCTCGACGACCTGCGCGCGATCCCGTGGGTGTTCGGGTGGACGCAGTCGCGCCAGATCGTGCCCGGTTGGTTCGGGGTGGGGTCGGGGCTGGCGGCGGTCGCCGACGAGGTCGAGGCGCTGCAGGAGATGTATCGGGAGTGGCAGTTCTTCCGGACCTTCCTCGGCAACGTCTCGATGACCCTGGTGAAGACCGACCTCGACATCGCCGAGCGGTACGTCGGGCTCGCTCCGGAGGAGCTGCGGCCGCTGCTCGACGTGATCCGGGCGGAGTACGACCTCACCGTCGAGCGCCTGCTGGCGGTCACCGGTGACGAGGCGCTGCTCGACGACGAGCCGACGCTGCGGACCACCCTCGAGATCCGCGAGAACTACCTCGAGCCCCTGCACCACCTGCAGATCGAGCTCCTCGGGCGCTACCGCCGCGGCGAGGACGACCCCGCGCTCGAGCGCGCCCTGCTGCTGACGATCAACGGGATCGCGGCCGGCATGCGCAACACCGGCTGACGGGTCCGCTCGCGAGCAAGCTCGCTTCGCGCTCGCGGCGGTGCTCAGCCCCGGCTACGCCGTGTCTGAGCGTCCTGGCTCGGGCTGGTCGTCGTCGCGCGGGCCGAAGAGGCACAGCTCGTCGAGACGCGCCGGGTCGAGCGTCGTACCCCAGCCGGTCATCTGGGTCCGCGAGCGCCGCGAGAAGAAGGCCCGGAACAGCTCGTAGTCGGGCACGTCGCCCACCGCGTCGGCGCTCTCGCCGAGCATCCGCGGACCGACCGCCTCCAGGATCGGGCGCCACATGGCCTCGGGCGGGGCACCCTGGCCGAGCGCCTCGTGCAGGTCGGCATGGTGGACCGCGCAGTTCCAGACGAGGGCCGGGCTGTCGCTGCCCTCCAGGGTCGCCACCACGGCCGTCGACGGATCCCTGGATCTCGGCGACCAGCTCGTCCACCGAGCGGGCCGCTCGCTCGTCGACGTGGCGCGCGGTCCAGGCCGGGGACGGCGCATCGTCCATCCGGTCGGCGAGCACGTCGGCGGGCGAGCCCGCCAGGTGGGCGAGCACGTCGTGGACCGTCCAGTCCGGCGTCGCCGGTACGACGAGCGAGAGCTGCTCGGCGTCGAGCGTCCCGGCGAGGGCGCAGACGGCGTCCACGTTGGCGCGGTAGACCTCGGCCCAGTCGGTGTCGGCAGGCATGGCGTCACCCTAGGGGCGGCTCGCTCCGACCGAGAAGGGCCCTTGTCCCGCGCGATGTCGTCACGTACGCTCGCGATATATCGTGATCGGTCGACGAGCCGGTCGTCCGACGTCGTACCGAGGAGACATCCATGAGCCACCATCGTTCCTGGGGACCCGAGTTCGAGGCCCTGTTCAACCAGCACGGGTCCGGCGGACGCCGCGGGGGTGAGTGGGGTGGCCCTTCCTGGAGCAGTGGGCCCCGGGGACCGCAGAACCGACGCTCCGGCCCGCCGCCGTGGCTCAACGGGCTCTTCGGCCTGGTCGGTCAGGACGGTCCGCCGCGTGGCCCGCGGGTG
This sequence comes from uncultured Actinomycetota bacterium, assembly GCA_963797325.1. Taxonomy (GTDB): domain Bacteria; phylum Actinomycetota; class Actinomycetes; order Propionibacteriales; family Nocardioidaceae; genus Nocardioides. Next base: position 174,985 of record CAWCPG010000025.1, read on the forward strand.
CGCCGCGGCGACGTGCGGGTCGCGATCCTCGCCGTGCTCGCCGAGGAGCCGCTGAACGGCTACCAGGTGATCCAGCAGATCAGCGAGCGGACCGACGGCGCGTGGCGCCCGAGCCCCGGGTCGGTCTACCCGACGATCTCCCAGCTCGAGGACGAGGGCCTGATCGAGGGTGACGACGAGCGGGGCCGTCGTACGCTCCGGCTCTCCGACGAGGGCCGCGCCTACCTCGCGAGCCACGCCGAGGAGGTCGCCGAGGTCTGGGCGCCGTTCGAGCGCGAGGGCAGCGGACGGCGCGAGAAGGCCGACGGCTCGGAGTTCGCGTCGCTCAAGCCCGAGGTCGGACGGGTGATGAACGCGGTGTGGCAGATCATCTCGACCGGCACCGAGCAGCAGCGCCGCGACGCCATCGGCGTCCTGGTCGAGGCACGCCGCGGGCTCTACCGGATCCTGGCCGACCACCCGGGCGACGACGGCGAGGTGGACGTGCTCGAGGAGGAGCCGACCGGCGAGGAGGAGCAGTGAACGAGCGGCTCCGGATCGGCGACGCCGAGCGCGAGGAGGCCGCGCACGAGCTCGGGGAGCACTTCGCGCTGGGCAGGATCACCGCCGAGGAGCACGGCGAACGGCTCGAGCAGATCTGGGCGGCGCGCACCGCGGCAGACCTCGCGCCGGCCTTCTCGGACCTGCCGCGGCCGCGGCCGGCCGCGCCCGCCGCACCGACCTCACGCCCCGCCCGGGCCGGCGGGCCCCGGACGCTGCCGCGCGTGCCCTTCCCCGTCAAGCTGCTGATCGCGCTCGTCGCGGTCGTCCTGGTCTTCACCCACCTGCCGTGGATCCTGGTCGCGCTGCTGGTCTACCTCTTCGTGATCCGCCGCTTCGCCCACCGCCACCACCCCCGGCCCGCCCGCTGGCGCTGACCGGGCCGGTCCTCAGACCTCGCTGGCGCGGTTGACCCAGACGTCACCGACCTCCATGCCGACCTTCTGGTAGAGCGTGAGCGCGCCGGTCCGTGAGTCGGTGGAGAGGGCCGAGCGCCGCGCGCCGTGCTCGCGACCGCGGGCGAAGGCGTCGACGAGCAGCGCCTGGGCGAGGCCCTGGTGTCGCTGGTCGCGGCGTACGGCGAGCTGGCTGATGAAGGCCTCCTCGGGCGGCTCGCCGTACAGGCTCATCAGGGAGAGGCCGACGACCTCGCCGCCGGCATCGGTCACCACCCGGAAGTGCCACGGCTCGAAGCCCGGGCGGCGGACCGTGGTGGCGAGGAAGTCCTCGTAGGGCTCGCGCTCGCGCTCGGACCACTCGAGGAACGCGTCCTCCTTGACGACGTGGGCGGCCGGGTAGTCGTCGGGCGTCGCCGCGCGGATCTGGTAGCCGGCGGGCAGCGGCCGTTCCGCGATCTGCGCGCCCTCGGGGAGGTTGAGCACCCAGCTGGTCCAGCGGACCTTCCAGCCGAGCTTCTCCAGGAGCCGGTCGCCGGGGGACCCCTCCGGGACCGGGCTGCCGATCACGGTCCCGCCGAGCTCGGCGGTGCGCCGGCGCATCCAGGAGGCGAGCGTCGTCCCGACCCCGCGGCGACGGTACGACGGGTGGACCGCCGCGTCCCCGCGTCCGGACCTGTTGACCTCGGCGTAGGCCACGAGGGCCTCGCCGTCGAGGACTCCCATCGTCGAGGCCGCGACGTCGAAGCTGGGCTTCTGCCAGTCGCCGACGATGTCGGCCGGCTCGATCTCGACCTTGCCGAGGTCGTGCTGCTGCTGGTGCGCCATCACCTCGTAGACCGCGTGGGCGTCGTCCATGGTCAACGGCCGCGAGGTGAGCCCCGCGGGCAGCTCCAGGTCGTACACGCCCGGCATTCAACCCCCGGATCAGCGGCAGGTGCACCTCAATAAATGACGACCGACCCGGCGCATCCCCTGGGGGGCGCCGGGTCGGTCGGGTCGGTGTGGGCTTGCGAGCAAGCTCGCTGCGCCAGCCGCTGCGGTCGCGCCGCCCCGGCTACGCCGTGGCAGCGCGTCCTCGGGTCACTTCTGGATGGCGGAGATGTCGAACTCGAGCTTGATCTTGTCCGACACGAGCATGCCGCCGGTCTCGAGCGCGGCGTTCCAGGTCAGGCCCCAGTCCTTGCGGCTCAGCACGGCCTTGCCCTCGAAGCCGATCCGCAGGTTGCCGAACGGGTCCTTGGCGGAGCCGGTCGACTCGAAGTCGATGGTGATCGGCTTGGTGACGTCCTTGATGGTCAGGTCGCCGGTGATGGCCCAGTCGTCGCCGTCGCGCTCGACGCCGGTCGAGACGAAGGTGATCTCGGGGTAGCTCTCGACGTCGAAGAAGTCGGCGCTGCGCAGGTGACCGTCGCGGTCGGCCACGCCGGTGTCGACGCTGGCGGCCTGGATCTTCACGTCCACCTTGCTCGCGGCCGGGTTGGCGGTGTCGACCACGGCCTCGCCGGTGAAGTCCTTGAACTGGCCGCGGACGGTGGTCACCATCGCGTGGCGGGTGCTGAAGCCGAGACGCGTGTGCGTCGGGTCGAGGGTGTAGTCGCCCTTGATGTCGTTGATGACCGTGGTGGCGGGGTCGAAGGTGTTGTCAGCCATGTGGGGCTCCTTGAGTCGGGGAGTTGAAGTTTCAACTAACTACCTCGTACAACGCAGAGCCGCGGCGATCATTCCCGGCCCTAGAGTGACCCGCATCACACCTGCCTCGGGAGGCCCCCATGCTCCGCACCCCCCTACGTCGGCTGCTCGCGCTCGCGGCGGCGGCCCTGACGCTCCCCCTCTTCGTCCCGGCACCCGCCCACGCCGCGCCGCCGTCCTACGTCGCCCTCGGTGACTCCTACTCGTCCGGCGTCGGCACGCGCACCTACCTCGCCGACGGGACCTCGTGCCAGCGCTCGGTGTACGCGTTCCCGAGCCTGATCGCCGCGGCCAGGGGCTACGCGCTGAACTTCCGCGCCTGCTCGGGGGCGAAGGTCTCCGACGTGACCGCCACCCAGCTGAGCGCGCTCAGCGCCACCACGAGCTATGTGACGATCTCGGTCGGTGGCAACGACGCCGGCTTCACCGGCGTGATCACCACCTGCGCCGAGCCGGCCTGGCTCGGCGACTGCAAGGGCGCGGTGAGCAAGGCGCAGAGCTACGTCAAGAACACCCTCCCGGGATCGCTCGCCACGCTCTACGCCTCGATCCGGGCCAAGGCGCCGACCGCGAAGGTCGTCGTGGTCGGCTATCCCCGGCTCTTCAACGGCGAGGACTGCAACGCCCTCACCTGGTTCAGCCCCTCCGACGAGTCCCTGCTCAACGCCACCGCCGACCTGCTCAACAGCAAGCTGGCCGCCGCCGCCTCCGCCCGGGGCTTCGCCTTCGCCGACCCGACCAGCGCGTTCCTCGGCCACGCGGTCTGCGGCGACCCCGAGTGGCTCAACGGCCTGTCCAACCCGATCAGCGAGAGCTACCACCCCAACCGCACCGGCCACGCCTCCGGCTACACCCCGCTGGTCAGTCCGTTGCTGACCGGGGCCGGCCTCACGGTCACCCCGAGCGTGCTGGCCGCAGCCCGGGCACAGGGACCGGCACTCGCGGCCCGGCAGCGGCACTACGCCGCCGCCGACCGCTCGATCCGACCCGAGCGCTTCGGCACGCCGTACGCCGGCGCCCGCTGACGAGGCTTGCATCCGCTTGCGAGCGACGCCCGCTGTCGCGGCTCGCGAGGACACTCCGGATCCTCTGAAGGGACGTGTGTCCGCTTGCGAGCGAGCTCGCTGCGCGGCTCGCGAGGATACTCCGCTCCTCCTCCGTCGGAGCGGAGCGTCCTCGCTCGGGGCTGACAAGCCCGGTCCCGAGTGCTTGGCTCGGCCCATGCCATCGACCACCGAGCACAAGATCCTGCTCCGCGAGAGCGAGCAGCCGACGCGTTGGTACAACGTGCTGCACGACCTGCCGACGCCCCCGCCGCCGGTCCTGCACCCGGGCACCGGGCAGCCGGTCGGGCCCGAGGACCTCGCACCCCTGTTCCCGATGGACCTGATCCTGCAGGAGGTCTCGCAGGAGCAGTACGTCGAGATCCCCGGCGAGGTGCTCGACGTCTACCGCCTCTGGCGGCCGTCGCCGCTCTTCCGCGCCCACCGGCTGGAGAAGGCGCTCGGGACGCCGGCGCGGATCTACTACAAGTACGAGGGCGTCTCGCCGGCCGGCTCGCACAAGCCGAACACCGCCGTGCCGCAGGCCTTCTACAACAAGCGGGCCGGCATCTCGAAGCTCACCACCGAGACCGGGGCAGGTCAGTGGGGCACGGCGCTGGCGTTCGCCTGCTCGCAGTACGACCTCGAGTGCGAGGTCTGGCAGGTGCGGGCGTCGTACGACCAGAAGCCGTACCGGCGGATCATGATCGAGACGTTCGGCGGCGTCGTGCACCCCAGCCCGAGCGACCTGACCGAGGCCGGGCGCTCGATCCTGGCGCAGGACCCCGACTCCACGGGCTCGCTCGGGATCGCGATCAGCGAGGCGGTGGAGGTGGCCGCGCAGCGGGCCGACACCAACTACGCCCTGGGCAGCGTGCTGAACCACGTGCTGCTGCACCAGACCGTGATCGGCGAGGAGACCCTGCTCCAGCTGGCGATGGTCGGCGAGACGCCCGACCTGCTCGTCGGCTGCACGGGCGGCGGGTCCAACTTCGGCGGCCTCGCGTTCCCGTTCCTGCGCGAGAAGTGGGCGGGGCGGATGTCGCCGGTGATCCGCGCCGTCGAGCCGGCGTCGTGCCCGAGCCTGACCCAGGGGACCTACGCCTACGACTTCGGCGACACCCTCGGCATGACGCCCCTGATGAAGATGCACACGCTGGGGCACGACTTCGTCCCCGACCCGATCCATGCCGGTGGCCTGCGCTACCACGGCATGAGCCCGCTGATCAGCCACCTCTACGAGACCGGCGAGCTCGAGGCGGTGGCCAAGAGGCAGTCGGAGTGCTTCGCGGCCGGCGTGCTCTTCGCCCGGACCGAGGGCATCGTGCCGGCGCCGGAGCCGACGCACGCGCTGGCCGCGGCGATCGAGGAGGCACACCGCTGCACCGAGACCGGGGAGGAGAAGGTGATCCTGACGGCCCTGTGCGGTCACGGCCACCTCGACCTGGGGGCGTACGACGCCTACCTCCGCGGTGAGATCACCGACCACAGCTGGGACGACGCCGAGCTCCAGGCGGCGGTGGCCTCGGCGTTGGAGCGGCTGCCGGCTCTGGGCTGACCGGGGCGCATGGACCCCTTTGGCAAGATGACGGCCATGGGGACCCGCTCGGCACGTCTGCTCCTGCCCGCCCTCTGCCTGACGATCCTCGCGGCCGGCTGCGGGTCGAAGGACTCCGGCCCCGACCCGGCCCCCACGGCCGACGGGCTGGCCGAGGGACTGGCGTCGGGTGACCTCTCGAGGGTCGCCTTCGACGGCATGTCCGCCTCGCAGGCGGGCCACGCGTACGACGCGACCGTCGCCGGGCTGGGCGGGGCCAGGCCCGAGGTCCGGGTGACCGCCGTGAAGAAGTCGTCGGACACCGCGGCCACCGCGACGCTGAGCTGGCACTGGCCGCTCGGCGCCGGCTGGAGCTATCGGACCACCGTCCCCCTCACCCTGCTCGACCACACCTGGCAGGTCACCTGGGCTCCGAGCGTCGTGGAGCCCACGCTCGACGACCCTCGGACGACGCTCGCGGCGTCCACCGTGGCGGCCAGGCGCGGCGACATCGTCGGACCGCACGGGGCCGCGCTGGTCACCGAGCGGCCGGTCCTCCGGTTCGGCGTCGACAAGCACAAGGTGAAGGGCCCGGCCGCGCTCGGGTCGGCGCGACGGCTCGCACGGCTCGTCGGCATCGACGAGGCGTCGTACGTCAAGCTCGTGAAGAGCGCCGGGAGCGAGCAGTTCGTCGAGGCGATCGTCTACCGGGACGCGCAGGTGCCGCCGCGGGTGATGAGCGGCTACACCCATATCAAGGGTGTCGACGCGATCGCCGGACGGCTGCCGCTGGCGATCACCAAGGAGTTCGCGGCGCCGATCCTCGGCACGGTCGGACCCGTCACCGCCGCGATGATCAAGGACCACCCCGGGGTCTACCGCGTCGGTGACGAGGCGGGGCTCTCCGGCCTCCAGGCGCGGTACGACGGGCAGCTGCGCGGCACGCCCGGGGTGCGGGTGGACGCCGTGGCCGCCGACGGCAAGCGCACCAGACTCTTCGCCGACGACCCCGTCGACGGCAAGCCGCTCCGCCTGACCCTGGAGCCGCGGCTGCAGCTGCTCGCGGAACGGATCCTGGCCGGCGTCGGTCCGGCCAGCGCCCTCGTCGCCATCCGGCCCTCGAGCGGCGCGATCGTCGCGGCGGCCAACGGGCCGGGCACCCACGGCTACAACGACGCGACCTACGGTCGGTTCGCGCCCGGCTCGACCTTCAAGACCGTGGGGTCGCTGGCGCTGGTGAAGCAGGGCCAGACGCCGTCGTCACCGGTCGACTGCCCGACCAGCGTCAACGTGAACGGCAAGGTGTTCACCAACGACAGCTTCTACCCGCCGTCGGCGAACGGCCGGATCACGCTGGCCACGGCGCTCGCCGACTCGTGCAACACCGCCTTCATCAACGAGCGCACCCGGCTCGGCTCGCACGACCTGGTCGACGCTGCCGCCACGCTCGGCATGGGCGTCGATCACGACCTCGGCTTCCCGGCGTACTTCGGGAACGTCGTACCGCCCGCGTCGGAGACCGAGAAGGCCGCCGACATGATCGGGCAGGGGCAGATCCTGGCCTCGCCGATGACGATGGCGACGGTGATGGCATCGGTGGTCGCCGGGCACACCGTCGTACCCCAGCTCGTGACGTCGGTGACCCCGGCCGCGACCTCTCCGACAGCCCTGACGGCCGCGCAGGACGCGACGCTGAAGCAGATGCTGCGCGGGGTCGTCACCAGCGGCACCGGGATCGGACTGGCCGACGTGCCCGGGCCGCCGGTGATCGCGAAGACCGGGACCGCGGAGTTCGACCGGGGCGGCAAGCGGCTCACCCACGCCTGGATGATCGGCGGACAGGGCGACCTGGCCGTGTGCGCGTTCGTCGACGTCGGGCAGACCGGCGCCGGTACGGCCGGTCCGCTCCTCGAGCAGTTCCTCCGGGGGGCACTGGCGCGCTGACCGGCGATCCCGACGGGGTCCCCCGCCTACCGCTCGCGGGTGGCGACGGTGCGGGCGACGTCCTCGGGCATCGGCTCGTAGTGGCCGAAGGAGCGGGTGAACGAGCCGGCGCCGTGGGTCGACGAGCGCAGGTCGACGGCGTACCGCACCAGCTCGGTCTGCGGCACCTCCGCGTGGATCACGGTGCGGTCGTCACCGACCTTGTCGGTCCCGAGCAGCCGCGCCCGGCGCGAGGAGAGGTCGCTCATCGTCGAGCCGATGTGGTCATCGGGGACGACGACCGCGACGACGTCGTAGGGCTCGAGCAGGGTCACCGCTGCCGTCCCGGCGGCCTCCCGGAGCGCCAGCGACCCGGCCATCTGGAAGGCCATGTCGGAGGAGTCCACGGCGTGCGCCTTGCCGTCGGTGAGCGTGACCCGCAGGTCGACCATCGGGTAGCCGGCGCGGACACCGCGCTCCATCTGGGCCCGCACCCCTTTCTCCACCGACGGGATGAACTGCCGCGGCACCGAGCCGCCCACCACCTTGTCGACGAACTCGAACCCGCCGCCCTCGGGCAGCGGCTCGACCTCGAGGTGGCACACGGCGTACTGCCCGTGGCCGCCGGACTGCTTGACGTGCCGGCCCAGTCCCTTCCCCGGGCCACCGAAGGTCTCGCGCAGCGACACCAGGAAGGGCTCGGTCTCGACGTGGACGGAGTAGCGGTCCGCGAGCCGGGAGATCAGCACGTCGGCGTGGGCCTCGCCCATGGTCCACAGCACGAGCTGGTGGGTCTCGGGGTTGTTCTCCACCCGCACGCTCGGGTCCTCGGCGGCGAGCCGGCCGAGTGCCTGGGAGAGCTTGTCCTCGTCGGCCTTGCTCTTCGCGACGATGGCCACGGGGAGCAGCGGCTCGGGCATCGACCACGGCCGGAGCACGCGGGGCTCCTCGATCGAGGACAGGGTGTCGCCGGTCTCGGCCCGGCTGAGCTTGCCGATCGCGGCCAGGTCGCCGGCGATCACCGACTCGGCCGGGACGTGCAGCCGCCCGAACGGGTAGGTCAGCGAGCCGACCTTCTCGTCCTCGTCGTGGTCCTCGTGGATGGATCCCTGGCTGTCGAGCGAGAAGAACGTCGTGAAGTGGCCCGACACGTGCACGGGCGCGTCGGGGGTGAGCGTGCCGGAGAAGACGCGCACCAGGCTGACGCGACCGACGTACTGGTCGCTGGAGGTCTTCACGACCTCCGCGACGAGCGGGCCGCGCGGGTCGCCGGTGATCGGCTCGGCGGTGGCGCCGGCCGGGGTGAACACCTCGGGCGAGGCGTGCTCGAGCGGCGACGGGAAGCCGTCGACGGCGAGGTCGAGCAGCTCCGGGCAGCCCACGCCCGAGACCGAGCAGACCGGTACGACCGGGTGGAAGCTCGCGTGCGCGACGGCCTTCTCGAGGTCCTTGGTCAGGGTGTCGTGGGAGATCTCCTCACCGCCGAGGTAGCGGTCCATGAGGGACTCGTCCTCGGACTCCTCGATGATCCCCTCGATCAGGGCGCCGCGCAGGTCGTCGTGGTCGCCGTCGTCCACCATCAGGTCGACCAGCCCGCTGACCTCGGCCCCGTCGCGGACCGGGACGTAGAGCGGCAGCACCTTGTCGCCGAACGCCGCCTGCGCCGCCGCCAGCACGCCGTCGTAGTCGGCGCGGGCCTGGTCGAGCTTGGTGATCACGACCGCTCGGGGCATGCCCACCTCGGCGCACTCGCGCCACAGGGCCGTGGTGGCGTCGTCGACCGCCTCGCTGGCCGCGATCACGAACAGCGCGCAGTCGGCGGCCCGCAGACCGGCGCGGACCTCGCCCACGAAGTCGGCGTACCCGGGGGTGTCGATGAAGTTGATCTTGGTGCCGCGGTGCACGACCGGGGCGATGGCCAGCGAGATGGAGCGCTCGTGCGCCCGCTCGGACTCCTCGAAGTCGCAGACCGTCGAGCCCTCCTGGATCGTCCCCGCACGGGGGATGGCTCCGGCGGAGGCGAGCAGCGTCTCGACCAACGTGGTCTTGCCCGAACCGCCCGGCCCGACGAGCACCACGTTGCGGATCCGGTCGGGGCTGCTCGCCCCGAGATCTTGCCCGGCTGTTCTACGACCGCCCGCCTTGTCCGCCATGGTCTGCCTCCAGCTACCGAGGCGGCCCGCGGTCGAGCCGCCGACTCAGAACACGATGGTCTTGAATCAACTCCTCCCGAGGCAGATGTTCAAGAGGCGGGGGTCCCGGATCGGGCGTGGGCAGCGGACGTACGGCGGGTGATGTGCGCGTCGACCCTGGCCGGGAAGGCAGATGACCCACGTTTCGCATTTCCCGTCCTGGTCGCGCCGCGAGCGGCGCGACCAGGACGGGAAATGGGGCGAGCCCCTCGCAGCATGGGGTCAGCGAGGGGCTCACGCATCGGTCGGGCGCTAGCCCCCAGGCCGACGGTGAAAGCGTGTCAGACCTGAGACGATCGCGTGAAGACTTTCGGCAAACTTCACCGAAGTGACAAGGTGATTCTCATGACTGGACTAGACCTCTTGGCCAAGACCGGATCCCGCGGTCTGTTCATCGGCGGCGAGTGGCGCGACTCGAGCACCGGGAGCAGGTTCGAGGTCCACGATCCGGCCGACGAGTCGGTGATCACCGACGTCGCCGACGGCAGCACCGACGACGCGCTGGCGGCCCTCGACGCAGCGGCCGGCGTCCAGGCCGACTGGGCCGCGACGCCGCCCCGTGACCGCGGCGAGATCCTGCGCCGCTCCTTCGAGGCGATCATGGACCAGGCCGACGACTTCGCCGAGCTGATCAGCCTCGAGATGGGCAAGACGCTGGCCGAGGCCAAGGGCGAGGTGACCTACGGCGCGGAGTTCTTCCGCTGGTTCTCCGAGGAGGCCGTGCGGATCCACGGCCGGTGGATGCAGGCGCCGGCCGGCGGCTCGCGCCTGCTCACGATCCGCAAGCCGGTCGGTCCCTGCCTGTTCCTGACGCCCTGGAACTTCCCCCTCGCCATGGGCACCCGCAAGATCGGCCCGGCGGTCGCCGCCGGCTGCACGATGGTGGTCAAGCCCGCCGAGCTGACGCCGTTGACGATGCTGGCCCTGGCCGCCGTCCTCGACGAGGCCGGCCTGCCCGCAGGCGTCCTCAACGTCGTCACCACTCACAACTCCAAGGCCCTGAGCGCCACCCTGATGGCCGACGAGCGGCTGCGCAAGGTGAGCTTCACCGGCTCCACGCCGGTCGGGAAGGTACTGGTCCGCCAGTCGGCCGACCAGCTGCAGCGGCTCTCGATGGAGCTCGGCGGCAACGCACCCTTCCTCGTCTTCGAGGACGCCGACGTCGAGGCTGCGGTCGACGGCGCGATGATCGCCAAGATGCGCAACATGGGCGAGGCGTGCACGGCTGCCAACCGCTTCCTGGTCCACCGGTCGGTCGCCCAGCAGTTCGGCCGGCTGCTCGCCGAGCGGATGGGCGCCCTGCGTACCGGCCGTGGCCAGGACGCCGGCATCGACGTGGGTCCGCTGATCAACGCCGACGCCGTCGAGTCGGTGGGCCGGCTGGTCACCGACGCCGTGGCCGACGGTGCCGACGTGTTCTGCGGCGGCTCGGCCCCCGAAGGTCCCGGCCACTTCTACGCACCGACCGTCCTCATGGGCGTGCCGGCCGACGCCCAGATCAACAAGGAGGAGATCTTCGGGCCGGTGGCGCCGATCACGACGTTCACCTCCGACGACGAGGCGATCGCCCTGGCCAACGCCACGGAGTACGGCCTGGCGTCCTACGTCTACACGCGCGACCTGGCGCGCACGATCAGGGTCGCCGAGGCGCTGGAGTTCGGCATGGTCGGCGTCAACACCGGGCTCATCTCCAACCCCGCGGCGCCGTTCGGCGGCGTGAAGGCGAGCGGGTTCGGTCGCGAGGGTGGCTTCGAGGGCATCGAGGAGTACCTCGACACGACGTACGTCGCGATCCCGGGCTCGAGCTAGGACGCTCCGATCCGACGAAGTCGAGGAGCGGAGCGACCGCAGCGAGCCGTCGAAGCGAGGCTTCGCCCGCGAACGCGTGCTGCGCCTCCGTCGACGAGCCGCTCGGCTCAGCGGTTCTGGCGAGGCTGGGCCAGGGCGTCGGCGAGGTCGAGGCGCGAGGTGATCGACAGCTTGCGCAGGATGTGCGAGACGTGCCACTCGACCGACTTCACGCTGACGCCCAGCTCGACGGCGATCTCGCGGTTGCGCTTGCCCAGCACCACGAGCTGAGCCACCCGCTGCTCGGCGGCACTGAGCTCGGACATCCGACCGGCGAGCTCGCCGTCGGGAGCCTCGCCGAGCCGCTCGAGGAGCCAACGGATCCGGCCGAGCAGGGGAGCGAGGTCCTCCTGCCGGGCGTACTTCTCCGCCGAGCGGAGGAGGTCGACGGCCCGAGCCGACTCGGCGGGCTTCAGCAAGAGGAGCCAGCCCGCCAGGTCGGTCCGGATCTGTGCCTCGAGACGCGCGGCATCGCCGCCGGCGAGCAGGCCGAGCGCCTCGTCGAGGAGCTCGACACGCTGGTCGGTCGGCGCCACCGCCGACATCGTGCGCAGCGTCGAGGCGACGGCGTAGGCGGAGTCAGTGCTCCGCGCCTCGGCGAGCTCCTCCTCCACCAGCGCGGTGGCGGTGGCACTCTCGCCGCGACCGGCCAGGATGCGGGCCAGGCCGCTGCGCCACGGCAGCCAGGTGTGGTCATCGGCCCCGGCGAGCTCCTCGCCGGCGCTCTCGTAGTAGGTCACGCTCAGGTCGGTCTGTCCGCGGGCCGCGGCGAACTCACCGAGGCCGAAGCACGCCCGGGCCGCGACGGTCCCGCGCACGCGGACCAGCGTGGTCAGCTCGCGCGAGAACGGTGCGGCGCCGCGCAGGTCGCCGCGGGCCAGCCGGGACAGCAGCCCGGTGACGGCGACCTCGACCCGCGACTCTGGGGGCAGGTCGGGGTCGTGACGGGCACCCTCCACCAGCTCCAGAGCGTCGGAGATGCGGCCCTGCAACAAGGCGTCGCGGGCTTCGATGGCTACACGGGCGGATACGTCCGTCTCAGGTTCGAATGACGTGCTTGAGGCCGCCCCCCGGGGCTCCAGCATGGGTACAAGGTAGGGGACGGACACGGGCCTTGGGGAGGGGGGCCCCTCCGATTTAACGAACCGACGCGGCCGCGAGCTCGATCGCTCGGCGCGCGGCGGGTTCCACGGCCGCGCGGTCGGCCGCGACCAGCCCGACGCGCGTACGCCGGTCGAGCAGGTCGGCGACGTCGTGGGCGCCCTCGTGGGTCACCCCGAAGACGAGCTCGGCCAGGGTGACCGCGATCCCGTCGGCGACGGGAGCGAGCAGGTCGGCATCGTCCAGGCCGGTCACCGCCCGGGCGTCGGCCAGGACCAGCCCGGCGTCCGCGCCGTAGCGCCGGACCAGCCGCGGTGACGGGAAGGTCGCGGCGAGCCGCGCGAGCTCGGACCGGGAGGTGGCGCCGGAGAGCGGGAGGCGGGCGGTGGTGCTCGGCCCGGCCCCGAGCCGCGCGTGGGCCACGGCCGTGTCGACGGCGTCCTGGGCCATCCGGCGGTAGGTCGTCAGCTTGCCGCCGACCACGGTGACGACGCCGCCGGACGAGGTCAGCACCGCGTGCCGCCGGGACAGGTCCGCGGTGCGGCCGTCGGCCCGGAGGAGCGGCCGGAGCCCGGCGTACGAGCCGACCACGTCGTCGATCGTGAGCGGGCGGGCGAGGCCACCGGACACGGTGGTCAGCAGGAAGTCGATCTCGTGCCGGCTCGGCTCCGGGACGTCGGGCGGGTCGCCGTCGACGGCCTCGTCGGTGAGGCCGACGTAGACCAGGCCGTCCGGCTGGGGGAGCACGTTGACGAAGCGGTTGTGCGCGCCCGGCACCGGCAGGGTCAGCGCGACCCTCAGGTCGGGGAACGCGGCGCCGCGCAGCACCAGGTGGGTGCCGCGACTCGGGCTCAGGCGTACGTCGTCGACCAGGCTGCCGGCCCAGACACCCGCTGCGTTGACGACCGCGCGGGCGCTGACGTCGTACGTCGTGCCGCTGAGCTCGTCGCGCAGCACCGCACCGCTGCCGGTGAGCGTGACGGCGCGCGCCCGGGTCCGGAGCTCGGCGCCGCGTGCGGCGGCGGTGCGGGCGATCGTGGCGACGAGGCGGGCGTCGTCCTCGAGCTGGCCGTCCCACGACAGGATCCCGCCGCGGACGCCGGGTCCGAGCCCGGGCGCCAGGAGGCGACTCTCGTTCGCCGACACCCGCCGCGGCCGCGGCAGGGTACGGCGCGGGGTGCGGGCGGCGATGCGGAGCCAGTCGCCGGCCTCCATGCCCGCCCGGAGCAGCGTGGCCTGCCGGCGGCCGGTGTGCTCGTCGAGCGGCAGGAGGAACGGCAGTGCGTGGGTCAGGTGGGGGGCGGTGACCTCCATCAGGATCCCCCGCTCGACGGCGCTCTCGTGGGCGACGCCGACCTGGCCGTTGGCCAGGTAGCGCAGGCCGCCGTGCACGAGCTTGCTCGACCAGCGCGACGTACCGAAGGCGAGGTCGTGGGCGTCGACCGCGAGGACGGTGAGCCCGCGCGCGACCGCGTCGAGGGCGACTCCCACGCCGGTGACGCCCAGCCCGACCACCAGCACGTCGACCTGGGTCGGCAGGCCGTCGAGGCCGGGCCGGATGCGGCCGGCGCTCGTCGAGGGGCTCATGGCGTGACCGATCGGCGGACGACCTGCTCGAGCTCGGCGTCGAGGTCGTCCTCGCTCACGTCGTCGTCGACCATGGTGTGGGCGCTGAGCACGAAGCCGTGGGCCACGAGCAGGAGGGCCCGCGCCATCGCGACGGGGAGCCGGCGCGGATGCTCCCGTCGGCCTGACCCTCCTGGATCCGCCCCGAGGTCAGCTCGGCGATCGCCTGCTGGCTGCGGCCCCGCCGGGTGAGCAGGTAGGGCAGGAGCAGCTCGGCGTCGAGCTCGACGATCCGGACGAACAGCTCGTTCTCGCGCAGCGCCCTGGCCGTCGCGACCACCTCGGCGACCAGCCGGTCGGCCGCCGTCGGCCTGCCCGGCAGCGCGGCGTCGGCCTCGCCCACCGCCCGGGCGACCACCTCGCCCCACTCGCGGGTCATCAGGTCACCGAGCACCGACGGCATGTCGGGCCAGGCCCGGTAGATGGTCATCCGGCTGACCCCGGCGCGCCGGGCCACCTCGGTGAGGGTCGTCCGCCGCCAGCCGACGTCGAGGATGCACGCGCGGGCGGCGTCGAGGTACGCCGCCTGCGGATCCTCGTTGTGACGAAGTGACGTCATGTGTCACACTGTAACACATGAGCCACCACAGCACAGGTGAGATGCACCCGACCCGCTGGGGCGACCCGGACCGCGCGGCCGACCTCCCGGAGACGGCCCGCGGCCTGGTGGAGCTGGTGTTCCCGGTGGTCGACCACCGGGTGGACGACGCGGCCGCGGTCGCGCTGCCGACGTCCACGCTGCCCGAGGCGGCTCGGGCCGACCTGGTGGCCGTCGTCGGCCCCGACCACCTGCTCACCGACGACGAGAGTCGCCGGCTGCGCACCCGTGGCAAGTCCACTCCCGACCTGCTCCGGGCCCGTGCCGGCGACCTCGGCGACGCACCCGACGCGGTCGTCGCGCCCGGGCGACGCCGAGGAGGTGCAGGCACTCCTCGAGGTGGCGGCTCGCCACCGGCTCGCCGTCGTGCCCTTCGGTGGCGGGACGTCGGTCTCCGGCGGGCTGGTCGCCCGCCGGGAGGGGTTCGCCGGGGTGCTCAGCCTCGACCTCGTGCGGCTGAAGCGGCTGCTCGCCGTCGACCCGGTCTCGATGACCGCCACCCTGGAGCCCGGGCTGCGCGGCCCCGAGGCCGAGGCGCTGCTGGCCGAGCACCGGATGACCCTCGGCCACTTCCCCCAGTCGTTCGAGTACGCCACGATCGGAGGCTTCGCGGCGACCCGCTCGAGTGGCCAGTCGTCGGCGGGCTACGGCCGCTTCGACGCGGTCGTGACCGGTCTCGAGGTGGCCACCCCGGTCGGCCGCGTCGTGCTCGGCCACGCGCCCGCCAGCGCAGCCGGACCCGACCTGCGCCAGCTCTTCCTCGGGTCGGAGGGTGCGCTCGGGGTCATCACCTCGGTGACGGTGCGGGTCCGGCCGCTGCCCGACGAGCGGGTCTACGAGGGCTGGCGCTGGCCCTCCTTCGACGCCGGCGCCGACGCGGTCCGGCAGCTCGCCCAGGCCCAGCTGCTGCCGACGGTGCTACGCCTGTCCGACGAGTCCGAGACGGCCCTCAACCTGGCCGACCCCGATGCCGTGGGTGCCGGGTCGGCCGGCGGCTGCCTGATGATCGCCGGCTACGAGGGCACGCCCGCCGCGGTGGCCGCCCGTCGTACGGCGGTGACGGCGGTGCTCACCGGGCTCGGCGGCGAGCCGGCGGGGGAGGAGCCGGGACGCGCCTGGGTGGCGGGGCGCTTCGATGCCCCCTACCTCCGCGACTCCATGCTCGACGTCGGCGTGCTGGTCGAGACGCTCGAGACCGCGACCTACTGGTCCCGCCTCCGAGAGGTGTACGACGGGGTGTCGGCCGCGCTGCGCGGCTCGCTCGGCGAGTCGGCGATCGTGCTGTGCCACGTCTCCCACGTCTACGAGACCGGTGCCTCGCTCTACTTCACGGTGGCGGCGGCGGAGGGTGAGGACCCGATCGGGCGCTGGCTCACCGCGAAGGCGGCCGCGATGGACGCGATCGTCGCGGCCGGCGCCACGATCACCCACCACCACGCGGTCGGCACCGACCACCAGCCGTGGCTCGAGGCGGAGATCGGTCCGGTCGGGATCGCCCTCCTGCGCGCGGCCAAGGCGGCGGTGGATCCCGCCGGGATCCTCAACCCGGGCGTGCTGGTGCCCTGAGGCGCGCCCGACCTCAGGACTCGAAGGTCCACACGAGGAGCTGGGTCGGCACGGCCGCGGTGACCGAGAGCGCGCGAGCGGCTGACTCGGGGTCATCGTCGCCGGTGATCTCGAACGCGTCGCCCGCCGCCAGCGGCTCGGCCAGGCTCGACCGGAGGAGCGCCCCGGTCACGACGAACACGTGGACGAGCGGGTAGGCGGGCAGCGGCAGCGTCTCGCGGGCCCCCAGAGCGGCGATCGAGAGCGTCGCGCCGGGGACGCCGAGGGCGAGGCCCGAAGGGCCCGCGACCGGCACCAGCCCGGGGCTGCTCAGGTCGGGGGTCGCCGTCTCGCGCACGGGGGCCGCGCCGGCGTCGCCCGGGCGCAGCCACATCTGGATGAAGCGGGTCGCGGTGTCGCCGGCGACCTCGCTGTGGGTCGTCCCGCTGCCGGCGCGGGTCACCGCCAGCTGGCCGGCGTGCAGGGTCGAGGTGCCGGTCTCGTCGGTGTGGACCAGCGCGCCGAACACCACCCAGGTGACCAGGATCACCTCGCGGTGCTCGTGGGCGTCGTAGCCCCGCCCACGGCCCAGCAGGTGGTCGTCGAGCGCGACCAACGGGCCGAACGAGACCCGCTCGGGGTCGTAGGAGGAGCCGAACGAGAACGAGTGGAGGGCCCGGCGACCCGAATCACGGGTCGAGAACCGGTCCAAAGCCCGACGAACGATGACCGTCACCGACACAATGATCCCCGTGCCTCACCCCTTGCTTCCACCGGGCTTCCGGTTCGGTGCCAGCACCGCGTCGTACCAGATCGAGGGGGCGGCCACCGAGGACGGCAAGGGACCCAGCATCTGGGACACCTTCAGCCACCAGCCCGGACGCATCGCGGACGGGTCGACCGGCGACGTGGCCTGCGACCACTACCACCGCCTCGACGAGGACCTCGACCTGATGGCGCGCCTGGGTCTGGGCGGCTATCGCTTCTCGATCTCCTGGCCACGCGTGCAGCCCGACGGGTCGGGGCCCGCCAACTCCGCAGGGCTCGACTTCTACGAGCGGCTCGTCGACGGGCTGCTCGAGCGCGACGTCCAGCCGATGGCCACGCTCTACCACTGGGACCTGCCGCAGGCGCTCGAGGACGAGGGCGGCTGGCTGAACCGCGACACGGTCGACCGCTTCGCCGAGTACGCCGCGCTGGTCGGCGAGCGCCTCGCGGACCGGGTCGAGCACTGGATCCCGGTCAACGAGCCCAACGTGGTGACGATGCTGGGCTACGCGCTCGGGACGCATGCGCCGGGCCGGGAGCTGATGTTCGACGCGCTGCCGGTGGCCCACCACCTGCTGCTCGGCCACGGCCGCGCCGCGATCGCGCTGCGTGCCGCGGGCGCGAGCAGCGTCGGCTGCGCCAACAACCACGCCCCGATCTGGCCGGCCAGCGACGACGAGGCCGACGTCGGCGCCTCCAAGCTCTTCGACGCGGTGTGGAACGGGATGTTCGCGGAGCCGATGCTCTTCGGCCGCTACCCCCTCGACCTCGCCCCCCTGCTGGACCCCGTGGTGCAGGCCGGCGACCTGGCCACGATCCGCCAGCCACTCGACTTCTACGGCGTGAACTACTACAACCCGGTGCGGGTCGCGGCCGCGCCCGCGGACTCACCGAACCCGTTCGAGCAGCTCGACATCCTGGGCTACCCCACCACCGACTTCGGCTGGCCGGTCGTCCCGGACTCGCTGCGGGAATGGCTGATCACGCTCCGGGCGCGCTACCGAGCCGCACTGCCGCCGATCATGATCACCGAGTCCGGCTGCTCCTACGCCACGGCACCGGACGCGAACGGCGTCGTCGACGACCAGGCCCGGATCGACTACCTCGACGCACACCTGCGCGCGGTCGCGGTCGCCGTCCGGGCCGGCGTCGACGTCCGCGGCTACTACACCTGGTCGTTGATGGACAACTTCGAGTGGGCCGAGGGCTACACCCAGCGCTTCGGCCTGGTCTACGTCGACTACGAGACGCAGGAACGGATCCCGAAGAGGTCCTTCGAGTGGTACGCCGAGACCATCCGCCGGCAGCCGCCCGACAACTGAGAGCTACGGCCGGCCCAGGGCGCGGGCGGTCCAGCCGGCGTCGCGCCACGCTTCGAGGTCGAGCACGTTGCGCCCGTCGAAGAGCCGTCGCCGGCGGACCACGCCGTCGAGGTCGGCGGGCGTGACGGCACGGAACTCCGGCCACTCGGTCAGGTGCAGGACGAGGTCGGCGCCCTCGCACGACGCCACGGCCGAGTCGGCGAAGACGAGGGTCGGGAAGGCCACTCGCGCGGTGTCGTTGGCGCGCGGGTCGTAGACGAGGACCTGGGCTCCACGCAGCGACAGGGCGCCGGCGATGGAGAGCGCCGGTGAGTCACGCACGTCGTCGCTGTCGGGCTTGAACGCCGCGCCCCAGACGGCGATGCGGGCGCCGGCGAGGCTGCCCACCATCGCCTGGGCGACGTCGACCACGCGTCCGCGCTGGCGCTGGTTCGCGTCGTCGATGTGGCGCAGGAAGGTCATCGCGTCCTCGACCCCCAGCTCCCCGGCGCGGTGCACGAACGCGCGGATGTCCTTGGGCAGGCAGCCACCGCCGAAGCCGATGCCGGCCTGGAGGAACCGGCGGCCGATGCGGGCGTCGTACCCGAGCGCGTCGGCGAGGTCGACGACGTCGGCGCCGGTGGCCTCGCACACCTCGGCCATGGCGTTGATGAAGGAGATCTTGGTGGCCAGGAAGGCATTGGCGGCCACCTTGACCAGCTCGGCCGTCGCATAGTCCGTGACCACGATCGGGGTGCCCGCGTCGATCAGCGGCCCGTAGAAGTCGCGCAGCACCTTCTCGGCCCGCTCGTCGTCCACCCCGAGCACGATCCGGTCGGGGTGCATCGAGCCCTCGACCGCGAAGCCCTCGCGCAGGAACTCCGGGTTCCAGGCCAGCCGGACCTCGGAGCCGGCAGGTGCGAGCTCGGCGAGGCGGCGCGCGAGGGGCTCGGCGGTGCCGATCGGGACGGTCGACTTGCCCACCACGACCGCCGGACGTCTCAGGTGCGGGGCGAGACCCTCGACGGCTCCCTCGACCTGGCTGAGGTCGGCGGCCAGGCTCTCGGCCTTCTGCGGTGTGCCCACGCAGAGGAAGTGGAGGTCGCCGAAGTCCGCGACCTCGGCGTAGGAGTCGGTGAACCGCAGCCGACCCGAGGCGACGTGGTGCGAGAGCAGGTCGGCGAGGCCCGGCTCGTAGAACGGCACGCGGCCCTCGGTCAGCTGCCGCCGCTTGACCGGGTCGCTCTCGATGCCGAGCACCTCGTGCCCGAGCTCCGCCATGGCAGCGGCATGCGTGGCACCGAGGTAGCCGCACCCGATGACGGTGATGCGCATGGTCGGCAGTCTAGGGTCGCGGCGAGAGGACCGAGGTCAGGTCCGGAGGGCCGCCGCGAGACGGGTGCCCTGCTCGATGGCCCGCTCGGCGTCGAGCTCGGCCGCGAGGTCGGCGCCGCCGATCAGGTGGGCGCGTGCGCCGGCCGCGACCAGCTCGTCGTACAGCCCGCGCACGGACTCCTGGCCGGCGCAGAGCACGACGTGGTCGGCCTCGACCAGCAGCGGCTCCTCGTCGACGGTCAGGTGGAGGCCCGCGTCGTCGACCCGCACGTACGACGCGCCGCGGACCTGCCGGACTCCCGCCTGCTCGAGCACGGCACGGTGCGCCCAGCCACTCGTCCGGCCCAGGCCGATCCCGATCCTGGTCGTCTTCCGCTGGACCAGGGTCACCTCGCGGACCGGGGTCCAGGGCTTGCGCTCGGTCAGGCCGCCCGGGTGGAGCGCCGGGTCGCCGACGCCCCAGTGGGCCCGCCAGTCGTCGAGGTCGTCGTCGGGGTCGTGGGTCAGGAAGTGGCTCACGTCGACGCCGATCCCGCCGGCGCCGACGACCGCCACGCGGCGGCCGGGCACGACGCGGCCGGCCAGCACGTCGGCGTACGTCACGACGCTGGGGTGGTCGCCGCCCACGAGCTCGGGGATCCGCGGGGTGACGCCGGTGGCGACGACGACGTCGTCGTACGACGCGAGCTCGCCCGCTGTGGGCCGGCTCGACAGCCGCACCTCGGCGCCGAGGACCTCGAGGCGACGCGAGTAGTAGCGCAGCGTCTCGGCGAACTCCTCCTTGCCGGGGATCCGCATGGCCAGCCGGAACTGGCCCCCGATGTCCGGCTCCTTCTCGAAGAGCGTGACGGCGAAGCCGCGCTCGGCCGCGCCGGCCGCGGCCGCCAGGCCGGCCGGTCCGGCCCCGACGACGGCGACCGTGGGCGGTCGGGCGGCGTCGAGACCCGAGATCACAGGGGCGTGGTCTCGACTCCGCTCGACCGACGACGTAATCGACAGGAGCACCAGCTCGGTCTCCCGGGCGGCCCGCGGGTTGACCAGGCACGACGCCTTCCGGTTGGCGAAGACGTGGTCGAGGCAGGCCTGGTTGCAGGCGATGCACGTGTTGATCTCGTCGGCACGCCCGGCGGCGGCCTTGGCGAGGAAGTCGGGGTCGGCGAGGAGGGGCCGGGCCATCGAGACGAGGTCGGCGTCGCCGGCGGCGAGGATCTCCTCGGCCAGCTCGGGGGTGTTGATCCGGTTGGACGCACAGACCGGTACCGAGACCTCGGCCCTGAGCCGGGCCGTGGACGACCGCCAAGCGCCGCGCGGCACCTGGGTGATGATCGTCGGCACCCGCGCCTCGTGCCAGCCGATCCCGGTGTTGAACGCCGTGACGCCGGCCTCCTCGAGGGCGCGAGCCAGGTCGACGACCTCGTCCCAGGTCTGGCCGCCCTCGACGAGGTCGAGCAGCGAGATCCGGTACACGATCGGGAACCCGTCGCCCACGGCCTCGCGGGTCCGTCGTACGACCTCGACCGGGAAGCGCATCCGCTTGGCCGCGGTGCCGCCCCAGGCGTCGGTGCGATGGTTGGTCCGCGCGGCCAGCATCTGGTTGATCAGGTAGCCCTCCGAGCCCATGATCTCGACGGCGTCGTACCCCGCCTTGCGGGCCAGCCCGGCCGCCCGGGCGAAGTGGCCGGCCGTCCGGTCGACACCGCGCGTGCTGAGGGCCGAGGCGGTGAACGGGGTGATCGGCGACCTCGAGCGGGAGGCGCTGACGCTGAAGGGGTGGTAGGCGTAGCGCCCTGCGTGGAGCACCTGGAGCGCGATCGCTCCGCCCTCCTCGTGTACGGCGTCGGTCACCTCACGGTGCCGCATCGCCTGGAGACGCGTGGTCAGGTCGGAGGCGAACGGCTTGAGCCAGCCGCGCAGGTCGGGGGCGAACCCACCGGTGATGATCAGCCCGGTGCCGCCGCGGGCGCGCTCGGCGAGGTACGCCGCGAGGGCGGGCAGGTCGCGGACCCGGTCCTCGAGCCCGGTGTGCATCGAGCCCATCACCAGGCGGTTGCGCAGGGTCAGGTCGCCCAGCCTGATCGGCTCGAGCAGGTGCGGGTAGCTCACGCGCGCCATTGAACCGTCGATCGGGCCGCCGTGGCC
This sequence comes from uncultured Actinomycetota bacterium, assembly GCA_963797325.1. GTDB lineage: Bacteria > Actinomycetota > Actinomycetes > Propionibacteriales > Nocardioidaceae > Nocardioides. The sequence continues at coordinate 196,568 of CAWCPG010000025.1, forward strand.
GGTCGCGGGATGTGACGTCGGTTGCACCAGATACCCCCTGAGGGTGCGACACGGTCTCGATCCTGACGATGGAGATCGTCGACAACGTGTTCCTGCTGCTGGTCCCGGCGCGATGGCGGCCACGCTCTCCACCCCGCTCTTCTGGTGGTCGCTGGTCGCGTCGCTCGCGGTGGCGTGCGTGGCCGCGGTGCCGGTCAACCACTGGTTGTCGGAGCGCGGCAAGGGGCACGCGGTGGTCCACCGGTTCCACGACGAGCACGCCGGTCATCGCTGACTCCGGCGAGCACGTACGATCTGCGCCATGCGCATGCCTCTCACGGCTGCCGTCCTCGCTCCGCTGATGCTCCTCGCGCTCGGGTGCGCGCCGCAGGCCAGCTCGACGGCCACCGACAACACCTCGACCAACGCTGCCCAGACCGCGGCCGACTGTGCCCAGGGCAAGACCCTGAAGGACGGCGTCCTCACCGTCGGGACCGACTCTCCGGCGTACGACCCGTGGTTCCGCCACAACGACCCCACCAACGGCAAGGGCTACGAGTCCGCCGTGGCGTACGCCGTCGCCAAGCAGCTGGGCTTCGACCCCTCCGCCGTGACGTGGACCAAGGTGCCGTTCAACGCGTCGTACGCCCCTGGGCCGAAGAAGTTCGACTTCGACATCAACCAGATCTCGATCACGCCGGCCCGGCAGAAGGTCGTGGACTTCTCCGACGGCTACTACAACGCCGCCCAGGCCGTGATCGCGGTGAAGGGCTCACCGGCGGCCGCCGCGACGAGCCTGGCCGACCTGAAGAAGTACAAGATCGGCGCCCAGACGGGCACCACCTCGCTCACCGCCATCCGCGACCAGATCCAGCCGAGCAGCGCTGCCGTCGTCTTCCAGAACACCAACGACGCCAAGCAGGCACTCCTCAACGGCCAGGTCGACGCGATCGTGGCCGACCTGCCGACCGCCTTCTACCTGACCGCCGCGGAGATCCCCAAGGGCACGATCGTGGGTCAGTTCCAGCAGACCGGTGGCGAGCAGGAGCAGTTCGGCATGCTGTTCGCGAAGGGCAACGCGCTGGTCGGCTGCGTCAACCAGGCGCTCGCCACGTTGAAGAGCGACGGGACGCTCGCGGCTCTGGAGAAGAAGTGGCTCTCCGACACGGTGAACGTGCCCGTCCTCCAGTGACACCACAGTGAGCTCGACCGACCCCTCCTGGGAGCCGAGCCGACGCGAGCTCGAGCGTCGCGCCGTGCGTCGTCAGCGCGCCCGGCGCGACGTCACCGTCGCGTCGGCCGCGCTGGTGATCGTGCTCGGCCTGCTGGTCGTGGGCATCACGTCGTCGCCGGGCTGGGACGCGGTCAAGGAGTCCTTCTTCAACTGGGACGAGGCCAAGGCGGCGTTCCCCGAGGTGATCCGCGGCTTCGGCAAGAACATCGTGATCTTCCTGGTGGCCGAGCCGTTCATCCTCGTGCTCGGCGCGGCCGTGGCGATCGCCCGCTCCACCGTCTCGCCGATGATGCTGCCGTTCCGCGTCCTCGCCGTGGTGTACGCCGACGTGTTCCGCGGCATCCCCACCATCCTGCTGGTCTACCTCGCCGGCTTCGGGATCCCCGCCCTGCAGCTGAGCGGGGTCACCACGAACACGCTGTGGCTCGGCACCGGCGCCCTGGTGCTGTCCTACGGCGCCTACGTGTCGGAGGTGTTCCGCGCCGGCATCGAGTCGATCCACCCGTCCCAGCTCGCCAGCGCGGACACGCTCGGCCTCAGCCGCTGGCAGTCGATGCGCTACGTGATCCTGCCGCAGGCGACCCGGCGCGTGGCGCCCCCGCTGCTCAACGACTTCATCTCGCTGCAGAAGGACACCGCCCTGCTGTCGGTGATCTTCGTGTTCGAGGCGATGTTCTCGGCGCAGGACTACAACAACTACCACTTCAACTACACCTCGCTCGTCGTCGCGGCGCTGCTCTTCATCGGGCTCACCATCCCGCTGACCCGCTACACCGACTACCTCGGTCGACGCGCGCTCCGCCGACAGTTCGCGGGTGCCCGTTGACCGCTCTCATCGAAGCCACCGACGTCCGCAAGACGTACGGCGAGAAGGTCGTGCTCGCCGACGTCTCGTTGAGCCTCGAGGCGCACGACGTGGTCTGCCTGATCGGGTCGTCCGGCTCCGGCAAGTCGACCCTGCTGCGCTGCCTCAACCTGCTGGAGGACATCGACGACGGGGTGATCGAGTTCGAGGGCCGCGAGATCTCCGACCCGCGCATCGACCGCCGCCAGGTGCGCAGCCGGATGGGGATGGTCTTCCAGTCCTACAACCTCTTCCCGCACCTGACCGTCCTCGACAACTGCACCCTCGCTCCGCGCAAGGTGCACGGCGTACCGGCGAAGGAGGCGGAGGAGCGCGCCCGGGAGCTGCTCACCTCCTTCGGCCTGGCCGACCAGGCGGACAAGCATCCCGACCGGATGTCCGGCGGCCAGCAGCAGCGGGCGGCCCTGGTCCGCGCGCTCTGCACGCAGCCGACGCTCCTGCTCCTCGACGAGATCACCGCGGCGCTCGACCCCGAGCTGGTCGGCGACGTGCTGACCATCGTCCGTGACCTCGCCGAGCAGGGCACCACGATGATCCTGGCGACCCACGAGATGAGCTTCGCCCGTGACGTGGCGACCTCGGTCTGCTTCCTCGACCAGGGCCGGATCCTCGAGCAGGGCCCTCCCGCGCAGATCTTCAGCCGGCCTCGCGAGGAGCGCACCCGGCAGTTCCTGGACCGCGTGCTGCCTGGTCACGAAGGGCCGATCGCTCCCTGACATGATCGGTGCATGAGCCTCGCACTGGGCCAGGGCACCGGGCCCCTCCGCGGCGTGAGGGTCGTCGAGCTGGCCGGCATCGGGCCCGGCCCGCACGCGTGCATGATCCTGGCCGACCTCGGGGCCGACGTGATCCGGGTCGACCGGCCCGGCGGCCAGCAGCTGACCGGCGGCCCGCACGACCTGCTCAACCGCGGTCGCCCGAGCGTCGCGCTCGACCTCAAGCACCCCGACGGCATCGCCACGGTGCTCGACCTGGTCGGGTCGGCCGACGTGCTCGTCGAGGGGCTGCGCCCCGGCACCACCGAACGCCTCGGCCTGGGCCCCGACGAGTGCCTGGCCCGCAACCCACGCCTGGTCTACGGGCGGATGACCGGCTGGGGCCAGGACGGCCCGCTCGCGCGCACCGCCGGGCACGACCTCGGCTACATCGCGATCACGGGGGCACTGTTCGGGATGGGCCAGGACCCCGACCGGCCGATGTTCCCGAGCAACCTGGTGGGCGACTTCGGCGGCGGGTCGACGTACCTCGTGATCGGCCTCCTGGCGGCGCTGCTCGAGGCCCGGCTCTCCGGTGAGGGGCAGGTGGTGGACGCCGCGATCGTCGACGGCACCGCACACCTGAACGCCATGGCCGCCGGGTTCCTGGCCACCGGGCTCTACCGCGAGCAGCGGGCGGCGAACCTCCTCGACGGGGGCGTGCCGTTCTACGACGTCTACGAGACCGCCGACGGCCGGCACCTCGCGGTGGGCTCCCTCGAGCCGAAGTTCTACGACGAGCTGGTGCGGCGCCTCGGTGTCGCCGACACCGTGCCCGACCGCGACGACCCGTCCCAGCACGCCGAGCTCCGCCGGGTCCTCGGCGACGCGATCAGGCAGCGCACGCAGGCCGAGTGGATCGAGGTCTTCGCGGCCTCGGACGCCTGCGTCGCGCCGGTCCTGCCGCTGAGCGAGGCGTTCGAGCACCCGCACCTGGTCGCCCGCGGCACCTTCGTCGAGCGCGACGGGACGACCCAGCCCGCGCCGGCGCCACGCTTCTCCCGCACCGCTGCGTCGCTGACCACGCCGCCGCCCGCACGGCCCGGCCAGGACACCCGCGACGCCCTCGTGGCCTGGGGCGTCACCGACGTGGACGCGTTGCTGGCCTCCGGTGCGGCGGCCGAGGCGTGAGCGTGGTCTCGACTCCGCTCGACCGACGAGAAGAGCCGGGCGACCGACGAGAAGAAGAGCCGGGCGACCGACGAGAGCAGCACGTCGACGTCCTGATCATCGGGGCCGGGCTCTCGGGGATCGGCGCGGCCGCTCACCTGACGCGCACCCTGCCGCGACACGTCGTACGTCGTGCTCGAGGGCCGCGCGGTCAGCGGTGGCACCTGGGACCTGTTCCGCTACCCCGGCATCCGCTCGGACTCGGACATGTACACGATGGGCTACCGCTTCAAGCCCTGGACCGACGAGCAGTCGCTGGGCGACGGCGACCGGATCCTGGAGTACCTCCGCGAGACCGCGCGCGAGTACGACGTGGAGTCGCACATCCGCTACGACCACCGGGTGGTCCGCGCGTCCTGGGACACCGCGTCCGCGCGCTGGACGGTCGAGGCGGAGCACGGGGGCGCGGGCAGGGGGAGGCAAGGAGACGGTGACGTTCACCGCGGCCTTCCTGTGGAGCTGCCGCGGCTACTACGACTACGAGCACGGCCACGAGCCGGAGTTCGCCGGCGCCGAGCGAGTTCCGCGGCCCGATCGTGCACCCGCAGCACTGGCCGGCCGACCTGGACTGGACCGGCAGCGAACGTCGTGGTGATCGGCAGCGGCGCGACGGCCGTGACGCTCGTGCCGGCGATGGCCGCCGACGCCGCGCACGTGACCATGCTGCAGCGCTCGCCGTCGTACGTGATGAGCCTGGCCGGCCGCGACCCGGTCGCGCTGGCGCTGCGCAGGCGCCTCCCGGCGCGGGTCGCGCACCGGCTGGTGCGCTGGAAGAACATCCTCACCACGGCCGCGTTCTACCGGGTGTCCCGTCGCCGTCCGGGGCTGGTCCGGCGCCTCGTGCGCAGGCAGAACCTCGCCCTTCTCCCCGAGGGCTACGACGTCGACACCCACTTCACGCCGCGCTACGACCCCTGGGACCAGCGGATGTGCTTCGTGCCGGACGCCGACCTCTTCCGGGCGATCGAGCGCGGGAGGGCGGAGGTGGTGACCTCCACCATCGAGCGCTTCGACGCCGACGGGATGGTGCTCTCCGGCGGCCGTCACCTCGACGCCGACGTCATCGTCACCGCGACCGGGCTGACGCTCTCGCCGTTCGGCGGGATCACGCTCGTCGTGGACGGCGAGAAGGTCGACCCCGCGCAGTGCATGACCTACCAGGCGCTGATGCTCAGCGGCGTGCCGAACTTCGTCTTCACCGTCGGCTACACGAACGCGTCCTGGACGCTCAAGGTCGACCTGGTCGCGGAGTTCACCTGCCGGCTGCTCGAGCACCTGACACGCCACGGCTACCGGAGCGTCGTACCCGTGCGCGACCCGTCGGTCGGCGGAGGTCCCCCTCATGGACTTCACGTCCGGCTACGTGCTCCGCGCGCTCGAGCAGCTCCCGCGCCAGGGCGACCGCGAGCCGTGGCGGCTGCGCCAGAGCTACCTGCGCGACCGGCGCACGCTGCGACGCGCGCCCCTCGAGGACGGCGTGCTGCAGTTCCGTTGAGAAGTGTGCGTTCCCGTGACGGACGGTGCATGCCGTCCGCCGGGCCGGGTACGAGGTGGGTCCACGTAGGCAACATCGACTCGAAGGGGGCGCCGGCATGGGGCTCGACGACAAGATCTCGAACGAGGCAACCGAGGCGAAGGGCAAGGCCAAGGAGGCCGCCGGCTCGGCGACCGGCAACGAGAGCCTGGAGTCCGAGGGCAAGGCGGACCAGGGCGAGGCCAGCGTCAAGAAGGCCGGCGAGCACGTCAAGGACGCCGCCGAGAACGTCAAGGACACCTTCAAGAGCTGAGCGGGGAGGCCGCCCGTAGGGTGGCCACCGTGATGGGTGCCGTCGGCCGGACCGTGCGGCGGACCCTGTGGGAGAAGGTGCCTCGCGACCACCGCGAGAGCACCCACGACCTACGCCGACGGCAGGCCGTCACGTTCACCTTCGTGGTGATCGGGGCGGTCGTGCTGTCGTTCTCGCTGCGGATCGAGCCGGGCAACGACTGGTTCTACCCGGCCACGCTCGGCCTCGCCCTGGTCTGGACGGTCGGCGCCTTCCTCTCCGGCCCGCTCCACCTCGGCCGGACGTCTGCAGGGCGAGGGGCTGCCCGGTGCGCGACCGCTGCTGATGCCGGTCGTGTACGCCGCGCTGCTGGCGGGCCTCTTCGTCGATCGGCGGCCTCGTGGTGCGCCAGATCCCCTCGCTCGACGCGCAGGTGCGTCACGTCCTCGACCACGCCAACGAGGGCTCCGTCCCTCTCCTGGTCGTGATCACCGCGCTCAACGGGGTGGCCGAGGAGCTGTTCTTCCGGGGCGCCCTCTACGCCGCCACCACCCGCTACCCGGTGGTCGTCACGACGCTGGCGTACGGCGCCGTCACCCTGGCCACCGGCAACGTGATGCTCGCCTTCGCCGGACTGCTGCTCGGCACCCTCGTCGGGCTCGAGCGCCGGGCCACCGGTGGGATCCTGGCGCCGATCATCACCCACGTGGTGTGGTCGGTCTCGATGCTGTTCCTGCTGCCCGCGCTCTTCGGCTGAGCCGGGCTCACTCCTCGAGCGCCCGGCGCACGGCCTCGTCGTAGGGCACCGGTTCGCCTGGCACGAGCTCCTCGATGGAGTGGTCGGTGACCAGGACCTCGGTGCCCATCGAGTCGATCAGGTTGCGCCCGGTGGTGACGTCGACATCGGTGACGAGGGCGAGCCAGTACGACGAGAGCCGCGGGGTGAGCACCGGCACCGTCACGATGGGTGTCGGCTTGCCCCTCGAGATCAGCGAGGCGGTCTCCATCATCTCCAGGTAGCTGAGCTGGTCCGGGCCGCCGATCTCGAAGACCCGGCCCAGCGCCTCCGGCCGGTCGGCGACGCCGACCAGGTAGCGGATCACGTCGTCGACGGCGATCGGCTGGGTGCGGGTCGAGACCCACTTCGGCACCACCATCGCGGGCAGGTTCTTGACCAGCTGGCGGGTGAGCTCCCAGGAGATGCCGCCCTTGCCGACGATGATCCCGGCGCGCAGGACGGTGACCGGCACTCCCGCCTCGCCGAGCAGCCCCTCCACCTCGCGGCGCGACCGGAGGTGGGCCGACAGGTCGGCGTCCTCGGCGCCGAGACCACCGAGGTAGACGATCTGGCGCACGCCGGCCTTCGCCGCGGCCTGTCCGAACGCCTGTGAGGCACGCGCGTCCTTCTCCTCGAAGTCGGGACTGTCGAGGGAGTGCACGAGGTAGTAGGCGATGTCGACGCCCTCGAGGGCGGGCCGGAGGGTGTCGGGGTCGTGGACGTCGGCCCCCACCGCCGTGCCCGGCCCGTCGTACGCCTCGGGGCGGCGCGTCAGCGCCCGGACGTCGTACCCGGCCTCGGTGAGCGAGGGTACGAGCCGGCGGCCGATGAACCCGGTGGCGCCGGTGACGAGGATGGAGAGCGGAGGCGGCGTCACGTCACCCGACGTACCCATCGGGGCGCCCTCGACACCCTCATCGCGCGCGCTTGGCGATGTTGGCGCGCCGGGTGGCGTCCATGCCCGCCTCGTAGGCCTGCACCAGCGAGGCGATCGACAGCGGCTTGAGGCGCTCGACGACCTCCTGGATCCGCTCGGGGGAGACGCCCTTCTCCTTGTAGACCGGCCAGACCTCGGTCCGGAACAGCTCGTAGAGCTCCTCGGCGATCGCCCGCCCGTGGGCGGCGTACACCTCGGCCGCCGCGCGGGCGGCCTCGATCGGGTAGCCGAGGTCGAGCAGGCCGAGGCCGACCCCGAGCTGCGACATGGACACCTGGAAGCGGTCGCGCCCGCAGGGGTGCACGACGCCGAGCGCGTGGAGGGTCTCGAGGTCGCCGGCGCCGAGGGACCGGCCCGCGCGGCGCTCGAGCTCGGCCCGGGGCAGCTCCTCGCGGGAGTCGGCCATCCACGGCGCGAGCATGGTGCGGTGCAGGGCGATGTCCTCCGGCGAGGCGTCGGCCGGGATGCCCGCGACGTAGCGCTCGATGGCCGACAGCGTGAAGCCGTGGCTCTGGAGCTCCTGGACGAGCTGGAGCCGCGCCACGTGGTCGGCGGTGTAGTAGCCGCTGCGGCCGCGGCGCAGCGGCGGGGGCACCAGGCCCTTGGTCGTGTAGAAGCGGACGTTGCGCACGCTCATCCCGACCCGCTCGGTGAGCTCCTCGAGGGTGAGCAGCGTGACCTGTCCCACAGCCCCGTCCTCCTTGACGACCATGACAGTAAGAGTGTCACAATCGGCCTCATGGCTCCATCACCCCAGCAAGCATTCGTCTACGACCACCTCCGTACGCCGCGCGGCAAGGGGAAGGCGGTCGGCGGGCTCCACGAGGTGAAGCCGGTCGACCTGATCGTCGGGCTCCTCGACGAGGTCCTGACCCGCAACCCCTCGCTCGACGCGCACCGCGTCGACGACGTCGTCCTGGGCGTGGTGTCGCCGATCGGTGAGCAGGGCGGCGACATCGCCAAGACCGCGGCGCTCGCCGCCGGCTACCCCGAGACCGTGGCGGGGGTCCAGCTGAACCGGTTCTGCGCGTCGGGGCTCGAGGCCGTCAACCAGGCCGCGGCGCGGATCCGGAGCGGGTTCGAGGACCTGATCCTGGCCGGCGGTGTGGAGTCGATGAGCCGGGTGCCGATGGGCTCCGACGGCGGCGCCTGGGCGATGGACCCGGCCACCGCGCTGACCACCGGCTTCGTGCCGCAGGGCATCGGGGCCGACCTGATCGCCACCCTCGAGGGCTGGAACCGCCAGGACGTCGACGCCTACGCCGCCGAGTCGCACCACCGGGCCGCCAAGGCCTGGGCCAACGGCTACTTCGCCGACGCCGTCGTCCCGGTCAGCGACGCCAACGGCGTCACGGTGCTCGAGCACGACGAGCTGATCCGCCCCGACACCTCCGTCGAGGGCCTGGCGGGGCTGAAGCCGAGCTTCGAGAGCATCGGCCGCGACGCCGGCTTCGACGACGTGGCGCTGGAGAAGTACCACTGGGTCGAGCGCATCGACCACGTGCACCACGCCGGGAACTCCTCCGGCATCGTCGACGGGGCCGCCCTGGTCGCCATCGGCTCCGAGGAGGTCGGTCGGGAGCTCGGGCTCACCCCGCGGGCCCGGATCGTGATGACCGCGGTCTCCGGGGCCGACCCGACGATCATGCTGACCGGCCCCGCGCCCGCCGCCCGCAAGGCGCTGGCCAAGGCCGGCCTCGAGGTCGACGACATCGACCTGTGGGAGATGAACGAGGCGTTCGCCGCGGTCGCCATGCGCTTCATGAAGGACATGGGCATCACCCACGAGGTCACCAACGTCAACGGCGGTGCCATCGCGATGGGTCACCCGCTCGGCGCCACCGGCGCGATGCTCCTCGGCACCCTGGTCGACGAGCTCCACCGTCGTGACCTGCGCCGCGGCCTGGCCACCCTCTGCATCGGCGGCGGCATGGGCATCGCCACCATCGTCGAGGTCGTCTGACCGAGCGAACGACGGTCAGGCGACCTGATGGCGGTCGAGCGAGCGGCACGGCTGAGCCTGCGAAGCCGTGACCCGCGTGTCGAGACCCGGTGACGCCCGCGCCACGCCCCACCACAGAACTCCAGCACAGAAGGACTGATCACAGATGACCGACATGGTCTCGACAGGCTCGACCGACGAGGGAAGCTCGACCAGCGAGGGTCGCTCGATCCGCGACGAAGCCCCGACCGCCGTGCGCTACGAGCGGGACGCCGACGGCATCGTCACCCTCACCCTCGACGACCCCACGGCGAGTGCCAACACGATGACCGAGCTGTACCGCGACTCCATGGCCGCGGCCGTACGCCGGCTCGACGACGAGGTGGACGAGGTCACCGGAGTGGTCGTGGCCAGCGCGAAGAAGACCTTCTTCGCCGGTGCCAACCTCCCCCTGATGATGCAGGCGAAGCCCGCGGACGCGCCGGCCCTGTTCGCCGGCATCGAGGCGATGAAGGCCGACCTGCGGCGGCTCGAGACCTACCCCCGCCCCGTGGTCGCCGCGATCAACGGGGCCGCGCTCGGAGGCGGCTTCGAGATCGCCCTCGCCTGCCAGCACCGGATCCTCGTGGACGACCCCTCGGCGGTCGTCGGCCTCCCCGAGGCCACGCTGGGTCTGCTGCCCGGTGGCGGCGGCGTCACGCGGATCGTGCGGATGCTCGGCCTCCAGTCGGGGCTGATGGACGTGCTCCTCCAGGGCACGAGGTTCAGGCCCGCCGACGCGCTGGCGAAGGGCCTGGTCGACGAGGTCGTCGCCTCGCGCGACGACCTGCTGCCGGCCGCCAAGGCCTGGCTCCTCGAGCACCGCGACGACCCCGAGGCCGCCAGCAACCCCTGGGACCGCCAGGGCTACCGGATGCCCGGTGGCACCCCGCAGTCGCCCAAGCTCGCGGCGTTCCTCCCGGCGTTCCCCGCCTTGCTGCGTCAGCAGACCAAGGGCGCTGTCTACCCGGCCCAGCGGGCGATCCTGTCGGCCGCCGTCGAGGGGGCGAGCACGGACTTCGACACCGCGAGCCGGGTCGAGAGCCGCTACCTGACCACGCTGATCGTCGGGCAGAACTTCAAGAACATGACCCAGGCCTTCTTCTTCGACCTGCAGGCGATCAACGCCGGCAAGTTCCGCCCGGAGGGCGTCGAGAAGTTCCAGGCCACCAAGGTCGCCGTTCTCGGCGCCGGGATGATGGGCGCCGGCATCGCGTACTCGTGCGCCCGCGCCGGCATGCAGGTCGTGCTCAAGGACGTCACCGCCGAGGCGGCCGCGAAGGGCAAGGCCTACAGCGAGAAGCTCAACGCGAAGGCGGTCGAGCGCGGCCGACTGACCGCCGAGAAGTCCGAGGAGATGCTGGCCCGGATCACCACGACCGCGGACCCCGCCGACCTGGCCGGCTGCGACCTGGTCATCGAGGCGGTCTTCGAGGACCCGAGCCTCAAGCACCAGGTGTTCGCCGAGATCGCGGGTCACGTGAACCCCGACGCCCTGCTCTGCTCCAACACCTCGACGCTGCCGATCACCGAGCTCGCCACCGGCGTCGACCGGCCCGCGGACTTCATCGGCCTGCACTTCTTCAGCCCGGTCGACAAGATGCCGCTGGTCGAGATCATCAAGGGCGAGCAGACCTCCGACGAGGCGCTCGCCAAGGCCTACGACGTCGTCCTGCAGATCAAGAAGACGCCGATCGTGGTCAACGACAGCCGCGGCTTCTACACCTCCCGCGTGATCGGCACGATGGTCAACGAGGGTCTGGCGATGCTCGCCGAGGGCGTGCACCCGATGTCCCTCGAGCGCGCCGCCACGCAGGACGGTTACCCCGTCGGCACCCTCCAGCTCTCCGACGAGCTGAACATGGAGCTGATGGTCAAGATCGCCAAGGCCGCCCAGGACGCCGCCGAGCGCGAAGGCACGCCGTACGTCGAGCACCCGGGCGGCGCAGTCGTCGCGAAGATGATCGAGCTCGGCCGCCCCTCGCGGCTCAAGGGCGCCGGCTTCTACGAGTACGTCGACGGCAAGCGACAGGGCCTGTGGCCCGGCTTGGCCGAGGCGTTCCCGCCCGCGGCCGAGCAGCCGCCGTTCGCCGACGTGAAGGACCGGATGCTCTTCGCCGAGGCCCTCGAGACCGCGAAGTGCTTCGAGGAGGGCGTCATCGAGTCGTCGGCCGCGGCCAACATCGGCTCGATCATGGGCATCGGCTTCCCCCCGAACACCGGGGGCGCCGCGCAGTTCATGACCGGCTATGAGGCGGCCGACGGCCGGATCGGGCTGCCGGCGTTCCTCGACCGCGCCGACGAGCTCGCCGAGACGTACGGCGAGCGGTTCCGGCCCACGGCGTATCTCCGTGAGCTCGCGGAGAAGGGCGAGGGCTTCCCCGCCTGACCAGCGTCCGTGCCCAGCGCTCGGCCTGGTATCCACGCCCGGCACCGCCGCTCCTCAGAGGTCTACCCGAGGAGCCGACGATGGAGCCCGCAGCGATGGCAGGCCTGTCGGCCGCGCTGGTCAGCGCGGCCGACACGGCCCCCTACGTGCGCGACACCCTGCGGGGCTCGACGGTCCCCCATCGCGGCACCTGGCTGGTGTGGAGCGTCCTCGGCGTGATCGCGGTGGAGTCGCAGCGCGCCGACGGGGCTCGCTGGAGCCTGGTCCCGCTGGTGATCCAGGCGGGCGGCACTCTCCTCGTCCTCGTCCTGGCGGTCAGGCTCGGCACGGGAGGTCTCACCGGATCGGACGTGGGTCTCATCGCCGTCGCCGCGGTCGGGGTCGTCGGCTGGGCGACGATCCACGAGCCCGTCGTCGCGACCGGCTGTGTGATCCTGGCCGACCTCGTGGCCGCGCTGATGATGCTCCCGAAGACGTGGCGCGACCCCCACTCCGAGACGCAGACCACCTTCGTCCTGGCCGCGCTCAGCGGTGCGCTCGCCGTGGCCTCCGTGGGATCGCCGTCCGTGCGGCTGCTGGCCTACCCGGCGTACTTCACGCTCGTCAACGCGCTCCTGGCGTGGGTCATCGCCCACCGACGTCGAGCGCAGCACACCACGGTCGCGGCGGGGGAGGCCTCGGCCGGGTACGGAAGCCGCGAGGCCCTGATCCGGTGACCCCACCGAGGGGTGGCCGACCGGAGCACGGGAAGTTCCGGGTTCTCCGGTCAGATCGGCGGTCCGCTGCGAGACTTTGCGGGTGAGCGAACCCGTCGTCGACGTCCGCGGCCTGCACGTGCGCTTCGGCGAGGTGGAGGCGGTCGCCGGCATCGACGTCCAGGCGTACGCCGGACAGGCCACCGCCCTGCTCGGCCGCAACGGCGCCGGCAAGTCCACCACCATGCGCGTGCTCGCGGGTGTCGTGCCGCCGACCGAGGGCACCGTCCTGGTGGCCGGCCACGACATCCGGACCGAGACCCTGACCGTCAAGCAGCTCACCGGCTACTGCCCCGACGTGGGCGGCCTCGTGCCGCGCGCCACGCCGTGGGAGCACCTGCAGCTCAGCGCGCGTCTGCGGCGGATGACCCACTGGGAGGACCGCGCCCGCGACCTCCTCGAGCGCTTCGAGCTCGGCGACGTGATGAACCGCGTGACCGGTGGCTTCTCCCACGGCATGGGGCGGCGGCTCTCGGTCGTCCTGGCCGCGATGCACGAGCCGCAGGTGCTGCTGCTCGACGAGCCCTTCGACGGCGTCGACCCGATCGGCGTGGAGGCGACCTTCGACGTGATCGCCGACGCCCGCGCCCGCGGCGCCACGATCCTGCTGTCCACCCACCTGCGCGACCTCGCGATCCAGGCCTGCGGGTCCGTCCTCGTGATGCGCGGCGGGTCGCAGGTCGCGTCGGTCGACGCGGTCGAGATGGCGGGCGAGGAGGGGGCACGTGCCTACCGCGCCCTCCTCGACTGAGGCGACGTCGGCGGCACACACCTCGCCGGGGCGCGTCCGGGCCGCCCGCCGTGCCGTGCAGGACGTCGGCATCCTCTTCCGGTTCCGGGCGCAGGCCGTACGCCGACGTCACCTCTCCCGCGGACTGGCGGCGACGTTCGTCCTGGTGACGCTGGCCGTGGCGACGGTGCCGGCCTTCATGCCGGGCGCCAACGGGCCCGGCAAGGCGTTCGACATCTTCCTGCTGCTGCCGTCGGCCATGGCCGGCATCCTCGCCCTCAACATCGCCTCCGCGGTGGCCTCGGGCGGTGGTCGCGAGCTGCTCTCCCGCGACCAGGCGTCGCCGTACCCGATCAGTCCCACGACCGACCACCTCGGCGCCCTCCTGCTGGCGCCGTTCAACATCGCCTGGATGATCCAGGCCTGGGTGCTCTTCGGGTCGATGGCCTACAGCTACGCCGGCAGCAGGCTCTTCCAGGCCCAGCTGGCGATGCTGCTGTGGCTGGTCTTCTGCACCACGCTCGGGCAGGTGGTGGCCTGGACCATCGAGTCCGTACGACGTGGCCCCTACGGCATCGGGATCACCCGTGGCCTGCTGATCTGCCTGGCCCTCGCGGCCGGCGTGGTCCAGCTGACCGGTCACGCCACGGACGCGCTCGACTCGATCCCGACGCTGTGGGTCTTCCAGGGCGCGGTCAGCGGCTGGGCGCCGCGCTGGTGGATCCTGCTGGCCCTGCTCCTGGTGGGCAGCATCCTCGCCATCGCGGTCGGCGCATGGCCGACCCATGTCGCCGCCCGGCGGATGCCGCGCGACGAGGCGCGGATGGAGACCGACCAGCACGAGCCACGCAAGCTGCCGAGGACCGTCCTCGGGCTGCTCGTCCGGGCCGACCGGGCGTCGGTCTGGCGCTCGGTCCCGATGCGCCGGGGTGTGCTCGTCCTCGCCGTCGGCCCGGGCCTGGTGGCCATCTTCGGCGACCTGCCGTGGGCCTCGATGACGATCCTGCCCGGGCTGGTGGCCTCGGGTGGCGCGCTGCTGTTCGGCGTCAACGCCTGGTGCCTCGACGGTCGCGGCGCGCTCTGGCGCGAGAACCTGCCGGTCCCCGCGTCGGTCCTGTTCGACGCCCGCGCGTGGGTGCTCACCGAGTTCCTCGGGGTCGCGTCCCTGATCACGATCGGGCTCGGCGCGCTCCGTGCCGGCATCCCGAACCCGCACGAGGCCTCCGCCCTCGTGTGCACGCTGCTGGTGGTGCTGCTCCAGGTCGTCGGCGCCTCGATGCGCTGGTCGCAGGCACACCCCTACCCGGTCGACCTCCGCTCCGCCCGGGCCACGCCGGCGCCCCCGGCCGCGATGGTCGGCTACTCCGCGCGGCTCGCCACCAGTACGACGTTCACGAGCCTGATCTTCTCGGGTGCCGCGCACGTGCCCGACTGGCGGCTCTCGGTGCTCCTCGCGATCCCGTGCCTGCTCTGGTCGGGGGTCCGGTTCGAGCGCACGGCCCGCCGCTGGCAGGACCCGGTGGCGCGGGCCCTCGTGGTGACCACCACCGCTGCCTGACCCGACGGCCCTAGGCTCGGGGGCATGGACTTCGCTCCCTCTCCCCGAGCCGCCGACCTGACGGCGCGGGTCGCCGACTTCATGGCCACCGAGATCACACCGGTCGAGGGTGACTACCACCGCGACCTCGCGGAAGCCCGCCGTACGGGAGACCCGTGGCAGCCCCTGCCGATCCTCGAGGAGCTGAAGCAGAAGGCTCGTGCCCAGGGCCTGTGGAACCTGTTCCTGCCCCGGGAGCACGCCGGCGAGTACGCCGCGCGGTTCGGCACCGACGGCGGCGAGGGACTGACCAACGTCGACTACGCACCCCTGGCCGAGCAGATGGGCCGCTCGGCGATCGCGCCGATCGTGTTCAACTCCAACGCCCCCGACACCGGCAACATGGAGGTGCTGCTGCGCTACGGCTCGGAGGAGCAGCGGCGCGAGTGGCTGGAGCCGTTGCTGGCGGGCGAGATCCGCTCGGCGTTCACCATGACCGAGCCGGAGGTGGCGTCGTCCGACGCCACCAACATGGCCGCGACCGCCGTCGTCGACGGTGACGAGATCGTGGTGAACGGACGCAAGTGGTGGTCGACGGGCGTCGGGCACCCGGACTGCCGGATCTTCGTCTTCATGGGCGTGACGGACCCCGACGCCGACCGCCACCACCGGCACTCGATGGTGCTCGTGCCCCGCGACACCCCGGGCGTCACCATCGAGCGGCTGCTGCCCACGATGGGGATCTACGACGAGCCGCTCGGCCACGGTGAGGTGTCCTTCCGGGACGTCCGGGTGCCGGTCGGCAACGTCGTCTCCGGGCCGGGTGAGGGGTTCGCGATCGCCCAGGGTCGGCTCGGCCCCGGCCGGGTCCACCACTGCATGCGGCTGATCGGCCTGGCCGAGATGGCCCTCGAGCTGGCCTGCCGACGCGGGCTCGAGCGCACGGCGTTCGGCAAGCCGCTGGCCAACCTCGGTGGCAACCGCGAGCGCATCGCCGACGCGCGGATCGCGATCGACCAGGCCCGCCTGCTGGTCCTGAACGCCGCCTGGAAGCTCGACGTGGGTGGCCCGCTGAACGCGCTGCAGGAGGTCTCCGCGATCAAGGTCGCGGTGCCCACGATGGCGCAGGGCGTGATCGACATGGCCCTGCAGCTGCACGGCGGCGGTGGCATGTCCGACGACTTCCCCCTCGCCGCGGCCTGGATCGGGGCGCGCTCGCTGCGTCTGGCCGACGGTCCCGACGAGGTGCACCGCGGGATGGTGGCTCGGCTCGAGCTCGGCAAGTACGGCGCGCGGTGAGCTCCACGACCCCCAGGCGGGTCCTGGTCACGGGCGCGGCGTCGGGGCTGGGAGCGGCCCTGACGGCCGGCTTCCGGGCTCTGGGTGACGAGGTGCTGGCGACCGACCTGGCGGGAGCCGACGCGAGGCTCGACATCACCTCCGACGAGGACTGGGCCGCCGCTCTCGCCCTGGTCGAGGAGCGCTGGGGCGGGCTCGACCTCCTGGTCAACAACGCCGGGGTCGCCGGTGGTGGCCGGATCGACGTCGCCGGCCTGGACGAGTGGGAGTGGATCGTCGAGATCAACCTGCTCGGCGTGGTGCGGGGCTGCCGCACCTTCGTGCCGCTGCTCAAGCGCCAGGGCTCGGGGCGGATCGTCAACGTCGCCTCGCTGGCCGGGCTCGTGCACCCGGCCGGGATGGCGTCGTACAACGCCGTCAAGGCGGGGGTGGTCGCCCTCACCGAGACGCTCGGCCACGAGCTCTCGCCGTACGGCGTGGCGGCGAGCGTGGTCTGCCCGTCGTACTTCCGGACCAACCTGATGGACTCCCTGCGCGGCGCCGACGAGGCGCTCGGGTCGGTCGTCACCCAGCTCGTGGAACGGTCGCCGCTGACGGCCGACGACATCGCGACCGCGGTGCTGGCCGGGATCGACGCCGGCGACGAGATCATCCTTCCCGACCCGGCTGCGCGCGCGGCGTACGACCTCAAGCTGCGCGACCGGGCGGCGTACGACGCGCAGCTGAGGCACCAGGCCGCCCGCCTGGCAGCGCTCGGCGGCCCGGTCGCCTGACCCACGCGTCCGGTCCCGATCCGTCAAACCGGCTGCCACGACGGCCCCTGCTGGGGCATCGTGGTGACGTGGCCGGAGCATTCGACGAGTGGGCGGCGGCGCGGACGCCGTCGCTGCTTCGCTTCGCCCACGCACTGACCGAGGACGGTCCCCACGCGGCGGCCGTCACGCGGAAGGCACTCGAACGCACCCGCAGGTCCTGGGCCGACGTCGAGCGCGGCGACGACCCCGACCTGCTCGCGCGGCGGTTCGTGGTCGACGCCTCGCCGAGCCGGCGGCGGGCGGCCGTGGTGCTGCGGGTGCTCGAGGACCGGTCGGACGCCGAGATCGCCGAGGTCCTCGGTACCTCCCACGCGTTCGCGCGGGCGCAGGTCCAGCGCGGGCTCGCCACCCTGCAGGAGGACCTGCCGCCCGGCGACGCCACTCTCGGCGACCTCCTCGGCGCCGGCGCCGCCTCGGCGCCGACGCAGCTCGCCCGCCCCCTGACCACGACCGACCCACCACCCCGGCGCCACGGTCGCGCCGTCTGGGTGTCGGTCGCCGCGGTGCTGGCCCTGGTCCTCACCGTGGCGATCGTGAGCCGGGTGACGCGCACGCCGCCGGGCGTGATCACCTACCCGTCCGTGCACGCCCCGGCCGACTGGCGCTACGAGTCGTACGACGGCGTGCAGGTGCGGGTGCCGGCGACCTGGGGCTTCGGTGGCGCGCCGCTCCACGCCGACTTCTTCCACGGACGCCTCGCCGCGTGCGGGGCGAACCGGGCCGAGGTCCTCTCCTCGACCGACCCCGCGACGTACGTGACCTCGGCGACGCCGTTCGTCGGGAGGCCTTCGCAGATGACCGACGCCTGCGTGCCGTGGGGCAGCGACGGTGCGATGCCGACGGGGACGGCCGTCTGGTTCGGCTCGCCGCTGGCGGTCGGCGTCAAGGACGTCGGCTCCGTGGTCGCCGAGACGCGTGCCGTCGGCGGTCAGCACGTCACGGTGTTCGCCGGGGACTCCGCGTTGCGCCGCCGGATCCTGGGCACCGCCGAGGCGGTCGGCGTCGACGGCAACGGCTGTCCGGCGCGCGCCGTCCAGGTGCCGACCTCCGGCCCCGCGACCCTGACGCCGACCTCGCTGTCGGTCTGCGTCTACTCCCAGGACACCGGCACGGCGACCCTGATGTGGTCGGGTCACACCGACGCGCCCTCCGCCCGGACCTACGCCGACGCCGTACGGCGAGCGGGCCGCACCGGACCCGCCTGCGCGTCGGTCCCCTCCGGCCGCTGGGTCGCGCTCGGAGTGCACGGCGACGCCGGGACGCGCTGGGACGTGGTCGACCTCCGCTGTGGAGCCGTCGAGCGTCCGAGCGGCACGGTGCCGCTGACCCCCGCCACCGTCCGGAGCTGGGCGCGCGACGGCGTGACGGCGTACGCCGCCGCGTCGACGGCGCTGCCACGCTCCGTGGCGTCGTACTTCCAGACCGGGGTGGGCTGAGCCCCGAGGGGGCTCGACATACTGACCCGGTGAGCACCGCCGACGAGTCGCGCCCGGTCCGCGAGGAGGACGCCTTCGACGTCGCGGCGACGGCCGACTGGCTGCGCGAGCACGCGGAGGCGTTCCGCGACGACCTCGAGGGCGCGCCGGAGGTCCGGCAGTTCCCGGGCGGCGCCTCGAACCTGACCTATCTCCTCCGCTATCCCTCCCGCGACCTGATCCTGCGGCGGCCGCCGGCGGGCGCGAAGGCGAAGAGCGCCCACGACATGGGCCGGGAGTACCGGATCCAGCACGCCCTCGCGCCGGTCTACCCCTACGTCGCGCGGATGGTCGGGCTGTGTCGTGACGAGTCGGTGATCGGCTCGGAGTTCTACGTGATGGAGCGGCTCGACGGCACGATCCTGCGCAAGGAGCTGCCGTTCGAGCTGTCGGCCCAGGAGGCCTCGACGCTCTGCGAGCACGCGTGGGAGGCGCTGGTGCGCCTGCACAGCGTCGACGTGTCCGCCGTACCGGCCCTGGCGGCGCTCGGCCGCGGCGACGGCTACGTCGCCCGCCAGGTCGCGGGCTGGACCGACCGGCTGGCGCGCGCGGCGACCGACGACCTCGGCGACTGGAGCGGCGTGACGACCTGGCTCCACGAGCACCGGCCCGCCGACGTCGGGCAGTGCCTGATCCACAACGACTGGCGCTTCGACAACATGGTGCTCGACCCGGCCGACCGGCTCCGGGTCCATGGCGTCCTCGACTGGGAGATGGCCACCGTCGGTGACCCGCTGATGGACCTGGGCGGGGCGCTGGCGTACTGGATCCAGGCCGATGACGACGACTTCTTCCAGGCCTTCCGTCGCCAGCCGACGACGGCGCCGGGGATGTGGACGCGCGAGCAGGTCGTGCAGTGGTACGCCGCGCGGACGGGCCTCGAGGTGAGCCCCGAGCAGTGGCGGTTCTACGAGGTGTTCGGGCTCTTCCGGCTCGGCGTGATCTGTCAGCAGATCTGGTACCGCTACTTCCACGGCCAGACCCACAACGAGGCCTACGCCCGCTTCGGCCCCGCGGTCGCCTACCTCGAGTCGCGCTGCCGCGGACTGGTCTCGACGGGCTCGACCGACAGCGCGGACGCGCCTGATGGGGGTGGTCCTGCTGGTCCGGCACGGGCAGGCGTCCTTCGGGTCCGACGACTACGACGTGCTGAGCGAGACCGGGATCGCGCAGAGCGCGCGGCTCGGGACCTGGCTGGCGGGGGCCGGCATCGAGCCGACCGCCCTGTGGCACGGGGCGATGCGACGCCAACGCGACACGGCAACGGCGATGGCCGAGAGCGCGGGGTGGTCGGTGGGCGCCGACCTCGACGAGGGCTGGAACGAGTTCGACCATCTCGGGGTCGTGGCGCGGGGGCTCGACGCTCTCGGGGGGGCGGGGTCTCGACTCCGCTCGACCGGCGAGGGAGGCTCGGCCGGCGGGGGAGGCTCGGCCGGCGGGGGAGGCTCGATGACCGGGATGGACCGGCGTACGTTCCAGCGGGCGTTCGAGGAGGCCACCGCCCGGTGGTCGGGCGGCGCCCACGACGACGAGTACGACGAGTCCTGGCCGGCGTTCGCCGCCCGTGTCGCCGCTGCCCTCGAGCGGGCCTGTGCCCGCGACGGCGTCACCGTCGTGGTCTCGTCGGGCGGTCCCATCGCGCTCGCGTGTGCCTCGCTGGTCGATCCCGACGCCACCGCCGCGGAGCTGCCGCGGCTGTGGAACGCCTTCAACACCGTGTGCGCCAACACCGGTGTCACCCGGGTGATCACCGGATCCACCGGCCGCCGGATGCTGACCTTCAACGAGCACTCCCACCTCGCCCGCGACCAGGTCACCTACCGCTGAGGCGCCGCCGTCGGGGCACGTGGCCCGGACTAGGCTGGGGAGGGTGTGGTCGCTCCGGTCGGAGAACTCCGTGCTGTCGATCTGCTCCCAGGACTCCGTGCTCTCGGTGGGCAGCGTGGCGTCCGTCGCGTCCTTCGGGAGCCTCGGATCCTTCGCCTCGGCCGGTTCGATCGGGTCGGCGATGTCGGCGCTGTCGCTGATGTCCTACCAGTCCACCGGGTCCGCGCTCTCCCACCAGAGCAACGGGTCGGTGCTCTCCAGCCAGTCGCGCGGGGCAGTCCTCAGCCGCCGGTCCGAGGGGAACCTCCCCGCCGGCGTGATCGGCGCCGGCGTGGTGGCGGCGCTGCTCGTCGCCCTGGCCCATCGCGCGCGTCGCTGACGTGCCGCCGTTCGTGCGCGACTCGCTGACGCGGGTCGGCTACGTGATGATCGCCTGGTTCGCCTACCTGCAGGCGTCGCCGGGCCTCGTCGTACCCCACCTCCGCGACGAGCTCGGCCTCGGCTATCTCGTCGGCGGCCTGCACGTGGCGGCGTTCTCGGGCGGGGCCATGCTGGCCGGCACCGGCTCCTCGTGGCTGGAGCGAGCGCTCGGCCGGACCCGCCTGCTCTGGTCGGGCGCGGCGACCCTGGCGGTGGGAGCGATCGGGCTGACGGCGGGCCGGACGGTCGAGCAGACCATCGGCGCGACGCTGCTGATGGGCGTCGGCGGGGGGCTGGTGCTGGCGACGGCCCAGGCGGCCCTCGCCGACCACCACGGACCCCTCCGCACGGTGGCGTTGACCGAGGCCAACGTGGCGGCCAGCGTCGCCTATCTCCTGCTGATCGGGATGTTCTCGCTGGCAGCGGCCCTTCGGGCGGGCTGGCGCGTCGCGATCCTGGCCTCGCTGCTCGTGCCGGCCGCCGTCTGGTGGACCCACCGCCGGTCCTCGTTCGACGCGCGCGGCCACGCCGAGTCGGGCCGCGGACGGCTCCCCGCGGCGTTCTGGGTGGCGGCCCTGGTGCTCGTGTGCACGACCGCGGCCGAATGGTGCGTCACCGCCTGGGGCGCCAGCTTCCTCGAGGACGTCCTCGACGTGTCCACCGACACCGCCGTGTCCCTCATGGTCGGCTACTTCGGGGGAGTCCTGGTGGGTCGCGTCGTCGGCAGCCGGCTGGCGCGACGGCACGACCCGACGCGCCTGCTCCTGTGGGCCCTGGTCGTCGCGGCCGCGGGGTTCGTCGTGATGTGGCCGTCCGTCGCCACCGCGCAGGCACTGGCGGGCCTGGCCCTCCTGGGCGTCGGCCTGGGCAACCTGTTCCCCCTGGGGATGTCCCTGGCCGTCTCCCTCGCACCCGCTCAGGCGGGCTCCGCGAGCGGTCGCGCGGTGGCCATGACCTCGCTCGCCGTGCTGCTGGCTCCGTTGCTGGTCGGGTCGGTGGCGGACGCGACCTCCCTGCGCGCCGCCCTCACCGTGGTGCCGGTCCTGCTCGGTCTGGCAGCGCTGGGCCTGGTCGTCGTACGCCGGCAGGCTCGGGTGGCGGAGACGGCCACCGGTCTCCGGCCCTCGGAGTCAACAGGCTGAGCGGACGTGAGTTGCACAGTCTGTCTATGTTTGTGTGACAGTATGTGCGCCCCCTTCCGCCGGACCGGGACGCCGCGCACGACCCGGAGGTGAAGCCGAGATGATCGAGGCCCGCGAGCTGACCAAGTGGTACGACCACAAGCTCGCCGTCGACGCGTTGTCCTTCACGGTGCGCCCCGGGATCGTGACCGGCTTCCTGGGTCCGAACGGCGCCGGCAAGTCGACCACGATGCGGATGGCCATCGGGCTCGACCGCCCCTCCTCCGGCTCGGTGCTGGTCAACGGCAAGCGCTACGCCGAGCACTCCGATCCGCTGCACCAGGTGGGCGCTCTCCTCGAGGCTCGCGCGCTTCATCCCGGCCGCAGCGCACGCAACCACCTGCTCTCACTGGCGCTCACGAGCGGGATCTCGCGCTCGCGTGTCGACCAGGTCCTCGACATGGTGGGCCTCACCGACGTGGCCGGCCAGCGCGTGGGTGGCTTCTCGCTCGGCATGGGCCAGCGCCTCGGCATGGCCGCGGCGCTGCTGGGCGACCCGCAGACCTTGCTGCTCGACGAGCCGGTCAACGGACTCGACCTCGACGGGATCCGATGGATCCGCGCGCTGCTCACCCGGTTGGCCGACGAGGGCCGGACCGTCTTCCTCTCCTCCCACCTGATGAGCGAGATGGCCGTCACCGCCGACCACGTGATCGTGATCGGCCAGGGCCGCCTCCTGCGTGACCAGCCGATGGCCGACTTCATCAGGGAGGCCTCCGTGGAGTCCGTACGCGTGGTCACCCCCGATCCGGACCGGCTCACGGACCTGCTGCGCAGGCGCGGGGCGACGGTGCGCCCGGCGACGACACCGGAGGAGGGCCGTCCGGTCGGGCAACCCGACCGCGGTCCCGGCACCGGCCTCACGGTGGAGGGCGCGGACGCCCGCGAGATCGGCACCCTCGCGGCGGAGGCCGGCGTCACCCTGTGGGAGCTGGCCCCGCACGCCGGCTCGCTCGAGGACGCCTACCTCGCGCTGACCCGCGCGTCCGTGGACCACGCCGGCGTGGACGGCCAGTCGGAAGGACCCGCGGGGCGGCGAACGCCCCCGACCCGACGAGGAGCTCGCCTCATGACCACCACGGCCGACACCGACGACGTACGCCGGGACCCGGCGCCGGTCGACCCGGGCGCCGGTGACGCGTCGTCGCCGTCCCAGGGGAGCCGCAGCCGCGTCCGCGGCCGGGTCGACGGACCCGTGACCCAGCCGCGCGTCATCGCCTCGGAGTGGCTGAAGCTCCGCAGTCTGCGCTCCACCCTGCTGGTCCTGCTGGCGGCCGTCGCCGGCATGGTCGTGTTCGGGGCGATCATCGCCTACAACACCCGCAACCCGGCGGGCCAGGACCCCGAGGACCTGGTGGCCTCCGGACCACTCCAGGGGTACTACCTCGGGCAGCTGCTGATGGGGGCGCTCGGCGTGCTCGTGGTCAGCGGGGAGTACAGCTCGGGCATGATCCGGGCCACCCTGGCGGCGGTGCCGACCCGGCTTCCGGTGCTCGTCGCGAAGGCCGTGGTCTTCGTGGTCGTGGTCGGGATCTCGATGACGGTGGCCTCGCTGGCCGCGTTCTTCGTGGCCCAGTCCGTCCTCTCCGGGTATCGCCCGACCTCCACCTTGGCGGACGGCAGCACGCTCCGCGTCGTGGTCGGCACCGGCGTCTACCTCACGCTGGTCGGTCTCCTGGGGAGCGCCCTCGCGTGGATCGTGCGCAGCACACCGGGTGCCCTGGTCGCCACGTTCGCCCTGATCCTGGTCCTGCCGATCCTCTTCGAGCTCGTGTTCCCGAGCTGGGGCGACTACCTGGCCGCCTACCTGCCCACCGGTGCCGGTCAGAGCTTCTCCACCAACCTCGCCCAGCCGCACGCACTGCCGCCGTGGTGGGGGCTGGGGGTGATGGTCGGCTGGGTGCTGGCCGCCCTGGTCGCGGCCGCGACGGTCCTGAAGCGCTCGGACGTCTGACCGGCCGCGCCTTCGGCACGGAGCCGCAGCGACGCCCTGAGCGGATCAGCGCAGGGCGGTTCTGCTGGCGGCAGCACGCCGTTGGGTCGGCGTACGCCGGGTGCCACCGTGGCTCCATGAGCGACGAACACACGGCCTGGCGCCGGATCGACGACGAGCTGGCCGGCAGCCTGCTCGAGCAGCGCACCCTGGTGATGGGAGGGGTCCTGGACGAGACGCTGGGCAACCGCCTGTGCAACGGGCTCCTGGTGCTCTCGGCCCGCGACCCGCACGCCGACATCCGGCTGTGGATCAACTCCCCCGGCGGCTCGGTGCCGGCGATGCTGGCCATCCGCGACGTGATGACGCTGATCCCCAACGACGTCAGCACGCTGGCCATGGGGATCGCCTGCAGCGCGGGGCAGTTCCTGCTCAGCGCCGGGACGAAGGGCAAGCGGTTCGCCCTGCCGCATGCCCGGGTGCTGCTCCACCAGGGATCGGCCGGGATCGGCGGCACCGCCATGGACATCGCGATCCAGGCCGACGACCTGCGCCACACCCGCGACACCGTGCTCCGGCTGATCAGCGGCGACACCGGTCAGGACCTCGAGACCGTCGAGCGCGACTCGCGGCGCGACCGCTGGTTCAGCGCCGAGGAGGCCCTCGCCTACGGGTTCGTGGACCGGGTGGTCGACACGATGGACGACGTACGCCCGACGTCGCAGCGTCCGCTCGGACTGGGGGTCCGCTGATGAGCAGCTACTCCGTCCCCTACGTGACCACGCAGACGAACCGTGGCGAGCGCACCGTCGACGTCTACTCCCGCCTGCTGGCCGACCGCATCATCTACCTCGGTACGCCGATCGACGACGGCGTCGCGAACACGGTGATCGCCCAGCTGATCCACCTCGAGTCGGAGAGCCCCGAGGCGCCGATCAACCTCTACCTCAACTCCCCCGGCGGCTCGATCCCGGCCATGCTGGCGATCTACGACGCCATGCAGTTCGTCCGCCCTGCCGTCGAGACCACCTGCGTCGGACAGGCCGTCGCCACCGCCGCCGTGCTCCTGGCCGGGGGCGCGACCGGACGCCGTCAGATCCTGCGGCACGGGCGGGTCGTGCTGCACGCCCCGGCCGCGGAGGGCCGCGGCACGATCCCCGACCTGATCCTCGAGGCGGACGAGATCGAGCGGGTGCGGTCGCTGCTCGAGGAGCTGCTCGCGCACGACACGGGTAAGACATCTTTACGAATTCGTGAGGACACCGAGCGTGACTTGGTGCTCACGGCGGAGCAGGCTGTGGAGTACGGCGTCGTGGACGCCGTGATCACCGAACGGGACGCGGTCTGGTCAGGCCGCGAGGCAGAGAGGAGCGCGCAGTGACTTCCCCGCGGAGGCGACGCGCGAAGCGAGGTCAGCGACCGAGAGGCCGAGGGCTCCGGCCATCGCCGCAAGAAGCTCCGAGGAAGGGTCCTTCAGACCCCGCTCCACCTCGCTGAGGTACTGAGGCGAGACCCCGGCCTCCTCGGCGACGTCGACGAGGCGTCGTCCGGAGGCCTGGCGCTCGCGCCGCAGCTCGCGCCCCGCCGACTCGCGCCACAGCGGCTCGACCTCCTCGCGTCGCGGCTCCCGAGCCGGCGCGGCCGGCTCCTGCAGCGGCTCCCGGCGTAGCGGCAGCGGAACGACATCACCCATGGCCCGATGCTAGGCGCGGCCACCCACCGCGTCTGCCCCCTTCCGCTCACAGCGGAACCGTCCGACCGAGGGCCGCGTACTCTCAGCCGACATGAGCGCCCGGCCCGCCACCGCCTGCATCATCGGAGCCGGTTCCTCCGGCATCACCGCAGCCCAGGTGCTGCAGGCGCAGGGGATCGACTTCGACTGCTTCGAGATGGGCTCCGAGGTCGGCGGGAACTGGCGCTACGACAACGACAACGGCGTGAGCTCGACGTACCGCTCCCTGCACATCAACACCTCCCGCGAGGCGATGGAGTACGCCGCGTGGCCGATGCCGGCGAGCCTGCCGGACTACCCGAGCCACTGGCAGATCGCCGGCTACTTCGACGCCTTCGTCGACCACTTCGGCCTGCGCGACGCCATCACGTTCCGGACCGAGGTGACCAAGGTGGCGCAGGCGCCGGGCGGCGGCTGGGACGTGACGATCCGGCCCCGCGACGACGCTCGGGCGGTCGAGACCCGGCACTACGACCACGTCCTGGTCGCGAACGGTCACCACTGGGACCCGCGGTGGCCGGAGCCGTCGTTCCCCGGCAGCGAGGCCTTCCCGGGCGAGCAGATCCATGCGCACTACTACCGGACGCCCGAGCTCCTCGCCGGCAGGACCGTGGTGGTGCTGGGGATCGGCAACTCCGCGACCGACATCGCGGTCGAGGCGTCGCGGAACGCGCGGGAGACCTACCTCGCCATGCGACGCGGGGCGTGGATCCTGCCGAAGTACCTGTTCGGCATGCCCACCGACCACCTGACCGACTCACCCCTCGCCCGCGGTCCGCTTCGCCTGCAGAAGCTCGGAATGCGCACGATGCTGCGGATCGCCGTGGGCAGGATGACCGACTACGGGCTGCCGGAGCCCGACCACGACGTCCTCGAGGCCCACCCGACCGTCAGCGACGAGCTGCTGAGCAGGCTGGGGCACGGCGACATCACCGTGAAGCCGACGATCAGCCGCTTCGAGGGGTCGACCGTCGTCTTCGCCGACGGCAGCAGGGTCGACGCCGACGTGGTCGTCTACTGCACCGGCTACAAGGTGACCTTCCCGTTCCTCGACGAGTCCGTGCTCGCCACCGACGACAACCACGTCGACCTCTACCGTCGCGTCGTCCCGCCCGACCGCCCGGGTCTGTGGTTCATCGGGCTCCTGCAGCCGCTCGGTGCCGTGATGCCGCTCGCCGAGGCGCAGGCCCACTGGGTCGCCGACCTGATCACCGGCCGCGTGACGCTGCCGCCCCGGGCCGAGATGCGCGCCCAGATCGCGGCGTACGACGCGGCCCTGCGCAAACGGTTCGTGGCCAGCAAGCGCCACACCATCGAGGTCGACTTCCACGCCTACCGGGCCGAGCTCGAGAAGGAGCGGAGGGTGCGGGCGGTCAGTACGCCTGCGGCTGCGGCTCCGACGCCTTGATCACGTAGGTGCTCATGATCTTGTCGGCGAAGGTCTGCTTCTTGTCGTCCCAGATCGGCCACAGGTAGCCGAGGTAGCACGGGATCCCGTTGACGATGTTCAGCAGGTAGCGCACGAACGCCAGGCCGGCGCCGATGGGCTGCATGTCGGCATGGACGGTGCGGATCGCCAGCACGCTCTTGCCCAGGGTCGCGCCGGTGCGGCCCTGGCGGATGCACTGGTTCCAGATGAAGAACGCCAGCCCGGTCACGACGCCGATCAGGATCAGGACCGTGCTGCCGGCGGCGGAGTGGAAGTGGACATGGTCCACGCCCTGCGCGTCGGTGGTCGTCGTGGTGTTGGCGATCAGCAGGCCGTAGCCGATCCAGACCGGGAACGCGGCGAGACCGCCGAGGAACCCGTCGATCAGGTAGGCCACGACGCGCGAGGTCCAGCTGGCGTAGCCACCGAAGACGAAGGCCGGGCCGGTCGTCGGCCGGCCGTCGTACGGGTTGGGCGGTGGGACGCTCGCGGTGGCGCCGCCGTAGGGGTTGGTCTCGCCGTACGGCGTGGGCTCGCCGTAGGGACCGGGCTGCTGGCCGGACGGGGTGGGCGGGGGCGGCGCGGCGTGGGTGCCGCCGTAGGGGTTCGACGGTGGCGGGGGTGTGCCGTAGGGGTTGCCCTGGTCGCCGTAGGGGTCGGGCTGGTTCGGATCGGGCTGGTTCGGATCGGGCTGGTTCGGATCGGGCGGCGAGCCGTAGTGCGACATCGGTGGGTCCCCTCGTGCGTCGGCAGACCCAGTGCCCGCCGTGTCGCGCACGAGTATCCGGGGCCGCGGGCCGATCGGGGGTGCGCGACGCACCGGAATCGTGGCCCGAGGGGGTTGCATACCCGGTATATGAGCGCGTATACATACTCCGTATCCATGGTCACGGGGGCCGTGGAGACTCACGGAGGGAGTCACCGGTGTCGGTGCGCAACGCCCTGCTGGCCCTGCTCGAGCAGGGCCCGCGCTACGGGTACCAGCTGAGGGCGGAGTTCGAGCACCGCACCGGTGGCACCTGGCCGCTCAACGTCGGGCAGGTCTACACGACGCTGTCGCGCCTCGAGCGCGACGGCCTGGTCGCCGGGCAGGGGGCCGACGGCGAGGGTCACGTGATGTACGCCGTGACCGACGCGGGCCGTGACGAGGTGGTCTCCTGGTTCACCTCGCCCGTCCCGCGCACCCAGCCGCCCCGCGAGGAGCTGGCGATCAAGCTCGCCCTGGCCGTGAGCGTCCCGGGGGTCGACGTCGGCACGGTCATCCAGCAGCAGCGGACGGCGACCATGACCGCGCTCCAGGACTACACGCGGCTCAAGCGACGCCCGACCGGGCCGGGGTCCGAGGAGCTGGCGTGGGGCCTGGTGCTCGACTCGCTGGTCTTCACCGCCGAGGCGGAGATCCGCTGGCTCGACCACTGTGAGGCCCGGCTGCGCCGGGCGGCGTACGACCGTGACGCGGCCGCACCCACGGCGCAGCCCGACCGACCCGACCGACCCGACCACGTCGACACGGAGACGGGGGTCGTCCGATGAGGCCCCTGAACCCGCTGAACCCGGTGCTGGAGCTGGCCGCGGTCACCCGCGTGCACGGGGCCGGTCCGACGGAGGTCCGTGCCCTGCACGAGGTCGGGTTCGCGGCGTACGCCGGTGAGCTGGTCGCGGTGATGGGGCCCTCGGGCTCCGGCAAGTCCACGCTGCTGACCCTGGCCGGTGGCCTCGACACCCCGACCTCGGGCACGGTCCGGGTCGAGGGGGTCGACCTGGCCGGGCTCGGCCAGAAGGGGCGCGCGGCCATGCGGCGTTCGTCGATCGGCTACGTCTTCCAGGACTTCAACCTGATCCCCGCCCTGACCGCGGTCGAGAACGTCGCGCTGCCGCGCGAGCTCGACGGCCAGGGGGCGCGAGCCGCGCGTCGTTCCGCCCGGACCGCACTCGAGGAGGTCGGGATCGCCGATCTCGCGGGCCGGTTCCCCGACGAGATGTCGGGCGGTCAGCAGCAGCGCGTCGCGATCGCGCGCGCGATCGTCGGGGAGCGTCGGCTGATCCTCGCCGACGAGCCGACCGGCGCCCTCGACAGTGAGACGGGTGAGGAGGTGCTCCGCCTGCTCCGGGCCAGGTGCGACGCGGGCGCGGCCGGTGTCCTCGTCACGCACGAGGCACGCCACGCCGCCTGGGCCGATCGCGTGGTCTTCCTGCGAGACGGGGTCGTCGTCGACGAGTCGGGCACCGACCGTCCCGATGCGCTGCTCGAGCAGTCGCGATGAGCTGGGTCTCGGGGTGGCGGCTGGCGCTGCGGCTGGCCTGGCGCGACGCGCTCCGCTCGAAGGGCCGCAGCGCGCTCGTGCTCTTCATGGTGACGTTCCCGGTCGTCGCCGTGGTCGCGGCCGACGTCGCCCAGGCGACCGCGAGCGTGAGCTCGGTCGAGAGCCTGGACCGGAGGCTCGGCTCGGCCCAGGCGCGCGTACAGGCGGTGCCCGACACGCGTTCGATCGCCCAGACGGCCGACCCCGACAGCGGCGCGCTCTTCCCCCGCGCCGCCAAGGGAGCCGAGGCGACCCTCTCGTCCGTCCGGGCCGCACTCGGGGGTTCGCGTCCCGACGACCGAGCTCCGGCTTCGCCAGATCGCCGTCCGGACGAAGGTGGGCACGCTCGAGGTCGACGCCACCGGGATGGACCTACGGGACCCGCTCACCGACGGTCTGTTCCGGCTCTCCTCGGGCCGGCTCCCGCGGGCTGCCGGCGAGGTCGACGTCAACGATGCGCTCGCCGGACACGGCTTCGCCGTCGGCGACACGATCAGGTCGGCGAACGGGACCACCTTCCGGGTGGTCGGGACCGCCGAGTCGACCGGCGTCCGGACCGAGCCGCTCATGCTCGGGACGCTGGACTCGCTGCCGGCCACGCCGGCCGACGGCGTACGCACCTGGCTGGTCGGCGGTGGCCCGGTGACGTGGGACCAGGTCCGTGCCGCCAACGCGGTCGGTGCCGTCGTGCTGTCCCGGCACGTGGTCGAGCATCCGCCGACGCAGGCGCAGCTGCCCGCCCAGCTGCGTCTCGGTCCGGCGAACCGGTCCCAGCTGTATGCGGTGCTCGTCCTGATCGGCGTGATGGCCCTGCTCGAGGTCGTGCTCCTCGCCGGTCCGGCGTTCGCCGTGGGCGCCCGTCGCCAGTCGCGCTCGCTGGCCCTGATCGCCGCGAACGGCGGCGGTCCTGCCCAGGCACGGCGGGTCGTGCTCGCCACCGCGGTCGTGCTCGGCTCGCTCGGCGCGGTGGTCGGTGCGGCGCTGGGCGTCGTGGTCGCCCGGCTCCTCCTGCCGGCGCTCCAGGGCATGCAGGACACGTACTTCGGCCCGTTCCAGATCCGCTGGCCGCACGTCGGCGCGATCGCTGCGTTCGGTCTGCTCAGCGCCCTGCTGGCGGCGATCGTCCCTGCCTGGGTCGCATCGCGTCAGGACGTGGTGGCCGTGCTCGCGGGGCGCCGTGGTGACCGCGCGGCCAGCCGGCGCTCACCGTTCGTGGGGGTCCTCCTGCTCGCGCTCGGGGTGGTGGGTGCCGTCCTCGGCTCCCGCCGGGGAGGCGGGGAGTTCCTGATCGCGGGGGCCGCCGTGCTGTCG
Source organism: uncultured Actinomycetota bacterium (assembly GCA_963797325.1). Taxonomy (GTDB): domain Bacteria; phylum Actinomycetota; class Actinomycetes; order Propionibacteriales; family Nocardioidaceae; genus Nocardioides. The sequence goes on from CAWCPG010000025.1 coordinate 227,169, forward strand.
GTGTTCGGGATGATCTTCCTGGTGCCGGTCGTGGTGCTCGGCGTGGCGAGGGTCGGGCGTCGACTGCCCCTCCCGCTGCGATACGCCGTGCGCGACGCCTCGCGTCATCGCACGCGTACCGTCCCGGCGGTCGCGGCTGTGGCCGCGACCGTGGCCGGCGTGGTGGCCCTGTCCATCGCCAACAGCAGCGACCAGGCTCAGGCGAAGGCCGACTACACGCCGCTGCTGCCGATCGGTACCTCCTCGGTCGTCGTCAACGACCCGCACGCCGACTGGACGGCTCTGACCGCTGCCGTCACGCGGGTGGCGCCCGCCGCCGACGCACAGGTGGTCCGCGGTGTGGGTCAGCGGTCCGACCTGCGCATCGCGATCCCGGGACATCAGGGGTCCCTGGCGGCGTACGCCGGGTCCCTGTCCTCGCCGGTGCTGGTCAGCGACGGGACCGACTCCGGGGGTCTCGACTTCCTGTCGCGACGGCTCACCGGCCAGCAGCAGGCGCGGGTGGCCCGCGCGCTGGCCCACGGTCGAGCGGTCGTCTTCTCCGACGGAGTGCCAGAGGGGGATCGCGTCCGGATCTCGGCCCGCGGGTCGAGCGGGCGCGTCTCGCTCCTGCTGCCGGCCTCGTTCGTGGACCTCGGATCGGGGATCGCTCCGGTGCAGGCCGTGCTGCCGCCGCAGGAGCTGCACCGACTCGGCCTCTCGGCGGGGCCCGCGGGCCTGCTGCTGGCCGGGGCGGAGCTCACCAAGAGCCAGGAGGGCACCCTGCGCGAGTCCCTCAGCGGTGTGGACCCCTCGTCGTACCTCTACGTCGAGCGCGGCTACCAGGTCTCCGGCGCCGAGCAGGTCGTGCTCTGGATCCTGTTCGGGATGGGAGCGGTGCTCATGCTCGGCGGCACGCTGACCGCCACGTTCCTGGCGCTCTCCGACGCGCGTCCCGACCTGGCCACCTTGTCGGCGGTGGGGGCCTCGCCCCGGACGCGGCGTGGCGTGGCGGCGTCGTACGCCGTGGCCGTGGGGCTGGTGGGGGCGGTGCTCGGTGCCGCGGTCGGGTTCATCCCCGGGATCGCGATCACCTACCCGTTGACCCGGTCCTTCACCGGGACCGGTCCCTCGCACTACCTCGAGATCCCGTGGCTCCTGATCGGCGGTCTGGTGATCGCCCTGCCGCTCTTCACCGCCCTCGTCGTCGGCCTCGTCGCCCGCTCCCGGCTGCCGGTGGTCGCGCGACTCGACTAGCGACGAGTCGGCGCGCACAGTCAGCCGGATCACGCCGAGCAGCGCAAACAAACAGTCATGCTTGACTGTTTCTTCCTCCGACGGCAGCATGGACGGGTGACGACCCTCCGCGTGCCGCAGGAGGAGCGATCCCGTGCGATGCGCGCCCGGCTGATGGACGCCACCATCGACTGCCTGGTCGAGCACGGGTTCGGCGGGACGTCGACGACGCTGATCAGCGAGCGGGCCGGGGTCTCGCGCGGCGCTCAGCTGCATCACTTCCCGACCAAGAACGACCTCGTGGTCGCCGCGGTCGAGCATCTCACCGAGGTGCGTGGAGCGGAGCTCGGTGCGGCTGCCGCCGCCGTCCCGCACGGCCCCCATCGCACCCGCGACGTGCTCCGGATGCTCGGCGACCACTTCGCCTCGCCCGTCTTCACCGCGGCCCTCGAGCTCTGGGTCGCCGCGCGGACCGACCCCGCGCTGCTCGCCGCGGTGGCCCCGCTCGAGCAGCGCGTCGGCCGTGAGACCCACCGGATGACCGTCGACCTCCTGGGTGCCGACGAGGCGCAACCCGGGGTCCGCGAGCTGGTCCAGGCGACCCTCGACCTGGTGCGCGGTCTCGGGCTCGCGGCCACCATCACCGACGACGCCCGGCGCCGCAAGCGGATCCTCGACCAGTGGGCCCACACGCTCGACGAGGCGCTGGCATGAGCGACGTGCTCGACGGCGTACTGGCCGACCTGGCTGCCGAGGGGCAGCGACTGGAGACCCTCGTCGGTGGCGTGCCCGACGAGGCGTGGCGACGTCCCACACCCTCCCCCGGCTGGGACGTCGCCACGCAGGTCGCCCACCTCGCCTGGACCGACGAGGCCGCGCACGCGGCCGCGACCGACAAGGCGCGGTGGGACGCCCTGGTGCTCGAGGCGATGGCCGACCCGGAGCATGCCGTCGACCGCGCCGCGCTGACCGGAGGTCTCGCGGCCCCGGCGGTGATCCTGGAGCGCTGGCGCACGGCCCGGGCCCGGCTCGCCGGGACGCTGCGCACCTACCCGGCCGGGGAGAAGATGCCGTGGTACGGGCCGCCGATGTCCGCGACGTCGATGGCCACGGCCCGGTTCATGGAGACCTGGGCCCACTCGCTCGACGTGCACGAGGCGCTCGGCGTGGAGCCCGAGGTGAGCGACCGGGTGCGACACGTCGCCCACCTGGGCGTCCGGACCCGCGACTTCGCGTTCTCGGTGCACGGGCTCGATGCCCCCGCCGAGGAGTTCCGGATCTCGCTCACCGCGCCGTCCGGTGAGCTCTGGGCCTGGGGTCCCGACGACGCCGCACAGACGGTGACGGGCGCGGCGTACGACTTCTGCCTGCTGGTCACCCAGCGGGTGAACCGTGCCGACACCTCGCTGGTGGCGGTCGGTCGCGACGCCGACACGTGGCTGTCCATCGCGCAGTGCTTCGCCGGCCCCCCGGGCGAGGGACGTGAGGTGCGATGAGGCAGCTGCGTGTCGGCAACTGCTCGGGCTTCTACGGCGACCGCGTCTCGGCGATGCGCGAGATGCTCGAGGGCGGCGAGCTGGACGTGCTGACCGGCGACTACCTGGCCGAGCTGACCATGCTGATCCTGGGTCGCGACCAGCTCAAGGACGCCTCACTCGGCTATGCCCGGACGTTCGTGCGCCAGGTCGAGGACTCCCTCGGGCTCGCGCTGGAGCGCGGCGTGAGGATCGTTGCGAACGCCGGCGGCCTCAACCCCTCCGGTCTCGCCGCGAAGCTCGGCGAGATCGCCGCCGCGCAAGGGCTCTCGCCGTCCATCGCCTACGTCGACGGCGACGACGTCCGCTCGCTCGGCTTCCCCGGCGCGCTGACCGCGAACGCCTACCTCGGCGCCTTCGGCATCGCCGCCGCCCTCCGCGAGGGGGCCGACGTCGTGGTCACCGGTCGGGTCACCGACGCCTCGCTCGTGGTCGGGCCGGCCGTCGCGCACTTCGGCTGGGACCCGACGTCGTACGACGAGCTGGCCGGCGCCGTCGTCGCGGGCCACGTGCTGGAGTGCGGCGCGCAGGCGACCGGAGGGAACTTCTCCGGCTTCGGCGCGATCCCGGCGATCGACAGACCGCTGGGGTTCCCGGTGGCGGAGCTGGCCGAGGACGGCTCCTCGGTGATCACCAAGCACCCGGGCACGGGGGGCCTGGTCAGCATCGACACGGTGACGGCGCAGCTGATGTACGAGGTGCAGTCCACGCGCTACCTCGGACCCGACGTGACGACCCACCTCGACTCGATCAGGCTGGCCGACGACGGACCCGACCGGGTCCGGGTGTCGGGGGTCCGTGGCTCGGCTCCCCCGGCCCGGCTCAAGGTCTGCGTGAACGAGCTCGGCGGCTACCGCAACGCTGTGGAGCTCGTGCTGACCGGTCTGGATCTCGAGCAGAAGGCCGCGTGGGTCCGCGCGCAGCTCGACCCGCGACTGACCGCCTCGTCGGTCACGTGGTCGCTGGGTCCCCTGCCGCCCGAGGACGCCGACACCGAGGAGGGCGCCTCCACCCTGCTGCGCTGCACCGTGCAGGACGCGTCCCCCGAGCCCGTGGGCCGTGCGTTCAGCGGCGCCGCGGTCGAGCTCGCACTCGCGTCGTACCCCGGCTTCACCATGACCGCCCCTCCCGGCCCCGGCACGCCGTACGGCGTCTACCGTGCGGAGTACGTCGACCGGTCGGCGGTCACCCACACCGTGCACCACGCCGACGGACGAACCGAGGAGATCTCGTGAGGGCGCCCCTGGGCACGTTCGTCCACGCCCGGTCCGGCGACAAGGGCGGCGACGCCAACCTCGGGCTCTGGGTCACCCACGACGGGTCGCCGGCACACGACGAGCGGGTCGCCTGGCTCCTGGCCCTGGTCACCCCCGACGTCGTCCGCACCCTGCTGCCGGAGGCGCGTGACCTCGAGGTCGAGGTGTTCGCCCTGCCCAACCTGGGCGGGGTGAACGTGGTCCTGCATGGACTCCTGGGCCGGGGTGTCGCGGCCTCGACGCGGTTCGACCCCCAAGCCAAGGGGCTGGGCGAGTGGGCCCGCTCCCGCCACGTCGACATCCCCGAGGCCCTGCTGTGATCTCGACTTCGCTCGATCGGCGAGCTGACCGCGACGCCCGGATCCTGCCGATCGGGGGAGGAGCGACCGAGGTGCTGACCGACCTCGCCGCACGACTGATGGGATATGCACCGTGATCACGACCCTGGTTCCGTGGATGTCGATGCGCGGCGAGGCGTCGCTCCACATGGACGCCGCCCCGGAGGAGGTCTGGGCCCTCGTCAGTGACGTGACCCGGATCGGGGAGTTCTCCCCCGAGACCTTCGAGGCGCGCTGGCGCCGCGGTTCGACCGGGCCGGAGGTGGGCGCCCGCTTCAAGGGCCATGTGAAGCGCAACGGCGTGGGCCCGACGTACTGGTCGGCCTGCCGGGTCACCGAGTGCGTGCCGAACGAGCTCTTCGAGTTCGTGGTCGAGGTCGACAGCGGCCCGGTCGACGCGCAGGTCAACCGCTGGGGCTACCGGCTCGAGCCCGACGGCGGCGGCACGCTCGTCACCGAGTACTTCGCGCTCGGCTCCTCGCTGCCGATGAAGGCCTACTGGCTGGTCCTCGGCCCGCTTCGCGGCCGGACCAACCAGAAGGGGATGCGTACGACGTTGGAGCGGATGAGGGCGGTCGTGGAGGCATGACCAACCGCGAGGCGATGCTCGAGAAGCTCGCCGACCTCGACGCCGAGCACGCGAAGGCGGTGGCCGGCGGTGGGCAGAAGTACGTCGACCGCCACCACGCCCGCGGGAAGCTGCTGCCGCGCGAGCGGATCGAGCTGCTGATCGACCCCGGCTCGGCATTCCTCGAGCTGTCGCCGCTGGCGGGCTGGGGCTCGGACTTCTCGGTCGGCGCGTCCCTGGTGACCGGGATCGGCGTGGTCGAGGGGGTCGAGTGCCTGATCACCGCCAACGACCCGACCGTCAAGGGCGGCGCGAGCAACCCCTGGACGGTCAAGAAGGGCTTCCGGGCTGCCCAGATCGCGGAGGAGAACGGGCTGCCGACGATCTCGCTGGTCGAGTCCGGGGGTGCGGACCTGCCGACGCAGAAGGAGATCTTCATCCCGGGCGGCAAGGTGTTCCGCGACCTGACCCGGGCCAGTGCGCGCCGTCAGCCGACCGTGGCGCTCGTGTTCGGGAACTCCACCGCCGGTGGCGCCTACGTGCCCGGGATGAGCGACTACACGGTGATGGTGCGCGAGCAGGCGAAGGTGTTCCTCGGTGGGCCACCGCTGGTGAAGATGGCGACGGGTGAGGAGTCCGACGACGAGTCGCTCGGTGGCGCCGAGATGCACGCCCGCACCTCCGGTCTGGCCGACTACCTCGCCGAGGACGAGCTCGACGCGATCCGGATCGGGCGGCGGATCGTGGCGAGGCTGAACTGGCGGAAGGCGGGTCTCGACTCCGCTCGACCGACGACGACGGGTCGACCGACGACGACGGGTCGACCGACGACGTACGCCGAGCCGGACGCGGACGTCGAGGGGCTGCTCGACCTGATCCCGGCCGATCTCAAGGAGCCGTTCGACCCGCGCGAGGTGATCGTGCGGATCTGCGACGGCACCGGACCGGGCAACGAGAGGCCGTTCGACGAGTTCAAGCCGCTCTACGGCACCTCCCTGGTGACGGGCTGGGCGCGGCTGCACGGCCGGCCGATCGGGATCCTCGCCAACGCGCAGGGCGTGATCTTCAGCGAGGAGGCGCAGAAGGCGACGCAGTTCATCCAGCTCGCCAACCAGATCGACACCCCGCTGCTGTTCCTGCACAACACCACCGGCTACATGGTCGGCGCGGAGTACGAGCAGGGCGGCATCATCAAGCACGGCGCCCAGATGATCAACGCGGTCAGCAACTCGGGGGTCCCTCACCTCAGCGTGATCATGGGGGCGTCGTACGGCGCGGGGAACTACGGCATGAACGGCCGCGCCTACGACCCACGCTTCCTCTTCACCTGGCCGAGTGCGAAGTCCGCGGTGATGGGTCCTGCCCAGCTCGCTGGTGTGCTCTCGATCGTCGCGCGGGCGGCGGCCGAGGCGCGCGGACAGGCGTACGACGACGAGGCCGACGCCGGCATGCGTGCCTTCATCGAGCAGAGCGTCGAGGAGCAGAGCCTGCCGTTCTTCCTCTCCGGGATGCTCTACGACGACGGCGTGATCGACCCGCGCGACACCCGGACGGTCCTGGCCATCTGCCTCTCGGTCATCGAGAACGCACCGATCCGGGGCGCCGAGGGCTACGGGGTGTTCCGTACATGACGAGGAAGGTCCCGACTCCGCCCGACCGACGAACGGTCGGCATCCGCCGGCTCCTGGTGGCCAACCGCGGCGAGATCGCGCGCCGGGTGTTCGCGACCTGCCGCCGCCTCGGCATCGAGACGGTCGCCGTCCACTCCGACGCCGACGCCGGACTGCCCTACGTCCGCGAGGCCGACGCCGCCGTCCACCTGCCCGGCGGCGCGCCCGCCGACACCTACCTACGGACCGACCTGCTCGTCGAGGCCGCACGCCGATCGGGCGCCGACGCGGTCCACCCCGGCTACGGGTTCCTGTCCGAGAACGCCGCCTTCGCGCGGGCCGTGCTCGACGCCGGACTGACCTGGGTCGGTCCGAGCCCGGAGTCGATCGACGCGATGGGCTCCAAGGTGCGGGCCAAGGAGCTGATGCGGAAGGCCGGCGTACCGGTCCTCGAGGCGCCGGAAGACCCCACCGAGAAGGACTTTCCCCTGCTGGTGAAGGCATCTGCGGGCGGTGGCGGCCGGGGGATGCGTATCGTGCGCGACCCGCGCGACCTGACCGGCGAGATCGCGGCGGCGAGTGCCGAGGCGGCGAGCGCCTTCGGTGACGGCACCGTCTTCGTCGAGCCGTACGTCGAGCACGGGCGCCATGTCGAGGTCCAGGTCGTGGGGCATCCAGCCGGCGTGCTCGTGCTCGGCGAGCGCGACTGCTCGGTACAACGACGTCACCAGAAGGTCGTCGAGGAGTCACCCGCCCCTCGCCTGCCCCTGAAGACCCGTGGAGCCCTGCACGACGCGGCGCACGCGGCTGCCGCTGCGATCGGCTACCACGGTGCGGGCACGGTCGAGTTCCTCTACGACGAGGCGGCCGACCGCTTCTACTTCCTCGAGATGAACACCCGGCTCCAGGTCGAGCACCCGGTGACGGAGCTGGTGCACGGCGTCGACCTGGTCGAGCTCCAGCTGACCGTGGCCGAGGGCCGCTCGCCCGACCCGCGCACCATCGGCGAGACCTACGGGCACGCGGTCGAGGTCCGGCTCTATGCCGAGGACCCGGCTGCCGACTGGCAGCCGCAGAGCGGACTCCTGACGCTCGTCGACGTACCCGGTGTCGACGGCGAGTTCGACCTGCTCAACCGGCCAGGGCTGCGACTCGACGCCGGGGTCGAGACCGGTAGCGAGGTCTCCACCCACTACGACGCGATGCTGGCCAAGCTGATCTCGTGGGCGCCGACCCGCGAGCAGGCCGTACGACGGCTGGCAGCGGCGCTGCGGAGCGCCCGGCTGCACGGCCTGGTCACGAACCGCGACCTGCTGGTCGACGTCCTCGAGGACCCTGCGTTCGCGGCCGGCGAGGTGAGCACGGCGTTCCTGGAAGACCGCTCGTTCCGGCCGCGCGAGCCCGACGAGGGCGCCGCGGTGGCCGCGGCCCTGGCTCTCGCCGAGCGCGACGGCGCCGCCCGCCGGGTCCAGCGCGGCGTACCCGTGGCCTGGCGCAACGTGGTCAGCCAACCCCAGGTGACCCGCTTCTCCCGGTCGTCCGCCCCAGGTCCACCTGGCGGTGAACGTCAGGCGGACGACCCGCTCGAGGTGGCGTGGTGGGGCGGTCGCGACGGCTACGTCGTCGACGGCTTCGCGGTCGTCGAGGTCGGGGCCGACCGGGTGATCCTCGAGCGCGACGGTCTGCGGACGTCGTACGCCGTGGCTGTCACCGGTGACACGGTCGAGGTCGACGGCGTCACCGGACACGTCCGGCTCACCGTCGTCCCGCGGTTCACCGACCCGGCCGACGCGGTCGCCAGCGGGAGCCTGCTGGCGCCGATGCCGGGGACCGTGGTCCGTCTGGCCGTCGCCGAGGGCGACGCCGTCGAGGCGGGCCAGCCGGTGCTGGTCCTCGAGGCCATGAAGATGCAGCACACCGTGACGGCGCCGCAGGCCGGAACCGTGACCCGCCTGTCCGTCCACCCCGGCGCCCAGGTGGCCGCCAACGAGGTGCTGGTCGTCGTCGAACCGTCGGCGGGCGAGCGGAGTCGAGACCACGAGCAGAGGGAGCAGGAATGACCACGTACACGGAGTCGGAGGAGCGCCAGGCGCTGCGCCGCGAGGTGGCCAGGCTGGCCGGGAAGTTCGGCCGCGAGTGGTTCACCGAGAAGGCGAGGTCGGGGGAGAAGACCACCGAGCTGTGGCTGGAGATCGCCAGGAACGGCTACCTCGGCATCAACATCCCCGAGGAGTACGGCGGCGGTGGTGGCGGCATCGGCGACATCGCCGCGGTCTGCGAGGAGCTCGCGGCGCAGGGCTGCCCGCTCCTGCTGATGGTCGTGAGCCCGGCCATCTGCGGCACCATCATCAGCCGCTACGGCACCGAGGAGCAGAAGCGGCGCTGGCTGCCCGGGATCTGCGACGGCACGGGCACCATGGCCTTCGCGATCACCGAGCCCGACGCCGGGACCAACTCCCACAACATCACGACCACCGCCCGCCGCGACGCAGACGGGTGGGTCCTGAACGGACGCAAGATCTACATCTCCGGGGTCGACGAGGCCGACCACGTGCTGGTGGTCGCCCGCACCGAGGACGCGAGGACCGGCAAGCTCAAGCCGGTGCTCTTCGTGGTCCCGACCGACGCCGAGGGCTTCGAGGCGCGCCCGATCCCGATGGAGATCGTCAGCCCCGAGCTGCAGTTCCAGGTCTTCATCGACGACGTGCGGCTGCCCGGCGACGCGGTCGTCGGCGACGAGGACGGTGGCCTGGTGCAGCTCTTCGCCGGGCTCAACCCCGAGCGGATCATGGCGGCGTCGTTCTCCACGGGGCTCGCCCGGTTCGCACTCGACCGCGCGTCGGCGTACGCCAAGGAGCGCACGGTGTTCCAGGGACCGATCGGCTCCCACCAGGCGATCGCCCACCCGCTGGCCCAGTCGAAGATCGAGATCGAGCTGGCCCGGCTGATGACCCAGAAGGCCGCTGCGCTCTACGACGCCGGCGACGACCTGGGGGCCGGCGAGGCTGCCAACATGGCCAAGTACGCCGCCGCCGAGGCCGCGTGCGACGCGGCCGACCGCGCGGTGCAGACCCATGGCGGCAACGGGATCACGCAGGAGTACGGCATGGCGGGACTGCTGGTCGCCACGCGCGCTGGTCGGATCGCGCCGGTGTCGCGCGAGATGATCCTCAACTTCGTGGCGATGCACTCCCTGGGGCTGCCCAAGAGCTACTGACGCCTCACGCCGACCAGCGCACCGCGTCGTAGGCCCAGTCAGCGGGCGGGTGGACGCCCTGGAGCTCGGGACGGGAGTCGAGCAGCTCGCTGAGACCACGCATCGTGCGGTCGGCCCGCTCCCGCGCGGCCTCGGGGCCGTGCGGGCGTCCGCGCCCCTGCGGCGTCCGGGTGCGGTCGTCCGGTGGGCGTCTGTCGTCGTGCATGGGTCCCCCGTCGTGGTCCGGTGCCGTTCGCGTCGGCAGTGGCTCCAGGATGGCGGGCCCGTCTTTCCGGCCGGTTACTCCACGTGAACTCCCGGTGAAAGGTGGCGGCCGCCCGGCTTGCGGCCCGGGACGCACCGTGCCTCAATGGCTCTTTCGCATCTCGGGCCGACGCGGAGGTGACAGGTGACCACGACGGCCGACTGGCGCTACGTGACCGACGGGGGGCTGGAGACCGACCTGATCTTCCATCACGGGGTGGACCTGCCGGAGTTCGCGGCGTACCCGCTGGTGTGGACCGACGAGGGCCGCGCGAGGCTGCGCTCCTACTACGAGGGGTACGCCGACGTCGCGGGCGCCGTCGGTGCCGGGCTGCGGCTGGAGACCCCGACCTGGCGGGCCAACCCGGACTGGGCGGCGCTGCTCGGGCACGACCTGCGCGCGGTCGCCGATGCCAACCGCCGGTCCGTCGAGCTCCTGCAGGGCATGGCCCACGAGTGGCGCGACCGGGTGCCCGACATCGTGGTCACCGGGACGGTCGGGCCGCGGGGCGACGGGTACGCCGCGGGGGACGCGGTCGACGCCGACGAAGCGGCGGACTACCACGGGCCCCAGGTGCGGGCGTTCGCCGAGGCGGGCGCGCAGGCCGTGTGCGCCCTCACGCTCACCCAGCCGGGCGAGGCGGTCGGCGTGGTCAGGGCGTGCGACTCGTTCCGGCTCCCGGTCGGCATCGGCTTCACCGTCGAGACCGACGGTCGGCTGCCCGACGGCACCACGCTGCGGTCGGCGATCGAGCAGGTCGACGCCGCCGCACCGCCGGCGTACTTCCTGGTGAACTGCGCCCACCCGCAGCACGTGCTGTCGGCGTTCGACGAGGGTGGCCCCTGGGTGGAACGGGTGCACGGGCTGCGCAGCAACGCGTCGACCGCGAGCCATGCCGAGCTGGACGAGTCCGAGGTGCTCGACGAGGGCGACCTCGGCGTGTTCGTGCCCGCCCACCGCGCGCTCGAGGAGCGGCTGCCCGCGCTCGAGATCGTCGGCGGGTGCTGCGGGACCGACGCCCGTCACGTGGCCGCGCTGTGGGGCGTGGGCTGACCGGGCCTCAGCGCAGGGGCACGAACCGGTAGGAGCCGTGCCGCGTCACCTGGGTGTCGCGCATCGACCGCGCCACACGCAGCATGGTGCCGGCGACCGGGATCACCATGACGCCGCCGGTGTGGAGCTGTGCGACGAGCTCGTCGGGCAGGGTGTCGGCCATCGCCGAGACCAGGATCCGGTGGTACGGCGCGGCGTCCGGCAGGCCGAGCACGCCGGGGACGGCCGGATGGATGCTCGCCCACGCGAGGTGCTGCGCATCGAGGTGCTCGGTGCCCGCCTCGACGAGGTCCGGCTCGAGCTCGACGCCGAGCACGCGGCCGTGGGAGCCGGTCAGGTGCGCGAGCAGCGCGGTGGTCCAGCCCGACCCGGAGCCGACGTCGAGCACGCGCTGACCCTCGTGCACGTCGAGCAGTCGCAGCATCGCCTCGACGGTCCGGGGCTGGCTGTTGGTCTGGCCGTGCCCGATCGGGATCGGGCCGTCGTACGACGCGCGCCTGCGCTCGCCCCGCGGCAGGAACCCCTCCCGCGGACACGCCCGGAACGCCTCCGCCACGCGGTCCACCACCCGAGTCAAGCACGGTCACCTGTGGACGACGGATGGATAGTCCGTGACGAAAATGCTGCTTCTCGGCCGCAAGAACGACAGTTTCGTCACGGACTATCTGACCGACCGAGGGACAGCCATCGATCGGGACGTCGGTACGTCGCGCACCTCGAGGCCCCCGCACTCGAGGCACGCGACGGTCTGTGCGGCCGGACGCTCGCGTCGGCCAGGTGTGAGGAACGGCAGGGCCCCGGGATACCTGCCGTTCATCCGCGGTCGTGGCGGTCGAGCACGATCTGGTTCACGTCGATGTAGCCCGACCCGAAGCCCGCCCGCGAGTAGTCCAGGTAGAAGTGCCACATCCGGATGAACGTCTCGTCGAAGCCCAGCGCCAGGACCTGCTCGCGCGCGGCCACGAACCGCTCGTCCCACTGGCGCAGGGTCTCGGCGTAGTGGGAGCCGAACGACAGCCGGTCGGCGATCCGCAGCGTGGTCCGTCGCCGGGTGATCCGGTCGATCACCTCGACGGAGGGCAGGAAGCCCCCGGGGAAGATGTACTTGTTGATCCACGTGTAGGTGTTGCGGGTCGCGACCATCCGGTCGTGGCGCATGGTGATCGCCTGGAGGCCGACCCTGCCGCCCGGGGCCAGGACCCGGTCGAGCGTGCGGAAGTAGTCGTCCCAGAAGTCGTAGCCGACGGCCTCGATCATCTCCACCGACAGCACGGCGTCGTACGCGCCGAGGTGCGCCGAGCCGGCGGTGGCCAGCTCGCGGTAGTCGAGCAGCTCGACGCTCACCCGGTCGGTCAGGCCGGCCTCGGCGATCCGGCGCTCGGCCAGCGCCTTCTGCTCGGTCGAGAGCGTGATCGTGTGCACCGTCGCACCACGGTTCGCGGCGTGGATGGCGAGCTCGCCCCAGCCGGTCCCGATCTCGAGCACCCGGGTGCCGGGTCCGACCTCGGTACGGTCCAGGAGCCGCTCGATCTTGCGGGTCTGCGCCTCGCGCAGGTCTCCGCCCGGCTCGGGCGCCGCCATCAGCGTGTGGTCACCGGCACGCACCGGCTGGGTGGCGAACAGCCCCGCGGAGTAGCTCAGACCGGGGTCGAGGAAGAGCTCGAAGAGGTCGTTGGACAGGTCGTAGTGGTGCGCGATGTTGCGCTGGGAGTTCGCGCGCGTGCTCTTCTCGTGGCTCGGCGGGCGCCGGACGGCCAGGGCGCGCAGCTTCTGCAGAGCGGGAGGTACGAGAGTCGGCAGGTCGGCGGCGAGCACCGAGAGGAAGCCGCCGAGGTCCTCGGCGTCCCACGCGCCGGTCAGGTAGGCCTCGCCGAAGCCGATCAGCAGGCCGCGGCCCAGCCGGTCGAAGAACTCCTCCGGCCGGTGGATCGTCATCTCCGGGCCACCCGTGCCGTGGGTGCGTCCCTCGAGGTGGACGGTCACCGGGAAGCGGCCGATGCCGGCCAGGAAGAGCCGGCGCGCGACGGCGGCGGACAGGGTCGTGCGCAGCCCGGGCCGGACGCGGGCCAGGTCGGGCCACTGGTCGAGAGCGGGTCGGTTCAGGTACGTGGTCATCGGTCATCCTGCGGACGGGAGTCGGGGCGGGGCTGGACCGGCAGGCGTCGCAGCCAGAGCCGGATGCCGTGCATTCGGATCAGGGCGGCTCCCCGGATTGCCGCGGGTGCAGCGCGCCGCGCCGAGGTCGTCGTACGCCGTCCGGCCAGGGAGGCGGAGAACGTCGCCCCGTCGTCGGTGTGGAGGGTGATCGCGACCAGCAGGTCGTCGCCGGGCAGCGGCACCGAGACGTCGTACCAGCCGTCGGTGCCGTGGAACGGCGAGACGTAGAGCTGCTTGTCGACGCGGGCCCGGCCCTGCTCGTCGGGATGGACGAGGTAGGCGTGGCGGCCGCCGTAGGTGTTGTGGACCTCGACGATCGTGCCGGCGGGAGCGCCGGCCCGGTCGAAGCACCAGAACACGCTGATCGGGTTGAAGCCGTTGCCGAAGGCTCGGGCGTTCGCGGCCATCAGCACCCGCCCGCCGGTGAGGTCGATGCCGTGCGTGGCCAGGAAGGCGTCGACGTTGGCCCGGATCGTGGCGTCGGGGGAGCCGAGGTGGTCGCGAGCCTCGAAGCGGCCGAGCGGGCCGTGGTCGGGCAGCGCGTCGAGGTCCACCAGCCAGACGTGCGAGCGGTGCACGAACTGCCGGTGGATCGGGCGCCGGCGGGTGTGCCGGATCGTCGCGTCGTACAGCCCCGGCTCCGGCAGGGTCGGGGTCTCCCACGGCAGGTCCAGGTGAGCGGCGGCGGCGGCGCCCGACCGCGCGCCGTCCTCGTGGAAGCCCCACCCGTGGTAGGCCCCGGCGAAGGCGATCCGCTGGGTGTTCGCCTCCGGCAGCCGTCGCTGGGCGGCCACGGAGGTGGGGTTGTACGTCGGGTGCGCGTAGTCCATGCGTGCGACGACGGTGCGCGGGTCGACGAGGTCCTCACCGCCGAGCGTGACGAGGTAGTGCGTCTGCGTCGGCAGCCGCTGCAGGCGGGTCAGGTCGTAGGTCACGGTGACCGCGCCCCGGTCGCCGCGCGGCCGGAGGAAGTTCCAGGACGCCCGGGCCCGCTCGGCGCGGGGGAGCAGGGAGGTGTCGGTGTGGAGCAGGGCGAGGTTGTCGGCGTAGGGCATCGCGGACAGTGCCTCGCGCTGAGCCGTCGTCGGCTCCTGCAGCATGGCCAGTGCCTGGTCGGGATGGGTGGCGATGACCACCGCGTCGTACGACGAGGTGGCGCCGTTGCCGTCGGTCACCTCGACGCCGTCGTCCGTCTCGCGGACCGAGGTCACCTTGGTGCCGAGCCGGACCTCGTCGAGGCCGGCCGCGACGCGCGCGACGTAGGCACGGGAGCCACCGACCACGGTCCGCCACGTGGGCGAGCCGGTGACCGAGAGCATCCCGTGGTGGGACAGGAACTCGAAGAGGTAGCGCGCGGGGTAGTCGAGGGCGACCTCGGGGTCGCACGACCACACCGCGGCGACGAGCGGCTCCATGAACTGCCGGCAGAACCATGGCGAGAAGCCGCCGTCGGCGAGGAAGTCGCGCAGTGTCTGGTCACCGGAGGGGCCGGCGGGCCGGCCGAGCAGCGCCCGGGCGCGCCGGTGGAACCTCGGCACCTCGGTCAGCATCCGGAGGAACCCCGGCCGGCGGAGGTTGCGGCCGGTGGGGAACAGCCCGCGCAGCCCGAGGGCGCCGGCGTACTCGAGCCCGGTCGCCTCGTCGCGGACCGACATCGACATCTCCGACGGCTGCGTGTCGACGCCGAGCTCGGCGAAGAGTCGCAGGAGCGTCGGATAGGTCCGCTCGTTGTGCACGATGAAGCCGGTGTCGATGGCCAGATCGCCGACGTCGTGGGTGTCGGCGTGGCCACCGAGCCTGCTGTCGGCCTCGTAGAGCGTGACGTGGGCCGTCTTCGCCGCCACGTGTGCCGCGGTCAGCCCTGCCACGCCGGACCCGATGACTGCGATCCGTCGGGGTCGGGTCATGTCGACCCGTTCCCCGACGAGGGCGTCTGCAACGGGAACAGCGCGATCGGGTCGGAGGTGGGCTGTGGGGAGCCGGTCTCGGGTTCGACCGACACCGCTGCGGCCTGGGCCGTCGCGGCGTCCCCGGTGAGCACGGTCGGCTTCTCGGCGTCGGGCATCAGGCCGGCCGACACCATGCCCTCGCCGGGCTGCTGGAGCCACATCTGGTACGTCGTCCCGGGCTTCGGCGCCGGCACGTCCTGGCCGACCATCACGGCACGCTTGAGGGAGGCAGAGCGCACGATGGTGAGCCGACCGCCGCCCGGCACCGGCTCGGTGACGCGGACGGCGTCGGGCGCCTGCAGGACCTGGTCGGCGAGGTCGGTGCTCGACGACGTGGACCACGGGTGCCAGGCGAGCGCGCCGACCGCCATCAGGATCAGGGCCACCGAGGCCGCCACCAGGAGCGGGAAGGTACGGCGCCGCAGGGTGCGCACCGTGCCCGCGACGGGAGCGGCGTCGGCCGGAGCCTCGGCGGGTGTCGTCTCGGGAGGCAGCGGACGGATCGAGGAGATCCCCGACAGCACCGAGTCGCGCAGGCTCGGGGGAGGCGTCTGCGACGAGGTCTCGGCGATCAGGGCCGTCGTCTCGGCGAACGACTGCACCTCGGCGCGGCACTCGGGGCACACCTCGAGGTGTCGCTCGAACTGTGCGCGCTCGTCGTCCTCGAGGGCGTCGACGGCGTAGGCGCCCGAGAGCGCATGGATGTCGCTCATGTCGCTGCCACCTCTCCGACGCCCAGTGCGTCTCTCATGCGGATCAGGCCGTCCCTGATCCGCGTCTTGGCGGTGCCGATCGGGAGATCGAGCATCCTGGCCACCTCGGTATGCGTGTAGCCGCCGAGGAACGCGAGCTCCACGGCCTGTCTCTGCTTCAGGGTCAGGTCCGACAGGGCGGCCCGGACCCGGGTGGCCTCGAGCGAGGCGGCGGCGGCCTCGGCGGTGGAGTCGTGGTCGACGGTCTGCTCCTTGTGGGAGTAGGCCACGTCCCGCCGGCTCGCTGCCTCGGCCGAGCGGACCCGGTCGACGGCCTTGCGGTGCACGATGGTCAGCAGCCACGCGATCGCGCTCCCCTTGGCGGGGTCGAAGCGGGCCGCGTGACGCCAGCACTCGAGGTACGCCTCCTGGGTGACCTCCTCGGCCTGAGCCCGGTCGCGGAGCACCCGGACGGCGAGGCCGAACGCCCGCGCCGAGGTGGCGTCGTACCACTCGGCGAAGGCGCCCTCGTCGCCACGGCCGGCCCGCTTGAGCAGCTCGGCCAGGTGAGCGCCGACCGACCCGGTCCCCCCAGGGGGTGGGTCGGCCGGCACGGGCCTGAGATGTGTCACGTCAAGGATCCTCGCGTCTCCAGCGGCTGGTGTCAGGTCCGGGTCACATCTTCGGAGGCATCAGCACGGTGTCGATGATGTAGACCGTGGCGTTCGCCGTCTTCACGTTGCCGCAGACGATCGACGCCTTCTGGGTGCCGACCACGAAGTCCGGGTTGTTGCCCGAGATCGTCACGCTGCCACCCTCGAGCGTCTTGTGCGTCCCGGCCAGCTGGTCGGGCGTCAGGGCGCCGGCGATCACGTGGTAGGTCAGGATCTTGGTCAGCGTCGGCTTGTCGGCCAGCACGGCCTTGAGCGTCTTCGGCGGGATCTTGCCGAACGCGTCGTTGGTCGGCGCGAAGACCGTCAGCGACTTCTGCGAGTTGAGCGTGTCGACGAGCCCCGCCTTGGTGACGGCGGCGACCAGAGTCGACAGCAGCGGGTTGGCACTCGCGGCGGAGGCGACCGGCGCGGTGGCCATGCCGTTGAAGGAGCCGGCACCGTTCGCCGGCACGGCGCTGCAGCCGGAGCCGAAGGTCGCGGCGGCCGCGTTGCTGGCGTCGCCGGCGGCGGGCGAGCTGCTGCTGCTCTTGGGAGACGCGGTGGAGCTGCTGTCGTTGCCGCCACAGGCGGCAAGACCGAGGGCGCCGGACAACGCAATCGCAGCGATCCCCGAGCGTCGGAGCGTGGTGTTCATGATGTGCCTTTCGGTCTGTTGCTTCCTGGTGTCGCAGGTGGTTCGGCACGGCGTCCGATCCGGATGGGTGGATCAGCCGACCGAGACCTGGATCCTCTGGATCCCGCTGGCCCCGTCGGGGAAGGGCGAGGTGCGGGCGGTCGTCTGGACGTGGCCGTCGTGGTCGGTGGCGCGGCAGGACAGCCGGTGCTGCCCCGGCTTCGCGTCCCACTCGACGTACCACTGCCGCCAGTAGTCGTGGCCGGCACTCGGGCCGAGCGTGGCCCTCTGCCACGCGCCGCCGTCGATCTGCACCTCGACCGTGCCGACGCCGACGGGCTGGGCCCAGGCGATCCCGCCGATGAAGGTGCGGCCCGCCTTGAGGCGCTGCAGGCCGTGAGGAGTGTCGATCCGGCTCTCGATCTTGATCGGCGCGTCCTTCGCCCAGCCGCGGTCGGTCCAGTACGCCGAGTGGTCGGCGTACGTCGTGAGCGTCATCCGGTTGATCCACTTGCAGGCGCTGATGAAGCCGTAGAGACCGGGGACCACCATCCGTGCCGGGAACCCGTGGGCCCGCGGCAGCGGCTCACCGTTCATGCCGACCGCGATCATCGCGTCGCGGCCGTCGGTGGCGAGCGCCAGCGGCGTGCTGATCGTCATCCCGTCGACGTCGGTCGAGAGGATCTGGTCGGAGCGGTGCCCGACGCCGGCCTTGTCCAGGAGCGTCTTCGAGGGGGACGCCGAGCCAGCGCGCGCCGCCGACGTAGGGTCCGCCGATGTCGTTCGAGACGCAGGTCAGGGTGATGTCGCGCTCGATCATGGGCATCGCCAGGAGGTCGTCGTAGGACAGGCTCTGCGCGCGGGCGACGTCGCCGTCGATCACCAGCTCCCAGGAGCCGGCCTCGACGATGGGCAGGGAGAGCCGGGTGTCCACGCGGTAGAAGTCGGCGACGGTGGTGCGGAACGGGGTGATCCCGGGGACCTTGTGGTCCAGTCCCGCGGGGAACGCCTTCGCCGGGCTCTTCGGGCGGGGGAGGGTGATGTGGCCGATCGCCGCGCGGGAGTGGGCGATCGCGCGACCGGCGTAGCCGCTGGCGGCGGCGAGGACGGCGACGCTCTCCGATGCCCAGCAGGACGGCGCGGCGGGTGGGGGCGGTGTCGGCCGTCGTCCGGTCGGTGCTGCCACGGGAGTGGTCGAGGTGGACCAGGAGCCACAGCGACGCTACGCCGACCAGGGCCGTGGCGAGGGCGGGCACCGCGTCGACCGGGCGTACGACGGGCCGGCTCAGCGCCGCGTAGAGGGCGACCCCCACGAGCAGGACGAGCAGTGCCGCGCCGTACCGGAACGCGCGCTGGGCGAGCACCCCGGCGACTCCGGCGAGCAGCAGGACGCCGACCAGCACCGAGCCGACGAGGATCGTCTTGTCGTGGGTGCCGAAGTGCGCGATGGCCCAGTTCTTGACCGGGGTGGGCGTGTGGTCGATGACGGTCTCGCCGACCGCGAGGACCGGCGAGGACTCGGGTCGGGTGACCGCAGCCACGAGGTGTCCGACACCCACGCCCGCCAGGGCGGCCAGGACACCGAACAGGGCGTAGCGCAGTTTGGTCAGCACACGGAGTGGTTCGTCACGGTGGTGGTTCGGGATTGCGCCGCTCGCCGGCCGCGGCCCCGACATCGCGGGCTGCCCAACTGGCGCCATTGCGCCGTTCCGGCAGCCGCGGCGGCCTCTCGCCTGTCAGAACCGCGCCATTGCCCCGGAACGACAGTCGCGCCGGATGGAAGGATGCGCGGCATGACCGACCCTTCGACCGGCGCAGGACCCGGCGAGCTCGTCCACTACGACGTCGCGGACGCGGTGGCCACGATCACCCTGGACTCGCCCCACAACCGCAACGCGCTGTCGCAGCAGCTCGTCACCGAGCTCTTCGAGCGGCTCGAGCGGGCCGGTGCCGATCCCGACGTGACGGTGGTGCTGCTCCGTCAGGCAGGGCCGGGTCTTCTGCTCCGGGGCGGACCTGTCCGAGGCGACGACGGTCGGGATGGCCGAGGGTGCCCGCCGGATCGTCGACCTCCAGCGGCTGATCGTGACCCTCGACAAGCCCGTGGTCGTCCGCGTCTCCGGGGCCGTCCGCGCGGGCGGCATCGGCATCGTCGCCGCCAGCGACATCGCCGTCAGCGCCGACGACGCGACCTACGCCCTGACCGAGGTCAAGCTCGGCCTCGCGGCCGCGATCATCTCGCTGACCGTCCATGCCCGGATGAACCCGCGCGCGGCGTCGCTGACGACGCTCGGCGGCGAGACCTTCAGCGGCGCGGAGGCGGCGGCGTACGGCCTGGTCACCTCGGCCGTCCCCGCCGACCGGTTGGACGACGCGGTCGCGACCGTCTGTGCCGGGCTCGCGACCGGTGCCGCGCAGGGACTGCGCGAGTCCAAGCGGATCCTCAACGCCGACCTCGTACGCCGGATCGACGCGCAGGGTGACGAGATGGCCGAGCTGAGCGCCCGGCTCTTCGCCTCCGACGCGGCGCGTGAGGCGATGACCGCGTTCTTGAACCGCAAGAAGTAGGCCACCGGGGGGAGGCCCGACCGTGGAGCCGCCCCGCAGTCGAGCGGAGTGACCCGGGTCGCCGTCCGCGAATCCGACCGTCCTGCGCCGCGCGTGGGGGCGAGCCGATACGATTGTCGACTCGCACCATGGGGATACCGCCACCGGCGGTCGGGCATCCGAGGGGAACGCTTTCTTGGCAGACGATGTGCTGGCGGCAGAGATCGCCGCGGAGCAGTCCTTCGTCGATCGCGTGTACGTCCAGCTGGAGAAGTCCGCGCGCAACGCGCGCGAGCTGGCACGCGAAGGACACGGCCGCGGACGGCTCGGCCACGAGGGTGGGCTGGTCGAGCGCGACGCCATGGTGTTCCAGGCGGCGAAGCGGATCGCCCAGCTCGACGCTGCCCATGAGGGCCTGGTGTTCGGGCGGCTCGACCTCGTCCCGGAGCTCGACCCGGAGCCGCGCTACATCGGGCGGATCGGACTGCGCGACGAGCAGCGTGACTCGCTCCTGATCGACTGGCGCGCGCCGGCAGCGGCCGTGTTCTACCAGGCCACGGCCGCCGAGCCCCAGCACGTCGTACGCCGGCGGGTGCTGCGGTGCGCGGGGCCGACCGTGGTCGGCGTGGAGGACGAGCTCCTCGACGCGGAGACCGAGACCGACCTCCCGATCGTCGGCGAGGGCGCCCTGATGGCCCAGCTCTCCCGCGCGCGTGACCGGTCGATGCACTCGATCGTGGCGACCATCCAGGCCGAGCAGGACCGGGCGATCCGGGCTCCCGCCAAGGGAGTCGTGGCGATCAGCGGCGGGCCCGGCACCGGCAAGACCGTCGTCGCGCTGCACCGGGCGGCCTTCCTGCTCTACTCCGACCGGCGTCGCTACGAGACCGGCGGCGTCCTCGTCGTCGGCCCGTCGGGCGTCTTCATGCGCTACATCGAGCGGGTGCTGCCGTCGCTCGGCGAGACGGCGGTGGCCCTGCGCTCGCTCGGCGAGGTGGTCGGCGGGCTGCGTGCCACGCGCCACGACGCTCCGGCCGTCGCCGCCGTCAAGGGCTCGGACCGGATGGCCGAGCTGATGCGCCGTACGTCGCGACAGCAGGCGCCCGGATCGCCCAAGGAGTTCCGGGTCTTCTGGCGCGACGACGTGATCCTGCTCGACCGCGGTCAGCTCGGGAAGCTGCGTCGCCAGCTGATGGGACAGGGGCAGCGCAACCGACAGCTCCCGCGGATCGCCTCCGCGCTCCTCGACGTGATGTGGCGGCAGGTGCGCGGCGAGCGTGGGCGGGACCGCGGTCGCGAGGCCTTCGACGACGACATGCTCTCGTCCGACGCGTTCGTGGAGTTCGCGCTCTCGTGGTGGCCGGCGCTCGGCGCGACCGAGGTGCTCGGCTGGCTGCGCGACCCCGAGTTCCTGGCCCGGGTCGGTGAGGGCCTGGTGACCCCGGCCGAGCAGCGGCTGCTGACCGACTCGTGGCAGGACGACTCCCTGTCGGTGGAGGACGTCCCGCTCGTCGACGAGCTGCGCTACGCGCTCGGCGACGTGCCCGACCGGCGCGACGAGGACCACGAGCTCGACGACTTCCTCGGGGGAGACCTCGGCGGCGGCCGTGAGGAGCTGAGCACGGCCTGGGAGCGGGAGTACGGCCCCGGCGCACCCGTCTGGATGCCGCCCACCCACTCGATCGAGGACGACGGCTACGCCCACGTGCTCGTCGACGAGGCACAGGACCTCACCCCGATGCAGTGGCGGATGGTCGGGCGTCGCGGCCGCGCCGCGACCTGGACGATCGTGGGTGACGCCGCACAGTCGTCGTGGCCCGTGCCCGCCGAGTCGGCCGCCGCCCGCGCGGCGGCGGTCCAGGGCAAGGACCTCCACGAGTTCCACCTCTCGACCAACTACCGCAACTCGGCCGAGATCTACGACTACGCCGCGGCGTACGCCTCGCGGGTCGGGCTCGACGCCGACCTGCCCACGGCGGTCCGCTCGACCGGGGTGTCGCCGCTCGAGGTGCCGGCCGGCGACGACGTCGCGGCGACGGTGCGCGCGGAGCTGACCAGGACCCTCGGCCAGGTGTCCGGCACGGTGGCGGTCGTCGCCCCGATCGCGCGGCGGTCCGAGGTCTCCGCGTGGCTGTCGTCGTGGCCGGAGTTCGCCGACGCCGCGCCCCGGGCGGCGACGCCCGAGACCGCGGGTGACGACCGGGTCGTCGTCCTCACCGGCATCGAGACCAAGGGCCTGGAGTTCGACGGCATCGTGGTCGTCGACCCCGACGCGATCGAGGCCGAGTCGCCCACCGGCCGTGCCACCCTCTACGTCGTCCTCACCCGCGCCACCCAGCTGCTCACCCTCCTCCGCTGACCTCGAGCCACGAGACGGCCCGGAGGACGCACCCGGCCGTTTGTAGGCTGCCGGGCATGCCCCCCGACCCGACCCCGTCCGCCGTGCTCACCGCGCTGCAGGGGTACGACGCGTGGGCGCTGGTGCGGATGGGCGACGACGACACCGTGCTCGCGGTCGCCGGCACGAGGAGCGAGGTGGCGAGCCTGCTCGACGTACCCCTCGAGGAGGGGACGCCCGACGAGGGACGCACCGCCGACCGGCTGCTGGCGATCCCCTTCCGGCAGGTCGCCGAGCGCGGCTTCGAGGCCCATGACGACGGCACGCCGCTCGTCGTCGTCGACATCGCCGTCGAGCACCACCTCCCGCTCGAGGCGACGCTCGCGGCGATCGCCGACGACGGCATCGAGCTCCTCGACCGCGGCGGGTTCGAGAGCGACGACGAGGAGTACGCCGAGCTGGTCGAGGCGATCATCGCCGACGAGATCGGACAGGGCGAGGGCGCCAACCTCGTGATCGGGCGGCACTACCGCGCTCGGGTCGCCGACTGGGACGCCGGCAGGGCCCGCACCGTCTTCAAGCGACTCTGCGAGCGCGAGCGCGGCGCCTACTGGACCTTCTGCTTCTTCACCGGCGACCGCTACCTGGTCGGCGCCAGCCCCGAGCGACACGTCAGCGTGCAGGGCGGCTACGGCACGGTCAGCGACGTCCGGATGAACCCGATCAGCGGCACCTTCCGCCTCGCCGGCCACGACGACCCGGCCGAGCGCAAGGAGGCCCTGCTGGCGTTCCTGGCCGACGAGAAGGAGATCTACGAGCTCTTCATGGTCGTCGACGAGGAGCTGAAGATGATGTGCGACATCTGCCACGAGGGCGGGCAGGTCCTCGGCCCGTTCCTCAAGCCGATGACCCACCTCGTGCACACCGAGTACCTCCTCGCCGGGCGCACCCGGCGCGACGTACGCGAGGTGCTGCGCGACACGATGTACGCCGCCACGGTCACCGGCAGCCCGGTGCAGAACGCCTGTCGCCTGATCAAGCAGTACGAGCCCGAGGGCCGCGGCTACTACGGCGCCGCCCTGGCCCTGATCGGCCGCGACCGCGAGGGACGGACCCGCTGCGACAGCCCGATCGTCATCCGCGCGGCCGACGTCGATCTCGAGGGACGGCTGAAGGTGACGGCGGGCGCGACGCTCGTCCGCGACAGCGATCCGAAGAGCGAGGTCGCGGAGACGCACGCCAAGGCCGGCGGCATCCTCAGCGCCTTCGGGCTCGTCGACACCCCGGCTGCTCCGGCGTACGGCGTCGACGACCTGACGCGGGACGAGGACGTGCTGATCGCGCTCAACTCCCGCAACCAGCGGCTCTCGACCTTCTGGCTCACCGACCAGGCCGGCGCACCGCCGGACCTCCGGCTGGCCGGCCAGCACGTCGCGATCCTCGACGGCGAGGACGACTTCGTGAACATGCTGCGTCACGTGCTCGGCGTCGCCGGCATGACCAGCGAGGTCGTGCCGCACGCGCGCTACGTCGACGGTGCGCTCGACGAGGCCGACCTGGTGATCGTGGGGCCGGGGCCGGGTGATCCCCGTGACGGCGACGACCCCAAGATCGCGACGTTCCGACGTGCGGTCGACCGCCTGCTGGGCCGC
This sequence comes from uncultured Actinomycetota bacterium, assembly GCA_963797325.1. Taxonomy (GTDB): domain Bacteria; phylum Actinomycetota; class Actinomycetes; order Propionibacteriales; family Nocardioidaceae; genus Nocardioides. The sequence goes on from CAWCPG010000025.1 coordinate 250,827, forward strand.
CGGCAGCCGTTCCTGGCGGTCTGTCTCGGTCATCAGGTGCTGTGCGACCGGCTGGGGATCCCCTTGTCCTACAAGGACATCGTCTTCCAGGGCACCCAGGCCGAGGTCGGTCTCGACGGTCGTCCCGAGCGCGTCGGGTTCTACAACACGTTCGTCGGGCGGGTCTCGACCGGCTCGACCCACCCCGGGAGCCCGGACGACGGCCCCGGCTCGCTTCCCGACGGGATCGGCGTCGAGGCCGACCCGGAGACCGGCGACGTCCACCTCGTCCGCGGCCCGCACTTCCGCGGGATCCAGTTCCATGCCGAGTCGATCCTCACCGAGCACGGCTCCGACCTGGTGCACCGACTGGCGAGCGACCTGCTGGCCGGACACCCTTCCTCGTAGGTCCCTCGCAGGTCGTCGGGTGCGTGACATAGTGACCCCGGCGACGGCCGCCGACATGCTCCGACTCGGGCCCTCGTTCGTCCCGACCGGGCAGAAGCAGGAGAGCGCTCGATGGGTCTGATCCTCCCCATCCTCTTCCTCGCCCTGCTCGCCAGCATCTCGCCGGTCACGCTCGTGGTGTTCATCCTGCTCCTGGCGACCACGCGGGCACGGATCAACGCCGGCGCCTTCCTGGTCGGGTGGACCGTCTCGCTGACCGTGGTCTTCTCCCTCAGCTACCTGCTCGGCACCTACCGCGGCCTCAACACCGGGGGCGGAGGCACGGCGCTGGCGGCCTTCGAGGTCGTGCTGGGTCTTGCGCTGATCGCCACGGCCGCCTGGCAGTGGCGCAGACGCCACAGCCCGCACAGCGCGGTGGGTGTGTCGAAGGACCTCGAGGAGCGGCTCAAGGGCCTGACCCCGGTGGGCGCCGCGGTGCTCGGCGTCCTGAAGCAGCCCTGGAGCCTCACCGTCGCCGCGGCGCTGGTCCTGGTGCACAACCACTCCGCGTTCGTCGTCGCGGTCATCGCCTTCGCCCTGTTCGCCGTGGTCTCCACCGCCACGGTGGGGGCGATCTACGTCTACTACGCCCGAGATCCGGCCCAGGCCGACGCTCGGCTGTCGGAGCTGTACGCACGCGTCGTGGGCTCCGGGCCCACGGTCATCGCCGCCGCGTCGCTGGTGATCGGGCTGGTGCTGATCGTCGACGGCCTGAAGACCCTCGTCGTCTGAGCATCCGTGAGAGGGGCCGGGCGCTACGGCCGGACGCGCAACGGCCGATCAGCCCAGGTGTTGCAGGTGGATCAGGGCCAGCATCACGGCGTCGATGGCGCCGGTGTGGATCCCGGCCACGAGCAGGGTCAGGCCCGCCGACCAGGCGAACGGCTTCCAGCCCTCCTCCTCGAGGAGGTGGTAGCGGACCGATGTGCGCGTCACGAGCCCTCCTGGTCGTCGTACCCACGACCAGGGTGAGGCCTCGGTGCCGGCCCGGCAAGGGATCCGTGGATCCTCCTGTGACCTGGGCGACGGAGCCGTCAGGAACGCGTCAAGACGGGTCGGGGCCCCCGGCGCGGGGCAGACCATGGAGAGGTGACACCCCTTGCCTCGCCATCCCGGCGGCTCGTGGACGGTCCCACGATGTGGCCGCCCCAGGGTCAGTGGCAGGTCGCGGTGAGGGTCGGCGCCGTGGTCCTGCCCTTCGTCACCTGCGCCGTGTTCTCGACCGTCCGTGACGACGTCACCGCCGCGACCGCCGTCCTGGTGCTGGTGCTCTGGGTCGTGGCAGCCGCCGCGACCGGCGACCGGGTCGCGGGCCTGCTCGCGGCGGTCTCCAGCGGTGCCTGGTTCGACTTCTTCCTGACCGCGCCCTACCAGCGGTTCGCGATCAAGGGCTCCGACGACCTCGAGGCCACCGTCCTGCTCCTGGTGATCGGACTCGCCGTCACCGAGATCGCGCTCTGGGGTCACCGGCAGCAGGCCCGCGCGGCCGGCCGGTCCGGCTATCTGGACGGCGTGCTCGGCGCCGCCCGGCTGGTGGCCGAGGGCGACACGCCGGCCGCTGCGCTGACCGACCTCGTCGCCCGGCAGATCACCGAGGTCCTGGGCGCCGACGAGTGCCGCTTCGTCGACGGTCCGGTGTCCGACGCCCGCGTCGCCGTCCTCGACCACGACGGTGACGTCTGCCGGGGCGGCCACACCGTCGACGTCGACCGGGTCGGCCTGCCGTACGACGACTACGTCGCCATCCCGGTGCACCGCGGGACCCGCGTCGTCGGCCACTTCCTGGTGACGGCCAGCTCGCAGATGACCTACCCGACGGCCGAGCAGCGGCGGGTCGCCGTGCTCCTCGCCGACCAGGTCGCCGCCGCCGTCGACGTCCGCTGATGTCGGCTCCGCCGCTGACCCGGCGCGCCCGCGCCTGGCTGGTCACCGACGGCGAGGTCCACCAGGCCGACGCCGGGAAGCCCTGGTGGAAGGTGATGTGCCTGACGGGCGTCGACTACTTCTCGACCCTCGGCTACCAGCCGGGCATCGCCGCCCTCGCCGCCGGCCTCCTCTCCCCCATCGCCACCCTCGTGCTGGTCGCACTCACCCTCGTCGGGGCCCTTCCCGTCTATCGCCGGGTCGCGGAGGAGAGCCCGCACGGGGAGGGCTCGATCGCCATGCTCGAGCGCCTGCTGACCTTCTGGAAGGGCAAGCTCTTCGTCCTCGCGCTGCTCGGGTTCGCGGCCACCGACTTCATCATCACGATGACGCTGTCGGCCGCGGACGCGTCGGCGCACCTGATCGAGAACCCCAACCTCCGCTCGACTCTCACGGGCCACCAGGTCGCGATCACCCTGCTCCTGCTGGCGTTGCTGGGCGCGGTGTTCCTGCGCGGGTTCACCGAGGCCATCGGTCTGGCCGTCGGTCTGGTCGCCGTCTACCTGGCGCTCAACGTGGTGGTGATCGGCGTCAGCCTCTGGCAGGTCGCCACGCACCCGCACCTGGTCCCCGACTGGACGGCGGCTCTCACCGCGGAGCACGGCAACCCCCTGGTGATGGTCGGCGTCTCCCTGATCGTCTTCCCCAAGCTCGCGCTCGGCATGTCCGGCTTCGAGACCGGGGTCGCGGTGATGCCGCACGTCAGCGGCGACCCCACCGACACCGAGTCGCACCCGACCGGTCGGATCCGGGACACCCGGCGGCTGCTCACCACCGCGGCCGTGATGATGAGCGTCTTCCTGGTCACCAGCAGCTTCGTCACCACGCTGCTGATTCCGCCGAAGCAGTTCCAGCCCGGAGGATCTGCGAACGGCCGCGCCCTCGCCTACCTGGCGCACGAGTACCTCGGCAACGCCTTCGGGACGACGTACGACGCCTCCACGATCGCGATCCTCTGGTTCGCCGGCGCCTCGGCGATGGCCGGGATGCTGAACCTGATCCCGCGCTACCTCCCGCGCTACGGCATGTCGCCCGAGTGGGCGGGCGCGGTCCGGCCGCTCGTGCTGATCCTGACGGGGACGGCGTTCCTGATCACCTGGATCTTCGACGCGAGCGTCGACGGCCAGGGCGGTGCCTACGCGACCGGCGTCCTCGTGCTCTTCACCAGTGCGGGCGTGGCCGTGACCCTGGCCGCGAGACGGGCCGGGCAGCGCAAGCGGATGTACGGCTTCGCCGCGATCTCGCTGGTCTTCGCCTACACGACGGTCAGCAACGTGATCGAGCGGCCGGACGGCGTGAAGATCGGCGCCTGCTTCATCCTGGCCATCGTCCTCGTCTCGATCGCCTCCCGGATCAAGCGGGTCTTCGAGCTGCGGGCCACCGAGATCGAGTTCGACGCCGCGAGCCAGGTCTTCGTGCGCGACTGTGCCCGTCGGACGATCCGGCTGGTCGCCCACAAGACCGAGCACCGCGAGGCCGAGGAGTACGTCGACAAGATCCGCCAGCTGCGTCGCGACCACGACCTGCCGTCGGACCCGGACGTGATCTTCGTCGAGGTCACCATCGTCGACGCGAGCGACTTCGAGGGCCGGCTGCACGTGCGCGGCGAGGTCCTCCACGGGCGCTACCGGGTGATGACCGTGACCGCGCCGTCGGTCCCCAACGCGCTGGCTGCCCTGGCGCTCCGGATCCGGGACGACTCCGGGGCCATCCCGCACATCTACTTCGCCTGGACCGAGGGCAACCCCGTCCAGCAGTTCCTGCGGTTCCTCCTCTTCGGCCTCGGCGAGGTCGCGCCGGTGACCCGCGAGGTCCTGCGCCGCGCCGAACCCGACCCGGCCCGTCGCCCGCACGTGCACGTCGGCTGAGGCGCGCCGTGGCGGGAGCCGTCGTGGTGGACACTGTGCGCGTGGACGACACCGCCGACGCCCCGGGCCTCGGCCTGCGCAGGGGCGTGCTCGGCTGGGCGCTGGCGATCCTCGGCCCGGTCGCCCTGACCGCCGTCCTGCTCGCCGTCGACGAGGGCGTCAGGAGCATCGCGCTCGAGGCGATGCTCTACCTCAGCCTCGCCGTCGCGGTGGCCCTGGTCGGCGGTCGGTGGCCGGCCCTGGTCGCGGCCGTCGCCGCGGCGCTGCTGCTCAACTACTTCTTCATCCCGCCGCGCCGGACGTTGAACGTCGCCTCCGGCAACGACCTCCTGACCCTGCTGGTCTTCGTGGTCACCGCCGTCGCCGTCGCCGGGGTCGTCGACGCCGCCGCACGCCGGCGTGAGCAGGCACGACTGGCCGAGCGGGAGGCGCGGACGCTGGCGATGCTCAACCGTCAGGTCCTCGGTGGGGAGTACGACGTACCGCGGCTCCTCGAGCTGGCCGAGGACACGTTCGGGGCCGACGCCGCCGAGCTGGTCCCGGACGAGCCGCCGGCCGCCGCGGGCACGGTCGTCGTCCCGGCCGGGGCCGGCGGCTGGCTGGTCCTGCGCGGTGCCGAGCTCGGGGCTCGCGACCGGGCGGTCGCCTCGGCGTTCGCCTCCCACGTCGGCGTGCTGCGCGAGCGGGAGGAGCTCGCCCGCCAGAGCATGGCGGCCCAGCAGCTCGAGGCCGGCAACCGCACGCGGACGGCCCTGCTCGCGGCCGTCTCCCACGACCTGCGCACGCCGCTGGCGGGCCTCCGCTCCGCCGCCGAGACCCTGCGAGTGCACGACACGCGGCTCGGCGCGGGAGAGCGCCAGGAGCTCCTCGCCGCGATGGAGAGCTCCATCACGCGCCTGACCGGGATGGTCAGCGACCTGCTCGACATGAGCCGGCTCCAGACCGGGGCCGTGCTCCCGATCGCCGCCGAGGTCCCGCTCGGCGAGGTCGTGCGCCGTGCGCTCGCGGGCGTCGAGGACTCGGAGCGCGTCGTGGTCGGCGAGCTGCCGACCGCGTACGTCGACGCCGGCCTGCTCGAACGCGTCGTGGCCAACCTCGTCGCCAATGCGCTGCGCCACAGCGACGAGGTGCTGGTCGAGGGCTCGACGGACGGGGTGCGGGTCGAGCTGCGCGTCGTCGACCGCGGGCCGGGCGTCGTACCGGCCGACCGGGCCCGGATCTTCGAGCCGTTCCAGCGCCGCGGCGACTCCGGGACCGGGGTCGGGCTCGGGCTGGCGGTCGCGCGCGGGCTGACGGAGGCGCAGGGCGGCACGCTCGAGGCGGACTCGACGCCGGGCGGCGGGCTCACCATGGTGCTGGAGCTGCCGGGGACGGGCGCATGAAGGTCCTGCTCGTCGACGACGACACCACGCTCCGGCGCACGCTCGGGATCGGGCTGCGCGCGGAGGGGCACGACGTCCTGATGGCCGCGGACGGTCGGACCGCGCTCCAGGCGCTGCGCGAGGACCGGCCCGACATCGTGGTGCTCGACCTCGGCCTGCCCGACCTCTCCGGCATCGAGGTGCTGCGCCGGCTGCGCGGCTGGAGCACGACGCCGGTGGTCGTGCTGTCGGCCCGGGCGGAGTCGGCGGAGAAGGTGGAGGCCCTCGACCTCGGCGCCGACGACTACGTGACGAAGCCCTTCGGCATGGAGGAGCTCCTGGCCCGGGTCCGGGCCGCCGCGCGGCGGGCCGGCTCCGACCTGCCGGTGCTCGAGGCCGGTGACCTCGTCATCGACCTGCCCGCGCGTCGGGTCACCAAGGCGGGCGAGGTCGTACGGCTGACCCCGACCGAGTGGGGGCTCCTCGAGATGCTGGTCCGTACCCCTGGCCGGCTGGTCAGCCAGCGGGACCTCCTGCACGAGGTGTGGGGTCCGGCGTACGGACGCGAGACGAACTACCTGCGCGTCTACGTCGGCGCGCTGCGCAAGAAGCTCGAGGACGACCCCTCCTCGCCGCGCCACCTGATCACCGAGCCCGGCATGGGCTACCGCTTCGAGGTCTGAGGCCTCGTGTTCCGGGAGGTCATCAGCTCCACCGTGTTCACATGATGGAGCGGGACTTCTGATGGCGAGCTCACCGTGTGGAGTGAGGTTTCACCATGTGAGCATGGTGAAACTGGGACCCCAGAGCACGCCAGACCCGCTCAGAGCTCGAAGTCCACCCGGTCGCCCAGGGTCACCGGGACGCTCGGAAGCCACCAGCTGTCGACCACGAGGTCGAACCAGCCGGCGCGTACCGCCGGGTCGGCCTCGGCGAGGGCGCGCGCCTCGTCGACGTCGACCACGTAGATCGACAGCCCACGGAGCTCCCCGGCGCTGTCGGGTCCGCGCACCGGGCCGTTCAGGGCCAGCACTCCCCGCTGGCGCAGGCCCCCGAGATAGGCGAGGTGCTCGGCCTGGATGCGGTCGTCGTCCGGCGTGTCGGGCGGCCGGGGATCCGGTGTCCGCAGCTGCACGATGGTCACTCGCTGGAACTCCATGCCGGAAGTCTGCCGCCTGCGCCGCGTCCGTCGTACGACGAGCGGTCAGCCGGCGACGAGGGCGGCGCCGGGGAGCTGCATGACCATGCGCGTGCCGCCGGTCGCTGTCTCCTCCACCCGGACCGTGCCGGAGTGCCGCTCGGTCACCTGGCGCACGATCGACAGGCCCAGGCCGGAGCCGGGCATCGAGCGCGACTCGTCGGCAGCGGTAGAAGCGCTCGAAGACGTGCTCGCGGTCGGCCTCGGCGATGCCCGGTCCCTGGTCGTCGACGGTCAGGGTGCCGTGGTTGAGCCGGATCGTGACGGTCCCGGCCGGGGGGCTCCACTTCACGGCGTTGTCGAGCAGGTTCGTCACCGCGCGCTCGAGCGAGGCCGACTCACCGGTCACCCACCACGGCTCGCTCTCGACCTCGAAGGTGAGGCCGGTGCCGCGGCGCCGGGCGCGGGCGACCGCGCGGTCGACGACCTCGGCGAGGTCGACCTGCTCGACGTGACGACGCAGCGGCTCGTCGCGCGCGAGCTCCACGAGGTCACCGACCAGGTTGGACATCTCCTCGATCTGGGCGCCGACGTCGTCGAGCAGCTCAGCGCGCGCACCGGGGTCGAGTCCGCCGGCGGCGTCCGACTGGAGCAGCAGGTCGAGGTTGGTGCGCAGCGACGTGAGCGGCGTCCGCAGCTCGTGCCCCGCGTCGGCGACGAGTCGGCGCTGGCGGTCGCGCGAGGCGGAGAGGGCCGCGAGCATCCCGTTGAACGCCGTCGCGAGGCGTGCGATCTCGTCGTCGCCCTCGATCGGGAGCGGAGTGAGGTCCTCGGTGCGCGTGATCACCTCGACGTTGTCGCGTCAGCCGTCGTACGGGCCGCAGACCGTTGCGGGCCACGGCCCACCCGGCGAACGCGGCGCCGATCACGCCGGCCAGCCCGAAGAGCAGCATCACCGCGCCCATCTTCTGCAGCACGCGCTCCTGGGGCGCCATGTTCTGGGCGAGGACGAGGGCATAGCCGCTGCTCCCCAGGTAGGGGACCGCGATGACCCGGTAGTCGTTGCCGTTGGCCGAGACTGTCCGCGCGCTGCTCGCGCTGACCCCCTTGGCGACCGCGGTCTCGTGCCCGTCGAGCGGGATCTGCGGGTTCAGCCGGTCGGTGGTGAGGGGCGTGCCGTTGGCCGTGACCAGGTAGATGCGTACGTCGGCCGCACCGGTGGCCCACGAGGGCACGTCGGAGTCGGTCAGCTGGGCGATCTGCAGGCTCCCGGCCGCCTGGTGGGCGCGGTCGCGCAGCGAGCTGTCCAGCGAGCTCTCCAGCGACATCCGCACGGTGACGTAGGCGCCCAGCGCCACCAGCGCGACCGCCAGGCCGACGGCCATCGTGGTCAGCAGGACGACGCGGCTCGCGAGCGAGCGCCGGTAGTGCCACCGGCGGCTCGTCCCACGTCGACGAGCCGGGGGCCTGGCCGGTCGCCGGGGTGCTCATGACTCCTTGAGGACGTACCCGACGCCCCGCACGGTGTGGATCAGCCGGGACTCGCCCTCGGCCTCGGTCTTGCGTCGGAGGTAGCCGACGTAGACCTCGAGGGAGTTGGCCGTCGTCGGGAAGTCGTAGCCCCAGACCTCCTCGAGGATGAACGACCGCTCCAGCACGCGGCGCGGGCGCCGCAGGAACATCTCGAGCAGCGTGAACTCCGTGCGGGTCAGCTCCATCGGCCGGCCGCTCCGGAGCACCTCGCGCGTCGCGAGGTCCATCGACAGGTCGGCGAAGGACAGCAGCTCGTGCTCGTCGCCCTCCGCCGGCACGACGCGGCGCAGCAGCGCGCGCAGCCGCGCCAGCAGCTCCTGCAGGGCGAACGGCTTGGTGAGGTAGTCGTCGGCTCCGGCATCGAGTCCCTCGACCCGGTCGCCGATGGCGTCGCGGGCGGTGAGCACGAGGACGGGGACGTCGTTGCCGGCCTTGCGCAGCGCCTTGGTGGTCTCGATGCCGTCGAGGCGCGGCATCATCACGTCCATCACCACGACGTCGGGGCCGAGCCCGCCGATGCCGGCCAGCGCCTCGGCGCCGTCGGCGGCCAGCGAGACGGCGTACCCGTTGAACTCGAGGCTGCGTCGCAGCGACTCGCGCACCGCCTTGTCGTCGTCGACGACGAGGACGTGCGGCTTGGCGCTCGAGGCGGCTGCTGGCGGTGTCACGGGCCTACTGTGTCAAACCGTCCTGAACCGTGCCTGAGAACGCGCAGTGCTCAGAGCGACCTGGTGAGCCCGAGCTCGGACCGGAGCGCAGACAGGGAGCCGACGATGTCGGGGGCGGGCGTGCGCGGGACCAGGAGGTCAAGCACGAGCCGATGACCCCATCCGAGATCGACCAGACGCTCCCGGCCGTGGGTCGTCGCCAGCGATCGCGGGACCACGGCTGGGCATGCCTGGCGTCGCGCGATCCCGAGCGCGGCCTGCACGGTGGCCGCGCGGCGGGGCCGGGCCCCCAGCCCGACCAGCCGCTGCCGGATCGACTCGGACCCCGTGTCGTACGTCGCGAAGACGACGTCCCGTCCGGTCAACGGGCGGACCCGCGCTCGAGGGGACGGGACGCCGACCGGGAGGAACAGGCTCAGCTCGTCGGTGCCGATCCGGTGTCGGCGGACCGATCGCGGCAGGTCGATCTGTCCCGCGATGGCGAGCACGGCGGCGTCGAGCGTGCCCTCGTCGAGCCAGTCCACCAGACGATCCCCGTGGTCGACCGTCTGCTCGACGAGCACGGCCGGGAGCGCTGCGTCGAAGGCCGGGAGGACGCGGTCGGCGAGGCTCGGGATCGTGCCCACCCGCCGGACCTGACGGTGGCCGGCGGCCCGGGCCGCCTCCAGCGCCCCCTCGAGATGCCCCAGGATGTGGTCGGCCTGCCGCGCGAGCTCGGCTCCAGCGGGGGTGGGCTGTGCGCCCTGGGTGTCGCGCTCGAAGAGCACCAACCCCGTCCTGCGCTCCAGACGTGCGAGCCGCTGGCTCGCGGAGGGCTGGGTGACTCGCAGCCGGCGGGCGGCGGCGCCCACAGAGCCCGTCCGGGCGATCGTGAGGACCAGCTGGAGGTCGGCAGAGGTGACACTGTCAGTCATTGTCTCATCCTATGAGGTGCTCTCCCGGTTCGACGGCTACCGGACGGAAGGGGACCCGAGCAGCCTGGAGGCATGACACCCCACCTGGCGGCGACCCGGATGCTGCTCGGTATCGGCATCACCGACCTGACCTTCCGCACCTCACAGGTGGCGTTGCCTCTCGTCGTTCTCCAGAGCACGGGCTCCGCAGGGGCGACCGGCCTCGTCGGAGGAGCGGCCGGGATCCCCGTCCTGCTCTCGCCGTGGTGGGCACGCCGGCTCCGTCATCGGATCACCACCGGGCGAGCCGTGGCGCTGTGCTACCTCGGGGAGGCGCTGGCCCTGGCCGTGGTCGCTCTCGCCGCGACCACCGGGGATCTCGACGCGCGGATCCTGGCTCTGGCCGGCCTCAGCCTGGGGGTGGCGGAGGCGCTCGACGGCCCGGCCCGTGACGCGCTCCTGGCCGACCTCGGCGACCGGATGGGGGAGGACCGCGCCCTGGCCCTGCTGACCACGCGCGACCTCTTCCGCAGGGTCGGCATGGTGCTGGGCCCCGTCGCAGGTGGCCTCCTGGTGGCTCGAGGTCATGCCGTGGGGCTGCTCTGGGTCGAAGTGGCCTCGATCCTCGGGTCGGCCGCACTCACCGTCGGCGTCGGGCGGCCCGGAGCCCGTACGCCGGTCGAGGACGCGGCCGGGATCTGGCGGACCGTGCGCGACCACGGCGACGTCCTCGCCGGCTGGGTCGTGCGGGGTACCGGGTGCGCGCTCTGGTTCGGGTTCGTGCTCGGGCTCGCCCTGCTCGGTGTGGAGGAGGGGCGGGGTGGGGCGTTCCTCGCCGCCGGGATGACGGCGTACGGCGCCGGCTCGGTGCTCGGGACCTTGGCTGTCGTCCGCTTGCTCAGGGTGGTGCCCGTACTCCCGGCGATCGCCGTGGCCTGGGCGCTGACCGGTGGCTGCTGGGTGGCGATGGGGCTCGCGCCCGGCCTCGCGGTGGTCGCTGGAGGGGCGTTCGTCAGCGGACTCGCGGTGGCCGTCGGCAACGGTGGTGTGACGGCACAGATCACGCGCGGCTCCGTCGGTGCGCGGCGCCGGACGCTGATGGCGGGTCAGAGCCTGGTGGTGAACGCAGCCTCGTCGCTCGGCCTGCTGGCGGGCGGGCCCGTCCTCGCCGGCCTGGGTGCGCCCCGCACGCTGATCGTCACGGGAGTGGCCACGGCGAGCGTCGCGGCAGGGGTCCTGGTCGTGCGCGGCTGCGTGACTCAGCTGAAGCGGCCGGCGACCTCGGCCGCACGGGCGCCGTACCCGCCGCCGAAGAGGCAGGCATGGACGAGCAGCGGGAACAGCTGATGCACGCCGACCCGGTCGGCCCAGCCCTCGGCGAGCGGGGAGACCTCCTCGTAGGCGTGCAGGACCCGCGGCAGGTGGGGCAGGCCGAAGAGCGCGAGCATGGCGAGGTCGGTCTCGCGATGGCCGCCGTGCGCGGCCGGGTCGATCACGCAGCAGCCGCCGTCGTGGGTCCAGATGACGTTGCCGTTCCACAGGTCGCCGTGGAGGCGGCGCGGCCCCTCCTCGGGCACCAGGTCCGCCAGCCTCCCGACCACGCCCTCGACCTGGGCCGCCTGCTCGGGGTTGATCGCGCCCCGGTCGCGTGCCAGCTTGAGGTAGGGCAGCACCCGCTTCGTCGCGTAGAACTCCGCCCAGGTGGGCGCCCCCTTGTTGGGCAGCGGGAGCCGACCGATGAAGCCGTCGCGCTCGAGCCCGTACGACGGCGCCCCGGCCTCGTGGGTCCGGGCCAGCGCGCGGCCGAACTCGCCGGCCGCCTCGGTGGTGAGCTTGCCGGGCTCGACCCAGGCCAGGATCAGGCAGTCGGCCTCGACGGCCAGCACCTCCGGGACCCGCACGCCGTCGACCTCGCCGAGCCAGCGCAGGCCGGACGCCTCGACCTCGAAGAACCCCGGCGGAGCGTTGGTCAGCGTCTTCATGAAGGCCGACCGCCCGGAGCTGAGCCGGAGCTTGGTGGCGGTCGCGATGTCGCCACCGGCGACCGGTGCCGTGGCCGCGACGGCCGTCCCGAGGAGCTCCTCGGCGCGGCGGGCGACGTGAGGCTGGCGCGTCACTCAGCACCTCCTGGATCCGGCTGACCTCACCGTAGTACGCCCTCGGTGGGTCGTCCGCCTGACAAGCCTCCAGGGGTGCTCGTCAGGCGGACGACCCACCGACGAGGGCGGTCAGTCGAGGGCCCACCCGTGCCAGCTGTCGATCCGGATCCAGGCACTGACCCGTTTCGCGTCGGGGTTGCCGAAGCCGTCACCGCCGTAGTGGCGGGCCAGCCGGTCGATGTCGGCGAGCGCCGCCGCCTCGTCGTGCTCCCAGCGGACGACGGGTCCGCGGATGCTGACGTGGGTGTACCACTCGCCGTCCTTGAGGGCGGTCAGCGAGACGTGGGGGTGCTCCTGCATCCACGCCAGCCGGGCGCGTCCGGCGTCCATGTTCACCAGGATCGTGCCGTCGTCCTCGACGAGGTACCAGGTGGCCACCGACATCGGGTGGCCGCTCGGCATCACCACGGCGATCACGGCCGGGTTGGGCTCACGGAGCAGGGCGGCAGCGCCTTGCGGGAGAGGGGCCTTGGGCATCGCGGTCCTTCCGGGGTCGGGTCAGTCCAGGGTGACGGCGAGTCGGTCGACCAGCGCGTCCGCGGTGCGCTCGACGATCGTGAGCACCTCGCGGAAGCCGTCCGCACCGCCGTAGTAGGGGTCCGGCACGTCCTCGCCGGTCTCGACCGGGTCGAAGTCGCGGAACATCGCGACCCGGTCCGTGCGGCCCCCGAGGTCGGCGAGGTTGTCGTGGTCCATGGCGAGCACGAGGTCGTCGGCCGAGGCCCGGGACTCGTCGTACTGCTGGGCGCGGTGCCGGGTCGCGTCGTACCCGGCGTGCTCGAGCGTGGCGGCCGCGCGGCCGTCCATGGGTCGACCGACGTGCCAGTCGCCCGTGCCGCTGCTGCGGACGGTGACGCGGTCATCGAGGCCGGCCGCGGCCAGGCGTGCCTCGAGGACGACCTGGGCCGTGGGCGAGCGGCAGATGTTGCCGAGGCAGACCAGTGAGATCGAGTACCGCCCGGGCGTGCGCGGTGGCGGAAGCGTCGCCACGGGTTATGCGTCCTCCTTGAGGACGGTCACGTCGATGGCCCAGTTGACGATCGTGATCACGATCGACCCGAGGACCGCGGCCCAGAAGCCGTCGACATGGAAGCCGATGTCGAACAGACCCGCGATCCAGGCGGTGAACATCAGCATCAGGGCGTTGATCACCAGCAGGAAGAGCCCGAGGGTGAGGATGATGAACGGGATGGAGAAGAACGTGACGATCGGCTTCACGAAGCTGCTGACGATGCCGAGGATCAGGGCCACGAGCAGCAGCGGGACGAGCTTGTGCTTCACCTCGGCCCAGCCCGTGCTCGGGCCGGTGAAGTAGATCCCGTCGACGAGCCACGCGGCGACGGCGACCGCGGCGGCGGTGCTCAGGAGCCAGGTCACGAAGCGCATCCGGCGAGCATAGGGGAGGCGTCGGCACGGGGCCTTGCCCGCGAGCGGGCGGCGGCGCTCCTTGCGGTCGTGCCGCCGCGGCTCCGCCGCGTCGGCACGTCCTCAGTCGAGGTCGAGGCGCTCGATGATCGCGTCCTCGGCCCCGCCGAGGTGCTGGTCGAGCTCGGCCACGGCCGCCTCGATGTCACCGGACTCGAGGAGGTCGAGCAGGTGGTGGTGGGAGCCCGCCTGGTCGCGGGCGTTGCGTCGTACGCGGTCGATCTGCGCCAGGGCGAGCCGCAGCTCGGCCACCACCGACGTGGCCATCGCGACCAGCCGCGGCGACTCGGTCAGGCCGACCAGGCTGAGGTGGATGGCCAGGTGGCGCTGGTTCAGCTCCTGGTACGACGCGCCGTCGGCGACCGCCCGCTCGTAGTCGGCCAGGGCGGTCCGGACGGCGTCGCGCGCCTCCTCGCCGGCCGTCGGCCAGTGGCGCACGCCGGCGGTCTCGAGCACGGCGCGGACCCGGGACACGTCGCGCACCGAGTCGGGGTCGGGGCTGGCGACGCTGACGCCGCGGTTCGGCTCGCGCGTGGCCAGGCCGTCGGCGACCAGGACGGCGAGCGCCTCGCGCAGCGTCGGCCGTGAGACGCCCAGCGACTCGGCCAGGGCCACCTCGCGCAGCGGCGTGCCGGACTCCAGCTCGCCCTCGAAGACCGCCCGCCGGAGCTCCTCGGCGACGCGGTCGACGGTCGAGGAGTGCTCCAGGTGGAGGGTCCCGAACGCGTCCGCGGAGCGCTCGACCGGGTCCATGACCCCATTGTCTGACAACGGCTTGCCGAACGCCCCATCCGTGTCTATCCTCTGGTTGTCAGATTGTCTGACAATCAATCAATGCTCCGAGCGCCGATCTGCCCGTCGGGCGCACCGTCCCGCCCGCCCGTCGCGGGCCACCGTCCTGAACGAAAGAGGGGTACGCCGTGCCACACGCCGAGATCCAGCCGGACGTCCGGCCGACCGCCCCGTCGGGTGGCCTGCCGTGGGGCCGCCGCTACGTGATGGTCCGCCCCGACCACTTCCGCGTCGACTACCGGATCAACCCCTACATGGACCTCGACGTCCAGCCCGACCCGCGCCGGGCGATGGCGCAGTGGGTCGGCCTGGTCTCCACGATCGAGCGCCTCGGCGGCACGGTCGAGGTCGTGCCCCAACGCCCCGACGCCCCCGACATGGTCTACGCGATGAACCTCGGTCTCGGACTGGTCCGACCCGACGGCGGCACCCACGTGGTGCTCTCGCACATGCGCTACCCCGAGCGCCGGATGGAGACGGAGACGGCCCGGCCGTGGTTCGAGCGCAGCGGTCGCTCCACGTCGTACGTCGGTCGCGACGGCGTCGGCGCGCATCTCGAGGCCGGTGACGTCTTCGCCTGGGGCGACGCCCTGGTGGCGGGCTACGGCCCGCGCACCGAGGAGCTCGCGCTCAAGCACCTCGCCACCGACCTGCAGGTCCGGGTGCGCGGGGTGCGGATCACCCACCCGGCGATGTACCACCTCGACCTCGCGTTCTGTCCGCTCGACGAGCGTCGCGCGATGGTCGCTCCGGGCGCCTTCGACGACGCCTCGGCGGCCGCCCTGCTCGAGCTCGTGCCCGAGCCGCTGCTGCTGAGCGACGAGGAGGCGCTGACGACGTTCTGTGCCAACTCCATCGTGGTCGGCCGCACCGTCGTGATGCCGGCGGGTGCTCCCGACCGCGTCGTCGCACGGCTGCGCGACTGGGACTTCGAGGTGGTCGAGGTCGAGGTCGACGAGTTCCACAAGGGTGGCGGCTCGGTCCGCTGCCTGACCAACCCGATCGACGTGACCCTCGGGCGCGACGTGCCGGTCGTCCCCGGCGGTGAGGTGCTCGTCCCGGCGGTCTGAGAGGCGGGTCCGTCGGCCGGCTCGCGGCGCCACCGCCTAGCCTCGTCGGCATGGTCCCGATCGGCGGTGTCGGCTGGATGCTGATGCTGGCCGCGGCGGCCGGACTGGTCTGCGTCGTCGTGGCGCTCGCCGTCGGTCGCCGGATGGGTCCGCTGGCCGGGCTGGCCTGGGGCGGGCTCCTCTGGTCGGTCGCGGTGATCGGCGTCGTGACACTGGTCCCCGCGCAGAACGGCCTGGGCTACATCCCGGCCGACCAGCACGCCACCTCGTGCAGCTGGGACATCGGCGGGCCGTCCCCCGACGGCTTCTGGATCCTCGGCGGCGGTCAACAGCTGCTCAACACCCTGCTGTTCGTGCCGGCCGGGGTGTTCCTGGTCCTGGCGTTCGGTCGCTGGCGGGCGGGCTGGGTGCTGATCCCGTGCGGGCTCGTGGCCCTGGCCGGGCTCTCGCTGGCCGTGGAGGAGGTCCAGCTGCACGTCGCCCGGATCGACCGCGCGTGCGACGTCACCGACATCATCGACAACGTCTCCGGGGCCGTGATCGGAGTCGTGCTCGGGCTGCTGCTGCTTCCGCTGCTCCGCCCCTGGCGCGGCCGGGGACGCCGACGAGCGGAGATAGGTTGACCCCATGCCAGGTCCCCAGCCGCGCGCGTGCGTCTCCCAGATCCCGACGTACGTCGCCGGCAAGCCGCCGCAGCCGCGTGCGGGCCTGACGACCTACAAGCTGTCGTCGAACGAGAACCCGTACCCGCCGCTGCCCGGCGTCCTCGAGGCCGCCACCCGCGCGGCCGAGCAGATGAACCGCTACCCCGACATGGGCAGCACCGCGCTCTACGACGCGCTGTCCGGCAGGCTCGGCGTGCCGACCGAGGAGCTCGCTCTCGCGACCGGCTCGGTCGCGCTGATCTACCAGCTGGTGCAGGCGTTCTGCGAGCCGGGCGACGAGGTCGTCTACGCCTGGCGCAGCTTCGAGGCCTACCCGATCGCGGTCACCGCGGCCGGCGCGACGAGCGTGCAGGTGGAGGTGCGGGCCGACGGCCACCACGACCTCGACGCGATGGCCGCAGCGATCACCGACCGCACGCGGATCGTGCTGGTCTGCACCCCCAACAACCCCACCGGCCCCTCGGTCACCCAGGCCGAGCTCGATGCCTTCCTGGCCCGGGTGCCCGACCGCGTGCTGGTCGTCGTGGACGAGGCCTACGTCGAGTTCGTGCGGATGACCGACCCGGTCGACGGGCTCGCGACCGTGCGTGCCCACCCGAACGTCGTGTCGACCCGGACCTTCTCCAAGGCCTACGGCCTCGCCGGCTTCCGGGTCGGGTACGCCGTGGGGCCGGCGGAGATCGCGGGAGCCCTGCGCGCCGTGTCCCTCCCGTTCGGCGTCTCGAACGTGGCGCAGGCGGCGGCGGTCGCGTCGCTCGAGGCCGAGCCGCAGCTGCTCGAGCGCGTGGCCGCCCTGGTCGCCGAGCGTGAACGGGTGGTCGCCGGACTCGCTGCCGCCGGTGTCGTCGTACCCGAGGCGCAGGGCAACTTCGTGTGGTTCGCGACCGGTGACCGCACGGCGGAGTTCGCCGCCGCGGCCGACGATCTCGGCATCGTGGTCCGGCCCTTCGCCGGCGCCGGGGCGCGCGTCTCGATCGGGGAGACCGAGGCCAACGACCGGGTCATCGAGCTGGCCCGCACCTTCGGCTGATCCCGCGACCGGCGGACGAACTGGTCTAGACCGGCGTACGTCGCGCCTGGGCGAGCAGGGCCTACCTGCCCTGCATGGGATGACGATCACGGGGCGGTCGGCCACTCGCCGGGGTGCCCGGCTTGCACGACATCACCACGCGCGCGCCCCGACTGGTGTAGACCGGTGTCACACGCTTGGGCATCGACTCCAGGCGTGAGCAGTCTCTGCCTCACACACCCTTCAATCGAGGAGGAACCACCTTCATGCACGCATACACGCGGCACGGCCGCGCAATCGCCGTCACGGCCTCGGCGGGGCTGGTCGGGGTTCTGGCCATGCTTCCGTCCGGGTCGGCCTTCGCCTTGGTCAGCGGCAGCTTCGAGGCCGCGGGTTCGGCCTCGTCGAGTGGCACCAGCGGCAACACCTGCACGGTCGTCGCCGGCAGCTCGAGCAGCTCCTCGCCGACCAAGGCCGTCGTCGGTGGCAAGGTGCAGGCCTCGACCAACCTCAACGCCACCTTCCAGAGCAACACCGACACCAACGACGTCACCACGGTGTCCGGTCACTACACCGGCGTCGTCAACGCGGTGAAGAGCCACGGCGACCTGTCGCGCCTCACCTTGACCGGGACCGGCACCGTGTCGATCCAGCGAGCCGAGGGAAGCGCGTCGCACTGCCGCACGACGGCCGACGTCGCCGCCGAGATCGAGCCGTTGACGTTCAGCGAGTCCCACGCGGGATGGTTCCTCGTCCACCGTGGCGGCACGGCGAAGTCCCAGATCGTAGAGCTCGAGGTCGAGAACGCCGCGACCTCGAACGGGATCGTGGAAATCTACGAAGGCGGCGCCTCCAGTGCTGATGGCCGCGGCTTCGCCGTGCCCGGCACGTACAACGCCCTCGCGGTCGTGGGCGCAGTCTCCGCCGGCGTGCTGCTGAAGACCGCGAACCAGACGAGTGCGTCCCTTGCCTTCTTCCGGGCCGGTGCGGCACCCGCCGCAGTGAGCGGCTCCGGCAAGCAGTTCGTCCGGTTCCCGGCCTCGGTGTCGTGCAGCAGTCACAGCGCGCGGCTGACCTGGACCTCGAAGGCCGGGCGGGTGGCCGGCGGGTCGTTCTCCGTCAACGGTTCGAAGAAGGCGTCGGTGAGCAACCCGCACGGAGGCGGCCACGTGACGTTGCATCACCTGTCGGCCACCGCGGACAACAAGATCGTCGCCCACCTGTCGCTCAAGGGCGGGGGCCATGCCACGGCCGCCCGCGCCTACCTGCCCTGCAAGGGCTGACCGACATCGCCCGAGCGGGGGATCACTGGTCCTCCGCTCGGGCGAACCGGTCTAGACCAGGTGCGTGGCGTCGTCCAGAGGCAACCCGATGGTCTGAGCGGCTCCTAGTCTGAGTCCCTCGCTTCCTACCCTCCTTGGAGTTCAGCAATGCGCAGATCCTCGCGGCTCGGCCGCATCCTCGTCTTGACTTGCTCGGCAGGCCTGGTCTCGACCGTGGCCATGCTCCCGTCCGGATCGGCCTTTGCTCTTGTCAGCGGGACCTTCTTCACCGAAGGTCAGGCAAGCTCGAGTCCCACGAGCGGCAACACCTGCACCCTGATCTCGGGCGACGCGACTCCCTCCTCGTCGACCAAGGCCGTCGTCGGCGGGAAGGTGACGACCTCGGTCACCATGGACGCGACGTTCCAGAGCAACACCGACGTCAACGACCTGACCGCCGTGACGGGCCACTACACCGGTGTCGTCAACGTCAAGAAGAGTCATGGTGACCTCTCGCGGATGACCATCACCGGCTCCGGGAACGTCTCGATCGCGAGGGGTGAGGGGAGCGCTTCCCACTGCCGGACGACGGCCGACCTGATCGCAGAGATCCAGCCCATGTCCTTCACCGAGTCGCACTCCGGTTGGCTCCTCGCGCACCGGAGCAGCACTGCCAAGGCGCAGATCGCCGTGCTCGAGGCCGCGAGCACGGGACCCTCGGGAGGGGCCATCATCGATGAGTCCGAGGGCGGTGCCGGGAGCGCCGACGAGCGCGCGTTCGTCAGCGCGGGCGACTTCGGCGCCATCGCGGCGGTGGGCACGACCGCCGGCGGAATCCTGCTCAAGACCGCCAACCAGACCAGCTTCTCCCTTGCCTTCTTCCGGGCCGGTGCGGCACCCGCTGCAGTGAGCGGCTCCGGCAAGCAGTTCGTCCGGTTCCCGGCCTCGGTGTCGTGCAGCAGTCACAGCGCGCGGCTGACCTGGACCTCGAAGGCCGGGCGGGTGGCCGGCGGGTCGTTCTCCGTCAACGGTTCGAAGAAGGCGTCGGTGAGCCACCCGCACGGAGGCGGCCACGTGACGTTGCACCACCTGTCGGCCACCGCGGACAACACGATCGTCGCCCACCTGTCGCTCAAGGGCGGGGGCCATGCCACGGCCGCCCGCGCCTACCTGCCCTGCAAGGGCTGAGCGCCACCACACGCACGAGCGGCCGGCGACCCGACGGGTCGCCGGCCACTCGCGTGTGCGCGAGTCGGTGTCAGACCGCGACGGGCTCGCGCGCCGGCTGCTGCCGGTTCATCCCGCGGAAGCTCGGCAGGAACGCCGGCGCCATGGTGGCGACGAAGTAGCACAGACCGACCACGAGCAGGGCGGGGTCGAGACCGATCCCGGTGACCAGCACGCCGCCGAGCACACCGCCGAGCGGCATCAGCGACCAGCAGATCGCGCTGTTGAGGGCCGTGACCCGGCCGACCAGCTCGCGCGGGATGCGCTCGAACTCGACGGCGCCGAGGACCGGGTTGAGGAAGCCGGACGCGCAGCCGCCGACCAGGCACATGCCGAGGATCATCCAGAGCGGGACGCCCAGGGCGAACAGCACGAACCGCGGCAGCCCCGTGATCAGGAACGCCACGACGTACGTCGCGAAGCGCGGCAGGCGGGTGCCGTAGGCCGCAGCCACGAGCGAACCCACCATCGACGAGCCGCCCCACACCGCGAAGACCAGGCCGAGGGCCGCGACGCCGGCGCCGGACTCGCGGGCCCAGACGGGCAGGAGGACCGCGGACCAGGCCAGGTCGAGCAGGTTGGTCACCGCGATCATCAGGCACAGGCTCATCAGGACGGCGTCGTGGCGCAGGAAGTGCCATCCCTCGCGCAGCTCGGCGACGTACGACGTGGGCTGCTCCCCGGGCCCGGCCGGCTCGGGGCGGGTCGCCTGGCCGACACCACCGGTGGTCAGCATCAGCAGCACGGCGCAGACCCCGAACGAGACCGCGTCGATGGCCACCGCGTTGGCGGCGCCGGCCGTGGCGACCAGGCCACCCGCGATCGCCGCGCCGATCATGGTCGAGCCCCGCTCGATCGCGGACGCCAGCCCGGTCACCCGCTCCAACGGCACCCCGGCGGCGTCGCTGAGCGACGGGATCATCGCCCCGACCGCCGCGTCGCCGGGCCCGCGCAGGGCACCGCCCGCGGCCACCAGGAGCAGAAGGACCGGGAAGGTGAGTCGGTCGGAGTGGTGGAGGACCGGGATCAGACCGACTGTGACCATGGAGAGCAGGTCGGCCGTGATCGCCATCCGGCGGGGTCCGACCCGGTCGACGAGCGGGCCGCCGGTCGCCTTGAAGATCACCAGCGGGGTGAGCTCGGCCGCGGCGACGAGGCCGGTCTGCGTCGCCGAGCCGGTGGTGACCAGCACGAGCCACGGGATCGCGATCATCGAGACGCGGGTGCCGAGCAGCGAGATCGACTCGGCGGTCAGCCAGCCGTAGAGCGGGATCCGCCCGGTGGTCGATCGGGTCATCGGTCCGCTCCCTCCGTGACGACGGTGCCGGGACGCGGGAACGCGTTGAGGTTGACCACGAAGTCGCCGACGCCCTCGGTCCCGTCGTCCTCCTCCTCCCACGCTCCGATCAGGTCGGCCAGCGTGTCGACGAGCTGCTCGGCCCGAGCGGCGGTGAGGCGGAGGTGCCAGTCACTGGTGGTGCTGGTGCGCTGCCAGGCCTCGGGGAGGTAGCGCCGCTCGCCGACCGCCTGCATGAGGGTCTCGGTGTAGAGCAGGGCCACGGTCTGCAGGTAGGCCTCGGCGCTCTCGGCGTCCTCGTCGTCGCGCCGGTCGCTGAGCTTGGCGAGGGTGCTGCGGTGGGCGGCCTTCCACCAGCGGTCGCGGCCGTCGCCGCGCTCGGCGTCGTCGACGATGAAGCCGTGCTCGGCGAGCTGGCGCAGGTGGTAGGACGTGGCGCCGGTGTTGAGCGACAGCTCGCGCGCCAGCGTGGTCGCCGTCGCCGGGCCCTCGACCCGTAGCCGCATCAGGATCTTGAGCCGGGTCGGGTGCGACAGGGCACGCAGCCCGGCGGCGGACGGGGTGATGGAGGGTGTCAGCTCTGCCATGAACGCCAACATACCTTTGCAAACGCGCCTTTGCAAACACTTCTTGGGGGAATTTCGGGATAGTCCCCGATCAGATGGTCGGGAAACGGCCGGTCCGGCAGCCATCTGATCGGGGACTACCCAGACGTCGCGTGGCCGTAGCCTGCCGCTGTGGTCGGCGTCGTGCGGGTGGGCATCTCCGGCTGGCGGTACCCCGCCTGGCGCGGCGACTTCTACCCGCAGGGACTCCCACAGCGCCGCGAGCTCGAGTACGCCGCGTCGCAGCTCACCTCGATCGAGGTCAACGGCTCGTTCTACTCGCTGCAGCGACCCTCGTCGTACGCCGCGTGGCGGGCGCAGGCGACGACCGGTGGCGCGGAGTTCGTGTTCGCCGTGAAGGGTCCGCGCTTCGTGACCCACATGAAGCGGATGCGAGACGTGGACGTGCCGCTGGCCAACTTCTTCGCCTCCGGCGTCCTCGCCCTCGGGCCCCTCCTCGGCCCGATCCTGTGGCAGCTCCCGGAGAACCTCCGCTTCGACGCGGGAGTGCTCGACGACTTCCTGGGCCGTCTGCCGCAGACGACGGCGGAGGCGGCCGTGCTCGCCCGTCGGCACGACGACAAGGTGCCCGAGGACCGGGCGCTGACCAGGGCCGAGGACGACCGGCCCATGCGCTACGCACTCGAGTTCCGCAGCCCGACCTTCGCCACCCCCGAGGCCTCCGGCGTGCTGCGGGCGCACGGCGTCGCCACGGTGTACGCCGACACCGCCGGCCGATGGCCGAAGGTCGACGAGGACACCGCGTCCTACCGCTACGTCCGGCTGCACGGCGACCGCGAGCTCTATGCCAGCGGCTACACCGACCGTGCCCTCGACGAGTGGGCGGCACGATGCCGTCGTTGGGCCGAGGCCGGGCAGGACGTGTTCTGCTACTTCGACAACGACCTGAAGGGCTACGCCCCGCACGACGCGCGCCGCCTGATCGCGCGTCTCGCCTCCTCGTCCTGAGGGGATCTCACGCCAGGGGCGTGCCGGCAGCGTGGGACGTGCCGTCGACCTCCTCGACGGCCGGCGGCCCGCTCCGTACGACGAAGTCCTTCTGCCGGATCAGCAGCAGCGACAGGACACCGGACGAGAAGGCGATCACGGCCGCGATCAGGGTGATGTGGTTGAGAGCGTCGACGACACCGGAGGTGCCGACCTGGTGGACCAGGTCGTAGGCCTGCTGCCCCACCGCCGGTCCCTGTGCCTGGGTCGCCGCCTGCTGTGCGCCCTGCGCCGCCGCCTGCACCTGGCCGCCGGAGAGAGCAGCGGTGAGACCGTCGAGGGCTGGGGCCGGCACCTTGCCCGCGAGGTCGGGTCTCACGGCGGAGGCCACCTGCTGGCTGAAGATCGAGCCGAGGGCGGCGATGCCGGTGGCGATCCCGACCTGGCGGAACGTCGAGTTCACCCCGCTGGCCATGCCGGCCCTCGCCACCGGTACGACGCCGACGGCGGTCGAGGCCAGAGGCGGGTTGATCATCCCGATCCCGATCCCGGTCACGATCAGGCCGGGGATCAGGTGGGTCCAGGCGGAGTCGTCGCGGAAGCCGTGGAGCAGGAGGAGGCCGACCCCGAGGATCAGGAAGCCGGGCGCGATCAGCCACTTGACGGGGACGCGCTCGGTGAGCCGGCCCGCGATCGCGGCCGCGAAGAACGACGCCACCGACAGGTAGAGGAACCGGACGCCGGTCTCGACGGCGGAGTAGCCGAGCACGTTCTGGACGTAGATCACCAGGAACGTGAGCAGCGAGAAGATCGACGCCGAGACCCCGAACGCCGCGATCAGGCCGCCGGTGAACGTGGGCTTGCGCAGCAGTGACAGGTCGAACATCGGCTTCTTCTGCAGCAGCTGGCTGACCACGAAGATCACCAGCAGCACCGCGGACGCCACCAGCGACGCCACCACCTTCCGGTCCGACCAGCTGCCCTGCCCGGCCTCGATCAGGCCGTAGACCAGCGCGCCGAGGGCCAGCGAGAAGCTGACGAAGCCGAACCAGTCGGGTCGACCCGCGTTCGGGTCCTTGGACTCGACCACCCGGGTCAGTGAGACCGCGAGGGCCACCAGGCAGATGGGGATGTTCACGAAGAAGATCCACCGCCAGGACAGGCCGCTGGTGAGCACACCGCCGAGGACCGGCCCGATCGCGACCGCGACGCCCGTGGTCGCCCCGAAGATGCCGAACGCCGTCCCGCGGTCCTTGCCGTGGAAAGCACTGGCCAGCAGGGCGAGCGCGGTCGCGAACATCGCGGCCCCGCCGATCCCCTGGAAGGCGCGGGAGATCTGGAGGAAGAAGATGTCCTGAGCGGCGCCGCAGGCGATCGAGCCGACGGTGAACACCACCAGGCCGATCACGAAGACCCGGCGGCGACCGTAGAGGTCGGCCAGGGACCCGGCCGTGAGCAGGAGTGCCGCCAGGCTGAGGGCATAGGCGTCGATCACCCACTGCAGGTCGGAGAGCGAGGCGTCGAGCTGGCTCTGGATGTCCGGCAGCGCGACGTTCACGATCGTGATGTCGAGCAGGAGCATGAACACCCCGGTGCACACGGCCGTGAGGGTCCACCACTTGGGGTCCCGTCCGGACGTCGTCTCGATCCCTGCGGCAGAGCTGTGGTCCGCGGTCATGGTCCCGTCCTCCGGCCGCTCGCGCGGCCCATCCATCGCGTGGTCGACGATCAGCTGCAGTGCGACATGCCTGCACGTCGGGTAGTGAAGATGTTAACGATCGAGCAGGCGGTGACATCGGCGCCCGGGAGGGACGTCCCCTCCTGCCGCACCCTGCGTCGTCACCGCGCGCCCTGCGCGGTCAGTGCCGGTGCCCGTGCCGCTGCTCGACCTCGCTGCGCAGCTTCAGCACCCGGGTGCCGTCGGCCTGCTCGATCTCGTACGCCGGGTCCTCGGGCGTGCCGAGCCGCTTGACCCTCACTCCCTTGATCCGACGGATGACCGGGCGAGGATGGATCGCGGTCACCGTGCCTTCGGCAGTGCCGGCGCCCCAGCGCCAGGTGACGGTCGTGCCCGTGCGGATGCTCATGTCGTGGACGTACCCCGAGGTGTGTGCGGCAAGAAACGCCACGGACCCTACCCGGCGTCGCGAGCCTCCGCGTGCCAGCGTGCGAGATGCCCGGTTGATTGGTGCGGGCCGCACCCCGCCCGGTAAGTTGAGGGCATCAGAATGTGGTCCCAGTCACACCACGGCGTACGCCGCACCACCCCCGCGACGTACGCCGTCCCGAGCAGCAGGCCGAGCGGTGACCCCGCAAGCCCCTGAACCAGAGGAGCACCCGTGACCCATGCAGGCTTCGGCCCCGATCTCGCGGAGGTCTTCGGACCCGCGCACCACGACGGTGGCCCCGAGCTCGTCCAGCTGCTGACCCCCGAGGGCGAGCGCGTCGAGCACCCCGACTTCTCCTTCGGTGACGGCCTGAGCAAGGACGAGCTCGCCGAGCAGGTCCGTGGCTTCTTCCGCGACATGACCCTGACCCGGCGCATCGACGTCGAGGCGACCGCCCTGCAGCGCCACGGCGAGCTCGGCATCTGGGCCCAGCTGCTCGGCCAGGAGGCCGCCCAGATCGGTGCCGGCCGCGCGCTCCGCCCGCAGGACTACGTGTTCCCGACCTACCGCGAGCACGGCGTCGCCTACTGCAAGGGCGTCGACCCGCTGCTGCTCCTCGGCCTCTTCCGCGGCGTCGACCAGGGCGGCTGGGACCCGCGCGAGAACAACTTCGGCCTCTACACGATCGTGATCGGCGCCCAGACCCTCCACGCCACCGGCTACGCGATGGGCATGCAGCGCGACGGTGTCGTCGGCACCGGCGACCCCGACAGGGACGCGGCCGTGATCGCCCACTTCGGAGACGGCGCCTCGAGCCAGGGCGACGTCAACGAGGCCTTCATCTTCGCCGCCTCCTACAACGCCCCGGTCGTCTTCTTCTGCCAGAACAACCAGTGGGCGATCTCCGAGCCGATCGAGCGCCAGACGCGGATCCCGCTCTACCAGAGGGCTCTCGGCTTCGGCTTCCCCGGCATCCGCGTCGACGGCAACGACGTCCTCGCGACGTACGCCGTCACTCAAGCCGCGCTGCAGCGCGCCCGCGACGGCCAGGGCCCGACCTTCGTCGAGGCCTACACCTACCGGATGGGCGCCCACACCACGACCGACGACCCCACCCGCTACCGGCTGTCCGACGACGTCGAGCGCTGGAAGCTGAAGGACCCGATCGCGCGCGTCGAGGTCTACCTCAAGCGCAACGGCCTCGCCGACCAGGACTTCTTCGACGCCGTCGGCGCCGAGGCCGACGACCTCGGCCACCGGCTCCGCGAGGGCTGCAAGGCGATGCCCGACCCACAGCCGATGAGCCTGTTCGACCACGTCTTCGCCGAGGAGACCGACGAGCTGCGCGTCGAGCGCGAGGGCTTCGCGGCCTACCTCGAGAGCTTCGAAGGAGCCCGCGCATGAGCGAGACGACCCACCAGAAGGTGACCCTCGCCAAGGCCCTCAACATGGGGCTCCGCAAGGCGATGGAGGCCGACTCCAAGGTCCTGCTGATGGGCGAGGACGTCGGCAAGCTCGGCGGCGTGTTCCGGATCACCGACGGCCTGCAGAAGGACTTCGGCGAGGACCGCGTCATCGACAGCCCGCTCGCGGAGTCCGGCATCGTCGGGACGGCGGTCGGCATGGCCCTGCGCGGCTACAAGCCGGTCGTGGAGATCCAGTTCGACGGCTTCGTCTACCCGGCCTACGACCAGATCGTCTGCCAGGTCGCCAAGATGTGCTTCCGCTCGCAGGGCAAGACCCCGATCCCGATGGTCATCCGGATCCCGTTCGGCGGTGGCATCGGTGCGGTCGAGCACCACAGCGAGTCGCCCGAGGCACAGTTCGCGCACACGCCCGGTCTCAAGGTGGTCGCCTGCTCCAACCCGGTCGACGGCTACTGGATGATCCAGCAGGCCATCGCGGCCCCCGACCCGGTGATCTTCCTGGAGCCCAAGCGGCAGTACCACGCCGACAAGGCCGAGCTCGACGAGAGCGCGACGCCCGCGCCGCTGTTCACCTCGCGCGTGGTCCGGCAGGGCAGCGACGTGACGGTGCTGGCCTACGGGCCGACCGTGAAGACCGCGCTCAAGGCCGCCGAGGCCGCGTCCGGCGAGGGCCGGTCGCTCGAGGTGATCGACCTGCGCACGCTGTCGCCGCTCGACCTGCAGCCCGTCTACGACTCCGTACGTCGCACCGGTCGCGCCGTGATCACCCACGAGGCCCACGTCAACCTCGGCCTCGGCGCCGAGGTGGCCGCCCGCGTCACCGAGGAGTGCTTCTACTCCCTCGAGGCGCCGGTGCTCCGCGTCGGCGCCTTCGACACGCCGTACCCGCCGTCGCGGATCGAGGAGGACTACCTCCCCGACCTCGACCGCGTGCTCGACGCCGTCGACCGCACGCTCGACTTCTAGTCTCGTCGGTGGTCGAGCGAAGTCGAGACCACAGGTTCTGAGAGGAACACAGCATGGCCGAGTTCAAGCTGCCCGACGTCGGTGAGGGCCTCACCGAGGCCGAGATCGTGACCTGGCGGGTCAAGGAGGGCGACACCGTCGCCATCAACGACATCGTGGTCGAGATCGAGACCGCGAAGTCGCTGGTCGAGCTGCCGTCGCCGTACGCCGGGGTCGTGCAGGAGTTGATGGTGCCCGAGGGCGAGACCGTCCCGGTCGGGACGCCGATCATCGCCATCGGCGACACCGCGTCCGCGCCCACCGAGCAGACCGAGTCCGACCCCTACCTCGGGATGGCGGAGAAGGCCGGGGCCGCCGACGCTGCTCCGGACGAGATCGACCTGTCCAACCCGGCTGCCAGCGGCGGGGGCGAGGGCGAGTCCCTGGTGGGTCGCAACAAGGCCGACCGGAGCGCCGTACGCCGGGCCCGCCATGCCGCCGTCCCGGCGTCGCCCGGTGGTGCGGCCGCCCAGCAGCAGCTGCAGGGCTCCTTCGAGCCCGGGCTCGCCTCGCCCGTGGTGGTCGACGTACCCGAGGAGCCGGCCGTGCCCGCGACCGCGGCCCCGGCGTCGCCCGCGGCCGCGCGCGCCCTGGCGAAGCCGCCCGTGCGCAAGCTCGCCAAGGACCTCGGCGTCGACCTCACGTCGCTGGTCGGCACCGGACCCGACGGCACGGTCACCCGCCACGACGTGGAGGCGGCCGAGGGGGGTCTCGACTCCGCTCGACCGACGAGTGGGGCCCGCCCGGCGATGGGATCGGCTCGACCCGCCCCGAACGGCGCGCGCGAGACGCGCGAGCCGATCAAGGGCGTGCGGAAGATGATGGGGCAGGCCATGGTGGGCTCGGCCTTCTCGATCCCCCACGTGACCGAGTGGGTGACCCTCGACGTCACGCGCACGATGGAGTTCGTCGACCGGCTCAAGGGCCGCCGCGAGTTCCGCGACGTGAAGGTCTCGCCCCTGCTGGTGCTGGCGCGAGCGGCGATGCTCGCGATGCGCCGTACGCCGGAGATCAACTCCTGGTGGGACGACGCCGCGCAGGAGGTCGTCCACAAGCACTACGTCAACCTCGGGATCGCCGCGGCCACGCCGCGCGGGCTCGTCGTTCCCAACGTCGCGAACGCCGAGCAGCTCTCGCTGCACGACCTCGCCGCCGCGCTCAACCAGCTCACCGCGACCGCGCGCGAGGGCAAGACACAGCCGGCGGAGATGAGCGGCGGCACGTTCACCATCACCAACGTCGGCGTCTTCGGCGTCGACAGCGGTACGCCGATCATCAACCCCGGTGAGTCCGCGATCCTCTGCTTCGGTGCGATCAAGCCGCAGCCGTGGGTGGTCTCGACAGGCTCGACCGACGACCCCGGGGAGATCGCCGTACGTCAGGTGACCACGCTGGCGCTGAGCTTCGACCACCGCCACATCGACGGCGAGAAGGGCTCGCGGTTCCTCTCCGACGTCGCCGGCATCCTCGAGGACCCCGCCAGCGCGCTGCTCTTCTGACCACTGGGCGCGGCAGCCTCCGTATCTGCGCTGCGGCTCGCACCTCCTGTCGCTGACCGCCCCCACCGGCGGCGTCGACCGGAGGTGCCCTCGTGACCCGTCCCGCCCGCATGTGCGGTCTCGCCCTGACCATGGCCGCGCTGGCCGCCGTCGCCGGAGTCGCGACGTCGTCCGCCGCACCGGCGCCCGCACCGGGGCTGCGACCGGGGATGCCGACGTCCGTGCCCGCAGGACACGGCGGCGTCGACTCGCTGGCCCTCTCGGCGAACGGCCGGCGCGCGCTGGCCCTGATCGGCGACCCCGACCAGGGCGATCGCCAGGGGCTCGTCTCGCTCGACCTCACGACCTCGCCTGCGACGGTGCGCGGGGTGAACAGGAGGCTACGACCCGGCCCGCTCGACCTCGTGCTGATGCGCGGCAACCGGACGGCGTACGTGAGCCAGGACGCCACGGTCAAGGTGGTCGACGCGGTCCCGGCCCGCCCGAAGGTCGTGGCCACGGTGCACCTCGGCAAGGGCGTCGAGGTGGACGCGATGGCGCTGCGACCCGACGGCCGCATCCTCTACGTCGCTCGCGGAGGCGTGTTCGGCGAGGACCACGTGCTCGCCTTCCGGATCGGACGCAACGGGATCCCCCGGCGGCTCGCGGACGTGTTCACCGGCACCATCGCCGGCCTGACCTTCACCCCCGACGGACGCCGCTTGCTGGTCTCCGCCGGTGACTCCCTGCGCGCGCTACGACGTGCGTCACCCGGCCCGGCCCCGACGCCTGTGGTCGATCAGTCCCGGTCTGCTCGGTCCCGGCGCCTCGGTGGTGGCGCCGGGTGGCCGGACGGCCTACGTCCGCGGGGCGGTCTCCACCGCGGTCGCGATGATCGACCTGCGGCACCACCGCGTGCTGGCCCGAAGGGGCAGCTCGGCCTTCGACGAGGAAGCCGGCCTCGCGCTGTCGCCCGACGGATCGCGCCTGGTGCTGCTCCGGGCCCTCGCCGACTCCGACGAGAAGAGCGTGTACGTCTTCGACCGCCACCTGCACCTGCTCCAGACGGTCACCGGGCCGTGCTTCCCGCAGGCGGTCGCGGTCTCCGGGCAGGGCCCGACCCGTGGTCGCTTCTACGTGGGCGACGACGGCATCTGCGGCCGGTCCGCGCGGGTGACGCCGTACCTGCGCTGAGGGCGCACGCGGCTCCGGTCGGTCAGCCGGCGTGCCAGGTCGGCTGGGTGGGACCGAGCAGCCATCGGTGGAACAGCGGCGTCAGGTCCTGCCCGGACCGCTTGCTCCACCAGGCCGCGAGGGTGTCGCGGTCCTGGCTGGTGGAGCGGTGGGTGCGGGGCCACGCCGCCACGAGCCGCCAGAACCTCGCCTCACCCAGGCGCTGCCGGATGGTGTCCCACATCAGGGCGGGGATGTAGTAGGCGTTGCCCTCGGCGAACGAGCCCGGTCGATAGTCGGCAGGCGGCCCGTAGTGGCTGCGCAGCCCGGGGGCCATGAAGCTCCACTCGCGCAGGATCGTGGTCCGCGAGTCGGGGCGGTGGTCGGCGGTCCAGTTGGCCTCCGCGAGGTACGTCGCCATCCCCTCGCTCATCCAGAGGTCGCTCCAGTCGCCCGGGGTGACCTCGTCGCCGTACCACTGGTGGGCGAGCTCGTGCACGAGGACGTCGCGCGAGAGGGCGTAGCGGTTCGCCCCGAGCGTGACCATCGACTGCGTCTCCATCGCGCTGTTGCCCGGGACGACCAGCATCCCCACGGTCGGGAACGGGTAGCGCCCGAGCTTGTGCTCGAGGTAGGCGAGCGCCTGGGGGGTGTAGCGGAGCGACCTGATCAGCCCGGGCCGGTCGCTGGGCGTCCAGTAGCTGATCGGGAGGCCGTGCGGCCCGGTGTCGTGGGTCTCGGTGTAGGGGCCGATCGCGATCGTGATCAGGTACGACGACGCCGGCTCGGGCAGGTGCCAGTGCGTGACCGTGCGGTCGCCGACGGTCCTGCGTGACACCAGCGTGCCGTTGGCGATCCCGACCATGGCCCGAGGGGCGTCGATGGTCAGGTCGTAGAACGCCTTGTCGGAGGGCTGGTCGTTCACGGCGTACCAGGAGTAGGCGCCGTACGGCTCCTGCATCGTCCAGACCGTGCCGGAGTCGGTGGTGGTCCAGCCCGTGGTCGAGAAGTCACCGCGGTCGGTGGGGGCGGCCACGGGCTCCGGCGTGCCGGCGTAGGTCAGCTGGAGCACGTGGCGGGAGTCGGCGGTGACCGGCGCCTCGACGACCAGGTCCTTGGCCGGGTGCGTGAACCCGACGCTCCGGCCGTCGAGCCAGACGTGGCCGACCGTGAGCTGGTGCGCCAGGTCGAGCTGGAGGTGGTCGGCCGTGCGCGTGGCGCGGAGCAGGATCGTCTCGTCGCCGCTGAGCCTCTGGCCCTGGGGGTCCCACGCGAGCCGGAGGTCGTAGTGCAGTGCGTCGACGCCGGGGTCGCCGACGTCGGGGTAGACGGTGTCCTCCTGCGGTCGGCTCACGGCAGCGTCGTACGACGCGGTGCCCGCCTGGTCCGCATGGCCCGGGACCTTGGGCGCCGGCGGCCCGGCGTCGGAGTGCGAGCCACACCCGGACAGCAGAAGAGCCAGCGACACGACGAGCGCGGGCAGCGCCCGGCGCACGGCTAGTCGCTCCCGCGCAGCAGGGGCCGAGCGAGCTTCCGGCCGTGGTGGATCTGCGCCTTCACGGTGCCGAGCGGGATCCCGAGCAGCTGGGCGATGTCGTCGTAGGACATGCCGTAGACGTCGCGCAGGATCAGCGGCTCGACCATCTGCGGGTGATCGCGCTCGATGACCTCCATCGCGTCGAGCAGGTCGAGGCGGGTGCCGGCGATGACGCTGGTCGTGCGGGGGTCGGGCTTCTCCAGCGGCAGCACGTCGCTGGAGAAGGCCTGGTTCTTCATCCGTCGGTACGTCGTACGGGCGCTGTTGACGGCGACCACGTGCATCCAGGTGGTGAAGCGGCCGTTGCGGTGCCACGACCCGATCTTGTTGGCGATGTTGAGCAGTGCCTCCTGGCAGGCGTCCTCGGCGTCGGGCGTGTAGGGCAGGACGCCGCGACAGATGTTGAGGCAGCGCGGACGGACCGCGGTGAGCAGCTGTTCCATCGCGTCGCGGTCGCC
The DNA here is from genome assembly GCA_963797325.1 of uncultured Actinomycetota bacterium. GTDB lineage: Bacteria > Actinomycetota > Actinomycetes > Propionibacteriales > Nocardioidaceae > Nocardioides. The sequence continues at coordinate 282,282 of CAWCPG010000025.1, forward strand.
GCCCTGGGCGCGACGCGCGAGGTCGTCGACGTCGTCCGGCGTCAGCTCCGTGGCCGTCATGGCGTGTTCCTCTGTCTCCCCGTGCCGTCCTGGCGAGTGCAGGAGCGGATCGTCTCTGCACCATAATGCCGAGGGTGTCCATGCCAGCCCGTCTCGGTCGCTACGCCGTGCGTCGGCGGATCGGGTCGGGCGGGTTCGCCACCGTCTGGCTTGCCTATGACGAGCAGCTCGACTCGCCGGTTGCCATCAAGGTGCTGGCAGAGAACTGGACCGAGGACAGCCACGTGAGGCAGCGCTTCCTCGAGGAGGGCCGCTACCTCCGCAAGGTCGAGTCACCCCATGTCGTCTCGGTCTACGACGCGGGCTCGCTGGAGGACGACCGCCCCTACCTCGTGATGTCGTACGCCGACCAGGGCACGCTGGCCGACCGGCTGGAGGCCGACGGGCTGACCGTCGCGCAGGCCACCGAGGTGGTCCGACAGGTCGGCGAGGGGCTCACGGCGCTGCATCAGCGTGGCGTCCTCCATCGCGACATCAAGCCGGCCAACGTGCTGTTCCGCACCGTCGACCCCGAGCACGACGGCACGCAGGTCCGGGCCATGGTCGGCGACCTCGGGCTCGGCAAGGCGCTCGACGTCTCCTCGCGGTTGACGATGATCGCGGGCACGCCGTCGTTCGTCGCCCCCGAGCAGGCGCAGGGCGAGCATCTCGACGCCAGGGCCGACCAGTACTCCCTGGCCGCCCTGTCCTACCTGCTCCTCACCGGCCGGCCGCCCTACGCCCACGGCACGCTCTCGGCTGCCGCCAACCCCGCGCCACCGGCACCGATGTCGACCGACGAGCGGCCGTTCGCGCCGGCCGTCGAGGACGTCGTACGACGGGGCCTCTCCGTCGACCGCGACGACCGGTGGCCCGACGTGCAGTCGTTCGTCGAGGCGCTCCGCACGGCCCTCGGCGAGGACGCGGCGGGGCAGCTGCCCGCTCGCTGGCTCCCCGTCGACCCCGAGCTCACCCAGCCCGGGAACCGCCCGTCCCTGGTGCCGGCCCAGGGCGACCTGCCTCCACCCGCCTCGCCGCAGCGCCGTCGGTGGCCGGCCGTCGCGCTCGCCGTGGTGCTCCTCGCGGCGGGGGCCGCGGGCGGCTTCGTCGTCTGGCGCCAGACGCACGCCGACGTGACGCTCGAGGACGCGCGGGGCGTGCTGTCGGTGACGGTGCCGGCCGGGTGGAGCAGGACCGTGTCCGAGAAGGGCTGGACCCCGTCCGACAGCTCGATCGTCGAGCCCGGTCTGTCGACCGGGGACGGCACCGACTGGGCGGCCGACGGGCAGGGCGTGTTCGCCGGCCTGCTGCCCGAGAACAAGCTGCCGAGGACCCTGCCCCAGCACCAGGGCTGCCGCAGCGTCGGCCAGGCCCAGCGCAGCACCGACGGCGAGCCGTCGGTGACGGTCGTCTCGACGGGCTGCCCCGGCGTCATCATCGAGCGGGCGACGCAGGTCAGCGCGACCAAGCTGCTGTGGGTGCAGGTGCGCGGCGACGACCTGGCCACGGCGCAGAAGGTGTTGGCGTCGGTCCAGACGCACGGCGCCCTCTGACGGGCGCCCGACCGGTCAGTGCTTCGGCTTCGGCGCCTTGGGCGGGTCGCTGCCGGTGACGTTGTCGGCGAAGCGGTCGAAGAGCCACTGCAGCCCGGCACGGTCGACGGCACGGCCCGACACGGACATCTCCAGCGTGGCGTTGGCGTGACCGGGCACGGCGAACCACTGGAAGTAGTTGAAGCGGTGGTAGTTCGTGCCCGCGTCCCGGTACTGGAAGGAGACCGACGAGTCGGTCTGGTCGATCACGGTGTAGTCCGCGACGTCGGGACTGTCGCCGAACCCGATGATCTTCGTGGCGACCGTCTGGTGCACGTCGACGAAGGTGTTCTCGATGATCCGTACCCGGAGGCTGTAGCCACCGATCGACGGCTCGCCCACGGGTCGGAACCTGGCCTGGGTGGCCCTGTCGACCTGCTTGGGCCGGATCGGCTGGTTGTCGACCAGCGGCGCTGCACACGGCTCGGGCTGCCCGCACACGGCGTAGGCCCGCCAGCCCTCGGGGACGTGGAAGGTCCACTGCGCCAGGTCGTTGGTGAAGGTGTGGACGACCGGCAGCGCGAACCCGGGCTCGAGCGGCGGGTAGTCGATGTCCTTCGTGTACGGCTTCACGTGGTGGACGTCGATCGGGAGGCTGGGCGACGCGGCCGGCACCGGGGTCGCGGTGCCGGAGTACGACGTGCGCGGCTGCACGGCGTACGCCACGGCGGCGCCGCCGGCGAGGCCGAGGAGGCCGCAGAGCAGCGCGACCACGAGACCCCGCACACCCATGCGGCACACCGTATCCACCGGAGGTCACGATCCGGTCGCCGCCGCGTGTGACACCGGCGGCGCCCGTTTGCGTCGGGCTGTCACACGCGTCATCGTGGCCAGATGACCACGGCCTACTTCGACAAGCACCGGGAACGACTCGACGCGGCGGTGGCCGCCTGCGCCTCGCGGGAGTACTACTCGGCCTTCGACGAGTCGCCCTCGCCGCGGGTGTACGGCGAGTCCGCGGCCGCCGAGGGCAAGGCGGCGTTCGAGGCGTGGCAGGGCTCGACCTTCCCGCTCGACGTCCCCGGCAGCGGCGACGACGTCGTGGCGACCGAGCGGTCGCCGTACGGCTTCGACCTCGGCGTCTCCTACCCCCACGTCACCGACGTCGACGCGCTGCTGGCGGCGGCCCGGGCCGGGATGAAGTCCTGGCGTGACGCCGGGCCCGAGGCCCGGGTCGGCGTCTGCGTCGAGATCCTCGACCGGCTCCATGCCCGCATCTTCGAGCTGGCGAACGCGGTGCAGCACACCAGCGGCCAGGCGTTCGTGATGGCCTTCCAGGCCGGCGGCGCGCATGCGCTCGACCGGGCGCTCGAGGCGATCGCCTACGCCTGGGTCGAGATGACCCGTACGCCGCGCACCGCGCTCTGGGAGAAGCCCGGCAAGGTGCCGGTGACGATGGAGAAGACGTTCACGGTCGTGCCCCGGGGCGTCGCGCTCGTGATCGGCTGCAACACGTTCCCGACGTGGAACTCCTGGCCGGGTCTGTTCGCCTCGCTCGTGACCGGCAACTCGGTCGTGGTGAAGCCGCACCCCTCGGCCGTGCTGCCGTTGGCGATCACGGTGCAGGTCTGCCAGGAGGTGCTGACCGAGGCCGGCTTCGACCCCCACCTGGTCACGCTGGCCGCGGAGGAGCCCGCCGACAAGCTCGCCTCGTCGCTCGCGCTGCGGCCGGAGGTCAGGCTGATCGACTTCACCGGCGGCAACGCGTTCGGCGACTGGCTGGAGAAGAACGCCTCGCAGGCGACGGTGTTCACCGAGAAGGCCGGCGTCAACACGGTCGTGCTCGACTCGACGTCGGACTTCAAGGCCATGTGCTTCAACCTGGCGTTCTCCTTCGCCCTCTACACCGGGCAGATGTGCACCGCGCCGCAGAACGTCTACCTGCCGGCGGGCGGCGTCGAGACCGACGAGGGCAAGCAGTCGCCCGCGGACGTGGCGACCGGGATCGGCGCGGCCTTCGACCAGCTGCTCGGGGATGACGCCCGGGCGGTCGAGCTGCTCGGCGGGGTGGTGAACCCCGGCGTGCTCGAGCGCCTCGAGTCGGCACGCGAGCACGGCGAGACGTACGTCGCGTCGCGCACGGTGACCCATCCGTCGTACCCGGACGCGACGGTGCGGACGCCCACCATCATCGGGCTGACCGCCGCCGACTCCGGCGTCTACGAGGCGGAGTGCTTCGGACCGGTCGCCTACCTGATCACGACGTCCGGCACCGACGAGTCGATCACGCTCTTCCGCGACACCGTGCAGGCCCACGGCGCGATGACGGCGTCGGTCTACTCCACGTCGGACGCGGTCGTCGAGCAGATGCGCGACGCCGCGCTGGACGCCGGGGTCGCGCTCAGCGAGAACCTGCTCGGCGGGGTCTTCGTGAACCAGTCCGCGGCGTACTCCGACTTCCACGGCACCGGTGCCAACCCGGCCGCCAACGCGTCGTACACCGACGGCGCCTACGTCGCGTCCCGCTTCCGGGTCGTCCAGTCCCGCCGCCACCGCTGACCCCGCCCTCCCGCCCCGCTCCCTCCCCGCTCCCTCCCCACCTCCTGGGTGGCTGTGGAGACGTCCGATAGTCCGTGACGAAAATGTCGTAGATCGGGCCCAGGATCGACAGGAACGTCACGGACTATCCCGACCGGCTGTGGATAACGTGTGCCCGTGGCCGACTTCGTCCTGCGTAACGTCCGGGTGGTCGAGCTGGGGCGGGCACGGGGGTGGGTCGGCCCGGTCGACGTGTTCGTCGAGCAGGGGACGGTCCGCGAGATCGGGCACGGCCTCGACCACCCCGCCGGCATCGAGGAGTACGACGCCCAGGGGCGCTGGCTGATCCCGGGCCTGTGGGACGCCCACGTCCACCTCGCCCAGTGGACGGCGCGCCGCGACCGCCTCGACCTGGCCGGCACGGAGTCTCCCTCGGAGGCGCTGGCGCGGGTGAGCGACCGGCTCGGCACCCGCCGCGGCCCCCTGGTCGCCGCCGGCCACCGCACCGGGCTGTGGGCCGAGCAGCCGACGGTCGCCGCCCTCGACGCGATCGCGCCCGACGTCCCGGTCGTCCTGATCGCCGGCGACGCCCATCACGCGTGGCTCAACACCCGTGCCCTGGTGGCGCTCGGCCTGCCCGACCGCGACGGTGTCGTGGCCGAGAACGAGTGGTACGAGGCCTACACGCGGATCGACACGATCCTCGAGCCGGACGTCTCGCCGGCGGCGTACCGACGCACGCTCGAGCAGGCCGCGGCCCTCGGCATCACCGGCGTCGTCGACCTCGAGCGCGGCCAGACGGCCGCCGACTGGGAGCCCCGCGACTCACCGATCCGCGTCCGGGTCGCGACGTACGCCGACGGCCTCGACGCCGTGGTCGCCGACGGCCTCCGCAGCGGCGACGTGCTCCCCGGCTCGCCCGACACCGTCACGATGGGGCCGCTGAAGATCATCTCCGACGGCTCGCTCAACACCCGGACGGCCTGGTGCTGCGAGGACTATGCGGACGGCTCGGGCGCGGGCGCTGCCAACCAGACCAGCGAGGAGCTGGTCCGCCTGCTCGACCTGGCACACGCCCACGGGCTCGAGGTCGCGACCCACGCGATCGGCGACCTCGCCCTGCGCGAGGCGTTGTCGGCGTACGACGCGACCGGCGCCGGCGGCTCGATCGAGCACGCCCAGCTGGTACGCCGTGACGAGCTGCCGCGGATGGCCCGGCTGGGTCTGCGCGCCAGCGTCCAGCCGGCCCACCTGCTCGACGACCGCGACGTCACCGAGCTGTGCTGGCCCGACCGGGCGGAGCGGTGCTTCGCGTTCCGGTGGATGGTCGACGCCGGCGTCCGGCTCGCCCTCGGCTCGGACGCCCCGGTCTCGCCGCTCGACCCCTGGCTGGCCGTGTCGGCCGCCGTCCACCGCAGCGCCGACGACCGGCCGCCCTGGCATCCCGAGCAGGCGCTGACCGTGCGCGAGGCGCTGGCAGCCAGCGTCGACGGCCAGGGCAGCGTCCACTCCGGCATGCCCGCCGACCTCGTCCTGCTCGATGCCGACCCGCTGGCACCCGCCGCCCACGACACCGCCGAGCAGGCGGCCGAGCTCCGGGCGCTGCCGGTCGCCCTCACCGTCGTCGGCGGTCAGGTCGTCCACAGTGGATGGTGAGCGAGGATCGTCGGCGCCGAGCGAAGCCGGCGCTGCCGGTCGCAGCGAACGCCGCCAGCTCACTCGCAAGGCGGCTTGACGATGGTCGGTCGCTCCCCGTAGTCCCCGGTTTCCTCACGTGAACGTGGTGAACCTGCACTTCACACGGTGAATTCGCCACGGGAAGTCCAGCTTCACCACGTGAACATGATGAAGCCGAGCTCAGCCGCCCCGGAGTCGCCGGACCAGGGCAGGCGCATGCGTGACCGGGAGACCAACCACGAAGGGGCTCACGCCAACGCGAGCGTCAGGTCGCGGATCGTCGAGGGGTCGTCGAGGCGCTCGCCGTAGAGCTCGCGGAGCTGGCCCATCCGGTAGCGCACCGTCTGCGGGTGCACGAACAGCGCGGCCGCGATGTCGTCGCGCCGACCCTGGTAGAGCAGCCACGCGCGCAGAGTCTCCGCGAGCTTCTGCCGCGTCGCCGGGCGGAGCGACGCGAGGGGTGCGAGCACACGGTCACGCAGGTCGCCGACCGCCTCGGGATCGGCGGCCAGGATCAGGTCGGCGAGGTGCGCCTCGGTGTCGTACGTCGCGTCATCGGTGCGCACGCCCAGGGCCCGGATCGCGCGCTCGTACGACGCCCCCACGCCCAGCCACGGGCGCGAGGGGCCGGCGACGGCCGACCGACCGCTCAGCGTGCGCAGCAGACGGGCCCGCGAGCGGCCACCGGCGTCGGGGATCAACAGCACGCTGAGCCCCTCCGGCAGGCTGATCGGGTCGCCGACGGCAGACAGCGTGCGCGGGTCGAGCAGGCCGAGCACCGGCCGCACCTGGGCGTTGGGCACCACCACGGCGGTGAGCGTCTTGGGCGGAGTCCAGTCCGCGCGCTCGGCCGCGGCGAGCAGGGCGTCGGCGGGGTCGCCGCGCAGCAGCCCGAGCGCGAGCCGGTCGAGGTAGCGCTGCCGCACCCGGCCGGTCGTCTCCAGCTCGTCGGCGTGCCCGGCGACCGACGCCGCCGACAGCTCGTCGATGTAGGCGAACACCAGCTCCGCGAACGACGCCAGCATGTCGGCCGGCACGCCCGCCTCGACCGCGGTCTCCGCCAGCTCGCGCCAGGCGACGCGCGCCCCGACGCGGTACGCCGAGAGGAGGGCGTCGGCGCTCCGCCCGCTGCGCGCCTCACCCCGGCCCAGCGCGTACGCACCCTCGAGCGCCGGCGAGAGCGGCGTGCCGGGATCGGTCGTGCGGCCCCCACGCGCGGCCAGCCGGAGGAACCCCGCCAGCGCCATCTGGACGGCGTTCTCGATGGTGTCGCCCATCGGGCCGCCGAACGCGCCGGCGTACGACGGCACCTCCTCGGTCACCGCATGGATGGTGTGGGTGGCGACCTCGGGGAGCCGGCGCCGGAGCAGATCGAGCAGCCGGGGGTCCAGGGTCAGGCGCGTCGCGCTCAGCTCGCTCGCCGTCATGACCATGATTGTTCCATACGAACAAAGAATGGCCGATTGATTCACGCGCGATGGTCAGGAATAGTGCGGAAGTGCACGACAGACTGGACGTCATGAGCACTACTCTCGAGCCGACCCGAGGCTGGCGTGCTCACGCCCTCAGGATCGCCGAGGCCGCGACCACACCGCTGGTGCCCGCCGACTTCCTCGACCTGTTCGCGCCGCTGCGCGCGGGCGCCGAGCTCCGTGGCCGGATCGAGTCGGTCCATCCCGAGACCGCCGACGCCGCCACGCTGGTGATCCGCCCCGGCGCCGACTGGGCCGGGCACACCCCCGGTCAGTACGTCCGCGTCGGGATCGACGTCGACGGCGTCCGACACTGGCGCGCCTACTCCCTGACCCACGGCCCCCGCGCGGACGGCCGCATCTCGATCACGGTCAAGGCCGTGCCCGACGGCAAGGTCAGCAACCACATCGTCCGCGACAGCCGACCCGGCACGCTGGTCCACCTCGAGCAGGCCGCCGGTGAGTTCGTGCTCCCGACCGCGCCCCGCGGCGAGAAGGTCCGGCTGCTGTTCGTCACCGCCGGCTCGGGCATCACCCCGGTGATCGGGATGCTGCGCAACCTCTTCCCCTCGACCGACAGCGGCGTGGTCCGCCTGGCGCGCAGCGCGCCGTACGACATCACCGTCGTGCACGTCGCCCCCAGCGAGCCCGACTCCATCTTCGAGCGCGACCTCAAGGCGCTCGACGCGGCGGGCTGCATCCGCCTGGTCGAGCGCTTCGACGACGAGCACGGCATCCTCGACCTCGCCCACCTCGAGGGCCTCGTGCCCGACCTCGACGACCGTACGACGTTCGCCTGCGGCCCCGGCGGTCTGCTCGACGCCCTCGCCGCCCACCACGAGGAGCGGGGCCTCCCCCTCTACGTGGAGCAGTTCCGGGTCTCTCCCCTCGTCGCCGGCGAGGGCGGGACCGTCACGTTCGACCAGGTCGGGGTGGAGGTCGAGTGCGACGGCGCCCGACCGATCCTCGACCAGGCCGAGGACGCCGGCGTCCTCATGCCGAGCGGGTGCCGCATGGGCATCTGCTACAGCTGCGTGCTCCCGATGCGTGAAGGGGTCGTCCGCGACCTGCGCACGGGCGCGCTCACCACCGCCGTACCCGGGGAGACAGACCGGGGCGGCGTCCTGATCCAGACCTGCATCAACGCGGCCGCCGGGCCGTGCCACCTCGATCACTAGGAGACGAGATGACCACGATCCAGAAGAAGCCCCGCATCGGACAGGTCAACCCGATCGCCCACCTGACCAACGACGACCTCGTGGCGATCGCCGCGGAGCTCGACGAGATCCGGCAGTCCGTCATCGACACCCGGGGCGAGTCCGACGCGCGCTACATCCGCCGCGTGATCAAGACGCAGCGCTCGCTCGAGCTCGGCAGCCGCGTCGTGCTTCTCGCCAGCATCTTCCCGCCCGCGTGGATCGTCGGCACCGCCGGCCTGAGCGTCGCCAAGATCCTGGAGAACATGGAGATCGGGCACAACATCCTCCACGGCCAGTGGGACTGGATGCGCGACCCGAAGATCCACTCGACCACCTGGGAGTGGGACTCCGCGACGCCCGCCGCGCAGTGGAAGCACGCCCACAACGAGCTCCACCACAACTTCACCAACGTGATCGGCAAGGACAACGACCTCGGCTACGGCATCATGCGCGTCGACGAGGACCAGCCCTGGATCCCGATGCACCTCGGCCAGCCGGTGTGGAACTTCTTCAACGCGCTGTTCTTCGAGTACGGCATCGCGGCCTACGACCTCGAGCTGCGCGGCGCGGTCGCACGCGGCACGACCAAGGACCCGAAGTTCCAGCGCGAGGCCAAGGCCGTCGTGGCCAAGATCAAGCGCCAGGTGACCAAGGACTACGTCGTACACCCGACCCTGTCGGCGGTGACCGGCTCGTTCTTCCCGACCGTGCTCGCCAACTTCACCGCCAACACCGTGCGCAACCTGTGGTCGCACTCGGTGATCATGTGCGGCCACTTCCCCGAGGGCGTGCAGACGTTCGAGAAGCGCTCGATCGACGGCGAGACCAAGCCCGAGTGGTACGTGCGCCAGATGCTCGGCTCGGCCAACATCTCCGGGTCGAAGGCCATGCACATCATGACCGGCAACCTGTCCCACCAGATCGAGCACCACCTGTTCCCCGACCTCCCGTCCAACCGCTACGGCGAGATCGCGCCGAAGGTGAAGGACCTCTTCGAGCGCTACGGCCTCGACTACTGCGAGCGCCCGCTGCCGCAGCAGGTCTACTCCGCGTGGCACAAGGTGGTCCGGCTCTCGCTGCCCAACGGGTGGCTCGACCAGACGAACGCGCGCAACCTGCCCGGCCAGCTGAAGCGGCTCTACCAGATGGCGACCGGTGGCCCGAAGGTCCGCCGCGCCCTCCAGGCCCGGATGACCCAGGAGAACCGCCGCTTCGCCGAGGCCGCCTGAGGCTCGCACCGCGGCCCCCGCGAGCCGCTCACCCCCTCCCGACCCCGCAGACGGGTAGTCCGTGACGAAACGGTCGTAGATCGGCCGCGACAACGACATCTTCGTCACGGACTATCCCCCAGCGGCGACCCCACCGGGCGCCGGGATGTCCGTGGGGGAGGGGAGGCGACTCCTCTTGTCAGGGGAGGTCGGACTCGTCACCATCGATGGTGCGAGCTCGGGCCGCTGACGTGGGAGTCGTGGTCACCGTGACGGACACACAGAGCAGGCAGACGGGCCCGGCGAGGAGCCGGCGCGGGCGCCCGACCGGGAGCAGCCGCTCGGCGGGCCGACGCTCGGGCTGGGCTCGACGTACGGCTACAGCGGCGCCGACCTCACCAACCTCCGCCTCGCCCTCGCCCGGGGCGAGGTGCCCCACCAGCCGCTCGGCACCGCACCGGCCGAGACCCTCGAGCTCCGCATCCACGGTGTCGGCGGCGCCCCGCCCGAGGTCAACCTCGAGTCGCCCGGCCACCCTGCAGGTCGCCGGTGACGGCCGCGCGGGCTTCTACCGCGCCTGGTTCCCCGGAGGTACGGCGAAGGGCCGGCCGCTCCAGGAGGCCTACTGCTGGGGTCACCTCGACACCGCCTGGTGGACCGCGCTGTGGCTCCTCCTCCTGCCCTTCGGCCTGCTCAACCTCGCCCACTGGGCGCTGCCCCGCGACGGCTCCTGGGTCATCCGCTACGCCGCCCGCGCGCTGCTGCGCCTCCTGAGCCTCTTCCTCACCGTCGCCCTGGTGGCCGCCGTCGCCTACATCGCGCTCGACCTGATCGCCTGGCAGGCCGCGGGCCGCCACAAGCTGTGGGGCTGGCTCGACTGGTACGAGGCCTGGCCGGTCGGCAGCCGGATGGCGCTCGCCTCGGTCCTCGTCTACGCCGTGATCGGCGTGCTGTTCTGGCTCAGCCTGCGCACGCAGGGCGACTACGAGGACCGCCGCTCGGGGTACGGCGCTCCCGACGAGCCCGGCTGGGCCCTGTCCGACCCGTTCCTGTGGTGCGGCTCGAAGCCGGTCGAGCGGCAGCGCAGCATCCACCTCGTCGCCTCCGCCGCGGTCCTGTTCCTCATGCAGGGGCTGCCCGGGGTCACCTCCGGCGCAGGGCGCCCGCGCGGCCGTCCTGGCCGTCGCCTTCGGCCTGTTCGCCCTCGCGGCGTGCTCACCTTGCTCCCGTGGTCCGACCGCCCGCCGCGCCAGGACATGAGGCACGCGCGCGGTCCGGCTCGGTGACGAGGACGGCCGCATCGAGCGCGCCGTCTGCCTCGTCGCGCGGGGCGCGCTTGCTGGCCTCGGCCGTGGTCGCGCTCAGCCGGATCTGGTGGCAGCCCGACGACCACGGCATCACCGCGCTGCCCTACGACGGCCGCGTCCAGCTGGTCCTGTTCTTCACCGGCCTCGGGCTCGTCGTCGTCTTCGGTGCGCGTGGTCGCGGCACACGCACCCTGGCGCCAGGCGCGACGTCCTCGTCCACGGCTTCGCGGCGGCCGGCATCGCCCTGTTCGCGACGCTCGTCTCGACGATCTTCACCGCCAGCCTGCTCAACACCGTCAGCCAGCTGATCTCCAAGCCGGCGCTGTCGACCGTCGCCATCCCGTCGCGCGTGCCGACCGGCCTCTACCTGCCGAGCACGGCGTACTCCGGCGGCCTCGCGTTCCTCGAGGCCGTGGTGGTGGCGCTCAGCGTGCTCGTCGTGATCGTGGTGTGGGTCCGTCCCCGCCGTGCCCGCGCGATCCGCGTCGGCCACGGCGCCCACGACCTCGGCCTGCTGTACGCCGGTCACCGGCCGCGCCGCGACGACCGCGGCGCGACCCGCGACGACGACGCGGCCGCGGCGGTGTCGACCACGATCGCGACCTCGAAGCTGACCGACGCCTCGGGCGTGATCCTGCTGGTGATCACGGTGCCGACGCTGGTGGTCCTGCTCGGCTACCAGACGCTGCTGCTCGCCGGCGAGCCGTGGCAGACCGAGCACCTGCGCCACTTCGCGACCGTCGGTGCCTCCCTGGCGACGCTGGCCACCGGCGCCTTCCTGGCCTACCTCCGCTCGGCCGTGACCGACCCGTCGGCCCGCAAGCGGATCAGCTTCCTGTGGGACGTGATCACCTTCTGGCCCCGCGCCTGCCACCCGCTCGGCCCGCCGTCGTACGCCGAACGCTCGGTCCCCGAGGTCGTCACCCGGATCCGCCGGATCGTCGGCGACACCGCGGAGGAGGGCGACCCAGCTCTCGCCCAGCAGCACGCCGAGTCGCTGGACGCCGGGCCGCAGCCGCACTACCTCGAGCAGCACACCGACGTGCTGGTCGTCGGCTACAGCCAGGGCTGTCCGATCGCGACGGCGGTCGTCTCCCAGCTGCCGCCGGAGGTCCGCGCGCGGACCAGCCTGCTCACACTGGCCTCACCCGTGCGACGCCTCTACGGCCGGACGTTCCCGGCGTACTTCGGCCACGACCAGCTCGAGCGCTTCGAGCAGCGGATGACCCGCGCCGACGGGCTGCACTGGACGAACCTGGTCCGCGAGACCGACTACATCGGGGGGTGGGCGCGCAGCCGCGAGAGCGGGGCCGTCGACCACTGGATCCTCGACCCGCCGGTGCTGTGGGAGGACGCCGACCCGGCGCCGCCGCCGACCCACCGCCACTCCAACTGGTTCTCCGACCCGCAGACCCGCCCGTACGCCGAGCGGCTGCTCTAGTCGCTCAGACCCCGGGGAAGGTCCGGCGCAGCAGGTCGAGGTCGACGCCCCGGACCTCGACCTCTGCGGGGGTGTGGTCGGGGTCGAGCCGGCCGTAGACGAGCCGGATGAACGCCTCGGCCGGCAGCGACAGCACCGCGGCCGAGTCGGTGTCGTCGGACGAGGGCGCGAGCCGCACGCCGCCCGGCCCGAGGTCGAGGTGGTAGGCCCGCTCGGGTGCGGTGGTGCGGACCTCGACGGAGACCTGCTCGTCGTGCTTCCGGCCCGTCCAGCCCGCGATCAGGGCGAGGTTGTCGGCGACGTACGTCGACGCGTCCTCGGGGAGCGTGGCCCTCGGGTCGAAGGCCACCACGATGTCCCACGTGTGGACGGCGTGCTCGGCCAGCCGCATCCGCAGGAAGTCGGGCAGGTCGCGCACCGAGCCGAACAGGTCGAGCCGCCACGCGTCGCGCTGCTCGGCGGTCAGGCCGTCCACCGCGGCGAGGAACGCGTCGTTGACCGCGACCGCGTCGCGCACCTGGACGCCGGGCTCCTTGGCGTTCCACGCGTCCCAGACCGGCTGCATCGCCTCGGTGCCGGGCGCGTCGTCCCCCCGGCGGCCCGCCTCGAGGAACGTGGTGAAGAGCTCGGCCCCGGAGCCGAGGTGGGAGGCGACCTGGGCGACGGACCAGTCGTCGTCGTAGGACTGGCTGCGCGCCTGTTCCTCGGTCAACCCGCCGAGCGCGGCGGTCAGGCGGTCCTGGGAAGCACGGAGGGTGGCGAGCAGGTCCGTGACGGTTGAAGTTTCACTCACCCCCCGAACGTACCCGAGGGCCGCCGGCGGAAACCCTCAGACCCAGGCGGGGTACGTCGGCTCCGGTAGCGGGCCGGTCGTCGCGTCGCGGCCCACCTCGAGGGCGCGGCCGACGGCGTAGAGCGTCTGCTCGCTGCCGCGCGCCCCCCACGTGCTGACCGCCACCGGCAGCCCGTGCGCCAGCCCCATCGGCAGCGTCAGGATCGGCGCGCCGGCCAGGGCGCTCGAGTCGCTCGCGCCGCCGGATCCGTGGTCGCCGTTGACGAGGTCGATCGGGCTCGGCGGAGCCATGGCGGGGGCCAGGAGCGCGTCGAGGCGATGGGTCGACAGGGTGTGGTCGAGCTCGGTCAGCCCGGCCGCCGTACACGCAGCGACCGCGTCGCGGTAGTCGTCGGACGCGAGTCCGTCGAGACCCAGCGCACGCTCGAACAGCGACTGTCCGAACCACGGCATCTCCTGGTCGGCGTGCCTGCGGTTGAACTCCACGACGTCGGCGAGCGAGCGGACGGAGGCGTCGCGCGCCTCGAGGTACGTCGCCAACCCGTCCACGAGCTCGATCAGCATCAGGTCGAGCAGGTGCTGGTCGTCGAGGTCCTTGAGCGCCGGAAGCCCCAGCCCGTCGACGATCTCGGCGCCGGCTGCCGACAGCGTCGCCAGGGCGCGCTCGCCGGCCGCGTCGGCCGCCGCGCTGTAGCCCCACAGGTCGCGGGGTACGCCGATCCGCAGGCCCTGCACGCCCGCGTCGAGCGTCGCGGACAGGTCGGTCCCCGCGAGCACGTCGAGCAGGGCCGCGTTGTCGGCGACGGTGAGCGTCATCGGACCCGGCGCGTCCTGGCTCGACGAGATCGGGACGACCCCGGTGGTGTCGACGAGCCCGACCGTGGGCTTGAGCCCCACCAGGCCGCAGGCGGCCGCGGGGGCCGTGATCGAGCCGTTGGTCTCGGTCCCGATGGCGAAGGGAGCGAGTCCGGCCGCGACGGCGGCACCACTGCCCGAGCTCGAGCCCCAGGCCGTGCGGTTGAGGGCGTAGGGGTTGCGGGTCAGGCCGCCGTGGGCGCTCCAGCCGGACGTCGCGTGCTCGTCGCGGATGTTGGCCCACTCGCTCAGGTTGGTCTTGCCGAGCACGACCATGCCCGCCTCGCGCAGGCGTCGTACGAGAGGCGCGTCGCGTGCCGGCGGCTCGTCGGCCAGGGCCAGCGAGCCCGCGGTGGAGGCCAGCCCGGCCGTGTCGATGTTGTCCTTGACGAGGACCGGCCGCCCGTGGAGCGGCGACAGTCTGCGGCCGGCCGCACTCGCGTGGTCGGCGGACTCCGCCTCGGCGAGCGCGTGGGGGTTCACCGCGCTCACCGCCCGGATCCGCGGGTCGATCTCGTCGATCCGGTCCAGCAGCCGGGCGGTCTCCTCGCGCGAGCTCGTCACGGCGGCATCGTCGCAGGTCGGCGCGGATTCGGGTACGACGGCGTACCTCCGGTAGGTTGGAGCCATCAGCTCGTCGAGCTCTCACCGCGAGTTGTCCGCACGTCGTAGCAGTCACCCCTGCTCCGTGCGTAGCCGCCCGAAACCTTCGGATCACGGCTGTCGGTGAGGCACCGCACAGATAGCGCCTTCCTTTGACCTCGTTCTCCTCTCTCGGCGTGCCCACACGCCTGTCCACCGTCCTCGCCCGTCAGGGCATCGACACACCCACACCGATCCAGGCCGCGACGCTGCCCGACTCCCTGGCCGGGCGCGACGTGCTCGGCCGGGGCCGCACCGGCTCCGGCAAGACCTACGCCTTCCTGCTCCCGATCGTCGCGCGCCTGGTCGACGGCCCGACCGCCCGTACCCGGGCTCCTCGTGCCCTGATCCTGGCGCCGACCCGCGAGCTCGTCGGCCAGATCGACGCCGCCCTCGCGCCGCTCGCCGCGGCCGCGGGGCTCACCACCCGGACCGTCTTCGGCGGCGTGGGGCAGAACCCGCAGGTGACCGCGCTCCGCAAGGGCGTCGACATCGTCGTCGCCTGCCCCGGACGGCTCGAGGACCTGATCGGTCAGGGCCACTGCACGCTGGACGACGTCCAGGTCACCGTGCTCGACGAGGCCGACCACATGGCCGACCTCGGCTTCCTCCCGTCCGTACGCCGGATCCTGGGCCGGACCCCGCAGCGCAGCCAGCGGCTGCTCTTCTCGGCCACGCTCGACAAGGCGATCGACACCCTGGTCAAGCAGTTCCTGCACGACCCGGTGACCCACCAGGCCGACTCGGTGCAGTCGCCGATCTCGACGATGAGCCACCACGTGCTCCACGTCGACCGCGAGCACCGGGTGCCGATCCTCGTCGACCTGGCCAGCGCGCCGGGCCGCATCATCGTGTTCACCCGGACCAAGCACGGTGCCAAGGCGCTCGCCCGCCAGCTGAACAAGAGCGGCGTCCCGACCGTCGAGCTCCACGGCAACCTCGGGCAAGGTGCTCGCACCCGCAACATGGAGGCCTTCCACTCCGGGCGGGCCGAGGCGCTCGTCGCCACCGACATCGCCGCCCGCGGCATCCACGTCGACGACGTGGCTCTCGTCGTCCACGCCGACCCGCCGGTCGAGCACAAGGCCTACCTCCACCGCTCCGGCCGTACGGCGCGCGCCGGCAACGCCGGCACCGTCATCACGCTGATGACCAGCGAGCAGGTGCGCGACGTACGCGACCTGACCCGCGCCGCCGGCATCAAGCCGACGACCACCCGGATCAACGGCTCGACCCACCCGGTGCTGGTCGAGCTCGCCCCGGGGGAGCGGACCCTGTCCGGCTCCCTCGAGCCCACGACTCCTTCGTCGTCGTCCCAGACGCGCTCTGGCGGCGGCGGCGGGGGGCGCAACCGTCGCGGCGGTGGCGGTGGCGGGCGTGGTCGCTCGGGCTCGGGCCAGAAGGCGTCCGGCCAGAAGGCGTCGGGTCAGAAGGCGTCCGGTCAGCGGTCGGGCGGCAACCGCTCGCGCCGTCCGGCGACCGCGGCCCGTGCCTCTTCCGGTGGCCACAGCGCGGCGTCGTTCAGCGGACGTCGCTGAGCGCCGTAGTCCGACAGAGCCCCCGCCCGGATCAGGCCGGGTCGGACGGCGGGGGGTCCTGGCGCCCGAGCCGCCACAGCCACCACAGTCCGACCAGCGGCAGCACGAGGGGCACGAAGCCGTAGCCGTTGCCGTAGTCGGACCAGACACTCGCCTGGTCGAGGTCGGACGGGTGGCTGAGGGTGCCGATCACCAGGACCCCGGTCAGCTCGACCAGGATCGTCGCGATCGCGACCTTCCGGCGGTCGGTCGCGAGCGCCCACGTCGCGACGATGTAGACGAGCCCGGAGAACAACGACAGCGAGTAGGCGACCGGCGCCTTCGAGGCATCCGTCGCCAGCTGGACCAGCGCGCGTGCGGTGGCCGCGACCGCGAACAGCCCGTAGACGAACACCAGCACCCGGCCCAGGCCGTGGCGCGTGGACGGGACGGCGCGCCCGCTCATCGGTAGGACCAGAGCTGCTGCAGCCGCAGGAACAGGAACGCCACCGCGACCACCCCGACCAGCAGCACCGCGGTGCCCGACCGCGTCCGCTCGCCGACCGACCAGAGGAACGCGACCGGCAGCACCAGCAGCGAGCCGACGAGATAGCCGACGTACGCCGCCACGTTGAGGTCGCCGTGGTCGCCCGACACCCGCACCAGCCCGATCACCAGCTGCCCGACGAGCCCGACCTCGACGACCGCCAGCACGCCGTAGAGCAGGTCGCCCGGCTGCCGGTCGAGCACGATCAGCACCACCAGCCAGCCGGCCACCACGACGCAGATCGCGCCGAGCACGAGCTGGAGGTCGGTCATGCGCGCGAGCCTAACCACGGCCCGGAGACGCCCTCGCGGCACCACCTACGATCGAGCGGACGCACCCGCCGACCGAAGGAGCACGATGACGCGAGCACTCGTCGCCACCGGGACGGAGACCCTGCAGGTGATGGACGTCGAGCTCCGGCCGCTCACGCCGGCCGACGTCCGGGTGCGGGTCGCGAGCGTGGGCGTCTGCCACTCCGACCTCTCGATGGTCAACGGCACGCTGTCGCCGTCGTACCCACAGGTGCTCGGCCACGAGGCCGCGGGGGTCGTCACCGAGATCGGAGACGACGTGACCGCGGTGGTCGTCGGCGACCACGTCGTCCTCAACTGGGCGGTGCCGTGCCGCACGTGCTGGTTCTGCCTCCACGGCGAGCCCTGGCTCTGCTCGGCGATCGAGGGTCTGACCGGTACGCCGGGCGGGGCGCTCGCCGACGGCACGCCGTTCGAGGCCTGCCTCGGTCTGGGTGCGATGGCCGACGAGGTGGTCTGTCCGGCCACTGCCGTCGTGCCGCTGCCGGACGACGTACCCCTGGAGGAGGCGGCCCTGCTCGGCTGTGCGGTCCTCACCGGCGTCGGCGCCGTCCAGCACGCCGCACAGGTCCAGCCCGGCGAGACCGTCCTGGTGGTCGGCCTCGGTGGTGTGGGCCTCTCGGCCGTGACCGGGGCGCGTCTGGCCGGCGCCGGCCGGATCATCGCGGTCGACACCGCCGCGGCCAAGGAGACGCTCGCCCGGACGGCCGGGGCCACCGACTTCCTGCTCGCCGACCCCGCCCTGGCCAAGCAGGTCCGGGCGCTGACGGGGGGCCGCGGCGCCGACAAGGCGCTGGAGTGCGTCGGCTCCGCGGCGACGATCCGCACGGCCTGGGCCGCCGTACGGCGTGGTGGCACGTGCGTGGTCGTCGGCCTCGGTCCGCGGGACCAGCAGGTGACGTTCAACCCGCTCGAGCTCTTCCACTTCGCGCGCACGCTGACGAGCAGCATCTACGGCAACAGTGACCCCGAGCGCGACATCCCCGTCCTGGTCGACCACGTGCGTGCGGGCCGGATCGACCTGGCCGGCACCATCACCGACCGGATCTCCCTCGCCGACGTCCCGGATGCCTTCGACCGGATGCGGCGCGGCGAGGGCGGCCGCTCGGTCGTGGTCTTCCCGCACGACTGACCCCAGCCAGCCGTGGTCGCCCCGGGCCACGGGGACCTATGGTGGGGCGATGGCTGAGGGTCCGGGTTCCTCGTACGTTCCGAGCTCACCGCGCAAGGTGCTGGTCGTGGTGGGCACGCGCCCCGAGGCGATCAAGCTGCTGCCGTTGGTGAAGGCGATCCGTGCCAGCCCCCACATGGATCCGGTGGTGGTCGCGACCGGACAGCATCCGCACGTGGTCGAGGACGTGCTCGGGCTCGCGGGCCTCGACACCGACGTCAACCTGGCCGTCGCCGACCCGTCGCTCAGCCTCAACGGCCTGTTCTGCGCCGTGCTGACGGGGTTCGAGAGCTTCTGCGTCGACACCTTCGGGCGCTCCACCGCCCCGGTGCCGGAGCGTGACTACCAGACCTACCCGGCGGCCTGCGTGGTCCACGGCGACACCACGAGCGCCGCCGCCGCCGCGGTCTCGGCGTTCCACCTGCAGATCCCGGTGGTGCACGTCGAGGCCGGTCTGCGCACGGGCAACACGCGCTCGCCGTACCCCGAGGAGCTCAACCGCCAGATCATCTCGCGGATCGCCGCGTTCCATCTCGCGCCCGACCGACCGCAACTGCGAGAACCTGGTCCGCGAGGGCGTTCCGCTCAACCGGATCTTCGTGTGCGGCAACACCGCCATCGACGCGCTCGACTGGGCGGCCGCTCTCCACACGCCCTACGGCGACCCGCTGCTGG
The DNA here is from genome assembly GCA_963797325.1 of uncultured Actinomycetota bacterium. Lineage (GTDB taxonomy): Bacteria > Actinomycetota > Actinomycetes > Propionibacteriales > Nocardioidaceae > Nocardioides. The sequence continues at coordinate 301,206 of CAWCPG010000025.1, forward strand.
CCGACCTCGAGCACGACGAGGCGACCAGGGTCGTGGTCGTCACCGCACACCGGCGCGAGAACTGGGGCTCCGGTCTGGAGCGGATCGGGACCGCCGTCGCCACGCTCGCCGACCGCTACCCCGACGTGCGGTTCGTGCTGCCGGTGCACCCCAACCCCCGGGTCGCCGAGGTGCTCGAGGCGCGGCTCTCCGGTCGCGCCAACGTGTCGCTGGTGCGACCCGATGGAGTACACCGCGTTCGCCCGCCTGCTCAAGCGGGCCTACCTGGCGATCACCGACTCCGGCGGCATCCAGGAGGAGGCGCCGGCGCTCGGCACCCCGGTGCTCGTCGTCCGCGAGGAGACCGAGCGCCAGGAGGGCGTCGACGCGGGCACGCTGCGTCTGGTCGGGACCGACGTCGACGCGATCGTCTCCAGCGCGTCGACGCTCCTCGACGACCCCGACGCCTATCTCGCGATGGCCTCGCGGAGCAACCCCTACGGCGACGGCCACGCCTCCGAGCGGATCGTCGCGGCCTTCGAGCACGTCGCCTTCGCGGCCCCCGAGCCGTCGCCGTTCGGCAGCGGCTTCGACCGGCTCGGCGGTGCTACGGGCCGGCGGCTTCGACGACGACCCGCGGGCCGCCCTCACGCACTCGATGCCCGACCGTCTCGCCGTACCCGAGGCGCACGACGAGCTGCTCGAGGGAGCCGACGTGAGATGACGCCCTGGGCCTCGGGCACGTGGTGGAACCCGTACGCCGGGCTGCCGATCGTGATCCAGGTCGGCTTCGTGATCGCGCTCCTGGTCACCGTCCTGTCCTTCGCCCAGCTCATCGTGCTGAGGGTCAAGGCACGTGCCGCCCGCGAGATGCTGGTCCGGATCGCGGCGTCCTCAGACGCGCGCACGGAGCAGGACTTCCTCTGGGTCTTCCTGGTGCCGGCGCTGAACGAGGAGGTGACGATCGCCGACAGCGTCGAGCGCCTGCGGGCGGTCCGGGCCACGGAGAAGGTCGTGGTCGTCGTCGACGACGGCTCGGACGACGCGACCCCCGACCTGCTGGCGGCGATGGACGACCCGTTCCTCCAGGTCCTGCGCCGCGACCCGCCCGAGGCCCGGCAGGGGAAGGCGGCCGCCCTCAACAACGCGTGGCACTACGTGCACCACACCGTGCTCACCTCGCCCGAGCACCGTCACCGCACTCCCGACGACGTCGTGATCGTGATCGTCGACGCCGACGGCCGGCTCGAGCCGGGGGCCCCCGAGAGCGTGGCGCCCCACTTCGGCGACCCGCGCACGGCCGGGGTCCAGATACAGGTCCGGATCTACAACCGGCACCGCTGGCTGAGCTGGGCGCAGGACGTGGAGTTCTCCGTGTTCGGACTGGTCTTCCAGCTCGGGCGCACGGCGTGGGGCACGGCCAACATGGGCGGGAACGGCCAGTTCAACCGGCTCGCGGCCCTCGACGCGGTCGCCACGGCCGAGGGCCCGTGGCGACATCGGCTGACCGAGGACCAGGACATCGGGCTCCGGCTGATCGAGGCCGGCTGGCACGGACACCACGAGGTGCGCAGCCACGTCAGCCAGCAGGGCCTGACCGCCCTGCGGCCGCTCTACCGCCAGCGCACCCGGTGGGCGCAGGGCTCGTGGCAGGCGATGAGTCTCTTCTCGACCGTACGACGGGCGCGGGTCTCGCCGCTGGCCCGCCTCGACATGACCGGCTACCTGTTGCTCCCGGCGCTGCAGATGTACACCGCGCTGGCGCTGGTGACGGCGGTCGTCATCGCCCTCACCACGAGCATCGGGTTCTGGTCGGCGGCCTGGCCGATCGTGGTCTTCTTCCTGGTCACCACCGCCGGCCCGGGACTGTTCGCGCTGCTCGCCCGGGGCCGCGGCGTCCGCGGCGCTGGGTGTGGCCCTCGCGTGCCTGCTGCCCTACACCGTCTACTCGTGGCTCACCTTCCCCGCGATCGCACGCGGGCTGGCGCGGCAGGTGACCGGTCGCGGCTCGTGGGCCAAGACCGCGCGCGAGCCGCTCGAGCCCGAGGAGGAGATCGAGGCCGAGCTCCCGTAGCGGAGCTCGAGGCCCGTCGAGGGCGGAGACCGCGGCCGCGCCCCCCGACACACCGCCGCGGTCCAATTACCCCCGTCTGTGCCGGCCCACACGTCGAGCCGGCCCCAGAGGGCGAGAGTAGAACGACCGGGGCCACGGGTTGAATGGCGTCCTCGGGCCACGCAGGCTCGGCTGTGGGAGCGGCCGGGCGGAGTCGGAGGCGACTCGTGTGACTCGTGTGCCGGGAGAGCCGGACTTCCCCTGGCCCGGGCGGGCCAGGTCGGGCCTTCCTGAGAATTTCCCAAACGCTTCACGGGCCGGTCCCGTCGCGTGGGCAGGTGTGGCGCCGGCCGGCCGCCGCGTCGATGATGCAGAGGTGACCCCCGCCCCGCTGCGCTTCGCCCACGAGACCCTGCCGCAGCGGGTGCGCTTCGCTGCGGGCGAGGCCGCCGACGCGGTGGCCGAGGAGGTACACCGGCTCGAGGGGTCGCGCGTGATGGCCGTCGCCACCGACGCCGCTCGTGCCGACCCGGTGCTGGCCGGCGTACCCGTGGTCGTGCTCCACACCGACGTCGTCCGCCACGTGCCGCTCGAGGTCGCCGAGCGCGCCCGGGCGGTGGCGCAGGAGCACGGCGTCGACGTGCTGGTCAGCGTCGGAGGCGGCTCGACCACGGGGCTCGCCAAGGCCGTCGCGCTGACCACCGGGCTCCCGATCGTCGCCGTCCCCACGACGTACGCCGGCTCCGAGGCCACCGACGTCTGGGGTCTGACCGAGGGAGGACGCAAGACCACCGGGGTCGATCGGCGGGTCCTGCCTCGTGCCGTCGTCTACGACGCGAGCCTGATCCTCGGCCTGCCCGTCGACACGAGCGTGGCGTCCGGACTCAACGCGCTCGCGCACTGCGTCGACGCGATGTGGGGCCCTCGCGCCGACCCGATCGACCAGGCCCTCGCCCTGGAGGGGATCCGCGCGCTGACGGCCGGACTGCCCCGCGTCGTGGCCGACCCCGGTGAGCTCGGCGGCCGCGAGCAGACGCTCTACGGCGCCTACCTCTCGGCGGTGGCCTTCGCCTCGGCGGGTTCGGGGCTGCACCACAAGATCTGCCACGTGCTCGGTGGGATGTTCGACCTGCCGCACGCCGAGACGCACGCCGTGGTGCTGCCCTACGTGCTGGCGCTGAACGCCCCGGCGGTGCCCGACCTCGACGCCCGGATGGCAGCGGCCTTCGGGGCACACACGGCGCTGGCCGGTCTGCAGCGGCTGCGGGCCGAGGTCGACGCGCCGCGGTCGCTCCGCGCCCTCGGCCTCGCCGAGGCCGACCTCGACCTGGCCGTCGGCCCGATCCTCGAGGCCGCCCCGGCGACCAACCCGATCCCGGTCACGGCGCAGGACGTCGAGGCCCTGCTCCACGCGGCCTACGACGGGGAGGACCCGGCGTGAGTGCCGTCCCTCCCGAGCAGCAGGCCCGCGAGGCGGACCTGGTCGAGCGCGTCGTGGCGTCGTTCGCCGGGACGCCGGACCCGCGTACGCGCGAGCTCGTCGAGGCGCTGACCCGGCACCTCCATGCGTTCCTGCGCGAGACGCGGTTGACCGAGGCCGAGTGGTGGCGGGCGATCGAGTTCCTCACCGCGGTCGGACACCTCACCGACGACCGGCGTCAGGAGTTCATCCTCCTCTCCGACGTGCTCGGCGCCTCGATGCAGACGATCACGATCAACAACGAGGCCTACGCGAACGCCACGGAGGCCACGGTCTTCGGGCCGTTCTTCGTCGAGGGGTCGCCCGACGTCGGGCTCGGCGGCGACATCTCGGGCGCTGCGGCGGGGGAGCCCTGCTGGGTCGAGGGCACGGTCTCCGACACCTCCGGTGCGCCGGTCGCCGGCGCGCTGCTCGAGGTCTGGGAGGCCGATGCCGACGGGCTCTACGACGTGCAGTACGGCGACGACCGGGTCGCCGCCCGTGGCCACCTCCACACCGATCCCCGGGGTCGCTACCGCTTCTGGGCGGTCACCCCCACGCCGTACCCGATCCCGGACGACGGCCCCGTCGGCGAGCTCCTGCGGGCCACCGGCCGCTCCCCGATGCGCGCCTCGCACCTGCACCTGATGGTCGTCGCCGAGGGTCACCGCACCCTGGTCACCCACGTCTTCCCCCGCGGCGACGCCCACCTCGACGCCGACAGCGTCTTCGGCGTCCGCGACTCCCTCGTCGTCGACGTCGACCACCTGCTCCCCGGTACGCCGACGCCGGACGGCCGGCAGGTCACCGGCCCCTGGTCGCGGATCCGCTTCGACCTCGTCCTCGCCCCTGCCGCCCGGGGTCGCGTGCCCGACGACCTCTAGACCGTCCCCGGCACACGAACCTGGGAGGGCCTACAGCAGGCCGACCCGGCGCATCTTCGCCTCGACCAGCGCCCGCACGAGGCCGTCGGGAAGGGGCTGGTCGACCGGGAAGTGGAGCGAACCGGGGGTGGCTGCGTACCCCGCGACGGCCTCACCGACGTCGGCGAGCACATCGCCGCTGTGGGGCAGGTAGCTCAGGTGCCGGCGGAACGCCGCGAACCCGGCCACGACCTTGCCGTCCACGCGAAACGCCGGCATCCCGTAGGAGATGCACTGCTCGGCGTCCGGCACGACGTCGAGGATCGAACGGCGCAGCGCCTCGAGCGTGCTGCGTTGCGGCTCCTCGAGACCGGCCAGGTAGTCGTCGATCTCCTCCCTGCTCATGGCGCGATCATGACAGGCGCGAGGACCTAGCCTGGGGCGATGCGGATCGACGACGTACGCCGGCTCGACCTCGGCACGTTCGTCCGGCCCGCGGAGGAGACCGGCACCGGGCTGCCGCGCGTCGAGGCGGTCCTGGCGTACGTCGTACGCACCGCGGCCGGTGTCCTGCTGCTCGACACCGGCCTCGGCGAGACGGACGAGGAGACGGAGGCGTGGTACCGGCCGCGTCGCATCCCCCTCACCGAGGCCCTGGCGACAGCGGGGCTCGCGCCCGACGACGTCGCGCTGGTCGCCAACTGTCACCTGCACTTCGACCACATCGGCGGCAACCCGCAGCTCGGCGGCCGGCCGCTGTTCTGCCAGCGCACCGAGCTCGAGACGGCCCGCGCGGGCGACTACACGATCGCGGCACTCGTCGACTTCGACGGCGCTCGCTACGAGCTGCTCGACGGGGAGGCGGAGATCGTGCCCGGTGTGCACGTCGTACCCACGCCCGGGCACGTGGCAGGCCATCAGTCGCTCGTCGTGGAGTGTGACGACGGCTCGGTCGTGCTGGCGGGACAGGCTCACGACGTCGCGTCGGAGTGGTCCGCGGACGCCCTGGCCGCCCGGGCGACCGCGCTGGGTCACCGAGCCCCGCTCCCCGACGCGAGCCCGTGGATGCACCGGATCCTCGCCTTCGACCCTCGCCGGGTCGTCTTCGCGCACGACGCGGCCGTGTGGGTCCCCTGACCCGGCCCACGACCGCCCGGAGCGGCACCCGGTGGAACGGGTGGATCCGCAGCGGCTAGTTTCGTCTCAGCGAGCCCCGAGCAAGGAGAAGTGCGATGAGCCAGACCCAGACGTCCCCCGACTACCAGATCCTCAACCCCGCGACCGGTCAGGTGGAGCAGACCTTCGACACGGCGACCGACGCCGAGGTCGAGGCTGCCCTGGCGTCCGCCCATGCGGCGTACGACGCGTGGAAGGACGTGCCGATCGAGGACCGCGCGAAGGTGGTCCACCGGATCGCCGAGCTGTTCGTGGAGCGCAAGGACGAGCTGGGGGCGATCGCCACCCGCGAGATGGGCAAGCCGCTGAGCGAGGCGGTGGGTGAGGCGGAGTTCTGTGGCGACATCTTCGACTACTTCGCCGACGAGGGCCCGACCCTCGCGGCCGACCAGCCGATCAAGACCTTCTCCGGCGGCAAGGCCGTCGTGCAGAAGCTCCCGATCGGGGCGCTCCTCGGCATCATGCCCTGGAACTATCCCTTCTACCAGATCGCCCGGTTCGCGGCGCCGAACCTGATGCTGGGCAACACCGTCATCCTCAAGCACGCCGAGTCCGTGCCCGGCTCGGCGCTCGCGGTCGCGCAGCTGATGAAGGACGCCGGGGTGCCCGACGGCGCCTACGTCAACGTCTTCGCCTCGCACGACCAGATCGAGACCATGATCGCCGACCCGCGCATCGCCGGTGTCTCGCTGACCGGTTCGGAGCGCGCCGGTGCCGTCGTCGCGGCCATCGCGGGCAAGAACCTCAAGAAGTGCGTGCTCGAGCTCGGCGGCTCCGACCCCTACGTCATCCTCGACACCGACGACGTCGCGGCCGCGGCCGACACCGCCTGGGAGACCCGGATCAGCAACACCGGCCAGGCCTGCAACTCCAACAAGCGGATGATCGTCATGGACGACGTCTTCGACGGCTTCGTGGCGCGGCTCACCGAGCACGCGAAGGACCTCCGCCCCGGCGACCCGACCGCCGAGGAGGAGGGCACCTTCGCGCCGCTCTCCTCGCGCGCGGCCGCGGAGAAGCTCGCCGAGCAGGTGCAGGACGCCGTCGGCAAGGGCGCCACGCTGCACGCGGGCGGCGTCCTCGGAGAGGGCCCGGCGGCGTACTACTCCCCGGCGGTCCTCACCGGCATCACCAAGGACATGCGCGCCTACCGCGAGGAGCTGTTCGGTCCGGTGGCGGTGGTCTACAAGGTCTCCGACGACGACGAGGCCCTCGCCCTGGCCAACGACACGGCGTACGGGCTCGGCGGCGCGGTCTTCAGCACCGACCCCGAGCGTGCGACCAAGGTCGCCCAGCGCCTGGAGGTGGGCATGTCCAACGTGAACACCCCGGCCGGCGAGGGCGCCGAGGTGCCGTTCGGCGGCGTCAAGCGCAGCGGTTTCGGTCGCGAGCTCGGCCCGCTCGGCATGGACGAGTTCGTCAACAAGCGGATGTTCTACGTCGCCGACTGAGCAGACTCCGACTCCTGAGGCGGCGTCCGGGCGCCGGTCAGCTCGGCTGACCGGCGCCGAGCGCGGCCCTCTCGTCGAGACACCTGACCCGCTCGGCCGCCACCGTTCCCTGTGCAGCCGTGAGCAGGTCGACGACCTCGGCCTGCGTCCGCCGCGGCGCGTCGTTCCAGTGGGTCAGGTCGAGCACCTGCATCGTGCGCACCGGCGGTGAGGGGCACCAGGCGACCGGGTGACCCGAGTCCTCTCGCAACGTGTGCCAGGTCAGGTCCAGGCTCCGCTGCACGGTCTGCGACCGCACAGCCCCCGGACCCCCACCGGCCTGTACGACGGCTCCGACGAGGCACGCGCCCGTGACCGGGTGGTTCTTCAGCAGGCGCAGGTCGTAGCCCGTGACGACGCGCTCGCCGCTCCGTGTGGACACGGCGAACCAGGCACCCTGGACCCAGCCCTCCCCGACGATCGTGGCGGCCCGCGCGAGCACGCCTGCCCAGGGAGTGGAGCTCGGCCAGCCTGGCGGACAGGACGTCCTGCCGGGCGAGGCGGCGACGCTCGGCGCGGCGGTCGCGTCGGCCCCGGAAGGTGCGGGCCCCGGTCGGGGCGATGACAGTGCTCACGAGAACCTCCTCGGCACGACCTCTCCCCACTGTCACCCCGAGACGCTCCTGGGGCAAGGGGAACGGCCCGGAACCTCCGGTCGACGCCCGAGTCGTGGCGCAGGGCGGGCCGACGGAGTCCGCGGGTCAGTCGAGGTCGGCGGCCTCGGACAGTGCCTCGGTGAGCACGGCGATCAACGTCTCGACCTGGACGTCGGCCGTGGTCGTGGTCTCCTCGTCGGCACCGTCGAGGGCGCGGGCAGCGAGACCGGCCTTGCTGTCGATCAGCTCGGCGATCTTGGAGTCGATCGTCTGCGCTGCGATGATCCGCCAGGCGGTGACCGGCTCGTGCTGACCGATCCGGTGCACCCGGTCGATCGCCTGCGTCTGCTCGGCGTTCGTCCACGAGAGCTCGGCGAGCACCACGTTGGACGCGACCTGGAGGTTGATGCCCACGCCCGCGGCGGTGAGCGAGCAGACGATGACCTTGACCTCGGGATCGTCGACGAAGCCGTCGATCGCGGCCTGTCGAGCAGTGCGGGTCTGGTCGCCGCGGATGGAGGTGGCCCGGACGCCGCGCCGGGCGAAGATCTCCTCCGCGGTGTCCATGACGTCGAGGTGCTTGGCGAAGAAGACGACCTTGCCGGCGCTGCGGGCCAGCTGGACGGCGTAGTCGGTGGCGAGCTCGGCCTTGGCCTGGCCGATCTTGCGGACCATGGTGAAGACGTTGTCGCCGGTCTTGGCCTCGCTGCCCTCCGCGACCTCGCGCTCGGCCACTCGTCGTACGAGCTCGTGGTCGATGCCGTCGAGGCCCAGGTGGGACGAGCCGGCGCGGCGGTGCTCGAGGGCGGCCCGGTAGCGTCCGACCAGGCGCTGGGCGAGCTGCTCCTCGGCCTCGCGGATCGAGCGTCCGACGGCGCCCTCGAGCTCGACCGGGATGTCGGCGACCCGGCGGGCGGGGATGTCGGCGGCGACGTCGACCTTGCGTCGGCGGACGATGCCGAGGTCGACCACGGCCTGCCGGGCCGCGGGATAGAACGCGTGGTCGGCCGGCGTGAACCCGGTCTCCTCGAGGGCCGCCATCAAGGTGTTGCCCGGCTTGCGCTCCTCGATCCAGCCGAGGACCTGCCAGATCGCCCGGAAGTCCTCGATGTCGTTGATCAGTGGGGTGCCCGTCAGGGCCATCAGGAGGGGCCGGGCGACGCGTTGCCGGATCCGCTGCGAGACCTCGAGCACGTTCTGCGAGCGCTGGGACTTCTTGTTCTTGATGTAGTGGGCCTCGTCGACGACCAGCGCGCGGAAGCCGTGCTCGCTCATCCAGCCGACGTGGCGGTCGAGCACCTCGTAGTTGACCACCACGATGTCGGCGAACCCGTCGACGGTCTCGCCGTCGCCGTGGATCACGGTGACCGACCGACCGGGGGTCCACATCTCGGCCTCGCGGGCCCAGTTGGTCTTGACCACGTTCGGGACGATCGCCAGCAGCGGGTAGGCGTTCGCGACCTGGGCGGCGAGCAGCGCCTGCGCGGTCTTGCCCAACCCGGGCTCGTCGGCCAGCAGGAACGTGCGGTGACCCTCGGCCACCGAGGCCAGCAGCCGTGCCTGGTGGGCCATCAGGTCGAGGTTCCGGGGCAGCAGGATCGGGCGCGGCTCGGGGAGGTCCATGCACGCCGGCGAGCCGGGGGCCGCCTGCTCGAAGGAGTTCAGCAGCGGGGTGATCAGCTCCCAGCCGGCGAGGCGACCCTGGACCCGGGGTGTGGCCTGCGAGAAGTCGGGGACCAGGAACGGGTTGGCGAGCTGGGCCGAGAGCACCGACTGCGGCAGCACCTTGCGCTCCGGTCGTACGCCGGTGACGTCCGGCCCGCTCGGCGCCTCGGGCTCGGGCTCCAGGCCGGCCGCGGCCTGCATCTCACGCTCGAGCCGCCGCGTGCTGTCGGAGATCTCCGCGTCCTCGGCCAGCAGGTGGAACAGCGACGGCTCCCGCGCTGCGGTCTGCGCCAGGATCGTGGCCACCCCGTCGAGGCGCTTGAGCTGGGTGTCGCGCTGCTGGTCGGTCAGCGAGTCGTCGGCCCGGACCCGCGAGCGCTCGGCCCGCGCCAGCAGAGCCACGGCCTGGTAGCGCGAGCGCTGCCCGGAGGTCAGCTGTCGGTTGGTGACGGCGCGCTCGACCTCGCGGACCGCCTGCGCGAGCACGGGGATGATGCCCTCGTCGTCCCGCCGGCGGTTCTGGGTCCGGCTGCGGGGACGCTGGGCCGTCCGGCTGTCACCGGATCGACGACGTCGCTGTGTGGCCAACCAGCAGCTCTCTTCCTGATGCGCGTGCACCGCCGAGGTGGGCACAGCCCGCCTTCGGCGTCCGCCTGGTGTCGGCGGGTTCTGATGTCGGCACCCCGTCCTGCCTGAGCAGGAGCTCGGGTCCACCTCGGCTCGTCCGCGCCCGACGGGCGCTCGCACCCCGCCGGGCTGCGACCTCGATCAGTCAGTCGCCCCACGGGTTGCCGATGCAGCCAGTGTACGAGGTCGGGGCCGCCGATGGCTCATCCGGCCCAGACTCGTGCCGCTCGTCCGCCCCACGAGCACCCCTCGTGGCGTGCTCAGGCGGTCGACCCACACCCGGGAACGCGCCGACCACGAGGGTGGCGGGCCGGCAGTACGGCGGCCCGCTACAGCTCGGCACGCAGGAGGGCCGCCGCGCCGGCCATCGCGCGCAGCTTCCCCTCGGCGCTGGCCCGCGGGAGGTACTTCATCCCGCAGTCGGTGGCGATCGTGATCGCCTCCGGAGAGGCGTAGGGGAAGGCCCGGCGGACCCGGTCGGCGACGGTCTCCGCGGTCTCGACCTCGTGGTCGGACAGGTCGATCACGCCCAGGATGATCGTCTTGCCGGCGAGGTCGGCCAGCACGCCGAGGTCGAGCCCTGACTGCGCGGTCTCGATGGAGATCTGGTCGGCCGAGCAGCCGGCCAGCTCGGGCAGGAACGAGTAGCCCTCGGGCCGCTCGTGGATGATCGCGGCGTAGCCGAAGCAGATGTGTACGGCGGTCGTGCCGGTGACGCCGTCGAGGGCGGCCTGCAGCGCAGCGAGCCCGAAGGCGCGGGCGGCGTCGGGCCGGGCCTGCATGTAGGGCTCGTCGATCTGCACGATGTCGGCACCCGCGGCGTGCAGGTCCTTGATCTCGGCGTTGACGGCGCCGGCGTAGGCCATCGCGGCGGCCTCGAGGTCGGGGTAGTAGTCGTTCTGCGCCTGCTGCGACATCGTGAACGGCCCCGGCACGGTCATCTTGATCGGGTGGTCGGTGTGGGCCCGGAGGAACCGCACGTCATCGACCTCGATCGGCCGCGTGCGCTCGATCGGGCCGGCGATGCGAGGCACCGGGTTGGGGTGTCCGCTGCGGTCGAGGGCGGTGCCGGGGTGGTCGATGTCGACCCCGTCGAGAGCGGTCGCGAAGTGGTTGGAGTAGGACTCACGACGCATCTCGCCGTCGGTGAGGATGTCGATCCCGGCCTCCTCCTGGGCACGGATCGCCAGCAGCGTGGCGTCGTCCTGCGCCTGCTCGAGGTAGGCCGGGTCGACCCGCCACAGCTCGCGGGCGCGGACGCGGGGCGGGAAGCGGCCGGCCAGCTTGGCGCGGTCGATCAGCCAGTCGGGCTGGGCGTAGCTGCCGACCAGCGAGGTCGGCAGCAGGATCGGTCCGGACGACGTCGTGGTCACCGCTCGACCCTACCCATCCCGGCGGAGGTGCTACCTCAGACGAGGCCTGAGGTGGTCGCCCCGCAGTGCGCGGCGGGATCTGAGGTGCCGGCTACGGCCGATGACCGATCCCCGGTGGCCCACCTCAGCCCCAGGCTGAAGAGCACGAAGCACGATCCGAACCAACCGAGGAGCCTTCGATGAGCACTCCCTTCACCAGCAGCCGGGCCATGGCCATGACGCTCGCCCTCCAGTCGTTGGACGACCAGGTCAGGCGCTCGTCGCACCGCACCCGCCGCCGGGTACGGCGTACCCGCGGCGCGGACGCGGACAACGGGCGCGGCTGACCCGGGTGGACTCCGACCGAGAGCCTCAGGCCGCCGGGGACGGCCCGGTGGCCTGGACCCGGACGCCGACGGCCTCGTCGGAGGGCATCAGGATCCACAGGATCGGGTAGACCAGGATCTGGCTGCCGGGGACGACCAGGAGCAGCAGGACGAAGAGGAGCCGAGCGGTCCACGGGCTCAGGCCGAAACGGCGGCCGAGGCCCGCGCAGACACCGCCCAGTACGCGCCGGTCACTCGACCGGACCAGTCCCTGCTGGGCGAAGCTCTGGCGGATGTCGTTCATGGTGGTGCACGTCCTTCGGGTGGTGTGTCGAGGCGTTTCCCCGACGTCTCCACTGTGCGTCGTACGGCGGTCGCACCACATCGGGTGGCGCCCTGACTCTTCCCCCGGGCTTCGTGGGCCCGCGTCTCAGGGTCGGCTCGAGGGTGGTGGGTCTCCGGCGACCTCGCGCGCCCAGGCGGCGTGCTCGCGACGGGCCCACCGCAGCGGGACGCGGCCGGTCCGGATGCCGGTCATCGCGTGCGGGTCCTTCGTGGCCATCACCACGTGGCCGACGACCAGCAGGCCGACCGCGAGGGCGAACCAGTCGTGCACGAAGGTCGCGCCGCTGCGCCAGGACAGGGGCGTGAGCCCGGGTGAAGTACATGACGCAGCCCGACAGGAGCAGGACCCCGATGGAGCCGGCGGACAGCGAGGCGTTGAGCTTCTGACCGGCGTTGAACTTGCCGACCTCGATCGTGCCGTCGCGGCGGTCCCGTGACCGGAGCCAGGCCCAGTCGCGCGAGGTGAAGCGGTTCAGCCGGCGGGTGTCGTCGCGGTAGGACCTGCTCACGATGCCGAGCGACCAGCGGCACCGGCAGCGCGAAGCCCGAGTAGACGTGGATCTGCTCGACGAGGTAGCGATGCCCCACGAGCACGGCGATCGACCCGTTGTAGAGGACCGCCGCGGTGAGGATGCAGACGATCATGAAGGCGGCGGTCAGGCCGTGCACCCACCGCGAGCTCACGCTGAACCGGGCGATGGTCCGCCCGCCCTCCGGTGACGGCGGCGACCTCAGGTGCGCTCATCGATGTTCCGCCCGTTGGACGAGCCCACGAAGCCGTCGACGTCGTACCCCCGGTGCTCCCAGTAGCCCTCGACGACGTGGTCGGTCACCTCGATGCCCGACAGCCACTTCACGCTCTTGTAGCCGTACATCGGCGCGACGTAGAGCCGCACGGGCCCGCCGTGGTTGTGCGTGACGTCGGCCCCCAGCATCTTCAGCGCGACGATGCAGTCGGGCAGCCGCGCCTGGTCGAGGGTCAGGCTGTCGGTGTAGGTGCCGTCGAAGGACGTCAGCCGGATCGCCCTGCCCTCGGCCCGGACGCCGGCGTGGTCGAGCAGCCTGGACAGCTGCACCCCGCTCCAGTGCACCTGGGGCACGCGCCACCCGGTCACGCACTGGAAGTCGCGGACCAGGGTGGTCTGCGGCATCGCCTGGAGGTCGGCGAGCGTCAGCGTGGTGGGGCGGTCGACGAGGCCGCCGACCGTCAGCCGGTACGACGTGGCGTCGCGCGTCGGCACCCCTCCGGTCACCGAGTAGAAGCGGAAGGTGTCCCCGACCGGGAGCAGCGACGTGAGCCCGGTCGGGTCGCGGAGCTGGACCGGTGCGAGCACGGTGGTCAGCGCGGTCTGCGCCCGGGTGCCGGTCGCGATCCCGAGCGCACCGAGCCCGAGCAGGCCGAGGACCACCCGCCGTCCGACGGGGCTCCCACCCTCGGGGTGGGCCCTCGCCTCGCGGCCCGCGATCCCACGCCGTGCCCGCCAAGGGCTCATGCTCGCAACGTAGCCGACGCCCGCAACCGCGTAGCGCGGCGACGACTGCGTACCGACTTCCAGATTCCGCCCGCCCGGCCGCCCGAGCGGGGTTAGCCTCCCGCCCATGAGCTATCTCGGGGCACCTCCGGCTCCCCCGTACGAGGCCCCACCGAGCGGTGAGCCGTCCTCCGACATCCCGCTGTGGGCGGTGGGCGTCGCCGCCTTCGTGGCCCTCGCCCTGGCGGGGACGCTGGCCTTCGTGCTGCTGAGGCCCGATCACTCCGCGCCGAACGCCGCGCCGCCGCCTCCGGCGACGTCGTACCCCGCGCACTGGGACCGCCGGATCGCGCCGTACGCGAAGATCGCCGCCCACGAGCGGGGCCTGAGCTTCCTCCACCCCGTCCCGGTGCGTTTCCTGTCGCCCACGAAGTTCGCCAAGACCCTGACGACCGATGAGAAGCACCTCAGCAGGAACGACCGTCGACAGCTCGAGCAGGCCACCGGGCAGCTGCGCGCCCTGGGGCTGATCGCCGGTGACGTGAACCTCCTCGAGGCAAACAACGACGCACAGGCCGGCGCCGTCGACGCGTACTACTCGTTCAAGGACAAGCGGATCACGGTCCGCGGGCACCACGTGACTCCGGCCGTCAAGGCCACCCTGGTCCACGAGCTGACGCACGTCCTCCAGGACCAGCACTTCCGGGTCGGGGCTCGCCTGAAGAAGCTCGGCAAGGAGTCCGAGAAGGGTCCGGACACCTCGCAGGCGTCCGTGCTGGACGCCATCGTCGAGGGCGACGCCCAACGCGTGGCGCACCTCTACGCGGCGTCGCTCGGACCACGGCAGCGGCGTGCCCTCGCCGCCAGCCAGCGCGCCGAGGTGTCCGAGGCCGACCGCCGGACCGCCGAGGTCCCCCACGTGGTGATGGCGATGATGGGCGCGCCGTACGACCTCGGTGAGGGTCTCGTGCAGACGGTCGCCCAGGAGGGCGGCAACGCTGCGGTCGACCGGCTGTTCCGGCATCCGCCGACGCACGAGTCCGCGTTGCTCGACCCGTTCCGGGTCCTGACGCGGAGCACCTCGGCGGCCAAGGTCGCCCTGCCGACACTGCAGGCGCGCGAGAAGAGGTTCGAGTACGGCGAGCTCGGGGTGCTGACGTGGTACGTGACGCTCGCGCAGCGCCTCCCGCTCCCTCAGGCCCTCGCGGCTGCGGACGGCTGGGGCGGTGACGCGTACGTCGGGTACCAGCACGACGGCACCACCTGCATCCGCGCGGCCTACACCGGCCGGACACCCGCCGACAGCACGCGGATGTACACCGCGTTGCAGGGATGGCGGGCGGCTGCACCGGGCGCTGGAGCCCTCGTCAGCCGGTCCGGGGACGTCGTTCGACTTCCAGTCCTGCGACCCGCGGGACGCGGCGGATGTCGGCCACGACGACGCGCAGGACGCCATCGACCTGGCAGCCATCCGGACCGGCATCGGGGACGGCCTCCTGCGCTCGGGGCTCCCGAGGGCCGGGGCGCGCTGCATGGCCGGTCGGATGGCGGAGACCTACACCGTGGCCCAGCTGAAGGATCCGACCTTCGGACAGGACGCCTCCATCCAGGAGCGGCTCCGCCAGTTCGCCGTGGAGTGCGGCTGACGTCGTCTCGCGCGCCGTGGGCTCAGTCGATGGGCCGCAGCTCGTCGGCGTAGGAGACGGACTGGCGACGCAGCCGGCCGTCGGCGGCGACGGAGTACTGGCCCATCCGCCACAGGGGCGGGCTGTAGGCGTGGACCGACACCGAGCCGTCGACGACGCCCACGAGCCGGTGGATGTGGTCAGGACCGAAGCTGAAGACCTGACCGCCCTCGACGAGGGTCTCGATGGTCTGGTTGTCGACCGCGAGGTTGTGCTCGGCCAGGGTGCCGCTCACGACCGCGACGGCACCGGAGGAGATGTCGTGGTCGTGGAAGCCGGTGTCGTTCTCGGGGGTCCAGCACAGGAGCCAGACGTCGACGTGGGCGTCGCGGTAGAGGGAGACGTAGACCCGGTGCTCGTCGTCGAACGCGAGGTGGTGCTGCCAGAGCCCGGGATCCAGGGCCAGCGACGAGGCGAGCGATCGCAGCTCGTCCTGGTCGAGGTCGCGGCCCGGCAGCGTCTCGAGGGTCAGGTCGCCCGCCAGAGGGGGTCGACTCGCGAGCCGGGACGCCGAGTACATCGACACTCATGCCACTGCCTCCATCTTCTCCGCGGTCTGGTGACCGGAGTGCGGAAGGCGCCCGAGCGCCCGGTACGGGTTGTCGACACGCATGGCCCGTGTCGCGGCCTCTCCGAGCAGGGACTGCACGGGCTCGGCGTACGGCCGGTCGCTGCCCAGCACGAGGGCGTCGATGCCCAGGGCACGAGTCAGCGCGTCGAGCCCCTGGGCGCCGTACGACGACGTGTCGACGAAGACGCCCGGGTCGACCGCCCCGAGCGCGCCGCCGCGAGCGGTGAGCCGCTCGTGGTGGATCGGCGCGAGTCCGGCGCCGGCGGCGAAGACGAGCCGCAGCCGCGGGAGCTGCCGGCGGCCGCCCCACGCGTGCCAGGCCCACCACGCTGCCTGCAGCTGGGCGACGTAGTCGACGACGGCTGCCCACCAGGGGGGCCGGTTCTCCGCGGGCAGGGTCGGGCCGGGGTGGACGAACACCGGCTTGTCGCTCAGCTCGGCCACCCGCAGCACGTCGCCGAGCGCCTCCCAGCCGGCCGGTTCGGTGAGCGACGTCGCGGGCAGCTGGACGCCGACGAAGGGCCCGGCCAGCAGGGCGGCGAGCGCCGCCAGGTCGGGCTCGACGGACGGCACGGACGCCCAGGCGGCGAAGTGGTCGGGCAGGTCGAGCACGGCGTCGTGCCAGGCGTCGATCAGGGTCCCTGCCTCGTCGCGCGGGAGGGCCTCGATCCCCAGCGGCGCGGAGAGGCTGAGGCAGGCCAGGCCGATGCCGGCCCGGTGGTCCAGCTCGATGCGGGGGCCGACCTCGTGGTCGGGGGGCTGGATGTCGTAGGCCGGCTCGCCCGAGGTCACCAGCTGCCAGTCCCGCAGGTACGGCGCGCGCGTGCGCCGCCGCAGCAGCTCGACGAACGTCGCCGGCCACAGGTGCTGATGCAGATCGACCGTCAGCAAGATCCTCTCCTAATCTGGAGTAAGTCACTGTACTTTATCCAGATCAAGAACGGGGCCGGGGTCTCACCGGCGTGTCCGACGAGAGGGGATGCCTCCGCACGACCCCTGCGCGGACCTCCCTGGGAAGGCCCCGTCGGCGTCGGGCTCAGTGCACGACGACGGGAGGGACGCCTTCGTCGTCGAGCAGGTGGGAGGCCTCCTGCTTCCGGGGCAGGAACATCGCCGGGATGACCGTGAGCAGCACCAGCGACCACGCGACCCAGTAGGTCTGGGCGAAGGCGCTCGCGGCGTCCTCGAGTCCCTTCGCGATGGCGGCTGGACTCAGGGCTGCGGCCAGCGCCGGGTCCTTCAGCGAGGCCATCGCCGGGCCGGCCAGCTTGGAGGCCTGGAGGTGGTTGGTCAGGAGCACGGACATGACCGCGACCCCGACACGAGCTGGCGATCTGCTGGGTGATGTTGAGCAGGGTCGAGCCGCGGGCGACCTCGTGCGCCTTCAGCGTCTTGAGGGCCGAGGTGAACAGCGGCATCATCGTCGCCCCCATCCCGAGGCCCATCACGAAGAGCTCGGTGATGATCACGGGGTACGGCGTGGTGGCGGTGAGCTGGGTCAGCCCGAACATGCCGATCAGGATGAAGAGCAGGCCGAACGGCACGATCTGGCCGATCGGGTGCTTGTCGACCTGGGAGCCCGCGATCGGCATCGTGATCATCGCGCCGATGCCCTGCGGCGCCACCAGCAGACCGGCCTGCAGCGTCGACTCGCCGCGGACCTCCTGGAAGTACGTCGGGACCAGCAGCAGGCCGCCGAAGAACGCCGCCGCGAACAGGAACATGGTGATGATCGAGACCGTGAGGTTGCGGTTCTTGAACAGCCGCAGGTCGAGCAGCGGGTGCTCGGGGCGGAAGGAGTGGAAGACGAACAGCACCATCAGCAGGGCGCCGATCAGCATCGAGACCCAGACCCGGGGGGCGCTGGCAGTGCCCTCGGAGGGGATGGACGAGACGCCGAAGAGGAACAGGGCGAGGCCCGGCGACATCAGCGCCATGCCGAGGAAGTCGAAGGACTCCGACGGCTCGGGCCGGTCCTGGGGCAGCACCCGCCAGGCGTAGATGACGGCGACGATGCCGATCGGGACGTTGATCAGGAAGATCCAGTGCCAGCTCGCGACCTGGATCAGGTAGCCGCCGATGATCGGGCCGAGGATGGGGCCGAGCAGCATCGGGACGCCCAGGATCGCCATCAGCCGGCCCATCCGGTGGGGCCCGGCCGCCCGGGTCATGATCGTCATGCCGAGCGGCATCAGCATGCCGCCGCCGAGCCCCTGCAGCACCCGGAAGCCGATCAGGGCGCCGATGCTCCAGGCGGTCGCGCACAGCGCGGAGCCGATCACGAACAGCGCGATGGCGGTCATGTAGAGGCGCTTGGTGCCGAACCGGTCGGCGGCCCAGCCGGTCATCGGGATCACCGTCGCCAGCGCCAGCGTGTAGGCGGTGACCGACCACGCGACGGTGGAGTACGCGATCGGGTGCGCGGGGCTGCCGAACACGGTCTGGAACGTCGGCAGCGCGACGTTGACGACCGTGATGTCGAGGATCGACATGATCGCGCCCAGCACGACGACGCCGGCGATCTTGAGGACGGCGCCATCGATGTGGTCGGGGAGGTCGACGTGGGTGTCAGAGGACATGGGGGGCTCCTTCGCGCCAGAGAAATCCTATCGCCCGCTCGGAGGTGGTGCCGGGCGGGACCGTGGGGGTGAGGGAGGGCTCAGAGGTGCTTGACGAACTCGGCCGAGACCTCGATCGGCCGGAACCCCATCCGCTCGTTGATGGCCACCATGTAGTCGTTGGTGTCGCCGTTCTGGGTGATCACCAGACTGAGGTCGCTGCGCGCGGACTGGACGGCGCGCAGGTTGGCCGCCTTGGTGGCCAGGCCGAGCCGGTGGCCGCGGTGCTCGCGGTGCACGAACGTGCCCCACTGGTAGACGTGGGGGTTGTCGGCCAGCGAGACGGCGAGCGTGGACTGCGCCACCACCTGTCGGTCGGGGGTGAGGGCGACGGTCTCGTAGCTGGCGCGGCCCATCGCGGCCATCGTCGCCAGTGCCTCGGCGTACCGCTGCGGCGTGTAGGTCTCCTCCTCGAAGTCGACGACGCCGGTGGGCGCGTCGACCGCGAGCTGGCTGAACAGCACGCACAAGGACTCGACGAGGTCGTCGGGCACGGCGCCGACGAACGTCTCGATCGTGTAGCCCGCGTGGTGCGGCGCCGCCTCGTCGATCCACTCCTGGATCCGCTCGTCGGGCACCGGCAGCGGGAGGTGGCGGACCACCTCGTAGATGGAGAACTCGTAGCCGCAGGCCTCGAGGAACCGTCGGTAGCCGTGGCTGTCCCGGTCGTCGAACGGGAGCGTGGTGTCGGTCATGAGCAGCGACCGGCCGTCGTCCTGGACGGTCCGCTCCACCCGCTCGACGAGCGCCCGGCCGATGCCTCGGCCGCGGTCGGGGACGTCGACCCTCGCCTTGAAGGCCGCCTTGTCGACGTTGTCGAGCAGGAAGGACCACAGCACGGCGTTGCCGACCATCCGGTCGCCGTCGTACGCCGCGAACAGGTCGAGCCGTTCGCCGCAGTCGTGCGAGCGGAACACGCCCAGGAAGTCCTGGAAGTCCCAGAAGGGAGCCTCCGGTCGGGTGTGGAGCTCGGCACGCCGGTCCAGGTCGTAGAAGGCGCGCATCACCGCGTCGTCGGCCAGCGCCGTCGCGTCGAGCTTGCGGATCTCCACGACGTACGAGCGTAGGACCCGGAGGGGGTCGACCGACACGGGTTTTCCGCTGGGCCGGACCCGCCGTCACCCGATGCCCCGCAGGTCGAGCCGCGCGAGGCGCGCGGGGTCGGCCAGGATGTTGATCTCCACGATCCGGCCGTCGCGGATCACCGGGCTGAACACCGACAGCGGTACACCGTCGCGGAAGGAGAGCAGGCCGACGGCGCCGTTGACCAGCACCAGCACCTGGTCGACACCCGAGCGTCGGAAGGCCGTCGCCTGCGCGGCGACCCGGGCGGCGCCGTGCAGGACGACCGACCGGCCACCCGGTCCCGCGTCCGCGCGCAGCGTCACGTCGGGGTCGAGCACCGTGAGCAGGGCCTCGAAGTCGCCCTGCCGGGCGGCAGCCGTGAACGCATCGAGGACGCGCCGCTGGGTGGTGCGGTCGACGACCGCCGGACGGGCGTCGCGTACGCGCCGTCGGGCCCGGCTCGCCAGCTGGGTCGCGGCGGCCGGCGAGCTGTCGACGATCTGTCCGATCTGCTCGAACGGGACGCCGAACATGTCGTGGAGGACGAACGCCATCCGCTCGCGCGGGCTGAGCGCGTCGAGGACGACGAGCAGGGCCAGGGTCACCTCGTCGGCCTGCTCGGCGGCGGCCTGGGGGTCGGAGCCGTAGGCGGTCACGACCGGGTCGGGCACGTGGACGTCGAGCGCCTCCTCACGTCGCGACTTCCGCGAGCGGAGGAGGTCGAGGGAGATCCGGCTGACCACGGTCGTCAGCCACCCACGCAGGTTGAGCACGTCGGTGGTGTCCGTCCGGGCCAGCCGCAGCCACGCCTCCTGGACCGCGTCGTCGGCCTCGTCCATCGACCCGAGCATCCGGTAGGCGACGCCGCGCAGGTGTCCCCGGTGCTCCTCGAACTGCTCTGCCAGCTGGTCCGGTGTCCTCATCCGTCAGGTTCCTCCTTCGTGATCCGTCATGGATGTGACGGATCGGACGAGCTCGACATGACAGGGAAGGCAGCATCCATGCAAGCACGGATGCTCCGGCGGCGCCGCCGGCACGACGACCGCCGGACCGGCGGCAGCGCCGACGTCCGTACCGAGAGGCTGGTTGAATGACGACCATGCCGGCCGCGCCGCTCGTCCTCGACTCGCTGCTGAGCTATGCCCGCGTCGACGGCGATGCCGTCCGCCTGGCTCTCGCGCTCCCCGACGATGCCGGCCTCGACGCGCCGCGGTTGTTCGTGCGGTTCCAGCGCGGCGAGACCGGGTTCCGGGTCCCGGCGTCGCTCGAGCACTCTCCGGTCGGCGCGCGGGTGACCGCCTCGGTTCCGCGTGAGCGACTCACCGACGGCGTGTGGGCGCTCCGGCTCCGCGAGGGTGGCTCGCCGTTGCGCAACCTCCGGTGCCGCGTCCTGGTCCACGGCGACCAGCCCATCGCCCTGCTGTTCGGGCGGACCCCCAACATCGTCTGAGGGCGCGGACCGTCACCGGGGAGTGGTCAGCCCCGCCTCGGCCAGGAGGCCGGCCACCGCGGGTCGCGCATCGGAGGCGGGGAGCTCGCGGAGCCGTCGCAGCCCGTCCCAGACCGGGGCCCGGAGGAGCTCCTCGGGGTCCAGGGCCCGGCTGCGCCGGACCACCTCGCCCGGGATGACCTGCGGGTCGGGTACGACGTAGTCCTCGACCAGGTCGTCGTACGCCGTGGTGAGGGTGGTCGACGAGCTGTCCGGGAGCAGCACCAGGGCCGTGCCGGTGCCGCTCGTGTCGAGCTCGAGGACCACCAGGTCGGGCCGCAGACGCCGGAGGGTGTCGACCACCTTGAAGACGTCGCCCGCCCAGGAACCGTGCGGGCGGGCTGCCTGGCGGTCGCGGCCGGCCTCGACCTCGATCCGCGGCAGCATGTCGTCGAAGACGATCACCGACGCCGGGTGTGAGTGGCGCTCGGTGTTGATGAAGTCGCGGAGCGCGTACTCCGCCAGGTGCATGCCGTCGATGAACGCGAGGTCGAAGGCCTGGCCGTCGAAGTGGGCGAACGGGTCCGCGGAGGCGAAGAACTCGTCACTGGTCTCCCGCACCAGTCGCAGGTCGCACGACAGCTCGCGCTTGATGGTGAAGTAGGGGTCGACCCCCAGGGAACGCGTCCGTGACAGCGTCATGCTCGCGCCGACGCTGACGCCGATCTCGAAGTAGGTCCGCGGGCTCAGCCGGGTGTGGAGCCCCTGCAGGAGATCGTGGCGACGCACGGCTCGAAACTAGCAGCGTGGCCGTGGGCCGTGTCAGCCGCGGGCCATCGCGTCGACGCAGACGGTGATCGCGAGGATCAGCGGGATGTCCTGGCCCTCGGCCATCTGCACGCCGTAGGAGTCGCGGACCCGGAACCACTTCTTCGACACCTGGGCGACCGTGTCACCGTCGCGCTCGATCTCGTACTCGTGGTCGACGATGTTGCCGTGGGCCTTGAGGTCCTCGCCGCCGTCGACCTCGATGACGTAGTGGTCGCGGATGCCGATCAGCCGCTTGTGGACGGTCGCCTTGGTGCTGCCGCGCTCGATCGTCATCTTGTCGCGGATGCTGAGCTTCTTCTCCTGGATCTTCGACAGCTCGTGGCCGTCGGCGTCCTCCAGGATGAAGGTCTCGCGGGCCCGGGCCGCCTTGCCGTTGACCTTGAAGACCCGGTGGCCCTCGTCGTCCTCGATCCAGAAGTCGTCGCCGATCGCGAGGAGCTTCTCGCGCATGATGAACTTCGGTCCGTCAGGTCCGCGCCTCAGCAGCCCCATCGTCGTTCCCCTCTCGCGTCCGGCAGCCGACGTCGTACGGCGGCGACGACGAGCCTAGGGCGTGCCCGGCGCCACCGGTCGAGTCCAAGGTCCCTTGTTCGCGCGCCGACTCGCTCTTCGCCGGCGACCTGCTGAGGACTACGGTCGCTCGGAAGGGGGTGGCGAGCGTCGTCACCGTCCAAACCGGGAGGGTCCCATGTCAGAAGACCAGAACACCGCCGACCAGACCGAGATCGTGGCCGCCTCGCTGAGCGACGGGGCCTACACCCTCTTCGTCGCCGACTTCTCCGAGACCGACCTGGCCTGGCAGGCCTACGAGGCGCTGAAGTCCGTCGAGGACGGCCGGACCGTCGAGATCGAGGGCGTGCTCGTCGTGACGCGCGACGCCGACGGCAAGCTCGAGGTGCAGAAGGCGACCGACCACAGCACCAAGCACGGGTTCCGCTGGGGTCTGGTGGGGGGCGTCGCGCTCGGCGTGCTGTTCCCGCCGTCGATCATCGGCAGCGCCGCCGCCCTCGGGGCCGCCGGCGCGGCCGCCGGAAAGGTCAGGCAGCGTCACCACCACCGCGAGCTCGAGGCGGAGCTCCAGGACGCGATCGCCCCGGGCCACTCGGGGATCCTGGCGCTGGTGTCCGACCCCGGCGTGCTCGAGATCCGGAAGGCTCTCGACAAGGCCGACGCGATCGTCGAGAAGGCGGTCGACAAGGTCGCCGCCGAGGACATGAAGGCGGCTGCTGAGGAGGCCGAGGCGGAGGACGAGGCCTGACCCGTGGGGGCGGCCTCGTGGCCGGACGGCCGGGGTCGACACTGAACGGGTGACGACCCCGGCCTCCACCGACCACCTCGCGCGCATCGTGCTGGAGACCACGGCGATCGCGTTCGCCGTCTCCGAGGTGAGCATCCGGCTCCGCAGCGCCCGAGCCCGGGGCGGGTCGAGCCTCGACCGCGGCAGCGTGGTCGCGGTGGTCTCGGGGATCGCCGGGGGAGCGCTGGTCGGGGTCTGGTGCGCGTCCGGGGTTCCCGGCGCCGAGATCGGCGGCGGGTGGGTGCCCTTCGTGGTCGGGATCGTCGCCATGTGGCTGGGCATCGGGCTGCGCGAGTGGGCCGTCTGGACGCTCGGCCGCTTCTTCACCGTCGTCGTGCGGGTGGCGCCCGGGCAGACCGTCGTGGACCGGGGGCCGTACGCCTGGGTCCGCCACCCGTCGTACACCGGGCTGCTGCTCACCCTCCTCGGCCTCGGCCTGGCGCTGGGCAACTGGCTGTCCGTCCTGGCGCTGGTGGTGCTGCCCACGATCGGCCTGGTGGTGCGGATCCGGGTGGAGGAGCGCGCCCTCCTCGCGACGCTCGGCGACTCCTACCGCAGCTACGCCGACCGTCACCGGCGGCTGGTCCCTGGCCTGTGGTGACGAGCCACCCCGGGACCCTCGCCGCAGGACCTAGTCGGAGCGGAGGCGGCGCAGGATCCGCTCCAGGTGGGCCCGGTCGGTGGGGCTCAGCCGCTCGAACAGCCGCTCCGACTCGAGCCCACGGGCCCGGCGTACCTCGTCCATGAGCTCGGTCCCGCGGCCGGTGAGCGAGACCAGGGTCGCGCGCCGGTCGGTGGGGTCGCGGGAGCGCTCGACCAGGCCCTTGGCCTCGAGGGCGTCGACCACCTCGGTCGCGGACCTGGGTGCGATGCGCAGGAGGTGGGCCAGCTCGGAGGACCGTACGCCGCTCTCGTGGGCGGTGAGCACGCGTACGGCGCGCATCTGCGACGGCGTGACGTCCCAGGCCGACAACGCGGCCATCGATGCGGACCGGAGCCGGCGCGCGACCGCGCCGAACGCCTCTCCCAGGCCTTCGTCGCCGGTCTCGCCCGTCATGGGAACAGACTAGCAAGCATTGGTGTTGTACCCTCATGTTGAGGTAACCTCAACAATCTGATGTCGACCCGCTCGATCGACGAGCGAGGAGGAGGAGACCTTGGACTCCAGCACTCCCATGACCACCGGCCGCGGGGGCCGGTTCCGCACCCCCGACCGTCCCACAGCGGAGGAGAGGCGTCAGGCGCACGAGGTCTCCCTCGGCCGGATCGCCCGGCTCTTCACGCCGTACCGCTGGTCCGTGCTCGTCGTCGTCGCGATCATCGTCGCGTCGTCGATCGTCGGCCTGGCCTCGCCGTTCCTCCTCCGCGCCATCATCGACCGCGCCCTGCCCCAGCAGGACCTGCGGCTGCTCGTGCTGCTGACCGTCGGCATGGTCGTGGTCGCCGGGATCACGTCCGTGCTCGGTGTCGTCCAGACCTGGATCAGCACCAAGGTCGGCCAGCACGTCATGCACGGGCTCCGGACCGACGTCTTCGCCCACCTGCAGCGGCAGTCCGTGGGCTTCTTCACCCGGACGCGCACCGGCGAGGTGCAGTCACGGATCACCAACGACATCGGCGGGATGCAGTCCGTCGTGACCTCGACCGCGACCTCGATCGCCTCCAACCTCACCACCACGGTGGCGACCGCGGTCGCGATGGTCGCCCTGTCGTGGCGACTCGCGCTGATCTCGCTCGTCGTCCTCCCGCCGGCGATCTGGCTCAGCCGCCGGGTCGCCCGGATGCGTCGCGAGATCACGGCCCTCCAGCAGCGCGAGCTCGCGGACCTCAACGTCACCATCGACGAGGGCCTGTCGATCAACGGAGTCCAGCTCAGCAAGACCATGGGCACCGGTCCGGCGCTCGTCCGCCGGTTCACCGACTCCAGCGCCCGGCTGATCGACCTCGAGCTCCGGTCGCAGCTCGCCGGACGGTGGCGGATGGCATCGATGAGCGTCATCTTCGCGGCGATCCCGGCCGTCATCTACCTCAGCGCCGGGCTGCCGATGACCGCGGGCACGATGACGATCGGCACGCTGATCGCCTTCACCGCCCTGCAGAGCCAGCTGTTCCGCCCGCTGATGGGGCTGCTCAACACCGGGGTGCAGGTGGTGGGCTCGCTGGCGCTGTTCCAGCGGGTCTTCGAGTACCTCGACCTCCCCGTCGAGGTCGACGAGCCGACCGACCCCGTCGACCTCGACCTCACCGCCGTCCGCGGGCAGGTCCGCTTCGAGGGCGTCGGGTTCACCTACCCCGGGAACGACGTCCCCGCGCTCGACGGCGTCGACCTCGACGTCCCGGCCGGCACCACGCTGGCGTTGGTCGGCGAGACCGGGTCGGGCAAGACGACCCTGGCCTCGTTGGTCGCCCGCCTCTTCGACCCGACGGAGGGACGCGTCACGATCGACGGCGTCGACGTGCGTCGCCTGCGGCTGGCCGACCTCGCCGAGATCGTGGGCGTGGTCAGCCAGGAGACCTACCTGCTGCACACCACCGTGCGCGAGAACCTCCGCTACGCGCGGCCCGACGCCACCGACGTGGAGATCGAGGCGGCCGCGCGGGCCGCCCGCATCCACGACCTGCTGGTGTCGCTTCCCGAGGGCTACGACACCGTGGTCGGCTCACGGGGCCATCGGTTCTCGGGCGGTGAGAAGCAGCGGCTCGCCATCGCGCGCACCCTGCTCCGCGACCCCAGGATCCTGGTGCTCGACGAGGCGACCAGCGCACTCGACACCGAGACCGAGCGCGCCGTCCAGCAGGCCTTCGACTCCCTGTCGCGGGGCCGCACGACGATCACCGTCGCCCACCGGCTCTCGACGGTCCGCGACGCCGACCAGATCGTCGTCCTCGACCACGGCCGCGTGGTCGAGCGGGGTACGCACACCTCGCTCGTCGCCGACGAGGGACGCTACGCCGCCCTCGCGGCCTGACGACGCCGCCCGCGTGCCGGTCCCGTCCCGGCACGCGGGCGACAGGCCCGCGCGGTGCCGCCCCTCAGCGGAGGCGGATCCGCAGCACCTCTCCGGCGCCGACGGCGACCGACCCGGTCGTGATGTAGGCCGATCCGTGCCGGATCGCCAGCCCGTACGGCGCGAACAGCCCGCCGGCCACCACCTGGGTGGTGTCCCCGGAGCCGTCGGGTGCGACCTTGACCAGGTCTCCGACGGGACCGTTGAGCAGGCCGGTGCTGGCGATCTCGACCGCGTAGAGCGACCCGTCCCGACCGAAGCCGAGGCTGGTGACGTTGGTCAGTCCGCTCGCGTACACGGTGGGCGCCAGACCCGGCACGACCCGGTAGATGTGCGCCGCGCCCTGCGGGAACGGGAACCCGGTCAGCTCACTGACGTAGAGGGCACCGTCGGGCCCGCGGACCACGTCCGTGGGCACCGACTGCATCGGCTGCTCCTGCCCGCTTCCGGGCGGGAACTCCACGGTCACGTCGGGGAACGCCGCCAGCGTGGCGACGTGGCCGCGCCGGTTCGCAGCCACCAGCGTGTTGCCGCCGGAGTCGGTCGCGAGGACCCCGCGTCGGGTGACCAGCACCCCCGTGGGGTCGCTGTCGGGGTTGTCGATCGGGTTCGTGGCCGCCTCGTGGGCAGCCAGGTCCGCGAACGTCCGGAGCCTGGCCGTCCCGTGGCCGTGGTGGTGCTTCCACCCGTGGTGATGGCGACGGAACGAGACCGACTGCAGCGTGCCGAGCAGCTCCCCACCGTCGGGCAGGGTGTCGCGGGACGCGGGGTCGGCCCCGAGCCCGAGGCTGAGCACGAACCTGTCGCGCCCGGTGAACCCCAGGTCGGCCGGTCCGATCGCCTGCGCACCGTCGTCCTGACCGCCGATCGACGGCAGTCCGGTGACGACCTGCCTCTGCCTCCCGTGCCAGATCTTGGTGACCGCCCCGCTCAGCCCGAAGCAGACCGTTCCTCCTTCGGGTCCGGGGAAGCACGGACCGCTGCCCCCAGCCCCTGCCTCGGCGACGTAGAGCGCGCCATCGGGCGAGAAGGCCAGCTGCCGAGGGTTGTCGAGCCCGGTCGCCACCACGACCGGCTCCCCCGAGTGGTGGTGGGTATGGGCCTCTGCCTGAGGGATCCCTGCGAGCGGCGTGACGGCTAGCGCTGCCCCCGCTGCGAATGTCAGAGCTCTCTTCATCCTTCCCCCTGGTTGCCTGGTGCCCCCGAGCGGCTTCCGATGTAGGCGTTCGAGTCTTTACCCAGGCAGGGTGGACCCGCAAGGTCCTCGCGCACCGGGCGCTACGTCGCGCGTCAGGAACGCATCAGGATGGTCTCGACCTCGGCGAGGCCGCGATCGGCGTACCCCTTCCACATCCGGGCCATCACGTTCATCGTGAGCCGGGCCGGCGGAGCCTTGGGGTGCATCGTCCACGACCACCCGATCCGGGCGCCGGTGCCCTCCGGCGTGACCGACCAGGCCCCGTCGATCGTGCGCACGAAAGGCTTGAGCGGTCCGTGGAGGTCGTCGAGGAGATAGGTGTAGCCGAGGGGACGGTCGACGGTCGTCAGGGTCTCGCGCAGCGTCGCGCCGTCGGTGAGGACGATGGTCCGGGTCTGGCCGACGGTGCCCCACACCTCCGGCTCGTCGGTCACCTCGCGTACGGCGGGAAAGGCCGCGAAGCGACGGGAGAAGATCTCCGAGAGGGGAGCGGCGATCAGACGGTCGAAGGCCTCGGTCGGCTCGACGGCGACGAGCCGGGACGCTTCCACGAGGTGACCAGCCATGCCAGCCAGGCTACGCCGTCGAGCGCGCGCCGGCCCGCTGCCGCCGCCGGGCGTCTGGCGGATGATGGTCCCGAGCGGCGGATCGCCCGTCGCCCGATGAAGGGGAAGCCGACGATGCCCACCACGAGCTTCACGGTCCACACGAGCCTCTCGCCGAGCGAGACGATGGACCTGTTCACCGACTTCGGACCCGATCGCGCCGAGCGGTGGCCGAACGTCGACGACGCGCACTTCGAGGTCCACGACCGGGGTCCGGACTGGGCCGAGGTCACCGAGGGCAACGCGATGGGCTGGGAGCGGGAGCGCTACTCGTGGGACGCCGCAGCCGGCACGGTGGCCATCGACACCCTGGACTCGAACCTGTGGGCTCCGGGCAGCGGCTGGCGCTACCAGCTCCGGCCCGCCGGCGAGGGCACCGACGTCGAGGTCACCCTGACCCGCGTGCCCGGCTCGCTGAAGGGCAGGCTGATCGGCGTGTTGATCCCGATCGCCGGGTCGCGGACGCTGGGCAGGCAGTTCCGGTCCGTGTTGGGCAAGGCCGAGGCCCGCTGAGGCGACGCGCCGTAGGCCGACGCGCGGTCGTGATGACGCTTCGACGCGTGGCTACGGCGTCGCGCCGGCGGACAGCCTGATCTCGACCATCAGCTCGTCGGCGACCGCCTCGAGCATCGTCCGGAGCTCGTCCAGGCTGGCCTCCGGGGGTGCCTCGAGCACGGCCGACGCCTCGAAGAGCATGCCCCCCGACATCGGTGCCTCCCGCACGTCGGTGCTGAGCTCCTCGATGCCGATGCCCTGCGCCGCGAGGGCGGCGGAGATCTCGGCGACGATGCCCGGATGGTCGGCGCCGAGCAGCTCGAGGTTCAGTCGGACCGATGCGCGCTCGGCCGGCACGTCGGTCTGCTCGAGCGCCACGAGGAGCCCGACGTCCTTGAGCGCCAACAGGTCCGTGGCGAGTGCCTCGGCCCGGTCATCGGGGACGGCCACCATCAAGATGCCGGCGAACTTCCCCGCCAGGCGGGCCATCTGGCTGCGCTCCCAGCTCGCGCCGTGGGCCTTGATGGGGGCCGAGAGGGCTGACACGAGGCCCGGCCGGTCGTCGCCGATGCAGGTGAGGGTGAAGGTGGCCATGGGCGCAGGCTACGAGATCCGGGCGTGGTCCCGCTGTGGGCGACCCGTGCCCTCGCCGACGCGAGGGCCCGCGCGTCGGTCGCCCTGGCTCACCGGCCGGTGTAGTAGCCGTCGGCGACGACGAGCGCCTCGTCCAGCATCGCCAGCCCCTCGCGCAGGTCGTCCTCGGTGATCGTGCACGGAGGTACGACGTGGGTGCGGTTGAAGTGCGTCATCGGCCAGAGCCCGCGCTCCTTGCAGGCGGCGGCGAAGGCGTTCATCGGGGCCGCGGCGTCGCCGGCGGCGTTGTAGGGCACCAACGGCTCGCGGGTCTCGCGGTCGCGGACCAGCTCGACGGCCCAGAAGACGCCGAGGCCACGGACCTCACCGACCGAGGGGTGGCGCTCGGCGAGCTTCGCGAGCTCGGGGCCGATCACGTCGGTGCCGAGGGCGCGCGCGTGCTCGAGGATCCCCTCCTCCTTGAAGATCTCGATCGACGCGACGGCGCTCGCACAGGCCAACGGGTGACCGGAGTACGTGAGGCCACCCGGGTAGGCGCGTTGCTGGAAGGTCTCGGCGACCGGGTCGCTGATCACGACGCCGCCGAGCGGGACGTAGCCGGAGTTGACGCCCTTGGCGAAGGTGATCAGGTCGGGGCGGACGTCCCAGTGCTGGATCGCGAACCACTCACCGCAGCGACCGAACCCGGCCATCACCTCGTCGGCGATGAGCAGGATGCCGTGCTCGTCGCAGAGCTCGCGGACGCCGGCCAGGTAGCCGTCCGGCGGCACCAGGACGCCGTTGGTGCCGACGACCGGCTCCAGGATGATCGCCGCGATCGTGCCGGCGCCCTCGACCATGACCGTGTCGCGCAGGTGCTGCAGGGCGCGCGTCGTCTCCTCCTCGGCCGAGGAGGAGTGGAACGCCGACCGGTAGGGGTACGGGCCCCAGAAGTGCACGATCCCCGGGATGGTGTGTGGCTCGCTGCCCCAGCGCCGCGGGTCGCCGGTCAGCCCGATCACGCCGTGGGTCGCCCCGTGGTAGCTGCGGTACATCGCCAGGACCTTGGGTCGGCCGGTGTGCAGGCGGGCCAGCCGGATGGCGTTCTCGTTGGCCTCCGCGCCCGCGTTGGTGAAGAAGACCTGGTCGAGGTCGTGGCCGGCCACCTCGGTGATCAGGCGGGCCGCCTCGGAGCGCGCGTCGTTGGCGAACGACGGCTGGATGGTCGTCATGTGCTGGGCGTAGTCGGCGATCGCCCGGACCAGCTTGGGGTGCTGGTAGCCGATGTTGACGTTGACCAGCTGGCTGGAGAAGTCGAGGTACTCCTGGCCGGCGTAGTCGGTGAACCGGCTGCCCGAGGCGGTGGCGATCGGGAGCGGGTCGATGAGGGCCTGTGCCGACCACGAGTGGAAGACGTGGGTCCGGTCGAGCTTGCGGACCGTCGCCTCGTCGGTGGGGATCCCGGCCAGGGGACCGTCGTACGTCGGGGTCATGGCGTGCTCCTCGGGTGGGCGGTGACTCGCGGCGGTGGGCCGGGAAGCCGAGGTCGATCCGGCGCGCTGCGAGCGGTCATGGTCTCGAAAGTATCGACTCGCACGATCCCGGTCGACACGGCGTGGGTCACCGACGGTGCTCAGTGGAGCGAGAACGGGGGATAGCGGTCGGTGACGAGCAGGAAGGCGTAGGCCTCGACCCGCAGTGCCCAGCGCCCGACGCCGACGACGTAGTCGAAGAGTCCCTGCGGGTAGCGCCCGGTGAAGAGGATGGCGAACCAGGCGAGGACGACCGCGAAGAAGGCGCCGACGGCCAGGAAGAAGAGGACGATGAAGTGCGGGATCGCCAGCAGCCACTTGACCAGGGGCAGCCAGCGGTTCAGGTCGCGCTCGACGTCGGGGTAGTCGATCTCGAGGTGGACCTTCTGCTCCTCGACCGTCGAGGGGTAGTCCTCGGTGAGCAGCGTGAGGTAGGCGCCGACCCGGGCGCCGAACCGGGTGAGCTCGCGGGCGAAGTCGAACCACCAGCGCGGGTAGCGCTGGCGGAACAGGATCATCAGCACCGTCGCCACGAACAGGGCGCCGGCGATCCCGCCGCTGGTGGTGCTCGTGGTCTGACCGTTCTGGTCGGTGACGGTCCGGGTCACCCCGGACGTGAGGATGCCGTAGAGGATCGCGATCGGGATGATCAGCACGATCCGGAACGCGGTCGTCACGCGGTTGTACCGGTCGGCATGGTCGATCTCGAGCCGCGCCGGGTAGGCGGTCGGCTGCGGCGATGGTGTGCTCTGGACGGACATGACGGACCTCCTGTTGTCCCGTTGCCTCCGGTCCAGCGTGCCTCCGACCTCCCGGGAGGCACCAGAGGCCTTGGGTCCGTCCGACGTGCCCGGGTCCCGATGCGGTGGCGCAGACGATGCGCCCCGGCTCAGCGGGTCGCGCCCACCACGGCCTCGCGGAGGACCGTCCCGGCCTCGGCGACGTCCGCGGCCGTGGTCTGCCAGCTGGTGACGAGCCGGACGCTGGTCGCGTCCATCCGGTAGCAGAGCAGGCCGGCCTCGGTCGCCGCGTCGATCGCCTCCGGCGGCAGCTCGACGAACGCCAGGTTGACGTCGACGCGCTCCCGGAGCCGCACGCCGTACGGCGCCAGCGGCTCCAGCGCGGACACCAGCTCGGCCATCCGCTGGTTGGCGTGGCCGGCCAGGCGCAGCCACAGCCCGTCGGTGAGGGAGGCCGCCAGCTGAGCCGACTGGAAGCGCATCTTGCTGGTGACGTGACCGGACCGCTTGGTGCGGTAGACGAGCTCGTCGGCGATCCGGTCGTCGAAGGCCACGATCGCGTCGGCGCTCAGTGCGCCGTTCTTGGTCGCGCCGAGCGACAGCACGTCGACCCCGGCCCGCCAGGTGACGTCGGCCGGCGAGCAGCCGAGGGAGGCCACGGCGTTGGCGAGGCGGGCACCGTCGAGGTGGGTACGGAGCCCGCGCTCGCGGGCGACGGCGGTGAGCTCCGCGACCTGCTCGACCCGGTACACCGTGCCCAGGTCGCTGGGCAGGGTCAGCGACAGCACGCTCGGCTGGCTCTCGTGGGGGTCGCCCCACCGGACGGACCCCAGGGCCTCGCGCAGGCGCTCGGGGTCGATCAGCGCGTGGTCACCGTCGACCCCCCGCATCACCGCACCGCCACCGAACAACGACGTCGCCCCGCCCTCCGCGGTGATGATGTGCGCCGAGGGGTGGCAGAGGACGGCTCCCCAGGGCGGAGTGGCCGCCGACAGCGAGAGCGCGTTCGCGGCCGTACCGCTGGTCACCGGGAAGACGCGCGCGGTGGGGTGCTCGAAGACGGCGCGGACGACCTCGTGCAGGTGGGCGGTGAGGTCGTCCCCGCCGTAGGCGAGCGCCGAGCCGGTGTTCGCCGCCTCGAGGGCAGCGAGGACCTCCGGGGCGACGCCGGCGGCGTTGTCGCTGCGCAGCTCGATCACGGGCCCACTCTGCCCGCTCGCGGGTCGTGCAGGTGCCAGGGGTCTGCCGGGTCGGCAATTCGGTGGTCCGAGCCTGGGTGGCGGGCGAGCATGGTCCGCAGACGGGAAGGAGTGGACGTGAGGTTGCCACTGCAGGGCGGGCTGCCGCCGGTGGACGGACACGGCGGCCCCGTCGTGGAGATCGCCTGCGACGAGTCCGGCTTCTCCGGCACGAACCTGCGCGACACGTCCACGCCGGTGATCGCCCACGCGAGCGTCGACCTGAGCCTCGACGAGGCGGCCGACGTGGTCGCCGCGCTGCGGTCCGGGTCCCGGTTCTCCCTCCACGAGCTCAAGTCGGGGCAGCTCCTGCGCAGCCGGCCCACGGGGGAGTCGTGGGAGTGGCTCCTGGCTGCCCTGACCGGCCGGGCCCACGTGCACCTGGTCGACAAGGAGTACTTCCTGGTCACCAGGATCGTCGACCTCTTCCTCGCCGACCCGTCGTACGCCGCCGGCACGCGCCTGACGCAACGTGACCGCCCGGCCGCCCTCGCCCTCTACCGGGCCAGGGGCTCCGGCGGTCGCGACTGGGATGCCTTCCTCGCGGCGTTCGTCGACCTGGTCCGGACGAAGGGACGACCCCGGCCGGATCCGGTCGCCCTGGAGCGGTTCCTCGCGGGGCGCGACGCGCTGGCCGCGGCCGGGCTGGGCTCCGACGCCGAGCGTGTGCTCGCCGCCCTCGGTCGCGCGCGGGTCCGCGCGGTACTGACCCGGCTCGCCGAGGACGACCGGTCGATCCCGCCGCCGCTGGAGCCGATGATTCCGGCCCTGGCCGAGACGGTCCTGTTCTGGAGCGGCGGGCGGCGTCAGGTGCTGGTGGTCCACGACGAGCAGAGCGCCCTGACCGCCGACCGGTTGCGGCGTCTCCAGCGGGTCCTGGCCGAGGGGTCCGGACCCGGGGCCGACGGCGGTCCGGGCACAGGTGCGGCGCCGTCGCCGTTGGCCGGCCTGGTCATGGTCGACTCCCGAGACGATCCGCGGGTGCAGGTCGCCGACCTCCTGGCCGGTCTGGCGCGGCGGTCCCCGTCGCACGAGTACGACGGCCGGCTCCAGCCGTTCCTCTCCCCGACGTCCCTGCGCGATCCCGTGGCATGACGACGGCGTCGTCGGGTGCTCTCAGCCCAGGGGTGTCCGGGCGAGCTGCCACACGCCCGGCCGGGTCTTCGTCATCAGGCCCTCGTCGATGAGGGCCACCCGGGCGCGGCGCGCGGCGTACTGCCAGCGCAGCTCGCCCCCCGGCGTCGTCTCGCTGTCCGCCGGTCGCAGCCGGTCCTCGGCCAGGATCTCCAGCTCCAGGAACAGCTCGTCGGCCTCCAGCTCTCCCCCCGCCTGCTCCAATGCGGTGATGATCAGCGGCTTGAACACCTCGGGGGGTGTCCAGCGTCGCGTCACCGTCCGCTCCGGAGCAGCGCGCTTCGCCGTGGAGGCGCGCTGAGCCGGCTGGGGCGACCTGGACGCCGAGGTGACGGCCGGCTTCGGCGCCGGGGGCGGCCGGCCGTGGGGGCACTGGGACCTCGGTAGGTCGCACAGCTCGCAGTAGTCGTCGGGCGCACTCATCCCCACCAACCTAACCGCCCTCGATGAGGCGTCCACGACCCGCCGGCTCGTTTCTCGCGTGCGTCGCGTGCGCGCGTTTCCTAGGGTGTGCCGATGGCAACCGTCCGGGAGTTCCAGGTCACCTTCGACTGCGCCGAGCCCGAGCGCGTCGCTCGCTTCTGGTGCGAGGTGCTGGGCTACGTCGTACCACCGCCACCGGAGGGGTTCGCCACCTGGGACGACGCCGAACGGGACCAACCACCCGAGGAACGAGGCGCCGCGTTCGCGTGCCTCGATCCCACGGGGGTGGGCCCGCGGCTGTACTTCCAGCGCGTTCCCGAGGGCAAGGTGGTCAAGAACCGGGTGCATCTCGACGTCCGGGTCGCCACCGGGCTCGTCGCCGACGAGCGCCTCGCCGTGCTCGAGAGCGAGTGTGCCCGGCTGGTCGCCCTCGGCGCCGTGCGTGGACAGCTCTTGCCGGCCGACGAGGAGAACGAGTCGTGCCAGGTGATGCAGGACGTCGAGGGCAACGAGTTCTGTCTCGACTGAGTCGCCGAGCGAGCGGTCAGTACTCCTGGACCGGGCGGATCTCCACGACCGGGTGGGCCCGCGTGAGGACCCGGGCTGCCTCGACGAGCGCGCCGTAGTCGTCGCAGGTGACGACGAAGAAGCCCGACAGCTGCTCGGTGGACTCCGCGAAGGGCCCGTCGGTGACGAGCACGTCTGCGTTCGGGCCGCGCCGGATCGTCCGGGCCTGGCTGCTGTGGGTCAGCCCGGCGCCACCGGTCACGGCCCCTCCACGTGCCTCGAGCAGCCGGCCGAACTCGAAGTCGGTGTCGAACGTGGCCTGGCGCTCGGCCTCCGTACGGGTCTCCCACCCTGCCTCGTCGTCCGCGGGGAACATCACGACGTAGTCGGTCATGGCTCTTCCTTTCGCTGAAAGCGGTGACACAGGGGTGACGATCGAGGGGAGCTCGGGTCGACGTTCGGGTCGAGCGCGTTCCAGCGATCCTGGCATGCCCGACGCGGACCGGAACGAGGTCGGGAGTCGAAGGCGGGGCCGCCCGGCTCGAGCTGGCGGACGGCCCCAGACCGGCGAGACATGGCGTGATCGCTGGCCTGGCGCCGAGGTGGGGGCCCCGACGCCCACCTTCCACGGTAGGCCCGGCTCGCGGTGCCCAGCGTCATCGAATTCGGCGAGGTGACCTCGCAGCGTCCGCACGTGGGTGCGCCCCGCCTGGCACGGGGGGGCCGGACGGGGCGCACGTCACACGGGCGACTCTGCGCCACGCCCTGCCGCCTCCCCCCGGGGGCGGCAGGGCGGGTCAGCCCGGAGATGACGCCCAAGCCGAACCACATGCGGGCGTCTGCTACGCGCCCGACGCTAGAGGTCGGGGGCGCGGGTCTCGTCATCGATTTGGGCGAGACGGCTGCCGACGAGCCGCGCCGGGCGACCCGACGTGCCCGGGGAGGTCGGGGTGCCGGTAGGTCCAGGTGAGGAGGACGTACGCCGAGCCGCTCCGATCGGGGTTGGCCGGCCCGCCTGGTTGCGGCAGGCTGAGGCGATGACGAGGGCCTTCGCGGGGAAGTACGTGACGAAGCCGCTCACCCCGGAGACGTGGCCGGACTTCGCTGCTCTGGTGGAGGCGAACAACGGCGTCTGGGGCGGGTGCTGGTGCATCGGGTTCCACGCCGACGGCTTTGCCGGTACGGCGACCGGCAACCGCGACGCCAAGCGCGCCCACGTCGACAACGGCACCGTCCACCAGGTGCTCGTCTACGCCGACGACGCGTGCGTGGGCTGGATCCAGTACGGCCCGCCGGCCGAGGTGGCCACCATCAAGAACCCGAAGGCCTACCAGAAGGATCTCGTCGACCTGCCCGACTGGCGGATCGGCTGCGTCTTCACCGGCAGCCGCCACCGGGGGAACGGCGTGGCGCGGGCCGGACTCGCCGGCGCCCTGACCGCCATCGGCCGGGCCGGCGGGGGCGTGGTCGAGGCCTACCCCGAGCAGCTGGAGGGACGCGGACCGCAGCGGGGCGCCTACCTGCACACCGGGCCGGAGACCCTGTTCGAGGAGTTCGGCTTCGTCCGCGACCGTCGGATCGCCAAGTGGCGCTGGGTGATGCGGGCGACCGTCGAGGACCGGGCGACGTACTGATCAGCAGAGGATGCGCGACCGCTCGGGGTCGAAGAACGGCTTGAGGGAGACCTGGGCGGGCACCCGCGTGCCCGCGACGTCGATCTCGAAGGAGCCGGCGGCGAGGGCGGCGGCGGTGATCGCCTCGTCACGCTCGATCCCCGCGATCCCGCACGGGGCACCGAGCGAGTGACCGAAGCCGGCGCTCCGGACGTGGCCGACCGGCTGGCCGTCCCAGTAGACCGGCTCGTCGCCGTAGAGGTCGACGTCGGGGGAGCCGAGCAGCACGTTGACCAGCCGACGGGTCGGCGGGCCCGACTCGCGCTGCTTCAGGAGGGCCTCGCGTCCGACGAAGCCGCCGGGCTTGTCCCAGGCGACCGCGAAGCCGAGCCCGGCCTCGAGCGGGGTGTCGGTGGAGTCGACGTCGTGGCCCATGTCGCGGAACGCCTTCTCCAGCCGCATCGTCTCCAGCGCGCCGAGCCCGGTCGGGCGGAAGCCGAGGTCGGCCCCGGCCTCGCGGAGCTGGTCGTAGAGCGTCGCACCGAACTCGGTCGGCACCAGCAGGTCCCAGCCCAGCTCGCCGACGTAGGTCACGCGCAGCGCCCACAGCGGGGTGTAGCCGAGCTCGACCTTCTGCGCAGTGAGGTAGGGGAAGGCCTCGTCGGACCAGTCGTCGGGGCTCAGCCGCTGCAGCACCTCGCGCGACCTCGGGCCCTGGACCGACAGCAGGGCGTGCCCGCTGGTCACGTCGGTGACGGTGAGGAACTCGCCGTCGCGGGTCCGCCGGCGGATCCAGGCCGGCACCCGGCGGTGGATGGTGTCGCCGCTGACGACGACGTAGGAGTCGTCGGCGAGCCGGGTCACGGTGACGTCGGCGATGATGCCGCCGCGCTCGTCGAGCCACTGGGTGTAGACGATCCGACCGACCGCGGTGTCGACGTCGTTGGCACAGACGCGGTTGAGCACGGCCATCGCATGGGGGCCCTGCACGAGGTGGTGCGACATCAGCGACAGGTCGAAGACCGCGAACGCGTCGCGGGCGTGGAGGTGCTCCTCGCGGGTGCGCTCGAACCCTTCGCCGCGGTCGTAGCCCCACTCGACGGTCGGGGTGACACCCGGCCCGGCGAACCAGTCGGGGTACTCCCAACCGCTGGTGGAGACGAAGTGCGCCCCGTCGGCGACGTGCTGGGGGTGGTACGGCGACCGTCGTACGTTGCGGCCCAGCCGGGGCTGGGCGTTCGGCCAGGACATGTCGTTGAGCAGGAAGCCGAGCCGCTCCACGGTGCGTTCCTTGCGGAACAGCCGTGTCGCCTGGAACTCGTGCGCCCGGTCGACGCCCACCGCCGTGACGTCGATCGGCGGGTGCTCCTCGATCAGCCACTGCGCCATCACGTGGCCGAGGCCACCGCCGGAGAGGATGCCGACGGAGTTCAGGCCGCAGGCGAGGTAGAGGTGGTCGACCTCGGGTGACTCCCCGAGCATCGGCGACAGGTCGTCGGTGAAGCTCTCCGGTCCGCAGAAGAGGGTGCGGATGCCGGCGTCCTCGAGCGC
Organism: uncultured Actinomycetota bacterium; assembly: GCA_963797325.1. GTDB lineage: Bacteria > Actinomycetota > Actinomycetes > Propionibacteriales > Nocardioidaceae > Nocardioides. The sequence continues at coordinate 338,722 of CAWCPG010000025.1, forward strand.
CGGGAAGCGGCGCATGGCGACCTCCAGGAACGGCGCGAGCCGGTCCCAGTCGGGCGGGAGGACGGCGAAGGCGCTGTCTCGTGGCGTGCCGTCGAGCGCCCAGGCCCTGCCGACCGGCTCGAACATCCCGACCAGGAGGCCACCGCCCTCCTCGCGGTAGTAGCCATAGCCCTCGGTCTCCTCGATCACCGGCACCGACTCCGGCGTCACGCCGGCGATCGGCTCGGTCAGCAGGTAGTAGTGCTCGGCGGCCTGGAGCGGCACGGTGACGCCGGCCCTGGCCGCCACCTCGCGACCCCACAGCCCCGCGGCGATCACGACCTTCTCGCACTCGATGTCGCCGCGCTCGGTGCGGACGCCGACCACCCGGCCGTCGGCGATGACGAAGTCGGTGACCTCGGTGTCCTCGAAGATCCGCGCCCCTCGCTGCCGCGCGCCCTTGGCCAGCGACATCGTCACGTCGACCGGGTTGGCCCGCCCCTCGTCGGGCGTCCAGTAGCCACGGATGACGTCGTCGGTGCGCATCAGGGGCACCAGGTCGGCGACCTCGCGCGGCGAGAGCACGTCCTTGGTCATCCCCACCGAGCGCATGTACGCCGTCTCGCGGCGCAGGCTCTCGTCGTTGCGGTCGGTGGTCGCGAGCTGGAGGTAGCCGCAGCGGCGGAAGCCCGTGGACAGCCCGGTCTCCTCCTCGAGCCGGGCGTACAGCTCGGCGGAGTAGCGCGCCATCCACAGCGCGTCCTCCGTCGCGCCCCCGGAGACCACCTCGCCCGCCGCGTGCCAGGTGGTGCCCGAGGTGAGCTGCTTGCGCTCCAGCAGCACCACGTCGGTCGCGCCCAGGAGGGCCAGGTGGTAGGCGATCGACGTACCGATCACGCCGCCCCCGACGACGACGTACTGCGCCCGGGCGGGCAGGTCGCCGGACGCGGAGGACGCAGCACCGGCCCGAGCGGCGGCGGGGTTGATGGCCGTGAAGTCGAGCGACATGGTGGCACCCTGCCACGGATTGAACGGCCGTTCAATCGAACTGGCGTCACCGCTCCTCACCACGCCGGCCTTCGCGCGCGCCTCCGCGCGCGGTGTGTGCGAGCACCCTGGACAGGAGTGCGACATCGGGGCAGGGTGCTGGGATGCCTCGACTCGGAGTCCTCGCCCTGTCCACCGCGCTCCTGGCCGGCTCGCTGCTGGGGAGCACGACCCACGCAGCGGCCTCGGGCCACGGCCCGCGCGGCCACGGCCACGGCCATGATGGGCGGGTGTCCTGGCACGAGACCGTGATCGACTCCGACCAGAGCTTCCGCGGCCTCGATGCCGTCGACCGCCGTACGGCGTGGGTCGCGGGTGGCAGCCTCACCGACGGTGGCCCGGGCCGGGTCTTCCGGACGACGGACGGCGGCCGGACCTGGCAGGACGTGAGCCCTCCCGGGACCGGTGGCCTGGAGTTCCGCGACGTCGAGGCGCGCAGTGCTCGGAGCGCCGTGATCCTGGCGATCGGACCGGGTGACGCGTCGCGGATCTACCGGACCACCGACGGCGGCCGGAGCTGGGCGACGACGTTCGTCAACGACGACCCGGCGGCCTTCTACGACTGCATGGCGTTCTACGGCGACGGCCGCCACGGGCTGGCACTGAGCGACCCGGTGGACGGGAAGTTCCGGATCCTCGCCACCCGCGACTCCGGCCGCTCGTGGTCGGTCCTCCCGAGCGACGGCATGCCCGCGGCGCCGACGGAGTTCGGTTTCGCCGCCAGCGGCGACTGCCTGGTCACGGCCGGCCACTCGGCGTACTTCGGCTCGGGCGGCGGCGCCGCGCGGGTGTTCCGCTCCGACGACTTCGGACTGACCTGGACCGCCCACGACTCGACGATCCCGCCGGGTGACTCGGCCGGCGTGTTCGCGCTCGCGTTCCGTGGCGCGCACCAGGGCATCGCCGTCGGCGGTGACTTCGCGGACGCGGCGAACGGTGTGGACGCCGTCGCGACGACCCACGACGGCACCACCTGGCGCAACGTCGGCGACCTGACCCACCTGGCCGAGGACGTCGCCTACCTCCCCGGGCACGGTCACGGGAAGGGCCATGGCCACGGCCGGGGCCGCGGACATGCGAAGGGCCACGCCCTGATCGTCACCGGCGAGTCCGGCGACGTGATGGGGACCAGCGTCAGCCTCGACGACGGGCGCACGTGGGCCCGCGTCAGCGACTCCGGCTACCACACCCTCGACTGCACCCGCGACGGCTCGTGCTGGGCCGCGGGCGGCAACGGCCGCGTCGCCCGGCTCGTCCGCTGACCCACCACGATCTCGCCGCCCTTCCCGCGGGGCGTGGCTCGCGTGCCAGAAGCGCCCGGCCGCCGATGCGACCGGGCGCCTCCGGTTGTCGAGTCAGTGCAGGTGCACTGTCCGCCGCCGGTCGCCTTGGTGGCGGGCATCCGGAGGAGGGCGTAGACCGCGACGACGCCGCCCATCACCGCGGCACCGACGAAGCCCCGGGAGAACGCGTCGGCCGCTCCCGCGGTGGTGGTCAGGCTGCCGGCGGTGCTGGCCACCGCGGAGAGGACGGCGACACCCAGGGCCGCGCCGATCTCGTGCCCGGTCATCAGGAACCCCGAGGCGACGCCGGCGTGCGAGGCCGGGATGCCGGACATCGCGGTCACCGAGACCGGGACGAAGACCATGCCCACGCCGAGCCCGAGAGCGCTCAACCCGGGGAGGATGTCTCCGGCGTAGCGCCGCGCCGCTCGTGGCGGTGGACAGCAGCAGCGCCGAAGCGACGGTGATGAGGAGGCCCGTCGTGGCGATCGTGCGCGGCGAGAGGTGAGCCAACAGATGGCGGGCGACCACGGTGCCGACCGTGAGGGCGAGAGCGAAGGGCAGGAACGCCAGTCCGGTCTGGAGAGCGCTGAAGCCGAGCACGGTCTGCAGGAAGATCGAGGTCAGGAAGACGGTGCCGACCAGGATGCCCGTGACGCCGAGCATGACGGCGGTGCCGGAGACGAGGGTGTGGAGCTTCCAGACGTGGGGCGGGAACAGGGGTCGGGCCGCCCGCTGCTCGAGCACGAGGAAGGTCACCGAGGAGCACCGAACGACGCCGCGAAGGCGATCGCCGTGTGCAGGGACCACCAGCCGTGGGTGGCCGTGCCGCCGAGGCCGTAGACGAGGCTGGCGAGCCCCCGATGACGGCCGCGGCTGCCGGGGAGGTCGAACGCGCCGAGGGTCGGTCGCGCGACCCGGTCCTTCGCGATGATCCTGCCGCCGACGAGGAAGGCGACCAGGCCGACGGGGCCGTTGACCCAGAAGATGAACTGCCAGCTGGTCCACGTGGTGATCGCTCCGCCCAGCAGGACCCCGGCGGCGACGCCGAGGCTGCCGACGGCGCCCCACATGGCCAGCGCCGTCTTGCGCTGCGCGCCGGCGTACGTGGTCATGATCAGCGACAGTGCGGACGGGGTGAGCAGCGCGGCGCTGAGCCCCTGGATCGACCGGGTGGCGACCAGCTGGCCGCCGCTGTCGGCGAAGCCACTGAGCAGCGAGGCGGCGGTGAACAGGCCGAGGCCCGTCAGGAAGACGGTCCGCCGCGACATCAGGTCGGCGATCCGGCCGCCGAGGAGCAGGCCGCCGCCGGACATCATCAGGTACGCCGTGACCAGCCACTGCAGCTGGCTGCCGTCGAGGCTCAGCGAGCGGCCGATCGACGGCAGGGCGGTGTTGACGACCGAGATGTCGAGGACGACGAGGACCTGGGCCGCGAGCGCGACGCCGAGCAGGGCCCAGGACTTCCTCGGTCGTGGTCTCGTGCTGGACGGTCTCGGCGGGCTCGGCGTGAGCAGCCGGTGTGGACGTGGACATGGGAGCTCCTTCGGTGGTGGTGGTGGGATGGGCCTTGTCGTGGTGCGCGGGGAGGGCGGGGCCGGGACGGTGGTCATGCGGGTCCCGAGACGAGTGGTTGCGGGCCGCGGCGACGACGTGCTCGATGGCGCGCACCGCTGCTGCCGAGCCGTCCTCGTCCTCGAGCAGGCCGTGTGGGTGGAGTCGACGACCCGGTGCACGCTCCGGGTGGACAGGGCGGCGAGCTCGTCCTGCGCGGCGTCCCACCCGCTCGTCTTCTGCAGGCTCTCCGAGGCGGTCAGGACGGCGAGGGGCCGGCCGCCGAGCGTGGTGAGTGCCTGAGCCTGCTCGAAGACCTGCGGGAGAGCCGACCACTCGGCGCTGGCGCTCCGAGCAGCGCGGGCGCTCGCGGTGAGGGCCCTCACCTGGTCGGCCGCGGGAGCCGGCAGGTGGGAGGGCGCCACGGCGGCGACGACCCGACCGAGCCCGAGCCGGCTCAGCGTGGGGGCCAGACCGAGCGCGCGGTGCATGACGGCCCACTGGCCGGCGTAGCTGGGGATCGCGGTGAACTGCTCGGGGCTGGAGCTGTCCAGCAGCACCATGCCGGCCACCTGCTCGGGATAGCGGGCGGCGTACGTCATGGCGTAGGTGCCGCCGATGGAGTGTCCGACGAGCACGTAGGGGCCGTGCTCACCGGCCACGCGCAGGAGCGTGTGCAGGTCGCGGGCGGCCGTGATGCCGTCGTGGGGGCTCGTCGCGTCCTGGCTCCAGCCCTGCCCGGCGCGGTCGTAGGCGCAGACGCGGGTGGTGGTGCCGACCTGGGCGACGATGCGCGCCCACGAGGCCGCGACCTCGCCGAGTCCGTTGTCGAGCACGATCGTGGGGCTGCCCTGACCACGGCAGTCGAGGTAGAGACGGTGCCCGCCGACGTCGTAGGTGGTGCCGGGCGCGGTGAGCGTGTGCTGGTCGTGGAGCCGCGGTGACGTTCTCGTAGGTGGCGGCGACGGACACGAGGGCGAGCACGGCGACGACCGGAGCCAGGAGGCGGCGTCCGCGGGCGGGCAGGTCGCGTCGCGCCGCGAACCAGACGTACGTCGCCAGCGCCAGCATCGGGCGCGGGCCACACCCAGCCCAGCGCTGTCAGCGCGGTGTTGCCGGGGGAGACGCAGACGAGGCCGAGGCCGGTGACGCCCATGGCGGCGGCCGGAACGGCGGTCCAGCGCTGGGGCCGGTCCGTGAAGCACGAGGACAGGACCCCCAGCAGGGCCCAGCCGGCGCCGAAGGCGACGAGCATCGCCCCGGTGACGGTGGCCTCGGTGGCCCCGGGGAGGACGACGAGGGTGACCACCAGCGCGGCGACCAGTCCGGTCACCAGGGAGCCGCCGACGATGCGGGCGAGCGGGCCGCGCGGCGCGGCCTCGGTCTCGGTCTCGCTGTGGGGTCGGGGGTGGATGTCGACGGTCATGGTCGTCTCGCTCTCGCAGTGGGTGGGCACTGCGTCGAGCGTGGACGCGAACGCGTCTGGTCGCCCCGGTCAGATGGCCGGGATCGGGCAGGGGCCGATGGGACTAGCCGAGGTCGAGGCCGGCGAGCTCGCCGCGCGAGGTGATCTGGGCCTTGGCGAACACGTTGCGCAGGTGGAAGGCCACCGTCCGCGGCGAGACCCAGCACTGCGCGGCGACGTCCTTGTTCGACAGGCCCGACGCGACGAGCTGCGCGACCTTGAGCTCCATCGGAGTCAGCTGCACGGCGGTGGACGGGTCCCGCTTGCGGGCGGTCTCGCCGGAGGCGCGCAGCTCCTGGGTGGCCCGGTCGACGAGGGGGTCGGCACGCAGGTCCTCGAAGGTCGCGAGGGCCCGCCGTAGGTGCAGGCGGGCGTCGACCCGGCGCTGGGTGCGCCGGAGCCACTCGCCGTAGGCCAGCTGGGTCCGCGCCTCGTCGACACGGCGGCCCGAGCGGCCGTGGTGGGTCAGCGCGTCCTCGAACAGTGCCTCCACCTGGTCCGGCTCGGCGGTCACCGCGCGGCCGTGGGCGACGCCGGCCAGCGCCCAGGAACGCCCGGTGGGCTCGGCGAACCCGGAGAGCTCGTCGACCCAGCCGCGGGCCAGCTCGGGTTCGTCGGCGCGTACGGCGACGTCGACGCGCTCCACGGCCGCCATCCGGCAGATGGCCGGCACGCGCAGCCGGCGCAGGTGGTGGAGGGCGGTGAAGCTGTCCGCGGCGCCCGCCGCGTGCGTGGCCTTGGCCCAGCGGGTCAGGTCGTGGACCGGGTCGGTCAGGATGCCCAGCGGGTGAGCAGCGGCGACCCCCTCGAGCTCGCGCAACCGGTCGTCGTACTCGGGCCGGCCCTGGAGGGCGGCGAGCAACGTGAGCCAGGCCAGCGGGGGAGCGGAGAGGGCGCGTGGTCCGACGCTCTGCGCCAGCCCCAGCGCCTCGTCGGCGCAGCTGCGGACGGCGGACCAGTCGCCGGCCACGAGGTGGCCGAAGCACAGGCGTTGCAAGGCGTAGACCACGGCCATGACCGCTCCGGCCTCGCGCGCCCGGGAGAGCCCGAGCGCGTAGAAGTGCTGCTGCGGCCGTCGTCGCCGAGCTGGAGAGCGGAGTTGCCCAGGTTCCCGAGCACGTCGAGGTCACCCACCGCGTCCCCCGTCCGTACGGCGACGTCGAAGGCCGCCACGGCACCGGCCCAGTCCGAGTCGGCGGCCCGGGTCATCGCCAGCAGCATCTGCCTGAGGCACACCGCGCGGGGTGAGTCATCGGCGGCGTTCTCCCTCAGGAGACCCGCGGTGTCGAGGGTGGCGCCGCTGCCGGCGCCGTAGGTCAGCATGATGGCGGCCGCGACCGCCATCTCGAGCGCACGCCGCGGATCGGCCTCGGAGACGGCGGCTGCGGCCTCGGTGAAGATCCGGTGGGCATCGGTGGCGGAGCCGATGTTCACCTCGATCCGGCCCCGGAGCCGGGCGATGTCGGCGAGCACCAGAGGATCGGCAGCCTCCGCTCTCGCCCGCGAGAGCAGGTCTCCGGCCCGGGCGACCTGTGCGCCCGCCCAGGCGTTGCGCGCGGCCGCGAGGTGCAACGCGGCGCGCTCGGGCGCCGACGTCGTCAACGCCGCCGCCCGCTCCTGGGCCGCCGTCGCGGCGGCGTACCCCCCGCGACGCTCCGCACGGCTCCCGATGTCGGCGAGGGCCTCGACCACCTCCTGGTCGGGACCCTCGGCAGCGGCGGCACGATGCCAGGTCTCGCGGTCCGGCTCTCCGCGGCCGGCCAGAGCCTCCGCGAGCGCGAGGTGGACCCGCCGTCTCTGCAGCGTCGGTGCGCGGCCTGGTAGATCGCCGACCGGACGAGTGGATGACGTACCTGCACGACCGCGCCGTCGGTGACCAGGAGGCCGGACGCCGTGGCGGACTCCAGCGCCTGCTCGCCGGCGCCCAGGCCGGCGGCTGCGCGACGGACGAGGGCGAGATCGCCGGTGTCCTCGGCGGCGGCCACGAGCAGGAGGAGCTGATTGGGCGGGGAGCTGCCGGCTGCGGTCGAGGAAGACCCGTTCGACCCGGTCGGTGAGGTGCAGCTGCGCGGGGAGAGGAGAGGTGCCCTGGAGCTGGGTCTCGCTGAGCTCGGTGGGGAGCTCGAGCAGGGCCAGCGGGTTGCCCCGCGTCTCGGCCACCAGCCGGTCGATGACCTCCGTGGTCGGTGCGGCGCCCAGGCGCTCGTCCAGCAGCGCGCGGGCGGCCTCGGGGTCGAGACCGGTGAGCACCAGCTCGTCCAGGCCGTCGGGCCGGAACGGTCGCTCGGCGCCGTCCCGAGCGGCGAAGACCATGAGGACGCGGTCGGCGTCGATCCGACGTGCACAGAAGAGCAGGGCGTCAGCCGTGGCGGGGTCGAGCCAGTGCGCATCGTCGACGAGGCACAGCACCAGTCGCTCCTCGGCCGCTGACGTGAGCAGTGACAGCGTCGCGATGGCTACCAGGAACGGCTGCACCGACGGGCCGTCCTCCTCGCCGAACGCCACGCGCAGGGCCCGGGCCTGGGGGTCGGGCAGCTGCGGGCGCAGCCGCGTCAACGGTCGGAGCAGCCGGTGCAGCGCCGCGAACGCGAGTGGCGCCTCGACCTCGAGCCCTTGGGTGCGCACCACCCACGCGTCGCCGACGAGGCCCGCGATCTCGTCGACCAGCGCCGACTTGCCGACGCCCGGCTCTCCCCGTACGACCAGGCGGCCGGCCGTGCCGTGGCGTGCCCCTTCGACGAGGTCGGCCAGGACCGCCCGTTCCCTCGCCCGCCCCACCAGCACCCGGCGAACGTACTACCTCCGGTGCGACCCGGACGCTCGCGAACCCGGCGCATTGACCGGGCCGATCGTCGCCCGAGGTCGTCATGCTGGAGGGGCAGGGCGCCACGGAGCCGTCGCCCGACGGCCGGCCCACGGGACGAGGAGGCACCAGATGCAACGCCAGATAGGGCTGCTGCTGTTCGACGGAGTGGAGGAGCTCGACGCCGTCGGCCCCTGGGAGGTGCTGGCCTTCTGGGCGCTCGAGTACCCGGAGGACGGGTGGACCGTCTCCTGCCTCTCCGTCGACGGCCAGGAGGTCACGGGCGCGAAGGGGCTCGTCCTCGGTGCGCACCACTCCGTGGAGAACGCTCCCCGGCTCGACGTGCTCATCCACCCGGGCGGCATCGGCACCCGTCGGCTCCTGCGCGACCAGGAGCACCTGGACTGGGTACGCGCCCAGCGCGCCACCGTGCCGCTCCTGGCCAGCGTGTGTACCGGCAGCCTCGTCTACGCCGCCGCCGGTCTGCTCTCCGGGAGGCCGGCCACCACCCACTGGGCGTCGCTCAACCTGCTCTCCGAGCTCGACCCGACGGTCATCACCGACGTGGACGCCCGGTACGTCGACGACGGTGACCTCGTCACCAGCGCCGGCGTCAGCGCCGGGATCGACATGGCGCTGCACCTGGTCGACCGTCTCGCCGGCACCGAGCGTGCCCGCGACGTACGACGTGGCATCCAGTACGACCCCGACCCCCGGTCTGACGCCTCCTGGAATCTGGCGCGCCGCCCGGGAGTCCGCCGCCCCCGGCGAGGTCAGCCCGGCAGGTCAGACGCTCTCGGCGTACCAGACCTCGCGCACGCTCTGCTGCATGAGGGCCCGCTGGCGCAGCTGGACGACGATGCCGATGACGGCGAGCACCACCAGGAGCAGCGACCAGAGGAAGCTGTTCGAGACGGTGTCGGTGAAGTCGCCCCGGCTGAAGTCGCTGGAGTTCAGCGAGCCGACGAGCAGCATCACGCCGGCGGTCACGCCGACGGCACCGGCGATCGAGCCGATGAAGACGAGCATGATCATCGGCACGTTCGTGAACACCGACACCAGACCGACGATGATCCCGACCGCCAGGCCGACCAGGACGGCCACCCAGCTCCAGTCGATGCCGAGGGCGACGACGATCCCCGAGCCGATCGCGAAGCCGGCCGCGCCCATGGCGATCACGATGGCCACGTAGTAGTAGAGGTAGGCGAGGACCGCGAAGATCACGGCGAAGACCAGGCCGAGCACCCAGCCGAGCACGGTCCCGAGGAAATGCTCGTCGGCGAACTCGGCGACGATGCCGGCCCCGAAGGCGAAGCCGGCGAAGAAGCCCCAGATGGGGATGACGAGGCGCAGGACGAGCTGTCCTGCGACGAGCATGGCGCCTCCGGCGATGATCGCGAGGAGACCCAGGATGATGTCGGCCATGCGAGCAATGTAGGGCTCCGCGACGGTCCGGGCCGGGAGGCGACGTGTCGCGTCGCTCGGACGCCGTACGCCGGCGGCCGAGCGAGGTCGCGGTCACTTTGCGCAAACGGGTGCCGGGACCGCCCGGCGCCTGCCAGACTCCCCTGGGTCTCGGACAGCCCGCCTACCCTCCCGTGAGGGAGAGAGAGCCTGGGGATGACAGAGCTTCGCGACCTTTTCGCAGTTCCGGACGTCCAGGACAGCCATGACGCATCGCAGGGGCGGCACCGCAGTGCCGATCCGAGCGAGCCGGGAGAGCCCGAGCCACGCCTGCTCCGCAGCGGCGTCAACGGTCGCGTCTACGCCGTCACCGTGTACGACGAGCGCGACGGGGAGATCATCCCGCGCGAGAAGTACGACGTGTCCGAGGACTTCGAGCAGCTGACCGACGACCCGCACGTCCCGTTCGGGCCGGCCCTGTATGCGATCGCGGCCCGGGTCTACGACCTCGCCTGCGACGAGACCTCGGGCGACAGCAGGGCGGCCCGCGTCGAGGCGATCGCCTCCAGCCTGGCCTACACGTTCCGCGGCCAGGCGACGGTCTAGCCCGCGTCGGCGAGCCCCGCTCAGAGGACGTCGAGGGCCAGCGTCAGCGCCACGGGGACGACGAACCAGCCCACGGCGAGCAGCACCACGGCGTACACGACGAAGCTGCGGCTGCGGTCGCGCGGCGGGTCGCCCGCGGCGCCGATCGTCTCGTAGAGCGCGCGCAGCGGCGCGTCCAGAGCGATCCGCGTGCGCCGGCGGGCGACCGCCGCGGCGGTGAGCACGCACCAGAAGGCACCGAGGGCGAGCATCGCGGTGACCGCGGCCACCCCTGCGAGCACCAGCCGGCTGCGGACGAGCTCCTGCACCGCCGACGACACCAGCGAGAACGTCGCGCCACCGATCAGGAACGCCGGCAGGCCACCCGTGCGCCGCGACAGGTCCTCGGTCACCCGGTCGATCTGGCGGCGAGCGAGCGCGAGCATCCGGTACTCCGGGGTGCCCACCACGCTGTTCGCCTCGCGCAGCGCGTAGAGGCGGTGCAGGTGCTCGATCACCGAGCGCTGATAGCTGCGGACGATCGTCCCGATCAGGAGCTGGACGACCGGCGACGCCACCGGGGTGAACACCCCGGCCCGCAGGGACGACGGCGGTCGGGCGGCGTTGCGGTCGAAGACCTCGACGGTCCGCATCACCGTCCGGTGGGCCTCCGGGAAGCGCTCGGGGATGGCGAGCGGCCGCCGCTGGGCGAGCTCCGCCAGCATCTCCGACTCCACGCGCCCCGAGGCCCCGAACTGCTCGAGCATCCGGTCCGCCCGCGCCGGGGTCGTCCTCGCGGAGCAGGCGGAGCGTGTCGAGCTGTTCGGCCAGCTGGTCGAGGAGGAATCCCTCGCCGTGCTCGGCCTCGCCACCCGGGGCGGGTCCGTCCGCTGCCATGTGCCGCAACGTATCGCAGCACCGCAGCCTCACGCCCGGGCGACGGAGCCCGGCCGGTTGTGCTCGTCCGGGGCCGGTCCTAGCGTGAGGCCGGACGCAAGGGAGTCGGGCACGACGCAGACGGACGGCGGGTGGTGAGTCGCCATGACGGGAGTGCTTCAGGCGGCCGGGCTGAGCGGGATCACGCTCCTCGTGGTCGTGGCGATCGGGTGGCTCGCCGTACGCGGCACCGATGCGCTCGTGCAGCGTGCCGTGACGGCCCGGGAGAGCGAGCTCCGTCAGGCGGAGGCCAGATGGACGACCGCCCTGGGTTCCCGGGCCGAGCTGGAGCTCGACCTGCGCCAGAAGCGCGACGCCCTCTACCGGTCCCTGTGGCCGAAGACGCAGGACTTCTCCCTGACCCCCATCAACAAGCAGCTGACGTACGCCGACGTGGCACGGCTGAGCGTCACCTTGAAGAACTTGGTACTTCGACGAGTGCGGTGGCCTGTACCTCTCCGAACAGGCCCAGAAGAAGTACCGAGAGGCTCAGCAGGCCCTGACCGCGGTGGCGCACCACGACCCTGCACAGCTCGTCTGGCGCGAGACCGACGGCGCCGAGTACGAGCGCCTGCGCCATGCGCTCTCGGTGCTGCGCACCGCTCTCACCCAGGATCTGCAGAGCCGGATCACCGCGCCGGCTCTGGAGGGCGACGCGGTCGGAGGCGAGGATCGCGCGGGTGGGTAGGGTGCCGGACCATGCGGAGCTCTCGCGTGCTGGTCGTCGGTCTCGGTGGGTTGCTGGTGGCCGGGGTCGTCCCGGGCGCGATGGCCGCGGTCGAGCGCGGCACAGGACCCGGTGCCGATGCCGTTGCGACGCCGAGCGTGACTCTCCCGCAGAGGGTCTCGTCGTGCACGTCGCAGGGCGGCACGCACGCCGTACGACGGCCGCAGTTCGTCCGGCGGATCGCGACCGGCGAGACCGGCTGGTTCTCCTCCCCGAGCCTGGTCGACCTGAACCACGACGGCCGCAAGGAGATCGTCGCGCCGTTCTACTCGACGTTCGTCTTCGACGCCAAGGGCCACCGGCTGGCGCGCGCCACGAGGACCCAGGGCCGGGTCTACGCGCCGTCGGTGGTCGCCGACCTCGACGGTGACGGCAGGCCCGAGATCGTCGTGGGCGGCACCGGCTCGGTGGCGGCGTACGACTATCGCGGCGGCAGGCTGCACCTGAAGAAGGGGTGGCCGGCCTCGGTCCGGAGCGGCGGCCAGACGCCGGAGGTCCGCGGGCTCGCCGCGGCCGACCTGAACGGCGACGGCCGCGTCGAGGTGGTCGCGACGACCACCAACACCTCGCCCACCGGCGCGCAGGTGTTCGTCTTCAACGACCGCGGTCACCGGTTCCAGCCGAAGGGCGGTCACCGCCCCGCGTGGCCGCGCTACAACCGGCTGGGCGGCAAGGGCAACGACCTGCACTTCAACAAGGTCGGCAACCACGGCTACGGCGAGTACGGCGAGAACGTCGCGATCGGCAACATCGACGACGACCCCGCGCTCGAGATCATCACCACCTTCGACAACCACCAGATCAACGCGTTCAACGACGACGGCACCTCGATCCTGGCCTCGAAGTGGTTCACCAACCCGGAGTCCGACGCCGCCGGCCGGCGGATGGGCTGGGGGCAGTTCATCCGGTGGGCCAGCCCGGGCGTCGAGCGCCGGCACTACCACCTGCACACCGGCGCCTGGCCGAGCCCGGCCCACCAGTCGTGGCTGCAGTGGACCGCGTCGCCGCCGGCGGTCGCCGACCTCGACGGCGACGGCCGCAACGAGGTCGTCGGCATCCCGAACGTCGAGCGCCACATCCCTTACCGCACGCAGGGCTACGCGTTCATGGTGCTCGACGGGGCGTACGGCGACGGGCACCGCTCGGCGCGACGCCACCCCGGCTTCGAGACGCTCAAGATGTCGAACCACCCGGTCCACCGTCCCGACGGCGACTGGTACCCACCCAGCGGCATCCCCGCCCCCACCGTGGTCGACCTCGTCGGCGACTCCCGGCCCGAGATCGTCTCCGCCCTGCCCGGCGGCAGGGTGTACGCCGTCGGGCCGACCGGCCACCGGCTGTGGTCCTACCAGTACGCACCCCGCACGGCCAAGACGTTCGCCTCCGAGGTGGTCGCTGCCGACCTGAACAAGGACGGCACCCCCGAGCTGGTCTTCGGCACCTACTCCCTGCACCGCAACGCCGGCCGTCTGATCGTGCTGAACGCCCACGGCAAGAAGCTCTCCAGCACCCGCCTGCGCCACCAGGGCCACGACGGCAACGGCATCGGCGTCCCCGCCGCCCCCTCGATCGCGGACCTGACCGGGAACGGAACCCTCGAGATCGTCCTCACCACGTTCGACCACGGCCTCGACGTCTACACCGTCCCGGGCTCCGGCACCGCCTGCCTCCCGTGGCCCACCGGCCGCGGCAGTCTCCTCCGCAACGGGATGGGCCCGGCCACCGCCCCCTGATCCTCGGCGAGTGCGCCCGGGCGCGCCGCAGCCGCCGGGCGGGGCCGACGGGTCTCGACTTCGCTCGACCGACCGAGGGGCCGTATCTGAGGGCCGGCAGGATGCTCCTGACCAGAGAGCCGGGTGTGTACGGCGATCGCGCTGTCCCGGTAGAGTCGTGTGCCGATTCCAGGGGGCGCCATGGAACGTCTGGTAGCCAGTCAGGACTGCGCCGACCCCGGGCCGTCGTACGGCATGGTCGGGCACGACATGGAGCGCCGCGGGCGCACGAAGTCGTTCGTGGCCACGGGGATCGCCGCCCTCGTGCTCTTCCCGCTCCAGACGCTGCCCTGGATGGTGTCGGTCGGCTGGCTCCCCTCGCGGGTCGCGCTGGAGCCCCTGATCTCGCCGCGCCTCTCCCTCCTGTTCGACTTCCTGTTCCTGATGGCGCTGGCGTTCCACGCCATGCGGGCCTGCGAGCTGGTGTGGATGGATGCCCGGTGGCTGCGCCCCACGGGACCCGACGGCGAGCCCACCGAGCGACGGCACAGCACGTCGTACCGGCTGACGAACGTGCTCTTCGGCGTCCTGCTCGCCGGGGTGGTCCTCGACGTCGCGGAGAACGTCTGGCTCTGGGCCTTCGCCGGCCCCGACAGCGCCTCGGACATGTTCGTGCCCCTGCTCACGCCGCTGGTCTGGGTCCTGCTCACGATCGGCATGCTCGGGCTGTGGTGCATGGTCGCCGTAGCGGTCCCGAGGGGCCTGCCGCAGCCCGACACCGCGCCCGAGCCGGACGCCGACGGTGACCGTCGCGAGGCCGCCCCGCCCCCGCTCGACGGCACCGTGATCACCTGCTCCGGCGGTGGCATCCGGTCGACGTCGTTCTGCCTCGGCGGCCTCCAGGTGCTGGCAGACAGGGGCATCTACGACGACGCCCGCTACGTCGTCGGTGTCAGCGGCGGCGGCTACATCGCGGCCGCCATGCACATCGTGCGGGGACGTGCCGGCTTCGAGCGCCTGGAGCCGCCCGCGTTCGCCGACTCCAGTCCGGAGGAGGCCTGGCTCCGGCGCAACACCCGCTTCCTGCTCGAGTCCGCCCGCGTCGCGGCGCTCGGTGGGATGTCGCTGCTCTACGGCATCGCCGTCAACCTGTTCCTCGTCACCGGGGTGATGGTCTTCGTCGCCTGGTGGCTGGGCTGGTTCTTCGCCGCCTCCGGCGGCCTCACGGCCTGGAACACCCCCGACGCCTCCGCCGCGCAGTACGACGGCGCCTGGACGTGGATCACCTGGACGGCCCTGCTGCCGGTCGCCGCGATGGCGACGTTCATGGTCGCCGACGCCGTCGATCGGCTGTGCCGGATGCCCGGGCAGCTGCGCAGGGCTGCCCGCGTCCTGTGCGTGCTGATGCTGGTGCTGGGTCTGGGCGCGATCCTGGTCCTGTTCGTCGTACCCTGGCTGCTCGTCACGGCTCACAACTACGCCGCCGGGAGCGGCTCCGCGCTGGCGAGACTGATCACCGCGGCCGGCCTGATCCCCAGCGACGTCTGCGACCAGCTGGTCTCGTCGGGCAAGACCGCGTGTGGCTCCTCGGGCGGGCCCTCGGTGGCCGGTGCGTCGCTCGTCTCGTTCGCCACCATCCTGGCCGCGGTCGTCGCCGTCCTGCGCTCGGCCAGGAGGTTCCTGCCCGATGCCGCCGGGCCGAACGCCGACGCCGGGGCCCTGCGCCGCCTCCTCGACCGGGCCGTCCTCCGGCTGCTGCCGTGGGCCGCGCTCGTGGTGATCGTCCTCGCGGTCGGGACCCTGCTGCTGCGCTGGACCACCGCGCTCGTATGCGGACCCGACCCTGCTCGGGCACTGGGGTTGGTTCTACCTGGTGGGCGCCGGGTTCCTCATCCTGCGGATGTGCACCGACGCCAACCGCACGTCCCTCCACTACTTCTACCGCGAGCGGCTCTCGCAGGCGTTCGTGCTGGAGCGCACCCCGATGGGCATCCGCCCCGTCGACTACTCCGAGCAGCTGCGCTTCTCCGACTTCCGTCCGCCGCCGGACGACGGGCCGGAGCTGATCGCCTGCGCATCGGCCAACGTCAGCGACAACGAGGTGGTCCCGGCCGACCGCAACTGCGTGCCGTTCAACTTCGGCCACCAGACCACCGGCCTGGCCGGCGACCTGTTCCCTGCGGAGGCGCGCACCGAGAGCCGGCTCTTCGAGTTCCATGCCGACCACGCCTTCCGGGTGGCCACCATCCCGGCGGCGATGGCGATCAGCGGCGCCGCGTTCTCACCGTTGGCCGGTCGCTTCACCCGCCGGATGGCGCCGTACCGGGTGGTGATGGCGCTCGCGAACGCACGGCTCGGCGTCTGGCTGCCCAACCCGCTGTGGATCGAGGACGCCCGGGTGCTCCGCCGCCTGGTCAAGCTGCGCCTCGGGATCGAGGTCCAGCGCTACCTCGCCGAGCTCGGTGACTCCGTCGGGACCGCCGACATCCGACTCGACCGGCTCAGCCCCCGCGATCTGGTCTGGCTGCGCTCGCTCGACCTCGTCCCCGAAGCCCGCGCCGCGGTGCACGCGGTGGCGTTCCCCGCCGGCAAGCCGGTCCCCGACCTGGCGGCGGCCACCCGGCGCAGGACCCGCTACGTGTGGCACCGGCGGGCTCGCGCGCTCCTCTATCGACCGGGTGCGTTCCGCCTCGTCAAGGAGGCGTTCGGCAAGACGTCGGTCTACGACCGGTTCCTCTACGTCACCGACGGCGGCCACTACGACAACCTCGGGCTCGTCGAGGCGCTCCGGCACCGACCCGAGAGGATCTACGTCCTCGACGCCTCCAGCGACCCCGAGGACTCCTTCAGCACGCTGGGCCAGGCGATCGCCACCGCGCGGATGGACCTCGGCTGCGAGCTGGACCTCGACCCCCGGCGGCTGCGGCGCAAGAACGACAAGCCTCCTCTCGTCTCCTACGACACCGGCAAGGTCCGCTACCCCGACGGCGCGGAGGCCGAGCTCTACTACGTGAAGGCCATCGTCACCCGCAAGCTGCCCTGGGACGTCGAGGCGTACGCCAAGGAGCACGTGACCTTCCCCCGTACGTCGACCACCAACCAGCTCTACGGCGAGTTCGACCTCGAGGCCTATCGCGTGCTCGGCCGCGAGGGCACCCGCGCCCTCCTCGACGCTCCCGCCCGCCCGATCGGGGGCCGTCCTGCCTCGAGCACGAACGGCCGCCCCCCGGTCTCCTCGCCCCCTCCGAGCACCAGCGGTGACATCACCGCCGACGAGCTGGCGGTCGGCGAGGTCAGATGACCGTGGACCGACCGCCCCGAGCGGTCGCGTCGGCGGGCGCCGACTGCTCCGGGTCCCTTCGTATCCGCCGCGCCTGGTCGCGGCTCCTCAGCACGTCGCAGGTCGAGCCCATCGGCCCGTGCATCGCCGACGACAGGAGGACGGCATGAGCTGGAGCGGTCAGAGCTGGGGTCCGGACCAGCCTCGGTTCGCGGCGGATCTCACCGGGGACAAGTGCGCAGACATCGTCGGGTTCGGGCTCGACGGCGTGTGGGTCGCGCTCAACAACGGCAACGGCACCTTCCAGCCGCCCAACATGGTCCTCTCGGGCTTCAGCGCCCACACGGGGTGGACGACGCAGAGCCACCCGCGCCTGCTGGCCGACCTCAGCGCCGACGGCCGTGCGGACGTCGTCGGGTTCGGCGACGCCGGCGTCTGGACCGCGCTCAACCACGGTGACGGCACGTTCGGCCCGATGAGGTTCGTCATCGCTGACCTCGGCTTCGACCACGGCTGGCGGGTGGACCGGCACCTCCGGGTGACGGCCGACCTCACCGGTGACGGCAGGGCCGACATCGTCGGGTTCGGTGAGGCCGGGGTCTGGACCGCCCTCGGCAACGGTGACGGCACGTTCCAACCGCCGAAGCTCGTCGTGGACGGGTTCTGCTACGACCAGGGCTGGCGCGTCGACCAGCATCCGCGCTTCGTCGTGGACCTCACGGGCGACGGTAGAGCCGACATCGTCGGGTACGGCGACGCCGGGGTCTGGGTCGCGCTCGGCAACGGTGACGGGACGTTCGGACCGGCGTCCTTCGTGCTGGCCGACTTCGGTCCCGACCAGGGGTGGCAGGGCGCCAAGCACCCGCGGATGACCGGGGACCTCAACGCCGACCGGTGCGCCGACCTGGTCGGCTTCGGCGACGCGGGCGTCTACCTGGCAGGCAACAACGGCAACGGCACCTTCGGTCAGGCGGCGTTCCACCTCTCCGAGCTCGGGTACGACCAGGGCTGGCGCATCGAGCGCCACCCGCGCCTCACGGCTGACGTCACCGGCGACGGGCGTGACGACCTCGTCGGCTTCGGCGACGCCGGCGTATGGGTCGCCGTGACGAACGCCGACGCCGGCGCCAACCTGGTCCTGACCGAGTTCGGGTACGACCAGGGCTGGCGCGTCGAGAGTCATCCGCGCCTGCTGGCGGACCTCAACGGCGACGACAGGGCCGACGTCATCGGCTTCGGCGACGCCGGAGTCTGGACGGCGCTCAGCAACGGCGACGGGACGTTCCAGCCGGCGGCCTTCGTGCTCGCCGACTTCGGCCTGCACGCGGGCCCCGTCGTCGAGAAGATCACGATCGACTTCGACACCCAGGACGACGACCTCGACGACGACACCGTGCTGCACGTCTTCGTCAAGAACCGGACGAGTGACTCCACCACCTCCGGGGGAGCCACCTCCGCCGAGGCCAACCTGCGGGCCTTCACGGACCACGACGGCGACTGGTTCGGCAAGAACCCCTTCCTCGGCAAGGCGATCAACGCCAACAACGGCGACTTCGACGACCAGTCGACCACCACCGTGACGCTGGTGCTGCGCTCCCAGCCGATCCCGATCGAGGAGCTCCAGCTCCCCGAGGTCCACCTCCACATCCTTCCCGACGGTGACGACACGTGGAAGTTCGACTACACGCTGACGATCACCCTCGACGACGGCACCGTCCTCCCGCCGTACAGCTCGAACGTGGACGGCCTCACCGGCATCGTGCTGGACCAGGACAACCGCAACTTCTACGGCATCGCCCGCGAGCTCGCCCCGCGTCGGCAGCGGCCGAGGCCCGTCACGGACGACGTGCTGACCGGGGTGACGATCGAGCTCAAGACCCACAACGACAACAAGGAGCCGGACACGACCTTCGGCATCCACATCGTCAACCGCATCAGCGCGACCGAGAGTCAGGACATCGTGGTGGCGACCGGCCTCGGCCAGGGCACCGAGTTCCCCGACTCGGGCGACGACGACGACACCACCGACGTCACCTATCGACGGTTCGACCTGCCGGTCGCGGCGGAGACGATCTTCCTGCGCGACATGGTCCTGCCCGTCGTCTACATCGACATCGCGGCGGATGACGACCAATGGATCTTCGACTACCGGGTCACCCTGTTCTTCGGAGGGCAGCCCTACTCCTGGACGGTGTCCGGCGTGGTGCTCAACGACACCCAGCACAAGCACATGGGGGTCTACAGCGGCCGGGCCTTCCCGTCCGTCTTCTGCCCGCCGACGCCGCCCGTGCCGAACGGGCAGGCACGCACCAAGGAGATCTCGCTGGCGTTCGTCGGCCAGAAGATCGAGGAGGTGTTCAACAGCAGGCAGCGCGTCGGCGCGGCGAACCCGCTCGTCCAGGTGAAGGTCTTCAGCTCCCCGGAGCTCTTCGACGGCCTGGTGCCTCCGACGTGCTCCGACGTGCAGAGCATCACCAACGACCCCCCGCCTCCGGACGGGCAGCCGCTGAGCCCCGACTTCGTGATGGGGACGGCGTACTCCCACTCGATCTCGGAGGTGACGCGGATCGCGACCGTCCTCGGCCTCGGCGAGCAGGTCAACGACCTCAACTCCGAGTCGGTCACCATCACGGTGAACCCCGACGACGACCAGACGCCCGTCACAGTCGCCGTGAAGTTCGAGACCCAGGGTCCCGAGGAGGTCACTGGCACCTATGACATGGACATCGTCCGCTTCGACGTCACGCTACGGCTGACACTCCGCTACCGCGAGGCGACCCGGGCCGTCGACCTGTTCGGGTGGGTCGACGACATCGAGGGCATCACGGCGACGCCGACCGGCAAGGTCATCGGGCAGTTCCCCGTCTACCGGATGCAGGGGACGTTCCTGGGCCAGCCGATCGACGCCGAGACGATCGGCCCGGACGACTTCAGGACCTCACTGAAGGAGCAGGTCGTCAAGGTCCACTTCAACACCGGCTCGTCTCTGGACCCCGGCGGCTTCATCCGTCAGTCCATCCGCGACCACATCTACGACGCGGTCAAGAACGACTCTCCCGGCCCCTGGGACCGGATCACGACGCGCGACTCCACCAACGCGGCGGCCACGTCGTTCCTGATCGGCCACGTCATCGCCAGCGGCGGCTCGGAGCTCGTGCCCTACCCCGAACCGTCCGACCTGAGCTCCGCCAAGGTCGAGAACGGCGTGCTGTCACTGGCGTTCACCTACCCGCAGACGCACTTCCACCACGTCGCGCCGCCGGACTGGCCGGCCACCACGACACCCGGGAGGCTGAGGCACATCGACCACATCGTGGTGCTGATGCAGGAGAACCGCTCGTTCGACCACATGCTCGGCTACCTCAGCCTGCCGCCCGAGAAGGGCGGCATGGGCCGGCACGACGTCGACGGTCTCAAGGGCACCGAGTACAACGAGTACGACGGCCGCAGGTGCCGCTCCTTCCCGCTGGCCCCTGGGGACACGATCTTCTCGCCGGGACCGCCGAACGGGCCCGAGATGGTGGCCCTGCAGATCAACGGCGGGAAGATGAGCGGCTTCGTCCAGGCCCAGGCCGAGGAGTGTGGGCCGGCGACGGCCCACCGCGTCATGGGCTACCACACGGCGGCCAACGTGCCGACGTACGACGCACTCGCCCGGGACTTCGCAGTGGGCCACCGCTGGTTCGCCTCGCACCCCGGGCCGACGTTCCCGAACCGCTTCTACGAGCTCACCGGCCAGCCGAACATCGACCCCTGGGGGAGCTGGGAGTACAGCAACTCCAGCCCGCTCGTGGCCTCCATCTCGGAGACGATCTTCGAGAGCCTGACGGCCAACGACGTGACCTGGCGCTGCTTCGAGCACTTCTACAGCTTCATCCGACGCTTCGAGCGCTACACGTTCGACTCCGAGCACGTCGTCAGCTACGACGATGACACGGAGGGCTTCAAGGCGCTCGCGAGATCGGGCAACCTGCCCTCGGTGTCGTTCATCGAGCCCCACTACGTGGACTACCCGCCGAACAGCTTCTGCGACGAGCCGCCGTCCGACATCCGGAACAGCCAGCCCTTCATCCGCGAGCTGGTGGAGGCCGTCGTCGCGGGTCCGAAGTGGGACAAGACCCTGCTGCTGATCACCTACGACGAGCACGGCGGCTTCTTCGACCACGTTCCCCCGCCCCCCGCCGTACCGGTGGCCCCCGGGATGCTCCCGACGACCGGAGTCCGGGTGCCGACGTTCGTGGTCTCACCCTGGCTCAAGGCGGGCTCGGTGTTCGGCTCGGACAGCCTGCACTTCGACCACACGTCGATCCTGAAGACGATCGCTCGGCGGTTCCTCAGCCACGACTACCCCTACCTCGGCGCCCGGTACGCGGCGGCGCACGACCTGTCGGAAGTCCTGCGCCACCGGATCCGCCACGAGCAGTTCCGGCCGTTCATCCCCTACACGCTCGTGTACTCCGCGTC
Source organism: uncultured Actinomycetota bacterium (assembly GCA_963797325.1). Taxonomy (GTDB): domain Bacteria; phylum Actinomycetota; class Actinomycetes; order Propionibacteriales; family Nocardioidaceae; genus Nocardioides. The sequence goes on from CAWCPG010000025.1 coordinate 359,961, forward strand.
CGGGAGGTGCCTGGAGGTCGAGGGCGGGAGCACGGAGGTCGGTGGCGTGATCGGGCAGTCCGCCCCGGCCGCGACCGAGGCCCAGCACTTCCGGTTCGAGGAGGCCGGCGACGGCTTCGTGCGCATCCGCACCCTCGCGGGGCTCTATCTCACCGCCGATGACGTCGTCGTCCACGGACCCGACTCACCGGTGGCGATCCGGGTCACGCAGGAGCGCAGGATCGAGGCCGGGCCGAACGTCGCCGATCGCCAGCGGTGGAAGCTCGCCTCGTCTCCGGACGTCGCGCACCACCCGCACGCCCACACCGTCTCGTGCGCCGCCTACCCGCACCGGGTGCTGCAGCCCGCCCCTGAGAACACCGACCCAGGTGGGGGTGTCGTGCTGGCCCGGCCGAGCAGCCACCCGCCGACGCAGATCCACAACCCCTGGATCGTGACGTCGCCGCGGTTGCCCTCGGCCGGCCCAGTGAGTCACGCGTAGCTCGGCCGGGTGGCGCCCGCCCGCCCTCGCCCGTCCTCGGCGAGGATCTGGCGGCTGCACCGCGGCGTCCGTGTGATGCAGCCGGCGCCGCACGGTCCGGTGGTCGCCGGACGTGTCTCCGGTCGTCCCTAGGAGGCGGCCAGGGCTACACGGGCGGGGGTGTGGGGGCCGTCCCGTAGCGCGGAGCCACGGGTCGAGCAGACCCTTCCGAAGTAGTGGTCAGCGACGTAACGGCCTACCTTGCGGCCGAGGTGCGTGCCCTGCAGGTCGGAGTGGAGGAAGTGGAATCCGACGAGCACGCGCGCGACGTCGACGTCCTTGACCACGTCGTGGAGGCGGTTGTAGGTGCGGGTACGCGCTTCCGCGGTGAGGCCGGGCGCTCGGCTGTCGAGCGAGAAGGTGACTTTGTCGGTCCCGAAGAAGGCATCCAGGGCCGTGACGACGGCGGTGCTGTGGCAGGCGTGTGCCGAGGGGTACTCGGGGAAGTTCGGTGTGGTTCCGAGCGGCGTCCAGCTCGGGTCGGCCACCGTTCGCGGGTTGCCGTCTGTGTCTGCGGCCGGGATCGCCTGGTAGGGGCGCCAGGCCCAGTAGTGGTACTTGGCGTCGAAGCACGCGATCATCGCGTCACCTCCGGCCACGTGCGCCATCGCCAGCATCCGGGCGGTCTGCACCAGGTCGAGCCTTCGGGCGGCGGCGAGGTGAAGCATGCCGTCGTTCCACTGCCGGATGTCGTGGTCGGTCCAGAACAGTGCCTGGTTCGTCTGTGCGGTGGTCCTGGTGGCGCTGTCGGCGCGGCCCAGGTCCTTGACCTGGTTGAAGTCCTCGGCGTACTGCTTGCTGGTCAGGGCGCTGGGGCCGTCGGGCCGGAACTGGTCTGGCGCTCTGAGGGCGAGCGGCCGCATACCTGGCAGGCAGAGTCCGAGCGCGGGCCCGGGCGCGGGTTGCCAGATGCCGGGCCCAGGGGCGGGCAGGCCGAGGTCTGTGAGCGTGGTGGTGCACCCACGGCCGTCGTTCGCGCGCAGGGCCAGCACTGCCTGGGCGGCCTGCTCGCCGACGGCGATTCCGTCTGCCTTCGAGTGCCGTCCGGGATCGCGGCCAGGTAGGCCGCGTAGTCGGCGTCGAGGATCGTCTGGCTTGCGCCCAGCTGTGGTTGGAGGCCGGTCAGGGTGTCGTACGCCGCGGTCGCGATCGCCGCCTCGGACGAGGTGCCGGCCGGGGCTACCGGCGTTGCGGCGTAGGGCTGGTAGCCCCCCGCGATCGACGACCGCCGCATCGTAGATGGCGACGTGGACGATGCCCATGTAGACGGCGGCCTCGCCAGGGAACTTGTTGCCGAAGTTCTCCGCACCGAAGACCCCGCCGGGGCCGGCCGGGACGATCGCACATCGGGCCTCGGTGCTCCAGAAGGCGACCGAGGTGGTAGCGGCTGGGTAGTTCGCGGCGGGCGCGCACTGGGTCGTCGGCGCCGCTGTTGGCGCCGTAGCGGGTGCCGCGGCCGCGACGCTCCTGCGCCGCTGCCGGCGAACCCGACCGCAGCCACAGCAACGGCCGCAAGGGCCAGTCTCGAATTCATGGTGTCTCCTCTTGTGATGGGATCGCCTCGACGACACGAAGCGGCTTCAGGCGCGCCCGCTGCGCGACGAGGGCGGCTTCGCGGGCGGACGAGGCCACGAAGGTGAAGAAGCAGATCTCGTCCTCCGGAACGTGGATGGATCCTGCGAAGCCGACGCGTGTTCCTTCCCTGCGTCATGGCCTCGGCGGCCGAGCGGGCCCGCCCTTCGCGTGCTCGTCGCTCACCCGCCGCGCCCCGGGCGAGGTACGTCTCCACGAGGTAGTTGGGCACCCGATCGACGCTAGGTGGCTCGGCTCAGCTTGGAATCGTGGGTTCCACTGAGGTTTGCTCGGCTGCGACCTCGGAGTCCGGCCGGTACGCCCTCGCGAGCTCCGAGCGCGAGCGCACACCGAGCTTGGCGTAGACGTGTGAGAGATGGCTCTCGACGGTCCGCTCGGCGAGGAAGAGGGCCGTGGCGGCTTCGCGGTTCGTGCTCCCGTCCGCGACGAGTGCAGCGACGCGGTGTTCTGCTGGGGTCAGCCCCTCCTCGTGCACGCGTCCACCGATCCGTCCGAGCTCTGACTGTGCGCGCTGCACCCAGGTCGTCGCGCCGAGAGCGGTGAAGATGCTGCGAGCGTCCTCCAGGGCGATGCGGGCGGCCGCCTTCTGTCGCTGCCGTCTCCGAACGGCGCCGAGCGCGAGCAGTCCGCGGCCACGCCCGAACTGGTCGCCGATCTGCTCGTGCTCCTGGATCGCCTGCTCGAGCAGCGATGCCGCGTCGTCGGCGTTGCCCTCGGCGGCAGCGATGAGCCCGTGGCAGCGTGAGACATGTGCGATGACGCGCGGGCGTGCCAAGCGCAGTGGCATCCGCCTCCCAGAGATCCAGCACGTTCCTTGCTTCTTCGATCCGGCCGAGCTCGAGCAGAGCCTCGACGTAGTCGGGCGTCCACGGCCGCATGTGCGGGTTCCGCCAGTCGACAGCAGACGCGAGCCGGTCGGCCTCGGCAAAGTGCGCGACACCGGACTCGACGTCGCCGCTCCAGGTCGCGACGAGTCCCAGCACGCCAGGGAACAGCGGTCCTGGTACGCGGATCTGCTCGTCGCAGAGTGCAAGCCCGCGCTCCGCGAGCCTGCCGGGCAATGCCAAGGCGACCCTGGTACGCGGCCGTCCAGGCACCGGGAAGCGCATCCCCGTGCCTCTCCACCCCGTACTGGATGCTGATCTCGTGGCAGCGGGCGGCGTGCTCGGCGGCTCGCTCCCAGTTGCCCGTCCAGAGTTCGACCCAGGAGAGAGACCAGAGCAGGGCGGCCGCGAAGCGCTCGTCACGCTCGCGCCAGAGCTCATGATCGCGCTCCAACGACTCTCTCGCCGCCTCGTACTCGCCGCAGTCGAGGAGCACCTGGCCACGCGCCCCCGCTGCGAGCTGCAGCGAATCGGTGTCACCGGCCCGGGCCGCGACCTCTCGTGCCCGGGCCGAGTACACAAGCGCCTCCGATGGGAGAACAGCCCGGCTCAAGAACGCCGCGGTGCTCAGCGCCAGGACCCGTAGGGCGTCATCGTCGAGCTCCTCGGCCACAGCGACGCCGGCACGCGCATCGGCGAGGGCCGTCGCCCACCCGATCGTGAAACGTTGGGAATGCGCGAGCTCGATCAGGATTCGCAGGTGCAGACCCGAGCCAGGCTCGGCCTCGGCGAGCGCCTCCTCGAGCAGCGGCACTGCCAGCGCGTCGATCTCGAACTCAGCGAGCAGGACGAGGACCTCCGCGCGCCGCGGCCCAGACTCGGTATCCACCAGTAGCTCGCGTGCGATCGCTCGGCCGCGTGTCCACTCGCCCGCGGCCTGATGCGCACGCGCGGTCGCGAGCGTGCGGCGATGACCATCGTGCAGATCCGCCGTCGGCGTGAGCCGCAGCGCGTGCTCGTAGAGCTCCGCCGCGAGCGCGGCTGCGCCGCGCTCGGTCGCGAGCTGCGCTGCGTCCTCGAGGGTCCGAGCGACGTCGCTACTGGGCGAATCGCAGGACAGTGCCAGGTGTCGGGAGTGCGCCAGCGGGTCGTCCACCACCGCTGCCAGTCGGCCGTGGAGGCGCGCGTCGTAGAGCGCCGAGGCCAGCAGGGGATGGGTGAAGCGGATTCGCCCCGCGTCAGCTCGATCACACCCGACGTCGACGGCCGGTGCCAGCATCCTCCGTGCCGACCCCGGCGCGTTCGAGCAGTGACTCCGACGCCGTCTCCGGCCGTCGCGGCGAGTGCGAGCGCCTCACGCGTCGGCGCCGGCAACCCGGACAGGCGCTCGCGCATGAGCTCGGCCAGCGACTGCGGCACGGGCAGCGGCTGCATCGGATCGACATGTGCACCCAGCGCACCGGCGATCTCGAGGGCGTAGAACGGGTTGCCCCCGGACTGTTCGTGGATACGAAGCAGTGTCTGGCGCGCGAAGACGCGATCCACTCGATCGCGCAGGAGGGACTGGAGCGCGCCGACACTGAGCGGTCCCAGCGACAGGCGATGGAGGCCCCGCTCGGGGAGCTCCCGCTCGAGCGCAGGTATCTGCGCACCAGTCTACGCCGCCGGGCCAAGAACAGCAGCGCCGGGCTCCCCTCCAGCCTGCGCAACGCGAAGGAGAGCGCTGCGGCCGAAGCTGCGTCGAGCCACTGCAGATCATCGACCGCGACCAACACCGGCCGCTGCTCCGCGAGCATCTGGAGCACATCCCGAACGGCAAGCCCCAATGCACGCGTATCCACCGAGTCCGGAGCCTCGACGAGCAGGAGTGCGCCCTCGAGCGCTCGCCGACGAGGAGACAGGCAGTCGGGCCAGCAGGTCCTCCAAGACGCCCTCGAGCAGATCGCCCAGACCCACGTAGGGGAGGCCCATCTCGGCCTCCACCGGCCGCGCCGCAAGAACGCGGCCGTCCATCGAGCGCACGTGCTCGACAGCCGCCTGCCACAGCGTCGACTTCCCGATCCCAGGCTCGCCCTCCAGCACCAAGGTCGCCCGTTCGCGGTCCGCGCCGTCGAGGAAGTCGTGGACCGAGATGAGTTCCGCGTCGCGCCCGACTACGCTCACACACCAATCGTGGCACCGATCGGGGATGCGAGCACGCCGCGAGGGCGAACGTGGTCGCCCACCACTGCATCCGGGGGAGCACCGAGGCGCCGCACGTCGAGATTCCCGCAGACCGTCAGCACCGGCCCCATCCCCGACAATGTCTGCATGGTGCCCGTCTCCGAGAAGACCGCCGCGTTTCGGATGTGGCCGCCGCTCGCCGTCGGCGCTCCCCTGCTCGTGGGCTGGCTGGGGACATTGCTCTGGGGCGACCCGGGATACCTGGGGGGTGGGTGGCGGGTTCCACTCGGCTGGGCCCTGCTGCTGTTCTTCGTCGGGTGGAACGGCTGGTCGCTCTGGCTGTTCGGCCGCCACCACACCGGGTTGCTGCCAGGGCAGGCGACGCACTCGTTGATCCGGACGGGGCCGTATCGCGTCTCCAGGAACCCGTTGTACGTCGGCATGCTCGCGCTCTACCTCGGCCTCGCGTTGCTGGTGCCCACGTTCTGGGGGCTCGTCCTCTTCCCCGTCGCGGTCCTGCTCGTCCTCTGGGGCGCGATCCGCCCCGAGGAGCGGTTCTTGCACGAGCGATTCGGCGCGACGTACGACGACTACACCCAGCAGGTTCGTCGCTGGCTGTGACCCGACGAGCAGAGCGGACGTGGGGACGCGGAGCCGGCGAATTGCGCGATTTCGCCATCACGGCCGATATTCGGCGCGCACACTGGCCAGCAGTCAATGCCAATTCCATGGGGGAAATCATGCTGGACATCGAAGAAGCACCGGTCGAGACCGTCACGCCCACTCTCGAAGACGAGCACACCCAGGTTCACGACGTGGAGACCGATCCGACAGAGGCGGGCACCGTCCAGGAGAACCCCACGGCTGCCGCCGCGCGGATGCTCGAGCTGGCCGCAGGGACCGCCGGCCAGCTCGTGGCCGACGCCGAGCAAGAGGCCGAGACCCTGGTCACCACCGCACGGGCCACGGCCGATGCGCTCCTGGAGGCCAGCCGCACGGAGGCGCAGCAGGTCGCGGCCGAGCTGGCCCTCGACAAGCAGAAGCAGGCCGCGGAGCTCGACCGCGAGCGCGTCACGGCACTGTCCGGGCTTGCCGACGAGAAGGCCGCGCTCGAGGCAGAGATCGCCACGCTCCGTCAGCTGCAGAGCGACCACCGCAGCACGCTGCGCCAGCACCTCACCGAGCAGCTCTCCTTGCTCGACGCGACCCTGCCCGAGCCGCCGGCTGCCGCTGCCGACTGACGTGCTTCTTGGGTGAGTGCCCCGACCGGCCGGGGGCGAGCACGATGAAGACCCGCGCTCGAGCCTTCGCGACGCCCTGACGGGGCTGGACGGGCCATACTTCAACATGGCCGACTTTCCTCGTCGCGTGAACTACTTCGAAGGTCAGTTGCTCAGCGCCTCCGACCTGGTTGCCGAGCAGACGTACCACCGCGACATGCGGTATCTGCACAACCGTCTCCACGGCTACGGCATCATCACGGGGCTCGAGGTCGGGGTGACGAGGGGCCGCGTCCAGGTGAGCCCCGGGATCGGAGTCGACGTCCTCGGACGAGAGATCGTCGTCGGCACGCCGTTGCAGCTGCGTCTCGAGCCGCGCCGTGAGGCTCGACGCTGGGTGAGGGAGCTCGTCATCGTCTGGCACGAGTGTCCGGCGAATCCCGTGACGTCTTCGGACGGAGCCGTTGACTTCACCCGATGGGTCGAGCAACCCGAGCTGGGCCTCGTTGCTCGCGGCAGAGCGGCCACGGAGGCGCTGGTCCTGGCCCGCCTGACGCGCACTGCCCGCGGTGCCGTGGACATCGACCCCTCCCCCCGTCGACCACTGGCTCCCGCCTCGGGGTGAGACGTGGAGCATCCGCGGACTCGGCCTGGGGCGCTCCCGGTCCCATCCCAGACCCGAGACCTCGAACGGCGACTCGGGAACAGTCGACACGCAGACCCTCGCCAAGGCTGGCCCGCAGCCGCAGGACCCCGGCCGTGCTCGCCGTGACCGGTAGCCTCGACGTGACACCAAGGCAGGGGGTGCACCAATGCCACTCGGGCGAGTCATAGCAGAGACGGTGGCCGACCTTCGCGACCGCGTGGAGGTCTCGTGGCACCACGACACGTGGCAGGTGACGGCGAGCTCGTTCGAAGCCGCCCTCGACTACGTCCAGGCGCGCTTCGACGATGCCGCTGTCCTGGCGCGCCGCGACCACGGCCGCCGATGGCCGCGGGTGACCCTCGAGGTGTCCACCGATCCGGCCATGGCGGCGAAGGCTCCGCCGCTGACCGAGCTGGCTCACCCGCCCGAGCCCGCCGCAACGGTCCAGCCTGTTCCGAAGCCGCCGCTCGAACCCGCAGAGCCCGAGCCGGTGGCGGGATCGGGCCTGCCCACCGATCTCGAGGCGATCTTCGCGGATCAGAACGACCTACGGCGACGGTGACTCGCCTGGCCCGGGACTCGACGTCAAGACTGAGCCGGCGACGTCCTCCTCGGGCCGGCTCCCCGGACCGTGCTGCCGGCCACGTGTCACACTGCGGCCATGCCGGCGTCGGGTGCTGGGAGCAGGTCCGCTGGGCCACGGAGGGCGGAGGTCCTCGCGGCGTTGTCGATCGCGATCGACCTGGGGCTGGGCCTGCCTGCCGAGCACGTGCTGCGCTCGGCCCGGATCGCGGCGTTGTTGGCGGATCGGCTCGATCTGGACGCAGGTCAGCGAGGGTGTGTCTACTACACGAACCTCGTCTTGTGGATCGGCTGTCATGCCGACTCCCACGAGTTCAGCAGGTGGTTCGGTGACGACCTCGCGATGCGGCGTGACAGCTACGGCCTCGACTGGGCCGGCCTTGCCCTACCTGCTCTATCTGGTACGTCGTACCGGCTCCGACCGGACCTCGTCCGAACGGGCACGACTGCTGCTGACGCTCCTGCTCACACCGCGTAGGCGGATGGCGGCGCTGATCCACTCGCACTGCCTGTCGGCCGGCTTGATGGCCGAGCACATCGGTCTGGACGCCTGCGTGCGAGAGGCCGTGCAGTGCTCCTTCGAGCGGTGGGACGGGTCGGGGCTCCCGTCGGGACGACACGGTTCCGACCTGCCGCTGCCCACCCGGGTGGTCCAGCTGGCGGAGACCGTCGAGGTGCATCTGCGGATGTACGGCGTGTCGGGCGCGCTGGCCATGGCGCGCCGGCGGAGTGGCACCCAGTTCGACCCGGAGCTGGTCTCGGTCCTCGAGAGCTGTCGCGCAGAGCTGGCCGGCCTGGCCGAGGGGGACACCTGGTCGGAGGCGCTCGCGTTGGCGCCGGACCGAGATGTCGTCCTGGACGACGCCGCGACCGACGCGCTCCTGAGGGCGATGGGGGACTTCGTCGACCTGAAGTGCCCCTTCACCGTCGGTCACTCGCGTGCCGTGGCGGAGCTCGCGGCCGACGCAGCTGCTCGTATCGGGCTGCCGGACACCGACGTCGCGCGGGTACGACGTGCCGGCTACGTGCACGACCTCGGGCGGATGGGTGTACCGAACTCGGTCTGGGAGAAGCCGGGGAGCCTCACCGAGTCCGACCAGGAGCGGATCCGCCTCTACCCCTATCTCACGGGCCGCACCCTGAACCGGGTGCAGGGGCTCGAGGCCGTGTGCTCGATCGCCGAGCTGCATCGCGAACGCCTCGACGGGTCCGGCTACCCGCGCGGGCACGTCGGCTCCGCCCTGCCGATGACGCAGCGGGTGCTGGCGGCCGCCGACAGCTACCAGGGCTCCCTGGAGCAGCGTCCCCACCGCCCCGCGCGGGGCCCCGCCGACGCGGCCAGGAGGCTCCGCGACGAAGCCCGCGGCGGACGCCTCGACGCCACGGCGGTCGACGCCGTCCTCCACGTCGCCGGGCATCGAACCGGGCCTCGGTCTCCGGGCCCCTCGGGTCTGACCAGCCGCGAGGTGGAGGTGTTGGCCCTGGTCGCTCGCGGCGCCGGCACCGAGGAGGTCGCCCGTCGGCTCTCGATCAGCGGCAAGACGGTCCGCAACCACCTGGAGCACATCTATGCGAAGGCCCAGGTGAGCAACCGCACCGGCGCAGCACTCTTCGCCGTCGAGCACGGGCTGGTGAACACCGTCGAAGATGAGGCACCTGCCCCATGACGTCACCTCCGGACCGCGACACCATCGCGGGGACCGAGAGGAGTGGTCATGAAGACCAAGTCAGTCATCAGCCTCACCACCGGGCTGGAGGATGCGGAGAAGGTCACCGTGGCCTTCCTGGTAGCCGTCGGGTCGGCCGAAGCGGGGCGCCCTACCCTGATGTTCTTGACCAAGGAGGCCGCCCGCCTCGTCGTGGGGGACACCGCCCGGGCCCACGGCTGCGAAGGCTGCCCTCCGCTGGAGGACCTCGTGGGCAGGTACGCCGCGGCCGGAGGTCGCTACCTGGTCTGCCCGATCTGCTTCGACGCGCGGCACCTCGACAAGGGTGACCTGCTGGGCAACGCCGAGCTGGGCGGCACCGTTCCGATGTGGGAGTGGATCGGCGATGAGCCGGCCAACACCTTCAGCTACTGAGACCCTCGGCGCCCGGCTCGCGGCGGCGATCGAAGTCCGCGATCGAGCAGCCCTGCGGAACCTGTTCGCCACGCCGGTCCAGTTCCGGGCCGTCACCCCCCGCAGGTTCTGGGACGCCGAGACGCCCTCCGACGTGGAGGACATCGTGCTGGGGACCTGGTTCGACGAGAGCAAACAGGTCACCCACGTGAGCCTGGTCGACGACGACACCGTGGGCGACATCTCGAAGATCAGCTACCGCATGTCGGTGGCCACCGAGTCGGGGCCCACCGTCATCGAGCAGGTCGCCTACTACGCCGTGCAGGACGACCGGATCACCCACGTCCGGCTCGTGTGCAGTGGCTTCCGGTCTGTCTGAGGCAGCCGCAGTCGGCCGGCGCCGGCGGCACTCTCCTCGAAGCGCGGCCCATCGCGATGGAGTGCGTGCAGACCTTGTGCACCTGGTGATGCGGCTCGAAGCCGTCGGAATGACCGGATGCCGTTGAGGGCACGGAGTCGACCGGCGGTGGACAAATCCGTTTTGCCCTCGCGCCGGGTCTCCCGTGCCTAGGGTGACGCACATGCCGGCCGCCTCGACGATGCCCACGCGCACGCCCGCGCGCGCGAGGACGTCGGTCGGCGTGTCCGCTCGCCTGACGACGCTGATGTTCGCCGTGGCGGCGTTCTTCGGGGCCGGAATGCTGTTCCTGGTCCAACCGATGATCGCGCGCCTGCTTCTTCCGTCGTACGGCGGGTCGGCGACGGTATGGAGCACGAGCAGTCTCTTCTTCCAGGTCGTGCTGCTGCTGGGCTACGTGTACACGGACAGGAGCACCCGTCTGGGGCCGCGACGTCAACGCCTGGTGCACTGCGTCGTTCTGCTGGTGCCACTGCTGGTCCTGCCGCTGGCCCTGCCGCCTGACGCGGCGCCCGCAGCGGGCGTGTCGCCCGTGCTCTGGCTGTTGCGCACGTTGGCCGTGGTCGTCGGCGTGCCGTTCCTCGTGCTGGCGACGACGGGTCCGCTGCTGCAGAAGCGGTACTCCTGGCTCGGGCTGGCCCGCTCCCCCGATCCGTACTTCCTGTTCGCAGCCAGCAACCTCGGGAGCTTCGTCGGCCTTCTCGCCTACCCGTTCCTGATCGAGCCCTTCTTCACTCTCGACCAGCAGGAGCGACTGTGGTCGATCGGCTTCGTCGTGTTCATCGTTCTCACCGGATGTTGTCTCCTCCTTCCCGGTGGCAGCCGCCGCACTCCCGAGATGTGGGAGACCGGTGCGGTGGTGGTGGCGGCTGAACCGGAGTCCGTGGAGGCCGAGCAGGAGCATCTGCCACTGTCCCGGATCGTCGCTTGGACCGCGCTCGCCTTCCTGCCGTCGGCCCTGATGCTCGCGGTCACCTCGCACATCACCACGGACATCGCCGCGATCCCGCTGCTGTGGGTGCTCCCTCTGGGGATCTACCTCGCGACGTTCGTGGGAGCCTTCGCGCGAAACTCACGTCAACCGCCGGTGCTGGTGACGCGGATCGCCGTCCTGCTGGCCGCGATCGCCTCGTTCTCTGCGTTGGTCAACGTGATTCACCAGCCGGTGTGGCTCGCCATCACCATCCAGATGGTGATGCTGGCCCTGGTCGCCTTCGCCGCGCACTCCCGGTTGGCAGCGGATCGTCCCCGGCCCGCCCGGCTGACCACGTTCTACCTGGTCGTAGCCGTCGGGGGTGCGCTCGGTGGCCTGCTCAACGGCGTGATCGCACCGCTGCTGTTCGACCGGGTGCTCGAGTACCCGCTCCTGATAGTGACGGTCCCGCTGCTCATGCTGGGGCTCGACCGCGATGGCCGTTCCAGCGAGGAGCAGCGGCGGCGCCGACGGGTTCGGCTGCTCATGGTGGCCGTTGTTCTCCTGGTCCCGGCCGCGGGCCTCGCCGTGGCCGTGCACGGGGCCCCCACCACGTCCCTCGTCCTCGCCCTGGCCGGATGCTCGGCCCTGGTCTGGTCGCTCAGCCGCTCGCCACGCCTGCTGTGCGCGGTCCTGGTGGCATCGCAGCTGGTGCTCCTCGTCAGCTCCGACGTCGGCGTGATCGACCGACGCCGTACCTTCTACGGGAGCCTCTCGGTGAAGGCGACCGCCGACCAGCACCTCCTCTACGACGGGACGACCCTGCACGGGACGCAGTTCCTGAACTCGCGGTCCGGGGAGCCGACCTCCTACTACGCCCGCTCTGGGCCGCTGGGCGACGTCTTCCGGTCGCGGAGCTTCGGTGACGTCGCGGTCGTCGGACTCGGGGCCGGCACCGTGGCGGCGTACGGCGAGCGGGGGCAGGCGATGACCTTCTTCGAGATCAATCCGGCGGTGGTGAGCGTCGCGCGTGATCCGCACCTGTTCACCTACCTCGCCGACTCGCCTGCGGACGTCAACGTGGTGACCGGCGACGGTCGGCTCGGGCTTCAGGCGACGCCCGAGGCGAGTGAGGACCTGATCGTGCTGGACGCCTTCAGCTCCGACTCGATCCCGGTGCACCTGCTGACGCGGGAGGCCGTGGAGATGTACGCCTCCCGACTGCGCCCCGGCGGTCTGCTCGCCTTCCACATCAGCAACAACACCTTCGACCTCCAGCCGGTCCTCCGCGCCGACGCCGATGCGCTCGGTTGGGTAGGCATCGTGGGCAGGGGCGGCGGGACTGCCGCGGGAGCGGAGCCGAGCACGTGGGTCGTGCTCGCTCCCACGGTGCAGGATCTTCGAGGACTGGACAGCCGGCCGGAGTGGAGCCCGTTGCCCCCACGCTCGGTCGCCTGGAGCGACGACTACTCGTCGGTGCTCCGCGTGTTGCGCTAGGTCGAACCGCTCCCGACTCCGGGATCCACCACCCGTCGACTCGTCGGACCGATCCGATGAGGTGACGTCGACCGGACCGTGGCCCGACCGCACGCTGCCGGTGCCACCCGTCCGGCTCGCCCCGTGCAGAATGAGGCGTGGTGCAATGGTGGCGCGGCTTCTTCTCCCGGGAGCTGGCGCGGCTCCGTCGAGACGGCCGCGCCTCGCTCCTGTGGTCGCTACGCATCACCGTCGCGGCCACGGCCAGCTACCTCGTGGCGTCCCTGATCTTCCCCAGCACCCAGCCGCTGCTCGCGCCCCTGACCGCGATGCTGGTGGTGCAGGTGACACCGCTCTCGCTACTCGCCAGCGGGCTCGATCGCGTCATCGCGGTGGTGGCCGGCGTGGGGCTGGCCGTCGGGTTCGCTGCCGTCGTACCGCTGGAGTGGTGGAGCCTCGGCGTGCTCATCCTGATCTCCATCACCATCGGCCAGTTCCTGCGCCTGCGAGCCAACCTCGTCGAGGTGGCGATCAGCGCCATGCTCGTCCTCGGCGTGGGAGCCATCGGCGCCGAGGCGGCGGCGTGGCAGCGGATCGCAGAGACCTTGGTGGGCGCCGCGGTGGGCATCGTCGCCACGCTCCTCTTCCCTCCGAAGGTCCCCAGCTCCGACGCCGGCCGCGCGATCGACGGACTGGCCGACGCGGTCAGCGAGCTCCTGGTCCGGGCGGCCGGAGAGCTCGACGCCATGGCCGACGGGGACCCGCATCGCCTGTCCGGTGCCGCTCGCGAGTGGCTCGATGACGCCCGGCGCATCACTCACCACATCCCTGTCGTCGGTGCCGCACTGCTGCGGGCCGAGGAAGGGCGGCGTCTCAACGTCCGCGCCGTCCGTACGCCGCACGTCGAGCCCGGCCTCCGGCAGGGCCTGGAGGCACTCGAGCACACGGCAGTGGCGATCCGCGGCCTGATGCGCTCGATGTCCGAGGCCTCCGACGGCGACTGGCTGGACCAGGACTCTGCGAGCGACGTTCTCCGCGACCTGGCCGACACCTTCCGCACGCTGGCGGCCGGCGCCGACGCCTTCGGCGAGCTGGTCCGACACGAGGGCGACGTCGAGGTCAGCCTGAGCCGGGACGACATCGCCCGTCTCCAAGACGCCCAGGACGGCATGCTGCGAGCCAGGGCGCGCCTCGACGCCGCGCTCACCGAAGCCCGGTCTGCCGACGTGGTCGAGCTCTACGCCGCTGCCCGCGCCACCGTCCGGCGGCTGCAGCACGAGCTGGGGCTGGACGAGCGGGTTCGCCGCCAGCTCCGGCTGCTTCCTCAACGTCGCCTGCCCACCCGCTCCGGTGTGCGGCGTCGGTCTGCCGGCGCCGTGCCCCGTGCCACGGGCCCCGACGACGAGACCCAGGTGCTGCCACGGCTACCCGACGAGCCGCCGAGCGAGGGTCCCTGACGTCACGCGCTGGCGTTTCAACGAGTCCGGAAGCCCGCACGCCGGGTCAGGCGGACGGGGTCGGTCTCGGGTCCGTGGCGACCTGTGAGCCGCGTCGCTCCCGAGCCGGGATGGCGAGCCCTGGGGCCGACCCGGCTCGGCGCAGCCCTCACGAAGACGAGGGCTGCGCCGAGGTGGTGTCTAGTCGGTACGGCGGGCGGCGGTGCGGCGTCTCCGGGTGCGGGCCGCAGTGCGTCCGAGGCGGCGCTGCTCGGCGTCGGCGACTCGGCTGGCGATCAGTTCACGGGCAACACGGTGGGGCATCTGCGTCAAAGGCGCTCCTCAGGTGGGTTCTCCGGGTGGTGCGGGTGGGGGTGCCGGCGGCGTCGGAGCCGGCCGGTGGGCGCGGTCGGGGAAAGCTCGGAAGGCTCTCCGGATAACCGCGGAAATGTGGGTGAATTGCGATCGGACCGGTGTCGTGATATCGTTTCCCGTGGGCCTTTCTTTTCGGTCATTCATATAGTGCGGACAAACGCAAGAACATACCGAACTCTCGCCCTCGCGTCTACCCTCTTCCGCTGCCATCCGCGGAGCACCGTCGATGAGCGGCGCCCGGCGAGCGCACGTTCCGGCGAATCCCTGCGAGCGGCGGGGCGTGCGCGGGTCAGTTGATGATCTCGCCGCGTTCGTCCGCGCGGATCGCCGCCAGCCGCTCGCGCCATGTCTGCAGCGCCTCGGGGGTCTGCCGTGTCCAGTCGTCCACCTCGCCGACGACCCTGAGCGGTTCCCTGCTGCGGTAGGACCGGGTGGGGTTGCCGGGGAACTTCTTGTCGGTCACGTTCGGGTCGTCCTCGAAGGGCCCGGTCGGCTCGACGACGTACACACGCGGAGCACCCTCGCCCGTCGCCAGCTCCGCGGCGAGCCCGGCACCGTCAGGCAGTGCGGTGAAGTAGACGTGGTTCATCACGACTTCGGGCCGGTAGTTCGAGCGGAAGCCCGCCGTCAGGAGATCGCCCACCCGCAGCGCGGCCTTCGTACCGTGGAAGAACGGCCCCTCGTCCAGCACGTCACTCACCGCGACAGCCTACGAGCGGTCCCGGCTCTCGACCGGGACCGCTGCACCCCGTCCTGCGGGCCGATGGTCACGTCACGTCACGACCGACCGCTCGAGTCCGGCAGAGGCACACCTCGGCTGCAGTCGTCGGGATCTCGTTCAGTCGCCGGGGGCCTCGGGGCCCGTCGAGATCTGGCGCAGGGTCGAGATCACGGTGACCTCGGGCCAGTACTTCGCGTGCAGCTCGGCGAACTCGCGCTGGTCGGCCACGGCCTCCTCGAGGGTGTCGTACTGCATGATGGCCCACCCGCCGACGACCTCCTTGGCCTCGGCGTACGGCCCGTCGACCCGGCTGATCTGGCCCTCGCGGACCACGAAGTTCACGGCGTCCTCGGTGCCGTAGAGGCCACCGCCGTCGAGGAACACCCCCTTGGCGGCGCGCTCGCCGACGTGGACGTCCATCGCGTCGAACAGCGCCTGCGGCGGCGTGCCCACGCCCTCTTCCATCCTCACGAATCCCATGAAACGCGGCATCTCGATCACTCCTAATGGTGGCTGGTGAGCTGCTTGTCGCACGTACGTCGAACGGCTGCCGACTCTTCGACATCGACGTCGGAGAAGTTAGCCGGAAGCCGTGGTCTGCCCGGCTACGGCGTGCCGTCCGCGTCGGACTCGTCGGTGTGCCTGGACGCGTTCCGGTAGTCGTGCAGGGCGTGGGGCAGCAGGGCGGATTCTGGGGCTGTACATCCCGAACCCGCCGTGCCCGGCGACCTGGGAGGGAAATGCCCCCGAGCTCTTCCGCGCCCGGTGCATCGGGGTCCGCAGGTACCAGCGCACGCCGACCGCTGTCACGACGACCACGAACACGAGCTCCGCGAGCAGCACCATCCCAGTTCCCTCCACCGAACTGACCATCGAGGATACCGGCACATCCCGTCGGTGCACCGCCGACGCAGGTGGTGCGAAACGCACGCCCTAGGATCCGGGCCCTGCACGTCGGCGGGCGCGAAGGAGCAGCAGCGTGAAGCAGTACGTCCTCTTCGACCACGACGGTGTGCTGGTGGACACCGAGCCCTGGTACTACCAGGCCGGAGAACGCGCCCTGGCGGACATCGGTGTGGCGTTGGACAAGGAGCAGTACCTCCGCGACATGGCCCAGGGGCTCGGCACGTGGGCCCAAGCCCGGGCGGCCGGCCTCGACGAGCAGACCATCAGCCGGCAGCGTGAGGTCCGCGACGACTACTACCAGGACTACCTGCGGACGGAGTCCATCGAGATCGAGGGGGTCCGGGACGCCTTGGCCGAGCTGGCACCCTACGTCCGCATGGCCATCGTGACGACGGCCAGACGTGTGGACTTCGACCTCATCCATGCGGATCGCCACATCATTGGATTCATGGACTTCGTCCTCGTGCGTGAGGACTACGAGCTCGCCAAGCCGCACCCGGAGCCCTACCTGACCGGCCTGAAGCGCTTCGGAGCGAAGCCGGAGGAGGCCCTGGTGGTCGAGGACTCGGCCAGAGGGCTCAGCTCGGCCGTCGCGGCCGGTATCGACTGTGCCGTCGTCCACCACGACTTCACGCAAGGGCAGGACTTCTCGCACGCGAGCCATCGCATCGAGACCCTGGCCGAGGTGAAGGACATCGTTCTGCATCCCAGGTGACGAGGCGTGGGCTCGGCGAGGGCCGCTACGGGACGACCACCAGACGGGGGCCGGTCATCGGGAGGCGCCAGAGTCGTTCGATGCCGGCGAGGGGGACCGGGGTGGCGTCGACGAAGAGGGTGCCGCGGTGGACCTCGGCAGCCAGAGCCGAGAGCTCGGCGACGATGTCGCGGGTGGGGACCGATCCTTGGCCACTGCCGACGATCTGGAGGCGGGTGGCGCGGAGTGCGGCAGAAGGGATCGGGGAGTCGGGGCCGGCCACCGAGCCTATCTGGACCCACGTGAGAGGCCGGCTGTCGTCGGGTCGAGCGGGGACGATCGCACGGAGTGCGTCGGCGGTCGGCCGGCCCCAGAGGTAGTCGAGGACCACGTCGACGTCGCGTCCGGCCTCGGCGAGCCGGGCTGACACCTCGTCGGCGTCGCCCACGAGCGACACCGTGGCGTCGGCGTGGTGGGTGGCGAGGTCGGCCAGCCGGTCGGCGTCCCGGCCGGCCGCGACCACGTGGGCGGCGCCGAGGAGGCGGGCTATCTGGACCGCGAGGCGGCCGGCGTTCCCGGTCGCGCCGAGCACCAGCACCCGTCGTCCGGCCGGCATCTCGATCCGGCGCCGCAGGGCGACCCACGAGGACATGGCGGGGTTCATGGCGGCGGCGAGCGTGACGGCGTCGACGTCGTCGGGCAGCGCGACGCTGCGGCGCAGGTCGATCACGGTCCGCTCGGCGAGGGAGCCGAGCGATGTGTCGGGGAGCACGAAGTAGCGGAGCCGGCCGTCGGCCATGCGGCCGACGCCGTCGATGCCCGGCACCAGGGGGAGCTGGTCGGTGCTCGTGTAGTGCGCGCCCGACGCCTGCGACCGCACCCGCGGCGAGAGCGCGGCGCCGACGACGTCCACCACGACGTCGTGCTCGCCGACCGGCTCGGGGTCGGGGACCTCCTGGTAGCGCGGCGGATCGTCGTACGAGGTGACCACGGCAGCCTTCATGACGACCTCATCGGGTAGTGGGTGGTGCCGATCAAAGGTAGTGAGCATCCCCGCCTCGGTGGGCAGGATGCGTGACGCGGAGCCGGACACCACGCTAAACCGGATGCCCGAGTGCCCCGACACGGCCTAGCGTGCGGGGATGCTCTCGCGTCTCGTGGCCGTGACCTGCGAAGCCGACCGCCCTGCCGACCTGGCGGCGTTCTGGGCCGGGCTGCTCGGCCGGGACGTCGTACGGGAGGCCGACGGCGCCCTGGTGCCGGGTGGTCCGACGCAGGTGGGCCTGCGGTTCGTCGGGGCCACCACGCAGAGGTCCGGCCCCAACCGCCTGCACCTCCACCTGACCACGCAGAGCCTCGACGACCAGCAGCAGACGGTCGAGCAGGCGCTGCGTCTGGGCGGCGAGCACCGCGACGTCGGTCAGCTCCCCGAGGAGGACCACGTCGTCCTGGCCGATCCCGGCGGCGACGAGTTCTGCGTGATCGGCCCGGGCAACAGGTTCCTGGCCGGCTGCGGCCGTCTCGGCGAGGTCTCGTGCGACGGCACCCGCCAGGTCGGGCTGTTCTGGCGCGACGCGCTCGGCTGGCCGCTCGTCTGGGACCAGGACGAGGAGACCGCGGTCCAGTCGCCCGCGGGCGGCACCAAGCTCTCGTGGGGTGGCCCACCCGTGGCGCAGAAGCGCGGCCGAAACCGGCAGCGCTTCGACCTCGCCGCGGACGACGTCGCGACCGAGGTACGACGACTCCTGGCGCTCGGGGCGACCCGGCTCGGCGACCGGGACGGTGCCGTCGAGCTCGCCGACCCGGACGGCAACGAGTTCCTCGTCGGGCCCGGTTGACGGTCGATCGCCGGTCCGATCAGGGGAGGGTGGGGCGGAAGACCAGCTCCTGGGTCCGTCCGTCGAGGGTCCGGCCAGCAGCTGTTCTCACGAGATCAGGACCGGGTGCAGGTCGTGACCGAGGATGCCGGCCAGTCGCGCGGTCTCCTGCTCGATGGCCTCCTCGGGTGGCCGACCGCTCGTCGAGCCAGGTGACCGTGAGCTCGTCGCCCTTCCGGGCCCAGGTCGCGCCGACGACACCGCCGACGATCACCGGGTTGGCCTTGCGCGTGACGAGTTCTCGCCGCGGCTCCGGGGTGACGTGGACGTCCTTCGTGCCGGGCCCCATCACCCACTGGTCGTGCCCGGGCAGGAACCGCACCGCGTCCGACGGTCGCGCGGCGACCAGGGAGTCGACGTCGTCCCGCACGACGTACGCCGTGGTGCCCTCGACGTCGACCGCGACGAGCTCGTCGCGGAGCCCGGACAGCCACGTGCCGAGGCGCTTGCGGCCGGCGCTCAGGCCGTCGCCGAGCCAGTGGTGCACGTGGTCGGAGGTCGCCGGCCCGTAGGTCCGCAGGTATGCCGTGATGGCGCGCGGGCCCGCGTCGTCGAGGTCGGGGACGCCCGTCCATCTCGGGTTGAGGTCGAGTCGCTGGAAGGTGTGCCGGCCGTCGCGGGGCGGCCCGAAGCTCATGTCTCCCTGCCAGGTCAGCGGCTTGATCAGGGTGCCCGCACCCTCGTCGAAGACCGGCTTCAGGTGCCGGTAGGCACGGTGCCTGGCCAGTGCCTCGCCGAGCTCGGGGACGGTCAACGGCCCGTCGCTCAGCGCGTCGCGCACGGCCGCGCGGAAGTCGGGCCAGTCCGCCGGGGTGAGCCGGTAGTACTCCACCCAGCTCGGCAGCTCCCACTGCCGCCCGGCCGATCTCAGCGCCAGGTAGATGCCGCCCTCCTCGGGCGAGAGGTAGTGCATCGACCCACGGAACGCGAACGCCTTGATCACCGTCCCGTCCGCCAGCGCCCGGGCGAGCTCGCCGGCGCGTGACGTCGTACGACGGGTGCGGACGGCGAGCTCGGCGAGCGACTCGTCCATGGACAGCACCGCACCGAGCCGGCGTACGACGTCGGCCACCGACGCGGACCCGACCGGGTCGAGCAGGTGCCGCTCCAGCCGCCAGGCCAGCGCCTGCTCCCACGTGACGGAGACCTCGGTCGCATTGCTCATGGTGGCAGCCTGGCATCGATTCCGGACGTCAGGCGTCCGGTGTGTGCTCGGCAGGCAGGACGTCGCGCCAGGAGTGCTCGGGTGCGAAGCCGACGAGGTCGCGGGCCTTGTCGATGGCGTAGAAGGTCTCGTCGCGGCCCAGCTCACGACGCAGCTCGACATCGTCGTAGAAGCGGTCCCGGATCTCCTGGGTCGTCGCGGCGACGGACAGGTCGGCGTTGGCGACGTTGAAGACCTGGTAGCCCAGACCGTCGGTCTCCAGACAGCGCTGGACCATCTGGCCCAGGTCGCGGACGTCGATGTAGGCGAACACGTTGCGGCGCCGCAGCGAAGGGTCGGCGAGGAAGGCAGGGAACAGCTCGGCGTACTCGTGCGGCTCGATGACGTTGTTGATCCGCAGGCCGTAGACGTCCGCCCCGGTGCGCGCCTGGAAGGACCGCGCCGTCACCTCGCCGGCGACCTTCGACATCGCGTAGGCGTCCTCCGGGACGGTCGGGTGCTCCTCGTCGACCGGCAGGTAGAGCGGGCGACGCTCGCCCTGGGCGAAGCAGATGCCGTACGTCGTCTCCGAGGAGGCGAAGACGATCTTGCCTACTCCCAGCCGGGTCGCGGCCTCGAGCACGTGGTAGGTGCTCAGGATGTTCGTCGCGTACGTCGTCGCGTCGGCCCTGAGCAGGATCCGCGGCACCGCGGCGAAGTGCACGACCGCGTCGTACGTCGGCTGCTCGGGCAGGTCGAGCTCGTCGAGGGTCGCCAGCCCGGCGAGTGCCGAGTAGGTCTCGCCCGCGTCCGCCAGATCCACCCTCAGGTCCGTCACGTCCGGATGCCCGAGCGGGACGAGGTCGGCGTTGGTGACCTGGTGGCCCCGCGCCGCGAGGTAGGGCGCGACGTGTCTGCCGGCCTTGCCGCTGCCACCGGTGAAGAAGATGCGCATGAGACCTTGTACCCGCCCTCGTCCGGCCCAGACCCTACCGGCGTCCTCAGTCGCTCCGGTGATCGTGACACACGGCGACGCTCGTCGGCTGCGACGTGGGCGCTCGTGGTGGGCGCACCCGCGACCGGTCAGACGAGCTCGCCGACGAGATCGCCGAAGGCGGCGAGGTAGGCGTCGACGTCGTCATCGGTCGCGGCGACCGAGCAGGTCGGGCCGGCGCCGACGATGGCGTCCCAGACGCCGCGGTTCGCGAGGTGGACGCGCAGGAGCCGGCGCAGCGGCACGTCGAGGTGCTCCCTCGCCTCGGTCGCCGTGCGCGGCAGGGCCGGACCGAACGACAGCCCGCTGCGCGGCCAGAACCGGTGCGTCGTCCACGCCAGGTCCGCCCCGGCCACGACCTCCGCCAGCCCGTCGGCGAGCCGGGTGCCGAGCCGTTGGCTGTGCGCGTAGGCGTCGTCGGTCAGCACCTCACCCATGGTCGCCCGCGCGGCGGCCATGGACAGCGGGTTGCCGAAGAGGGTGCCGCCGACCGCGACCTGCGGCGTGTCGTCGTCGCGACCGCCCGGTCTCTGCAGCACGGCCGCCGTCTCCTCGGTCATCCCGTAGGCACCCAGCGGGATGCCCGCGGCGATCGACTTGCCGATCGTCACGAAGTCGGGCGTCAGGCCCCACCGCCGGGTGAGCCCCCCGGGACCGACGACCTGGGTATGGGTCTCGTCGAGCGCCAGCCACGTGCCCGTACGACGGGTGATCTCGCGCAGCCCGTCGTGGAAGCCGTCGTCCGGCAGCAGGAGTCCGACGTTGTTGGTGAGAGCGGGTTCGGTGATCACCACGGCCACGTCGCGGCCCGCGAGCGCTCGCTCCAGGGCGTCGAGGTCGTTGAACGGGACGACGAGGGTCCGGTCGGTGACGTCGTGGGGCAGGCCGGCCTCTTCGGGCACCAGGCGGCCGTCGTCGAGCTCGACCAGGACGTCGTCGAAGTGCCCGTGGTACTTGCCGTCGAAGAACAGCACCTGCTCGCGGCCGGTCGAGGAGCGGGCGATCCGGATGACCTCGGTGTTGGCGCTCGTCGCCGCCAGCGTGAACTGCCAGAGCGGGAGGCCGTAGCGTCGCCCGAGCTCGGCCGCCACCCAGATCGAGTCCTCGGTGGGCAGCAGGTACTGCGACCCCATCGCCACCTGCCGGCTCACGGCCTCGACCACGGGCGCCGGCCCGTAGCCGGTGAACATGGACATGTCGGCGATGTTGAAGTCGGCGTACTCGTGGCCGTCGACGTCGCGCAGCCGGGACCCGGAGGCCGACTCGATGAACAGGGGCGGATGGTCGTACGACGTGCGCAGCCAGCTCATCGGGACGCCGTTCGGCATCACCGCCTGCCCGGAGGCCCACAGCGCCCGGCTGCGCGGTCGGGCCGCCACGAACGCGGCGTCCTCGCGCTGCTTGAGCGCGGCCACCCGGGCCGGGTCGACTCCCGATCCCCCCATGCAGCGAAGAGTAGAGCACCGGGAGGAGAGCCCTCCGCGGCCACGGCCCGCCTGCTTCCGGCCGCCGGATCACGTCCGGATGGCCGCCAGAGGTAGCGCGCCCGACGGGTAGAGGTGTAGGCATCACTGAGACGGACCCTGGAGAGCGTCCTCGGGCGGGCGTTCTGTCCTGAGGAGGACGCATGAAGCAGACACTGCTGCGGTTGACGGGCGCTCTCGCCCTGGTGGTGACGGGGCTGGCGGCGACGTCCTCGCCGGGCCTGGCTCGATCGCATGCTCCGACGCGGAGCCGCCACGTGATCGTCGTCCTGAGGGTGCAGCACCGCGCCGCATCCACCTCGGGTCGAAGCCGCGCGGCGCAGCGATCGGCGTACGCCGCGAACCGGAGGGCGGAGTCCGGCGTGATGGCACGGGCACGCCGGAGCGGCGCGCGCGACGTCCACGGCTACGGCCTGATCAGCGCCTTCAGCGCGACGGTGAGCGCGTCGGAGGAGCAAGCGCTGCAGGGCGATCCGGCCGTCGCGCGAGTGTTCCCGGATCTGAGGCTGACCATGGGCCCGAGCCTCCGGCAGCGGATGACCCGCGACGGCACCCCGACGGCCAGGGTCTCGCGACGGAGCAAGGCCCCGGTCGTCGCCCCGTCGGCCACGACCGGACCGATCTGCCCGGCTGACCCGGCGCACCCACTCCTCGAGCCGGAGGCGCTCGGCGTCACCGACACCGCCTTCGACGACCCCTCGACGCCCCAGGCGCAGAACATCGTCGACGGCACCGGCGTCAAGGTCGCCTGGATCGCCGACGGCATCGACATCAACAACCCGGACTTCATCCGCAGCGACGGCAGCCACGTCTTCGTCGACTACCAGGACTTCTCGGGTGACGGGCCGAACGCCCCGACCGGGGGCGCGGAGGCCTTCGGTGACGCGAGCGCGATCGCCGCGCAGGGCCGCCAGGTCCACGACCTCTCCCTGTTCGTGAACCCCGCGCACCCGTTGCCGCCGGGCTGCAACATCAAGGTCCGCGGCATGGCTCCCGGGGCGAGCCTGATCGGGCTGAAGGTGTTCGGCAACTCCAACTCCGCGCCGACGTCGCACTTCATCGACGCGATCGACTACGCCGTCACCGACGGGGCCGACGTCCTGAACGAGTCGTTCGGCGGGAACCCGTTCCCGGACAGCGGCACCGACCCGATCACGCTGGCGGACAACGCCGCGATCGCGGCCGGTGTCACGGTCGTGGCGAGCACGGGCGACGCGGGGACGACCGGGACGGTCGGCTCACCCTCGTCGGACCCGGCGGTCATCGGCGTGGGTGCGAGCACGACGTTCCAGTCCTACATCCAGGACACCTACGCAGGAGCTCAGCTCTCGAACCACACCTGGGTCTCCGACAACATCTCCGGCCTGAGCTCGGGTGGCATCACGCAGGCTGCCCGTACGCCCGACCTCGTCGCCCCCGGTGACCTGGGCTGGGCCCTGTGCACGCCCGACCTGTCGCTCTACTCCGAGTGCACGTCCGACAGCGGTGACCCGTCGTCGATCCAGAACTTCGGCGGCACGAGCCAGTCGTCACCGCTGACGGCGGGCGCTGCCGCGCTGGTGATCGAGGCGTACGAGCGCTCCCACCACGGCGTGCGGCCGGCTCCGGCCCTGGTCAAGCGACTCCTGACCAGTACGGCGACCGACCTCGGCCATCCGGCGTACGAGCAGGGCTCCGGCCGGCTGAACAGCCTCGCGGCCGTCCGGGCGGCCCAGAGCTGGCACGACTCCCACGGGTCGCCGGCTGCGACGGGGCAGTCGCTCGTCGTGGACAAGACGCAGCTGACGGCGGTGGGTCGCCCGGGCCACGCCGTGAAGCGGAGCGTCACCGTGCGCAACGTCTCGAGCCACGCGATGACCGTCCACGCCTCGACGCGCGTGCTCAGTGCGCCGACGACGATCGCGAGCGGCGACGTGGCATTGGACACCGCCACCGCGCCGGCCTACCTCGACTCGTTCGGCATCTCGCGGAGCTTCGCGACGAAGACCTTCGCCGTCCCGGCGGGACGCGACCGGCTCGACGTGACGGCCGCGGCTGCGGCCTCACCCTTCGCCCTGCGCATCATCCTGATCGACCCGACCGGTGCGTACACGGCGTACTCGATCCCGCAGGGGGCGAACAACTGGACGCACGTCGACGTCCGCCAGCCGGTCGCGGGGACGTGGACGGCCTACCTGGCGCTGTCGACGAGCAGCGGCTTCAACGGTCCGGTGCACGTCCTGGCCTCCACGTCGGACTTCGCCTCCGCGAAGGCGACCGTCAGCCCGGCGAGCTTCACGCTGGCCGCGGGCGCGAGTCGCACGGAGACCGTGCGCGTCCGTGAACCCCACCACCCGAGTGACGTCTCCGCGTCTCTGCAGCTCGCGGCCGCCGGCGGACCGACGACCTCGGTCCCGCTGACCGAGCGCGCCGTGGTGCCGCCGGCGGGCCGCAGGTTCACCGACACGATCACCGGTGGCAACGGCCGCGGGTTCCCGGGGCTGTCCAAGTTCTACTACCTGGACGTGCCACGGGGTCGCCGCGACCTGAGCATCGGGATCACGCTCTCGGATCCGAACGAGCTCGTGCTCGCCACGCTGAGCGGGCCGGACGGCCAGGTCTCGTCGTACCAGAGCAACGTCGATCCCGACGGGACCCAGCTCGACCACGGCATCCAGATCTACCGGGCGCGACCACACGCCGGACGCTGGGTGCTGGGACTGGCCGTGACGAACCCGGCGAGCGGGGATGCGGTCTCGTCACCGTTCTCGGTGAAGGTCGCCTACGGCGCGGTGAAGGTGAAGGGCTCGCCGCCCCACGGCAGGCAGACGAGGCTCAAGGCCGGCACGCCGGTCACCGTGCCCGTCAAGGTCACCAACAACGGCACGGCGAGCCTGGCCTACTTCGTCGACCCGCGGCTCCACGCGACCGGCACGCTGTCGCTCGCGGAGCTCAGCGGTGTCAGCCAGCCGATCTCGCTGCCGTCGTCGGCGGCTCCGTTCTGGCTCGTGCCGACGGCCTGCACGTCGTTGACGGACACCGCGGCGGCCGACCAGCCGGTGAACCTCGACTTCTTCTACCAGTCGGGCGAGCCGGAGGTGTACGGCCCGCACGTCGGCAACGGGGCGCAGGCCACGGTGCGCGCGGCCCAGGTGTCGCCGGGCGTCTGGGGGGCCGACGTGGGCCAGGTGGGCCCGTTCGCCGGACCTGCCCCTTCGGGATCGTTCACCATCTCCGCCTCCGCGCGGTGTCGGCTGTTCGACCCGACGGTGACCTCGTCCACCGGTGATCTCTGGCAGGCCGGCGTGACCGGTCAGTCCGCCCGCGCCGGCACCTTCACCGCGCACCTCGAGCGCGACGGGGCCGGGCTCCGCCACGGTGCCCGCGTCGGTCGGGCCACCCCGACCGACACCGGGCCGCTCGTGCTGGCACCGGGCCAGACCGGGACGATCACCGTGACGATCACCCCGCACGGCCCCGCCGGCACCCGGGTCAAGGGCGACCTCTTCGTCGACAGCCTCGACCTCTTCACCGACGGCGGCAACCAGCTTGCCGGGCTGCCCTACAGCTACACCATCAAGTAGTCCGGGCCGGTGAGTCCGGCCGTACGCCCGCGTCGTACGGCCGGACTCGTCGCCACCCACGGGCGTCGGACGACGAGTCCGGGACCGGACGTTCATCGGCTGCTGCTCCGGGTACGTCGGGGATGTCGCCCCCGAGCAGGGGTCGGGCGAAACACGGGAGGATGGCAGCCATGCCCCACGTCAGACGGTTCGACCATGTGGGCATCACCGTCTCCGACCTCGACGCGGTGATGGCGTTCTTCGTGGGACTGGGACTGGAGGTCGAGGACCGGATGTTCGTGGAGGGCGAGTTCCTCGACACGGTCATCGGCATCCCCGACTCGCGGACCGAGATCGCGATGCTGCGGCCACGCGACGGCGGGATGGGGATCGAGCTCTCGAGCTTCGAGCGGCCCGACCACGAGCCCGGGTCGCCGACCGCGATGGCCACCGAGCTGGGGCTGCGCAGCGTGTGCTTCGAGGTCGACGACCTCCAGACCGTCGTCGACGGTCTGGCTGCGGACGGCTACGCCCTGGTCGGCGGGATCGGGCAGTACGAGGACATCTGGCGGATGGCCTACGTGCGCGGGCCGGAGGGCATCGTCGTCTCGCTCGCCGAGCGGATCGGCTGAGGAGCGCCGACCGAGGACTCAGGTCGAGAGGTCAGAAGCGGGCCGAGAAGCCGCCGTCGACGTGGAGCAGCTGGCCGGAGACCCAGCGGCCCGGCTCGGACACCAGGAACGCGACGACGGCGGCGATGTCCGCGGGCTCTCCGAGGCGGCCGCGGGGCTGGTCGGCCAGGACGGCTCGTCGTACGTCGTCGTCCATCCACCCGGTGTCGACGGGGCCCGGGTTGACGGCGTTGGCGGAGATCCCGCGCGGGCCCAGCTCGCGCGCTGCGGAGATCACGATGCGGTCGAGCGCGCCCTTGGACGCTCCGTAGGGGAGGTTCCCGGTGGTGGCGTCGCTGGTGAGCGCGACGATGGCGCCGCCATCGGGTGGGACCTGGCGGGCGAAGGCGGCGATCAGGAGCAGGCTTGCTCGAGCGTTGACGGCGACGTGCTGGTCGAAGCTGTGCGCGGTCGTGTCGAGGATCCCGGTCGCCACGTCGTGGGCGTGGCTGAGGACCAGCGCGCTGATCGGTCCTCTGTCCCGGGCCACCGCGTCGACCAGGGCCTGCGGACCGTCGGCGGTCGCCAGGTCGCACGGGTAGTCGACGTCCGCCAGGTCGCTCGTCGCGACCTCCCAGCCGTCGGCCACCAGCCGCGGTGCAATGCCCGCGGCGATGCTGTCGGCCCGGGCGGCCCCCGTGATCAGTGCGAGCGGCATGCCCCGAACCCTAGTGTCGGCGCTCGGGGCTCGACGCCGCTGGCCACCCGGCGTCAGGCGTGCTCGTCGGTCGTCCGGGCGTCGGTCAGGGTCAGGGCACCGACGGCGGTGACGAGGCCGACGACGACCGCGAGCAGGGCATAGGTGATCCGCTCGCCGTGGAAGAACGACTCGACGAGGGCGCTGCTCCACGCGCCAGCCGGTAGCCGGGTGGTGACCAGCGCGGCGATCGCGGTGCCGATCACCGCGGTGCCGACACTGGTGCCGACCTCCTGGGCGGTGTCGTTGAGTGCGGCCCCGATGGAGGTGCGGTTGCTCGGCATCGCCCCGACGAGGGCCACCGCGCAGATCGTCATGACGGTGCGCAGCCCGACGGTCATCAGGACCATGCACACGGCGATGGCGGCGTACCCCTGGTCGACGGCCCAGGCGAGGCCGCCGAGGGAGCCGGCCAGGAAGAGCGCACCGACCAGGCAGGCGATGCGGTGGCCGAACCGGCGCACGAGCCACTCCGAGAACGGGGTCGCGGCGAGCATCGTCACGATGATCGGCAGGTTGGCCAGCCCGGCCTTCACGGGGCTCCACCCGTAGGCGTACTGGAAGTGGAGGATCAGGCCGAACATGACACTGGCCATCGCGATCGACGTCCCGACCTGGGCGATGGCGGCACCCCTGACGGTGCCGTTGGAGAAGAGGCTCAGGTCGAGCATGGGCGCCGGGCTGCGGCGCTCGTGCAGGACGAACGCGAGGCCGGCCAGGACGGCGCCGACGATCGACGCGAGCGTGATCGTGGAGGTCCAGCCGTGCAGCACGCCGCTGGTCAGCGACCAGCAGGCGAGGCCGATCGCGCTGATGCTCAGCACGGCGCCGGGCAGGTCGAGCGCGTCGTGCGTGAGGTCCTCGGGCCGGTCGGCCGGGACGCCGAGCCGCACGCCGATGCACGCGATCAGGGCGATCGGGGCGTTGACGACGAGCAGCCACTCCCACCGCACGTGGGCCAGCGCGGTGCCCCCGAGCAGCGGCCCGAGGACGAAGCCGGACATGCCGACGACGATCATCACGGTCACGGCACGCATGCGGAGCGCCGCGTCGTCGAACAGCCGGAAGACCAGTGAGTTGGTGATCGGCGCCATCGCCGCGGCGGCGATGCCGAGTGCGGCGCGCAGCGCGATCAGCTCGCCCGCGGTGGTCACGGCCACGACGCACAGGCTGAGCAGCCCGAACGCCGCCAGCCCGACCAGCAGCACACGCCGGCGCCCCAGCCTGTCCGCCATCGACCCCGCGGTGAGCAGGAGGCCACCGAAGGTCAGCGAGTAGGCCCCGGTGACCCACTGCAGCGCGGTCGTCCCGCTGCCGAGGTCGCGGCCGATGGTGGGGAGCGCTATCGACAGCAGCGTGTTGTCGACCATCTCGACGAAGAAGGCCAGGCAGAGGGCCGCCAGCGGGATCCAGGCAGCACGCAGGGAGGTGTAGGTGCGCGACGGGGTTGGCGTCGCCGTGGTGGTGACGGTCATGGTGGCCTCCTCCGGCACGGGCGTTCGGGGATCGGACGACCCACCAGCGACGCTAGGCGGCGACGACTTCATGCCGGTTTCACGACGCCTACACGTGCCCGACCGCTGTCGAAACCACGCGCCGCGGGCGGCCGGCCCCCCACGTCAGGGAAGCGCGGCGGCGTAGCGGTGGGCGAGGTCGCGGACGTGCTCGACCAGGGCGGGCGGATCGGTGACGTGGAAGGGGAAGCCGAGCATCGACATCCAGACCGCGACCACCTCGAGGCTGTCGCCACCGGTGACCAGGACGCTGCCACCGTCGGGGTGGGCCTCGACCGTGCCGACGGCGGGGTTGATCCGGGCGACCACCTCGTCGGCCGGGGCGTCGACGAGGATCCGGGCGTGCACGGCCCAGCCGGTGCGGGCGACCTCGCGGACGACGAACTCCGTGAGGTCCTCGGGGAGGTCGACAGGGGCGAACCGCCGGCCGCCGGGGGTCTTCAGCGTGAGCCAGTCCACCCGGTACGGCTCCCACGTGTCGCGGCGCGGGTCACGGGCGACGAGGTACCACCGGCGCTGCCAGGCGACGAGGTGGTAGGGCTGGATCTCGTGCGGCTCGCCACGGTAGTCGCAGCGGATCCCCTCGTGGTCGCGGATCGCGACGGACAGGGCGTCGAGGACGGCGGCGTCGACCTCGGGGTCCGCCACGTTGCTGGAGGTGTTGGCGGGCCCGGTCGTGGTCGCCGCGATCAGCGCGTTCAGCGTGCGGCGCAGTCGGTCGGGCAGCACCTGCTCGAGCTTCGCGAGGGCACGGGCGCTGGTCTCCTCGACCCCGGCGACCCCGGTGGCTGCCTGCAGGCCGACGGCGACCGCCAGGGCCTCCTCGTCGTCGAGCAGGAGCGGCGGCAGCCGGGCCCCGACGCCGAGGCGGTAGTGGCCGCCCGGTCCGCGCGTGGCGTGCACCGGGTAGCCCAGCTCGCGGAGCCGGACCATGTCGTGACGGATCGTCCGGTCGGAGACGCCGAGCCGCGTCGCCAGCTCGGGTCCGGACCAGTCGGACCGGCTCTGCAGGAGCGAGAGCAGGGCCAGCGTGCGCGTCGCAGTCCTACCCACGATCCCCCGCCCTCCGGTCGAAATTGCGGAATCTCATCTTCCGGAACAGTACCTAGCGTGAGGGGCATGACATCGATCCCCACCCCTCACGAGGAGTCCGCCATGACCGCGTCCGACACCACGATCCGCCCGTTCACCGTCGAGATCCCGCAGGCCGACCTCGACGACCTGTCGCGCCGGCTGGCGTCCACCCGCTTCGCACCGACGGCGCCCGGTGACTCCTGGGACTACGGCACCCCCACGTCGTACCTGCGCGACATGGTCGAGCGCTGGCAGGGGTTCGACTGGCGCGCGGTCGAGGCGCGGATCAACGCCCAGCCCCACTACCTGACCGAGATCGACGGTCAGACGATCCACTTCGTCCACGTCCGCTCCGCGGTGCCGGGTGCTCGACCGCTGCTGCTCTCGCACACCTACCCCGGCTCGTTCCTGGAGTTCCTTCCGCTCATCGGCCCGCTCACCGACCCGGAGAGCCACGGCGGCCGGGCAGCGGACGCGTTCGACGTGGTCATCCCCTCGATGCCCGGCTTCGGGTTCTCCACGCCGGTCGTGGACGGGGGCTGGACGATGGCCAGGGTCGCCCGCACCTGGGACACGTTGATGCGCCGCCTCGGGTACCCGTCGTACGGCGTGCACGGCTCGGACGGCGGTGCCCTGGTCGGCCGCGAGCTCGCGATCCTCGACCCGGAGGGCTTCAGGGGCGCGCACGTGCTGCAGCTGTTCTCGTTCCCGTCCGGCGACCCGGCGGAGTTCGAGGGCTTCGGCCCGAAGGAGTACGCCGCGCTGGAGCACATGCAGTGGTTCCAGTCGGTCGGCGGCTACAACGCGATGAACGCCTCGCGGCCGCAGACCGTGGCCGCCGGTCTCTCCGACAGCCCGGTCGGGCAGCTCGCCTACTCCGAGCTGTTCGAGAGCTTCGGCAACGGCACCTCGCTGGTCACGCCCGAGCAGGTGCTCGAGCAGGTGTCGTTGTACTGGCTGACGAACACCTCCGCCGGCTCGGTCCGCTACCACTACGAGGAGGCCCACGCCGAGCGCGAGCCCGTGGTCAGCACCGGGCGGCTCGGCGTCGCCGTCTTCCGTGACGACTTCCAGACGATCAGGTCGCTGGCCGAGCGCGACAACGCGAACATCCAGCACTGGTCGGAGCTCGACGCGGGCGGCCACTTCGCCGTCCTGGAGAACCCCGACGCGATCGTCACCGACCTCCGCGCGTTCTTCGCCGAGGGCTGAGGCGTCGCGATCAGGCGTCGTCGGGAGCGGTGCGTGGCCGGCGGCCGGCCAGCACCGCTCCGGCGGCGCCAGCGGACAAGGAGACCAGGGGGACCAGCAGGAGCAGCATCATGCCCGAGCCGAGGCTGTCGTTCACTGCGTACGTCGCGAGGTCGGGTGCGGCGCTGGCCCGGAAGTCTCGCACCATCCCGGCGTCGTAGGGCCGTCCGGCGAAGAGCACGGTCTGGCCGGCCCACAGGAGGAAGAGGCCGAAGCCCGCGACGAGCGCGGCGAGACCCACGGTCCGCAAGCCGGTCGAGGGCGACGACGAGCGCCTGGTCGCTCGCCACCCGAGGACCGCTGCCACGGTCGGGGCGAGCAGGAGCAGGGCCATCGGCGACCGCTGAAGGTGCGGCCGAGGCTGCGGAGACACCGACGACCATCCAGGAGCCGGCGACGGCCCCTCCGGCCAGGAACACCTCCGGGGTCGACCGCGTGCGGGTGAGCCGCGCGGCCAGTCCCGCCGCGGCGACCACGTAGCCGACGATGACGAGGCAGAAGGACCCGATGGCGACCCAGGTGCCCACACCGGTGACCAGGCCCGGATAGCGGATCAGAGCGAGCGCCACGATGGCGATGCTGAGGAGACCGGCCACGACGAAGACGCCGGCCACCCCCGGCATGCCGAGCGCCAGGGCGCGCAGGCATCCCCTCGTGAACCGCCGCCGCTCGCGAGGAGCGGAGATCTGCTCGGCCTCGGCGAGCATGGCCCTTCCCCAGTCGGGACGGCCCGCCAGCCAGGCGCACAGCCGGATCATGGTCGGCGCGCTCACGCCGTGCCCAGTCGGACCCGGCCGCGCCGCGCCGGCGCTGAGGGGCGGCTCGGTTCGGCAGCCTCCTGCAGCCCGTCCGCGGTCAGCCGGTAGAGGTGTCGCGGTGGTCTCCCCGCTCCGGGCGACTCCCACCTGGCGTCCACCAGGCCCCGGTCGGAGAGCCGGATCAGGATCGGGTACAACGAGCCGGACTTGAGCTCGAGCTCGGTGCACAGGTCGTAACCGTGTCGCCAGGTCACCGGGTGCGCCGCGAGCGCGGACAGGACCTTCACGGTCTGCGGTGAGTGTGCCCGGCGTCGCGTCACGCGCATAACTCTACCTAGATAGAGATGTCGCGTCCAGGGTTCCGTCCACGCCTGCCGTCGCGCATCCACGCCGTACGCCGGGACCGGGCGCGTACGACGCGGAGGCGTCACGCGAGGACCGGACCCCGGTCGGGGCCCGGTCAGCTCTCGGTGCCGGTGGTGCGCTCGCCCTGGTCGACGTCGGCGTGCGGCCGCGACTGCCACAGCGCCCAGTCACTGCTGACGTCGCCGGCGGCGCGGAGGAGCAGCGGGAGGTAGTTGTCGAGGAGGCGGTCGGTGCTGGTCTCGGCGGCGTGCACGGTGACGTTCATCGCGGCCCGGACGGCGCCGGTGCCGTCGCGGACCGGGACCGCGACCGATCGGACACCCGGGGCGAGCTCCTCGTCGGCCAGCGCCCAGCCGCGGGCACGCACCTGGGTCAGCTCCTCGTCGAGCGCGGCGCGGGTCTTGCCGATGTAGCGCGGGAGGCCGGACCGGGACGGGATCTTGAGGACGGCGTCGAGGTCGTCGGCAGACAGCGCCGCGAGCAGGACCTTTCCCTGGGAGGTCTGCGGGGCCGGGAAGAGGGTGCCGATGTCGACCCGCAGCGCGATGATCTTCGGCACCGAGACCCGCGCGACGTAGACGATGTCGCTCCCGTCGAGCTGCGCCATCGACGACGACTCACCGGTGTAGCGGACCAGCGTCTCCAGGTGCGGGCGGGCGACGTCCCAGAGGCCGAGCGACGCGACGTACGCCGTGCCGAGGGTGATCACCTTCGGCGTCAGCTCGAAGCTGCGGTCGTCGGAGCGGACGTAGCCCAGCTCCTCCAGGGTCAGGAGCAGCCGCCGGGCGGTCGGTCGCGCGAGGCCGGTGGCCGTGGCGACCTCGGCCAGCGACAGGGAACGGTGGTGCGTGTCGAACGCCCGCAGCACGTCGAGCCCGCGCGCGAGCGACTCGACGAAGTCGGGTCCCTCGCCTCGTCCCGCCATGCGCCGCAGCCTAGGAGCCCGAGCCCGGGTCGCCGAACATGGTGCCGCGGGCGCCGTGCGTGGCCTCGGACTGGTAGTCGGTGTACTGGTAGGGGTTGTCGAGCACCTTGCCGCCCTCCGGCAGCTCGGGATGCATCCCGGCGTGCCAGACGTCGTCTCCCATCGCGGCCCGGAGGTGCTCGACCGTCGCGTCGACACCACGTCGTACGGCGGCCGCGTCGAAGCCGACCAGTCGGCCGTCCGCCTTCACGACCCTGCCGTCCACGATCACCGTGTGCACGTCGCCCCGCTGCGCCTGGAACGCGACGTGGCCGTAGGGGTTCAACAACGGGAACGACACGGGGGAGTCGTCGTTCTTGATCAGGACGACGTCGGCCTTGGCTCCGGGGGTGAGCCGGCCGAGGTCGTCCCGACCGAGCGCCCGGGCGCCTCCGCGGGTCGCCCAGTCGACGACCTGCTCGGCGCGCAGCGAGAGCGCGGTGACGGTGTCGCCCTTGACGTGGGCCTCGAGGTGCTCGCGCGACCGGTCGGCGCCCAGGGTGGTCCGCATCGCCGAGAACAGGTCGCCGCTCCACCACACGCTGGTGTCCATCGACAGCGACACCGGGATGCCGAACTGCCTGACCTGCCAGGTCGGGGGATAGCCCTGGCCGGCGCTCTGCTCCGACTCCGTCGAGACCGAGATCGAGCCGCCGCTCGCCGCGATCCGCTGGTAGGAGTCGACGCTCAGGGTCGCCGCGTGCACGTAGACGTGGTCGGGCGAGGCGAACCCGTTCTCGTGGATCAGCCGGATGCCGTCGTCGTTCGTCGCGCCCCACACGCCGGCATGCGTCGTCACCGGCAGGCCGAGCTCGCGGGCCACCTCGAAGGCCGCCCTCTCCGGGAACTCGGGGTCGCCGGTGACGTCGAAGGCCAGCTGGAAGCCGAGCATGTCGCCCGCGCCCGTACGACGACGCTCGAAGAAGTCGTGGACGGCCGGGTCGGCGGTCCACTCCCAGGGGCCGGCCTGGATGTTGCCGTAGGCCAGCACGAACCGGCCCGGCACCGCCTGGAGCGCGTCGACGGCCGCGTCGGCGTGGTCGACCGTCTGGAGCCCGTGCGACCAGTCGACGGTCGTCGTGACGCCGGCCTCCAGCGACTCCCAGCCCGACAGCAGGTTGCCGGCGTGGATGTCCTCGGGGCGGAACGTCTTGCCGTGCTCGAGGTAGTACCAGACGAAGTACTGCGTGAGCGTCCAGTCCGCGCCGTACGCGCGCATCGCGGTCTGCCACATGTGTCGGTGGGTGTCGATCATCCCCGGCATCACGATGCCGCCGGACGCGTCGACCTCCTGCGTGCCGTCGGGGACCTCGAGGCTCGGACCGACCGCCTCGATCCGGTCGCCGACGACCAGCACGTCGCCGGTCTCGTGGACGGTGTGGCTGTCGTCCATCGTCAGCACGATGCCCCCACGCAGGACGATCGAGTCGGTCATGTGGTCCTCTCCTTTTGTCCGATTCCCCGGTGGTCTCGACTCCGCTCGACCGACGGCTCGTACAACTGTCCGCTTGATGGTCACGCACGCTCCGAGCCACTGTGGTCCGGCTCGACGCGCGCTGTCAAGAGGGCCTTGACAGCGCTCGGAGACGCTCCGAGACTGGCCGGACACCTCCCGCGGACGTCTGTCCGCATCCGAGTAAAGGACTGTCGTGGTCTCGACGAGCTCGACCGGCGAGCAGGGCGTGACCGACCGACCGTCCGGACCCCTGGCCGGGCTGCTGGTCGCCGACTTCTCGCGGATCCTGGCCGGTCCCTACGCCTCGATGCTGCTGGCCGACCTCGGCGCGGAGGTGGTCAAGGTCGAGTCGCCGGCGGGCGACGACACGCGGTCCTGGCAGCCGCCGGTGCGCGACGGCCGCGCGACGTACTACCTCGGCGTCAACCGCAACAAGCGCTCGGTGGCCCTCGACCTCAAGGACCCCCACGACCTCGCGCTCGCCCAGGAGCTCGCGATCCGCGCCGACATCGTGATGGAGAACTTCCGGCCCGGCGGCCTCGAGCGCTTCGGGCTCGACTACGACACCGTCGCGGCCGCCAACCCGGCCGTCGTCTACGCCTCCATCAGCGGCTTCGGTACGACGGAGCGGGGCCGCGTGCTCCCGGGGTACGACCTCATCGTGCAGGCCATGTCGGGCCTGATGAGCCTGACCGGCAGCCCCGACACCGGGCCGTTCCGCTCCGGCATCTCGGTCTTCGACGTGATGGCCGGACTGCACGCGACCATCGGCATCCTCGCCGCCCTCCACGCCCGCGACGAGCACGGACGCGGCCAGCACGTCGAGGTCAACCTGCTGTCGTCGGCGATGTCGGGAATGGTCAACCAGACCAGCGCGTTCGTCGCCGGCGGGGTCGTCCCGCAGCGCATGGGCAACAGCCATCCCAGCCTGTTCCCGTACGAGCCCCTGATGTGCGCCGACGGCGAGCTGATCATCACCGCCGGCAACAACGGCCAGTTCCGCAGGCTCGTCGAGGTGCTCGGCGTCCCCGAGCTCGCCGACGACCCGCGCTTCACCCGCAACGAGGACCGCACCGCGCACCGCGACGAGCTCCGGCCGCTGCTCGTCGAGCGGCTGCTGACCCGGCCGAAGATGGAGTGGTTCCGCGCGATCATCGGCGCCGGCGTCCCGTGCGGCCCGATCAACGACGTCGGCGGCGGGGTCGCGTTCGCGACGGAGATCGGGCTCGACCCGGTGGTCGAGGTCGGCGAGGGCGACGCGATGGTGCCGTCGATCCGCAACCCGATCACGTTCTCCGAGACGCCCGCCGACTACCGCCTGCCGCCGCCCGCCCTCGACGAGCACGGCGCCGAGATCCGGCGTGGCTGAAGGGAGACGAGAGGGACCTCGTCCGACGAGAAGGAGTCCTCACCGACGAGAGGGACACATGCGACGCATGAGTGAGCGGGAGTTCCCGACGTCGCTGGGGACCTCGACGGCCGAGGAGATCAGCCTGCTGGGGCAGAGCCTGGCGGGCGACCTGATGGGCCACGTCGGGTTCGGCGAGCTGGCGTTCTGGCTGGTCGCGCTCCGGCGGCCGACGCCGGGGGAGACGCGGGTCTTCGAGGCCGTGCTGGTCGCGTTGGCCGACCACGGGTTCACCCCGACCGCGATCGCGGCGCGGCTCACCTACCTCTCCGCGCCCGACTCCCTGCAGGGTGCGCTGGCGGCGGGCCTGCTCGGTGGAGGCTCGCGGTTCCTCGGCGTGACCGAGGACTGTGGCGGCTACCTGCACGCCGTACTCGAGGAGCACGCGGGCGACCTGCCCACCGACGACGCCGGCTGGGACGCGCTCGCGCTCGAGGCCGTACGACGTACCCGCGAGCAGGGCGCGTACGTCCCGGGGCTGGGCCATCCGGTCCACAAGGTC
This sequence comes from uncultured Actinomycetota bacterium, assembly GCA_963797325.1. Classification (GTDB taxonomy): domain Bacteria; phylum Actinomycetota; class Actinomycetes; order Propionibacteriales; family Nocardioidaceae; genus Nocardioides. The sequence continues at coordinate 396,210 of CAWCPG010000025.1, forward strand.
GAGGACCCGCGCACCCCGCGACTCATCGAGATCGCGGACGAGGAAGGGCTGCACGGCCCGCACCTGCGGCTGTTCGAGGCGATCGGCCGGACCCACGAGCAGGTGCTCGGCCGGAGGCTCCCGCTCAACGGTGCGGGTGTCTGCGGCGCCGCGCTCGCCGACCTCGGGCTGCCGGTCGAGCTGCTGCGGGGCTTCGCGCTGCTGGCCCGGGCGGCGGGCCTGCTCGGCCAGATCGCGGAGGAGCGACGTCGTCCGATCGGCATGGACGCCTACCTGACCATCGACCGCAACGCGGTGTACGTGGACCCCACCCTCGACGACCGAGACTGAGAAGAGAGGAGCGAGCATGGCCACCGTCGCCGCGGTCATCGCCTCGACGCACCACCCCTTCTACCTGAAGGCCAGCACGGCCACGGGCGCCGACCGGCCGCCGTTCGCCGACGAGTGGCAGGCCAAGATCGAGGCGTTCCGCGAGACGCTGACGCGCGCCGAGCCCGACGTCCTCGTGATGGTCGGCAGCGACCACTTCCACCAGCTGTGGCTGGACAACATGCCGCAGTTCCTGGTCGGCAAGGCGCCGTACTTCGAGGCGAACTGGTACAACGAGGAGCGCGAGTTCGGCCTCCCGCGGATGACGTTGCAGGGCGAGGAGGCCCTCTCCAGCCACATCCTCCGCAACGGCCTCGACCTGGACTTCGACCTGGCCTTCAGCAACGAGCTGCGGATAGACCACAGCATCACCTGCCCGATCATCACCCTGCGCCCGCAGGCAGATCTGCCGATCGTGCCGATCTACACCAACATCTTCGCGCCGCCGCTGCCGCAGCCGAAGCGGTTCGTCCAGCTGGGCAAGGCGATCCGCGAGATGGTCGAGTCGTGGCCGTCGGACCAACGCGTCGCCATCATCGGCACCGGCCACCTCTCCCTCGAGCTCGGAGGGCCTCGCCAGTTCGGGCCGCACGGACCCGATCCCGCGTTCGACCGCAAGGCGGTGGAGTGGATCGCGAACGGCGACCTCGACGGCTGCCTCGGTGAGGTCTCGCTCGACAGCCTGCACGAGCCTGGCAACGCCACCCACGGCTTCATGGACTTCATGCTGATGATGGGCGTCGCCGGCGACGGGGTGAAGGCCGACTACACCGACTCGCTCGACCTGTTCCACACCATGGAGGCGTACTTCACCTGGTACCCGGAAGGCTCGGGTCTCGACGGCTCGACCAGCGGACCGACCCCGAGGGAGCGCTGCGATGAGCAAGTACCTGCTCGACAAGTTCCTCTACACCGTCGACCGCGACCCCGACCTCGTCGAGCGCTACCGGTCCGACCCGGCCGGGACGGTCACCTGGTGGGAGGCCGAGATGGCGAACTCGATCCTCAACTGCCACACGGGCGAGCGGTCCACCTGGCTCGCCTTCACCGACGACGAACGACGCGCGCTCGTCGAGCAGGACCACGTCACCCTCTTCGAGATGGGCGCGCACCCCTTCCTCACGCTGACGCTCTTCATCGCGATGTTCGAGCGCGACCACGGCCCGCTCGAGTACCAGATCGCCTACGGCAAGGCGATGGAGCACCTCACCCTGCCCTACCCCGACATCTCGACATGAGCAGGGCGACCTGACATGCGCGCGGCCGTCCTCCATACCGCCGGCTCGCCCCCGTCGTACGGCGAGCACCCCGCGCCGGTGGCCGCCCCCGGGTCCACGGTGGTCCGGGTGTCCGCGGCCCCCGTCGTGCCGCTCGACCTGCTGTGCGCGTCGGGGACGTCGTACTTCGGGGTGCCGGCGACGCCCTACGTCCCGGGCGGACAAGGAGTCGGCGTGGTCGAGGCGTCCGAGTCCTACGACGTCGGGTCGCGCGTGTGGTTCTACACGCCTGCGGGGATGCGGCCCGGCAACGGAAGCCTCGCCGAGCTCTGCCTGGTGCCGGACGCGGACGTCGTGCCACTGGAGGCGTCGGTGCCCGACGAGCTCGCGGCCGCCCTGGGACTGTCGGGGGTCGCTGCGTGGATGGCGCTGTCGTGGCGCGGTCGGCTCCAACCCGGCGAGCGGGTGCTCGTACTGGGTGGTGGCGGCGCCGTGGGCCAGAGCGGGATCGGAGCGGCGCGAGCGTTGAGCGCCTCGACCGTGGTGGCCGTGGCGCGGACCACGTCCGTCGACCGGGCGCGCGCGGCCGGCGCGGACCTGGTCCTACCCCTCGGCGACGACGTGGACGCCCTGGCGGCCGGACTCACCGAGGCGGGCCCCTTCGACGTCGTCCTCGATCCGGTCTGGGGCCGGGCGGCGACCGCGGCCTCACGCGCCCTGGCCCCGGGCGGAAGGCTGGTGAACCTCGGCAGCGGCGCCGGCGACGAGGCGACCCTCGAGTCGTCGGTGCTCCGGAGCCGCACCGCCTCCGTGCTCGGCTACACCAACAACGCACTGACCGCCGAGCAGCGCGCCTCCGCTCTCACCACCGTCCTCGGCCATGCCGCCGCGGGCCGGATCCGGCTGGCCTACGACGTGCAGCCGCTCGCCGAGGTCGAGGCGGCCTGGACCCGTCAGGCCGCCGGCCGTGCCCACGGGCGCTGCGTGCTCGTCCCCGGCTGAAGGCCGGGCCCGGTGCTCAGCCGACGATGGTCGTCTTGCTGATGTAGCCGGCCGAGGCGCTGTTCTTCATCGAGATCGCGCCGAAGATCTGGGCCGGCACCTTCAGCGAGGTCGCGCCGTTCGTGTACGACCCCGACCAGGTGAGCGAGTGCTCCTGCTTGCCGCCCGTCCCGCACGGAGTCGAGTTGTCGCTCCCCGCGGGGGCAGCGATCTTGGCGCTCCCCTTGCCCAGCTTCGCGGTGAGCACAGCGCTCCCGTCGTTGGCGACGGTCAGCTTCGGTGCCGGGGCCTTCGCGGTGACGGAGTCGGACCGGTGTGCGCCGGCGGGCTTGTGCAGCTGCACCGACCGGTACCCGCTCAGGTACGACGACTTGCGGGAGGTGCCGCCGGTCAGGCTGCTGTAGGCCGTGCTGCTGAAGAGGCTGGCATCCCAGAACAGGCTGGCGTAGCACGTGGACTTCGGGGTCGGGCAGGTGGCGGTGTTGTCGTACTGCCAGCTCACGGAGCTCGGCTTCGCGAACGTGAACGACCGGGTCTTGCTCCCGACCTTGCCCCACTTGTGCCTGCCCGAGGACTTCGTGTCGGCGAACATGACGCCGGAGACCTTCACCGGGCGCGACTTCGAGACGACCTGGCCCTGGCAGCGGTAGGTCTTGGTCGCGCCGACCGGCTTCACGTGCAGGGCGAGCTTGCCGTAGCCACCCATGGCCGACGCCGAGAGCGTGACCGACCCCTTGCCCGAGCTGTTGACCTTCAAGGCACTGCTCGGTGCCGAGAAGCTCCAGGTGTGCGACTCGTGGGGGGCGCGCAGGGTGACCGAGACCGTGGGCTTGTGCCCCGACTGCTTCGAGACGTACACCGAGACCAGCAGATGATGCCCCGTGGTCGACGTCACCTTGGTGCTCGCGGTGTAGAGCGAGACGTAGTCGACCGTCAGTGCGCGGCCGGCGTCCTGGGCCGTGGCCGGCAGTGCCCCGATGCCGCTGAGCAGGAGCGCGGTCCCGACCCCGGCGGTCACCGCTGCTCGGCATTTCAGGTGAGAGAGATACGCAGACATCGACATCACAAGCCCCCCGGCACGTGTCGCGGGGCCCGCGATCCGGCCCCCACCATGAATGGTGGCCGTGACGATACGCCCGAACCTCCCCGTCGACCATGGCCCCGCCGGGTCAGGGTCGCGGCACCGAGCAGTCGGGCGGTTGACGGGCACGGCCGGGGTCGCACCCCGTTGCGCCATCAACTAAAATCGGCGGTGGCTGTACGAAGTGAGGGAGTTGTCAGTCGACGCCGGTCTCCGGCGTCCCGGGAGTGCTCAGGCAGGGTGAAGTGTCCGAGGACAAGCTGGAGGGTGCTTACGCCGTCACTCGGGAGGACGAGGGGCCGCTGGTCGGCGGGTTCTCCTACGACGCGGCGCAGGATCGCTGGACCTGGTCGCCGGAGGTGTTCGCGATCCACGGGTTCCAGCCCCACGACGTCGTACCGACCACGGAGCTGATCCGCTTCCATGCCCATCCCGACGACCGCGAGGCTGTCGCCGAGGCCCTGGCCGACGCCATGGCGGCGCCTGCGTCGTTCACGCTCACCTTCCGCCTCGTCGACGCCAGGAGCGATCTGCGGCGGGTGCTGATGCTGGGTCGGGGGTCGGAGAGCAGCCCCGGCGTCGTCAACCTGCGAGGTCAGCTCGTCGATCTCACGCCGCTGCAGGAGGAGATCCTCAACGACGACCTGTCGCCGATGGTCGACGACTTCCGCGCCCATCGGGCCGTGATCGAGCAGGCCAAGGGGATCGTCATCCAGCTCTTCTCGGTCGACGCCGACGAGGCCTTCGACCGGCTCCGGGCCTGCTCGCAGACGGCCAACGTCAAGGTGCGTGACCTCGCCCAGTACCTCGTCGCCGCCGCGGCCCAGGACCGCACGCCGGGCAAGGTCGAGAACTCGCTGGGCCTCGCCGAGATCCTCGAGGTGCTGGCGGCGGATGCCGACTGATGGACCACGACACCGCCCAGCAGTGGCTCGACCGCTACGTCGCCGCGTGGCGCTCCTACGACCGCGACGCGATCGGTGGCCTCTTCAGTGACGACGTCTCCTACCGCTACCACCCGCACGACCAGCCGATCACCGGCCGGGAGGCCGTGGTCGCCTCCTGGCTCGGCGAGGCCGAGGACGACGGGGCGTCGGGCCGCGACGAGCCCGGGACGTACGACGCGTCGTACGTGCCGGTGGCGGTCGAGGGGGACGTCGTCGTCGCGACCGGGACGTCGACGTACCGCGAGACACCGGACGGCCCGGTGACCGAGGTGTTCGGGAACTGCTTCGTGATGGAGTTCGACGGCGAGGGTCGGTGCCGGGAGTTCACCGAGTACTACGTGAAGGTCACGGTGATCGAGCGGAGTCGAGATCAAGCGGCCCTGAGGGCCGCGAAAACTTTCAGTGACGGGGCCGGTCGCGTCCCCTAGCATCGGGGCGAACCACTCAGCCGCGTCGGGGGGCGCGGGATCCCAAGCGGGGGGACACATCGTGGCGCGGGTGCTGCGGATGCCGGGGGTCGCGACCGACGCGCGCGAGGGAGTGCTGTCCTCCTGGCTGATCGACGAGAGCGACGCGTTCGACGCTGCCCAGACCATCGCCTACGTCGAGACCAGCACCCTCCTGCTCAGCGTCGAGGCCGGGCGGCCCGGCGTGCTGCTCAAGGCCCTCGTCGAGCCGGGGGCGCACGTCGACGTCGGGACGGCGCTCGGTGTGATCGCGGAGCGCGACGAGGCCCTCCCCGACCTCGACACCCTGCTCCACGAGCTGGGCGTCGACGGGACCCGCCACGCGACCCATCGCGCAGAACCGACCCCGGTCGCGACCGACGCGAGCGCCTCCGGGCCCGCCGAGCCCGCCGAGCGCCGGTCCCCCCGATCCCACCGCCTCCGGCTGGCTCGCGCCGAAGCCCGAGGTCTCCGCGCGCGGCCACGAGGAGCCACTCCCCGCGCTGCACGTGAGGAAGGCCCGCCTCACTCACGACCACTTCCGGGTGACCGTGCGGGCCGAGCAGCTCGTCGAGACCTGTGCCCGGGCCGGGCTCCCGGGCCGGCCCCTCGCGGTGGAGCACCTGGTCGTGAAGGCGATCGCCGCGGCGCACCGCCAGCTGCCGGAGCTCAACCTGACGCACCGCCCCGACGGCGTACGACGTGAGGCGACGGTCGACGTGGGTCTCGCCGTGCCCGGGGCCGACGGCCTGGTCGTGCCCGTGCTCCGTGACGTCGGCTCCCTCTCCCTCGCCGACATCGCCCTGCTGGCCACGGACTTCGCCGGCGAGGCCCGCGCCGGACGGCTGGTCGCCGACGACCGCCTGGGCAGCATCGTGGTGACGACCCTCGGCCGGCACGCGATCGACGACGCCGTTCCGTGCGTCGTACCTCCTCAGGTCGCGGCCCTGGCGATCGGCGGGATCCGGCGCGAGCCGGTGGTGGACGGGGGCGCACTGGTGGCAGGGTCGGTGCTGAGGCTGACGCTGTCGATCGACCCCGACCACGTGAGTGACATCGTGGCCTCACGGTGGCTGGCGGTCGTGGCGGCCCTGCTCGAACGGCCGGCCTGGATGCTCGACTGACGAGACGCGCCATGACCGAGCCGTTCGACGTCCTGCTGGAGAGGTACGCGCGGCTGGTGGTCCGGGTCGGCGCCAACGTGCAGCCCGGCCAGGAGGTCGTGGTCAACGCGCTGCCCGGAGCAGGCCGACGTCGCTCGGGCTCTGGCGGCCGAGGCCTATCGAGTGGGGGCAGCGGGTGACCATCCACTACCGCGATCCTCATCTGCAGCGGGAGGCAGTGCTCCACGCTCCCGAGGAGCTCCTGGGCATCAGTCCCGCCCACGAGCTGGACCGGGTGCGTGGCTGGAGCGAGACCCGACCGGCGCTGATCAGCCTGACCGGCAACCCGTTCCCGACCCTGATGGACGGGCTGGACCCGGAGCGGTTGGCCAAGTCGCAGCCGGTGGACCTGATCGCGCGGAGATCATGCCGCTCGTCGCGAACGACGTGCTCGCCTGGACGATGGTCGGTGCGCCGACGCCGGGGTGGGCGGACAGCATGGGGGTCGCGGACGTCGCCCAGCTCTGGGACGCCGTCGCGATGGCCATGCGCCTCGACCAGGCCGATCCACAGCAGGCCTGGCGCGACCACATCGCGAAGCTGCAGCGGCGTGCCGCGATCCTGAACGGCCATGCGTTCGACCGGGTCCGCTACCAGAGGGCCGGGCACCGACATCACCATCGGGCTCGCGGCCGGGACGCGGTGGCTCGGCCCGACGACCGTGAGTGCCGACGGCGTCGAGTTCGTGGCGAACATGCCGACCGAGGAGGTCTTCATGTCGCCGGACTGGCGCCGAGCCGAGGGCAGGGTGCGCACGGCGGTGCCCTTCTTCCTGAGCTCGATGGGCACCATGGTCGAGGGGCTCGAGCTCGAGCTGCGCGACGGCACCATCACGGGCGCCTCCGCCTCGCGAGGGGAGGCGGAGGTGCAGCAGCAGTTCGAGACGATCCCGCGCTCGCGCCACCTGGGCGAGGTGGCGATCGTCGACCGGGACTCGGCGGTCGCCCGCACCGGTCTGGTCTTCAAGGACATGCTCTTCGACGAGAACGTCGGCTCCCACATCGCCTGGGGAATGGGGTTCCCGAGCTCGCTGCCCGGGGCGCTGGAGCAGAGCCCCGAGGAGCGGGTCGCCTCGGGTCTCAACCAGGCGAACACCCATGTCGACATCGTGATCGGGAGCCCCGAGGTGCAGATCGACGGCGTCCACGCCGACGGCTCCGTCGTTGCGATCACCCGTGGTGACGAGTTCGTCCTGACCGACTGAGACCGGCTCGACCGGTGCGCCCGCGTTACTCGGTGGGCACGGACCTGCCGCGTCCCTAGGCTGCGGGCATGGGCCTCGTCCACCGCGCCACCCTCAGCCCCTCCAAGCAGGAGCTCGTCGCCGCCTGGCTGCCCACCCGCGGGTGGGCCACCGGCATCGACGTGACGACCAAGGTCGCGGAGTACCGCTTCGACGATCCGGCCGGGGAGGTCGGGAGTCGAGACCATCCTGTTCGCGGCCGACGACGGGGCGACCGTGCAGGTGCCGCTGACCTACCGCGGTGCACCGCTCGACGGCGCCGACGACTTCCTGATCGGCACGAGCGAGCACTCGGTGCTCGGGACCCGCTGGGTGTACGACGGCTGCATCGACCCGGTCTGGGCGACCACGCTGGCGACCGCGATCCTGACCGGCGGCACGCAGGAGCAGATGTACCTGGAGCAGGACGGGCAGCGCATCGACGTTCCGCCGCGGATGACGGTGCAGGGCAGCGGGCGGCTCGGGAGCGAGGTGCCCGACCTCGCGAGCGTCGACTCCGTGCGCGACGAGGGGATGACCACGGTCGTGCGCGCCGGCGACGTCGAGCTGGTCGTGGCCCGCGTGGTCGGTGCCACGCTCGAGGCCGACGAGACACTGGTCGGCCAGGTGGGTGACCGGGGCGCGGTGCTCGCGGGTCTGCGTCGTACGTCATGACCGTCGAGCTGCGCGAGCTCACGCCCGAGGTCCGGGAGGACCTGCGGTCCGTGCGGCTCGGGGAGGGCCAGGACCGGTTCGTCTCGACGATCGACGAGTCGCTCGCGGAGGCCGAGGAGTTCCCTCAGGCGAACCCCTGGTTCCGCGGGGTCTACGTCGACGGCGAGGCGGTCGGCTTCGTGATGATCAGCTGGGACTGTCCGCACGACCCGCCGAACATCTTCGGCCCCTGGTTCCTCTGGAAGCTGATCATCGACGAGCGGCAGCAGGGTCGCGGCCTCGGCCGCGAGGTGGTGCTCACCGTCGCCGACGTCGTCCGCGCGCAAGGCGGCCAGGCGTTGCTCGTGAGCTGCGTCGACGAGCCGGGTGGCCCGAAGGGCTTCTACCTCGGCCTGGGGTTCCTCGCGACCGGCGAGGTCGACGCCGAGGGTGAGGTCCTGCTCAGCCTGGCGCTGTGAGGGTGGCGACCTGCAGTCCGTTGCCGACGCGGGCGGCGCGGTTCTACGCTGCCGAAGAAGACGTCCGTACGGACCGAAAGCAGGTGGCGACATGCCCGTCTTCATGATCGAGCGCAGATACGCCGAGCTGATGGAACCCACTCCCGAGGGCGTGGCCGAGATCAACGAGATCAACGCCGACGAGGATGTGCGCTGGCTGATGTCGTTCCTCTCCGCCGACAAGCGGAAGTCCGTACTGCCTCTACGAGGCTGACTCGGCCGATGCGCTGGTGCGGGCCGCCGAGCGGGCCGGGCTCCCGGCGGACGTGATCACCGAGCTGGGTCACCGGGTCCTGCCGGACGGCTCCCTGGTGAGCGTGTCCGACTGATCGGCACTGCTCGCCAGCAGGGCGGCCTGGGTCCGGTTGGTGGAGCCGGTCTTCATCAGGATCGACCGCACGTGGTTGGCGGCGGTGTGCTCGCTGATCACGAGGACCTCGGCGATCTGACGGTTGCTGAGGCCCCGACCCAGGAGACCCAGCACCTCCTGCTCGCGCCAGGTGAGGCCCCAGTCCGGGCGCCCGAGACCGGCCAGCTCGTCGAGATCGCGCAGCACCCGCGCCATCCCGCTGCGCTCTGCCAGCGATCGAGCCTGCGCGCTGAGGCCGGCGACGCTGACGCCGGGGGTGGGGTGTAGCGCCGCATGGCGGGCGTAGCGCGCCAGTGCGGTGGCCTCGTGCAGACGTGCCCCCATCCGCCGGTTCATCACGAGCGCCTGCTCGAAGTGGCGTGGTGCTTCGGGCCGGCCGAGCAGGGAGAGCAGCTCGGCCACGGGTAGGTCGGCACTGCCGACCGGGTGCAGGAACTCGGCGCCGAGCAGGTTGTGCCCGGCGTACGGCGTCACCATGCCCAGCAGGGTCTCCGCGGCGGGGGCGTCCTCGAGCCACACGGCGGCATCCACGAGGTAGGACAGCACGGCGGGCCACGACGCCGAGGCCTGGAGGTCTGCCAGGCCGCGCCCCAGGATGTCGTCGAGCCACCGCTGACAGACCTCCCGTTCGCGGAGCTCCGTGGCCAGAGCCAGGCCGGCCGGTGGCCACACCTGCGCGTCCCCGGACTGCAGAGCAGGGTGCGGGCGGCAGGAGGCAGACCGGTCTCGCGGCGCAGTGCGAACGCCATGATCCCGTCCGCGCCGCTCGGGCTCGCCCCCTCGGTGAGTCTCAACCGGCGTCGCGCCACCTCGAGGCTCTGCTCGGCACGGTCGAGCTCGCCTCGGGAGACGGCTGTCCCGAACGAGACGGCCCCTGCGACCCAGCTCCAGAAGGGCTGCGCGGTGAGGTCGGCCATCGCCTGGAGATCCCGCGTGGCGACGGCAAGAGCTGCGGCGTCGCCCTTGATGTAGTAGGCCTCGCAGCGGTGGTAGCACGCGGGGCCCAGGGCGTAGGCCCCGCGTGAGCCCGGACCCATCCGCATGAGCTCCTCGGCGCGCTCGATCGTCCGGTCGAGCTCGGCGAAGCCGCTGCCGTCGCTCATGGCGATCGACAGCACGCGCGCGAGGAGGTCCTGGTCACCGAGCTCGCGGGCCCGCGCCACCGCGTCCGCGGCGAGGCGCATCCCGGTCGGTCGGATCGCCGGTCCAGGCGTGCAGCCGGCCCAGGGAGGCCGTGGCATGGACGAGGAGGTCGGCGGGAGCATCGGGGCACGCGGCGAGCGCCTCGGTGAGGAGGTGCAGGGATCGTCTCGCACTCACTCCGTCGCGCCACACGGCGGCCGCGTGTCCGATGCCTGCGCGGAGGCGCAGCTCGGGATCCGAGCTGGCTGCCGCTCGCTCGTCGAGCTCACGGGCCCGGTCGAGCTGCCACCCGAGCAGGGCGCTGCGGGCCGCCTGCAGGGTCAGGCCGTCGCGCACGAGGGGGTCGGCGGCGAGGGCCGCGGCCCGTTCGTAGTAGTCGGCCGCCTCGGGATGCGCGGACGAACCGCGGGCTTGGTCACCCGCCTCCGTGAGGTGTCGGGTCGCCTCCCGCTCGTAGCCGAGCACGGCGGTCTCGGCGAAGTGGCCCGCCAACCGTACGGTCCGCCGTACGGCGGCGGGATGCTCGGCCTCCAGCGTCAGGGCGATCGCGGCGTGGGCGTGCACCACGTCGACGTCGCTGAGTGTCTCGATGACGGCCTGACGCGCCAGCGCGTGGGGGAATCGGACGCTGGTCGGCTCGGCGTGGGTCGCGTCCAGCAACCCGAGCGACTTGGCCGTGCCGAGGATCTCGAGCAGGCTCTCGCGCGACACCTCGTCGCCGGTGAACCGCGACACCGCATGGCACAGCTCGGCGATGTCGACCTCCTCGCCCATCACCGCGGCCACGCGCAGGGCCGCGCGGGGGGTGGGCTCGAGCGAGTCGAGGCGCAGGGCGATCGATGCGGCGTACGAGCCCGGAGCGCTGAACGTCCAGCGCGGCTCGCTCGGCTCCAGGTGGCGGCAGGTCTCGCGGAGGAGGAACGGGTTGCCGCCGGTGGTGTCGCGCATGACGGCCGCGGCATGGCGCGCTTCGCCGCCGGCCAGGAGGCGGTTGCGCTCCAGGTACGTCGTGATCTCACCGACGTCGAGCGAGGGCAGGTCGAGCCGCTGCACCCCCTCGAGCCGGTACAGCTCGGACACGGTCTCGCTCAGCTCGCTCGACCGGTCCGGCGGCGTGCTCCGCATCGTGGCGAGGACCAGAAGTCGCTCGGCGTCGGTGTGTGAGACGACGTACTTGAGCAGGTCACGCCCCGCCTGTCCGGCCCAGTGGAGGTCCTCCAGGACGAGCACGACCGGGCGCACGGAGGCCGCCCACGCGAGCGCCTCCACGACGGCGCGGTACAGCTCGCTCCGCAGCAGGTCGTCGGCGACGGTGCCCTCCCACCCGCGCGACGTGGTGAGGGTGCGGAGGCGGTCGAGGGTGGCCCCGGGCAGAGCCGACCCCCCGTCGTCGGGGCCGATCGTCTCCAGGAGCGCCGCGACCGGCTCCACGAACGGGTCGTGGGCCATGCCCATGTCCTGCGAGCAGGCCCCCCAGACGATGCCGGCGCCCTCCGCGTGCAGGGCAAGGGCGGCCTCGACGACGAACCGGGTCTTGCCGCCGCCTGCCTCGGCACCGACGAACACGACGTGGCGCAGCCCGTCGACGACGCCGGCCCACGCCTCCTCCAGAGCGTCGAACTGGGGACGACGCCCGACGAAGGCCGGCTGCGTCATGCGCAGCCATCGGGCCGGCGGCTCGGGCCGCTGCCACGTAGGCATCTCCTCACGATAGGACCGCCGGCTCCGTGGGACGTAGCGAGAATTGACTATCCCGACCACGCCGTTGAAATGGTCAGTTCCGGTCGTGCGCCCTCACCTCCACAACCGCCACGGTTCGTGGAAGGCGGCTCGCCACGTGGGCCGTATCCGCACACAGGAGGAAGCAAATGAGTCGCACTGTGAAACGGTGGCTGGCTGCCACCGCGGCGTGCGCGATCGCACCGGCGCTGGTCCTGCCCGGTCTCCACGCGGAGGCCGCGTCCGTCCAGAGCCACATCGCCACGACCGCCACGACCCCAACGCCGTCATCGTCTGGAACCAGAACGCTGGTGACGCGGCGCTCGCCTCGTGTCTCGCGCCCGGTAACAACCCCCCGTTCGAGGCCCGCATGTACGCCATCGAGCAGCTCGCCGTCCATGACGCACTGCAGGCCGTCCATCGTCGTTCCGAGCCATATGTCTACGGGGACATGCGCCCGGTGCCTCGGTTGACGCTGCCGTGGCTGCGGCCGCGCACGACACGCTCGTGGACGTGATCGGGCACCTGCCCGGCCCGTTGGGGACCGACTGCATGAACGCCGGGATCGCCAGCGTGGAGGCCGACTATGCCGCTGCCCTTGCGGGCTTGCACCCTGGCCAAGCCCGGGACCGCGGCCTGGCCGCGGGCACGCTGCTGCTGCCGCCATGCTGGCGGCTCGCGTCGGAGACGGGTCGGACACCACGATGGTCGACCCGACGTACCCGGAGGGCACCGCGCCGGGTGAGTACCGGTTCACACCCGGTACGCCTTCGCGTTCCTGCCCCACTGGGGGGACGTGACTCCGTTCGCGCTCGACAGCTCGGCGCAGTTCATCCCGCCCCCGCCGTACGCACTGAACACCCGCAGTACGCCGCGGACCTCAACGAGATCAAGCGACTCGGCGGTGACGGAGTGACCACGCCCAGTGACCGCACCCCGCGCCAGACCGAGACCGCTTGGTTCTGGCTGGAGTCGAGCCCGCTCGCCTGGAACCGGATCGGTCGGTCCCTCGCCGAGAGCCACCACCTCGACGCGTGGGAGTCCGCACGGATGTTCGGCCTGCTGGACGCCGGTCTTGCCGACGGTTACATCGCGTCGTTCCACGTGAAGTGGGACGTCTACCGGTACTGGAGGCCGGTCACGGCCATCCGCCTGGCCGACACCGATGGCAACGCCGCGACGACGGTGGACCCGACGTGGACGCCGCTGACGACCACGCCGCCGATCCCGGACTACGACTCGGCGCACGCGGTCGAGGGCGCGGTCGCGGCCACGGTCTTCCGCGGCTTCTTCGGTCACCGGCCGCTCGGCTTCGCCGCGTGCAGCCTCACCTTGCCGAATGCGGACCAGAACTGCGGCGGCTCGCACCCCGTGGTCCGCAGCTACTCCTCTCCGGAGCAGGCGGCGGGGGAGAACGGCGAGTCGCGGATCCTGGTGGGCTTCCACTTCCGGCACGCGGTGGACGCTGGGCTGCAGCACGGCCGCAGCATCGGCCGCTGGACCGTGCAGCACCTGCTCAGTCCGCACTGCCGCTGAATCTCCGTAGAGCGAACGGGGAGTCGGCCCGCCGGGGAACGTGCCAGCGGGCCGTCGGCGGTCCGGTCAGCGGGAGGTCAGGACCGCGAGGTCGCGCTCGGCGAAGCGGCGGTGGTGCCACTCCTCGTTGACCACGATCGACAGCGCCTCGGCGACGGAGTAGCTGTCGGGGGGCGGCCAGCCCGCGCCCTCGACCGGGGTCGTCTCGCCGGCGAGGTCCGCATCGGTCAGGTCGGCGAGGACGCGTCGTACGGTCGCCTGTCGGTCGGTCCGTACGGCGAGCACCTCGTCCAGCGTCGGCCGGACGTCCCGGGGGTGGGTCCAGGCCAGGTCGCGCAGGGTGTCGAAGGGGAGGTCGAGCGGGTCCCACGGGTCGGGGTCGCCGAGGTAGACGCGGTTGACCCACGCGTCGGTGGCGTAGCAGAGGTGGCGGAGGGTCTCGACGAACGACCACTCGCCGTCGACCGTCTCGTGCAGCAGCGCCTCGTCGAGCCCGCGCGCTCGCTGCACGGTCTCGGCCCAGCGTCTCTCGAGGGTCCGCCAGGCGGTGCGGAACCCGTCGGCGTCGTGCGGCTTCATCTGCGCGTAGTCGGGGTCGCGGCGGACGAGCTCAGCCTCGACGAGGGGTGCGACGTCCACGCCGTTGATCACGACGTTGCTCAGCTCACCGTCGATGTCCAGGTCCTCCAGCTCGACCCCGCGCATGCGGACGTCGCGCAGGCCCACATGGCCGACCCGGGCTCCGGAGAGGTCGATCCAGGTGAACCGACCGTCGCGCAGTCGGATCCGGTCGTACGTCGTCTCGGAGAGGTCGCGCAGCTGGTCGTTCATGTCGCCACGCTAGGCCTGTCTCCGGACGATCCACGTCCGGAAGGTGGAGCGCGGGACGACGCGTGAGCCGCAGTCCGGGCGCCGGTGGGCGACCGGTGTCGCTCACGAGTCCAGGGCCGCCGAGACGACGCCACGGGCGGCCTCCTGCACCTCGGCCAGGTGCTCGGGGCCCCGGAACGACTCGGCGTAGATCTTGTACACGTCCTCGGTACCGCTCGGCCGGGCCGCGAACCAGGCGCTCTCGGTGGTCACCTTCAACCCGCCGATCTTCGCGCCGTTGCCGGGTGCCTCGGTGAGCTTGGCGGTGATCGGCTCGCCGGCCAGCTCCGTCGCCGTGACGTCCTCGGGGGAGAGGGCACCGAGCTTCGCCTTCTGCTCGCGGTCGGCGGGTGCGTCGACCCGTGCATACGCCGGGTCCCCGTGTGCCGCGACCAGTGCGCCGTAGTGCTCGCCCGGGCTCTTCCCGGTCGTGGCCAGGATCTCGGAGGCCAGGAGGCACAGGAGGATCCCGTCCTTGTCGGTCGTCCACGTCGACCCGTCGCGGCGGAGGAACGAGGCGCCCGCGGACTCCTCACCGCCGAAGCCGAACGAGCCGTCGATCAGCCCGGGCACGAACCACTTGAACCCGACCGGAACCTCGACCATCTCCTTGCCCAGGTCGGCGGCCACGCGGTCGATCATCGAGCTCGACACCAGCGTCTTGCCGATCCGTGCGGTGTCGGGCCAGCCGGGGCGCGCCCCACCGAAGAGGTAGCCGATCGCGACGGCCAGGAAGTGGTTGGGGTTCATCAGGCCGGCGTCGGGCGTGACGATGCCGTGGCGGTCGGAGTCGGCGTCGTTCCCGGTGGCGATCTGGTAGTCGTCCTTGCGCCCGATCAGGGACGCCATCGCGCTGGGCGACGAGCAGTCCATCCGGATCTTGCCGTCCCAGTCGAGGGTCATGAACCGCCAGGTCGGGTCGACCAGCGGGTTCACCACCGTCAGGTCGAGCCCGTGCCGCTCGGCGATCGCCCCCCAGTAGTCGACGCTCGCACCGCCCAGTGGGTCGGCGCCGATCCGGATGCCGGCGCGCTTGATCGCCTCGAGGTCCACCACGCTCGGCAGGTCGTCGACGTAGGTGCGCATGAAGTCGTACGCCGTGCACCGGTCGCGAGCGCGGGAGAACGTGATCCGGTGGACCCCTTCGAGGTTGGCCCGGATCAGCTCGTTGGCACGGGCCGCGATGACCTTGGTGGCGTCGGTGTCGGCGGGCCCGCCGTGGGGCGGGTTGTACTTGAAGCCGCCGTCGCCGGGCGGGTTGTGCGACGGGGTGACGACGATGCCGTCGGCCAGCCCGGTGCTGGTCCCCCGTTGGTCGAGCGTCGTCGAGGCGTTGGCGCGGATGATCGCGTGCGAGACGGCCGGGGTGGGCGTGTAGCGGTCTGCGGAGTCGACCAGCACGGTCACGTCGTTGGCGACGAGCACCTCGATGGCGGTCGCCCAGGCCGGCTCGCTCAGGCCGTGGGTGTCGCGGCCCAGGAAGAGCGGTCCGTCGTACCCCTGCTCGGTGCGATAGTCGCAGATCGCCTGCGTCGTCGCCGCGATGTGCTCCTCGTTGAACGCCGTCTTGAGGCTGCTCCCGCGGTGTCCGCTGGTCCCGAACGCGACCTGCTGGTCGACGTCGTCGGGGTCGGGCTCGAGCGTGTAGTACGCCGTGACCAGGTGTGCCACGTCGACGAGGTCGGACGGCTGGGCGAGGGTTCCTGCACGCGGGTCGGCCATGAGGCCATCCTGCCGCTGTTGCCCGTGGTTGAGGAGGGCGCCGGGGCGCCCGTCTCGAAACCGGTGGCGGGTGCCGGACCCCGTCCTCGTGGTCTCGACACGCTCGACCGACGGTGGGGACACTGCGGCATGGCTCTCTCCGACTTCCCGCGCTATCCGCTCACCTTCGGCCCCAGCCCGGTGCACCGCCTCGACCGGCTCACCGCTCATCTCGGCGGGGCGACGATCTGGGCCAAGCGCGAGGACTGCAACTCCGGCCTGGCGTACGGCGGCAACAAGACGCGCAAGCTCGAGTACCTCGTGCCCGACGCGATCGCGAAGGGCGCCGACACCCTGGTCAGCATCGGCGGCTACCAGTCCAACCACACCCGCCAGGTGGCTGCGGTCGCGGCTCGGATCGGGATGAGGTGCGTGCTGGTGCAGGAGAAGTGGGTCGACTGGCCCGACGTCGTCAACGACCGGGTCGGCAACATCCTCCTCAGCCGGATCATGGGCGCCGACGTCAGGCTCGACGACGCCGGCTTCGACATCGGGTTCCGCGACTCCTGGCGCCGGGCGATCGCCGACGTGGAGGCCGCGGGTGGTACGCCGTACGCCATCCCGGCCGGTGCGTCCGACCACCCGCTCGGTGGGCTCGGGTTCGCGCACTGGGCGCAGGAGGTCGAGGAGCAGGAGCGCGAGCTCGGCGTCTTCTTCGACACGATCGTCGTCTGCACGGTGACCGGATCGACCCATGCCGGCATGATCGCCGGGTTCGCCGGGCAGGACCGTCAGCGCCGGGTGATCGGGATCGATGCGTCCGCCACCCTGGAGAAGACCCGCGAGCAGGTGGCCCGGATCGCGCGCCGCACCGCCGAGCTGATCGGGTTGGGTCGTGACCTGCGCGAGGACGAGATCACGGTGCTGGAGGGCTGGGCGGGCGATCTCTACGGCATCCCGGTGCAGTCCACGCTCGACGCCATCCGGCTCACCGGACAGCTCGAGGGCATGATCATCGACCCGGTCTACGAGGGGAAGTCGATGGCGGGGTTGATCGACCTGGTGCGCGAGGGAGACATCGGTCGCGACTCGCACGTGCTCTACGCACACCTCGGCGGGCAGCCCGCACTCAACGCCTATGCCGGTCTCTTCACCCACACCGAGCGGCTCGACGCCTGACCGAGGCCGTGTCCGGTCGTCGGGGCCTCAGGTGCGCCGGTGGAAGGCCCACTCGCCGTCGGGTCGTCGGCGCAGGTCGAAGCGGGTGTCGTGGGCGCGGCGGTGGTGGTGGCCGCAGAGCGGGAGGCCGTTGGCGAGGTCGGTGGGTCCGCCGTGCCCCCAGGCGAGGCGGTGGTGGTGGATCTCGCACCAGGCGAAGGGCCGCTGACAGCCCGCCACGGCACAGCTGTCGTGGAGCAGGGACAGGGCGCGGCGCTGGGTGCGGGTGTGGAGACGACGTGATCGACCGAGGTCGAGCGGCGTGGACTCCCCGTCGAGGACGGCGGGGACCAGGCCGGCGTTGCAGGCGAGTCTGCGGGCCTCGCCGGCGCTGATCGCGATGCCGGTGTCGAGTCGGGCCACGCCGAGGCCGGTGAGCAAGGCCTCGAGCTGCAGGGTGACGATCACCTCGCAGGCGTTGCCTCCATGCTCGCGGGTGGGCAGGTGCTCGATCAGCTCGCACAGGCCGGCGCCCCAGGTCTCGTAGACGTTGGTGCCCCAGTCACCACCGGGCGCGGCCTCGTCGACCACCGGTCGGCCGGCGTCGTCGCGGGACAGGCGGCGGGGTGCGCTGAGCCGGTCGAGTGCCTGGGAGAGCAGGTGGCCGTGGAGCTCGGGGATCCGGAACCTGCCGGAGTAGGAGCCGTCGCCGTTGTCGTGCAGGGTCAGGAACGTCTCGGCCTCTGCGGTGCGCGTCTCCCGGCCGAGCAGGATCGCCTCGTGCCGGTCGGCCAGGTCGCGGTCGATCGCGGCGAACATGCGGCGCGCGGTCTGCCGCAGCCGCTTCGCGTCCAGCGCTCGTCCGGTGCGGCTCGCGGCGCCGGTGGCCCGGGCCACCAGCCACTCCTCCGCCGCGGTCACCTGCGCGGCGGTCGCTTCGGACGGGGCCTGTTCGGCGGCATGGACGATCACCCGCACCTGCTCCATCCGGAGCTCTCCGGCCGCGAAGGCGGCACGCGTCGCGGCGTACTTCTCCTGAAGCAGGTGCGCGATCCGCAACCCACCCGCCATCTGCTCCCGCGTGCTCGCGGTCCATCGGGCCAGCCACGCATCGGTGCCGGTCTCCGCGGTCTCCTCGGCCACGTGGCGGCGATCCGCCTCGGCCGACAAGGACCACCGCAGGGCCGACGCCTGCGACTCCAGCCGCGCCAGGCCCGCGATCGTCTCACCCAGCGCGACGTCGGACAGCGACTCCACCGACGCCCGGGCCGCCCGAGCCAGGCTCTCCGCAGCGTCGGCGACCAGGTCGTCCACCCCGTGCGCGGCGCGCCGAGGAGCGGGCGGCAGGTCGAGGACGGCGATACTCATACAGGTATGGTATCGAACAGGCGTTCGATCCACAAGAGTCGATCCACAGGCGTCGGATGAATCAGCCCCGCGAGCGCACGGTGAGGAGGTCGCCGGGCTGACACTCGAGCACCTCGCAGATCGCGGTGAGCGTGCTGAACCGTACGGCGCGCGCCCGGCCGTTCTTCAGCACCGACAGGTTCACCACGGTCACGCCCACGCGGTCGGCGAGCTCCTGCAGGGTCATCCCGCGGTCGGCCAGGACCTGGTCGAGGTGGACCTCGACCGCGTGCAGCTCCTCCGGCTCGGGCGTCGCCTCGCGACCGTGCTTTCTCATACGGTGGCGTCGATCTCCTCGCGCATCGGCACCGTCATCGCCATCACGCGGCTCATGGCCTGCAGTCCGAAGGCGGCGATGATGACGGCCCACGACAGGTCGTAGTAGCTCCCGATGTAGTCGGTGTGCTCGGTGACCATGGTGGACACGAGCCGCTGCGTGGCGAGCCCTTGGATGCCCGCGACCACGAACTCTCCGACGAAGAGGTAGACCGCCAGCCGACCCAGGGTCCGCGCCACCTCCGGCATGAAGAGTCCCCGGCGTCTGACCCTGCGCGTGAGCCGCCAGGTGATCACGACGAAGCCGAACGCGAACAGGAACTCGGGCAGGCTGCCCATGGTCGAGAGCAGCCGCTGCCGCGTGCTGGGGGCGAACGTGCACAGGTCGAACGCCGTCGCGTTCGCATGGACGCCGCTCTCGAGGGTCCGGACGTGGGCACCCGTGAGGTTCTGGGGGCCGCCGCTCTCGGATGCGAGAGCGCCGCTCGGTGCGGTGACGCAGACCGCTGACGCGCTGAGCCCCCAGACGGCGGATCCGCTGCCCAGGAGACCGGCGGGCACGACCACCAGCAGGCCGAACAGCATCAGCCCCCCGATCAAGGCGATGATGCGTTCCAGCGGTGCCAGCGGGTTCGGCTTCGTCACGGTTGCTCCTCGGTTATCGACAAACGATAGCATCGAAAGTCGATAGGTTCAGCGAATCGCGATCGGCACCCCTAGAGTCGTCCGGTGCCCGAGGAGCTCACGACGACCGTCGACGGCGACGACGTCGTCGTGCGGTACGCCGACCCGGACCACCACGCAGACCACGTGAGCGTCTGGGCCCATCTCCACCTCGGCGACACCACGATGGCGCGGGTGTCGGGCGGCTGGGAGGTGCGGTTGAGCGACCTGCCCGTCGACCGGCTGGAGTACCTCCTCGACGTCGACGGCCGGCTGCAACCCGATCCGAGCAACCCGCAGGTCGTCCCGGGACCCTTCGGCGACCACTCGTGGGTCGCGCTCCCGGGCTACCGCCGGCCGGCCTGGCTGGACCTCGCGCCGGTCCCAGGCGAGCGGGTGTCGTTGCCGCTCACGCGAACGGCGGTCGGCCGCATCGACACCGAGATCTGGTCGCCGGCGGATGCCGGGGCAGGTGAGCGCCTGCCGCTCCTGATCAGCCACGACGGCCCGGAGATGGACGCCTACGGCGGGCTCACGTCGTACGTCGGTGCGCTGATCGGCGACGGCCGCCTCCCGCGGCTGCGCGTCGCGCTGGTCGCGGCCGGGGCGCGCAACCAGCGGTACGCCGCCAACCCGGCCTACGCGCGGGTGCTGACCACCCGCCTGCTGGCCGCCCTGGGCGACGCGGTGGGTGTCGACGGACGACCGGTGCTGATGGGCCAGAGCCTCGGCGCCCTCGCCGCGCTGCACGCGGCCTGGACCGACCCCGGCACGTTCGCCGGGCTGTTCCTCCAGAGCGGGTCCTACTTCACCGCCGCGCTCGACCCGCAGGAGTCAGGCTTCGAGTTCTGGCCCGAGGTGACCGGCTTCGTGGCGAGCGTCCGGGCTGCGGAGCAGGCGGCGCCGGACGCACCCGTCACCACGCTGACCTGCGGCACCGCCGAGGAGAACCACGCGAACAACCTCGCCATGCGCGACCAGCTGTCCAGGGTCGGCGTCGAGACCGGGTGGGGCGAGATCCGCGACGGCCACACCTGGACCTGCTGGCGCGACACGCTCGACCCCCACCTGACCGACCTGCTCGTGCGAGTGTGGACCTGATGGATCGCGTACAGCTCGAGCTCGACGCCCCCGGCCTCGACCGGCCGGGCACGGTCATCCGCTACGGCCACTACGGCCGGCCGGTGATCGTGTTCCCGAGCGAGCAGGGCCGCGCCTGGGACTACGAGAGCAACGGCATGGTGGGAGCCGTCTCCCACCTGATCGACGAGGGGCGGGTCAAGCTCTACTGCGTCGACTCCTTCGACCACGCGAGCTGGTCCGACCGGAGCCTCCCGCTCGAGGAGCGCGCGCGGCGGCACCATGCCTACCAGTCCTGGATCACCGAGCAGGTCACGCCGTACGTCGGCTCCGACAGCCCGGGGGCGGGCGACGCGATCGTCACCGGTTGCTCGATGGGCGCCTACCACGCGCTGCAGATGGCGCTGACCCGCGCGGACCTCTTCCCCGTCGCGATCTGCCAGTCGGGCAACTACGACCCGTCGACGTGGCAGGGCTGGGGTGAGCGCGGCGACGCGGCGTACTTCACGAACCCGATGGACTACGTGCCACACCTGCACGGCGAGCACCTCGCGTGGCTGCGGTCGCGGCTCCACGTGGTGCTCACCGTCGGCGAGGGGGCGTGGGAGACCCATCCCACGGGCTCGCTGCCGAGTGCGAGGCGGATGGGACACCTGCTCGCGGAGAAGCAGATCTCCCACGACCTCGACGTCTGGGGCCATGACGTGTCGCACGACTGGCCGTGGTGGCGCAAGCAGATCGCCCACCACCTCCCGCGCTACTGCTGACGCCGCGTCCGGTCGAGCCGTCCCAGCACCCGCTGGAGCGCTGAGACCAGGGCCGTGAGCTCGGCGACGGTCAGGTCGCCGGCGAACTCCTCCTCGATCGCGCCCACGTAGACGGGCGCTGCGCGCCGGAACCGGTCCATGCCCGCACGCGTGATCACGGCGTAGGCCGACCTCGCGTCCTCCGGGTTCGGGTCACGCCTGACCAGGTCCGCCCGGACGAGCTCGTCGACCACCCGACTGACCCGGCTCCGGCTGAGAACCACGCGTTCGCCGAGCTGGCTCATCGTGAGGCGGCCGTCGCGGGCGCCCGACAGCTCGAGGAGCACGTCGTACCACGCCAGCGGGAGGCCGGTCTCGGCGCGGAGCCGGCGGTCCAGCTCGGGCACGAGAGCAGCGTGCACCTGGAGCAGTGATCCCCATGCCTGGGCCGCGGCCTTCCTCTTTGGCGTCGTCATGCAGGGATGCTAGCAAATAGTTGCGTGCGCGCGCACATAGTAGTAGCGTGCGCACGCACATATATTTCCGAATGAGGAGGAAGAGCATGACCGCCCTGATCACCCGAGACGAGCTCGCGGCCGCCATCGAGAACGGCGAGGTCACCGTCGTGGATGCCTTGCCCGCGTCGTACCACGAGCAGCAGCACCTGCCCGGGGCCGTGAACCTCTATGTCGAGGAGGCCGCTGCGCGCGCTGCCGACGTGCTGCCCGACAAGGACGCCGCGATCGTCACCTACTGCTCCAACGAGGCGTGCCCGAACAGCGAGGGCGTCGCGCGCACGCTGACGCAGCTCGGATACACGGACGTCCGGAAGTACCGCGAGGGCATCCAGGACTGGGTCGAGGCCGGTCTGCCGACGGAGTCCGGCGCCAGCGCCGTCGCCTGACCGACGTCCGCGCCGGAGTCGGCCTCCGGGGGCCACTGGGGCTCCCGGAGGCCGTTTCGGCGTGCTAGACACATGAAGATGAGTCACCGTCTCGTGGTCACGCAGAACACGACGCTCGACGGACGCATCGAGTTCCTCGACTCGTGGTTCGACCCGTCCCCTCAGGATCAGGACGTTGCCGACCTCCACGAGGAGATGGACCGCCAGGGGAACGCGTCCGCCGGGATGCTCCTGGGCCGGCGGACCTTCGAGGACTTCCGGAGCTACTGGCCGCACCACACGGACGAACCGGCCGGCGCCTCCCTCGAGCGGCTGCAGAAGTACGTCGTCTCACGCACGCTCGGTGAGCCCGGATGGCAGAACACCACAGTGCTCTCGGGCGAGCCACTCGACGAAGTGCGTCGCCTGAAGGACTCAGGGGACGGCGACCTGGTCGTCACCGGCTCGATCACTCTCACCCACGCAATCCTGGGCGCCGGGCTCGTCGACGAGCTCCGGCTGTTCGTCTACCCGGCGGTCCAGGGCCGCGGTCGGGGCCTCGTCCCCGAGGGCCTCGCCCTCCCCGACCTCGCGCCGCTCGAGTCCCGTGCGTTCGTGGGTGGTGTCACCTTGCTCCGGTACGCCGTGGCCGGGCCTCCCCACGACGCGGACTGAACCTTCTCGCGGTCGGCAGCATCGAACAGGCTGACGCGCGACGAGGAGCTGAGGCATGGTCAACCGGGTACACACGCGTTCGCGATCGATGAGGCGCCCCCTCTGCCTGCTCATAGCCGCGGCCTTCACCGCGGCCGGCGGTGGGGTGGGGGTGGCGCCCGCTTCCGCGTCTGCGCCTGCCGTGACGTGTCAAGGCCAGCCGGCCACGATCGTGGCGACGGCCGACGGCCAGACCATCACCGGCACCGACGGCCCCGACGTGATGTCCAGCGCGGGCCACCTCGACGTGAACGTCCTGGCCGGCGGGGGTGACGACCTGGTGTGCACCGACGGCGGGCACCACCCGAACAGCTTTCCGAGGAACTCCGTCCACGGCGGTCCTGGTGACGACACGCTCGTCGCGAGCTCGGCGGCGCCGTCCTCCTCCTCGGTCGCCATCCTCGAAGGGGAGGATGGCGACGACGTCCTGAAGGTGGACGCTGGCCTGGCAACGCTCTTCCCGGGTCCGGGCGACGACACGATCAGCGTCCCCCAGGCCACGGCCCGCGGACAATCGTCGGGCTTCGTCGAGTTCGACGAGCAACTGCCGGGAGTCACCATCGACGTGCCTGCAGGGACGATCGACGGTGAGGGACACGACACGTTCACCGGGTCTCTGGGGTTCGCGGGGACCGTCGGGGCGGACGTCTTCGAGGGCGGCCCGGGCCCGGACTCCTTCTACGACTTCTACTCCGGATTCGACTCTCCGGATCCGGCCACCGACGTCGTCAACGGACGTGGCGGCGACGACGTGCTCGAGTCCTTCCACGCTCGCATCGACGGAGGCGCCGGTGACGACTCGCTCACCGGTGGGCGCGGCGTGCTGCGAGGCGGTCCGGGGTCCGACCACCTCCACGTCGAAGCGGGGGGACGGGCGGACGGGGGCGCCGGCGCCGACCTGATCGACACCGAGATCGACGATGAGGACATGCCGAGGATCGGTCTCGGCAGGTTCGACCTGGCCGGCGGTGCCGGGCCCGACACGATCCTGCTCACCAGCCCCGACGGCGAGGGCGTCAGCCACGTCAGGTGCTACTCCCCGTCGAGGTGTCGCTTCTCCGCCGACGGCGGGCCCGGCGCGGACGTGCTCTCGTTGGAGTACATCGGTGGCAGGGCCCACCTCGACCTGGCCACCGGACGAGGGGCGTTCTTCGGTGCTCACGCCACCGTCCGGCGGTTCGAGAAGGTGGAGGGGTCGCCGTACGCCGACGTGCTGCGGGGGACGGCGCACGCGGACCACCTCGACGGCAACGGGGGCCCCGATCGGCTGTTCGGCCGCGGCGGACCGGATCTCCTGCACGGCGGAGAGGGCCACGACATGGCCTTCGGCGGCCCCGGGCGCGATCGGTGCGTGGCGGAGGTCAGGCACTCGTGCTGAGCAGACGCGGGCGGCCGCGCGTGGCTAGGGTCGACTCATGGCCGGTGCGACGAAGGACCACCTGATCGGACTCCTCCTCGGCGCGGAGGAGGACTGGCCGCAGGCCTTCGAGCAGATCCTGCGCTTCGTCGGTCCGCTGGAGGCCGACGGTACGACGCACCACCTCGCCAGTGAGCGTCTGACGATCGAGCCCTTCGACCTCGTCGACCCCGTGCGCACCGGCCTGGTGATCGACCGGCTCGCGCACTGGTACTACCACCCCCGTGAGTGGTTGAAGAAGGCCGCCCTGGTCAACGGCACCTACCTCCTCAACAGCCCCTTCACGTTCCAGTCGATGGAGAAGCACTCGGCGTACTGCGCCATGCTGCGGCTCGGGCTCCACGTCCCGAAGACGATCCTGGTGCCCTACAAGAACCCCGTCGACAACCACCGCTGGACCTACACCAGTGCGAAGTACAACGAGCCCTTCGATCTCGACGTCCTCGCCGGCGAGATCGGCTACCCGCTCTACATGAAGCCGTTCGACGGCGGCGGCTGGCGCGGAGTCTCGCGGGTCGACGGCCCCGACGACCTGCATCGCGCGTACGACGAGTCCGGCGAGATGCTGATGCACCTGCAGGCGACCGTCGAGTTCGACCACTTCGCCCGGGCGCTGTCGATCGGGCCCGAGACGATGGTGATGGACTTCCGGCCCGACGAGCCGATGCACAACCGCTACGCCGTCACCCACGACTTCCTGACGCCTTCGGCCGGCAAGCAGGCCGTGGCGATCTCGCGGATCGTGAACGCCTTCTTCCACTGGGAGTTCAACTCCTGCGAGATGCTCGTCAAGGGCGACGACGTCCACCCGATCGACTACGCCAACGCCTGCCCCGACGTCGCCGTCACGTCGCTGCACTACTACTTCCCGTGGGCGATCACAGCCCTCGTGCGGTGGTCGACGTACTGCCTGGTCACCGGCCGGCGACCGAACCACGACCTGAAGATGGACGAGTACTTCCTCGTCGCCGACTCCGACCGCACCTACGACGAGAAGCTCGACGCCTACCTCGCCCTGGCCGACGCGCACTTCGAGACCGAGCGCTACCGCGACTGGTGCACCTCCCACCTCGGCCACCTCGACGCCCTGGTCGCCGAGTGGGTCAGCGGCGCCGACTTCGACCGGCTCCTGGTCGAGACCGTGCGGGCGACGTACCCGCGGCAGGAGCAGGAGCGGTTCCTCGCCCACTTCCGCGGCCTGATCGGGCTGTGGGTACAGGACCAGTCGCAGACCTCACCCGCCCCAGCTTCACCATGAGAACATGGTGAACCCCGGCTTCCCACGGTGAATTCGCCGTGTGAAGTCGATGTTCGCCCACCTCACATGGTGAAACGGCGGACCAGCCCCCAGCACAGCCCTACGACCGGCGCACCCGCGCGCGGTCGCGGGCGGTGGCGATCGCCTGGGTCAGCGAGGCGGCGTCGAAGGCGCCGTAGTGGCGCAGCCCGTTGACGAAGAACGTCGGCGTACCGGAGACGCCGCTGATGTCGGCGGACTCGACGTCCTGACCGACCCGGCCGGCGTGCACGTGCTTGTAGAGCTCCTTGCCGAAGCGAGGCACGTCGAGCCCGAGCTCCTCGGCGTAGGCGAGCAGGTCGGTCTTCATCAGGTGGTCCTGCCGGTCGAGCAGCAGGTCGTGCATCTCCCAGAACTTCCCCTGCTCGGCCGCGGCCTCGGAGGCCTGCGCGGCCAGCTCCGCCTGCGGGTGCACGTCGGGCAGGGGCAGGTGCCGCCACACGAAGCGCACGTCGCTCTGCCCGAGCACGGCGCGGACAGCGGGCTCGGCCTGGCCGCAGAAGGGGCACTGGAAGTCGCCGTACTCGACGACGGTCACGGTGGCGTCGGCAGGCCCGCGCACGTGGTCGCGGTCGGGGTCGACCGCGTCGGACAGGTCGACGAGCTGCTCCGCGCGCCCGAACAACGCCTCGGTACGACGGTCCGCCGGCAGCAGGGCGGTGATCCGGAAGACCACCCACGTCGCCGCCGAGGCGATCGCGGCGGCGGCCAGCACCCCGATCTTGGCCTCGGCCAGCTGGTCGCCGTCGAAGGCCAGCGCCGCGATCAGGAACGAGACCGTGAACCCGATCCCGGCGATCGTCCCGCTGCCCGTGACCGACGCCCAGCCGACCGCCGGCTGGAGACGGCCGTGCGTCAGGCGGGCGATCGCCCACGAGGCCGACACGACGGCGACCGGCTTGCCGACGACGTAGCCGAGCACGATGCCCAGCGTGATCGGCGAGGTCAGCGCGCGGCGCAGGAACGACCCGTCGATCACCACACCGGCGTTCGCCAGCGCGAAGAGCGGGACGATCACATAGCTCGTCCACGGGTGGTAGAACCGCTGGAGCCGGTCGTTGGGCGACAGCGTGCGGGTCAGCCCGATCGCCGCGGTGCGGGCGAGGTCGGGCGTCGGCTCCTCGCGGAACTGCCGGAACAGGCCGCTCGCCTCCTCGAGATCGCCGCGCGCGGGGGTGTACGCCGCGGCGGTGAGGCCGATGGCGAGACCGGTGATGACCGGGTCGACGCCGCTGGCGAGCATGCAGAACCAGATCACCACGCCGGCCAGGAACACCGCTGTCGTCCCGAGCAGGTGGAAGCGCTTGGCCGCCAGGAGGGCGGCGTACAGCGCCACCGCGAGCAGGAGGTACCCGACGTGGACGTGGTCGGTGTACATCACCGCGATCACCAGCAGGGCCACGATGTCGTCGACCACGAACACGGTCAGCAGGAACGCGCGCACCCGGTCGGGGACGTCGCGCCCGACCATCACCAGCAGGCCGAGCGCGAGCGCGGTGTCGGTCGACATGGCGACGCCCCAGCCGTCGGACCCGGCGCCGCCGGCGTTGAGGGCGAGGTAGAGCGCGACCGGCACGATCATCCCGAACAGCCCGGCGGCGACCGGCAGCAGGAACCGGCTGCGGTCACGGAGGTCGCCGAGGTCGATCTCGCGCCGTGCCTCCAGCCCGACCACGAGGAAGAAGAACGTCATCAGCCCGCTGTTGACCCACGTCCGCAGCTCGCGGACCACGCTGTGGTCGCCGAGGGTCAGGCCGAACGTGGTCGTCCAGAGTCGCTCGTAGCTGTCGCCGAGGTTGGCCCACACCAGGCCGACCGCGATCGCGGCGACGAGGATGCCCGCGCTTCCCGACTCGGTCTTGAGGAATGCCCTGACCGGGGTGGCGAACTCGCGTCGCCACGGGGTCCGCAGCGCGCCTGCGTCGGCACTCGCGTCAGCCGCCATCGACACTCCTCGTCAGGGGTAGGTGATCCCGGTCGACTTCTCGGACAGCTCCCACAGCGCGCGCTGCGACTCGCGGTCGCCGGCCTGGCGGGTCCAGCCGACCAGCCGGGGCGAGCCGGCGACCTCGCCGAGCCCCGAGGGGCCACAGTACGTCGAGCCGGGCACGTCCGCGGTCGCCGCCATCAGCGTCGGCCACGCGCCGATCACGGGTGACTGGCCGACGGTTCGGTTGACCGCGTCGAGGATCGAGGCGACGCCTCCGGCCGACCTGCCGAACCGGCCGTTCGCGACCAGGTGCGTGCCGGCGTACCCGGGGTGCGCGGCGTGGGCCGAGACGGGCAGGCCGCACTCCCGCAGCCGCCGGTCGAGCTCGAAGGTGAAGAGCAGGTTGGCCAGCTTGGTCTGGCAGTAGGCGACCCACCGCAGGTAGGGCCTGGCCTTGACGTGTGGGTCACCGAGCGGAGCCGAGTGGGCGAACCGGTGCATGAGGCTCGACACCGTGACCACGCGTCCGCCGGGCGCGAGCTGCGGCAGAAGGAGGCCGGTCAGCAGGAACGGGCCGAGGTGGTTGGTCGCGAGCTGGCTCTCGAAGCCGTCGACCGTGCGTCGGTAGGGCGTGGCCATGATGCCGGCGTTGTTGACCAGCAGGTCGACCGACCCGTACGCCGACGCCTCGGCCGCCGCGGACCGGACCGACGACAGGTCGGCGAGGTCGACCACCAGGTGCTCGAGAGCGGCATCCGGGACCTCCGCGCGGATCGACGCATCCGTCTCCGCGAGCCGCTCGGGGTTGCGGCCGGCGAGGACGACCCGGGCGCCGGCCCGGGCGAGCTCGAGCGCGGTGTGGTGGCCGAGGCCGCCCACGCTGACGCCCGTGACGAGCGCCGTACGGCCGGACTGGTCGGGGATGTCGGCGGGTGACCAGCTCACGGGGTGATCGCCATCCCGCCGAGGATCCGCTCCGCCAGGTCGACGTCGCCACCGACCAGCACGCTGACGCCGTCGGGTGGCCGCCGGCCCCCGGCGAGCACGACGAACGTCTCGCGGTCCATCGCGAGCTCCACGGTCGGGTCGGTCGGCCGGTCGTGCAGCGGGCCACCCCGACCGGTGTCGGAGATCCCGAACGCCGCCGGCTCACTGCCCTCGACCGCGACCACGAGTGTCGAGCCCCGCGGGGCCGCGGCTCGCCGGGCGAGCACCATGCCCATGCCCTCGAGGAGGTAGTCGGCGGTGTGCCGGGCCGGCGCGGAGTCGAGCCCACCCGGGCGGCCGACGGCACGTCGTACGTCCTGCTCGTGCATCCAGACGTCCAGCGGCCGGTTGCGCAGCAGGGTCTCCCAGGTCCACGGGATGTCGCCGGGGGTCCTGGGCGGCAGACCGGCGCCGTCGTCGGGAGGGTCGGTGAGCAGGAACGTCCGACGCTTGGTGGCGCTCTCGCGGATCTCGTTGATCAGCTCGTCGGGCGTCGCGTCGCGGCGCGCGACCACGCCCTGCTCGGTGTAGGCCTGGGCGAGGGTTGCGATGTGCGGCCCCGCCTCGATCTCGAGGGTCTCCTCGGGTGCGCCGGACAGCACCGCCTCGAGGTGCGCCGTGTGCGCGGCACATGCGTGCACGTCCCAGCCGGGCAGGTCGGTGGGCGTCGGCCAGGCGTCGTCGGGCAGAGCCTCGAGCAGCCGCGTGAAGCTGTCGATCGCCTCCCACCAGACGTCGACGTAGCCCGCGAGCCGTTCCTGGTCGCTCATGCCGCGAGCCTAGGGCGCCACGCTCAGGACGCGACGAGCCGGTCCGTGTGCTCGCGCTCGTCCGGGCGCACGTCGTCGGGACCCGACGACACCACCGTCCAGTGACTGACGACTCCGTCGGGATAGCGCCACTCCCCACTCGCCAGGGCGCCCACGACCAGCGACCGCACCCGCGGCTCCTCGGCGGCCTCGACGGCGAAGAGCACCCGTACGCGTAGCAACGCCCCTTCGACCTCGACGGTGGTGTGGTGCGGCGCGAGCGGGCACGGTGGCTCGTGGTCGAGGCTGCCGCACAGCGCCAGTGTCACCGCGCCACCCGGCGCCCGGTGGTCGAGAGCCGGGTCGGGGTCGAGCAGGGCGTCGTGCGCGAAGGCGGTCCGCATCTGCCCAGTATGCGCGTCAGATCGCGCGCACCTCGTGCCGCTCGGGGTCCCAGCGGCGCAGCGCGGTCAGGGTGAGCTCCAGGTCGGCGTGGCCGAGGACGTCGATCGCCCGCTGCACCTGGTCTCGTGGCATCCGGCGCGCGAGCGTGACATGGGGAAGCCAGCCCGGGTGGCGCTCGCCGCCCGCATCGTCGCGCAGGTCGAGGACCGCCCGGGTGAGCGATCCGGGGACGTCGAGCAGCCGGACGAGGGTGACCTTGGTGCCACCGAGCACGGCCAGGCCCGAGCTGCGCACCGCCGACGGCAGGAGCGACCCGAGCAGCTCGGTGGCCCGCGACTCGACGACAGGATCGATCGCCGGCAGGGCCAGCACCGTCACGTGAGGGGTGTTGGTGGGCGCCGGGTGGTCGAGCTGCGAGGCGAGCCCGGCGTCCGTCAGGGCCCGCCAGTCCCGGCGTACGGCGGCGTCACCGTCCTCGTCGGGCACCAGCTCGAGCGCGTGCAGCCGGGGCATCAGGCCGCGTCCAGGTCGACGGAGTCGCCCACGACGATCTCGCCGCCTGCGAGGACCCGGCAGACCGAGCCACCCCGACGGCGTAAGGCCTCCTGCGCGCCGCGGCCGATCGTGTCGTCGAGGAGCTTGCACGGCGCAGCCACCCGCACGACCTCGAGCAGCACGTCACCCACCCGGATCAGCGAACCCGGCGCCGTCGGCACCTCGCCGCCGACGATCGTGAGGTTGCGGCGGGTCAGCTCCGCCGGCACGTCCTGCCCGAAGGCCTCCGTCGCCGCCCGCAGAGCCTCCGCGCTCTGCACCGTGACGTGGCGGTGCTTCGTCCCGTGGTAGCGGTCGCCCACGATGCCACGCTGGGTCTCGACCGTCGCCCGCTCGATCGCCCGCATCGGCAGGCGTCTCGCCTTCGCGACGTGGATGCTGGCGAGTCTCGGCACGCCCCCGAGCCTAGGTCGTGCCCGACCGGTGCGGTGGTGTCGCTGCGCGCGCGCCGTGCGGGCACGTCGGCGGTGACAACCCCGCGTCACACCGGATAGGGGGGCGGCGGCGTGGGGTGCGCGGGCACGAGCGCCGGCAGGTCGCTGGCGTCGACGCCCGGCGTCGGCCGGCCGGTGGCATGGCGGTAGAGCAGCGTGTTCAGGTACGCGACGGCCGCCGTCTGCACCGCGACCGAGAGGAAGAGAGCGAGGACGCCGAGAGCGGCCAGGACCAGGCCTCCGGCCGCCCACTCCGGGACGTCGTGGCGGTAGCTCAGGAACGCGATGACGCCGGCGGCCGTCACCAGCAGGCAGATGATGTTCGCCACCACCCAGGGCGTGTAGAAGCGCACGACCGTGCGGACGGTCAGGCCCAACCGGTTCTTCACCAGCCCGGCGGACTCCCGGATCGCCGTCGTGGGCTCGGCGCCGTCGGTGATCACGATCGGCACCACCAGCATCGTCGCCAACGCCCAGCCCACCTCGGCCACGAGCCGGGTGATGGCCCCGGCCAGGCCGAACCTGCTCAGCACGCGCTCGAGGATCACGACCACCGTGGTGAGGAGAGCCCAGACGGCGAGCGGCCCCCGCCGTGACCACGCCACGGCCAGGGCCTGGCGCACGGTCACGGGACGGCCGTCGAGCCGCGCAGTCCCCGCAGCGACCACCGTCCCCTGGCCCAGCACGCCGACGAAGGCCGAGGCCCAGGTCGCGATGCCGTACAGCGCGAGGGAGACCGGGTGGGTCACGGACGCCGTCAGGTCCACGTGGCCCCACAGCCAGGCCGGCACGGCAACGGACGCGAACGCCAGACACGAGGCGATCCCGCTCAGCATGACCAGACCGACGAGCGTCGGGTCCGCCAGCACGAGGCCGTAGGAGCGCGACACCAGCCGGAAGCTGAGGGCACGGTTGCCGGCCGGTGGGGGTGGAGGGTAGGCGGACCCCGAGTAGACGGACACGCGTCTCTCCTTGCTCGTCGTGGGCTCGGACATGGTGCGTGCCCGGATGGTGACTTGTCCCGGGTTCGGCCGAACTGGTGCGGTGCTGTGGGTACCCAGTGCGTGCAGTGCCGGCACTTCGGCGGTGACAGACCCGCGTGGCACGACGTACGACCGCTGCCGGGTGCGGCAGGTCACGGTGTCGCGGATGCGAGGGATCTGAGGCCTCGCCCGTAGGATCATCAGCAGCCAGTGGGACTCTGCTTGAGTTCGAGGCCCACTCTCTTAGCAACAGCCCGGTGTGGTGGCGCAGTCTTACTCAGCTGCGCGGAGACCAGCGATCGGGTGGAGCAAGACCGCGTCTTGCAGGCTCACCGGATCCGCGCCCGCGGCCCCGCGCCGGACGCACCCGAGCAAACCGAAAGCTGTGACGACGCATGTCTGCGCCCACGTACCCCGAGTCCGAGACCACCGCCACCGACCACGTCGACGTCGAGTCCGTCGAGACCGACCCCACCGAGCCCGTGAGCAACGCGTTCACCGGCCTGCCCGCCGAGCTGATCGAGGCGCTGCGCCTGCAGGGCATCGTCGCGCCGACCCCGGTCCAGGAGGCCGTGATCCCCGACGGCATGGCCGGGTACGACGTGCTGGGCCGCGCCCAGACCGGGTCGGGCAAGACCCTCGCCTTCGGCATCCCCGCCCTCGCCAAGCTGGCGGGCAGCAAGAGCCGCCCGTGCCACCCGCGCGCGGTCATGATCGTGCCGACCCGCGAGCTGGCCAACCAGGTGGCGCAGGCCATCCAGCCGCTGGCCCAGTCGATCGGCCTGAAGATGGTCACGGTGTACGGCGGTACGCCGTACGACAAGCAGACCCGCCAGCTCCGCCAGCGTGCCGACATCGTCGTCGCCACCCCGGGCCGGCTCGAGGACCTGCTGGAGAACGGCTACTGCTTCTTCGACGACATCCAGCTCACGGTGCTCGACGAGGCCGACCACCTGTGCGACCTCGGCTTCTACCCGTCGGTCGACAAGCTGGTCGGGATGACCCCCGACGGCTCGCAGCGGATGCTGCTCAGCGCCACGCTCGACGGTGACGTCGACAAGCTGGTCCGCACCCACCTGCGCAACCCCAAGCTCCACGAGCTCGACCCCAACGCCGGCTCGGTCACCACGATGACCCACCACACGCTGACCGTCGGCGGCTTCCGCGAGAAGGTCGGCGCCGCCGTCCGCCTCGTCGAGGCCAACGGCCGGACCATCGTGTTCACCCGCACCCGTGAGGGCGCGGTCGAGCTCGCCGAGGCCCTGACCAACCAGGGCGTCGACGCCGTCGACCTGCACGGCAACCTCAGCCAGAAGGTCCGCGAGCGCAACCTCCACCGCTTCTCCTCCGGCAAGGCCAGGGCCGTCGTCGCCACCGACGTCGCCGCCCGCGGCATCCACGTCGACGCCGTCGACATGGTCATCCACTTCGACGCGGCCAGCGACGCCAAGGCCTACCTGCACCGCAGCGGCCGTACGGCGCGCGCCGGGCGCGACGGCGCGGTCGTCACGATCACCACGCCGAAGTTCCTGCAGCAGGTCGTGCGCCTCCAGCAGAACGCCGGGGTCGAGGTCCTCCACCACGACATCCAGACCGTGCCCGACCACCTGTCCGCCGCCACGCTGGCCAAGCACGGCTCACCCGCGCCGAAGTCCTCCTCGTCGTCCTACGCCGGCAAGCGCTCGGGCGGCCACAAGCCGCGCGGCGGCTACAAGGGCAGCAACCCGAAGGCCGGCTACCGCTCCGGCGGCGGCTACCAGGGCGGTCAGAAGAGCGACGGTGGCCCGCGCACGGGCGGCGCCCCGTCCTACGGCAAGGGCAAGAGCTACGCCGGGAAGCGCGCCACCGCAGCGCGCTGATCACCCTCGGGCCAGCGAGAACGCGATCGCGAGCATCGTCAGCCCGATCAGCACGTCGAGCACCTGCCAGGCCCGGGGCCGCGCGAGCACCGGGCTGAGCAGGCGCGCGCCGTAGCCCAGTCCGCTGAACCACAGCACGCTGCCCAGTGCTGCACCGGCGCCGAACCACCACTTGCCGGTCGGACCGTGGTGGGCCGCGATCGAGCCGAGCAGGAGCACGGTGTCGAGGTAGACGTGCGGGTTCAGCCAGGTCAGGGCCGTCGCCTGGAGCACCGCACCACGCAGTCGCGGCTCGGCGTCGGTCGCGGCGGCGAGGGCTCCGGCATGCCGCGAGCGCCACAGCGACCGCACGCCGTACGCCGTCAGGAAGGCGACCCCGAGCCAGCGCACGACCGTCAGCGCGGTCGGTGCGTGCTGCACGATCGCCCCGATGCCGGCGACGCCGGCGGCGATCAGGACCAGGTCGCTGACCGCGCAGATCGCGACCACCGGACCGACGTACTGCCGGAGCAGTCCCTGGCGCAGCACGAAGGCGTTCTGAGCCCCGATCGCCACGATCAGCGAGAGACCGGTGAGCAGACCGGCGACGAGGGCGTCGAGCACCCCCACACGCTAGGGCGTCCGGGCGCCCCGACCGGGGCCGTGCGTCAGAACGCGGACTCGTCGAGGTCCATCAGCGCCAGGTCGGTGTGCTCGGCGATGGCTCGCTCGGCGGAGATGCGCGGCAGGTTGGTCTGCGCGAAGAACTGCGCGGCCGCGACCTTGCCCTCGTAGAACGCCTTCTCCTTCGCCGACAGGTCGCCGGAGAGCTTGCTCAGCGCCACGTCGGCGCCGCGCAGCAGCAGCCACGCGCAGACCACGTCGCCCAGCGCCATCAGCAGACGGCTGGTGTTGAGGCCGACCTTGTAGATGTTGCGGAGGTCGCCGCCCTCGGCGGAGGCGTCGGCGCTCATCAGGTCGTTGATCATCACGCCGACGATCGCCTGCGCGTCCTCGAGCGCGGTGGCCAGCAGCGCCCGCTCCACCTTGATCCGTCCGTTGCCCGCCTGGCTCTCGAGGAAGGCCTGGATCTCCTGCGCCAGGTGTCCCAGCGCCTTGCCCTGGTCCTTGACGATCTTGCGGAAGAAGAAGTCCTGGCCCTGGATCGCGGTCGTGCCCTCGTAGAGGGTGTCGATCTTGGCGTCGCGGACGTACTGCTCGATCGGGTAGTCCTGCAGGAAGCCGGACCCGCCGAAGGTCTGGAGCGACTCCGTGCCGAGGAGCACCCACGAGCGCTCCGAGCCGTAGCCCTTCACGATCGGCAGCAGCAGGTCGTTGACGGCCATCGCCAGCTCGTCCTTCTCGCCGGCGTGCTCGGCCAGCATCACCTTGTCCTGCCAGGACGCGGTGTAGAGGACCAGCGAGCGCATCGCCTCGGCGAACGACTTCTGGGTCATCAGCGAGCGGCGTACGTCGGGGTGGTGGGTGATGGTCACGCGCGGCGCGGTCTTGTCGGCCGCCTGGGTGAGGTCGGCACCCTGCACCCGCTCCTTGGCGAAGTCGAGGGCGTTGAGGTAGCCGGTCGACAGGGTGGCGATGGCCTTGGTGCCGACCATCATCCGGGCGTTCTCGATCACCTGGAACATCTGCGCGATGCCGTCGTGCACCTCGCCGAGCAGCCAGCCCCTGGCGGGCTCGCCGCCGCCGACGCCCGGGTCGCCGAAGGTGAGCTCGCAGGTGTTGGAGACCTTGATGCCCATCTTGTGCTCGACGCCGGTGACGTAGACGCCGTTGCGCTCACCGGTCGACTCGCCGGTCTCGGGGTCGAAGTGGAACTTCGGCACGATGAACAGGCTCAGGCCCTTGGTGCCGGGGCCGCCGGCGCCCTCGACGCCGGACGGGCGCGCCAGCACCATGTGGATGATGTTGTCGGACAGGTCGCCCTCGGCCGAGGTGATGAAGCGCTTGACGCCCTCGATGTTCCAGGTGCCGTCGTCGTTCGGGGTGGCCCTGGTGCGCCCGGCGCCCACGTCGGAGCCGGCGTCGGGCTCGGTGAGCACCATCGTGGTCAGCCAGCCCTGGTCGACGATGTGCTGGGCGATCTTCTTGTCGCGCTCGTTGCCGTTGCGGTGGATGACGCCCGCGAACATCGGGCCGGCGCCGTACATCCAGACGGCGGGGTTGGCGCCGAGCACCATCTCGCCGAGCGCCCAGGAGAACGACGAGGGGGCCGGAGTGCCACCGAGCTCGGCGAGGGTGGCCAAGCGCCAGTACTCGGCGTCCATCCAGGCGCGGTAGCTCTTCTTGAACGCCTCCGGGACCGGCGCGGTGTGCGTCTCGGGGTCGAAGACCGGGGGCGTGCGGTCGGACTCCTCGAACGACGCGGCGAGGTCCTCGCGGGCGAGCCGGTCGACCTCGGTCAGGATCTCGCGAGCGGTCGCGGCGTCGACGTCCGCGAAGGGCCCGGTGCCGAGCACCTGGTCGGTGCCCAGGACCTCGAAGAGGTTGAACTCGATGTCGCGGAGGTTGCTCTTGTAGTGGCCCATGGTCCCTACCTGTTCGCGTCGCTTCGTGGGTCCGCCCGGGTCCCGGAGCCCTGTCGAGAGTACGGCTACTCATCAGTAACTTCATTCTGCCCCGGGGAGGTCGCGCAGGCAACAGAGGGGGGCGGATCCGTCCGGGAGCTCCCGCCTCCGATGTGACCGAGCACACGCGCGGGTGCGCGGATCCTGGCGCCCTTCTGGGAGACTGCTCGCATGCGAGTCTCCGCCAAGGCCGACTACGCCCTCCGTGCCCTCATCGAGATGGCGGCGCGCGGCGACGGCGACCAGAACGGCCGTCCGGTCAGTGCCGAGGAGCTCGGCAAGCTGCAGGACATCCCGCACAACTTCCTGCAGGCGATCCTGGCCGACCTGCGCAAGGCGGGCATCGTGCACGCGCAGCGCGGACAGGCCGGCGGATGGCGCCTGGCGCAGCCCGGCTCCGACGTCACCGTCGCCGACGTGATCCGGGCCGTCGACGGTCCGCTGGTGTCGGTGTACGGGCTCCGCCCGGAGGCCGTCTCCTACAACGAGCGGGCCGACGCCCTCCAGCGCGTGTGGATCGCGGCCCGCCACTCCCTGCGCGACGTCTTCGAGCAGGTGTCGGTGGCCGACCTCGCCTCGGGCCACCTGCCGCCCGGCGTCGCTGCCCTGACCGAGGACGACGACGCCTGGCAGCCGCACTGAGCCCGACGGCGCCAGCCGGGCCGGCCGATGGTGGTCGAGCGAGCCGCGCGATCGAGGGACGAGTCGCGACCGGCGTGTCGAGACCCGGTGACGGTGCCGTACGAACGCTGGCCCGGGTCGCTCAGGCAGGGTTGCTCGCGCTGACCCAGTCGACGAACGGCTTGAGGGTGCGCCAGTCGTCGCGCACCGCCTCGAGCAGCTCGGTGGTGTGGATGATCGGCTCGAACCCGTAGTCGTGGCCGATGGTGAGTGACTTGTGGCGGAGCAGCTCGATCCGCGGGTGGCTCACGTCGTACCCGCGCGGCGCGGTCTTGAGGGTGTGCCCACCGACACGCCAGCCGCCACCCTCGAGCTTCTCCAGCAGTGACTGGAGCTCGCGCCCGGTGCGGTCGTCGTCGATGGCCGCCCGGATCGCGGCGATGCGGGGACCGGTCGCGTCGTAGAAGCCGGCACCGGTCCGGACGCCGCGGGCCGAGATCTCGACGTACCAGCCGGTGGCGGGCCCGACTCCGACGAACGCGCCCTGCGCGGTCTTGTACGGGGTCTTGTCCTTGGCGAAACGCACGTCGCGGAACGGCCGGAACACCTTGGCCTCGCCGAACTCGGGGGCGAGCGCTGCACAGAGGGCGACCATCGGCCGCCGGACGGAGTAGTCGTAGGTGCCCTTGTGCTTCTCCCAGAACGACCGCGTGTTGTCGACCTCGAGGTCGTCGTAGAAGTCGAGGGCCTGGGGAGGGAACCCGGTGAAGTCGGCCGGCATGGTCCGAGCCTACGGCGCGCCGACGCCGGCCGTGACCTGTTGGTCTCCCGCGTCGGAGAACGCCGTGACGGTGAGGTGGTCGCCACCGCAGCGGGGGGGCGACAGGAACGCGTTGCCCCGCCCCTTCGAGGTGAAGACGGTGGCCAGCACACCGGCGCCCGGGTCCCAGCGCAGGAGAGCCGCGCGATCCCGCCGGGTCGCCGGGTCGCGCACGAAGTACGCCGCGCCCGCGCACGCGACCAGGGTCCCGGAGGTCCCGCGGCCGAGGTCGAACCAGCCGGTGTCGGTGTGGCTGAAGAAGTGAGCGGCCTCGACCCGTCGCTCCTTCGGGACCACCGACCACACCACGCCGCCCGGGAGTGACGCCGAGTCCCAGCCCTTGCATGGCGTGACACCGGGCAGGGGGGTGAACCGAGCGCCGGAGCGGGTGAGGAGGGTCCGGCAGGAAGGGTGCCGGGCGTCGAACCGCATCAGGGTGGTGCCGGCATCGGTGACGGAGGCCCGGCTGAGCCCGTTCCCGGGCGGGACGCAGGTGCGACCGTCCAGCCGCCCGGAGCCGAGACGCAGGAACACCACGCAGTAGCGGCGCTGCGGCCCGTCGGTCGCGTGCGCGAGGGTCGTGGGGCCGAGCGCCCAGGTCCCGCCGACGCTGGTGGGCGGGGTCGACGAGCGGTCGAGGGTGGTGGCGTGGCCGGAGACGAGATCGACGAGCGTGGCGACGTCGGGCCTGCGGGCCCGGTCGTCCTCACGCACGACGAGCGCATGCCCGGCGTCGAGGAGGGCGTCGCTGATCGAGGAGTGCGCGCCGGCCGCGAAGGTCCGCGGGTGCGGGCCGTCGAGGCGGACGGTGTCACCCCCGGAGGACAGGGTGAGCCTCCAGCCGCCGCCCACGGTCACCTCGTCGCGGGTCGACCCTCCGACCGCCTTCCAGGCCAGGGGGTCACTCCTCGGCGTGACCACGAGGGGATGGTCGCTGCTGCCGGTGTCGGCGCCGGTCGACGGCGGCGTGCTCTCGGAGCCGGGACTCCCGCTGGACGACGAGCTGCTGGGTCCACTGGCCGCGGACGGACTGCCACCCCCAGCGGCGCTGGTGCTGCCGGCGCCACAGCCGCCGAGGACGAGGGCGGCCGTGGTCAGCACGACGGCGCCTGCGGTCGGGCGCGGGAGACGGCGTACGCGCATCACACACCGAGATCGTGCTGGAAGTGTGCCTGGTTCGCTCGGTAGGACCGGTAGGCGTTGCGCCACTGCACGCGGGCGATGAACGGTTCGTCGGGGTGGAAGCGCTGCTGGTTCCACGGCTCGAAGTAGCCGAGCAGCGGCGTCTTGCCGTCGCGCTTGCGGTACCCCCGGCCGACCTGGAAGTGACCGGACCCGTCGTGATCGAGGTAGGGGTAGAACTCGGTGAGCAGGACCGGGTGCAGGATCACCGGGGCGCGGTAGTCGACGATGTGGCGCGCCATCAGCAGCATCCACTGGTGGAACGACCAGTCGCTGATGTCGAGGGTGATGTAGGGGCCGGCGTACGACGCCTTGTCCCAGCCGGTGGAGGAGTTCACCACGTCGACCATCGAGGTGATGGACGTGCCACTGGTGGTCGTGCCGAGCTTCTTGGCCCAGTAGCGCTGGGTGTGTCTGTGACCCGACCAGCCCCACGTGATCATCTGCATCGAGGTCGGTCCGCACCAGTACGTGCGGTGCTGCGCCCTGACGTCCCGGGGGTCGAGCACCGTCCCGCGGCTCGGGTAGTCGGCCCACGTCTTGTCGTGCTGCTTGCCCATCGGCGAGACCGGCGCGAGGACGTGCGGCGCGGAGCCCTCGCGCGAGGGCGCCTCGGCCCTGCGGACCTCCGGGTGGTCGGCGAGGAAGTGGGGAGGCAGCGGCACGCCCTGGATCTGGTGCCGCAGCAACCAGACCTTGGCCACCGAACGCGCGGCCTCGGTGAGCTCGGCGGTCTGGGTGGCCGCCCGAGCGGTCGGCGACATCCGCGCGGCGTGTCGCAGGGCGTCGATCATCGACAGGTCGCCGGTGCTGGTCGTGCGCGAAGGTCGCGCGACCTGGCGCGCCGCCTGGCGCGTGGCCACGGCGGTCATGCTGCGCCGCACCTGGGCCGCTGTCCGGTCGGTCCAGCCCGAGCCGAGGCAGTAGCGCTGCCCCTCGAACACCGCGCAGCGCACGAGATCGCCGACCAGGGTGCGGGCCGGCGTACGGGCCGAGACCGAGCGGGCCGTGCCGGCGGACACGACGCTCGCAATCGTGCGTCTGAACGCCGGGGTGACCCGGCCGTAGCCGGCGGTCAGCGGGGTCTGTCTCTGCGGTCCGTCGGCCCGCCGCGCGCGGTCGGGCTCCCCACCGCCGTGGGGGAGGAAGGGGAGGAGGGCGAGCACCAGCAGCAGGGCTCCGAGACTGATCCAGCGAGGGCGCGACATGGGGAAGACCTCGAGACTTCAGGAGTCACATCCACACCACTGTCCACAATCACCTCAGGAATCGCAAGGTGGGTGGGTGCTCGGTTTCACCATGTGAAGCAGTCGAGCCGCCGCTTCTCATGGTGAGCTCACCGTGTGAAGCGGCGGTTCATCTACCTCACATGATGAAACCGGGGAGAGGGTGCCTGCGAGACCGGGGCGGGGCGTAGACCTCCGCTCGCCCTCGCTTCGCTCCGTCGAGGGGAGGTGCCTGCGGTACTCCTCAGGGCCATGCCCGAGTGACCTGTTTCGCTCGTCACTCCGCGAGGCTTCGCCTCGCGGAGTGACTCGGAGCGGATGACGAGACTCGAACTCGCGACATCGACCTTGGGAAGGTCGCGCTCTACCAACTGAGCTACATCCGCACGCCGGCGAACCGGCGTCACGGATCGTACCCGAGGCCGTGCGGCCCGTCAGATCGGCTCGAGCGCCGGCCGCTTCGGCCGTACGCCGTCCCCCGACGAGCGCCCCGTGAGGCGGCGCTTGATCCACGGCGCGGCGTGACGGACCGCCCACTCGAGATCGGCTCGACGCCCGGCCCGGAACGGTGTCTCGCCGAGCGAACCGGTGGGGTCGGAGAGGTCGAGGTCGTGCGGGACCCCCCACGTGTCGAGCACCTCGATCGCGACCGCCCGGTGGCCGAGCGGCCCGAGGTGCAGCCGGTCCTCGGACCACATCAGGTCGGGTCGCTCCGGCCGCATCCGCCACGCGTCGAGGACGACGGCGCCGTGCCGCTCCGCGATCTCGCGGACCTGCTCGTTGTAGACGGCGAACCGACCGCGCAGCCGGGCGAAGGGTCCACCGCCACCGGGATCGAATGCGGTGAAGATGCCCACCCTGGCGCCGGTCGCAGTCAGGGTGCCGATCGCGTCGTCGTACACCTCGGCGAGCGAGTCGACGTCGCAGCGCGGCCGGATCAGGTCGTTGCCGCCGGCGTAGACGGTGACCAGGTCGGGCCGCAGCGCCAGGGCAGGCGCGAGCTGCTCGTCGAGGATCGGCCGGAGGGTGCGACCGCGGATGGCCAGGTTCGCGTAGCCGAAGTCGTCGGTGCGCGTCGCCAGCACCTCGGCGACGCGGTCGGCCCAGCCGCGCAGGCCGTTCGGGCGGCCGGGGTCGGGGTCGCCGACGCCCTCGGTGAACGAGTCGCCGAGAGCGACGTACCGGTGGAAGACGGGAGCACTCACGTCCGGCATGCTCTCAGAGCGCTGGTTTCGAGACGGTCGCAGGGCGACCCCCTCACCCGGCGCGAGCGCCGGGTAGCCTGCGGGCGTGCTGCTGAGCGACCGTGACGTCCTGGCCGAGATCGACGCCGGCCGGATCGTGATGGAGCCCTGGGAGCCCGCGATGCTGCAGCCGTCGTCGATCGACGTGCGGCTCGACCGCTACTTCCGGGTCTTCGAGAACCATCGCTACCCCCACATCGACCCCGCGGCCGACCAGTCCGACCTGACCCGGCTGGTGGAGCCGGACGGCGACGAGCCGTTCATCCTGCACCCCGGGGAGTTCGTGCTCGGCTCGACGTACGAGGTCGTCTCGCTGCCCGACGACGTCGCCGCGCGGGTCGAGGGCAAGTCGTCGCTGGGCCGCCTCGGCCTGCTCACGCACGCCACCGCCGGCTTCGTCGACCCCGGCTTCTCCGGGCACGTCACGCTCGAGCTCGCCAACGTCGCCACCCTGCCGATCAAGCTCTACCCGGGCATGAAGATCGGGCAGTTCTGCTTCTTCCGGCTCTCGTCTCCCTCCGAGCACCCCTACGGCTCGGAGAAGTACGGCTCCCGCTACCAGGGGCAGCGCGGTCCGACGCCCTCGCGGTCGTTCCAGAACTTCCACCGGACCTCGATCTGATGCCCCCCGACGTCACTGTCGCCGTGCTCGGCGGCACGGGGCCGCAGGGCCGCGGGCTCGTACGACGCTGGGCGACCGCCGGCATGTCCGTCGTGGTCGGCAGTCGCTCGGCCGAGCGGGCGGCCGAGACCGCCGCCGAGCTGGCAGCCGCGACCGGCGGTGCCGTGCGCGGGCTCGCCAACGCCGACGCCGCCGCGGACGCCGACGTGGTCGTCGTCGCCGTCCCGTACGACGGTCACGCAGACCTGCTGCGATCCCTCGCGGACGTGCTGGGCGGCAAGATCGTGGTCGACTGCGTCAACCCGCTCGGCTTCGACCAGCAGGGCGCCTTCGCGCTCGCCGTCGAGGAGGGGTCCGCGGCCCAGCAGGCCGCGGCGATCCTGACCGGCTCGACGGTCGTGGCCGCGTTCCACCACGTCAGCGCGGCCCTGCTCGACGACCCCGAGATCTCCTCGGTCGACACCGACGTGCTGGTGCTCGGGGACGACCGCGACGCCACCGACCTGGTCGCCTCGCTGGCCGACACGGTGCCCGGCATGCGCGGCGTGTACGGCGGTCGGCTGCGCAACGCGGCCCAGGTCGAGGCGCTGACGGCCAACCTGATCAGCGTCAACCGCCGCTACAAGGCTCACGCGGGCATCCGGATCACCGACGTCTGAGCCTGGCTGCTCGTGAAAGCAGGAAGCCGACCGCAGAGACTCTGCGATCGGCTTCCCTCGGGCCGGCTGCCGGAAAGGGGTCACAGCCAGCTCAGCTTGCGGACCTTCCGGATGCGACGCCGCACGCCGCTGGGCTGCTGCTGACGGTGGGTCGGGTGGATCCGGTCCTCGATCAGGTAGCGAGCCTGTGCCTCGATCACGGTGGTGTTCATGGTCGTGCTCCCTTCGGTGTGGTGGTGGTGTGGTCAGACCTGGTTCAGGACGATGTCGCCGCTGACGGTCCGGGCCTCGAGCTCGATGTGGTCCTGGCCCTCCTGCGGGGCTCCGACGCTCTCGATGTTGGAGCGGACCTTGCCGGTGACGGTGTTGAGGTCGGCCCAGACCGGCGTACCGGCCGGGATGCCGATCAGGACGTCGCTGCTGGCGCCCTTCGCGCTGACCCGCCCGCGGCGGGCCGTGCCGACGGTCAGGTCGCCGCTGCCGGTCGACAGCGAGACGTCGTCGTTGGCGGTGACGACCTTGAGGTCGCCGGAGCCGGTCTTGACGACGGTACGGGCGTTGGCGGTGCCGACCTCGACGTCGCCGGAGCCGGTGGAGACGCTCAGCTCCTTGACGCAGGTGCCGACCGAGACGTCGCCCGAACCGCTCTTGACCCGCAGCTCGGCATGGGCCTCGGCGACCTCGACGTCGCCCGAGCCGGTGTCGATCGACGCGGCGCCGGAGAAGGTGTCGCAGGTGACGTCGCCGGAACCGGTCTTGAGCCGGCTCTCCGCCACCTGCCCGTCGACCTCGATGTCGGCGCTCCCGGTCTTGACCGAGAGCCGGCTGTCGGTGGGCAGCGTGACGTCGACGTCGAGGTCGTGGTCCTTGCCGAAGAAGCCGCCGCTCCGCTTGGGGCCGATGATCCGCAGGTCGTGGCCGTCGAGCACGACCTCGACCTCGTCGGCCTCCTGGCCCCGCACCTCCACGTCGGTGGTGCCGGTGGTGGTCGCGTGGATGCGGACCCGGCCCTTGCCGATCTCGACGAAGAGGTTGATCGGCTCGAGGGTCTCGAACTGGCGCTGCATGGTTCCTCCTGGGTGAGGGTGTGGTCGGCCGGGGGAGCGGCCTGGGTGCCGTCCCCGGAGGGTGCTGGTGGTGGTACGCCGGCGCTACAGCCAGCCGGTCATGCGCTTGTTGCCGCGGCTCTTCGAGCTGCCGAAGGGATCGCCGCCGCCGAAGAACGGGATGCTGGAGAGGTCGACGTCGATGTTGATCGCACCGTCGCGACTGGCCGCGCGGACGACGTTGACGAGCCAGGTGTTGAGAGACTGGCCGGCCTCGGCAGCCCGCTCCTCGGCCTTGGCCTTCACCGACTCGGGGATCCGGAGGGTGATCCGCGCCAGGTTGCCGTCGTCGACGTCCTCGGGGGCCGGGGGCGGCGGCGGTGCCGGCGGGGTCGGGGCCGCGACATGGACCAGGAAGTCGAGGTCACGGCCGTTGAGGCGTACGTCGACGCCACCGTTCGGCATCTCGGCGGTGATCTCGGCGGCGGCCTGTGAGACCGCCTCCATGATCGCCAGCCGCGAGCTGGAGTCGAGGGCGAAGCTGAGCCGCTCGGCGGCCTGGCGGGTGTCGTCACCCGCCGAGTCGGCGGCGGAGACGAGAGCCTGGCGGAGGCTGTCGACGTACGGCGTGATGTCCATGTGCATCATCCTGACATCACTGTGATGTCATGTCAAGCATCAACTGACACCAATTGATGTCACGATGACATCGCTGCAGGTCAGCGGCCGTTCAGAGGTCGAAAAGTGAGCCGCTCTCGTCGATGTCGACGTCGCTGGCGGGGCTCCTCGGTCGGCTCCGCCCGCTGCGGCCTCTTCTCGGGCTCCGACCGGGGCTCGGGCTCCTCCGGCGATGGCGGCGCATCGTGGTCGGCCGGTGCCCGGGATCCGCTGCCGTCCGCGTCCGGCTCGGGCGCGGCGAGGTCGAACAGCGAGCCGCCCTCGGGGATCTGGGCGCTGGGCTCCGTGGTCTCGACAGGCTCGACCGACGAGGGCTGGGGCTCGACCGACGAGGGCTGGGGCTCGGCCGCCCGGTCGGGCTCGAGGTCGAACAGCGAGCCACCGGCGGCCTTCGGCGCTCCCCGACGCCTCCTCGCCGGACGCGGGCTCGGGCTCGGCCGCCCGGTCGGGCTCGAGGTCGAACAGCGAGCCGCCCTCGGGGATCTGGGCGCTGGGCTCGGTGGTCTCGACAGGCTCGACCGACGCAGGGCTGGGGCTCGACCGACGAGGGCTGGGGCTCGGCCGCCTCGTCGGGCTCGAGGTCGAACAGCGAGCCACCGGCGGCCTTCGGTGCCGGCGCCTCCTCGGCCTCCGGCTCGGGCTCGGCCGCCTCGTCGGGCTCGAGGTCGAACAGCGAGGAGCCGCCACTGGCTGCCGCGGCCGGCCCCACGTCGACGGTCTCGGTCACCGTGTCGGTGGTCTGGGTGTCGTCGCCGGGCTCGGGCTCGGCCCGCGTCTCCTCGCTGCGGGTCTCGCCAGGCTCGACCGACGAGGAGGACGGCAGC
The DNA here is from genome assembly GCA_963797325.1 of uncultured Actinomycetota bacterium. GTDB lineage: Bacteria > Actinomycetota > Actinomycetes > Propionibacteriales > Nocardioidaceae > Nocardioides. The sequence goes on from CAWCPG010000025.1 coordinate 441,197, forward strand.
CCGACCGGCGAGGGAGCCCGGGTGGCGGACTCGCCCTTCACCGACGCCAGCAGCATCTGGGCGACGTCGAGGACCTCGACCTCCTCGCGCGCCCGGCCGTCGGCCTGCTCGGAGGTCAGCCCGTCGGAGAGCATCACCCGGCAGAACGGGCAGCCGACCGCGATCTGGTCGGCACCGGTCGCCACGGCCTCCTGGGTGCGGTTGACGTTGATCCGCTCGCCGAGGTTCTCCTCCATCCACATCCGGGCGCCACCGGCTCCGCAGCAGAAGGAGCGTTCGGCCGACCGCTCCATCTCGACGTACGACGCTCCCGGGAGCACCTGGAGCAGCTCGCGCGGCGGGGCGTAGACCTGGTTGTGCCGACCGAGGTAGCACGGGTCGTGGTAGGTGATCGAGCGCGTGGCAGCCCCGGCGCCGTCGGTCACGGGCGTCAGCCGACCCTCGCGGACGAGGCGGTTCAGCAGCTGGGTGTGGTGGACGACGTCGAGCTCGAGGCCGAGGTCGCGGTACTCGTTCTTGAGAGTGTTCAGGCAGTGGGGGCAGGTGGTGACGACCTGCTTGACCCGGTGCTCGGTGAGGGTCTCGACGTTCTGGGCGGCCAGGCCCTGGTAGACGAACTCGTTGCCCGCCCGGCGGGCGGGGTCACCGGTGCAGGTCTCGCCGTTGCCGAGCACGCCGAACGACACGTCGGCGAGGTGGAGCAGCTCGGCGACGGCGCGCACCGTCTTCTTCGCGCGGTCCTCGTACGCGCCGGCGCAGCCGATCCAGAACAGCCAGTCGACCGAGTCCATCGACTCGAGGTCCTCGCCCACGACGGGCACCTCGAAGTCGAGACCCTTGGCCCAGTCCATGCGTGCGGAGGCCGACAGGTTCCAGGGGTTGCCGCGTGCCTTCGAGGCCCCTGAAGAGCTGGTTGAGCTCGGCGGGGAAGTTGTTCTCGACGAGCACCTGGTAGCGACGCATGTCGATGATGTGGTCGACGTGCTCGATGTCGACGGGGCACTGGTTGACGCACGCGCCGCACGACGTGCAGGACCACAGCACGTCGGGGTCGATCACGCCGTACATCGACTCGTCGCCGATCAGCGGCCGCTCCAGCTCCTTGACCGCGCCGGCGGGCGCGCCGCCGGTGTCGCCGGCGATCATCGCGGGAGCGGCGGCCATGGCGTGGTCGCGCAGGTCCATGATCAGGAGCTTGGGAGACAGCGGCTTCTCGGTGTTCCAGGCCGGGCACTGCGACTGGCAGCGGCCGCACTCGGTACAGGTGGTGAAGTCGAGCAGCCCCTTCCACGTGAAGTCCTGGATCGACCCCACGCCCAGCCTGGCGTCCTCGTCGAGGTCGTCGATGTCGTCGAGGGTGACCGGCTTGCCCGCCGAGGTGAGCGGCTTGACCGCGCCGAGCGCCATCGGTCGGCGACCGAAGAGCACGTTGAGCGGCGCCACGAAGATATGGAGGTGCTTGGAGTTGAGCACGAAGATCAGGAACGCCAGCATCACGCCGATGTGGAGCAGGAGGCCGAGGCCCTCCAGGAACTCCAGCGCGCTGTGGGAGAGCCCCAGTCCATCTGCACCGAGCAGGTTGCCGACACCGATGGAGATGAACGCGCCGTTGTCGTAGGGCAGGTTGCCGAGCGCGGACGACGCGCCGCGGAACAGGAACATCGTCCAGATGACGTTGAAGATCATGAACAGCGTGATCCACGCGCCCCGCAGGTGGGAGCCGAAGAAGCGGGAACGGCGGCCCAGGTCCGCAGGCGCGTTGCGAAGCCGGATCACGACGAAGGTCGAGGATCCCGAAGAACGCCATCATCGCGATGAAGTCCTGCAGGAAGCCGAGCACCGGCCAGTGGCCGACCAGCGGGATCGACCAGGCGAGCGTGTCGGCGCCGAAGGCGAGCGCGATCAGGGCGCCGTACGCCTCGAGGTAGACCGTGGCCAGGATCAGGAAGGCCCAGAACACGAAGAAGTGCGCGGCGCCCGGCACGCTCCACTTCAGCAGCTTCTTCTGCCCGAAGACCTCGACGACCTGAGTCTTCACCGCGAGGCCGAGCCGCCCCGTGACGCCTGCGACGCGGTCGGGGGCGGGCTGTCCGCTGGTGATCAGGCGCTCGAGGAACCACACCCGGCGCCCCGCGATCGGCAGCGCGATCAGGTTGAGGAGCAGCCCGATGATCAGTACGGCGGTCACAGTCACTCCGAGCGGTCGGGATGTCACGGACGGTCGGCGCCGACACTACGGGCCAGGCAGGCCCCGGCGGCACTCGACCTCCGGATCGTACCCACAGGTAACTTCGTGCGGTCGGGTCCGTGTCGTACCTCTCAGGCGGTGCCGCCGAGCCGCCTCGTCAGCGCCGCGGCCGCACGCCGTACCTCCTCGGCGAGAGTCTGGGGCGCGTCGTCGGCGAAGGTGACCGCCAGGCCCGCGACGGGGTGCTGGTTGTGGTCGAGGACGGGGGCCGCGACGCTCGCCAGGCCGGGCGTGACCTCACCCTCCTCGGTGGCGTAGCCGCGTCGCCGGGTCTCCGAGAGCACCGAGCGCAGGGCGCTCAGCGTGCGCGGGCCGGTGCCGTGCCGGTCCACGAAGGCCGAGGGGTCGGGATACAGCGCGCGGACCTGCGCCGACGGCAGGGCGGACAGGATCGCTCGTCCGCTGGCCGTGAGGTGCGCCGGAAGCCGGACCCCGACGTCGGTGACCAACGGGGGACGCCCGAGCGCTCGCTCCTCGACGACGTAGAGCACGTCGCGCCCGTGCAGCACCGCCAGGTGGGCCGTGTGGCCGGTGCGGTCGACCAGGTCTGCGAGCAGTCGACGGCTGATCCGTTGCAGGGGCTCCTGGCGGCTGTAGCCGCTGCCGACCTCGAACGCCGCGACGCCCAGCCCGTAGCGGTGCTCGTCGGGCAGGTGGACGACGAAGCCCTCCTCGATCATCGCGCTCAGGAGGTGGTACGCCGTGGATCGCGGCAGCCCGCAGGCCCGGGTGATCCGGTCGAGCGGCACGGGGTCGGGCTGGCTCGCCAGGAAGCGCAGGACCCGCAACGCCCTGGTCGCAGCCGGCACCTGACCCATGCCGGGATCGTCCCACGCGTGCCCTGGGACGATGCCTGGGTCACTCGGATCTGTGGGCGCCCGGGCCTTCGGTCTCGGTGGTGCCGGCGGGCGACCCGGTGTCGCTGCCCGGAGTGGTCGGCGTGGTCCCCGTGGTCGTGGTGCCGGTCTCGGTCGGTGCCGTGCCGGTCTCCGGTGGCGTGTCGTGCCGCTCTCAGCCGGTGCCGTGCGGGTCTCGGTGGGAGCCGCGCCGGTCTCCGTGGGAGCCGCGCCGGTCTCGGTGGACTGGTCGTTCCAGACGCTCGGCTCGTAGTCCTTGGCCTTGGTGTTCACCTCGGGGTCGAGCTTGTCGGCCTCGCGGAGCTTGCCCTCGTAGCTGGCCTGCTCGACCTGGTGGCCGGTCGCGGCCTGGGCCGCCTGCTCGCGGGCGCGCTCGGCCTCGGCGCGCGGCGAGGTCGGCCTTGGCGCGGGCCTCGTCGGCCACCCGCTGCGACTCGGCGAGTCCGCTGGCCTTCTCCGAGGCCTCGGCCCGCAGCTGCTCGGCACGCGCGCGGTGCTGCTCGGTGCGTCGCTTGGTGATCATCGACGCGACGGCGCCGACGACGACCAGGACGACGATGATCACGATGACCCAGATCAGCCACGTCGGCATGGTGTGCTCCCTCCGTGCGCCCGGACCGCCCGGGACCGTTCGACCCTAGACCGGCCTGCGTACCCCGCCCTTCCCCCGAAGGGGTGACGGGGGTCGAGCCGGGCGGGCAGCGGGGTCGCAGAGGGGGGAGCCCGACCCCGCTGCCCTCGGGAGATGTCAGTGGGACAGGCGGTGGATCTGCAGCTGAGCCTCACCGAGGTCGATGACGGCGCCCGAGCCGTCGAGGACGGTGAGACGGAGGGCCACGACCTTGAGACCGGTCCTGGTGCGCGAGACCACGTGGCGCTGGAGCTTCGCGACGCCCGGGATCTCGAGCACGCCGCTCGGGGGGAACCGCACGGTCTTCCCGCCGGCCGTGATGGACCCGAGCCGGGTGCCCCGTGCGGAGCGGACGAGGCCGTGCGCGGTCTGCTCGACCGTGGCCCTGCCGACGATGCCCTTCACGACCAGCTGGCCGTGACCCAGGTTGATCCTGGCGATGGAGGCCTGCTCGAAGCCGTGGCCGCGGGGGTGCTGGCTCGCTCGCTGCGAGGACGAGAGCCCCGTGACCACGAGCTGGCCGCCGACGTCGACACCGGCGATCGACTTGGTCGCACGATGGCCGTGGGTGCCCAGGCATCCCATGATGGACAGGGGTTGGGGGCCGCTGTGAGCAAGGTCGGTGAGAGCCTTCACGACCCGGGTGGCGTTCGAGTGGCCGCGGAAGACGCCGGAGGTCAGGCCACTGCCGATCGAGGCGTGCGTGTGCGCCACCGTCACCCTCGTGCCGGTCGCGACCACGTCGACCACGAGAGCGTCGGCGGAGGCGATGGCCCCGAGTGAGCTGTGCTGGCGGGTGCTGCGACCCAGGGTGATGGTGGCCAGGCCCGGGATCGTGATCGGCTTGTCCGGGGTCGGAGCCGGGAACGTCTGGGTCGGCCCGGCCATCGGTGTGTACGCGATGTCACCGACCGTGGTGGACGTCGTGCTGTGGAAGCCGGAGCCGTCGTGGAAGGCCCTCGACCGCGAGTGGATCGCGTGGATGCGCAGTGAGCCGACCCCGCTCGAGGCCAGGGCCAGGGTGGCGATCGAGTGGGTGGAGTGGGCGGCTGCGACGCCGTGGCGCAACGTCGTCCAGGCATGGGTCCTCACTCCCGAGACCGTGCCCAGGCCCGGGACGGTGGCGTCGGCCACGTCGTTGGCCCGCTCGCGGCCGGCGAGGTCGGTGCAGCCGATGTGCTGGTACGACGTGGTGCTCGACCCGACGGGGATCTGTCCGCCGTTGACCCTGGTGCCGAAGCCGGAGACCTGGAAGGCGTACGACGTGGCGCGGTGAGGAGCGGTCCCGGCGAGGCCGGGTCCGCTCGTGGCAAGGGTCAGGCCGACACCGACGGTGGCGACCGTGACCAGGAGGGGGATGCGTTGCTTCATGGGGGGCTTCCTGTCATCCGAGTGGTGAAACCGTTAACGAGTCGTTGTCATCCGGGTCACGAGCGACGGACCAGGCTTTACCTTCCGCGTGGAGGTGCCCCCGTTCCCACTTCGTCTCGGATCCCAGACAGCGGGCCGCCCGCGACGGTGGCGCCACCCTCCGGGCCGGGAGTTGGATGGCGGCATGCAGACCGTTCAGGTGGGCGTCGGCCCGGTGTCGCTCGACGACGTGGTCGCGGTGACCCGCGGCGGGGCAGCCGTGGAGCTGACCGAGGAGGCGCTGGTCGCGATCGACCGGGCCCGGGCCGTGGTCGAGGAGCTGGCGGCTGCGCCCACGCCGGCGTACGGGATCTCGACGGGGTTCGGCGCCCTGGCCACCCGCCACATCCCCGGTGAGCTCCGCGAGCAGCTCCAGCGCTCGCTGGTCCGCTCGCACGCCGCGGGGTCTGGCCCGGAGGTGGAGCGCGAGGTCGTGCGCGGCCTGATGCTGCTGCGCCTGTCGACCCTCGCCACCGGCCATACCGGCGTACGACGGGAGACGGCGCAGCTGCTCGCCTCACTGTTGTCGGCGGGCATCACTCCCGTGGTCCGGGAGTACGGCTCCCTGGGCTGCTCCGGCGACCTGGCGCCGCTGGCCCACTGCGCGCTGGCGCTGATGGGAGAGGGTGACGTCCGCGACGCGGCCGGCGCGCTGATGCCGGCCGCGGATGCGCTCTCGGCCGCCGGGCTGTCGCCGGTGGAGCTGCGCGCCAAGGAGGGACTGGCGCTGATCAACGGCACCGACGGCATGCTCGGCATGCTGGTGCTCGCGATCACCGATCTGCGGATGCTGCTCCGTACCGCCGACATCGCCGCGGCGATGAGCGTCGAGGCGCAGATGGGCACCGACCGGGTCTTCGCCGCCGAGCTCCAGGCGCTCCGACCGCAGGTGGGACAGGCGTTGTCGGCCGCCAACCTGACCCGCGTCCTCGCCGGCTCCGGGGTGATGGCCAGTCATCGCGACGACCGCTTCCACCGCGTGCAGGACGCCTACTCCCTGCGCTGCTCGCCCCAGGTCCACGGGGCCGCGCGCGACACCGTGGAGTACGCCTCGACGATCGCCGGACGCGAGCTGGCCAGTGCCGTCGACAACCCGGTCGTGCTGGTCTCGACGAGCTCGACCGACGGCCCCGGCCGGGTCGAGTCCAACGGGAACTTCCACGGCGCACCGGTGGCCTACGTCCTCGACTTCCTGGCCATCGTCGCCGCCGATGTGGCCTCGATCTCGGAGCGGCGCAGCGACCGCTTCCTCGACCGCGCGCGCAACCACGACCTGCCGCCGTTCCTCGCCGACGACCCCGGCGTCGACAGCGGCCTGATGATCGCGCAGTACACGCAGGCCGCGATCGTCTCCGAGCTGAAGCGCCTGGCGGTGCCGGCGAGCGTCGACTCGATCCCGTCGAGTGCGATGCAGGAGGACCACGTGTCGATGGGCTGGTCGGCCGCCCGCAAGCTGCGCCGGTCCGTCGACGGGCTGAGCCGGGTCGTCGCGATCGAGCTGATGACGGCGGCCCGAGCCCTCCACCTGCGGACGGCCAGCGGTCCCACCGAGGGCACCACGCCCGCGCCCGCCACGGGAGCCGTCGTACGCCTGCTGCTCGAGCACGGGGTCGGTGAGCCCGGACCCGACCGCTTCCTGTCCCCCGAGATCGAGACCGCCGTCGGGCTGGTCGCGTCGGGTGCCGTCCTGTCCGCCGTCGAAGAACTGATTGGAGAGCTGAGCTGATGGTCTCGACAGTCGCTCGACCGACGAAGGCTCAACCCCCGCCTGCCCATCCACGCCGCCCATGGCACGGAGCTGTCGGCCAAGAGCTGGCAGACCGAGGCGCCGCTGCGGATGCTGATGAACAACCTGGACCCCGAGGTCGCCGAGCGGCCCGAGGACCTCGTCGTCTACGGCGGCACCGGCAAGGCCGCGCGCTCCTGGCCGGCGTACGACGCGCTCCTGGCGAGCCTGCGCGACCTCGAGACCGACGAGACCCTGCTGGTGCAGTCGGGCAAGCCGGTCGGCGTGATGCGGACCCACGAGTGGGCGCCGCGGGTGCTGATCGCGAACTCCAACCTGGTCGGCGACTGGGCCAACTGGGAGGAGTTCCGCAAGCTCGACGAGCTGGGCCTGATCATGTACGGCCAGATGACGGCCGGCTCGTGGATCTACATCGGCACCCAGGGGATCCTGCAGGGCACCTTCGAGACCTTCGCCGCGGTCGCGGACAAGAAGTTCGGAGGCACGCTGGCCGGGACGATCACGCTGACCGCCGGCCTCGGCGGCATGGGCGGCGCCCAGCCGCTCGCCGTCACGATGAACGACGGGGTCGCGATCTGCATCGACGTCGACCAGTCCCGGATCACGCGCCGTATCGAGCACCGCTACCTCGACGAGCAGGCCGACTCGCTCGACGACGCCGTCGCGCGTGCGGTCGCGGCCCGCGACGAGCGCCGTCCGCTGTCGATCGGTCTGCTCGGCAACGCGGCCGAGCTCGTGCCGGCGCTGCTCGAGAGGAAGGCGCCGATCGACATCGTCACCGACCAGACCTCGGCCCACGACCCCTTGTCCTACTTGCCGGTCGGCATCTCCTTCGACGACTGGCACGACGCCGCGGCGCGCGATCCCGAGGGCTTCACCAAGGAGGCCGAGGCCTCGATGGCGGCGCACGTGCGGGCGATGGTGGAGTTCCAGGACGCCGGGGCCGAGGTGTTCGACTACGGCAACTCGATCCGCGACGAGGCCCGCAAGGGCGGCTACGACCGGGCCTTCGAGTTCCCCGGCTTCGTGCCGGCGTACATCCGTCCGCTCTTCTGCGAGGGCAAGGGCCCGTTCCGCTGGGCGGCACTCTCCGGCGACCCGGCCGACATCGAGGCGACCGACCGCGCGATCCTCGAGCTGTTCCCCGACAACGCCCGGCTGCACAAGTGGATCACCATGGCGCAGGAGCGCGTCCACTACCAGGGGCTGCCGGCGCGGATCTGCTGGCTGGGGTACGGCGAGCGGCACCTGGCCGGCTTGAAGTTCAACGAGATGGTCGCCTCCGGTGAGCTCAAGGCGCCGATCGTGATCGGGCGCGACCACCTCGACTGCGGCTCCGTGGCGTCGCCGTACCGCGAGACCGAGGCGATGCTCGACGGCTCGGACGCCATCGCCGACTGGGCGATCCTCAATGCACTGGTGAACACCGCGTCGGGTGCGACCTGGGTGTCGTTCCACCACGGCGGCGGCGTCGGGATGGGTCGCTCGCTGCACGCGGGCCAGGTCTGCGTCGCCGACGGCACCGACCTCGCTGCGCAGAAGATCGAGCGGGTGCTGACCAACGACCCGGGCATGGGCGTGATCCGCCACGTCGATGCGGGCTACGACCGTGCGGTCGAGGTGGCCGCGGAGCGCGGCGTACGCATCCCGATGCGCTCGCGCTGAGGGTCGTCCGCCCCACGTTCACCTAGGGGTGGTCCTCGGGCGGACGACCGGGCAAGCGCGGGAACGCGGGAGCGTGCGACTGGCAGGATCGGCCCGTGGGTGAACGGGAGGACGTGCTGGCCGCCGTCTGGGCGCTGGTGCCGGCCTCGGAGCAGCCCGTGCTGGTCGCGGTCGACGGGCCCGACGGCGCGGGGAAGACCAGGTTCGCCGACGACCTGGCCGGCGGCGCGCACCGGGGACCGGACCGTCGTCCGCGCGTCCCTCGACGACTTCCACCACCCGCGCTCCCATCGTCACGCCGAGGGACGCACGGGGGAGACGGTGTGGGCGCGCGGGTTCGACTACGAGGCCGCACGCCGCGAGCTGCTCGACCCGTGGCGGCGCGGCTCCGGGACGACGTACCGACACCGGTGGCACGACCTCGCCACCGACACCTACGTCGACGAGCCTCCGGCGACCGTGCCCGACCAGGGGGTCCTGGTCGTGGACGGCGTGTTCGCCCAGCGGCCCGAGCTGGCCGGGGTCTGGGACCTCGTCGTGTACGTCGACGCCGACGAGGCGGTGCGCCTGTCGCGGATGGCGCTGCGAGACGGCGTCCCCGACGACGCCGACCACCCGGACCAGCGCCGCTATCTGGACGCCCAGCAGATCTACCGGGCGCGCTGCCGACCTCGCGACCGGGCCCGGGTCGTCGTCGACAACACCGAGCCCGACGCACCTCGGATCGTGTGAATGCCCCCGTGGCGGGTCGCTGTCGCGCAGAATGACCCACCATGAGCCCTCGCCCAGCCAAGCGCCGCGTGAACCTGACCGACATCTCGTCGCGTGCCTGGGAGCACCCGGCCGACCAGGGCGCCCTGGTCGCCCTGCGCAAGCTCAAGGGCTTCGACAAGGTCCTCAAGGCGATGTCGGGTCTGATCAACGAGCGGGCGGTGCGTCTCGAGCTCCTCGGCTCCGCCATCCGCGTCGACGAGCGGCAGTTCCCGGTGCTCCACCGGCTCCTGGCCGAGGTCGGGGCGACCCTCGACGCCCCGCAGCTGCCGGAGCTCTACGTGCGGGCGTCCCCGATGTTCAACGGAGTCACGATCGGCATGGACAAGCCGGTGATCGTGCTCGACTCCGCCCTGATCGACCTCCTCGACGAGGAGGAGCTGCGCTTCGTGGTCGGCCACGAGCTCGGTCACGCCATGAGCGGCCACGCGCTCTACAAGACCCTGCTGCTGAGGCTGCTCAGCGTCAGCGGGCTGTTCTCCGCGATCCCGATGGGCGGCCTCAGCATCCGGATGATCATCGCCGCGCTGATGGAGTGGAGCCGCAAGTCGGAGCTCTCGGCGGACCGCGCCGGCCTGCTCGCGACCCAGGACCCCGCGACCGCGTTCCGGGCCCACATGAAGATCGCCTCCGGTGGTCACGTCGACGACCTCGACCAGACGTCGTTCTTCGCCCAGGGTGCGGAGTACGCCGGTGCCACCGACATCCGCGACTCGGTACTGAAGCTGCTCCTGATCGAGCGCCGCTCACACCCGTTCCCGGTCTCCCGCGCCGCCGAGCTGCGCACCTGGGTCGACTCCGGCGCCTACACCACCGTGCTCGCCGGCACCTACCCGCGGCGGGAGGACGACGACACGGCGCCCGTCAGCGAGGCCGCCCAGGCGGCTGCCCGCAGCTACTCCGAGGCGTTCCGGTCGAGCCAGGACGTGCTGGGGCGGATGATGCACGACGTCGCCGGCTGGCTGGGCTTCGCCAAGGGCTGGCTCGACGAGCAGCTCCGCCGACGCACGGACGACGAGTAGGCCGGCCGTCCGGCGTACGAGCAGGCTCGCACGCCGCTCGCTCCGGGCGTTCCGCCCCGGCTACGCCCTCTCGGAACGTCCTCGCTCGGTGATCGCGTCGTGGATCGTGAGCGTGCGGCGGGCGGTCTCGACGTGGAGGTTCTCGATCATCCGCCCGCGGTAGGTGACCACGCCCGAGCCGGCACTCTCCGCCCAGGCGTCCAGGATCCCGCGGGCGTCGTCGATCGCCCCCTCGCTCGGCGCGAACGCCGCATTGGCGCCGTCGACCTGTCCGGGATGGATCAGGGTCTTGCCGTCGAAGCCCAGCTCGCGGCCCTGCCGGCACTCGGCCAGGAAGCCGTCGGTGTCCTGCACGTCGTTGTAGACGCCGTCCAGGATCGCCCGTCCCGTCGCCCGTGCGGCCAGCAGGGCCAGGCCGAGCCCGGCGAGCAGCGGCTGACGGCCCGGCACGTGCTCGGCGTACAGCTCCTTGACCAGATCGTTGGTGCCCATGACGAGCACGTTGAGCCGGTCGCTCGCGGCCGCGATCTCGCGCACGTTGAAGATGGCCTCCGGAGTCTCGATCATCGCCCAGAGGCGGGTGTGCTCCGGAGCGCCGGCCCAGTCGAGCACCGTGGCCAGGCCCCGGACCTCGTCGGCCGTGTTGACCTTCGGGACGACGACGGCGTCGGGGCCGGCGGCACAGACCGCGACCATGTCCGCGGCGTGCCACTCGGTGCCGATGCCGTTGACCCGGATGGCGACCTCGCGGTCGCCGTACTCGCCTGAGGCGGCGGCCGCGCAGGCGGCGTCGCGAGCCGCGGCCTTCGCGTCCGGGGCCACGGCGTCCTCGAGGTCGAGGATCAGGCCGTCACAGGGGATCGACTTCGACTTCTCCAGGGCCCGCTCGTTGGACGACGGCATGTAGAGCACCGAGCGTCGGGGCCGGAACGTGTCGCTCATGCCTCGATCCCGTCGTACAGCTTCTTCAGCTCGGGGTCACGCTCGGCGAGCTGCTCGGCGAGCTCGACGAGGACGAGGCACTGCTTGAGGGAGGCGTCGTCCTCCATCTTCCCGTCGAGCATCACGGCTCCGGTGCCGTCGCCCATGGCGGCGACCACGCGCCGGGCGTGGGCGATGTCGTCGACGCCGGGGGAGAACACGCGGTTGGCGATCTCGATCTGCTTCGGGTGCAGGCTCCAGGCGCCGACGCAGCCGAGGAGGTAGGCGTTGCGGAACTGGTCCTCGCACGCCACCGTGTCGGCGATGTCACCGAACGGCCCGTAGTAGGGGTAGATCCCGTGCGCCGCGCAGGCGTCGACCATCCGCGCGATCGTGTAGTGCCACAGGTCCTGCTGGTAGGTCGCGCGCTCGCCCTCGACGGCGACGCCGTCGGAGGTCTGCACCGGGTCCTGCCGGACCAGGTAGCCCGGGTGGCCGCCGCCGACGCGGGTCGTCTTCATCCGCCGGTCGGCGGCGAGGTCGGCCGGGCCGAGGCTGAGGCCCTGCATCCGGGGACTGGCGCCGCAGATCTCCTCGACGTTGGCCACGCCGCGCGCGGTCTCGAGGATGGCGTGGACCAGCAGGGGCTCGGTCAGACCGGCCCGGGCCTCGAGCTGGGCGAGCAGCCGGTCGACGTAGGCGATGTCCTCGGCGCCCTGCACCTTCGGCACCATGATCACGTCGAGCTTGTCGCCGATCTCGGTGACCAGCGTGGTCAGGTCGTCGAGGACCCAGGGGCTGTCGAGGGAGTTGACCCTGGTCCAGAGCTGCGTCGGCCCGAAGTCGGTGCTCCGCGCGATCTTCACGAGGCCGTGTCGGGCGGCCTCCTTGTGGTCGGCCTTGATCGCGTCCTCCAGGTTGCCGAGGAGCACGTCGACGGTGCCGACCAGCTGCGGGACCTTCGCCGCCATCTTCGCGTTGGACGGGTCGAAGAAGTGGATCGCGCGGCTCGGCCGGGCCGGGATCTCCCGCAGCGGCTCGGGGGCGCCGACCGCGAGCGGCCGGAAGAAGTCCTTGGGCGCGGAGCGCATGGGAGCGGAACCTACCGCCGTACGACGCGGCGCCGGTATGACGCACTCCACTCCGCCGATGCGTCGCCGGGTCGCTAGGCGTGGGCGGGGGTGTGGGGGTCGAGCTCGGCGACCGACGTCCTCGTCGCCGACGTCGGCGGAGTAGTCGTCCCAGCGCGTCTGGTCCTCGCCGGGGTCGACCTTCATCGCGCGGAGCACCACGGTGAGCACGATCGTGACCAGGAGGTTGATGCACGAACGCGATCGCGGCGATGTAGACCTTGGTCTCGGTGCCGGGGAAGCTCGCGAGCGGTCCGCCGAAGTGCGCCTGGGTCGGTGAGGAGACGCCGTACGCCGTCCAGGTGCCGTAGAGCATTCCCGCGGCCCAGCCGGCCAGCAGCGCCCAGCGGTGGAACCAGCGGGTGTAGAGGCCCACCACGATGGCCGGGAAGGTCTGCAGGATCCAGACCCCGCCGAGCAGCTGCAGGTTGATGGCGAACGACCGCGACAGCGCGAGCACGAACACCAGCGCACCGACCTTCACCAGCAGCGACACGATCTTGCTGACCTGGGCCTCCTCGCGCGGGGTCGCGTCGGGGCGGAAGTAGGCCCGGTAGATGTTGCGGGTGAAGAGGTTGGCGGCCGCGATCGACATGATCGCCGCCGGCACCAGCGCACCGATCGCGATGGCGGCGTACCCGACGCCGGCGAACCACGGCGGGAACTCGTTCTCGAACAGCTGCGGCACCGCGAGCTGCGGGTTGGGCGGGTTGCCGGCGACCTTGACGCCGGCGGCGACCGCGACGAAGCCGAGCAGCGCCAGCAGTCCGAGCAGGAAGGAGTACGCCGGCAGCAGGGCGGCGTTGCGTCGGATCACGCCGCGGTTGCGGGTCGAGAGCACGCCGGTGATCGAGTGCGGGTACATGAACAGCGCGAGGGCGGAACCGAGTGCCAGCGACGCGTAGGCCCAGTGCAGCGTGGGCGGCGGCATCATCGCCCTTCGGGCGACGCCTGGCCGGCCGCGATCGCGTCCGCGTTGTCGGTGTTGAACTTCGTGAAGGAGTCGCTCGTGGTGCTGAAGATGTGGCCCCAGCCTCCGAGCTTGGTGGGCAGGTAGATCACCGCGACGATGATCACGACGTAGATCAGGACGTCCTTGACGAACGCGATCAGCGCCGGCGCCCGCAGCCCCGACGAGTAGGTGTAGGCCGCCAGCACGGCGAACGCGATGAACAGGGGCAGGTCCTTGACGAACCAGCTGCCGGTGCCCGCCGAAGCCGGCCACCTCCAGCACCGACTGGATGCCGACGAGCTGGAGCGCGATGTAGGGCGCCGTGGCCAGGATGCCGGTCAGGGCCACGGCCAGGGCCGAGCGTCCTGGAGCCGTAGCGACCCTCGACGAAGTCGGCCGGCGTCACATAGCCGTGCCGGTGCGACACCGACCAGAGACGCGGCAGGAACAGGAAGATCAGCGGGTACACCACGATCGTGTAGGGCACCGCGAAGAAGCCGACCGCGCTGCCGGCGTAGAGCGTCGCAGGCACCGCGATGAACGTGTACGCCGTGTAGAGGTCGCCGCCGATCAGGAACCACGCGATGAAGGTGCCGAAGCCGCGACCGCCGAGGCCCCACTCGTCGAGGCTGTCGAGGTCGGCCCGGCGCCAGCGGGCCGCGGCGAAGCCGAGGACGGTGACGACGAGGAAGAGGAAGACGAAGACGCTGACCGCCACGGCGCTCATCGGGCCGACCCCTCACGCCGACGCTCGGTGACCTGGGAGAGGCCGTAGGCGACGGCGGTCAGCACCGCCGAGAGCAGGATGAGGGCGAACTGGAACCAGAAGAAGAACGGGAAGCCGAAGAGCGTCGGGTCCGTCTTGTCGTAGAGCGGCACCCAGAGCGGGAGCACGACGGCCGGCAGCAGGATGACGACGATCAAGGCCCACAGGCCGGGCGACGGCCGTCGGGCTGGTGAGTCCTGGGACATGGCACACCTCCGAGAGTTGCCGTGTCACGTACCCATCGGGACGGCAGGCATGCGGAGCCGGCGCGCTACGGGACGAGCGGGTCGCCCCGACGCACGGTCACAGACCGTTCAGCGCCTCGTGCCGGGTGACGGGGTACCACTCGTGGATGCCGGCCACGGTGACGCCCGGCGCCGTGTAGTAGGCGTCGGCGGCGAGGATCGCGTCGAGGTCCTCGCGGTCGTCGACGAGGAACACCAGCAGCGCTCCGGACTCGTCGATCCACGGGCCGGCGGCCAGCACTCGTCCCTGGCCGACCAGGTCGGCGAGTCGCTCCCGGTGGGCGGGCCGGTGGTCGAGGCGGGCGGGGTCGTCGGAGAAGGCCAGCTGCACGGCGAACATGCTGGTCATCGTAGGCAGCAGGGCCACTGGGCGCCGTGGCTAGGGTGGCGCCATGGGCGACTCGGTGCCGACGCTGTTCGAGTGGGCGGGTGGCGGGGCCGCCCTGCGCCGGATGGTCGACGCCTTCTACGACCGGGTGGAGCGCGACGACCTGTTGGCCGGGTTCTTCCCCGGGGGCGTCGGCGAGGAGCACCGCGCCCATGTCGCGGCCTGGTGGGTCGAGGTGTTCGGCGGCCCCACGACGTACAGCGACGAGCTCGGCGGCTACGAGGCGATGCTGGCCCACCACCGCGGGCTCGCGATCACCTCCGAGCAGCGGTTCCGGTTCGCCTCCCTGATGAGCCTGGCGGCCGACGACGCCGGGCTGCCGGGCGACCCGGAGTTCCGGGCGGCGCTCGTCGGCTACCTCGAGTGGGGGACCCGGATCGCCCAGCACAACTCCCAGCCCGACGCCGAGGTGATGGAGCACGCGCCCGTCCCGCGCTGGGGCTGGGGCGTCGCCCCGCCGTACCGGCCCTGAATCTCGGTCGACGGGGACCGTCCGATCCGAGAGGGTCGGGCCCATGACGGAGAACTGGTTCGGCGACGAGGTCGCGGCGACGTACGACGACGAGTCGGACCCCATGTTCGCGCCCGCCCTGCTCGAGGCGACGGCGGCCTTCCTGGCGGGGCTCGCCGGCGCCGGGCGGGCGCTGGAGCTCGCGGTCGGCACGGGTCGCGTGGCGCTGCCGCTGAGCGCCCGCGGGGTCCCGGTCTCGGGCATCGAGCTGTCGCCACACATGCTCGAGCGGCTCCGCGCGAAGCCGGGCGGCGGGGCGATCGACGTCGTCGAGGGGGACCTGACGAGTGCGCGGGTGCCGGGCGAGTTCAGCCTCGTCTACCTCGTCTACAACACGATCACGAACCTCACCACGCAGGACGCCCAGGTCGCGACGTTCGAGAACGCTGCGCGGCACCTGGCCCCCGGCGGCCGCTTCGTGATCGAGGTCTACGTCCCGATCCTGCGGCTGCTCCCGCCCGGCGAGCGGTTCCACGTGTTCGCCGACGAGCCGACGTACCACGCCTACGACGAGTACGCCGACGCCTCCTCGCAGCTGCAGTGGTCGCATCACGTGCGGCTGCGCGCCGGACGGGACCTACCGACGCGTCTCCATGCCCTTCCGCTACGTGTGGCCGGCCGAGCTGGACCTGATGGCCAGGATCGCCGGGCTGAGGCTCACCGAGCGGTGGCAGGACTGGGACCGGACGCCCTTCACCGAGGACAGCACCCGGCATGTCTCGGTATGGGAGAAGCCGTAGCCGAGCACGCCGAGTCGGCGGAAATGAGGCGGCGAAGACGCGCCCGGTCGGCGAGACGTGGCGTCGAAGACCCGCCCGGTCGTCACCTGCCGACTCGGCGCACGGACGCGGGGGTCGGAGGGCGGGGTCGTGCGGACGATCAGCGGCCGCGGCGGAACCAGCGGCGCTTGGGCTTCTCGCCGGGCTGGTCTCGACTCCGCTCGACCGCCGAGGCGGCCTTTCGCTCGACGGACGCCGCTGCCTGCTGCGCCTGACGCTCGCGGCGGCGGGCGAGGCGACGCTCGCGCCAGGCGTCGACCTCGTCCTCGACCTCGCGCGGCATCGTGATCAGCGGCGGACCGTCGACCGGGGTGTAGCGCGCCCGCATCACCCGGGCGTTGAACTCCTCGAGCTCACGTCGTACCTCCGACTCGGCGGTGTGCCGGTCGAGCTTCGCGTCGAGCTCCGCGTCGTCCTTGCGGAGCTGGAGGGCCGGTGGGAGCACGCTGACCTTCTCGCGCTCGACGAGCTTCTTGAGCCACCAGTCCGGGTCGTGCTCGGTGCCGAGACCCTCGATCGGCTTGCCGGCGCCGGGCAGGTTGTCGAAGTCGCCGCGCTTCATGGCCTCCTGGATCTGCAGGTCCACCCACCGGCTCTGGTGCTGGATCCGCTGGGCCGCGGCTGCCCGGCCGGTGCGCTCGTCGCGCTCCGGCTCGCGGTCTGGGGATTCCGAGCCACCCATGGCGCCCATTTTGCCATGGGGCCGTCACCGCCCGGCCATCAGTCCTCGGGTGGGAGGGAGGTGCGTGGCATGAGCAGCAGCCCCAGGGCGGCGAGCAGGGCGGCGGCCGCGCAGACCGACCAGACCACGAGGTAGCCGTGGAGCGGCGCGTGGCCCTTGACGGGGTCCTTGATGGAGCCGGTGCTGGACAGGGCGATCGCGAAGACCGCGGAGGCGATGGCGCCGCCCATGGTCTTGGTGGCGTTGGTCATCCCGGTGGCGAAGGCGGTCCGGTCCGCGGGTGCGCCGGCGGCCGCACTGGCCGGCAGCGCCGCCACCAGCGCGCCCGAGCCGACCCCGACGATCGCCATGTTGACCAGCGCCTGCGTGGTGGAGTCGTGGAACGGCAGCCACAGTCCGTACCCGAGCGCCACGAGCAGGGCCGACCCGACCAGGGCGTTGCGTGGCCCGAGCCACCGGGTGGTCAGCGGCAGGGTGAAGGCACCGATCGCCAGGAAGACCACGTAGACGCCGATCAGCGTGGACACGAAGCCGGCGGTAGCGCCGAGCCCGTAGCCGGCGACGGCGGGGTCGGTCCGGGCGAACGTCGAGAGCGGGATCTGGGCTCCGAGCACCGACATGCCGAACAGGAACGCCGTGACCTGGACCGGCCACTGCATCGGGCTGGCGAGCAGCCGTACGTCGACCAGCGGCTCGTCCTGCCGCAGCTCGTAGCGGGCGAACGGGACGATGCGCCACCAGGCCGGCCAGGATCAGCAGCCCAGCCGAGCGGGTGACTCGGGCCCTGGAGGCGGATCGTGATCAGGCCGCCCATGACGAGGCCGATGGAGAGGCTGATCAGGGCGAGACCACCCAGGTCGATGCGGCCACCGGCGCGCGGGCGGGTCGCGCTCGATCCCGAACCAGATCACCACGAGAGCCGCCGTGACGACGAGGGCCGGGATCATCAGGACGACCGTGAACGACGTGGCCCCGACGAGGGCGCCGGAGGTCACCGCGCCGACGATCACGGCCAGCTCGAGGGCACCGACGAGGACTCCGGCCGCGCGGCGGGTGAGCTGGTCGCGGCGGCCGCGTACCCGTCGTACGGCGGTAGACGATGGCGACCTCCATCGGCAGCCAGACGACGTAGGCGCCCTGGATCGCGAAGCCGATCAGGAAGGTGGTGAACCCCGGCGCGAACGCCAGGATCCAGGAGCCGAGGGCCGTGACGGCGGTGGAGAGGAGCAGCACGTTGCGCGCGCCGACGAGGTCGCCCGAGACGGGCCAGGAACGGGACTGCGAGCGCCGACACGACCAGCTGGGCAGCCTCGAACCAGTTGACGCTGGCGTCCTGGATCGACAGGTGGTGGGCGATGTCCTGGTAGATCGGCGTGTAGTAGCCCTGGAGGATCCCGCTGGCGAGCTCGACGCAGACCAGGAAGCCGACGATCTTCGCCAGGCCGGGCACGGCGCCGCGCGACGTCGCGGTCGACTCAGTCGCGGCCACCGGGCAGGCTCTCGATCAGCAGGCCGTACCACTCGATCCCGGCGAGGAACGCGTCGACGTCGAGGTGCTCGTCGTAGGAGTGGATCGCCTGGCGCTGGGCGGCGGTCATCCGGAACGGCGCGAAGCGGTAGACGTGCTCGCTGATGCGGGTGAAGTGGCGGGAGTCGGTCGCGCCGGTCATCACGTACGCCGCGGGCACCGCGTCGGGGAACAGGGAGCCGATCGTCTCGACGACCAGGTCGAACGCGTCGCCGGCGGGGGAGACCGGGCTGGCCTCGCCGCGCTCGACGACGCTGATCTCGATGTCGTCGTCGTCGATCACCGAGCGCAGGTGGGCGATCGCGTCGTCGACGGTGTCGCCCGGCATCACCCGGATGTTGATCCCTGCGGTGGCGGAGGAGGCGATCACGTTCAGCGCGGGGCTGCCGTCGAGGGTGGTGACCGCGAACGTCGTGCGCGCCATCGCCGCGGCCTCGGGGCCGGCGGCGGAGAGGGCGCGGGTGAGGAGGGGACGGATCCGGTCGGCGTGGCCGAGGACGGGCCGGAGGGGCCGCGGCAGGTGCGGCGCGAGGGTCCGCAACAGCTCGACCGTGGTCTCGGGGAGCCGGGCGGTCATGGGGTGGCGGTCGATCGCGAGGATCGCCCGGGCGAGGCGGGCGGTCGGGCCGTTGCGGGCAGGGGTCGACGCGTGGCCGCCCCGCCCGGTGACCCGCAGCTCGACGCCGGTCGTGCCCTTCTCGGCGACCCCGATCGCGGCCACGGCCCTTTTCACCCCGGGGAACGCCCCGAGCGCGACCGCACCGCCCTCGTCGAGGACGAGCCACGGCCGCACGCCGCGGCGTACGAGCTCGTCGACGGCGGCCTCGGCGGTCGGGCCGGAGACCTCCTCGTCGCACCCGAACGACAGCCAGACGTCCTGAGCCGGCCGGTGCCCCGCTGCGAGCAGGCGCTCGACGGCCTCACAGATCGCGGCGACACAGCCCTTGTCGTCGAGCGTGCCGCGCCCCCAGACGGCGCCGTCGACGATCTCCGCCGAGAACGCGGGATGTTGCCAGGGGGCGGACTCGTCGACGGGACGACGTCGAGGTGCGCCATCAGCACGACCGGGCGCTCGTGGCTCTCGCCGGGCCAGTGGAACAGCAGCCCGTAGGTGCCGACCCGCGTCAGCTCCAGCTGCTCGTGCAGCAAGGGGAACTGCGTGCGCAGCTCGGCGAGGAGGCGGTCGAAGGCGTGGGTGTCGACGCGCGAGCGGTCGCGGTCGGAGACGGTCTCGATCCGGACGAGTGCCTGCAGCTTGGCCACGGCCGCCTCGGTCATGGCGGCACGCTAGTCGGGTCAGGCCTCGGTGGGCTCGCCGGCGGTCGCGTCGAGCGCCGTGGCGCAACCCGGTCCGGGCCGGGCCGCGCCGTGACTCTCGGATCCGAGACGCCCGCCGCCGGGTGGCGCGTTGACCCGACGACCCCGGACCGGTGGGATGGGGTCGTGTCAGCCCCAGGTGCCGCGGTGTACGACGTCGGTCTGGGGCTTGCGGCGCCGCGTCGTCGCCGAGCCGGACGGCGCCTCGTCGGCGGCGCCGGTGACCGAGCGTGATCGCGCCGACCGGGTCGAACTCCGGCGGGATGCCGAACGCCTCGCGCACGGCCTGCTCGTGCTCCGGAGGGATGCCGAAGAAGCACGAGCCCAGGCCCTCGTCGACCGCGGTGAGCAGGATCAGCAGGCTCGCCATCGCGGCGTCCATGTGCCAGAACGGCACCGGCCAGCGAGCCTCGTCCTCGTCGGTCCAGCCCTTGTCGGGCTCGGCGTAGCGGCCGAGGTAGGCCGCCTTGCTCGAGCAGGGGATGACGACCACCGGCGCCGCGGTCATGCCGGCGAGCCAGCTGTCGGGCAGCTCTCCGGGCGTCGTGGTGACCTCCCAGAAGCGGTCGACGTCGGCCCGCTCGTCGAGGACCAGGAACGCCCAGCCCTGGCTGAAGCCGGCACTGGGCGCGCGGACCGCGTTGGCCAGCGCGCGGTCGACGACGGCCGGGTCGACCGGGGTGTCGGCGTACTCACGGATCATGCGGCGGCGGCGTACGACGTCCTGGAACTCCATGGAGCCGAGTGTGCCTGACCATTTCGAGCGGATGTGGGCCGATCTCGCGCCGGTCGGCCGGTCGTCGTCGTCCGGGGGCTACTTCCGCCAGCCGTTCACCACCCCCGAGCGCGAGCTCGCCGCGTGGTTCCTCGAGCAGGCCGCCGCCCGCTCCCTGCGGCTCGAGGCCGACCCCTTCGGCAACCTGGTGGCGTGGTGGGACGTCCCGGTAGTCCCCGATCAGATGGCTGCGATCTCGGCTGATTCACGACCATCTGATCGGGGACTATCCCGGCCGGGGGTCGTGACGGGGTCGCACCTGGACTCGGTGCTCGACGGTGGGGCGTACGACGGGCCGCTGGGGGTGGCGTCCGCGCTGGCGGCGGTGGACCTGCTCCGGGAGCGGGGGTTCCGTCCGGGCCGGCCGATCGGGGTGTCGGTGTTCGTCGAGGAGGAGGGGTCGCGGTTCGGGCTCGCCTGCCTCGGCTCGCGGCTCGCCACCGGCGCGACCCCGTGGTCGCACGCCCGCGCCCTGCGCGACCGGCACGGCGTACGGCTCGAGGAGGCGATGGCGTCGGCCGGCCTGGACGCCGAGGATCCGCAGCCCTGGTTGGACGCGTCGCGGGTGGAGTGCTTCGTGGAGCTCCACGTCGAGCAGGGGCGCGACCTGGTCGACCGAGGTCGCGCGGTCGCCGTGGCGAGCCGGATCTGGCCGCACGGGCGCTATCGCGTGGACGTCTCCGGCGAGCCCAACCACGCGGGGACCACGCGGATGGAGGACCGTCGCGACCCGATGCTGACCTACGCGATGACGGCGCTCGCCGCCAACAAGCAGGCGCGGGTGGCGGGGCAGCGGGCGACGTTCGGCCGCGTCGAGACCACGCCCAACTCGACCAACTCCGTGCCGTCGGCCGTCACCGCCTGGATGGACGCCCGCTGCGAGAGCGAGGAGGCGCTGGCCGACCTCGTCGCCACGATCACGAGGCAGGCCGAGGAGCGCGCCGAGCGGGACGGGACGTCGCTCACCGTCACCGCCGAGTCGGTCTCGGGCGCGGTCGACTTCGACGCCGACCTGGCCGCCCGGATCGCGGCCGACCACGAGGGCGGTGACTGGCCGGTCATCGCGACCCAGGCCGGCCACGACG
Source organism: uncultured Actinomycetota bacterium (assembly GCA_963797325.1). Lineage (GTDB taxonomy): Bacteria > Actinomycetota > Actinomycetes > Propionibacteriales > Nocardioidaceae > Nocardioides. The sequence continues at coordinate 462,627 of CAWCPG010000025.1, forward strand.
CCGGAGTGCTGTCCTCGCAGGGGATCCGGAGCGCGATGCTGTTCGTCCGCAACCCCACCGGCGTCTCGCACTCACCGGCCGAGCACGCCGAGATCGCGGACTGCCTGGCCGGCGTCGACGCGCTCGCCGAGACCCTCGAGCGGCTCGCGCGATGAGCGACCCCGCGTCGTACGTCCTCGAGCGGGCGTGGGTCGACGGCGCCGTCCTCGACGACGTCGGGTGGAGATCGAGGACGGACGGTTCACAGCCGTCACACCGACGGGGCTCCTCACGCTTCGAGGCGTAGCAACGGCCGAGGAAGCGCGAGTCCCGGTTCACCGGTGATCCCGACGAGGCCCCCACCACGCCTCCCCGGGCTGACGATCCCCGGCCTGGCGAACTGCCACAGCCACGCCTTCCACCGCGCGCTCCGCGGGCGGACGCAGCGCGGGAGGGGGACGTTCTGGACCTGGCGCGAGCAGATGTACGCCGTCGCCGAACGGCTCGATCCCGACTCCTACCTCGCTCTGGCGACGGTCACGTTCCGCGAGATGGTGGCGGCGGGCATCACGTGCGTCGGGGAGTTCCACTACCTCCACCACCAACCCGACGGCACGCCGTACGACGACCCGAACGCGATGGGTCACGCCCTGACCGAAGCGGCAGCGACCGCCGGGCTGCGGATCACCCTGCTCGACACCTGCTACCTCACGGCCGGCATCGGCCGACCGGTCGAGGGCGTGCAGCACCGGTTCAGTGACGGCGACGTCGACGGCTGGGGCACGCGCGTCGCTGCGCTCGACGACACCGAGGGAGCGAGGATCGGCGCTGCCTTCCACTCCGTGCGCGCCGTGCCCCGCGAGCAGATGCGGACACAGACGCCCTCACCGCTGCACATCCACCTCTCCGAGCAGGTCGCGGAGAACGAGCAGTCCCTCGCGGCCTACGGCCTCACCCCGACGCAGGTCTTCGCGGAGGCCGGCCACCTCACCGACCGCAACACGCTCGTCCACGCCACCCACCTCACCGACGACGACGTACGGCTCATCGGCGAGGCGCACGCGTACGTCGACTTCTGCCCCACCACCGAGCGCGACCTCGGCGACGGCATCGGGCCGAGCCGCGCGCTCCACGACGCCGGCTCGCGGCTGACGCTCGGGTCCGACAGCCATGCCGTGGTCGACCTGTTCGAGGAGATGCGGGCGGTCGAGCTCGACGAGCGCCTCGCGACGCAGCAGCGGGGCCACTGGCCGGCGGCCGAGCTCCTGGAGGCCGGCACCCGTCACGACTCGCTCGGCTGGGACGACGCGGGCCGGATCGCGGTCGGCTGCCGGGCCGACCTGGTCACGATCGGCACCGATCACGTGCGCACCGCCGGGACCGGCGCGGACGAGCACACGGCGGTCTTCGCCGCCGTCGCCGAGGACGTGACCCACGTCGTCGTCGACGGGCGCGTCGTGTTCCGGCAGGGTGACCGGGAGCAGCTCGGCCGCGACCTGGCCGCCGTGATCGACCGGATCTGGGAGACGCCATGACGGCCACCGTGATCACCGGCATCGCCGAGCTCGTCACCAACGCTCCCGGAGGGCCGGACCTGCTCGGCACGATCGCCGACGCGGCCCTGGTCGTCGAGGGGTCGACCGTCGCCTGGGTGGGGCCCGCCGCCGACGCGCCGGCCGCCGACGCGCAGGTCGACGCGGGTGGTCGCGCCGTGCTCCCGGGGTTCGTGGACTCCCACTCCCACCTGGTCTTCGCAGGTGACCGGGCGGCGGAGTTCGCGGCGCGGATGGCGGGTGAGTCCTACGCCGCCGGCGGCATCCGGTCGACCGTGGCCGCGACGCGGGCGGCGACCGACGAGCAGCTCACCAGCCAGGTGGGCAGGCTCGTCCAGGAGATGCGCCGTCAGGGCACCACCACGGTCGAGATCAAGAGCGGCTACGGGTTGACCGTCCACGACGAGGCTCGCAGCCTCGCGGTCGCGCGCCAGTTCACCGAGGAGACCACCTTCCTCGGCGCGCACGTCGTACCCGACGGCACGACGCCGGAGGAGTACGTCGCGCTGGTCACCGGCCCGATGCTCGAGGCCTGCGCGCCGCACGCACGCTGGGTGGACGCGTTCTGCGAGCGGGGGGCGTTCGACGCCGACCAGGCGCGCGCCGTGCTCGAGGCGGGTGCGGCGGCCGGCCTCCGCGGACGCCTGCATGCCAACCAGCTCGGCCCAGGGCCCGGCGTACGTCTGGCGGCCGAGCTCGGCCTGACCGCCGTCGACCACTGCACCTACCTCGCCGACGACGACGTCGCCGCCCTCCGCGACACGGGCACCATCGCCACTCTCCTCCCCGGCGTCGAGTTCTCGACCCGCCAGCCCTACCCCGACGCCCGCAGGCTCCTCGACGCCGGCGTCCGCGTCGCCCTCGCCACGGACTGCAACCCCGGCTCGTGCTTCACCAGCTCGATGCCGTTGTGCATCGCCCTGGCCGTCCGCGAGATGGGGATGACCCCCGGCGAGGCGGTGTACGCCGCGACCGCGACCGCCGCTGCCGCCCTCGACCGGGACGACGTCGGCGTCCTCGCCCCGGGCCGGCGGGCCGACCTGCTGGTGCTCGACGCGCCCAGCCACCTCCACCTGGCCTACCGCCCCGGCGTCCCCCTGGTCGCCGGCACCTGGATCGGCGGCCGACCGGTCTGACCGTCCTCGTCCCAAGCCCCCTCTGACCTGGGCAGATGCGGCGTCTGAGGTAGCCGCACGAGGGGCCGTGGCGATCTGAGGTAGAGCGCCGCCAGGGATAGGGCACGGTGCCGATGTCCCGGCCTACCTCAGGCGACGAGTCTCTTCCTTGTCAGACGAGAACCGAAGGGATGAGAGACATGAACGAGCTGTTCCTCCTCGAGCCGGAGTACCGCTACCACGCCGAGCGCACGCGCCGGCAGCTCAAGCCGGTCCGCAACCGCCGCTGGCTGCGCCGCCTGCACGACGCCAGCCGGGTCGCGGTCAGCGACGACAAGAACTGGATCAACTGAGGTGATGTCGGTGGTCCACGACATCATGGACCCCGTGACGTCGGCGCTGGTCGGTCGAGATGCCGAGCTGGAGCACCTCTGCTCCACGCTCGGCATCTCTGCGTCCGAGCCCGCCCAGCCACGCTCCGCGGTGCTGCTGGCGGGTGATGCGGGCGTCGGCAAGACCCGGCTCCTGACCGAGCTCCGCGACCGGTCGGTCGCCGAGGGCTGGCAGGTGCTCGCGGGCCACTGCCTCGACTTCGCCGACAGCGCCCTGCCCTACCTCCCCATCTCCGAGATCACCGGCCGGATCGCCCGCGAGCTCCCCGACACCTTCGACGAGGTCGCCCTCCGCCACCCGGCACTGCTGCGGCTCCTGCCCGGGCAGCGGATGCTGTCCCAGGCGACCGACCCCGAGTCGGTGCCCGCCGACCAGGGCGCCCTGTTCGACGCCGTCCACGCCCTCGCCGAGGCCGTCGGCCGCGAGGGCCCCCTCCTGCTCGTCGTCGAGGACCTCCACTGGGCCGACCAGTCGACGCGTGACCTGATGAGCTTCCTCTTCAGCCGTGGCTTCGACGGCCCGGTCGCGCTGGTCGCCTCCTACCGCTCCGACGACCTCCACCGCCGTCACCCGCTCCGCCGTCAGGTCGCCGAATGGGCCCGCATGACCGGCGTCGAGCGCATCCAGGTCGAGCCCCTGCCTCCCGCCGACGTACGCCGTCTCGTCGACCAGCTCAGCACGGTCCCCTTCCCCGAGGAGCGGGTCCGCGACATCGTCACCCGGGCCGAGGGCAACGCGTTCTTCGTCGAGGAGCTGGTCGGTGCCAGCTCGGCCCGCGGGGGTGGCATTCCCGAAGACCTGGCCGACGTGCTCCTGGTCCGGCTCGAGGGGCTCGACGACGCCTCCGTCACCGTCGTCCGTGCGTCGGCCGTCGCCGGCCGCCGGGTCTCCCACGCCGCCCTGAGCAACGTCGTCGACCTGCCGCCGCTCGACCTCGACCGCGCGGTCCGCGACGCCGTCGAGGGCCACGTCCTGGTGCCGAGCCGCGACGACTACTACCAGTTCCGCCACGCGCTCCTCGCCGAGGCGGTCTACGACGACCTCCTCCCGGGCGAGCGCACCGGCCTGCATGCGGCCTACGCCCGAGCCCTCCAGGAGGGCCGGGCCTCGGGCACGGCTGCCGAGCTGGCCCGCCACGCCCGGCTGGCCAGGGACTACCCCACCGCCCTCACCGCGAGCCTGCGCGCGGGAGACGACGCGCGGGGCGTGGGCGGCGCGGAGGAGGCTGCGTTCCACTACCTCCAGGCGCTCGAGCTCTGGCACGACTCCCGAGCCCCGGAGGGCAGCCACCTCGACTACCCCCGCCTCGTGGGGCTCGTCGCCGACGCGCTGATCGCGGCCGGACACCCCGCCCGCGCCCTGGGCGTCGTCCGCGAGCAGCTCGACCACCTGCCCGTCGACACCTCTGACTCGGTGCGCGGTCAGCTCCTGGGGGTGCTCGCCGGCGCGCTCGCCATGACCGAGACCCAGGACGACCCCACCGAGCTGACCCGGCAGGCGGTCGCGCTGGTGCCCGACGAGCCGACGGCCGCCCGGGCCAAGGTGCTGGCCGTGCACGCCCGCACGCTGGCTCGCGCCCACCAGGTCGACGAGGGCCGCGAGGTCGCCATGGCCGCGCTGGCGATGGCCGAGCGCCTCGACATGCCGCGCCTGGCCAGCGACATCCGCACCACCCTGGTCGGGCTCGAGCGCAGCGTCTCGCCCGAGGCCATCGTCGAGGCCCTCCGGGCCGCGATCGACCAGGCGTCGGCCGCCGGCGCCGACAACGCCGAGCTCCGCGGTCGCCTCCTGCTGGGCCACCACCACCTCGACCGCGGCGAGTTCGCGCTGGCCGACCAGGCCTTCCACGAGGCCACCGTCCGGGGGCGCACGACCGGCACGCCGTGGAACCCCTTCGCCGCCGAGGCGCGATGGAGCCATGCCATGTCGCTGAAGCTCCAAGGACGCTGGGACGAGGCACTGGTGGTGCTCGACCTCGACCGCGACTCGCCTCCTCCGATCTACCGTGCCCTGTTCACCGCGACGCGCGCCGACATCCTGGCCGCGCGCGGCGACGCGCGGGCGGGCGAGCTGGCGCGGGGTCTGCACGAGTTCTGGCGGCTCGAGGGGCTGATCGCGATCACCGGCGGCACGGCCGAGCTGGCGCTGCACGACCAGGCCGGTGACCAGGCAGCCGCGCTCGCCACCTACCGCGCGATCGTCGAGGCTCTGACCGGCATCTGGCATCCCCTGTTCCAGGCCCGCGTCCGGTTGGCCGTCACCACGCTCGCCGTGTTCGCCACCGGCGCCGCCCACCGCAGCGCGACCGAGCGGGCCCAGGACGCCGACGTCGTGGCGCGGCTGGTCGCCGACGCCCGCGGGGTGATCGACCGACGCGGTGACGCCCTGGTCGAGTGGGGCCCCGAGGCCCGTGCCTGGGAGGCGCGGCTGTGGGCCGAGCTGCTGCGCTGGCGGTGGGCGGCCGACATCGACCCGCCCACCCACGACGAGCTGCTGGCCGCCTGGCGCGAGGCGGTCAGCCGCTTCGAGTCCTACGGCGCTCCCTACGAGCTCGCCTGCGTGCGCGCCCGGTTCGTCTCGCTCCTGACCGCCGCCGGCGACGCCGAGGAGGCGCGCGAGCAGGCCGAGGCGACGTCCGAGACGGCCCGCCTGCTCGGCGCGACCCCCCTGCTGTCGCTGGTCGGGGCGACCGCGCCCACGCCCGCCGCGCCCGGCCCGCGAGCCACGCTCACGCCCCGTGAGTCCGAGATCCTGGCCCTCGTCGCCGAAGGCCGCAGCAACGGCGAGATCGGGCGACAGCTCTTCATCAGCACCAAGACCGTCTCGGTCCACGTGTCCAACATCCTGGGCAAGCTCGGCGCGGCGGGGCGGACCGAGGCGGCCGCCATCGCCCGCCGGGAGGGCCTGCTCGGCTGAGGCTGGTCCGCGGGTTCGCGTACTCGTAGTATGGCGAGCGCGAACGGAGCCGCCATGACCACGCTCGACCAGACCGACACCGCCGAGCTGACCGCGCGCCGCTTCGAACGGATGCGGCCGTTCGGCGGCGCGGCCGCTCCCGCGATCGACGCGACGGGCCTCCCTCCCGGCCCGCACTGGCCGGTCTGGGTGCAGAGCGTGGGCCTGCTCCGGTTCCGCCACCGCTTCGTCCCCCGGATGTGGCGCACGTACGGCGACGTGTTCACCGTGCGGATCGTCCCCGGCGGACGGCCACTCGTACTCTTCACGCGTCCGGAGCACGCCAAGGAGATCTTCGCCGGCGACCCGGAGGTCTTCCACGCCGGCAAGGGGAACGCGATCCTCGGCCCGATCATGGGCGAGCACTCGCTGCTGCTCCAGGACGGCCGTGAGCACCACCGGGCCCGGGCGCTGCTGATGCCGGCGTTCAACGGCCACGCCCTGCGCACCTACCGCGCCATGGTCGAGGAGGTCGCCCGCGACGAGGTGGCTCGCTGGTCACCCGGCGAGGAGTTCCGCAGCCTCGACCGGATGAACGCGCTGACCCTCGAGGTCATCCTGCGCGTGGTCTTCGGCGTGACGGACGAGACGCGGCTGGCCCGCCTCCGGCCGTGCGTGAACCGTACGGTGAACATCAGCCCCGCCGTGCTGCTCGGCTGGGGGTACCCCTGGCTCCAGCGGTTCGGGCCGTGGAAGCGAACGGTCGCGAACGCCTACCGGCTCGACGCGCTGATGTACGCCGAGATCCGGGAGCGTCGCCTGGCGCCCGACCTCGCCGAGCGGTCCGACGTGCTGTCGCGCCTCCTCCTGGCCGGTGACGAGGCCGACCGGCTCACCGACGAGGAGCTCCGCGACCAGCTGGTGACGCTGCTGCTGGCCGGGCACGAGACCACCGCGACGGCCCTGGCCTGGGCGCTCCACGAGCTCGGTAGCAACGCCCACCAGCTCGCCCGCGCCCGCACCGCTGCGCGCGACGGGGACGACGCCTACCTCGAGGCCGTGATGAAGGAGTCGATGCGGCTCCACCCGGTGATCCCGATGGTGGTCCGCACCCTGATGCAGCCGGTCACGCTGGCCGGCTGGGACCTCCCCGCCGGCACCACGGTCGGACCGTCGATCCTGGTCAGCCACGCCCGCGGTGACAACCACCCCGACCCCGAGCGCTTCGACCCGACGCGGTTCGTCGGCCACCACCCACCGGTGAACACCTGGATCCCGTTCGGCGGCGGCGTCCGGCGGTGCATCGGGGCGGGGTTCTCGGTGATGGAGGGCGTGGCCGTCCTCCGCGAGATCCTCACGGCGTACGACGTGACCGCCGTGGGGCGCGACAGACCCAAGGTGCGCAACATCACGAGCGTGCCGCGCCGCGGCGCTCGGATCCGCCTGGGCTGATCACGACTTGGCCAATTCGCGTTCGGGCGGGTCGGCGGGCCGTCACAATGACCGGATGGGTTGGGGGGCACGACTTCGCGCGCTCAGAATGGACCTGGGTCCGTTTCGTGAGCACCGCGACTTCCGCCTGCTCCTGATCGCCGGCACGGTCTTCTACCTCGGCGGGATGATGACCTACGTCGCCATCCCCTACCAGATCTACCAGCTCACCGGATCCAACCTCGCGGTCGGTGCCGTCGGCCTGGTGGAGCTGGTCCCGCTGATCGTCTTCGGCCTCTACGGCGGCGCGCTCGCCGACCACTTCGACCGCCGCCTGCTCCTGATCTGGACCGGGATCGCCCAGGCCGCGTTCACGGCCTGGCTCGCGATCAACGCCTTCTCACCCCACCCGCGGCTGTGGGAGATCTTCCTGGTCTCGGGGCTCCTGGCCTCGGCCTCGGCGCTGCAGCGACCCTCACGGGAGGCGCTGCTCCCGCGGACCGTCCGGCACGACGAGATCGTGGCCGCCAACGCGCTCAGCAGCCTCGGCATGCAGTCGGGCGTCCTGGTCGGGCCGGCGATCGGCGGCGTCATCGTGGCGTCGTTCGGGCCGGGCTGGTGCTTCCTGGTCGACATCGTCGGCCTGTTCGTCGCCTCGATGCTCTATGCCGCGATGCGGCGCTACCCGCACGTCGGCGAGACGGAGCCCCCCAGCCTCAGCGGGATCAAGAAGGGTCTGCGGTATGCGCTCAGCCGCCGCGACCTGCTCGGCACCTACGTCGTCGACCTGATCGCGATGATGCTGGCGATGCCGATCGTGCTGTTCCCCGCCCTGGCCGACCAGGTGTTCGCCAGGCCCCAGCTGCTCGGGCTGCTCTACTCGGCGGAGACCGTCGGCGCCGTCGTCGCCACGGCGCTCTCCGGCTGGACCTCCCGGGTCCATCGGCACGGGCGGGCCATCGTGCTGGCCGCGATGGCCTACGGCGCGTTCATCGCGTTGGCCGGCACCTCCCGCTCGATCTGGGTCTGCCTGGTCTTCTTCGCCCTGGCCGGGGCCGCGGACATGATCTCGGCGGTCTTCCGCGGCACGATCTGGAACCAGACGATCCCCGACAACATGCGCGGCCGCCTGGCCGGCATCGAGATGCTGAGCTACTCGATCGGCCCGTTGGCGGGCCAGGTCCGGGCCGGCTTCGTGGCCGACCGCTGGACGGTGCGTGGCTCGATCGTCAGCGGCGGAGTGAGCTGCGTGGCCGGCGTCGGCCTGACCGCGATGTGGCTGCACGACTTCTGGCGCTACGACGCGCTCACCGACGAGCATGCCGTGGCCGAGAGACAGGCCAGGCAGCTCGCCGCTGAGCGCGCCGATCACGCAGAGCCGAGCCCCTGAGGGCTTCGCCCCGTCAGTTCAGGTGGAACAGCTTGAACATGCCCATGATCGCGTGGGGCGTGCCGTCCACCTTGCTCGGCCAGAAGCAGAGCGCGAGGTACTTGCCCTTGCTCGTGCCGTACTTCCACACGAACGTGTGTCCGGGGCTGATGACCTCGGTGTCCAGCTCGGGGCCGAGCAGGAAGTCCGGCGGGTTCGGGCTCATCAGTGCTTCCTGCACGTCCTGGTCGGTCGTGGCCTCCTTGACCTTGTCGAGGACGATGAAGTGCGGCTCGGCCGCGTGGTTCGTGGTCTTCATCCACCCCTTGTGCGGGTCGTTCGCGGGCGCCACGAAGGCGTTGGCGCCACCGGCGATCGTCTTCATGCCGAGATGCCCGGTGGTCTTCGGGAGCGCGCGGTGCTGGTGGGACCCCTTGGCCGTCAGCGTCGACAACGTGTTCTTGTCGAGGTTCAGCACGAAGTACTTCCCGGCCTTGTCGATGTCGACGCCCCAGATGTTGGGCTTGTCGCCCTTCGCGGGCACCGGCATGCCGCCGTAGAACACCACGAACCTGTCGATGCGGCGCACGGCCTTCACGTCGGTCGTCTGCCCGAAGGCCTTGCCGAAGTCGGCAGTCGCCTTCTTCAGGGAGTAGCCCTTCTTGAGCCGCAGCACCTGGATCGATCCGCCCACGCCGCCACGGACGACCTTGAAGAGCGTGTTGCCCGGACGGATCTTGCCGACCGACAGCTTCGGGCCGGACTTCTTGGAGGTGATGGTCACGGTGAGCGTGGCCGCGTGAGCGGCCGACGCGTGGTGCGACCCGGTGGCCTCGGCGGAGCCGCTGGACAGGGCCAGACCGGCTGTTGAGGCTGTGAGCAGCAGCGCGGTGGCCGCGGCACTGGAACGTGTATGCATCGTCGTCGTCTCCTCGGTGGTCGGGAGCCCCCCGTTGCGGACCCCGCTTCGCAGTCTCCGACCGCGCGGGCTCCTCCGGACACCGCGCGACACCACAATTACGTCGTGAGGATGACCGGGAACCCGCCATTTCATCCCTCAGGATGACGGCGGGTCACCTGTCGGAGGTGGCCCGGTTTCGTCGGACGCTTGGTCGTTGCTGAACAATGGGCCGCTGAGGAGGTGTGGCCCGACGTGAGTGCGGATGAGCAGCGCCCGGTGATCTCCGGGCTCCTGGCCCTGGTGGGTGTGGCCCTGGCCGTGGGTCTGGTGACCGGCCTGGCCGTGCTGGCAGGGGCCCACGTGCTCGGCCTCGGTGGCGGGCACGCCGCGGTGGCCGGTGACCCCGGCGCCACGCTCTATCTGCCCACGCCGCAGAAGACCAAGGTGTCCGACGGCCCCTCGATCACGCTGGGCACCTCGTCCACCTCGGACTCGAGCCAGACCTCCAGCCCGAGCATCCACAAGCCCAAGAAGCGGATCTCCCTGCAGGCAGGCGAGACGTCCGTGGCCCCGATGGGTCGGATCGACCTGACCGGGACCTATCCGGGTGGTGAGGGCGCGGTGCTGAACGTCCAGAAGTTCAGCAACGGCGGGTGGCAGGACTTCTACTCGATCTCCGCCTCGGTCACCAACGGCACGTTCTCCACCTACATCCAGACCGGGACGCCCGGCCCCAACCGGTTCCGCGTGATCGACTCCGACACCCACCGGGCCTCCAACCCGGTCAAGGTCGTCATCCGCTAGGCACCGCACTCGCCGGCACGGGCGGGCGCAGCCGAGGCCACCGAGGTCGTACGGCGGGCCGCCACCGACCGGCGTACCCAGGCCAGGGTGCCGGGCTGGCCCGCCAGCACGCCGCCCAGCACGAGCAGGACGCCGAGCGCCTGGAGCGGCCCGAACACCTCGCCGGCGATCGCGACGCCCAGGGTCGTGCCGACCACCGGGTTCACCAGCCCGATCAGCGACACGGCACCGGCGGGCATGGCGCGCAGGCCGGTGAACCAGCACCAGTACGCCAGCCCGGTCCCGGCGACCATCAGCCACAGGTAGCCGCCGACGGCGGGCGCGTCGAGGTGGGGCGGTGGCCCCTCCACGAGCAGGGCGACGGGGACCAGGGCCAGGCCACCCACGACGAGCTGCCAGGAGACGAGGGTGAGCATGTCGACGGGCGGCGTCCACCGCTTGATCAGCACGAAGCCGAGCGCGGAGACCGCGACCGAGCCGAACGCGCCGGCCAGGCCGAGCGGGTCGAGATGACCCGGGGAGCGCAGCACCAGCAGCGCCACCCCGATCACGCCGACGCCGGCGGCCACGAGCCGAGCGGTGCCCGCGCGCTCGCCGATCAGCAGCGCCGCGAGCGCCATCACGGCCAGTGGCGAGGTGGCCTGGAGGGTCGAGGCGAGGCCACCCGGCAGGCGGTAGGCCGCGAGGAACAGCAGCGGGAAGAAGAGGCCGATGTTGCACACGCCCAGCGCGGCAGCACGCCACCACCAGTCGCCGTGCGGCAGGCGACGGGTCACCGCGAGGAGGACCAGTCCGGTCGGGAGCGCTCGCAGGGTGGCCGAGAGCAGCGGCCGGTCGGGCGGGAGCAGGCGCTCGGTGACCAGGTACGTCGTACCCCAGGCGGCGGGGGCGAAGGCGGTGAGGAGGGCGGCGCGCCAGGTGGTAGTTTCCATGGAAACTAATATACCTTCCCGGGAAGATATAGTGAAGGCATGGAACGCGATCATGTCGACGAGATCCTCGAGCAGTGGGCCCGGGAGCGCCCCGACCTCGACGCCTCACCGATCGGCCTGATCGGGCGGCTGCACCGGCTCGCGGACGTGCTGAACGTCGAGCTGCGCGCGGTCTTCGCCGAGGAGGGGCTCGGCGACGGGGACTTCGACGTCCTGGTCACCCTGCGCCGTCACGGCGCGCCGTACGAGCTGACGCCGAGCGAGCTCGGCGCCTCGACCATGGTCACGTCGTCCGCGGTCACCAAGCGGATCGACCGGCTCGAACGCGGAGGGCTGGTGACGCGCACGGTCAGCGAGGCCGACGCCCGGTCGCGCCGGATCCGCCTCACCGACCGGGGCCTGGCGCTCGTCGACGGACTGATGGGACGGCACGTCGCCAACGAGGCGCGCCTGGTCTCGGGGCTGAACGCCGAGGAGCGGACCCAGCTCGCCGGCCTGCTGCGCCGCTGGGGCCGGTCCCTCGACTCCGGGTCGTCCGCCTGAGGTTCACCTCTAGGTGGTCGTGGGGCGGACGACCCGCGGGCGGGTCAGCCGAGCCAGTCCATGGTGTTCGGGTTGGGCCCGGTGCGGCCGTCCTCGCCTCGGTCGAGCGCGGCGATCGCCGCGACGTCGTCGGCGGAGAGCTCGAAGTCGAAGATCGCGAAGTTCTCGCGCATCCGCTCGACGTGCATCGACTTCGGGAAGACGATGTCGCCCCGCTGGACGTGCCAGCGCAGGGCGACCTGGGCGGGGGTCCGCCCGAGCCGCTCGGCGATCGCCGTGATCGTGGCGTCGTCGTTCACCTGGCCGCGCGCGATCGGCGCCCAGGCCTCGGTGACGATGCCGTGCTGCGCGTCGGCGGCCCGGGCGGCCTCGTTGCCGAAGAACGGGTGGACCTCGATCTGGTTGACCGCCGGTACGACGCCCGTCGCGTCGATGATCGTCTGCAGGTGGTCGGGCTCGAAGTTCGAGACGCCGATCGAGCGCGCCCCACCGTCCGACCGGAGCTCGACGAGGGTGCGCCACGTGGAGGCGTAGTCACCGTCGTACCGCGTGGGCAGCGGCCAGTGGATGAGGAACAGGTCCACCTGGTCGAGGCCGAGCCGGTCGAGGGAGGCCGAGAGCTCGCGGCGGGCGTCGTCGGGGCGGTGGAAGCCGTTGTTGAGCTTGGTGGTGATCCACAGCTCCTCGCGCGGCAGCCCCGACGCCTTGATCGCGGCACCGACACCCTCCTCGTTGCCGTACATCTGCGCGGTGTCGATGTGGCGGTAGCCCGCCTCGAAGGCGCGTTCCACGGTCTCCTGCGTCTGGGCGGGCGGCACCTTGAAGACGCCGAAGCCGAGCTGGGGGATCTGCCGGTCGTCGTTGAGGGTCACGGTCGGGACGTGGGATTCGGTCATGTCAGGGCCGACAACGCGCGGGCCCCGGTTATTCCGCGGGCGTCCGGCTCACGCCTGAGGGGTTGGTCCGGCCCTGTTAGATGGTGGCCGTGCTTCTCCTGCGAACCCTGGCCCCGCTCGCCCTGATCGCGAGCCTCGCCACCGGCTGCGGCTCCGGCTCCAGCTCTTCCACGAGCGGTACGCCGTCCGACAGCGGCTCGGCGGCCCCGACGTCCTCGCTCGAGGTGCGACCCGTCTTCGCGCGCTACTCGCCGGGGCTCCAGTACGGGCCCCAGGTCCCCCAGGACCTGATGTCCCAGATGAGCCACCAGTCGTGCCCGATGGACCCGGCGACGGTGCAGGGGATGCTGATGGAGTGCGACGCCGCGAAGACCGTCTACTTGATGAAGGACCCGATCACGACCGGCGGCGTCGACACCGCGGTCGCCAAGCAGATCGGGCACAGCAAGCTGTGGTTCATCCAGGTCACGCTCGACCCGTCGACGGCGAGCACCCTGGCCGCCGGGACGAAGTCGCTCGCCGGCACCGACGTGGCCTACTCGCTCCAGGGGACCGTGCTGACCTCGGTCGTCGTCGACCCGTCGTTCGACAGCGGCAAGCTGGCCATCATCGGCGACTACGACGAGGCGCAGGCGACCAAGCTGGCCGACCAGATCTCGAGCTCCTGAGCGAGGTGGGCCGCTAGCCCCCGATCTCGTTGGGGTTGCGCCACTGGCGCTCGAACGGGAGCCGCCAGGCGAACGGCGCGATCAGCTGGTGGATCTGGTTCGGACCCCACGATCCCTGGGAGTAGGGACGCACGATCGGCGGGTTGTCGAGGATCGGCGTGGAGATCTCCCAGAGACGCTCGATGCCCTCGGCGGTGGTGAAGAGCGTGCGGTCACCGCGCGCGGCGTCGTAGATCAGGCGCTCGTAGGCCTCCAGCACGGCACCGGCCCAGCCGGTGTCGTGCATCGCGAACTGCATCGACAGCTTGTCGAGCTTCATGCCCGGGCCGGGGCGCTTGCCGTAGAAGGAGAGCGACATCTTGGCCTGGTCGGCCAGGTCGAAGGTCAGGTGGTCGGGCCCGTGGTCGCCGACGCCCGAGCCCGGAGGGAACATCGAGCGCGGCGGCTCGCGGAAGGCGATCGAGATGATGCGGGCACCCTCGGCCAGCCGCTTGCCGGTGCGGAGGTAGAACGGCACGCCGGCCCAGCGCCAGTTGTCGATGTAGCACTTGAGCGCGACGAACGTCTCGGTGTCGGAGTCGTGCGCGACGCCCTCGATGTCGCGGTACCCGACGTACTGCCCTCGTACGACGTCGTGCGGCTCGATCGGCAGCATCGACCGGAAGACCTTGTTCTTCTCCTCGCCGATCGCCATCGGGTCCAGCGTCGTCGGGGGCTCCATGGCGGTGAACGCGAGCACCTGGAACAGGTGGGTGACCACCATGTCGCGGTAGGCGCCCGTGCCCTCGTAGAAGGACGCCCGCTGCTCGAGCCCCAGGCTCTCGGGGACGTCGATCTGGACGTGGTCGATGTGGTTGCGGTGCCAGATCGGCTCGAACAGCCCGTTGGCGAAGCGGAAGGCCAGGATGTTCTGCGCCGCCTCCTTGCCGAGGAAGTGGTCGATCCGGAAGATCTGCTCCTCCCGGAAGACCTCGTGCAGCTCGGCGTTCAGCTTCTTGGCGCTCTCGAGGTCGGTCCCGAACGGCTTCTCCATGATGATCCGGCTGCGCTCGACGAGACCGGCCTCCTTGAGCTCGTGGACCACCGACAGGGCGGCCTTCGGCGGTACGGAGAGATAGTGCAGCCGCTCGAACTCCCCGGCTCGGCCGCCCTCGGCCTCCTCGATCGTGCGGCGCAGGCCCTCCGGTCCGGTCTCGCCCGGCGACCAGTGGAGGAGCTTGGCGAACTCCGACCAGCCGTCGGTGTCGCCGTCGTCGCCGCCGAACTCGGTGACCGCCTGGTGGGCGAACTCGATGAACGAGTCGCGGTCGTGCTCGTCGAGGGAGGTGCCCACGACGGTGACGTCGCGCATCAGGCCGGTCTGGAAGAGATGGAGCAGCCCCGGCAGCAGCTTGCGCCGGGACAGGTCGCCGGTGGCACCGAACAGGACGACGGTCGTGGGCGAGAGCGGCATGGGACCAGCCTGCACTCCGCGGACTCGAAAGAGAAGCAGGAGCGCAGGCTCCACGGCACGCACGACCGGTCGGGCGAGCGCGACGACCGGACCCCCGAGCGCCCGACAGCGTCAGCTGCGGCCGTGGGCGGCGAGCTCCTCCTCGCTCATCTCGGCGTGCCCGGCGTCGTGCCCGGCGTCGTGCCCGGCGTCCACCGGCTCGCCCGACTCCCGGGCGGCCGGGGACTCGTTCGTCTCGACGTGAGGCTGACCGTCAGCGGCCGACCCGGGCTCCTCGTCGCTCCCGATCCACGCCTCGTCGGGTGCGTCGGCGAGACCGGTCAGCGAGAACGGCGCCGTACCGGTGAGCGTGGCCAGCATCTGCCGGACGTTGGCCAGCTGGGAGTTGATGCTGTCGCGACGCTGGGTGGCAGCGGCGAGCTCGCGCTCGGAGTCGCTCCGGATCCGCTCGGCCGTGGCCTTGGCCTCGCTGATGATCTGAGCGGCGGTCTCGTGGGCGTCCTCGGTGAGGCGGCCGGCCTCCTTGGCGGCCTGGGCCCGGGTGCCCTCGGCGTCGAGCCGGGTGCGCTCGGCCAGGTCGCTCATCTCGTCGAGACGCCCCTGGGCCTCGCCCATCTTCTGCGTGAACTCGTCCTCGGCGGCACTCCGCCGGCCGGCCAGCGTGGTCTCGAAGTCCGCGGCCGCCTTCGCCGCCCGAGCGCGTTGCTCCTCGTAGACGGCCTCGGCCTCCTGCAGGCGGACCGAGGCGTCGCGCTCGGCGCTGTCGCGGTGCTCGTCGGCGGCCTTGCGCGCGTCCTCCACGATCCGTGCCGCCTGCGCGTCGGCCTCGCTGTGCACGCGCGCGGCGTAGCGGTCGGCCTCCTCTCGGACCCGGGTGGCCTCCTGGTGGGCGTTCGCGCGCAGCGCGTCGACCTCCTCCTGCGCCTCGGTCCGGAGCTCGAGCGCCTCGCTCTCGGCCAGGCCGAGGATCTGGCCCACCCGAGATCCCAGGTGCTCGTAGCTCGCCGGCTGGGCGGGCGCGCTGGTGGCGTGGTGCAGCTCCTCGACGCGCGCGGCGAGACCGTCGCGCTGGTGGGTCACCTCCGTCACGGACGCCGTGAGCTCCTCGAGCCGGCGGTCGACCTCGGCAGGGTCGTAGCCACGCATGACGGTCTTGAACGTGTTCTGGTCGGTCACTGCTCTTGTTCCTCTGTGGTGGAGGGGTGGGGGTGTGGCACCGCGAGTGCCTGGATGACGCCCGAGAGCTGTCCGAGCTCAGCGGTGATGCCGTCGCGTCGGCGGGCCAGGAGGGCGATCTCGGCGCGCGCGTCCTCGAGCGTACGGCGCGCCTGTGCGCGCAGCTCGTCGGCCTCGGCCCGGGCGTCGGCGACCATGCCGGCACCCGCCGCACGCGCACGGCGTAGCTCGTCGTCGGCGGCCCGTTCCTTCGCGAGGATCTCCAGGGCCACCTGCTCGCGCAGGGTCCGGGCGCCGTGCTCGGCCTCCTCGAGGCGGTGGCTCGCGCGTTCCTCGGCCTGCGCCACTGCGGCCTCCGCGTCGGCCCGGACCCGTGCGGCCTCGGTCTCGCCGGCCTCCCGGACGCGCTCCGCGTCCTGCTCGGCCCGGGCGAGCACGTGGGCGGCGGACTGGCGCAGGGAGTCGGCCTCGCGCTGGGCGGCGTCGGTCTCGACGGCGAGCCGCTGGCGCAGGCGCGCGGCGACGTCGCCGACGCCGAGCCGGGCACGTCGTACGCGGTCGGCCGCCTCGCGGTGCCCGAGCTGCCGCAACCGGTCGGACTCGAGGTCCGCGGTCTCGAGCAGAGACCGCACCGTCTGCTGCGTCCAGGTCGTCTGCTCGGCGGACACCGCGAGCTCGCGCCGTGCCTCCTCCTGGGCGGCCGCCACGACCTCCTCGGCCCGCGCGCGGGCGGAGGCCAGCACCTGCTCGGCGGCCTGCCGCATCTCGTCCGCGTCGGCCGCGGCGGCCACTCGCGCCGCGTGCGCCTCCTGCTCGGCCTTCTCGCGCAAGGAGGTGGTCTCGGCCTCCGCTGCGGCGAGGAGCGCCTCGCTCCGGGCCTCCGCCTCGGCGACCCGGGTGGCGACCAGGTCGCGGGTCTCGGAGTCCTGCTGGTCGGCCCGGGCCCGTGCCGACGCCACCCAGGCATCTGCCTGCTGCTGCGCCTCCTCGCGCACGCGGTCGGCCTCGTCGTGTGCCTGGCGGTGGTGCTCGTCGGCGGCCTGGAGCCGCTGGGTGGCGGTGCTCTCGGCCTCGGCGACGATCTGGTCGTGGTGGGTCTGCGCCGCCTCCATCAGGAGTCGGGCCTGGTCGCCGGCGTCGCTGACGACCTGTTCGGCGTCCTTCGAGCTGTCGTCGAGGGCCTGCTGGGCGAGGTCGCGGGCGCGCGCGGCCTCGGCGTGGAGCCGGTCGGCCTCGAGACGCAGGAGCTCGGCCTGCTCGGTGAGCCCGCGCGCCTCCTCCTCCGCCTGCGCCTGCAGCTCCTCGGCGACCCCTTGGGCATGACGGAGCAGCGCTGCAGCCTGGTCGGTCCAGGAGGCGCGGGGGGTGGGTTCTGGCTGGCCCTGCATCGCGACCACCCGCCGATCCTCCCAGAGGATCGCCACAACCGGAAAGGGAGCCGTCCACCCTTTGCCCGCGGGAGCTTCTCGGGCTCGGACGCCGTCGCGCCGGCACCCGGGTGGGTGGGTGCCGGCGCGGGTCGTGAGGGCCGACGCAGCGCGAGGAGCAGGGAGTCTCTCGTGGCTGCGCCGGCCCCGGTCCTCAGTGGGCGGTGTGAGCGAAGCGGAAGGCCCACCAGGGCAGGCGGTAGTGCTCGGTCGGCCGGGCGCTCAGCCGCGAGGTCTCCCTCAGCGCCGCACGTCTCTCGGCTCGCGCGCTGCGCGCCAGCGCGCGCAGCTCCGCATCGGCGACCCGCTCGGCGATGGTCTGGTGGGCAACGGTCAGGGCCAGGTTCGGGCTGGCGACGAAGGTGTTCATGGTCTGCTCCTCGGTTCGGTGGCGTTTCCGGTTGCCTACGAATCTGCCGCTAAGACGTCCCCGGCGGATCGGGCAGATGACGTAGTCAGGGCCTCAGATCGGCATGACGCCGCGCGAGGTCCGCCGTACGTCGGCGCCGCATCTGCCCTACGCCCGGCGGGGGCTCGGCGGTCGCGGTGGCTCGTCGGGGCTGCGGCGTGCGCCGGTCGGGGCCTGAGGGACCGCGGCGTGGCACGGACCCAAGATGAGGAATCTGCCCGATGTCCCGGGCCGGGCTTACGGCGAGCGTCAGGGGTGAGCAGGCCGGACGACCGGCCCCGGACCAGGAGACAAGCCATGAGCACCACGACTCTCACCCATCACCCCGTCCCGATGGCGGCCGCGGCCGCCGCGGTGGTGGCCATCGCTCTCGGTGGGGTGGCGTTCTCGATCGCGAACGACTCGAGCGGCTCGGTCGGACCGAGCGACCAGCACCAGCAGCAGGTGGTCCAGTCCCGGCACGGCTACCACAGCGACCACTTCCACTACACCGCGAGCGGCGGGAAGGTCATGCCCGGGCTGTGAGCCCGGATCCGGTCGGGGGTGAAGGCGGGGGAGGCCGGCGGCCTCCTCCGCCTCCTCCGCCTCCCGGTGCTCGCTCAGAGCAGGCGGTGGTACCACGCGGTGTCGAGCCACCGTTCGAACTTCCGGCCCACCTCGCGCATGGTCCCGAGGTGCTCGAACCCACAGGCCTCGTGCAGCGCGACGCTGGCCGGGTTGGGGACGGCGATCAGGGCGAGCGCCACGTGCATCCCGTCGGCGGTGAGGCGGGGCAGGAGGTCGTCGTACAACCGGCGTCCGCGCCCTTGGCCCCTCGCCCGCTCGGCGAGATAGACCGACGTCTCGCGGGTCAGCCGGTAGCCCGGCCTGGGGCGGTAGGCCGAGGAGTACGCGAAGCCCACGACCTGGCCGGCCTCGTCGTCGACCAGGACGTGGTCGCCCGGCTCGTCGCTCGCGATCCGACGCACCCAGTACGACGTGGGTGGTGGCTCGAGGTCGAAGGTCGCGATCCCGGTCCGGACCTGCTCGTCGTAGATGGCGGCCAGGCCGGCGAGGTCGTGCTCCGTCGCCGGGCGGACCGTCACCGGAGCATTCCGTGGGCGCGGAACATCCGGTCGTAGATCTCCCGGACCACCGGCTCCTTGTGCCGGTTGTAGTCCATCCCCGTGCCACCGCTCGGTCGTGCGTTCATCTCGGCCGCCGCGCTGCGCTTGGCGTCGGCGTACGTCGTCAGGTCGTCGGGATGGTCGCGCAGCCAGGTCTGGAACATCAGGTGCCGGACGACCTCCGGGCAGCCGGGCCCGAACACGTGCACATGGGCGACCGGGTCGTCGTACTTCAACAGCCGGTGCTCGTGCCACCACGGCTCCCGGACCGTGTGGACGAAGCCGGCGGCCTCCAGATCCGGGACGTAGGACGGCTCGTCGGCAGGGTCGGCCACGACCAGGTCGATGTCGATCACCGGCTTCGCCGGGAGGCCGACCACCGACGTCGAGCCGACATGATGGATCTCGAGGACGCGTTCGCCGAGCGCGCCCCGCACGACGGCCTCGACCCGCGCGAACGCCGCCGGCCACCCGTCGTCGTACTCCACGACACGGATGACGTCAGGCGTCGGTGCGTGCCCCTCGACCCACGGGTCCGACCCGGGCGGGTCGTCGTGATGACGGGTGATCTCTTCGTCCGAGGGCATGCGACCACGCTAGCGAGGGTGACCCTCGCGGATCTGGTAGGCCTGTGCGGGGTGGTTGGTGGTGATCATCCAGATCCGGCGGTCGTGCAGGAGCCGGCGCTGCAGGCGCGGGCTGTCGACGGTCCACACCAGCAGCGGAACGCCGATCTTCTTCGTCCAGCGCGACAGCCGGATGATCGCCAGCGCGTAGTGCGCCGCCACCGCATCCGCGTGCGAGTCGGCGAACCGGCGATGGGGGAACACCTCACCCCACAGGCGCCGCACGGCCTCGGTCCAGGACAGGCCGCGGATGCTGGCGCCGATGCTCATCCCGACGAGCAGCCCGGACCGCCGCTCGACCGCCCAGGCGCGCATGGCCCGGGTGGCGTCGCGGCGGCCGGTGGTCATCACGATCCGGTCCGCGGGCAGGGCGTCGGCGAGCGCGGCGAGCAGGTCGGCCTCCCACGACTCACCGCTCCTGCGAGCGCTGCCGGAGGTCTCGAACTTCACGTCGACGTGGGCGCCCATCCCGGTCACGGCCAGCGCCGCGAGCAGCTGGTCGAGCCGGAGGACCTCGGGGGCCCGGGCATGCAGCGTCGGCCAGTCGAGGGTGCGGATCGGGTCGCCGCCCACGTCGGGGTCGTGCGCGATCACGAAGGTGCCGTCCGTGCACCGTCGTACGTCGAACTCGCAGTAGTCCGCACCGACGGCCGCCGAGTGGGCGATCCCGGCCAGTGGGTCCTCCGCCCCCGCGACCTCACCCAGCTCGGTGAATCCGCACCGGTGCGCGGAGATCAGGACCCGGTGCGCCACCACCCCCGAACGGTAGCGCGCGCCGAGGGCTCGGATCGCGGCCGATCGGTCGGTTCTCCGGCATTCGGCCACGGCGTCCGCCCGGCCCGGGTTAGGTTCACGCTCCCACCTCACCGAAGGACTCACATGAACCTCGCCTCTCGGGCTGCGGCGATCGCCGCCCTGGCTCTCGTCGCCACCGGACCCGCCCTGTCGGCGGACGCCGCCGGACACCACTGGAAGAACCTCGCGACCACCGCGGGCGGGAAGATCCAGGCCTGCAAGGTCGCCACCACCCACACCGGTCCGTGGAAGGTCCGGCTCCGCGTGGACGCCTCGAAGGCGACCACCCGGGTCAACGGCACCGCCTGGGTCACCAAGAACGGCGACAACACCGGCCAGAAGTGGAAGAGCGGCTGGGTCGCGAAGGGCCACGTCTCCGACGTGGGCACCGTCAAGCTCCCGCGGGGCAAGGCCTACGTGCTGAACGCCGGCATCGGCACCTCCCAGATGGGCAACGGCGGCAGCTTCGCCGCCGGGGACCTCCGCGCCTGCTGACCTCGGAAATCTCCGGGGAGCGGGAACAACGACCACGGGGTCGTGCGTTGGGACGAGTGACAGAAGTTGAGCCGATCCGACTCAAGGATTTTGTCACCGAGACACTGACCGTCAGGATGGTGTCGAGATCCCGCACCCAGACCGGCTGGAAAGCAGCCGGACGACCCGGAGGTAACCCAACATGGCTCGTGCCGTCGGCATCGACCTCGGTACGACGAACAGCGTCGTCGCCGTCCTCGAAGGTGGAGAACCCACCGTCATCCCCAATGCAGAGGGTGCTCGCACCACCCCGTCCGTGGTGGCGTTCGCCAAGTCCGGCGAGGTCCTCGTCGGTGAGGTGGCCAAGCGGCAGGCGGTCACCAACATCGACCGGACCATCCGCTCGGTGAAGCGTCACATGGGCACCGACTGGTCCCAGAAGATCGACGACAAGGACTTCACCCCCCAGCAGATCAGCGCCTTCGTGCTGCAGAAGCTCAAGCGCGACGCCGAGGCCTACCTCGGCGAGACCGTCACCGACGCGGTGATCACCGTGCCGGCGTACTTCTCCGACGCCCAGCGCCAGGCCACCAAGGAGGCCGGCGAGATCGCGGGCCTGACCGTGAGCCGGATCGTCAACGAGCCCACCGCGGCCGCGCTGGCCTACGGCCTCGACAAGGGCGACGACCAGACGATCCTCGTCTTCGACCTCGGTGGTGGCACGTTCGACGTGTCGCTGCTCGAGATCGGTGAGGGCGTGGTCGAGGTGAAGGCCACCAGCGGTGACAACCACCTCGGCGGCGACGACTGGGACGCCCGCGTCGTGGAGTGGATGGTCAAGAAGTTCAAGGACAACAACGGCGTCGACCTGGCCCAGGACAAGATCGCCATGCAGCGCCTCCAGGAGGCCGCGGAGAAGGCGAAGATCGAGCTCTCGGCATCGAGCGAGACCACGGTCCACCTGCCCTACATCACCCATGGCGAGTCCGGCCCGCTCCACCTCGAGGAGAAGCTGACCCGCGCGGAGTTCCAGAAGCTGACCTCCGACCTGCTCGACCGCACCAAGGCGCCGTTCCAGTCGGTGCTCAAGGACGGCGGCGTCGACGTCGGCAAGATCGACCACGTCGTGCTCGTCGGTGGCTCCACCCGGATGCCGGCGGTCAGCGAGCTGGTCACGCAGCTGCTCGGCGGCAAGGAGCCCAACAAGGGCGTCAACCCCGACGAGGTCGTCGCGGTGGGCGCCGCGCTCCAGGCCGGCGTGCTCAAGGGTGAGGTCAAGGACGTGCTCCTGCTCGACGTCACCCCGCTCAGCCTGGGCATCGAGACCAAGGGCGGCGTGATGACGTCCCTGATCGAGCGCAACACCACGATCCCGACCAAGCGGTCGGAGATCTTCACCACGGCCGACGACAACCAGCCGAGCGTGGAGATCAAGGTCGCCCAGGGCGAGCGCCAGATGTGGGCGCAGAACCAGCCCCTCGGCAACTTCGAGCTCACGGGTCTGCCGCCGGCTCCCCGGGGGATCCCGAAGATCGAGGTCACCTTCGACATCGACGCCAACGGCATCGTCCACGTCTCCGCCAAGGACCAGGCGTCCGGGCGCGAGCAGTCGATGACGATCTCCGGCGGCAGTGCGCTGTCGAAGAACGACATCGACCGGATGGTCAAGGAGGCCGAGCAGTACGCCGCCGAGGACGCCGCGCGCCGCGAGGCCGTGGAGACGCGCAACCAGGCCGACTCGATGGTCTACACCACCGAGAAGTTCCTGACCGACAACGCCGACAAGATCCCCGACGACGTCAAGACCGAGGTGCAGGCCGACCTCGACGCCCTGAAGGGGATCCTCGAGAACGCCGAGGCGAGCTCGCAGGAGATCCAGGCGGGCGTGACGAAGCTCGGTGAGTCCAGCCAGAAGATGGGCGCCGCCATGTACGCCGCCGCCGAGGCCGACCAGGCCGCGGCCGGTGGGTCCGACACCTCCACCGGTGCCGCCGACGACGACGTCGTCGACGCCGAGATCGTGGACGAGCCTGCTGACGAGGCGGGCGAGGGCGAAGCCAAGTGACCAAGAAGCAGCCCCGGGGGGAGCCGGCGACGGCTCCCCCGAGGGCCGGCTCCTTCGGTGACGCCGCCGGCGAGATGGCCAACGAGACCGAGGTCGAGGCCGCGTTGACCGACATCTCCGGCGTGGACAACATGCTC
This sequence comes from uncultured Actinomycetota bacterium, assembly GCA_963797325.1. Lineage (GTDB taxonomy): Bacteria > Actinomycetota > Actinomycetes > Propionibacteriales > Nocardioidaceae > Nocardioides. The sequence continues at coordinate 485,774 of CAWCPG010000025.1, forward strand.
GAGGAGGGGGCTCCGCTGGAGCCCCAGGACGTCGCGGACGACGTCGTCGAGCCGGACCCGGTCGCCGAGGTCCGGCGCGCTCTGGCCGAGCGCACGGCCGACCTGCAACGCCTGCAGGCGGAGTACCTCAACTACAAGCGTCGCGTCGACCGCGACCGCGAGCTGGTGCGCGAGAACGCGACGTACTCCGCCCTGGCGCCGATCGTCGACGTGCTCGACACGATCGACCGGGCCCGCGAGCACGGCGATCTCGACCCCGGCTTCCAGGCCGTGGCCGACCAGCTCGAGCGAGTCGTCGGTCAGGCCGGCCTGACCAGGTTCGGCGAGCCGGGCGACCCGTTCGACCCCCAGCTCCACGAGGCGCTCAGCCACATCGGGCAGGATCCCGACGTCGAGGTGACCACCGCCAAGGTGGTGGCCAAGGCGGGCTACCGCTTCGGCGACCGCGTCGTACGCGCGGCGCAGGTGCTGGTCGTCGACCCGGCGGGCGACTGAGCGGGTCTCGACAGGCTCGACCAGCGACACGGCTCGACCAGCGACACGGCTCGATCGACACGGACGACATCGGAGAGGAGGAGGGGCAGTGAGCACCGACGGCATGCGCACCGACTGGGCGACCAAGGACTTCTACGCCGAGCTCGGCGTGACCAAGCAGGCCACACAGGCCGAGATCAAGAAGGCCTACCGCAAGCTGGCGCGCGCGAACCACCCCGACTCCAACCCGGGCGACACCGCCAAGCACGAGAAGTTCAAGGCCGTCGCCGAGGCCTACGACGTGATCGGCGACGAGGACAAGCGCAAGAAGTACGACGAGATGCGCGAGCTCTACGGCAGTGGCGGCTTCGGCGGGGGCGCACCGGGCGGGGGCGGATTCGACCTCAACGACCTGCTGCGCGACCGCACCGCAGGTGGCGGTGGCTTCGGTGACCTGTTCGGCGACCTCTTCGGCGGCCGTGGTGGCCGTCAGCAGACGCGCACACGCGCGGTCCGCGGCGCGGACGTCGAGACCAACGCCACGATCAGCTTCATGGACGCCATGGACGGCGTCACGATCAGCCTCCGGCTGACCTCCGACTCGGCCTGCCCCGAGTGCCACGGCACGGGCGGCAAGCCGGGCACGACCCCGAAGATCTGCCCCGAGTGCGAGGGCGCAGGCTTCGTCGTCAGCTCGATGGGCGGCGCGTTCTCGATCAACGAGACCTGCCCGCGCTGCGGTGGCCGCCAGCTGATCTACGACGAGGCGTGCCCGACCTGCCACGGCTCCGGTCGCGGCACCTCGGCCCGGTCGATCCAGGCCCGCATCCCGGCGGGGGTCAAGGACGGGCAGAAGATCCGGCTGCGGGGCAAGGGTGGCGCCGGCGAGAACGGTGGTGCCGCCGGCGACCTCTTCGTGACCGTGCGGGTGACTCCGCACCGGCTCTTCGGTCGCGCCGGAGACAACCTCACGCTCGACGTACCGGTGGCCTTCGACGAGGTGGCGCTGGGCGCCGAGATCAAGGTCCCGACCCTCGAGGGGACCGCGGTGACCCTCAAGATCCCGGCCGGGACCCCCAACGGCCGCACCTTCCGCGTCCGAGGTCGTGGCGCCCGGAAGAAGGACGGCACCAAGGGAGACCTGCTGGCGACCGTCCAGGTGCAGGTGCCCGCGCGCCTCAACGAAGCCGCCCGCGAGGCTCTGACCGCCTATCGTGCCGCCGGCGGCGACACGACCCTGCGCGCCAACCTCTTCGAGACGTCGTGAGCCAGCCGACGCTTCCTCCCGACGCCGCGGTCTACGTGATCAGCGTGGCCGCCGAGCTGTCGGGGCTGCACCCCCAGACGCTGCGCGCCTACGAGCGGATGGGCCTGATCATGCCGGGCCGCACGGGTGGCGGAGGGCGTCGCTACAGCCACCGCGACATCGAGCTGCTGCGCGAGATCGCGTCGCTCACGTCCGGCGGCGTGGGGATCGAGGGGGTACGCCGGATCCTCGAGCTGGAGAACCAGGTCACCGCGCTCCGGGCTCGCAACGACGAGCTCGCCGACGAGCTGGCCGCCACGCGCGACGCGCTGCGGGCGGCGATGACCGCCCGGCCCAGCGACCCCAACAAGCTGCCCGTCCTGCGCCGGCCGGACCCCTCGGCCTCGCTCGTGGTGTGGCGGCGTTCGCGCGGCCGCTGACGGCAGTGCTCCGGCCCGAGTGGTGTCCGGCCCGGGTGGTCTCCGGCCCGGCCCGGGAAAACGCGGAACAGATCGGCTGGACCGGGCTCTCGGTGCCGATCCGTTCCGCGTTTTCCGCGCCCGCGCACCGGACGTCGTACGGCGCGGGTCAGCCCCAGTGCGCAGGCCGGGTGAGCGGGCAGGGAGTCCGGTGCGGTCGTCGCCGAGCGCAGCGTTGACCTGCGTCTGGCTGAGGAAGAGCGCGCGGCCGAGATCGGCGCCGCGGACGTCGGCATCCCTCAGATCGGCCCCGAGGAGATCTGCTCGTCCCAGGTCGAGGCCGCGCAGGTCGGTCCGGATCAGGACGGCGCCGCGGAGGTCGGCGTCGCGCAGGTCGGCCCTCCTCAGGTCCTGCCCGGCCAGGTCCCGGCCCCGGTAGGTCGGCGCCGCTGCGGAGACTCGCGCTGGCCCCTTCGAGGACATCGCCCACCCGGTCGTGCAGGTCGTCGAGATCGACGGCTAGGAGCTCGCTGGGCGTGGCTCCGGTCAGGACGACGATCTCGGCCGCGAGGCCGGTCGCGGTCGGGTCGGGGCTGTGGCGGTCGACCTCGGTCAGGTGCGCCAGCATCTCGTGGAGCAGCCGCATCACCGAGAGCACGGCCGCCATCTCGCCGAGGTCGGCCGACTCGCGCCACGAGACCCCGCCGTAGGTCACCTGCGAGACCTGCTGGCCCGCCCCGAAGCAGTCGAACGTCGCGCAGCCCGCCCAGCCGTCCTGACGCAGCGTGGCGTGGATGCTGCAGCGGTCGTCGTCGGCGAGGTGGGGGCACGGCGTACCGCCGGGCTTGTCGATGCCGAAGCCGGAGACCGCGCTGAACGGGAGCAGCACGCAGCACAGGGCGAAGCACTGCCCGCAGTCCGCGACCAGCGACGGTGTCTCCGGCGCGGTCACGCTGTCTTCGGGTCCAGCCGGCGCAGCGCCCAGCCGACGAGGACGAGCAGTATCCCCAGCACGAAGGCCATCGCGGAGACACCGAACGCCACCACGGACGTGAACAGACTGGCCTGGAGGAAGGACGCGGTCATCACCGTGTCGCGGTTGGGGTCGTCCTGCGGGAGCTCGGCGTAGGTCTTGCCGCCCGCGATCTTCTTGGCGTGCTTGCCGATGACCATGGCCTGGGAGTACGCCGTGAAGGGACCGTTGACGGCCTTGCCGGCGAACATGTCGGCGTCGTCGGAGACCACGATCTTCTGCTCGCTCAGCGTCTGCTGCACGGCGACGTAGGCGACCACGCCGGCCACCGCGAAGACCACGCCGGCGATGATCGCGACCAGCCCGACCGTCCGGGCCCCTCCTCTACGTCGGGTGCCGGCCCGGCCGACCGGCTCTGCTGCGTGTGCGGGCTCTGACATCTCTGCCTCCCGAAGGTGGGGGTCTGGGCACCCACGAGCATTCCACCTCGTCCGCTGCGGTGGGACGGGCCGGGCCGCAGAAAAGCCAGACTTGAGGGGAATCGACTCAACTTCTGGCTCGTTGTACCCACAGGCGTCCACACTGGGTGGGCCGCCACCCAGCCACAGGGAGACCTACGCAGACATGAGCACGTTCGGGGCCGAGAAGTTCACCACGCGCAGCCGGGAGGCCATCGAGGCCGCCCAGCTCGCCGCGACGACGGCGGGCCACACCCAGACCGAGCCGATCCACCTGCTCGCCGCCCTGCTCCGCGACGCCGACGGTACGGCGCGCCAGCTGGTCGGCAAGGCCGGTGCCGACGCCGCGTCCCTGGCCGCCCAGGCCGAGGGCGCCCTGCAGGCGCTGCCCAAGGCCAGTGGCGCGACCGTCCAGCAGCCGGCCGCCTCGCCGGCGCTGACCCGCGTGCTCGCGGGTGCCCTCGACCTCGCGGCGTCCATGAAGGACGACTACGTGGCCACCGAGCACCTGCTGATCAGCCTGGCCACCGTCGAGTCGGCCGCGAAGACGCTGCTCACCGGCCTCGGTCTCACCGCGGACGGGCTGCGCGAGGGACTCACGGCTCTGCGGGGCAACCGTCGGGTCACCAGCCCCGAGGCGGAGTCGACGTACGAGAGCCTCGAGAAGTACTCAGTGGACCTGACCCAGGCCGCCGAGGACGGCAAGCTCGACCCGGTGATCGGCCGCGACGCCGAGATCCGCCGGGTGATCCAGGTGCTGTCGCGCCGTACCAAGAACAACCCCGTGCTGATCGGTGAGCCCGGCGTCGGCAAGACCGCCGTGGTGGAGGGTCTGGCCCAGCGGATCGTGGCCGGAGACGTCCCCGACTCGCTCAAGGGCCGGCGCCTGCTCAGCCTCGACCTGGCCGCGATGGTGGCCGGGGCGAAGTACCGCGGCGAGTTCGAGGAGCGGCTCAAGGCGGTGCTCGAGGAGATCAAGGACTCCAGCGGTCAGGTGATCACCTTCATCGACGAGCTCCACACCGTGGTCGGGGCCGGCGCGGGCGGCGACTCCGCGATGGACGCCGGCAACATGCTCAAGCCGATGCTGGCCCGCGGCGAGCTCCGGATGATCGGGGCGACCACGCTCGACGAGTACCGCGAGCGGATCGAGAAGGACCCCGCGCTGGAGCGACGCTTCCAGCAGGTGTTCGTCGGCGAGCCCAGCGTCGAGGACACCATCCAGATCCTGCGCGGCATCCAGGAGAAGTACGAGGCCCACCACGGCGTCCGGATCACCGACGCCGCGCTCGTGGCCGCCGCGACCCTCAGCGACCGCTACATCACCGGCCGCCAGCTCCCCGACAAGGCGATCGACCTCGTCGACGAGGCCGCGTCTCGGCTGCGGATGGAGATCGAGTCGTCCCCCGAGGAGATCGACCAGCTGCGGCGCACCGTCGACCGGCTCAAGATGGAGGAGTTCGCGCTGGCCAAGGAGACCGACGCCGCGTCGGTCGAGCGGCTGGCGAAGCTCCGCGCCGACCTGGCCGACCACGAGGAGCAGCTGCGCGGGCTCGAGGCCCGCTGGGAGCAGGAGAAGACCCAGCTGCAGGGCGAGGGTGAGCTCCGGCGCCAGCTGGACTCCCTGCGTATCGACAGCGACCGGCTCCAGCGGGAGGGCGAGTTCGAGAAGGCCAGCGAGATCCTCTACGGGCGCATTCCCGAGCTGGAGAAGCAGCTCGCCGCGGTGCAGGAGGCCGAGGCCACCGAGCTCGAGCCGCTGGTCGGCGAGGAGGTCGGGGCCGAGCAGGTGGCCGAGGTGGTGGAGGCCTGGACGGGCATCCCGACCGGCAAGCTCCTGCAGGGCGAGACCGCCAAGCTGCTCGAGATGGAGTCGGTGATCGGACACCGGCTGATCGGACAGCAGGACGCCGTGCGCGCCGTCAGCGACGCCGTACGGCGCTCGCGTGCGGGCATCTCCGACCCGAACCGCCCGACCGGCTCGTTCCTGTTCCTCGGCCCGACCGGCACCGGCAAGACCGAGCTGGCCAAGGCGCTGGCGGAGTTCCTCTTCGACGACGAGCGGGCGATCATCCGCATCGACATGAGCGAGTACTCCGAGAAGCACTCGGTCTCACGGCTCGTCGGGGCCCCTCCCGGCTACGTCGGCTACGACGAGGGCGGCCAGCTCACCGAGGCCGTGCGCCGGCGGCCCTACTCCGTGGTCCTCCTCGACGAGGTCGAGAAGGCCCACCCCGAGGTGTTCGACATCCTGCTGCAGGTGCTGGACGACGGGCGGCTGACCGACGGCCAGGGGCGCACGGTCGACTTCCGCAACACGCTGCTGATCCTGACCTCCAACCTCGGCTCGAACTTCCTGGTCGACCCGACGCTCGAACCCGAGGCCAAGCGGAGCTCGGTGCTGTCGGTGGTCCGGGCGAGCTTCAAGCCGGAGTTCCTCAACCGCCTCGACGAGATCGTGGTCTTCGACGCGCTGACGCCGGCCGAGCTGACCCACATCGTCGACCTGCAGCTGGCGCTGCTCGAGAAGCGGCTCGCCGTGCGCCGGATCAGCATCGACGTCACCGAGGCCGCGCGCGGCTGGCTGGCGGAGACCGGCTACGACCCGGCGTACGGCGCCCGGCCGCTACGCCGGCTCATCCAGAGCGCCATCGGCGACCGGCTGGCCCGGATGCTGATCGGTGGCGAGGTCACCGACGGCGGCAAGGTCACCGTCGACGTCCACGACGGTGAGCTCACCCTGCAGCCCTCCTGAGTCGGCACACGCCGTCACTCGACGGACGGTACGATCGGCGCGGAGGCGCGGACGTCGATCGGCGTCCGCGGACGAGTCGGTCATCGTCGGCGAGCAGCGGTCCGGAGGGCGGTCACGGACTCGGCTCCGTGCTCGCGCACCAGCGCGCGTTCGTAGCGCCGATGGAACGAGCGGGCAGCCGCCAGAGCCCCGCGGCCGCGCGCGGACAGCTCCTGCAGGCGGGCGCGCGCGTCGTGCGGATGCGGTCGGCTCGTGAGGTAGCCGCGGCGGGTCATGTCGTCCACGATCTGCCCCGCACCCTGCTTCGTGATACCGAGGTGCGCCGCGAGGGCGCTGGTCGTCAGCGGCTCGGTGGCCAGGGCGCGGAAGACGTAGCCGTCGGAGCGCGCGAGGTCGTCGAAGCCGCGGGCGGCGAGATCGTCGTGGAGACGGCGTACGAAATGCTGGTAGCCGAGCGCCAGCAGGATGCCGAGGTCAGTCGTCGTCATGGCCTCAGCTATAGACAAGTAAACTTGGACAAGCTATCTTGTCTATATGACCACCATCACTCGCAGCCCGACGCGCCTCGCTTCGAGCTGCCCGGCCTCGACTTCACCGGCCTCGCATCACCCAGCCGCGGCTCGTCCGGGCTCTGCACCTGGCGGCTCGACATCGAGCCCGGCTTCGCGTCGCCCGACGCGCACACCCTCGACCGGGACGAGGTCTTCATGGTCCTGTCGGGATCGATCGCGCTGAGCGCCGGCGGCGCCCGTCGGAGCCGGCGGTGCGCCGTCGTGGCGGCCGGCACACCGATCCAGGTCAGCAACGTCGGCGACGGAGCGGCCGAGGTGATCGTCGCGATCACGGCAGGCTTCAACGCCACGATGCAGGACGGCGCGGAGGTCGGCACGCCGCCCTGGGCCCTCTGAGGCCGGCGTCCGGCTCGTCTGACGATGGCTCGCGAGCAAGCTCGCTGCGCGCTCGCTCCGGCCGCCTCACGGATGGTCGCGAGCAACTCCTTCGCGCTCGCTCCGGCCGCTCCGCTGCGGCACGCCGCGTCGGACCGCCGGGCTCGTCTGACGGATGGCTCGCGAGCAAGCTCGCTTCGCGCTCGCTCCGGCCGCTCCGCTCCGGCTCCGCCGGATCGGAGCGTCCTCACTCGGCCCAGAGGTTGACGCCGGAGTCGACGGCGTAGCGGTCGATCTCGGCCAGCTCGTCGTCGGTCAGCGGCGCGGCGTCGAGGGCGTCGAGATTGGTGTCGAGCTGCTCGACGCTCGAGGCACCGATCACGGCCGAGGTCACCCGCGGGTCGCGCAGGGCCCACTGCAGCGCGAGCTGGGCGAGCTTCTGGCCGCGCCGCTGGGCGACGTCGTTCAGGGCGCGGACCCGGCGGAGCACGTCGTCGTCGAGGCCGGCGATGGTCGAGTCGTCACGGGCGGCACGTGAGTCGGTGGGCACGCCGTCGAGGTAGCGGTCGGTCAGCAGCCCCTGCGCCAGCGCGGAGAAGACGATGCAGCCCATGCCCTGCTCCTCGAGCTCGTCGAGCAGCGCATCCTCGATCCAGCGGTTGAGCATGGAGTACGACGGCTGGTGGATCAGCAGCGGCGTGCCGAGCTCGCGGGCGATCGTGGCCGCCTCGCGCGTCTGCTCCGCCGAGTACGACGAGATCCCGGCGTAGAGCGCCCGGCCCGACCGCACCGCGGTGTCGAGCGCCCCGATGGTCTCCTCCAGCGGGGTGTCGGGGTCGAAGCGGTGGCTGTAGAAGATGTCGACGTAGTCCAGGCCCATCCGCGCCAACGACTGGTCGAGCGAGGCGAGGACGTACTTCCGCGAGCCGCCGCCCTGGCCGTAGGGGCCGGGCCACATGTCGTACCCGGCCTTCGTCGAGATCACCAGCTCGTCGCGGTAGGGGGCGAAGTCCTCGCGCATCCAGCGCCCGAAGTTCTCCTCCGCGCGGCCGTAGGGCGGGCCCGTAGTTGTTCGCCAGGTCGAAGTGGGTCACGCCGCGGTCGAAGGCCCGACGCAGGATCGCGCGCTGGGTCTCCTCGGGTCGGTCGTCGCCGAAGTTCTGCCACAGTCCCAGCGAGAGCGGCGGCAGCTGCAGCCCGCTGCGCCCGGTGTGGCGGTACGTCGTCGCGTCGTAGCGGTCGTCGGCTGCCTGGTAGCTCATGTCCCCATCCTGCCCCGCACCGCGCCCGGCGACACCTGGGGCCCGTGCGCGTGCCGCTGATGCACCCGGCGTGGCGGTCGCGTGGTGCAATGGAGGGCGTGAGCGAGCAGTCCAAGACCCCGCCCCGACCCCCGCAGGTGACGGTCGCCGCGTGGATGATCATGGTCGGCTCGGTCTTCGTCGTGCTCATCGTCTGGGACCGCATCGCGGCCCTGCACTCGCTCGACACGCGCAAGGCCCTCGAGCCGATCCTGGCCGATCAGCGGATGAAGGACGCCGGCATCGGGATGAACGACCTGCTCGCCGTGATCAGGGTCGTCTCGATGGTCGCGGCCGCCTGCGCCACCGCGATGGTGGTGCTCGGCTACCAGACGCTCCAGCGCAGCCGCGGCGCCCGGCTGGCGCTGACGGTGCTCGCCGTGCCGCTGTTCATCAGCGGCCTGGCGACCGGCGGCTACGTCTCGTCCGCGGTCGCGGCCGCCGTCGGGACGCTCTGGCTCGGCAGCGCCCGCCTGTGGTTCGACGGGAAGGCCGTGCCCGCCGGGTCCGGGGCGGCCGCCCGCACGACACACCCGGGGAACCGGCCCGTCTGGCCGCCGCCCGTACGACCCCGGCCGGCCCCCGGCCACCTCCGACGGAGCCGTCGTCGGGACAGTCGCAGCCACCGCCGCGCCGTGGTCGCCGACCACGCCCGACGCCTGGACACCGCCGCCGACCACGAGGTACGGCGAGCCGTCGCCCGCCGTGGCCGCCGCACCCCAGGCCCGGCCGGCAGCACTGGTCTGGGCCTGCGTCCTGACCTGGATCTTCAGCGCGCTCGCCGCCGCGGTCTTCGTCACCTCGGTCGTCCTCCTGGCCAAGAACCCCGACCTGATCCTCGACAAGATGCACGAGCAGAACCCCGACCTCGCCTCGCAGGGCGTGAGCGACCACCTGATCCTGGTGGTCTGCTACGTCACCTGCGTCGCCCTCGCGGTCTGGTCGGTGGTCGCCGCGCTGCTGGCCGTGCTCGCCTTCCGTCGCAGGCGCCTGGCCCTCTACGGCCTGCTGGCGTCGGCGGCCGGTGCCGCGGTGTTCTGCCTCCTCGGCGTGCTCGGCTCACTGCTCGTGCTGGTGCCCCTGGCAGCCGCCGTCGTGACGATCGTCTGCCTGGTGCGCGGCGACGTGCGCGCCTGGTTCGACGCCTCAGCGGGTGAGGTCGGCGGCGGCGAGGCGTCGTAGGCCCTCCTCGATCACGTCGGCCTCCTTGCAGAACGCCCAGCGGACCAGCTGGTCGCCGGCGCGGCTGTCGTGGAACGGCTGCGTCGGGATCGCCACCACGCCGGCCCGCTCGGGCAGGGCCAGGCAGAACTCCATCCCGTCCTTCCACCCCAGCGACGAGATGTCGGTGAGCGCGAAGTAGGTGCCCTCCGGACGGCGTACGTCGAGACCGAGCGCGGCCAGCCCGTCGCAGAGCAGGTCGCGGCGCGCCTGCAGGCTCGCCGCCAGCGACCGCGGCCAGTCCGGCTCGTCGTCGAGCCCGTGGGCGACGGCCGGCTGCAGCGGGGCCCCGGAGGTGAACGTGAGCCACTGCTTGGCCGCCAGCACGGCCCCGACGAGCTCGGCGGGACCGGTGGCCCAGCCCACCTTCCAGCCGGTGACGCTGTAGGACTTGCCGGCGCTGGAGAGGGTGAGGGTCCGCTCGAACATCCCGGGCAACGTCGAGATCGGCACGTGCTCGTGGCGCGTCGAAGGTCAGGTGCTCGTAGACCTCGTCGGTGATCACGACGAGGTCGTGCTCGATGGCGACGTCGGCCACGGCCTGCAGCTCGTCGCGCGTGAGCACGGTGCCGGTCGGGTTGTGGGGCGAGTTCAGCAGGACGAACCGGGTGCGCGGCCCGACGGCCGCACGGAGCTCGTCGACGTCGAGGCGGAAGTCGGGGGCGCGGAGGGTGACCGGACGGCGTACGCCGCCGGCCATCTGGATCATCGCGACGTAGGAGTCGTAGTAGGGCTCGAGCACGACGACCTCGTCGCCGGGGTCGACCAGGCCGAGCAGCGCGGCGGCGATCCCCTCGGTGCAGCCCGTGGTCACGACGACCTCGCGGTCGGGGTCGAGCTCGAGCCCGTAGTGACGCTGCTGGTGTCGGGCGATCGCCTGGCGGAGCACGGCGACGCCGTTGCCGGGGGCGTACTGGTTGGCCCCCGAGGTGATCGCGTCGCGGGCGGCGGCGAGCACGGACTCCGGCCCGTCGGCGTCGGGGAAGCCCTGGCCGAGGTTGACCGCGCCGGTGCGCATCGCGAGCGCCGACATCGTGGTGAAGATCGTCGGCGGGATGCCGTCGAGCCGGTGGGCGGTGGGCACGGGCCTGCGCGGGCTCATGCCTGGGTGGCGAACCACGCGTCCAGGAGCTCCTGCTCGCGCTCCGGAGGCCAGGCCGAACCGTGGGTTCGTCGACTGGTCGGGGTTGGCCTGGGCCCAGGCCAGGGTGTCGCGCACGACGTCGGCGAACGGGCGGTAGGTCAGCCCGGTGGCCTCGGCGCGCGTCGTGCCCATGGCCAGGGCGAGCTCGGGGCTGCCCTCGGTCCACAGCGGCAGCTGCGCTGCCGTCGACGCCCTGCTCGACCAGCCAGTCGCCGTCCACCTGGACCAGGGCCGCGTCGCTGTCGACGGCGGCGACGGTCTCGTCGACCAGCGCCGCGAACGTCGTGACGGCCGGGCGGCGGTGAACGCGCCGGCTCACGCGGCCCTCGGCCAGGCGGACGGTCCACGCGCCCATGTCGCGGGCGTCGACGCACTGCATCGGCGCCTCCGGCGGGACCGGGCAGCGAGCATCGTGCCGCCGCGGGCCGCGCGCAGCACCCACCAGGGGTAGCGGGCGGTGGTGTCGCGCGGCCCCACGACGTACGTCGGGCGGATCAGCGCGAGGCCGGCCTCGCCGTACAGCCTCGGCGGCGGCGTTCTCGCACGGCGACCTTCAGCGGACCGTAGGTCTCGTTGGTGACCTCGGTGACGTCGTCGGCGCGGCTCGGCGAAGAGCGGGGAGTCCTCGCCGGCGCCGGACGCGGTCCGGCTCCTCGTAGACCGAGACCGTGGAGACGAACAGGTGGTGGCCGCCGCGGTCTCCCGAGCGCGTCGTGCAGGTGCCGCACCTGGCCGGGCACGTAGGCGCACACGTCGATGGTGGCGTCCCACGAGCCGCCGTCGAGCACCGAGAGGTCGCCGTCGCGGTCGGCCAGCAGGTGGGTGGCGCCGGGCAGCTCGTCGGTCGGCGTTGCGGTGGAGCAGGGTCACGTCGTGGCCGGCGTCGAGCGCTGCCTGCGCCATGGCGTGCCCGACGAAGTGCGTACCGCCGATGATCAGGATCCGCATGCTGGGAGAGTAGCCACATGGACCGTCACGTTGACCCAGCCCTGGCGCGAGACATCGACGCGCACTGCCGGCTGACCGGTGAGTTCACCCTGCGGTCGGGCCAGGTCGCGAGCGAGTACTTCGACAAGTACCTCTTCGAGACCGACCCCGACCTGCTGGCGCGGGTCGCCGCGGCGATGGTGCCCGCTCCTGCCGGCGGACACCGAGCTGCTCGGCGGGCTCGAGATGGGGGGCATCCCGATCGTCACCGTGGTCAGCGCCCAGGCGCGCGTGCCGGCGCTGTTCGTGCGCAAGCAGGCCAAGACCTACGGCACCTGCAAGCTGGCCGAGGGACCGGACGTCGACGGCCGTCGGGTCACGCTGATCGAGGACGTGATCACCACCGGCGGAGCGGTGCGCGACGCCACCCGCGCCCTGCGCGAGGCCGGGGCCGTCGTCGAGACCGTGGTCTGCGCGATCGACCGCTCACCCGGTGACGAGAACCCGCTGGCGGACGTCGGCCTGGAGATCCGGGCCGTGCTCACCAAGGCCGACCTGGACGCCGTACGCGGCGGAGGGCGCTAGCTGGTCGCAGCCTGGCGGCGGTGCTTCCACCACTCGTACCCGACGGGGATCACCGACACGGCGAGCAGGCCGAGGATCACGACGTCGAGCTTCGAGCCGAGGCTCGGGAAGGCGCTGCCGAGGAAGTACCCGGCGGAGACCAGCACGCCGACCCAGAGGACGGCACCGACGGCGCTCCAGAGCCAGAACTTCACCCGGTTCATCTCGCTGACGCCGGCGACGAGGGTCACGTAGGTGCGCACGAACGGCACGAAACGGCCGATCACGAGCGCCTGGCTGCCGTGCTTCTCGAAGAACTCGACGGTCTGGTCGAGGTACTCCTTCTTGATGATCCGCCCGTCGTGCCGGCGTACGGGTGGACCGATGGCGCGGCCGATCTCGTAGCCCACGACGTTGCCGAGGAAGGCCGCCGATGGTGAAGGCGAGGATGCCGACCAGGAGGCTCGAGCCAGTTGGGGCCGGTGGTCAGGTTCAGCTGGTCGGTGGCCAGGAACAGCCCGAACGAGAACAGCAGCGTGTCGCCGGGCAGGAACGGGAACAGCAGCCCGCACTCGATGAAGATGATGACCAGGCTGATCCACACGAACTCGGTGTGGAAGTGGTCGAGCAGCCAGTTGGGGTCCATCCAGGGGATGCCGAGGAGCATGGGCTGCAGGCCGGTCACTCGGCGAGCCTACAGAGCAGGTCTGTCCGACAACCTGTACGGCCGGGCGAGTCCGTCGACCGTCTGTCGCGGGGGTGCCCTCGGCTAGCGTCGGCGCCATGGAGCACAGCGAGCGCGACGGGCGTCCTGGCCGCCGCCCGGATCGCCGCCGACCTGGCCCGTCGCCCCGAGGTCGCCGCGCAGCTGGAGCGACGAGAGCGCGTGCGCGGGGATGACGCGTCGGCGGCCTGGCCTACCACCTCGTCGCCAGACCGACCTGGTCGTCCGGCTGCTCGGAGGCCGGTCCGTCCGACCGGCTCCGATCCCGCTCGCCGAGCACTACGCCCGGGCCGCGTGGGTCCACAGCGGGCCGGACGACGAGGCGAACGTCGAGATCCGCGAGGGCAGCGACGCCGCTGGCGCAGTCGGGGCCGGAGGCGACTCGCCGCCATGGTCGAGGCACGGCTGGCGGCGCTGCCGGGCGTGCTCGACGGCGTCGGCTCCGACGACCCGGTGCTCATCCCCTGGCAGGGCTGGGCGCTGACCGCGCACGACTTCCTGGTGACCCGGATGATGGAGATCGTCGTCCACTCCGACGACCTCGCCGCCAGCGTCGGCCTGCCGACGCCGGAGTTCCCCGACGCGGTCATGACCCCGGTGCTCGACCTGCTCACCGGCGTGGCCGTGCGCCGCCACGGGGCCACGGCGCTGGTGCGCGCGCTGGCCCGCCCGCAGCGGGCACCGGCCACTCGTCGCGGCCTTCTGATGGACGACGAGCGCGCGCCCGTACGACCCGATGCCCCACGGTCCGGCCGAGGTCGGCGTCGGGCCGTGGCCCGGGGAGTGGCCCATCGGGGAGCAGTACGACGAGCAGCTGCTGGCCGAGGGCGACCGCCGCAACGTCGTCGACCGCTACCGCTACTGGCGGCTCGAGGCGATCGTCGCCGACCTCGACACCCGCCGCCACGACTTCCACGTCGCGATCGAGAACTGGCAGCACGACTTCAACATCGGCACCGTCGTCCGGACCGCCAACGCCTTCCTCGCCGCCGAGGTGCACATCGTCGGCAACCGGCGCTGGAACCGGCGCGGGGCGATGGTCACCGACCGCTACCAGCACCTGCGCCACCACGCCACGGCGGCCGACCTCGCGGCCTACCTGCGGGAGCGCGGCGTACGGCTGCTCGGCATCGACAACCTGCCCGGCTCGGCCCACCTCGAGACCATGGAGATGCCGCGTCAGGTGTGCTTCCTCTTCGGGCAGGAGGGCCCGGGCCTCTCCGAAGGCGCTCGCGCGGCCTGCGACGCGACGTTCTCCATCGCCCAGTTCGGCTCGACCCGCTCGATCAACGCCTCGGCGGCGGCCGCGATCGCGATGCACACGTGGATCCGGGCCCACGCCGACCTCGGCGACCACGCCTGGCGCGGGTGAGCTCAGCCGGTGCGGTTGTAGCAGACCAGGGTGCGGTCGTGGGCGACGTTCCACACGACCGGGTCGCTCCAGGTGAAGCGGAAGTCGGCGTCCGTCGTGATCAGCCCCGGGCAACGGCTGCGGCCGATCTTGATCATCTTCGCGCGGCCGGGGTACTTCTTGATGGCGATCTTGACCGCAGCCCCCGCACGGTAGTGGTGCTTGGACGAGCAGGTGGTCGTGACCAGAGCCTTGCCCGCCAGGCAGCGCGCGACGCTCTTCGGCACCCGGGTGCCCTTCAGGGCGGGCTTGTGGTCGGTCGGCAGCTTGGCCAGCGAGGAGCCTCGCTGGAGCACCACGTCGCAGCGCAGCCAGTGCGCGCCGGCGCTGCGCTGGCTCGCCGTCGGCACGAAGTAGACATAGGTGTACGCCGTCCGGTTGCGGACCAGGTCGGTCTGGCCCAGCGCCGCGCGGAACGAGGGGTAGCACAGCCGGACGGCGACCGCCTTCACCTTCGCGGCGGTGTTCAGCGCGCCGTAGGTGACCCCCTTCGGCAGGTTCTTCACGGCGATCACCCGGTCGGTGTGCGCCGAGGAGCAGGCGACCGGGGCCGTGGTGTTGCTGCGCGCCGAGGCCTGGGCCAGGGTGAGGTTGCGGCACTGGCCGACGGCCGGCTTGGCCGCAGCCGCGCGCGTGTCGCCGGCCTGCGCGGGGGCCATGATGGTCAGGGCCACGACGGCGCCGATGGCGGCCACGAGTCGGGTCGGACCCGAGAGCGTCATGGGGTGGTCCTCTCTTGAACGGATGCGGTCGGCCCGCGCCTCTCACCACGGGAGGAGGCGCCGAGCAGTCCCGAAGTTACAGGACGAACGGCCCCTCGGCGGCCACCGGCGCTGCCACTACTGTGGACGTGCCGGAACCCGCAGGCCATGAGGAGCCATCGATGCCCGTCGCCACACCCGAGATCTACGCCCAGATGCTCGACACCGCCAAGGAGAAGGGCTTCGCGTTCCCCGCGATCAACGTGTCGTCGTCGCAGACCCTGAACGCCGCGCTCAAGGGCTTCGCCGAAGCGGAGTCCGACGGGATCATCCAGATCTCCACCGGCGGTGCGGAGTACCTCTCCGGCCCCGCGGTGAAGAACATGGTGAGCGGCTCGGTCGCGTTCGCGGCGTACGCCGTCGAGGTGGCCAAGAACTACCCGATCCACGTCGCGCTGCACACCGACCACTGCCCCAAGGACAAGCTCGACGGCTTCGTCCGCCCGCTGATCGACATCAGCGCCGAGCGGGTCGCCCGGGGAGAGGCACCGCTGTTCCAGTCCCACATGTGGGACGGCTCCGCCGTACCGCTGGGGGAGAACCTGGAGATCGCCCAGGAGCTGCTCGCGAAGTGCGCGGCCGCGCACATCATCCTCGAGGTCGAGATCGGCGTCGTCGGTGGCGAGGAGGACGGCGTCGAGGGCAAGATCGACGACAAGCTCTACACCTCGCCCCAGGACGCGCTCGACACCGTCGAGGCGCTCGGGCTGGGCGACAAGGGCCGCTACCTCACGGCGCTGACCTTCGGCAACGTGCACGGCGTCTACAAGCCGGGCAACGTCAAGCTGCGCCCCGAGATCCTCAAGACCGCCCAGGACGCGATCATCGAGAAGTACGGCTCGGCCTCGGGCTTCGGCCCCGGCTCGCTGCCGCTCGACCTGGTCTTCCACGGCGGCTCCGGCTCGACCGAGCAGGAGATCGCAGACGCGGTGAAGTACGGCGTGGTGAAGATGAACGTCGACACCGACACCCAGTACTCCTTCACCCGCCCGGTCGCCGACCACATGCTGAAGAACTACGACGGCGTGCTCAAGATCGACGGCGAGGTCGGCAACAAGAAGCTCTACGACCCCCGCGCCTGGGGCAAGGCCGCGGAGGCCGGCATGTCGGCCCGCGTGGTCGAGGCCTGCGCCAACCTGAGCGCCACGGGCCACGCCCTGTCCTGACTCCGCGCCCGGTCGCGTGCGCGCGGAGCGGGCCCGAGGTGGGGCGAGCGTCAGTCGAGGGCGGGGGCCGGCGCGGGGGCCTCGGCGGCGCGCTGGGCGGTCGGCTGGGTGCCGGGCATCAGGTGACGCGGCAGCTGGAAGAACAGCACCGCGACGAACCCCAGCAGCAGGACGGCCACGGGCAGCAGCAGGGTGTCGGACATCGCGGCGCTGAACGGCTCGCGGACGATGGCCGGGAGCTGCTGCAACGCACCGTCCGGCTCGGCTCCGCCGGACAGCCCGTGGGCGGCGATCCGGCTGTCGAGCAGGACGGCGATCGCCGCGGAGCCGAGCACCGCGCCGACCTGCCGGGTCGCGTTGTAGACGCCCGAGCCGGCGCCGGCCATGCTCATCGGCAGGTTGCGCGTGGCCGTGGCCGCGAGCGGGGCCCAGATGCCGGCCATGCCGATGCCCAGCAGCGCGAAGGTCGGCCAGGATCGGCCAGACCGGGCCGTCTGCGGTCAGCGTGCGCGACAGCAGGTAGATCGCGGCGGCGGTGATCAGGAAGCCCGTGCCGGTGAGGATCCGGGGGTGCACCCGGTCGGTGAACCGGCCCACGATCGGGGCCAGGACGATCGACATCAACGCCATCGGCACGAAGAGCAGCGCCGACTGGAGCGGGGAGTATCCCCGGACCAGCTGCGCGTAGAGCATGGTCGGGAAGCCCATCGCGGTCGCCGTGAACGACATCGTCGAGATCGCGAAGTTGGAGATCGAGAAGTTGCGGTCGTGGAACAGGCTCAGCGGGACCAGCGGCTCCTGGGTGTTGAGGTGCTGCCACAGCACGAACAGCGCGAACACCACCAGGCCGCCGACGATCGAGGCCATCACCCAGGCGTTCCAGTGGTACTTGTGGCCCTGCTGGATCCCGAAGACGAGCAGGAACATGCCGATCCCGCTGAGGGCGACGCCGAGCCAGTCGAACTTGTGCATCCGGATCTCGAGCGTGGGCACCCACCGGACCGCCAGGACGAAGCCGATGATGCCGACCGGGATGTTGATGAAGAAGATCCACTCCCAGCCGAGCGCGTCGACCAGGATGCCGCCCAGGATCGGGCCGACCAGGGTGGCCACCCCCGCGGTCGCGCCCCACAGCGCCATCGCCTGGCCGCGCTTGTCGGCGGGGAAGATCCGGGTGATCACCGACATCGTCTGCGGCGTCAGGATCCCGGCGCCGAGACCCTGCAGCACGCGCGCCGCGATCAGCATCTCGATGCTCGTGGTCAGGCCGCACCACAGCGAGGCGAGCGTGAAGACGGTGAGACCGACGAGGTAGAGGTTCTTCGGGCCGTAGCGGTCACCGAGCCGACCGGTGATCAGGACCGGTACGGCGTAGGCGAGCAGGTAGGCGCTGGTCACCCAGACCACGCTGTTCACGTCGGCGTGGAGGTCGGAGATGATCGCGGGCGTCGCGACCGTCACGATCGTGGTGTCGACCAGGATCATGAAGAAGCCGAGGCACAGCGCGAACAGCGCCGGCCAGGGGCTCACCTCGTGGGCGGGAGCGCGCGTCGGGGTCTGCTGGGCCATGACAGAAGTGAACACCCGACCACCGACATTGATTCCGCGCGTCTCCGGCCGTCGGACGTCTGGCAGGGTGGCCCGCATGAGTCACGTCGACCTGATGGCCGGTCCGCCTCCCACCCACCTCCCGGTGGACCCCGCCGCCGCCGAGCTCGAGGCCGGCGAACCCCCCGCCGCCGTCGTACGACGTCACCCGGCGTCACCGGCCGCCTGGGCGGCCTTCGCGGCGCAGGCGCGCGCCCAGGGCGCCGACGACGTGACGGTCTACGCCTACGCCCGCGTCGGCTACCACCGCAGCCTCGACCTGCTGCGCCGCAACGGTTGGAAGGGCCACGGCCCGGTGCCGTGGGAGCACGAGCCCAACCGCGGCTTCCTGCGCAGCCTGGCCCTCCTCGCCCTGTCCGCCCGCGCCATCGGTGAGACCGATGAGTGGGAGCGCTGCTCGTCCTTCCTGCGCGACTCGAGCCCCGCTGCCGCGGACGCCCTCCTCGGCCAGCAGGACGACTAGCTAGCCGCCCAGGAGCGCCCGGACCCGGTCGGCGCCGAGGGCCACGATCAGCGTGGGGAGCCGCGGACCGCGCTCGGCGTCGACGAGCAGGCGGTAGAGCAGCCCGAAGAACTCCTTCTGGTCCGCCTTCACCTCGTCGGTCGGCTTGTCGTCGAGGGCCAGGCCGCGCGCGAGCTTCGGCACGCCGTAGACCAGCGCGGTCACCGGCTCCAGGTCGAGCTCACCCTCGCTGAGCCCGTCGAGCAGCAGGGTCAGCCACTCGCGCTCGCGGTCGGTCAGCGCGGCCAGCCGCTCGCTGTCGGGCGACGAGCGCACGGTGGTGCGGTCGGCCTCGGGCACGAACTCCTCGGTCCACGACACCGCCCGCGAGAGCCGCGGCTCCAGGTCGTCGACCGAGTCGTGGGCGTGGCCCAGGTGGGAGACGATCCGGCTGATCTGCTCGGCCGAGCCCGCCGTCACGTCGGCCACCGAGGCCAGCATCCGGAACGGTACGACGACCCGCGGAGCCGGCAGTCGGCCGGCGGTCGCGGTCGCCGAGGCCCGCTCGTAGGCCAGCACCTGCACGTCCCGCTTGGCGGGGTCCGCGGCCTTGCGGCCGAGCGCGTCCCACTCGTCGTACAGCCGGACGACCTCGGGCCCGAAGTCGATGTCGAAGGTCTGCCTGGGCTGGCGACGGACGTAGAGCCACCGCAGGATGCCCGGCTCCAGCACGCGCAGGGCGTCCTGGGCGGTGGGGGCGCCGCCGGCCGACGACGACATCTTCTGCACGCCGGCGAACCCGACGAAGCCGTAGCCGAACCACGCCGGGCGCGGGTAGTCCCACACCGACTCGACGAGCTCGTGGCCGACGGTGAAGGACGAGCCCGGCGTGGCGTGGTCCATGCCGGCGGGCTCGAAGTCGACGTGCTCGAAGGCCCAGCGCATCGGCCAGTCGGCCTTCCAGACCAGCTTGCCCTCGTCCTGGGTCGCCAGGTTGGTCGTGCCGTGGAAGTCGCACACCGAGCACACGTAGGACAGGTCGGTGGTGTCGTCGTCGTACGCCGTCACGGTGGTGGTGTCGCGCCCGCAGTCGCGGCAGTAGGCCTTGAACGGGACGTACTCGACGCCGCTCTCGCCCTCGTCGTCTCCTGCTACCGAGTCGGCCATCGCCTCGGCCTCCTGCGCGGCGTGCTCGTCGCCGTCGGCCTCCGCCTCGACCGGCCTCTTGGTGCGGTGCCGGTCGAGGACCGCGTCGATCTCGGCCCGGTGGCGGACGGCGCGCAGCACCTCGTCGCGGTAGACGCCCGCCCGGTAGCGCTCGGCCTGGGAGATCGTCTCCACCTCGGCCCCGAGGGCCGCGAACGTCTCGAGCACCGGCTCCTTGAAGTGGGTCGACCAGGAGTCGTGGCAGCCCCAGGGGTCGGGCACCGCGACCAGAGGTCGCCCGATGTGCTCGGCGTACGACGGGTCGACGCCGTGGGGCACCTTGCGGAACCGGTCGTAGTCGTCCCAGACGTGGAGGTGCCGTACCGGCACGCCGCGGCGCCGCAGCTCGTCGGCGACGAAGTGTGGCATCAGGAACTCGCGCAGGTTGCCCAGGTGCACGCGGCCCGAGGGGGAGATGCCGGACGAGCAGGTCACCGGCCCGTCGGCGCCGGTGCGCTCGTGGTGGCGGACGGCGTCGTCCGCGGCGCGGGTCACCCAGTCGGAGGGGTCCGGCGTGGCCATGGCGATGTGGCTCCTGGCTGGTCGGGGATGGGTCCCGAACGCTACCGGAGCGCGGCGCGGCGACCGGGCGTGGGCACCGGCCCCGGACGGAGGGAAAGGACGCCGGCACGAGGCCCTGGCGCCCTTTCCACGCGGCTTCCACCCAAACCCCCGCGGTGGGTGGCTGCCACCCGCGCATTGTTCCGTGACCGGTCCGTGCCACGCGGGTCGCCGGTGCCGCTGGCACTAAGATGCCAGCATGTCTCGGCGTCGCTCGGAGTCGGTGCTGTCGGCCCTCGGTGTCAGCGCGGCGGACGAACGCCGCTACCAACAGGTGCTGCCGCTCTCCGGCACTCCGCTGGAGGGCGTGGCCGTGGCGCTGGGGGTCCCGGTCGAACGGCTGTCCGACCCGCTGCGCGGCCTCCTGGCCGAGGGCATGGTGAGCTTCGAGGCCGACCGTCTCCACGTGCTCCCGCTGTCGCAGGTCGTCTCGGCGGCCATCGGGCGCGAGGCGGCGGCGGCGGTCCGCACCCGCGACCGGCTCGACGGCCTCGCCCGCTCGATCGAGTTCCTCGGTGCCGCCAGCAGCCGGCCCGGCCCCGGTGAGGTCGAGGACCTCGGCCGGCTCGACGGCGAGGTCAGCGCCGGCGGGAACGCGCTGGCCCTGCTCACCGCGCTGATCGAGTCGAGCAAGGGCGACCTGCTGTTCCTGCGGCCCGACACCTGGCTGATGCCGCGCGAGTCGGCGATCTCGCGCGTGGTCGGCCGCGCGGTGGCGTCCGGTCGCCGCTCGCGCGCGATCTACCCGTTCCGGGCCCTCCACCAGGTGCCGGAGGTGCTGCAGGCCCGGATGGACGAGGGCGAGGAGGTGCGGGTCATCGACGCGATGCCGACGCGGCTCTTCGTGATCAGCGGGACCCACGCCGTCGTGCCCGAGCCGCTCGGCTACGCCGACGAGCCCCGACTGCTGGTCCGGCAGGGGGCCCTGGTCGATGCGCTGACCCTGCTCTTCGAGCTCTACTGGGAGCGGTCGCTGGCCGTGCCCGACACGGCGCGGCCGCGCATCGACGAGCGTGCCTTCCTGGTGCGGCAGCTGGCATCGGGCGCCAAGGACGAGCAGATCGCCCGCACCCTCGGCCTCAGCCTGCGCACCGTACGCCGCCGGGTCGCGGACCTGATGATCGAGCTCGGGGTCGACACCCGCTTCCAGGCCGGGGCCGAGGCCGTACGACGCGGGTGGCTGTGACCGAGCAGCGGACGCGAGGAACGAGCGGCCGCGTGGGCTCGGTCAGGTCGAGCAAGCGACCCAGACAACTCGTCGGTCGAGCGAAGTCGAGACCACGTCGGCCGGGCAGGCCCCAGGCGCCGTCACCGGGTCTCGACCCGCTCGTCGCGACCTCGTCAGGCTCGGTCGCGTCGCTTGCTCGATCTGCCTGCGCCCACGCAGCTCGCTCGTTCCTCGCGGGCTACTGCTCAGGCAGGCAGGATGAAGGAGTACGCGCCGGGCTCGACGTGCCAGCTCCGCTGCCGCTCCGGGCCGGAGATCTCGCCGTCGGCGGAGATGTAGAACTCGTCGCCCGAGATCGTCACCTGGGAGGCCCGGAAGTACTGCACGTCGTCGCGGTGGTGGTGCTCGCCGCGCCGCAGCGAGACGGCGTACCCGATCTTGGCGGCCGCGCCGACGGCGTGGGAGATCATCACGTCGACCTTGCCGTCCTGGGGGTCGGCCTCCGGGGTGAGCTCGGTGCCGCCGCCGACGTTGGCGCCGTTCCCGACCGCGACCATCAGCACCGGCCGGTCGAGATCGGTGACGACCGTGCCGTCCACCTCGACGTGCATGTGCACGCTCGGCGGGTGGAAGGCCGAGAGCAGCGCACCGATCGGGTAGCCGAGCCTGCCGAGGTTGGCCTTCCCGACGCCGACCGAGCCCAGGCGCGTCTTCCAGCGCGCGCCGCGCCGGCTGGCCTGCGCTCCCGCGCCGACGTGGACGTTGTTGACCACGATCTCGCCGAGCTCGTCGACGACGAGGTCCATCGGCCGCACCTGGCCGGCGACGATGATCCGCGCCGCCTCCTCGAGGTCGAGCGGGATCCCGAGGGTCCGCGCGAAGTCGTTGCCGGTGCCCATGGGCAGCAGACCGACCACGGCGTCCTTCAGGTCGTGCCGCCGGTAGAGGGCGGCCACCACCGCGTGCAGGCTGCCGTCGCCGCCCGCGACCACGATCCGTCGCGACGCCGCGCGGTGGAGTACGCCGTCCAGCTCACCGGGCCGCGAGGTCGACTGGACCTCGACCGAGCAGCTGTCGCGAAGGATCGCCAGGGCCGGCTCGATGGACTCGTCGTCCGCCGTACCCGCGTCGCCGTTGGTGATCACGAGCAGGGGGTCCACGGGCGGGACCCTAGCCCACGCACCGGGCCGGAGCGGCCTCCCCGTGGGGTATGGTCGCGTCCGCACGAGGCCCTGCCCGGCGCCGGTGGGCGCGAGCGGGGCCGATCCGTTTCCAGAGCCGTCGGAGGTCCGATGCCCGCGATCGTGGTCCTCGGTGCCCAGTGGGGCGACGAGGGCAAGGGGAAGGCCGTCGACCTCCTGGCCACCACCGAGTCGATCGACTACGTCGTGCGCACCAGCGGTGGCCACAACGCCGGGCACACCATCGTGGTGAACGGCGAGAAGTTCGCCACCCACCTCCTGCCCAGCGGCATCCTCACGCCCGGTACGACGTCGGTGATCGCCAACGGTGTCGTGGTCTCGCCCGAGGCGCTGTTCCGCGAGCTCGACGCGCTCGAGGCGCGCGGCGTCGACGTGTCGCGGATGGTGGTCAGCGCCAACGCCCACGTGATCGCGTCGTACCACACGACGATCGACAAGGTGACCGAGCGCTTCCTCGGCAAGAACAAGGTCGGCACGACCGGGCGCGGCATCGGGCCGGCGTACTCCGACAAGGTGGCGCGGGTCGGCATCCGGGTCGCCGACCTCTTCGACGCGAAGATCCTGCGCGACAAGGTCGAGGCCAGCCTCGACGTGAAGAACCAGCTGCTGGCGAAGGTCTACAACCGACGCGCGGTCGACATCGACGCGGTCGTCGAGGAGCTCCTGGCCTACGCCGAGCGGTTGCGGCCGATGGTCGCCGACACCTCCCTGCTGCTCAACCAGGCCCTCGACCGCGGCGAGACCGTGCTCTTCGAAGGCGCCCAGGCGACGATGCTCGACGTCGACCACGGCACCTACCCGTTCGTCACCTCGTCGTCGCCCGTGGCGGGCGGTGTCTGCACCGGCGCCGGCATCGGGCCGACCCGGATCGACCGCGTGATCGGCGTGATCAAGGCCTACACGACCCGCGTCGGCTCGGGGCCGTTCCCGACCGAGCTGTTCGACGAGGACGGCGAGAAGCTCTGGAAGATCGGCGGCGAGGTCGGCGTCTCGACCGGTCGCGACCGCCGCTGCGGCTGGTACGACGCCGTCGTCGCGCGCTACGCCTCCCGGGTCAACGGGCTCACCGACCTCTTCCTGACCAAGCTCGACGTGCTCTCCAGCTGGGAGCGGGTGCCGGTCTGCGTCGCCTACGACGTCGACGGCGTGCGCCATGACGAGATGCCGATGACGCAGACGGAGTTCCACCACGCGAAGCCGGTCTACGAGTATCTCGACGGGTGGTGGGAGGACATCTCCGGCTGCCGGTCGTTCGCCGACCTGCCGGCCAACGCCCGGGCCTACGTGCGGGCCCTGGAGGAGATGTCCGGCACCCGGATCTGGGGGGTCGGTGTGGGTCCCGGACGCGAGCAGACCGTGGAGGTCCCCGCCGCGCTCGGCTGAGCGATAGGGTCCCGCCATGCTGGATCCGCGCGACGCGATCGACCGCATCAACCAGATCTACGGACGGCACCCGCACCACCGGGCCCTCCATGCCCGTGGCACCTTCTACACCGGCACCTTCACCGCGACGCCCGAGGCGAGCGCCCTGTGCACGGCCGAGCCGTTCTCCGGGACCCCCGTTCCCGTGCTGGTGCGCTGGTCGAACGGCGGTGGCAACCCCGACCGCCACGACAACCACCCCGACGTGCGCGGGATGGCGGTGAAGCTCCAGGGTGGTGGCGGAGACACGGACCTGCTCGGCCAGACCTCGCCCCGCTTCCCGGTCCGCACCCCCGAGGACTTCATCGAGATGACCGCGGCTGCGCAGGGCCAGCTGGCCTTCCCGCTGTGGGTGCTGCGTCACCCGGCCACGGTGCCGGCACTGATCGCCGGTCTCCGCGCGCGAGCGCTCGGCCCGCCGTACTCCTATGCCGAGGTCTCCTACTACCCGATCCACGCCTACAGGTGGGTCGCGCCCGACGGCTCGCGCTCCTGGGTGCGCTACGTCCTGTCGCCCATCGACGGCCGTGGGGAGCGGCCCGCCGACGACTTCACCGGACCCGAGCGGCTCACCGACGAGGTGCGGGCCCGGCTGGCCAACGGGCCGGTGCGCTACGACCTGCGCGTGACCGTCGCAGCTGCCAAGGACGACCCTCACGACCCGACCTCGGCCTGGAAGGGCGACCGCGAGCTCAGCGCCGGGATCATCGAGGTGACGACCTCGGTGCCTGACCCCGAGGAGTCCGGCGGGCCGGTGGTGTTCGACCCGACCCGGGTCGTGGACGGGATCGAGCTCTCCGACGACCCGATCCTGCGCTACCGGCCGACGGCCTACAGCGAGTCGATCGCGCGCCGCTCGTCCTGACCCGGCTGCGACTTGATCGCGGTCGACAACCTCGGTCAAACGAGGACCGCGGCGCGGTCGCATGCTCGGGGCATGACTCTTCCCTACGCCGAACCGCTCACCGTGATCGATGCCGCCGACCTCGTCGTGCCCGAGCCCCCGCGCCGGGGCGAGGAAGGCGGCGAGCCGTGCTTCCCCTGCAGTGCCGACGCCGACTCGAACCTGATCTGGTCGGACCACACCTGGACGCTGCACAATCCCGGCTCCACCGGGCTCCCGGGCTCGGTGTGGCTGGCGTCGCGCGCGCACTTCGACTCCTTCGCCGACATGCCCGCCGACGTCGCGGCCACCTTCGCCGGGGTCTGCGGCCGGGTCGAGCGAGCCGTGCTCGCGCTCGGCGACGTCGGGCGCGTGCACCTCTACCGCTGGGGTGACGGCGGCGCGCACTTCCACGTCTGGTTCGTGCCCCGCCCGCTGGGACGCCTGGACATGAGCGGGCCGCAGCTGATGGCCTGGGAGGACGTCCTGCCGCCCGCGACGGACGAGCAGATCGCGGAGGCGGGCCGACGCGTCGCGGCCGCGATGGTGTAGCACGATGACGTCCGTGACGAGCGCCCCGGCACTGGCCCGTCGGCTCGGCCTCGGCGACGCGGTGTTCATCGGGCTCGGGTCGATGATCGGCGCGGGCGTGTTCGCGGCGTACGCTCCGGCGGCGCGCGCGGCCGGCACCGGGCTGCTCGTGGGCCTGGCCGTCGCCGCGGTCGTGGCCTACTGCAACGCCACGTCGTCGGCCCAGCTCGCAGCGACCTACCCCCGGGCCGGCGGCACCTATCTCTACGGGCGCGAGGTGCTCGGTGACTGGTGGGGCTATCTCGCCGGCTGGGGCTTCATGGTCGGCAAGACCGCGAGCTGTGCCGCGATGGCGCTGACCTTCGCCGCGTACGCCGCCCCCTCCGGGTGGCTGAAGCCGGTCGCCGTGGCGGTGGTCGTGGTCGTGGCGCTGGTGAACTGCGCGGGCGTGACCCGGACCGCGTTGCTGACCCGGGTCCTCGTCTCCCTGGTGCTGGTCGCCCTGGTCATCGCCTCCGTCGCCTGCTTCGCGGGTGGGTCGTCGTCGCACCTGGACGGATGGGCCTCTCCGGACCACGGGCTCTACGGCGTCCTGCAGGCGGCGGGGCTGCTGTTCTTCGCCTTCGCGGGCTATGCCCGGATCGCGACGCTCGGCGAGGAGGTGCGCGAGCCGGAGCGGGTGATCCCGCGGGCCATCGTGCTGGCCCTGGCCGGTGCCGTCGTCGTGTACGCCGTGGTGGCGGTCGCCGTGCTGTCGGTCCTGGGACCGGTCGGGACCGCGGCTTCCGCCGCACCGGTCGCCGACGCGGTGCGTGCGGTGGGTCAGTCCTGGCAGGTGGGCGTCGTCCGGGTCGGGGCAGCCCTGGCGTCGGCGGGCGCCCTGCTGGCCCTGGTCGCGGGTCTCGGCCGGACCGGGCTGGCGATGGCGCGCGAGCGCGACCTGCCTGGGTGGCTGGACGCCGTGCATCCGAGGTTCCGGGTGCCGCACCGCGCCGAGCTGACGGTCGCGGCCGTGGTCGTGGTGCTGGTGCTGACCACCGACCTGCGCGGCGCGATCGGCTTCTCGTCGTTCGGGGTGCTGCTCTACTACTTCGTCGCCAACGCGGCGGCGTACGCGCAGGGCAGCGACGCCCGCCGGTTCCCGCGCTGGCTCCAGCTCCTCGGCTGCACCGGCTGCCTGGTGCTCGTGGCCACGCTCCCGTGGGCGGCGGTCGTCACCGGCCTGGCCGTCTTCGCGGTCGGAGTCGTGCTGCGGATCGTGCGCGTGCGCCACACCTTCACGTGGTGACGCTGGGGTCGCGGCCCGCCCGCAGCACCGGCCACTAGGGTGACCGACGTGGACGTCCTCGTGATCGGGACCGGCGGCCGGGAGCACGCGCTGGTCCTCGCCCTGGCCCGCGACCCCGGCGTCACGCAGGTGCACGCCGCGCCCGGCAACCCCGGCATGGCCGCCGTCGCCACGCTCCACGACGTCGACCCGATGGACGGTGCGGCCGTGGCCGCGCTGGCTCGGGCTCTCGGCGTCGGGCTGGTCGTGGTCGGGCCCGAGGCGCCGCTCGTGGCCGGGGTCGCCGACGCCGTCACGGCCGCCGGGATCCCGTGCTTCGGACCGTCCGGCGCCGCCGCCCGGCTCGAGGGCTCCAAGGCGTTCGCCAAGGACGTGATGGCCGCGGCGGCCGTCCCGACCGCGGCCGCCCAGGCCTGTACGACGCCGGCGGAGGTCGCGGCCGCGCTCGACTCGTTCGGCCCTCCCTACGTCGTGAAGGACGACGGCCTCGCCGCCGGCAAGGGAGTGGTCGTCACCGACGACCGCCAGGAGGCGCTGGACCATGCCGCCACCTGCGAGCGGGTCATCGTCGAGGAGTATCTCGACGGTCCCGAGGTCAGCCTCTTCGGCCTGACCGACGGCTCCACCGTCTACCCGCTCCTGCCTGCGCAGGACTTCAAGCGGATCTTCGACGGCGAGGAGGGCCCCAACACCGGCGGCATGGGCGCCTACACCCCGCTGCCCTGGGCGGCCGACGACCTCGTCGACGAGATCACCCGCACCGTCCTCCAGCCCACGGTCGACGAGATGGCGCGCCGCGGCACGCCGTTCCGTGGACTGCTCTACGCCGGGCTGGCCCTGACCTCGCGCGGCCTCCGCGTCGTGGAGTTCAACGCCCGGTTCGGTGACCCGGAGACCCAGCCGATCCTGGCCCTGCTCGACTCGCCCCTGTCACCGCTGCTGCTCGCGGCTGCCGGCGGCACCCTGGCCGACGTACCCCCTCCCAGGTGGAAGCCCGGCGCCGCGGTGACCGTCGTGATGGCGAGCAAGGGCTATCCGGAGACCTCGTCGAAGGGTGACGTCATCGTCGGCACCGAGACGCTCGACCGTGACCCTCACGTCGACGTCTTCCATGCCGGCACCGCCCTGGTCGACGGCCACCTCGTCACCGCCGGCGGCCGGGTCCTGGCCGTCACCGCGACCGGCGCCGACGTCGCCGACGCCCGCGCCCAGGCCTACGAGGGGGTCGCGATGATCTCCTTCCCCGGCGCTCAGTGGCGCCGAGACATCGCCGCGGGTCGATGACCGGACGGGCTTGGTCCGGTCAGCGTCATCGACCTCGCTAGCCTTGCCGTCGTGACCGTCCCGAACGTCCTCGCCACGCGGTACGCCGCGCCCGACCTGGCCGCGATCTGGTCACCCGAGCACAAGGTCGTCCTCGAGCGCCGGCTCTGGATCGCCGTCCTGCGGGCCCAGCGCGACCTCGGCGTCGACGTACCCGACGGGGTGGTCGAGGCCTACGAGAAGGTCGTCGACGACGTCGACCTCGCGTCCATCGCCGACCGCGAGCGGGTCACCCGGCACGACGTGAAGGCGCGGATCGAGGAGTTCGCCGCTCTCGCCGGGCACGAGCACGTCCACAAGGGCATGACCAGTCGTGACCTGACCGAGAACGTCGAGCAGCTCCAGGTCCGTCAGTCCCTCGAGCTCGTCCGCGACCGCGCGGTCGCCGCGCTCGCCCGGCTGGCGCGGCTGGCGAGCGAGTACGACGTCACCGTCATGGCCGGCCGGTCCCACAACGTCGCGGCCCAGGCCACGACCCTCGGCAAGCGGTTCGCCACCGTCGCCGACGAGCTGATGGTGGGTCTGGAGCGGGTCGAGGACCTCCTCGCTCGCTACCCCCTCCGTGGGATCAAGGGCCCGATGGGCACCTCGCAGGACATGCTCGACCTGCTCGACGGTGACGAGGACCGGCTCGCCGACCTCGAGCAGCGCGTCGCCGGCCACCTGGGCTTCACCCGCGTCCTCGACAGCGTCGGCCAGGTCTACCCGCGCTCGCTCGACTTCGACGTGGTCTCCGCGCTCGTGCAGCTGGTGTCGGCGCCGTCCGACCTCGCCACGACGATCCGGCTGATGGCGGGGCTCGAGCTGGTCACCGAGGGCTTCGCCGAGGGGCAGGTCGGCTCGAGCGCGATGCCCCACAAGATGAACACCCGCTCCTGCGAGCGCGTCAACGGTCTGGCCGTGGTGCTCCGCGGTCACCTGTCGATGGTCTCCGAGCTGGCCGGTGACCAGTGGAACGAGGGCGACGTCTCCTGTTCCGTCGTACGACGCGTGGCGCTGCCGGACGCCTTCTTCGCCGCCGACGGGCTGTTCCAGACCTTCCTGACCGTGCTCGACGAGTTCGGCGCCTTCCCGGCCGTGATCCAGCGCGAGCTCGACCGCTACCTGCCGTTCCTCGCCACGACCAAGGTGCTGATGGCCGCCGTGCGTGCCGGCGTCGGTCGCGAAGCGGCTCACGAGGCGATCAAGGAGCACGCCGTCGCGGTGGCGCTCGAGATGCGCCAGGGACGCACCGACAACGACCTCTTCGACCGGCTCGCCGCCGACCCGAGGCTCGGCCTCGACCGTGCGGCGATCGACGCGCTCGTCCGCGAGCCGATCGAGTTCACCGGGGCGGCCCGGTCCCAGACCGCCGCCGTCGTACGACGGGTGGAGCAGGTGGTCGCCCGCCACCCCGACGCCGCGTCGTACACCCCGGGCGCGATCCTCTGAGCCCTCGGCTGCCCGGCTCCGGGGCTGCTCCACGAGTGCATTGCGCGGTCTCGACAGGGGTACGGGCGTCCTGAGTGTCACAACGGCGCAATTGCGCTGATTCAGCAGCCCCGGGCCGGGACAGCAGCCCCCGCCGTCTCAGGCCCCGAGGAGCTGGTCGAGCTTCCGCTCGATCCGCTCGACGTCGGCCCTGGTCGCAGACTCGAGCTCGGGCCGGAGGTCGACCACGATCGTCCCGCCGGGCTCCAGCTTCACCTGGTCGACGTCGGCGATCTTGTAGACGTTCTGCCGGCGCAGCGCCCCGTCCATCTCGCTCTCGCGCACCCCGACGCGGCGGAGCGCCTCGGGGATCCAGTGGCCGTTGCGGGCGAGCACGGTGTTGGTGCCCTCCAGGAACGCGGCGACGTGCTTGTTCGGCCGCACCACCCGCACCAGGAAGGCGTTGGCCGCGATCAGGGCGGCCGCGCCGATCAGCCCGCCGAGCAGGGAGTTGTCCGGCCCGATGATCGCGTTCTGCACGACGTTCGAGAGCAGCAGCATCACGATCAGGTCGAAGGAGTTGAGCTGGGCGAGGTCACGCTTGCCCGCGAGACGGAGCAGCACGATCAGCGCCCAGTACACGACGACGGTGCGGATGATCTTGTCGAGCACCGAGATGTCGAGGTGCGTGAGGTCGTTCCACATGACGCTCATGATCGTCGCCGGGCGCCCCCGTGCTCCTTAGGCTGGCCGCATGTCCACAGCGGTCTCGGTCAAGGTCACGGGGCGGGTGCAGGGCGTCGCCTTCCGCTGGTACGCCGCGCAGGAGGCCGAGCGGCTCGGCGTCCGCGGGTGGGTCCGCAACGAGCCCGACGAGTCCGTCGCCGCCCATCTCGAGGGTGACGACCACGCGGTCGAGGCCATGGTCGCGTGGTGCCGCCGGGGTCCGTCGTCCGCACGGGTGCGCGACGTCGCGGTGACCGAGGCCCGGCCGACGGGCGCGACGCGCTTCGAGATCCGCTACTGACCACGGCGGTGGGGCGGCGACGCGACCCCGCGGGTCGGTACCCTTCGCTGCATGTCGACCCCGCCCGTCGCCCCGGCCATCGACGGCGCCACTCATCTCCACTCGGGCAAGGTCCGAGACCTCTACGAGCTGCCCGACGGACGCCTGCTGATGGTCGCCAGCGACCGGATCTCCGCCTTCGACTTCATCCTCGAGACGCCCATCCCCGACAAGGGCGAGATCCTGACGCGGATGTCGCTGTGGTGGTTCGACCGCCTGGCCGGCCTGGTGCCCCACCACGTGCTCTCCACCGAGGTGCCCGCCGAGGTCCGCGGCCGCGCCGTCATCTGCGAGCGGCTCGACATGTACCCGGTCGAGTGCGTCGCGCGGGGCTACCTGACCGGCACCGGCCTGCTCGACTACCGGGCCACCGGCGAGGTCTGCGGCATCGCCCTGCCGGCCGGGCTCGAGGACGGCAGCCGGCTGCCCGAGCCGCTCTTCACCCCGGCCGCCAAGGCCGAGCTCGGTGCGCACGACGAGAACGTGTCGTACGACGCCGTGGTCGAGACCGTGGGTGGGGCCGCTGCCGCCGCGCTGCGCGACCTGACGCTGGCGGTCTACGCCCGGGCGGAGGCGATCGCTCGCGAGGCCGGCATCATCCTGGCCGACACCAAGCTCGAGTTCGGCCGTCGGGCGGACGGTACGACGGTCCTCGCGGACGAGGTGCTGACCCCCGACTCGAGCCGCTTCTGGCCGGCCGACCGGTGGCAGCCCGGCCGCGCGCAGACGTCGTACGACAAGCAGCTCGTGCGCAACTGGCTGCTGTCGCCCGAGTCCGGCTGGGACCGTGCCTCGGGCGAGGCGCCACCGCCGCTGACCGACGAGGTCGTGGCGCTGACGCGCGCCCGCTACCTCGAGGCCTACGAGACGTTGACCGGCGAGAGGTGGTGAGCCGGTGAGCACCTTCACCGTCACGCTCGACCTGCCGCACCCGCCGGCGGAGCTGTTCCACTTCCTCGCCGAGCCCCGCAACCGCCCGCTCTGGCAGAGCTCCCTGCGGACCGTCGCCGACGTGGACGACGGCGAGCCCCACGCCGGCCAGCACTGGCGTGACGTGACCAAGGTCGGGATCAAGCCCCAGATGCAGCTCACCGAGCTGGTCCCCTACCGGGTCATCTCCGAGACCGGCACCTGGCGCGGGGTCGACGGGCTCCTCACCCTGCGCTTCCTGAAGACCGGACAGGGCACCCGGGTCACCGCCGAGGGCCGGGTGATCGGCCACGGTCCGTTCGCCCTGGCCGCCGTCGTCAGCGGGCGCTTCGCGCCCGAGACCATCCGCAAGGACCTCCTCCGCGCCTCCGAGGTGCTCTCCCAGCAGCCCACCTGACCCGGAAAACGCGGAACGGATCGCGGCGGCCGGTCGGCGTGGTGGCGATCCGTTCCGCGTTTTCCGGTCCGGACGGCTCAGACGGGGGCCTCGACGACCCACCACGTGGCGTAGCCGGGCAGGCGCAGGATGCCGTCGGCACCCACGGTCACCCGGTGGCCCGACAGCGCGTCGTAGGGGCGCGTGACGCCGAGGTGGTGGAGCTGGTCCAGGCCCATGGTCCGCACCTCCGGCGTCACGTTGTAGAGCCCGATGAAGATCCCGCTCGGATGGCGCCGGACGGTCGCGAAGATGCCCTCGTCGGTGTCGGGCACGACGGACGACGGGGCCGAGGCGTGCAGCTGGGGCAGCCCGGCCCGGACCCGGGCCAGATGGGCCAGCCCCCCGAAGACCCGTCCGGGCACCGTCCGGAGGTCGTGGCGCAGGGCGGCGCGATCCCAGTCGAGCCGCGGCCGGTGGGCCCAGCGGTTGTCGTCCTCGTGGCCCGCCTCGGCCGCCCAGCCGGGGTCGTTGGGCTGGCCGAGCTCGTCGCCGCTCCAGATCACCGGTACGCCGCCCCAGCCGGCCGCGATCGCATGGGCCAGGAAGATCCGGGCGAGGGCCGCGTCGACCTCCGCGGGCGAGGCGCCCTCCCGCAGCCCGGCCAGCGAGGCGGCCGACCCGCTGATCCGACGGTCACCGGTCGCCGGGTTGGCCTGGAAGACCAGCCCGTCCGCCCACGAGCCCGGGGTGTCGCCGGCGTACCAGTCGGACAGGAAGCGCCGGTGGCCCTCCCCGGTGAGCCCGACGGCCCACGCGTCTGCGTCGTCGATCGCCCAGCCGATGTCGTCGTGGCAGCGCACGTAGGTGATCCAGGTCCCGGTCGCGGGGGCCGAGGGCAGGGACGCGAGTGCCTGCCGGGCCAGGACGACGTCGCTCGCGGCGAGCATCGACCAGACCTGCACCATCAGGCTGTTGTGGTAGGCCAGGTCGCTGACCCGGCCGGCGTGAATGCCCGAGCCGAGGTACTGCACCAGGTCGCGCGGCCCCACGATCGCCTCCGCCTTGAACGCCACGGCGGGGGCGGCGATCCGGGTCACGGTGTGCAGGGCCTGGGTGATCGCGTGCACCTCGGGCTGGTTCTGGCACGAGGTGCCCAGCCGCTTCCACAGGAACGCGATGGCGTCCAGCCGCAGCACCTCGACCCCGAGGTTGGCCAGCCACAAGATGATCTCGGCGTACTCCGCGAGCACCGACGGGTTGGCCCAGTTGAGGTCCCACTGCCACTGGTTGAACGTCGTCCAGACCCACGCGTCGAGGTCGGGGTCGTGGGTGAAGTTCCCCGGCGCGAACGCCGGGAAGACCTCGGGCAGGGTGCGCTCGTAGGCATCGGGCTGGTGTCGGTCGGGGAAGACGTGGAAGTAGTCGCGGTACGACGCGTCGCCGGCGCGCGCCCGCTCCGCCCAGTCGTGCTCGCGGGCGACGTGGTTGAGGACGAGGTCCATGACGAGGCTGATGCCGTGCTCGCGCAGCACCGTCGCCAGGTCGCGCAGGTCGTCGACGGTGCCGAGGTCGGAGCGCACCGCGCGGTAGTCCTGCACGGCGTACCCCCCGTCGTTGTCACCCGCACGCGGCTGCAGCAGCGGCATCAGGTGGAGGTAGGTGACGCCGAGGTCCTCGAGATGGTCCAGGTGCTTGACGATCCCGGCCAGGTCGCCCGCGAAGCGCTCGGTGTAGCAGGCGTAGCCGAACATCCGCGGCTGCTGGAGCCAGTCGGGCTGGAGCAGCCGTTGGAGGTCGAGCCGGTGCAGGTCGTCGGACCGTACGGCGTACGCCCTCGCCGCCAGGACGACCAGCCGCTCGAGCAGGGCGCGCGAGACCGCCGGGTCCGGATGGATCTCGACGACGGCGTCGTGGAGGTCGGACCAGAAGCGGTCGAGGCGCAGCGCGAACGTCTCGCGTCGGTCGACGCTGAGGGCCCCGCCGGCGTCGAGGTGTGACGCGGCGAGGGCCTGGATGTCGGGCGGGGCGCTCATCGCAGGCCATTGTGCTGCTTCTGCGCGGCCTCCGCGCGGACCGCCCGGGTCGCGGAGGGCTCAGGCGAACGGGTTGGGCCGGCCACCGGGCAGCTGGGCCAGCAGCTCCTGTGCCTGCGCGAGGAACTTGTGCTCGACCAGCACCTCGTAGCGGGTCGCGACGACCACCCGGACCGAGGAGAAGTCGCGCTGGCCGCGGGTGGCGGCGTACCCGACCAGAGCCCAGATCAGTCCGAAGAGCGCGCCGAAGAGTGCCGTGGAGAGCACCGTCGCGAGGGTGCTGCCGCTGTCGAACAGCGCGAAGATCACTCCGACGAAGACCCCGAGCCAGACCCCGGTCAGGAGGCCGCCCAGGGCCACCTTGGAGGTCGTGATCCGGCCGGTGATCCGCTCGACCTGCTTGAGGTCCGTGCCGACGATCATGCAGTTCTGGACCGGGAACTGGTGGTCGGAGAGGAAGTCCACGGCCTTCTGGGCGGCGGCGTACTCCTCGTAGACCCCCAGGGACTGGGGGAACTCCAGCTGCAGGAGGCGGGCACCCTGGAGCCCTGCGCGCTGCCCGCCGAGGGGATTGTTGGTTGCCATGGGACCAGTGTGCCCGCAGACCCCGCACGACCGGCTGGTGGCGGTGCGCGATCCCGGCCCTCGGCGTCCCTAGACTGGCGCCGTCCTCGCGCGTTCGCGCGCGCACCGCCGTTGTGAAAGGCGCGACCTGTGGCCCGCTACGTCGTCGACGTGATGCCCAAGCGCGAGATCCTCGATCCTCAGGGCAAGGCCGTGCTGGGGGCGCTCCCGCGGCTCGGCTTCGGCGGCGTGCTCGACGTGCGACAGGGAAAGCGGTTCGAGGTCGAGGTCGAGGGCGACCCCGACGACGACCGGCTGGCCGACGTACGCCGGATGGCCGAGACGCTGCTGGCCAACCCGGTGATCGAGGACTTCGTGGTCACCGTGGAGGCGCTCCCGCCCGGCGAGGAGACCCACCCGTGGGTCGAGCCGGACGGTCCGCTGCCCGAGGAGGTCACGGCCGACGACCCGGCCCCGGTCCCCGAGGACGACGCATGAGGATCGGCGTCGTCACCTTCCCGGGCTCGCTCGACGACGCCGACGCCGCGCGCGCCGTGCGGATCGCCGGCGGTGAGGCGGTCGCGCTCTGGCACGGCGACGCCGACCTGCGGGGCGTCGACGCGGTCGTGCTGCCCGGTGGCTTCTCCTACGGCGACTACCTGCGCTGCGGGGCGATCTCGCGCTTCGCCCCGGTGATGACCGAGGTCGTCGCCTGGGCCGGCCGCGGGATGCCCGTGCTCGGCATCTGCAACGGCTTCCAGATCCTGTGCGAGTCCCACCTGCTGCCGGGCGCCCTGATCCGCAACGACCACCGGAGGTTCGTCTGCCGCGACCAGCGGCTCCGGATCGAGAACAACCGCACGCCCTGGACCTCGTCGTACGCAGACGACGCCGAGGTGACCATCGTGCTCAAGAACGGCGAGGGCGGGTTCGTCGCCGACGAGGCGACCCTCGAGCGGCTCGAGGGCGAGGGCCGGGTGGTCGCGCGCTACCTCGACGACAACCCCAACGGCTCCCTGCACGACATCGCCGGCATCACCAACGAGCACGGCAACGTGGTCGGGCTGATGCCCCATCCCGAGCACGCGGTGGAGGACCTGACCGGCGCCGGCACCGACGGCCTCGGCTTCTTCGCGGGGCTGGCGGCGCTGACCGCGCCCTCGGGCTAGGGTCGCCGGCCGCTCGCCAGCGCCGCCCAGGTCCCGGGGTTGGCGACGCCCGACACCGGGAGCGAGACGGCGCGCTGCCAGGTGCGCAGCGCCGCGTCGGTGAGGGAGGCGAAGATGCCGGTGACGGGGAGGTCCGTGCCGGGTGTCGCGGCGTTCAGCGCGCGCTGGAGGTCACGCACGGAGGATCCGGTCGACCCGAACTTCAGCACGGGCTGCTGCCCGGTCGCCAGCAGCGTCATCCAGGCGCGGCGGTTCCAGTAGGGCAGCGCCCGGAGGCCGTGGGCCCTCTGCCAGGCGTTCATCGAGACGAGGGTGCGGCTGCCGAGCTTGCCGGTGAGCCGACCGGCGAACGCCTTCTGCTCGGTGAGCAGGCACTGGAGCGCCTTGACCACGGCGGGGTCGGAGGCGTCGGTGACGCGCCGGTAGTCGGTGAAGTCCACCGGCACGCCGCCGCAGTGGCGCTCGACGCGGGCCTTCGGCGTGCCGAGGGAGAGGTAGTCGCGGTCGATGTTGATCGTGACGCCGCCGTAGCGCTCGTCGTGCCCGCCGACGTACTGCTTCATCCGACCGCCCGGCTGCCACCCGACGTCGCTGATGTACGTCGTGGACGTGTTGGCCACCCCGTCCCAGCGGGCGATCCAGATCTGGTCGGGGAGGTGGTAGGCCGTCGGGGTCTTCAGCCGTGCCTGGTCGAGCATCCAGATGCCGGAGCCGGCGCTGGAGTAGACACCCGAGACGTAGTGGAGGGCGTGGATCCGCCGCGTCCAGGCGCTGAGGAACGCCATCGCGGAGTAGCGGCACTTCTTCTTGGCGACGTCGAAGCCCTCGAGGTCGTACCACATCGTGCTGCCCGGGGAGAGGCCCAGCGCCTTGGCCGCGGCGACGGTCGTGACGGCCTCCGCGGCGCCCTGGTGGCGGGCGGTGGCGTAGCGGCCGTCGGTGCCCGGGTCGGCGCTGATCCGGGCGTCGTGCCCGTAGCGCGGGAACCGCGGCGTTGCAGGAGGCCTGGGGGCCGAGGGTGATCGGGAGCAGCTTCCAGCCGGCGCGCAGCTGGGTGGTGACCCAGGTGGGCGTGAGGTGGGTCTGGACCCGGCAGGCGCGGGAGGCGCCGGAGATGTAGATGCCGACCGCGAGGTACGGCGAGTGGCGCAGCCAGGCGGTCATCGCCTGCTGGCTCGGGGCCTGGCACTGGTCGAACCCGTAGCCGTGGAAGGCGCCCGGTGTCGCGACGTTCGCGGTGACCGAGTCGGCCGGAGCCGAGGTGGCGACGCAGGCGCCGCCGAGCAGGGTCAGGGCGGCTGCCGCGAGCAGCGGGCGAAGCAACATCGGGTCTCCCGGTGGTGGTCTGTGTCCCCGTGGCGGGGGGCTCGACCGAGGCCGAGATCCACGGGGACCCGACACCATAAACACAGCAGTCACACGCGTCACAGTGGTTCGCGAGAACTACAACGCTGTAGTTGGCAAAGAACGCGGGTCGTCCGCCTGACGGTTCACCTAGCGGCTGACGTCAGGCGGACGACCGGGTGGTGCGGAGGGGTCAGGCGGCCTCGGCGAGCTCCGGCTCGAGCTCGTCGACGGTGACCGACTCCGGCGTACGGCGGTCGCGGAGCGCCACGGCCGCGACCAGGAAGGCCGCCAGCGAGAACGCCGCCGAGGTGAGGAACGCCGGCTGGACGCCCGGGACGAACTGGCCGGGGACGGCGCCGGTGGCGTACACCGACACGATCGCCGCGACGCCCACGGCCGCACCGAGCTGCTGCGTGGTCTGCA
This sequence comes from uncultured Actinomycetota bacterium, assembly GCA_963797325.1. Taxonomy (GTDB): domain Bacteria; phylum Actinomycetota; class Actinomycetes; order Propionibacteriales; family Nocardioidaceae; genus Nocardioides. Next base: position 523,160 of record CAWCPG010000025.1, read on the forward strand.
GCAGTCCGGAGGCCGAGCCGGCGTGCTCGGGCTCCACGCCGCCGAGCACGGTGGCGGTGATCGGCATGAAGATGAAGCCGGTCGCCAGCCCCGCGATCAGGACCGGCCCGAAGACCGAGCCGAGGTACGTCGACGACGTGCTGAGCTGGCTGAGCCACAGGTAGCCGACGACCATCGCACGCGGCCCCGATCATCACCATCGTCCGGGCTCCGAGCACCGAGATCAGGCGGGGCGTGATCCGGGACATCCCGAAGACGCCGAGGCTGAACGGGCAGGAAGGCCACGCCGGTCGTGAACGGGCCGAAGCCGAGCACCCGCTCGTCGAACTGGACGACCAGGAAGAACATCGAGAAGTTCGCCCCGATCACCAGCGCCATCGCCAGCAGCGCGCCGACGCGGCGGGTGCTGCGGACCAGGTGCGGCTGGACGAGCGGGTGCGGGTGGCGTACCTCGGTGCGGCCGAGCACGAGCAGGAGCAGGACGCCGACCACGAAGCCGGCGATGGTGCGCACCGACAGCCAGCCGTGCTCCGGCGTACCGATCAGGGACCAGACGATCGCGACCGCACCGAACGTCGCGGTCAGGGCGCCGACCACGTCGAAGCGACCGGGACGACGCGGGGTCTCGGTGACGAAGCGACGGGCGAGGACCAGGACGACGATGCCGATCGGGACGTTGATGAACAGCGTCCAGCGCCACGAGCCGAGGTCGGTGACGACGCCGCCGAGCAGCAGGCCGATGGACGCTCCGGCCGAGGAGACGGCGCCGAAGAGGGCCAGCGCCCGGTTGCGTGCGGCCTCGTCGGGAGCGCTGGTGGTCAGGAGCGCGAGCACGCTCGGCGCGGCCATCGCCGCTCCGGCGCCTTGCAGGGCGCGGGCCAGGACCAGCTGGGTCGGGGTCTGCGCGAGCCCGCCGAGCAGCGAGAAGAGGGTGAACATGCCCAGCCCGATCTCGAACATCCGGAGCCGGCCGCGGACGTCGCCCAGGCGGCCACCGAGGAGCAGCAGGCCGCCGAAGGCGAGCGTGTAGGCGTTGAGCACCCACGAGAGCGAGGCCGGTCCGAAGCCGAGGTCGGTGTCGATCCGGGGGAGCGCGACGTTCACGACGGTGGCGTCCAGCACGAGCATCAGCTGGGCCACCAGCACGATCGCGATCCCGGTGGCCGCACGGCCGGCGTTCGCCGGGAGGTCGCCGGGAAGGTCGTGCGCGGAGCGGGTGGAGAGGGTGGTGTTCTCGGAGGAAGACACGAGAGGGATCCTGTTCTGGCCCGGAGGGCCGGGCCGAGGTACGCTGTAGCGGAGAAGTTCTCCGCTTGGAGAAGACTATACGGAGACAGTCTCCGTTTGGCAAGTGAGGTGGGCCATGCGCGCCGATGCGCAGCGCAACCGGGAGCGGCTGATCGAGGTCGCCCGTGAGGTGTTCCGCGAGCAGGGGTACGACGCCTCGCTCGACGAGGTCGCCAAGCGTGCCGGCGTCGGAGCCGGCACCCTCTACCGCCACTTCCCGAGCCGCGAGGTGCTGCTCGACGCGATCATGCAGAGCTGGGTCGACCGGGTGAACGACGCCGCCGACAAGGTGCTGACCCACGAGGGCTCGCCGCGTGACCTGCTGCTGGCGTGGTTCGAGTCCTACGTCTCGCTGATCAGCCTCCACAAGGGCGGTCCGGCCAAGATCACCAGCGCGATGGGTGACGAGGGGTCCCCGATCGTGACCAAGTGCCAGACCCTCACCGCTGCCACCGACCGGATCGTCGAGCGCCTCGAGGCCGAGCACGCGCTGCGCGAGCACGTCCAGGCCGTGCAGATGGCCCGCCTCGTCGGTGGCGTCGCCACCGTGGCCGACAACGCCGACCTCGACCAGGCCGCCGTACGCCCGCTGCTCGAGGTCATCGCCGACGGCATGCTCGTCTGACGTCCCCGTCCCACCAGCCCACCGACAGGAGCCCCGGCCGGCCGGGCATCCCGACCGGCGCGCCCGCCCGGTTGTCGCGCACTCACCGCTCGGCGAGGATGAGGTGTGTCCAGCTCGGTTGCCGCGGAGTGTCGCCTTCGGGTGCTGGGCCCGCTCGAGGTCCTCGTCGACGGTGAGTGGCGCGCGCCGACGGGTCGGGGGGCCGCGCTCCTCGCGCTGCTCGCCGCGGACGCCGGGGCGACCGTCCCGGTCGACCGGCTGACCGACGCACTGTGGCCCGACGCGCTGCCGAAGGACCCGGCCAACGCAGTCCAGATCCTGGTCTCCCGGCTGCGCGGCCGGCTGGGTCACGATCTCGTCGAGACCCGACCCGGCGGCTACCGGCTCGCCGTACCCGCTCCCGAGCTGGACGCCGTCGCGTTCGAGGAGCTCGTCCGCACCTCGGCCCAGGGGACGCCCGAGCGGGCCGCCGAGCTGCTGGCGCTGGCCGAGCAGCTGTGGCGCGGACCCGCCTTCACGCCGTACGACGACCTGCCGGGCGTCCGTGAGGCCGCGGCCCGCCTGACCGAGCTCCGGCTGGCCGCCCGGGAGCGACGCGGGCACGTCCTGGTCGAGCTCGGCCGGTACGACGACGCCGTGGTGGACCTCGAGGCCCTCGTCCTGGGCGACCCGCTCCGCGAGGTCGCCGTCGTCGAGCTGGTCACGGCCCTGGCGCGCACCGGACGGGCCGCCGAGGCCCTCGGCCGGCTGGCCGACCTGAGGGCGCGGCTCCGCGAGTCGGGGCTCGACCCGTCCGCACGGATCGGGGTGCTGCAGCAGCGCGTGCTCGCCGGCGACCTGGAGCCGCGCGGGGAGACCGCCGTCGGCGAGCCGCTGGCGCTGGTCTGCCGGCAGTTCGCCCGGGCTCCGGGGGAGCGGGTGACCTTCGGCGAGGCGGGGTCGGGCCCGACCCTCGTGCTCGTGCCGGGCTGGGTGTCTCGTCTCGATGCGCTCACCACCGGCTTCGACCCGCGCGGCCGGGTGCTGGCCCACCTGGCCCGGGACCTGCGGATCGTCACCTACGACCGGTTCGGGACCGGCCTGTCGCCCGGCCCGGTCGTCGCGTTCGACCTCGAGACCAGCGTCGCCGAGCTGGGGGCGCTTCTCGACGAGATCGGCAACGAGCACGTGGTCCTGTTCGGATCCAGCGCCGCCGCCCCGATCGCGATCGCGGCCGCCGCCCGCGACCCGCGCGTCTCCCGGCTGGTCCTGCTCGGCGGCTACGCCGACGGGCCCGGGCTCTTCACCAACGAGGGAGTCCGCGAGGCCATGCTCAGCCTGGTCCGGTCCAGCTGGGGCGTCGGCTCCCGCGTGCTGGCGAACCTCGTGATGCCCGACCGCTACGACGAGAAGCGCTTCGCCCGCTTCCAGCAGCAGGCGGCGGCCGCGCCCGTGGCCGCCGGGTTCCTGCAACAGATGTACGACGCCGACGTGACCGAGCAGCTGCCCCTGGTGCGCCAGCCGACGCTCGTCCTGCACTACGCCGACGACCCGGCGGTCCCGCTGGCGGGTGGCCGCCAGGTCGCCGACGCCATCCCGGACGCCCGGCTCCGCGTCCTGAAGGGCGCCTACCACCTGCCACCCGCCCGCGACGCCGCGCGCGTCGCGGAGGAGGTCGTGGCCTGGTGCCGGACGCCCCTCCCGTCGGGCACGTGAGCCGCACCCGGGCGACAGCGACCTGAAAGGTCGGCGCGCCACGCTCCTCGCGTGACCGACACCGACTTCCGCACCCATCCCGTCCGCGGGCCCTTCAACGCGCTGTTCTTCTGGCTGACCGGTGGCCTGTTCGACCACCTCCTCGGCCCGCAGAAGCGGCGGCTCCTCGCCGACCTGCCCGACACCGTCGTCGAGCTGGGCTCGGGGGTGGGGGCGAACCTGCGCTACCTCGCGCCCGGCTCGCGGCTGATCGCCGTCGAGCCCAACCCGGCGATGCACCGCCGCCTCCGCCGCGCGGCCCGGCAGCGCGGCGTACTGCTCGACGTGCGGCAGGTGCCGGCGGAGCGGACCGACCTGCCCGACGCGAGCGCCGAGGCGGTCCTCAGCAGCCTCGTGCTCTGCACCGTTCGCGACGTCGACCAGGTCCTGGCCGAGGTACGACGCGTGCTGCGACCGGGAGGCCGGTTCGTGTTCGTCGAGCACGTGGCCGCCCCGGAAGGCACGGCCCTGCGCCGGCTGCAGCGCTGGGTACGAGCGCCCTGGGCGTGGTGCTTCGAGGGCTGCTCGTGCGAGCGCGACCTGGGCGGGGCCCTCCGCTCGGCCGGGTTCGAGAGCGTCGAGGTCGAGGCCTACCGCCTGCGGTCGCCGTTCCTGCCGTTCAACCCCCAGATCGCCGGGGTGGCGACGGCATGACCGGCCACACCCATGCGCCGCCTCTCAGCATCGGTCTGATGCGGCAGCCCGAGGAAGCAGCGGGATCCCGTGCCGGCGACCTCGCCGCGCTCGCCTCCGCGGGGCTGGACCACGTGGTCACCGCCGACCACGTCAGCTTCCGCGTCGGGGCCGGGCGGGACGGCCTGATCGACGCGGCCGCCCTGCTCGCGTCCGGCGACCTCCCGGTCTACGTCGGTCTCTATCTGCTCGCGCTGCGGCACCCGGTGCTGGTGGCTCGCCAGCTCTCGACGCTGGCGGAGGGCGCTCCGGGCCGCCTGGTGCTCGGCGTCGGCGTGGGCGGCGAGGACCGGCACGAGGTCGAGGTGTGCGGCGTCGACCCGCGCACGCGGGGACGGCGGATGGACGAGTGCCTGACGGTGCTCCGCGCCCTCCTGGCGGGAGGGCCGGTCACGCACCGGGGCCGCTTCTTCGACCTCGACCAGGCGCTGGTCCTCCCCGCGCCCGCTCGTCCGGTGCCGATCGTGGTCGGCGGCCGGTCCGACGCCGCCCTCGACCGCGCCGCACGGCTCGGCGACGGCTGGCTCGGGATCTGGGTGTCGGCGCGGAGGTACGCGGAGGTCGTCGGCCGAGTCTCGGAGCTCGCCCGGGAGCACGGCCGCGTCGAGGTCCCCTGGCGGCACGGGCTCAACGTCTGGTGCGGTCTGGGCGACGATCCGGCCGAGGGGAGGAGGCACCTCGCGGCGGGGATGACCGCCCTGTACGGCCTGCCCTTCGAGGCCTTCGAGCGCTGGTCGCCCAGCGGTACGGCGGAGGACGTGGCGGCCTTCCTCGCGCCGTACGTCGACGCCGGCGCCCGCGACCTCAACCTGATCTGCCCGGGCCCGGACCGGGCCGCCGTCCTGAGGCGTGTCGCGGAGGTCAGGAGGCTGCTGCTCGACCGGTAGATTGCTGCCGTGTCAGAGACCCGTGTTGTCCCCGCAGGAGGGCCGACGAGTGTGCGTCTCGACACCGTCGCGACCGCCGCGTCCGACCCCGACCGTCCGCAGCCCTGGGCCGAGCTCGGCCTGAAGGAGGACGAGTACGCCCGGATCCGCGAGATCCTCGGCCGGCGGCCGACCTCGTCGGAGCTGGCGATGTACTCGGTCATGTGGAGCGAGCACTGCTCCTACAAGTCGTCCAAGGTGCACCTCAAGCAGTTCGGCGAGATCGTGCAGGAGACGCCGGTCGGCAAGATGCTGGCCGGGATCGGCGAGAACGCCGGGGTCCTCGACATCGGCCAGGGCTACGCCGTCACCTTCAAGATCGAGTCGCACAACCACCCGTCGTACGTCGAGCCCTACCAGGGCGCCGCGACCGGGGTCGGCGGCATCGTCCGCGACATCCTCGCCATGGGCGCGCGACCCGTCGCGGTGATGGACCCGCTGCGCTTCGGTGCGCTCGACGCCGACGACACCCATCGCGTGCTGCCCGGGATCGTCGCGGGCGTCGGTGGCTACGGCAACTGCCTCGGGCTCCCCAACATCGGCGGCGAGGCGGTCTTCGACGCGTCGTACGCCGGCAACCCGCTCGTCAACGCGCTCTGCGTGGGCGTGCTGCGCCACGAGGACCTCCACCTCGCCAAGGCCTCCGGGGCGGGCAACAAGGTCGATCCTCTACGGCGCGCGCACCGGCGGTGACGGCATCGGCGGGGTCAGCGTGCTGGCGTCGGAGACGTTCACGGACTCCGGGCCGACCAAGCGGCCGAGCGTCCAGGTCGGCGACCCGTTCATGGAGAAGCTGCTCATCGAGTGCACCCTCGAGCTCTTCGCCGCGGGGGTCGTCTCCGGCATCCAGGACCTCGGCGGAGCCGGGCTCTCCTGTGCGACCTCCGAGCTCGCCAGCGCGGGCGACGGCGGCATGCGGATCTCGCTCGACCGCGTACCGCTCCGCGACTCCTCGCTCGCGCCGGAGGAGATCCTCATGAGCGAGTCGCAGGAGCGGATGATGGCCGTCGCCGAGCCCGGCGACGTCGAGCGGTTCCTCGAGATCTGTGCCAGGTGGGACGTCGAGGCGGTGGTGGTCGGCGAGGTGACGGACGGCCAGCGGCTGCAGATCTACTGGCACGGCGAGACCGTCGTCGACGTCCCGCCGCGGTCGGTCGCGCACGACGGCCCGACGTACGAGCGACCGTTCGCCCGCCCCGCCTGGCAGGACGACCTCCAGGCCGACGGTGCGGAGGCGTTGCCGCGACCGGTCTCCGGCGACGAGCTGCGCGACACGGTGCTCCGGATGGCCGCCTCGCCGAACCTGTGTGACAAGTCGTGGATCACCGACCAGTACGACCGCTACGTCCAGGGCAACACCGTGCTCGCGCAGCCGTCCGACGCCGGGATGGTGCGCGTCGACGCGGACACCCACCTCGGGGTCGCGGTCGCGACCGACGGCAACGGTCGCTTCTGCAAGCTCGACCCCTATGCGGGCGCGCAGCTCGCGCTCGCCGAGGCCTACCGCAACGTCTCCTGCTCCGGCGGCACCCCGGTGGCGATCTCCGACTGCCTGAACTTCGGATCCCCGGAGGACCCCGACGTGATGTGGCAGTTCGCCGAGGCGTGCCGCGGCCTCAAGGACGCCTGCGTCGCGCTCGGCATCCCGGTCACCGGCGGCAACGTCTCGCTCTACAACCAGACCGGCACCACCGCGATCCTGCCGACGCCGGTGGTGGCCGTGCTCGGCGTGGTCGACGACGTACGACGCCGTACGCCGACGGGCTTCCCGGCCGAGGGCGACGTGATCGTCCACCTCGGCCACACCCGCGAGGAGTTCTCGGGCTCGGAGTGGGCCCACGTCGTCCACGGTCACCTCGGCGGCCTGCCGCCGCAGGTCGACCTGCGCGACGAGGCGAACCTCGGCCGCCTGCTCGTCGAGGCCGGACGGGGCGGCCACCTGACCAGCGCGCACGACATGTCCGACGGCGGTCTGGCCCAGGCCCTCGTGGAGTCGTGTCTGCGGCACGGCGTCGGCGCGACCGTCTCGCTGCTCGGTGACCCGTTCGTCGGGCTGTTCTCCGAGTCGGCCGCGCGGGCGATCGTCACGGTGCGGCCCGACCGGCTCGAGGCGTTCCTGGTGATGGCCGCGAGCCTCGGCGTACCCGCGGGCGAGATCGGCCGCACCGGCGGCTCGGCCCTGGTCGTCACCGACCGCTTCGAGATCGCGCTCGACGAGCTCGGCGCCGCCTGGCGCAACACCCTCCCCGCCGCTCTCGGCGGCTGAGACAGCCCTGCTGACGTCGGGCTGCTGTTCTGGCGCAATTGCGCCGGAATGACAGCCGGTCGGCCGGCATCGATGTCGAAGCGGCGCCATGGCGCGGTCCGGTCGCCCCGCGGCTACGAACCACCTCCATGCATCGACGCGCCCTGCTCGGAGCCCTCGGCTCCCTGGCGCTCGCCCCGCTCGTGGCGGGCTGCGAGACTCGGCGGGTGAGCAGCACCTCGGCGCCCGGGCCGCGCACCCTCGCGTACGGCGACGACCCCGTCGCAGTTCGGCGAGCTCACGCTGCCCTCCGGCCGACCGAAGGGCGTCGTCGTGGTCGTCCACGGCGGGTTCTGGAAGGCGGCGTACGACCTCTCCCTCGGCCGCCCGCTGGCGGCGAGCCTGGCCGAGCACGGCTGGGCCGCCTGGAACATCGAGTACCGGCGGGTCGGCGACGGCGGCGGCGACCCGGCGACCTTCGACGACGTCGCGGCCGCGATCGACGCGCTGGGCGACCAGGACCTGCCGCTCGACCGGGTGCTCGCCGTCGGCCACTCCGCAGGGGGGCACCTGGCGACGTGGGCGGCCTCCCGCGGCCGCTTCCCGCAGTGGCCGGCGAAGGTGGAGCTGACCGGGGTCGTCTCGCAGGCGGGGGTGCTCGACCTCCGCTCGGCGTACGACGACGACCTCGGCGCCGGCGCGGTGAGGAACCTGCTCGGCCATCGACCCGGACCCGACGACGCGCCGCTCGACCCGTTCCAGCAGCTTCCGCTGGACGTGCCGGTGCACTGCGTCCACGGCACCGACGACGACAACGTGCCGCTGAGCCAGTCGCAGCACTACGTCGCAGCAGCGCGTGCGGCGGGCGCGACGGCCGAGCTGACCACCATCGAGGGCGGCGACCACTTCGTGGTGATCGACCCGTCGTCCGACGCGTGGCGTCAGACCCTGACGATCCTCGATGGACTCTGACGGCCTGCGGATCGGCCGCGCGGTCGTCGTACCGGAGCGCGAGCTGACCGAACGCTTCTCCCGGTCGTCGGGCCCCGGCGGCCAGGGCGTCAACACGGCCGACTCGCGGGTCGAGCTGTCCTACGACGTCGCCCGGTCGCCGTCGTTGCCCGCGACCACGCGCGCCCGGATGCTGGCGCGGCTCGAGGGCCGGCTGGTCGACGGCGTGGTGACCGTCGCCGCGTCGGAGCACCGCACCCAGCTCGCCAACCGCCGAGCGGCCCGCGACCGGATGGCGGCGCTCCTGACCGAGGCCGCCGCCCCGCCCCCACGACCGCGCCGCCCCACCCGGCCCTCACGACGGGCCAAGCAGCGGCGCCTCGACGAGAAGAAGCGCCGCTCCCAGACCAAGCAGGGCCGCTCCGGCCGCTGGGACTGACCGCCGTACTGCCTGTGGAAACCCACCCGGGGCCTGTGGACGGATCGGATAGTCCGTGACGTTCCGGTCGTCAAAAGGGTCGAAGAACGACCGTTTCGTCACGGACTATCCCGTCAGTGCACCGCCCCCGCGGGGAGGGAGGGGGCGGCGGACTCGGTCTCGGCGTGCCACTGGGCGGGGCGCGGGACCGAGCGGATGGTGCGGCTCAGGGTCGGCACGAGCGCCCCGAGCGCGGTCGCGGTCACGAGCAGCGCGATCGCCCGGCTGCCGCCGAGGTCGTTGAGCATCCAGCCGCCGACCAGCGGCGCGAAGGGCATCACGCCCATCGACACGAACGCCATCGCCGACCCCACGCGGCCCTGGAGGTCGTCGGGCGTCATCGCGGCGCGGTAGGAGCCGATGCCGGCGTTGCCCGCGGGGTTGAGCAGCAGCAGGAAGAACACCGAGGTGCAGGCCGCGAGCGGGGTGGACCACCAGACCAGCGGCAGCAGCGGGAGGACGCACATCCACGCCACGCCGACGGTGAGTACGCCGGTCCGCGTACGGGTGATGATCGAGGGCGCGGCCAGGGCGCCGAGGATGCCGCCGATGCCGGCCGCGGTGGAGACCAGGCCGATCTGCGCCGGCGGGTAGCCCTCGCGGATCAGCCGCATCGTCACCACGAAGAAGCACGCGTTGACCAGCAGGTTGCTCATCCCCGACCACAGCAGCAGGGTGCGGAAGAACCGCTGGTGCCAGACGAACCGGAACCCTTCCGCGACCTGCTCGCGCGGCGAGACCGGCGCACCCTCGCGGGGCTTGGGGCGCAGGTCCGTCCGGAGCCGACTGAGCGTGAAGCACGAGACGGCGTAGGTCAGCGCGTCGACCAGGAACGGCGCCCAGGCGCGGACGGCGTACAGGAGGCCGCCGAGGGGTCCACCGAGCAGCGACGCGATGTGCTGGCGCGCCTGGTTCTGGCTGAAGGCCGTCGGCAGGTCGTCTTCGCTGACGACGGCTCGGATGGCGCCGATCTGGGCGGGCTGGAAGACGCCCTGCGCGACGCCGGTGAGCAGGGCGACCACCGCGAGGTGGGGAACGGTGAGGGCGCCGAGCCAGCCCGCCAGCGCCAGGCTGCCGTAGAGGAGGGCGCCGGTGGCGCTGGCCATCAGCATCAGGGTGCGGCGGTCGTAGCGGTCGGCCAGGATGCCCGCGGGCAGCAGCATCGCGCAGAGACCGAACAACGCGGCGGCCTCGAGCAGGGCCGAGACGAGCGTCGACCCGGTCAGGTGGTAGCCGATGAGGGGGAACACGAAGAGCGACATCGTCGAGCCGAGCTCGCTGATCGTCTCCCCGGTCCAGAGGATGGTGAAGTCACGGTTCCGCGAGAGCTCCCGGTAGCTGGTCATGTTCCGCACCATATGTTGCGCAACTAGAATTGCGCAAGTGTTAGTGCGCAAGAAATGTTGCGGAATTTGCTAGGCTGCCGCCATGCCAGTCGAACACCCGGTGATGAGCGACCCCCGGATGCTGCGCGCGGTGGCCCACCCCCTCCGCGGTCGGATCCTCGACGAGCTGGGAGCCACCGGCCCGATGCGAGCAGCCGACATCGGGGAGGCGCTCGGGATCCCGGCCAACCAGGCGAGCTTCCACCTCCGCCAGCTCGTGAAGTACGGCGCGATCGTCCCGGCCCCGGAGGCGGCCCGCGACCGGCGCGACCGCGCCTATCGGCTGGCCGACGAGCGGGGCTTCCGTCTCGACGTCGACGAGATGGAGAAGCAGCCCGGAGGGAAGTCGGCCGTGCGGGTGTTTCGCGACAGCAAGGAGGCATGGGCCCACCGGCTGGTGGACGAGGCGTTCGCGTTCAACCGGGAGAAGGACACGACCACCACGATCATCGAGCAGGCGATGCGGCTGACCAAGCCCGAGGCTCTCGAGTTCATGCGGGAGGTGGACGAGGTCGCCGACCGCTGGCGCGCCCGGACCCGCGGTCCCTCGGGCGACCGCCGAACCTATGCGTTCTACTCGCTCCGTGCAGCCCTACCCGGAGGACGAGCCGACGAAGTGATTCGATGGGGTCGTGCCCGCACGACTCCGTCCCTCGTCGCCCGCCGACGTACGTGACGCGCTGGCGGCCGAGCCACGCGGCCGCGAGCAGTCGCGCCTGCTGGTCAAGCACTTCCTGGCCGTGCTGGCCGAGCGAGCGCCGGGAGCGTCGGTCGAGGTGCGGGTCCCGCCGTACGCCGCCGTGCAGGCGGTCGCGGGCGTGCGCCACACGAGAGGTACGCCGCCGGCCGTCGTCGAGCTGGACGCCGACACGTGGATCGCGCTGGCGACCGGCGAGCTCGCGTGGGCCGACGCGGAGGCCGCCGGGCGGGTGAGCGCCAGCGGTGAGCGGGCGGACCTGTCACCCCTGCTGCCGCTGGAGGTCCCGTGATCGTCGTCCTGCTGCCGACGCAGACGCTCGCCGACGCCGTCGGCCCGGTGGACGGGGCCGAGCTGGTCGTGTGGCGCGGCGACGGGCCGCCCCCGCGGGACGACGTCGACCTGGTCGTGCCGGACTACGCCCGCGGCCGTGCAGCCCTGGCGATGCTCGACGCCCTGCCGAGGCTGCGCGTCGTACAGCTGCAGACGGCGGGGTACGACGGCGTCCTCGAGCTGATGCCCGACGGTGTCCAGCTCGCCACCGCCCGCGGGGTCCACGACGACGCGACCGCCGAGCTGGCCCTGGGGCTGACCATCGCGTCACTGCGCGGGATCGACCTCGCCGTCCGCGAGTCGGGCCGGTGGCACCAGGACACCCGGCGTCGCAGCCTGGCCGACAGCCGGGTCGCGATCCTGGGCTACGGCTCGATCGGGCGCGCGGTGGCCGAGCGGATGGTGGCGTGCCGGGCGGTGGTCACCGGCGTCGCGTCGACGGCCCGCGACGACGACCTGGTGGGTCGGGTGGTCACGGCGGACGAGGTCGACTGGGCGGCCCAGCACGTCGTGGTCGTCGTACTCCCGCTGAGCGAGGCGACCCGACACGTGGTGGACGCGGCGTTCCTGGCCCGGCTCTCCGACGAGGCCCTCGTGGTCAACGTGGGGCGGGGTCCGTTGCTCGACACCGACGCCGTGCTGGCCGAGGCCGGCCGCCTGCGCTTCGCCCTCGACGTCACCGATCCTGAGCCGCTGCCGGAGGGCCACCCGCTGTGGACGGCTCCGCGCGTGCTCGTCACGCCCCACATCGCCGGCGGTACGACGGCGATGCTGCCCCGGATCGCGGCCCTGGTCCGCGACCAGGTCGAGCGGCTCCGCGACGGCCGCCCCCTCCGCAACCTCGTCGCCCGTTGAGTTGGCCCTTGTGGCTCGTCGAGTTGGCCCTCCGGCGCGTTCAGTTGGCCCCGCGGGCTCGACAACGGACCCGGAGGGCCGACTCAATCGACGACCCGGAGGGCCAACTCGACAGTCTCAGGCGGTGATGACCTCGCGGAAGGAGTCGACCAGCAGGTCGATGTCGGACTCGTCGGCCACGATCGGCGGGGCGAGGCGGACGGTCTGGCCGTGGGCCTCCTTGGCCAGGATCCCCTTGGCCAGCAGGGCCTCGGTGAAGTCGCGACCGGTCATCTTGTCCGGCGCGATGTCGATGCCGGCCCACAGTCCGCGTGCCCGCACGGCGTCGATGCCGCTGCCGACCAGGTCGGAGAGGCCGACGTAGAGCTGCTCGCCGAGCTTCGCGGCGCGCTCCTGGAACTCGCCGGTCTCCAGCATCGCCACCACCTCGCGGCCGATGGCCGCGGCGAGCGGGTTGCCGCCGAACGTCGATCCGTGCGTGCCGGGCGTGATCACGCCGAGCACGTCGCGGTCGGCGGCCACGGCCGACACCGGGTAGAGCCCGCCGCCGAGCGCCTTGCCGAGGATGTACATGTCGGGGACGACGTCCTCGTGGTCGCACGCGAAGGTGCGGCCGGTGCGGGCCAGGCCCGACTGGATCTCGTCGGCGACCATCAGCACCTGCTGCTCGCGGCACAGCGCGCGGACGCCCGCGAGGTAGCCCTCGGGCGGGATGATCACGCCGGCCTCACCCTGCACCGGCTCGAGCAGCACGGCCACGGTGGTGTCGTCGATGGCGGCGCGCAGGGCGTCGAGGTCGCCGTACGGGACGAGCCGGAAGCCCGGCGTGTAGGGCGCGTAGTCGTGGGTCGCGTCGGGGTCGGTCGAGAACGACACGATCGTCGTCGTCCGACCGTGGAAGTTGCCCTCCATCGCCACGATCGTGGCGCTGGTTCTCCGGGACGCCCTTGACCTGGTAGCCCCACTTGCGGCTCACCTTGATCGCGGTCTCCACGGCCTCGGCGCCGGAGTTCATCGGCAGGATCATCTCCTTGCCGGTGAGGTCGGCGAGCGCCTCGGAGAACGGCCCGAGCTGGTCGTTGTAGAACGCGCGGCTGGTCAGCGTCAGGCGGCCGATCTGCTCGCGGGCGACCTCGACGAGACGCGGGTGGCCGTGGCCGAAGTTGAGGGCGGAGTAGCCCGCCAGGCAGTCGAGATAGCGCTTCCCGTCGACGTCGGTGACCCAGGCGCCCTCGCCGGACGCGAGCACCACGTGGAGCGGGTGGTAGTTGTGCGCGGCGTACGTCTCGGTCAGCTCGATGTGGTGGGCGGTGGCAGGCGAGGAGTGGTTCATGGGAGCTGCTTTCGGCCGTCGGGATCGCGTGCGGGGGAAGTGCCCCCATCGTCTCGCACCACCACCCCGGAAGCCAAATGATTGTCAGACAATTCTCACGGGTCTTCCGGATAGTCCCCGATCAGACGGTCGTGATCTCGGCCGAACGGCAGCCAACTCGTCGGGGACTATCCGGAGGGGTGGTGGGTTCTGGAGGGGTCCTAGGGTGGCGGCCATGAGCGATGACGAGCCCACGACCGACCTCCGCGCGCGGGTGCGCGACGTCCTGCCCGGCGTACGACGTGACCTCGAGGCGCTGGTCCGGATCGAGTCGGTCAGCGCCGACCCCGCGCGGGCCGGTGAGGTGCAGCGGAGTGCCGAGGCGGTGCGCGAGCTGTTCGCCGCCGAGGGGTTCGACGTGCCAGATCACCAGTGCCGCCGGCGGCCGCCCGGCCGTGATCGCCCACAAGCGCTCGCCGCGCGACGGCGCGCCGACGATCCTGCTCTACGCCCACCACGACGTGCAGCCCGAGAACGACCACGCCGACTGGGACTCACCGCCGTTCGAGCCGACCGAGCGCGACGGCCGCCTCTACGCCCGCGGCGCGGCCGACGACAAGGCCGGCATCGCCGCCCACCTCGGCGCCCTGCGGGTGCACGGCGACGACCTCCCGGTCAACGTCGTGATGTTCGTCGAGGGCGAGGAGGAGGTCGGCTCCGACAGCCTGCCCGCGCTCCTCGAGCAGCACCTCGACGAGCTCCGCGCCGACGTGATCGTGATCGCCGACAGCGGCAACTGGGACATCGGCGTGCCCGCCCTCACCACCAGCCTGCGTGGCCTCGTGCGCCTCGACGTCGAGGTCCGCACCCTCACCCACGGTGTCCACTCCGGCATGTGGGGCGGCCTCGTGCCCGACGCCCTGATGACGCTGAGCCGCGTCATCGCCGGCCTGTACGACGACGCCGGCAACGTCGCCGTCGCCGGCCTGGTCGCCGGGCCCGCGGCCGACGTCGACTACCCCGAGGACCGGCTGCGCGCCGAGTCCGGGGCCGTGGCGGGCATCGAGTGGATCGGCAGCGGCTCCACCGTCGAGCGGCTCTGGACCAAGCCCGCGCTGTCGATCATCGGGCTCGACGCGCCCCGGGTCGCCGGCTCCAGCAACACCCTCGTCCCGGCCGCGAAGGCCCGCCTCAGCCTGCGGATCGCGCCCGGCGACAGCGTGGCCGACGCCCGCGACGCCCTGACCCGCCACCTCGAGGCCCACGTGCCGTGGGGCGCCGAGCTCACCATCACTCCCGTCGACTTCGGCGAGCCGACGTCGATCGACGCGACCGGCCCGGCGTACGACGCGGCCCGCCGGGCGTTCGCCGAGGCGTGGGACGGCACCGAGCCGATCGACATGGGCGTCGGCGGGTCGATCCCCTTCATCGCCGAGTTCCTCGACGCCTTCCCCGAGGCGAGCGTGCTCGTGACCGGGGTCGAGGACCCCGACACCCGCGCCCACGGCGCCAACGAGGGCCTGCATCTGGCCGAGTTCGAGCGGGTCGTGCTCGCCGAGGCGCTCCTGCTGCAGAAGCTCGGCGAGCAACCGGCCTGACCCGCCGCGGCGATGCCGTCACGTCGTACCCCCTCGCCTAGACTCGGCCCGTGACCCCACCCACCAGCCGCAGGGGCGGCGACGGTCGGCTCACCGCGGCGCTCGACCCGCTCGACCAGGGTCCTCAGGACGCCTGCGGCGTGTTCGGGGTCTGGGCGCCGGGCGAAGAGGTCTCGAAGCTCTGCTACTTCGGTCTCTACGCGCTGCAGCACCGCGGCCAGGAGTCCGCGGGCATCGCGGTCAGCAACGGCCGACAGATCCTGGTCTACAAGGACATGGGCCTGGTGTCGCAGGTCTTCGACGACTCCACCCTCGAGTCGCTCAAGGGCCACCTCGCGATCGGCCACGCGCGCTACTCCACCACCGGCGCCAGCACCTGGCAGAACGCCCAGCCGACCTTCCGGCCGACCGACGACGGCTCGATCGCGCTCGGCCACAACGGCAACCTGATCAACACCCACGAGCTCCAGGAGATGGTCGCCGCGCTGCCCGGCCTGCCCGGCGAGCTCGAGCTCAACCGCACCCTCGAGCACTCGTCGACCAGCGACACCGCGCTCGTCACGGCGCTGCTGGCACACCACCCCGACACCTCCCTCGAGCAGCGGGCGCTCGAGGTGCTGCCGCTGCTGCGCGGCGCCTACTCGTTCGTCTGGATGAACGAGTCCACGCTCTACGCCGCCCGCGACCCGCAGGGCATCCGGCCTCTGGTCCTCGGCCGGCTCGACCGCGGGTGGGTGGTGGCCAGCGAGGACGCCGCCCTGGCCACGATCGGCGCGAGCGTCGTCCGCGAGGTCGAGCCGGGCGAGCTGCTCGTGATCGACGAGAACGGCCTGCGCTCGCACCGCTTCGCCGAGCCGGCCCCCAAGGGGTGCGTCTTCGAGTACGTCTACCTCGCCCGCCCCGACGCCACCATCGCCGGCCGCAGCGTCCACCAGGCGCGGGTGGAGATGGGCCGGCAGCTGGCGCGCGAGTTCCCGGTCGACGCCGACCTCGTGATGCCGGTGCCCGAGTCCGGCACCCCGGCCGCCGCGGGCTACGCCGAGGAGAGCGGCATCCCGTTCGGCCAGGGCTTCGTCAAGAACGCCTACGTCGGCCGCACGTTCATCCAGCCCAGCCAGACCCTCCGCCAGCTGGGCATCCGGCTCAAGCTCAACGCCCTCGACCACATGGTCCGCGGCAAGCGGCTCGTCGTGGTCGACGACTCCATCGTCCGGGGCAACACCCAGCGCGCCCAGATCCGGATGCTTCGTGAGGCGGGCGCCGCCGAGATCCACGTCCGGATCAGCAGCCCGCCGGTGAAGTGGCCCTGCTTCTACGGCATCGACTTCGCCACGCGCGCGGAGCTGATCGCCAACGGCCTCGACGTCGCCGAGATCGCCGCCAGCGTGGGGGCCGACAGCCTCGGCTACATCTCGATCGACGGGATGACCGAGGCCACCGGCCAGAAGAGCGACGACCTCTGCCTGGCCTGCTTCACCGGCAGCTATCCGGTCGAGCTGCCCGACGAGAGCCTGCTCGGCAAGCACCTGCTCGAGGCCTCGCTGACCTCTCCGCACGCCGCCCGGGAGCTTCCCGTGCTCAACAACCCCTGACCGAGGGAGCCCGCCCGTGACCGAGCAGACCCCGCCCTCGGGCGCTCACGCCTACGCCGCCGCCGGCGTCGACCTCGAGGCCGCCGACAAGGCGATCACCTTGATGAGGGGCTGGGTCGAGAAGACCTCGAGCCCCCAGGTGATCGGCTCGCTGGGCGGCTTCGCCGGGCTGTACGACGCCTCGGCCCTGACCCGCTACACCCAGCCCATCCTGGCCACCTCCACCGACGGGGCCGGGACCAAGGTCGCCATCGCGCAGGCCATGGACGTCCACGACACGATCGGCTTCGACCTGGTCGGCATGGTCGTCGACGACCTGGTGGTCTGCGGGGCCGAGCCGCTCTTCATGACCGACTACATCGCCTGCGGCCGGGTCGAGCCCGAGCGGATCGCCGCCATCGTCAAGGGCATCGCCGAGGCCTGCGTCGAGGCCGGCTGCTCGCTGATCGGTGGCGAGACCGCCGAGCACCCCGGCCTGATGGAGCCCGACGCCTACGACGTCGCCGGCGCCGCGACCGGCGTGGTCGAGGCCTCCCACCTGCTCGGACCCGGCCGGGTCCGCCCCGGCGACGTGGTCGTGGCGATGGCCTCCAGCGGCCTCCACTCCAACGGCTACTCCCTGGTCCGCCACGTCCTGCTGGAGCAGGCCGGCTGGGCGCTCGACCGTGAGGTGGCCGAGCTGGGGCGCACCCTCGGCGAGGAGCTGCTCGAGCCGACCCGGATCTACACCAAGCCCTGCCTCGCCCTCGCCGCGGAGACCGGTGTCCACGCGATGGCCCACGTCACCGGCGGCGGGCTCGCCGCCAACCTGGCGCGGGTGATGCCCGAGGAGCTCTCGGCGACCCTCGACCGCAGCACCTGGGTCCCCGCGCCGGTCTTCGACGTCGTACGCCGGGTGGGCGCGGTGTCGCAGGACGACCTGGAGTCGACCCTGAACTGTGGCGTCGGGATGGTCGCGCTCGTGCCGGCGGACGACGTCGACCGGGCCGTCGCCACGCTCGACCGGTTCGGCGTGCATGCGTGGCCGGCCGGCGAGGTCGGGCTCGACTCCGAGCGCGGTGGCGAGGTCCGACTGACCGGCCAGTACGCCGGCTGGAGCGTCTGACCGCCCGTTCCGGCCCCCGATTCGGCCGATCCGGAGCCTGTTCGGGCGAAATATGGGCCATTTCGGGACGGGGGTGTGCGGGAACAGCCACCCATTGGGTAGCGTTACGCCCACGACGACATGACCGATCAGACCGGTGCCACGGTGTCTTTCCCCTGGCCCGGCCCAGAGTGCGAGGGGGTCGACCCTATGGGGCGCGGCCGAGCTAAAGCCAAGCAGACGAAGGTCGCCCGAGACCTGAAGTACCGCACTCACGATGCGGACTTCGGAGCCTTGGCGCGCGAGCTGCACGGCGAGACCGACAGCGACGCCACCGACGAGTCGGTGGACGACCCCGCCGACGAGTGGTCGGACTACGTCGAGCCGTCTCGCGACTGACCCACCTGTTGAGTTGGCCCTCCGGGCTCGTTCACTTGGCCCTCGCGGCTGTGTGAACCGCCCGGAGGGCCAATTCGACGCGCCCGGAGGGCCAACTCAACGCGCCCGGAGGGCCAACTCAACGGGGTAGGTAGAGCCCGCGCAGGCGGCCGACGTCGCGCATCCGGCGCTCGGCGAGCCGGTCGGCCGCCTCGGCCGGTGTGACGGCGTCGGTGCGGGCCAGCTCGAAGACCGCCTTGGTGGTGTCGTAGATCTTCGACGCGCGCTGCTCGGCCCGCTCGAAGCTGAAGCCCTCGAGCTCGTCGGCGACCTGGATCAGCCCGCCGGAGTTCACGCAGTAGTCGGGCGCGTAGAGGATCCCGCGGTCGGCCAGCGCCTTCTCGATGCCGGGGTGCGACAGCTGGTTGTTGGCGGCGCCGCACACGATCTGGGCGGTCAGCACGTCGACCACCTCGTCGGTCAGCGCGTTGCCCATGGCGC
The DNA here is from genome assembly GCA_963797325.1 of uncultured Actinomycetota bacterium. Taxonomy (GTDB): domain Bacteria; phylum Actinomycetota; class Actinomycetes; order Propionibacteriales; family Nocardioidaceae; genus Nocardioides. The sequence goes on from CAWCPG010000025.1 coordinate 541,834, forward strand.
ACGGCGCGTAGACGTCGATCTCCGCCCGCACCAACGCGTCGGCGTCGGCGACCGCGGTGGCGCCGTACTGCTGCACCATCCGGTCGACCGCCGGCTGGTGGACGTCGGTCACCACGACCCGCGCACCGTCGTCGACGAGGTGCTTGACCAGGTGGTGACCGACCTTGCCGACGCCGGCCACGCCGACCGTGCGGCCGGACAGGGTGGGGGCTCCCCAGAGTGCCTCGGCGCTCGCGCGCATGCCCTGGTAGACGCCGTACGCCGTGAGCACCGACGAGTCGCCGGCGCCACCGTGCGCGACGGTCCGACCGGTGACGTAGGAGCACTCCCGGGCCACGACGTCCATGTCCTCGGAGTAGGTGCCCACGTCGCAGGCGGTGTAGTAGCGGCCGCCGATCGCCTGCACGAAGCGGCCGTAGGCCCGCAGCAGCGCCTCGGTCTTGTCCTTCGTCGGGTCGCCGATGATCACCGCCTTGCCGCCGCCGAGGTCGAGCCCGGCCAGCGCTGCCTTGTAGGACATCCCGCGGGAGAGGTTGAGGACGTCGCGGATCGCTTCCGCGGTCGTCGGGTAGGGGTAGAAGCGGGTACCGCCGAGGCCGGGTCCGAGTGCGGTCGAGTGGATCGCGACGATGGCCCGCAGCCCGGTCGCGTGGTCGTTGCAGAACACGACCTGCTCGTGCTCGGCGCCGAGCTCGAAGACGTCGACACCGTCGACGGGGGAGCCGGTGACGGAAGGGTCCGCGGACATGCTCGTGCCTTTCGGTCGCGCCACGCGGGTGGGTGGCGATGGGCGGGGCCACGAGGGGTGGTGTGACCCACCTGGCACGATAGTGCGCCGACCGGCCACGCCGGGAATCGACCGGCTGGTCAGTGGAGCTGCTGGGTGACCACGAGGGCGCCGCCGAAGCAGACCAGGAACACCGCGAGGCACACCAGCACGAGCAGCAGCCTGGAGCCCGACCCTCTCGCCGACGCGACCGGTTCCCCGGACGACCGCTGCGACGGACCCGGCGGACTGACGAGCAGGGTCCGGTCGGCGCTCGGCACCAGTGTCTGCAGGGCGTTGACGAAGGCGCGGACCGACGGCCAGCGATCCTCGGGATCGGGGGCCAGCCCTTGGAGCACGATCGCGTCGACCTCGGGCGGCAGGTCGGCGAGCTCGCTGGGGGGCGGTGGTGGCTGCAGGGCCGCGAGGTCGGCGATCGTGCCGGTGTGGGCGACCCGTCCGGTCAGCAGCTGGTAGGTCACTGCCGCGAGCGCGTAGACGTCCGCCCGCTCGTCGACGCCGAGCCCCACGGCCTGCTCGGGCGCCATGTAGGCCGGCGTCCCCACGACATGGGTGAGCCCGCTCGCGTGCAGGATCGCCTTCGCGACCCCCAGGTCGGAGACCATCAGCCGGATGTCGTCCCCGTCGCTGCGCAGCAGCAGGTTCGCCGGCTTGATGTCGCGATGGATGGCACCGTGGTGGTGGAGCACCACCAGCCCGGCCCCGGCCTGCGTGACCAGGTCGAGCGTGCGGTCGAGCGACAACCGGTGCTCGCGCTGGAGCAGGTCCGCGACCGTCCCCTGGTCGGCGTACGTCATGACGAAGTACGGCGTGCCGTCCACCTCGCCCACGTCGTAGACGCGCACGACGTGGTCGGAGTCGGCGCGTCGCAGGATCCGTGCCTCCTGCAGGAAGCGGTCGCGGATGTCGAGCCGCTGCGCCCAGTTGTCCGCGAGCGCCTTCACCGCGACGTCGGAATCGAGCTCCTCGTCGTGGTAGAGCCAGACGGACGCGAACCCGCCCACGCCGAGCCGGTCGACCTGCCGCAGACGACCGAGCCGAGCGGGAAGGGACACGGTGGGTATTGTGCCGGACCAGCGACCCCTCTCGGAGGACGGACCAGGGTGGACCACACGCACGAGACCGAGGACCTGGAGTCCCTGGCGGCCCGCGCGGCCGGTGGCGACGGCCCTGCGCTCGAGTCGCTGCTGGTGGAGATCCAGCCGCGCGTACGCCGGATCTGCGGTCGGATGCTGCTCTACCCCGAGGACGCCGAGGAAGCCACCCAGGACGCGCTCATGCTCGTCGCCACGCGGATCACCACGTTCGCGGGGCGGAGTCGCTTCACGACCTGGCTGCACGCGGTGGCCTCCAACAGCGCCCGCTCGACGTACCGCTCCCTCAAGCGGCGCTCCCCGGAGCTGCCGACCGACGACCTCCCGCCCGCGGCCGACCCGCGCACCACGAGCGTGATCGCCGGCAGCCGCCTGGACTTCCTCGAGGCGCTCGAGCTGCTCTCGGTCGACCACCCCGCTCTGGTCGAGCCGCTGGTGCTGCGCGACGTGCAGGAGCTGGAGTACGCCGACATCGCCTCGCTGCTCGACATCCCCGTCGGCACCGTGAAGTCGCGCATCCACTCGGCCCGCCAGATCGTGCAGCCCCTGCTCACGCGCTGAGCCGAGGTCAGCGCAGGCGGGCGAGGTAGTGCGTCGCGGTCCGGACGTCGCGCATCCGGCTCTCCCACGTGACGCCCACGACGAGCAGCACCGTCCCCGACAGCCCGATCACGACCCACGACGGCAGGGCCGCGGCGTACGGCGCGAGCTCACGCAGCACCAGCACGGCACCGACCGCGGCTCCGACGAGGACCGGTGCGCTCCAGCGCAGGGCCACGCCTGCAAGCACGAGCGCGAGACAGCCGAGGCCGAGCAGCAGCGCGCGCAGGGAGGTCGGGTCGTCCAGCACCACCACCAAGGACGGGACCGTGGCGAGGCTCAGCCCGGGACCGAGCAGCCGCGTCGTGGCGGTACGGCCGTCGCGGAGCAGCCGCCAGCAGCCGACGGCCGTCAGCACGAGCGCCGAGGGCAGCGTGTAGGCCTCCGGCACGGTGACCCCGAGCTCGGCGAGGCGCACCCACGTCGCCATCGCCAGCAGGAGGCCGCCCGGCCAGGCGAGGAACCGCCGGGTGGGGTGGATCAGGGCGGAGGCGGTGACGAGCACGCCGGCGACGGTGAGGTGGACGGCCAGGGCGCGCTGGGTGTCGGCGGCAGCCAGCACGGCGCCGAGCGACGCGACCGTCCCGACCACGGCGGCGGAGACCTCGACGACGGGCTCGGGTCGCCAGATCGCGAAGCCCCCGAGCACGAGCAGCACGGGGACCGCCAGGTCGACCTCCGGGATCGACAGGGCGCTGCCGGCGGACCAGACCAGCCCGCCGAAGGCGGCGGCGAAGGCGGCCGTGGCCACGTCGCCGGTGAGGTCGGTACGGCGCATCAGGTGGAGGCTCAGGGCGGTGGCGAAGGCCAGCACGAGCGCGGTCATCGTGTCGTTCGGCAGGGCGGCGAGGACGGCCAACAGACCGGGCACGGCGGCCGCGACGCGGACCGCGGCGGCGGTGGGCGGCGGCACGCGCTCGGCGACGGCGAAGCCGGCGCACGAGGCGGCGAGCAGCGCGCCCACCACGGCCGCGAGCGGCACGTCGTACAGCGGCAGGACGACGACGGCGCCCACGGTCGCGGCGACCCCGAGGGCGCCGAGCCACGCCGTACGGCGGAGCGGTGACCACAGCCCGACCACCGCGCACCCGGCCGCGGCCAGGACGACCGGGGTGGGCACGGCGAGCCAGGCGGACACCCACGTGGAGGACGGGCCGACGTGCACCCCGAACGGCTGGGTGAACGGGCCGCCGACGCCGAACGTCGCGCCCAGCGCGCCGCCGAGCAGATCCAGGAAGGCCGCCATCGGCAGGACCGCCGTCCCGGCGAGCGGCAGCACGGCCACCGCACGAGTGCGTGGTCGGCGCCAGCGCAGCGACCAGGGTCCAGACGAGGACGCAGGCGACCAGGCACGCGGTGGCGTCCGTGGGTGAGCCGTCGAGCGCGGCGAGGACGGCGACGTAGGTGGCGACCAGCGAGGCGACCGAGTAGCCGACCAGCCGCGCGACGCGACCCAGGTCCACGACGTGGGCGGCGGAGGCCGCCAGCGCCACGGCGGCGAGCAGCGGCCAGATCGCGCCCTGGACCCAGAGGTGGGAGACCGTCAGGTCCGAGAGGGAGGACCCGACTCCGTCGATCACCAGGTAGCACCAGCCGAGGACGGCGGTGACGACGGACGTCACCCGCAGTGGCGTGCTCGGCAGGGTGGTCCCGACGCGGCCGAGGCCGAGGAGGGCGATCGTGGCCAGCAGCATCGGGACCGGCGGGTCGACGGTGCCTTGCGCCCCGAGGCCGGCGACCAGCACGGCGAGCGGTGCGACCACGGCCGGGGAGACCAGGGGACGCGGTGCGGTCAGCGCGAGCAGCCCGAGCGACGCCGTCGCCACGACCGCACCGACGAGGCTGACGAGACCGGCGTCGCCGAGGTCGCCGAGCCAGCCGGCGTGCTCTGCTCCGACGACGTCGAGCGCGACCAGGCCGAGGCCGACGACGCTCAGCGCCTCACCGGCCATCCGCAGACCGCGACCGGCGAGGGTCCGGGCACCGCCGAGGGCGACGCCCGTCAGGGCGAGCAGGACGAGGGTGCGTCCGCCCACGCCCAGCCAGCTCCAGGCCACGGCCAGGAACGTGACGGCCGCGACCAGCAGGCAGAGGGCGCCGAGCGTCAGCAGGATCCTCGGCACCGACGCGCCGCCCAGCCGCGGTGCATCGAGGTCGGCCGGCCGGTGGTCGGAGCCGGCACGCCCGGCTGCGGGGTACGGCGTCGCGTCGGCCAGGAGCGAGCCGGACGCGGGGGCGGTGAGCGGCCCCGACCCGACCGGCACCGCGGCCACCGGGGCCGCCTGGCGTCGGAGAGTGGCCAGCAGCAGGTCCGCGCGCTGGAGGGTGGCGAAGAGCTCGACCGCCGTGGCCCCGGTCAGTGGAAGGGCGCAGCGTCGGCAGACCTGCGGCGACACGGGGAGCAGCGAGTGGCAGTCGGGGCAGCGCGTCGGATCGGCGTACGTCGTCATGCGTGTCAGTACCTCACCCACGGCGTACCCGTGCCCTCCGCCGCGGCACTCAGGTCACCTGAGTACCCGGGCTCAGGCGGGCTCCGTCCGCGGCCTCGCCGGAGGTGACTCTCGACCCCTGACGGCTGGTCCCGGCGTGCGGCAGGGTGGGGCCATGCAACAGATGAGCCTGCGCGAGTACATCGACAACCTGGAGCGGGACGGCTACACCGTGCGCGACGACCACGGCGACGACCCGATGCTGATCCGGCCCGACGGCAAGGCGGTCGAGACGTGGCGCGAGGACTACCCCTACGACGAGCTGATGAGCCGCAACGACTACGAGGTGGAGAAGTACCTGCTGCAGATCGAGCTGCTGAAGTTCCAGTACTGGGCCCAGGACTCCGCCAAGCGGCACGTCATCGTCTTCGAGGGGCGCGACGCGGCGGGCAAGGGCGGCACGATCAAGCGGTTCATGGAGCACCTGAACCCGCGCGGCGCCCGGATCGTCGCGCTGACGAAGCCGAGCTCGACCGAGCTGGGTCAGTGGTACTTCCAGCGCTACGTCGCCCACCTGCCGACCGCCGGTGACGTCGTGCTGTTCGACCGGTCCTGGTACAACCGGGCAGGGGTCGAGCGGGTGATGGGCTTCTGCGACGACGACGAGTACCGCACCTTCATGCGGCAGGCGCCGGCGTTCGAGGAGATGCTGCTCGAGGCCGGGATCCACGTGACCAAGCTGTGGTTCTCGGTGACCCAGCAGGAGCAGCGCACCCGGTTCGCCGTACGTCAGCTCGATCCCGTACGGCGCTGGAAGCTGTCGCCGATGGACCTCGAGAGCCTCGACAAGTGGGAGGCCTACACCGAGGCGAAGGAGGAGATGTTCCTGCGCACCGACACCGACCACGCGCCGTGGTACACGGTGAAGAGCAACGACAAGAAGCGGGCCCGGATCAACGCGCTGAGGCTGTTCCTGAGCCTGGTGGACTATGAGGGGAAGGACCCTCAGGTCGTGCTCCGGCCGGACGCGGAGCTCGTCCGACGCGGACGCGACACGGTCGGGGACTGAGCGGTGGCCAGGGGCGGGGTCGAACCGCCGACCTTCCGATTTTCAGTCGGACGCTCGTACCAACTGAGCTACCTGGCCGTGGTCGCACCCCGCTTCCGCGGAGCGCGAGAGCACCTTACCGGAGCGTTTCGGGCTGACCGAAACCGGCGGCGTCCCCGAGACCGGGCGGTCGTCGCGTGAGGACGGGGCCGTGAAGGAGTACGCCGACTTCCTGGGCGCCCAGTCGCCGTACGACGCGCTGAGTGCCGACGAGCTCCTCCGGCTCGTCCACCGGCTCGAGGTGGAGTACGTCGCGGCCGGCACCACCGTCGTCCAGGCCGACGGACCACCGCTGGACCACCTGTGGGTGGTGCGGACCGGGGCGGTCGAGGTGGTCGACCGGGGCCGGGTCGTCGACCATCTCGGGCCCGGCGACACCTTCGGTCACATCTCGGTGCTGACCGGCCTGGCGCCCGCCCTCTCGGTCCGCACCCTGGAGGACTCGCTGCTCCTGCGCCTGCCCGACCCGCGCACGGTGCTGGAGGACGCGACCACGCTCCGCTTCTCCCACTTCGGGACCATGATCAGCCGCGAGCGCCTCACCGGGGGTGGCGCCCTGGACCATGCGCCGGGTTCCGCCCGGTCGCTGATGCGGCCGGTCGTGTGGGCGGACGGCGACGACACCATCGCCGACGTCGCGGCCCGGATCACCGAGGCGGGCCACTCCGGCGCGCTGGTGCACGACGGCGACGAGTGGGGGATCGTCACCGACCACGACTTCAGGAAGCGGGTCGCGACCGGGGAGCTCGCTCCCGACGCGCCGGTCAGGCAGCTGGCGTCGTTCCCGGCCCTGCAGGTCGGCGAGGAGTTCTCGCAGGCCGCAGCGTTCTCGCGGATGATCGACCGCGGGGTGCACCACCTCGTCGTCCTCGACGGCACGGGCGCACCGGTCGGGATCCTGCGGGCCGTGGACTTCGCCTCGGCGGAGATCCGCAACCCGCTTCTGATCAGGTCGCAGATCGAGAGTGCGGACTCCGTCGCGGCTCTCCGTACGGCGGCGCAGCTGCTCCGGCCGACGCTGGTGGAGCTGAGCGCTGCAGGAGCGCCCGCCCGGCAGGTGGGCAACCTGCTCGCCGCCATCGTCGACGCACTCCTGCGCAAGCTGGTCACCTTCCACGGGCTCGACGCCCTCGACTCGCCGCCGTCGTGGATCGTGCTGGGCTCGATGGCCCGCCGCGAACCCCTCCCTCACTCCGACGTCGACACCGCGATGGTGTGGAGCGAGCCGCGCGACGAGGGAGGGCGACGGGAGCTGTTCGAGCGGGCCGAGGCGCTGCTGGTCGACATGGAGTCGTGCGGCCTCGCCCGCTGCGTCGACGGCGCCAACGCGGTGAACCCGCTGTTCGGTCGGTCCAGCGAGGCGTGGGCGAGCGCCGTGTCCCGGTGGCTGAGGGAGCCGACGGCGCCCCAGGCCCTCCTGCTGTCGTCGATCGTGATCGACAGCCGGCCGCTCACCGAGGTCGCGCTGGGCCGGACCGTGACCGACGTGATGCGGCTGCGACCGCGGAGCCTCGACTTCCTGCACGACTTCACCAAGGAGGCCACGGCCGTCAAGCCGCCCAGTGGCTTCGTGCGCGAGTTCGTCGTCGACCACCGGGGTCGGCACCGCGGCGAGCTGAACCTCAAGCGCGGCGGGCTGCTGCCGGTCGCCGCGCTCGGCCGTTGGGTCGCGGTCGTGACGGGGGACTCGCGCGGAGGGACCCACGACCGCCTCCACCGCGGGCAGGAGGCCGGTCTGCTCACCCGAGACGAGGCCGACACCCTCGAGTTTGCGTTCGACCACCTCTACGGGCTGCTCCTCAAGCGCGACCTCACCTCGATCTCGACCGGCGTCGCGGCGACGACGTACGTCGACCCCCGCGAGCTGGACACGTTGACGCGGCGGCACCTGCGCGAGACCTTCCGCTCGATCGCCTCGGTCCAGGAGGCCATCAGCAGCGACTGGCTCGCCCGGGTCCGTCGATGAGCCGGCTGTTCCCCCGCCCGACCGGGTCACCGACGCTGGACGGGCCGTGGCGCGACGTGGAGTACTGCGTGGTCGACGTGGAGGCGACCGGCCTCGACCTCCGGCACGACGTGCTGGTCTCCTACGGCAGCGTCGTCATCAGGTCGGGGCGGCTGTGCTGCGAGACCGCCTACTACACCGACGTCCGGCCGGGCCGGCGCGTCAGCGACAGCTCCGTCGGCGTGCACGGGCTCCGCGACCAGGACCTCGACGCCGCACCCGAGCTGGTCGAGGTGATCGACCGGATCGTGGGCGAGCTGGACGGTCGGGTGCTGGTCGCCCACGCGGCATGGGTCGAGCGCGCCTTCCTGACCCGGGCCCTGCGGAGCGCCGGGCGCCGGTTCAACGGCCCGGTCGTCGACACGGCCGCGCTGCTCCGGGCCGTGGGACCTGGCGCGGTCGGGGACCGGCTTCGAGCCGGACGTCGAGGCCATGGCCGAGCACCTCGGGTTGTGCGTCCACACGCCCCACCATGCTCTGGGCGACGCCCTGACCACGGCGGAGGTCTTCCTGGCGGTGGTCTCGAAGCTGGAGCGGGCCCTGGACGGGCAGCTGACGGCGTACGACCTCGTGGACCTCTCCCGCCGGCACAGCCTGACCTGAACGGCCGCTGAGCGCCGCCGAGTCGGTGGGACGGCGGCCCGCGCCGTATGCTGGCCGCGCTCAAGCGCACCGGCCCCCATCGTCTAGCGGCCTAGGACGTCGCCCTTTCACGGCGGTAGCACGGGTTCGAATCCCGTTGGGGGTGCGAGATCGACCAGGTCCTGACCAGCGCAACGCTGGTGGGGGGTCGTTGCGGCGTCGCGGCCGAGAGCGGGTCGAGGCAAGCCTGGCGAGGTCCATCGCGTCGCCGACCTCGTCGAGGCGGTCCTCGAAGAGATGTCCGTAGGGGAGTCACGTCGGCGGAGGCATGCCCGAGCGTCTGTGGCACGACGTGGACGTCGGCTTGATCCAATGCCCGACCCGGGATCCGCCGCGACAGAGTCGCCAACAGCGCCAGACGCTGGTGGGTGGGAGGCTTCATAGGCCAGCATGGTGACTGGACTCGGGGAGGGGGGCCGATGGGGTTCGCACGAGAGCTCGGCGTGAACGCCTTGGGCGGGGTGATCGCCGGCGTGACCGCGATCGCCGTTGTCTCAGGGGTGACGTTCTGGCAGCGGGACCGGATACACGACTGGGTGGTGTCTCAGGACCCCACGTGTCAAGAGCCGGGCAGTCTTACCCCGCTCAGCGGGGACGATCTCAAGGCGGATGCCTCATCCGGCGCCGAGGATCCCTCGTTCGGCAGACAACCCTCCGACGCGGTCGACGGGTATGCCGGATCCTGGTGGGTTCCAGACCTGGGGGATCCGCATGCCAACACCGAGGACAAGCACACGTGGCACGTGGCCCAACTGAAACGAGATCCAGGAACCCGGACCTTGGTCCTCGATCTCGGCAGCAAGAGGGATGTGCGACTGGTCTGCGTCGTGAACGGGCTGGCTGAGAGTCGCACCAGATATCTCATGCATGGCAGCGTCTCCTCGGTCACGGTGTGGGGCGACGACTCCTCGCGATCCGTGCAGAGATCGCTCGAGCGGCTGCCGGCCGAGCAGATGCAGACCTTCCAGGACGCTGCAGGCGATGTCGGAAGCACGACCTCTGTCCACATCCGGGTCGATGCGGTGGCGTCGGGCGAGACGGTGCTGTCGAACGATCCCGACGACTGCCTTGCCGACGCTTCCGGCACTCAGATGAACCCACTGAAGGACGGCGAGACTCCACAGCAGGTCTACGCCGACGGATGTCTACGCGCACCGGCGCCGTACGCGGGACTGGCCGAAGTGGTCGTCTACGTCCGTCCTGAGTGAGGGCAGCCTCCGGGCGTCCTCGGCACCAGCTGTGCGCATCGCAGCGCTCTGGTAGCCGTGCCAGTCCATTGCGCCACGGTGTCGACCTCGCATGCCGCGATGAGGGGCGTCGTGACGTGCCGATGAGTGGTCGGGTTCCTGGACTCGGCGGGTGATGCGACGCCTGGCGATCTGGCGCGTGCCCACACGCCATGCCGGGCGAGCTCGTCAGAGACCGGACCAGCCGCCGCGCCTACCGAACTTGCGAGCCAGCGCGCCCCCTGGACCTTTGGCGGGCGCTGAGGCGGCCCACCAGATCAGTGCCAGAAAGGCCACCAGGCACAGCAGCACCAAGACTGCCTTGACCATGTTTCGCACCTTTCGGTGGGCGTTGAGCCACAGACTACGCTGCCGCCCTCCTCGCGATCCTCACGTCGGTGGTGTGGGCCGCGTCGGGCAGGTCGCTCGAATCGACTCACCTCGCGTCCAGTGACGCATCCGTCGCATCTGGTGATCGGCAGACCCGTCCTCACCCGACTGTCCGGGCGTCCGATCAGGCAGCTGAGCAGGCTGAGCATCTCCCCAGGAGCGTGGCCTTCTGCGATCCTCATCTCCATGAACGCGAGGTGGCTGATCCTCGCCGCAGCGCTCCTCACAGTCACGACTGGGTGCGGCTCCCACACCGAGGATAAGCAAGCGGCCGCTGCCTTGGCCATGGAGAACAAGTGCCAGGCACGATTCACTCAGCAGTTTGACGTCCAGGGCGGCTCCAAGGCCGTTTCGGAAGGGTTCGTCAGCGACTTGGGCAAAGGTAGGTTCCGCGTGACTGTCGACGTTCCCGCGAGCGCCGGCTCGGACCATGCTGAGTCGTACACGTGCGTGGTGGTGTCCGGTTCGTCGGGCCTGCGCATCGTGCGGTTCCATGTGAAGCCGGCTGCGTAGGTCCCAGCCGGGTTGCCGCCAGCCCCACGCGCCCATCAAGCCGGCATGAGCGGATGGGGGAGGGTGGAACGCCGAGGTGGCGTTCCCGACGTCGGCCACGCTCCTGCTCCGACCGAGAGGTGCTTTGGCCGAAGTCCCGAACGCGAACCTGGCCGGTGAGCATACTGACGCGGTGAGCGAACGGCCGGACAGTCCGCGCGAGTGGCGGATAGCGACGAGGCGACGGATTGCCTTCGGGGTGCCGTGCGCAGTGTTCATCCTGCTCATCGGCGCAGATGCCCTCGGGACCGAGACCGCTGCGGGTCACTCGGCAGGTGCCGTCCACGTCGCCAGGGCAGCGGTCGTGCTTCTCAATGTCTGCATCTTCGGTCTGCTCTTCGTCCGGTACTGGCAGTGCCGGGTCGTACTACGGGACGGCTTCCTGGATCTGCACGGCATGTGGCGGACTCAGACGATCGGCGCGAACGAGGTGGCCGCTGTTCACCCTTCGCCCCGCGGTCTTGTGTTCGACCTGACCGACGGCCGTAGCGTGAGATCGCCGATCGCCGGGGGCTTTGGGGCACGCGCCGAAGGCCGGGCCACTGCCGACTCGATCCTCAGGCAGATCCGGAAGCCCGCGATCTGACGATGGCCGTTCCGGGGCCCGTCCTTCCGGTTCGTCACACGCGCATCGCGGGGCCTGAGAGGACGCTGGCCACCAGCGGCCTGAGGGATCTAGGCGGTGTCTATGCCCAGCTCCGCCAGGCTCTCCCGAGCGTCGTCGAGCCCCTTCTCGTTACCAGAGTCATCGGCGATGCCCGTGAGGTTGCGGACGGAGAGCCGCCAGGCGAAGTACGCCCCTTGCACCGCCCAGCGGAACCGCCGGAAGGCGTCGAGCGACAGCAGCTCGTCGTCCCCGAGTGGACCGTGCTCTCGGTAGGCGTCGAGGAAAGCCGTCGCGCTCTCGGTTCCGCCCAGGTACATCACTGCGGACGCCACGTCGTAGAGAACAGGCCCTCGCTTGGCCCCCGACCAGTCGATCAAGCCGGTCACGCCGGTCTCGTCGTCGTGGACGAATGCCTCGGGTGACGGATCGGCGTGCACGAGGGACCACGTCACGGTCAACGGGTCGGTCTCGGCTCGGACTGCCTCGATCGCGGGAGCGAGCCAGGGCTGGGCCTCGACACCTGCGAGCTTCGGCGTGAGCCAGTCGGCGGCGAAGGTCGCGGTGCTCGGGCCGCGCCCAGGGTTGCCCGCGACGTGGACGCCCGCAAGCGTGGCGGCCATCCAATGCTGCTCCTCGTCGGTGTCACCCTCCAGTTCGCGCCCGGGCACATGTTCGAGCAACGCCAGCGCATGCTCGGCCACGACGAGCCTTCCGTCGTTCGTCGGGACAGGTCGGCCGGTGACAAACCCTCGGTCGGCCAGCGTCGCGGCGACCTCGCAGCCCGTGACGAACTCATCGACGTCTTGTTCGGCGACTCGCTTCGAGACGTAGGTCGTCCCGCCATGGTCGACAATCCAGGCCTCCGAGTTCATGCCTCCCCTGAGGGGTCTCACCTCGTCCGGGCGGATGCCCCAGAACCGGTTCAGCAGATCAGGCACGTCTGTCACGGGCGACACTCTGCCAGGGCCGTTCACGACGACCTCTCGTCGCAGGCAGGTGAGGCGTTGGTCAGTCGTGCCGAGCCAGCCAGACTTCTACGGCCTCCAGGAGGTAGTAGTCGCCGTAAGAGGTGCCAATGTTCGGCAAGTCATGCCGCTGGGCGCGAGGCGCAGGACAGGCGCACTGAACCATGCGCTGGCCAGGCTTCCCGGCCAAAACGGCATGCCACCTCACGTCGGCATGTGGGTGCGACCGGAGAGGCATGAGGGGACGTTCCGATCCGGTCACGGACCACACGGACGAGCAGCGCGTCGCTCATACTCGGCACGTGGTTGAAACCTGGGTCACGCTACGTCGCTTGCTACCGGCGATGATCGCGATCGGGTGTCTGAGTGCCTGTGGGTCCTCGTCGCACGCACACCACGACCGCGGTGACCCTGCGGTCTGGTACGTGGGTGCGGGTGAGAGCCTGCGACCGAACACGACCGACTTCATGGTCGTGGTGACGAGGACCGGCTGCAGCAGCGGTGTGCAGGGTGAGCCTCAGCAGCCGGTGATAGTCGCCGGAGCACACGCAATCACGATCACCTTCAGGATCGACCCCACACATCTCAGGCGGCAACTGCCAGGGCACGGCCGGAGTCGCGTACCGGTTACGTCTCAGTGAGCCGATCGGAGAACGGACGCTCGTGGACGGCAGCTGCCATTCCGTGAGCGGCCTGGCCAGCACCGCGTTCTGCTCGAAGGACGGGGTGCGCGTCCGGTGGCGACGCGGGCAGCTGCACCCGGTGTCTTGAGCGACTCGATGTCACTCGGGCCGCCCGCTCAGCGGTATGAGCGGAGGCTCGGACGGCGGCAGGTGAGTGCCTGCGGTCTACTCGTCTCCGCGGCGTTCGTGAGGCGTTCGCAGTAGTCCGACAAGACCGACCAGGACGCCGGTCCCGAGCGGCACTGGTGCGTCGCCGGGCCGAACGATGGTAGAAGTCGGGGGTGCTGGTGGAGGACCTGGCCATCCCGGGAGTGGGCCTGGGGTTGTTGCGGCGGCCGGACGTGGACGACCGGCTTCGTGGCGGGATCGTCGCCCTCCACGGTGCATCACGCCCGGAGCGTTCCCAGCCGTTGTTCGACCATCTCTCGCAGACGTTGGTGCCGCTCGGTTACGCGGTGCTCAGCTATGACCGACGGGCCAAGGTGAACGGGTCCGACGTCTCCTTGGCCGATCAGGCCGCCGATGCCCGTGGAGCGTTGGCAGTGTTGACCTCATACCTCGACAGTCCGGTTGGGCTCTTCGCATTCAGCCAGGGTGCGTGGGTCGCCTGTGTCGCGGCAGCAATCGACACCCGCCAGTCTCAGCGCTCGTTGGTGTCGTTCATGGCGCTGCTCGGCTGTTCCGGCGTGTCCCCCGCGGCGCAGATGCGCTTCCACACCGACGAGCTGCTCCGTCGTTCCGGGTACGACGGGGAGGTGCGAGCCCGGGCACGTGCGTTGCGCTCGGGCCTGGAGGACACCTTCCGGGGGCTGGTCGATCCGGCAGTGACCTCGGCTGCACTCGCCGCCGCCAGTGTGGAGCCGTGGTTCGAGCTCACCTACCTCCCCCCGCGGACGCCCCCACCGGATGAGTCCTGGGACGACATGGACTTCGACCCAGCGGCTGACATCGCTCGGGTCACCTGCCCGACTCTCCTCCTCTATGGCGCGGACGAAGAGTGCGTTCCTGCGCGCGAGAGCGAGACGGTGTGGCGCTCTACCGGCCACCGGGACCTGACGGTTGTCCACCTTCCTCGGTGTGGACACTTCCCGGTGGTCGATGGCGCCGGCCAACCCGAGCCGGATGATCCAGCCCTCTTCAGCGCCGACTACACCGCCGCACTCTCCGCCTGGTTCACCACCCAGCGCTGACCGGAGCGACGCCCTGCTCATCGGCAGGACACGACGCCTACATCGCGGCAGAAGAGGACGTTTCTGCCAAGGCCCGGCGCGTCAGCTCTCGGACGGGTACTGTCCCCCACCGTCAGGGAGACCGTGCACATCGCGAGGTTCGCGGGGCCGACGATTCGAGGAGTCGACGAGCATGCCAACTGGTCGTCGTGGGGCTGCCTGGACCGCCGATCCGCGCCTGCGCGTGCCGCGCATGTGGGTGAGCGTCCTCGCTGTCGGTGGCGGACTCCTGATGGCACTGGGGGGAGCCGTGTCACATCCGTACGGCTTCGGACACCTCTTCACTCTCTGGTACGTCTACGTGGGCATCGGTGCGGTGCTCGCGGCGGGCCTCGCGAACCTGGGCATGCTGCTCTGGTCGCGGAGGCATCCACTGCCTCCGGGCCCGGTCGCCTAGGTGGCGGGCGGGAGGAGCGCGCGGGCTATCAGGAAGTGCCCCCGACGGGATCCGAGTCGCAGGACGACGACATCGTCGTACACGGCGGATCGCCGGATGTCGTGGAACAGGATCTCGCGAGTCCCTCCGGCATTGCGGGAGATGAACCGATCGTCCAGGACGTACGTCGTGGCGGTACTGCCTGCCGGTAGCGCACGAGCCATTGCCCTCCGCGTGCGCTGGTCAGCGAGAACGAGGCCGATGAGCACGAGCAGAGGCCCGAGCAGCCACCAGGCCGGAGCGACCAGGACGCCCAGCAGTCCGCCCACGAGGACAGGGCCGATCGTGGAGACCCAGAAGTCGGCACTGCACACCGTCGCACGCCGGTGTACAGCGGCCAGATGAGCCGCCCAGCCGGCAGGGACCACCATGCTCCGGGTCGGCTCGTGATCGGGGACCATCACCATCGCCGGCGCGCGGCCTGCTCTCCCGCGGAGGAGTCCGAGGGCGTGCTCAGGCAGGAGCCCCACCGGCAACAGCTCGGCCCGAACCTGGCCCCGCATGAACACTCTGATCCAGAGGTCGTTCTTCTGGACCCGAGCCATTCCTCGGTAGGGCAGGACGCGTTCGTCCGTTGGCCGACGTATGACCAGGGAGTCCTCGCCCAGCTCGACTTCGGTCATCGAACCCGGGGGGAACAGTCGGCTCATGGTTCGCCTGGCCCCTCGCCGTCGAGCGAGAACCAAGAGGATGACCCCCAGTACGACGACTGCAACCAGGGTTGCCCCCCACGCGATGCCGATCAGTACCACCCGTCCCCGGTACTCAGGCAGCGAGTCGGCATTCGCGTCGACGGACGCGATGACGCCGAAGACGAGCAGGAAGAGCGCGATCAGGAGCAGAGCGGGTCGACTCCTCAACCTCCAGGTGGTGGGCAGCGTTCCATCGGACACAAACCTGTAGACGTCCTCGGAGTCCGCACGGGAGTCGTCATACGGCATGCCGAGAGTCTGGCCGACACGCGCTCGGGCTGCATGGGCAATGGCACACGTGACGCTCAGAAGGCTGCCCGACGCGTTCCGCGGCCGGCCGTCAGCGGTGGAGCTGGGCGAACAGCCGGCTCGGTCGAGCTTGCTGTGGCGACACCGGGGTGGCTGTGATGACTGTGCGGGTGTTCACGTGGGTGAAGGATGCCGTGATGGCCTTGAAGAGGGTGAAGTCGGTGTTGGTGGAGGTCGTGCAGACGATGCCGGGGTCGGCCTTCTTGGCGATGCGGACCGTGTCGGCGCCGGACATCAGGGTCGGGAAGCTGTTGGAGTAGGTCGCGGAGTCGGCGGTGTACACCGTCGTGTTGGGTCCGATCGTGTTCAGGTCGGCCACCCCGCAGATCACGTCGACGGACCCGCCGGGCGGTACCGCATCCGGGACCACGAACGCCTTGAAGCTCACCGCGTACACGCCCGGCGCGACGTGGACGCGCCAGAAGCCTGCCCCGTTGACGACGTCCCCGCGCTTGCCGGCTCGGTAGCTCACGGCACGGGTGGCCAGGTCCGAGGCGCTGTGGCCGTCGAGCAGGTCGGAGTTCAAGCGCGGGACTCGGGCCGAGGAGCTGACCCGCAGAGAGGGGAATCCGTGGCCGGACGACTTCAGGGACAACGCGACTCCCGTCCCGTGGCGCACGATCGTGGTGGGGCTGTCGGCATGGTTGGTCCGACCCAGCAACAGGCTGCTGCCGGTGACGGCGTACGTCGTGTAGTCGAGACCGACGACCAGGAGCGCCGCGGCGCTGAGCGTGGCGACGGCAGTGGACCGGGTGACTCGCATGGCTGTTCCTCTCGGAGGCCCCCCATGAGCCTCCAGCGTTGCATCGGAGACAACCCGACGACAAGGGACACGGCTGCCAGGCACCGGGCGGTGTGCCTCGAGCCCCATGACTCCCCTTGCGGTGTCGAGCGGGCCAGCACAACGAGAGGGATGCGGGTCACTGGTCCCGCTCGTGCTCCGGGTTGAAGGTGACATCGATGTCTTCGAACCCCTTCGCTCGCTGGGCTTGGGCTTGGCCGGTGTAGGCGCGCTCATCACCCGCGGTGAGGTTCACGTTGTCGGTGAAGGGGGTCAGCAGGGCCCGGGGGTACAAGCCGTCCACACGCACCACGTTGAGCTCGACGCAGATGATGGTGGCCACGGCCGTGAGGTACAGGAAGGCAAGGAGGCCCAAGACGACCGCGAAGACGCTGTTGGTGGCACTGGCGTGCTTGATGACATGGGAGACGTAGGCAACCCCGAACGTCTGCAGCAGCTGCCAGCTCAACGCGGCCGTGAACGCGCCGGGGAGGATGTCGGCCAACGACAACCTCCGTGCCGGTGCCAGCCTGAAGACGAGCAGGCAGACCGCCGTGTTGATCGCGACTGCAGCCCCGACCAACCCGATACGCAAGAGCACCCCCAACGACCCGGCGCCGCTGGTTCCCAGCGCTGAAAGGGCGGTCGTGCCGAGCACCGCCACGCCGACCGTGGCAAGGATCAACAGGCTGAGGGCCCGTGCCCTGATCGGGTCCGGACGCTCGTTGCGGGGCACGGCCCACGCCGTGTTCATGGCGTACTGGGTTGCCTGAGCCACGCCGAGCCCGCCGTACAGTGCGCCCGCGATCCCGACGACGAACCCCACCGTGCCTCCGCTGATGCGACGCGGCTGTGCGAGGTCGTCCCCGATGACCGGAAACTGCCTCAACGCCGAGGTCTCGATGTCGTGCTGCAGACCGGCGTGGCCGGCCAGAAGCAGCCCCAGGACCGTGGTGAGGAGCAGGAGCAGGGGGAACAGCGAGACGAACGCGTAGTAGGTGATCAAAGCCGCCAGGTAGCCCGCGGAATCATCGACGTACTTGTAGACCACCGCGATCGGCAGTCCGACAACCGGATGCCGGCGCTGCAACCGGTCGAGTCGCGACACAAGGCTCACCCCCAGCCCGTTCCCTCAGGCAACTCGACAAAACCGGTCCTACGCACACAGAGCCCGGTGAGGACGACGGGACAGGTGGAGCTCGGGAGGTGGTGCCGGTCCTGATCGGGCCGGAGCACAGGGCATCTCGTGTCCTGAGCGACGAGGTTGTGACGCCCTCGCCGGCCGGTGCGTCGGCGTAGCCGCCCGCGGGTCAGGCTGGGTGGATGTCGGAGGGCTTCCAGGTGCCATCGAAGGCTGGTACGCCGGGGCCGTAGAGGCGGAAGTAGGCGAACCACTGGCTGCCGGGGTTGGTCTGCAGCCACGGAACCTCGTCTTCGGGTCGGTCCGGTCCGAAGTGGAGCGTGATGGTGCCGTCGGCATCAGGTGTGAGGTCGTCTCGCAGGGAGGTGAGGACGGGCTTGAACTGGGGCGTGTTGATCTCCGAGCGTGTGTCGAGGTCGTAGAGGGTGACCGACCAGAACTGGGCCGCGGGGACGGGGGCCGGTACGGCGAGTGTGTAGGCCTGGCCGCCGTCCAGGGCGGTACCTTCCGCGTCGGTGTTGGCCAGCCAGTAGATCGAGCCGGCCCCTTCCTTGTGCATGAACATCTTGTCCGTCTCGAGGGTGGCCTGGTAGAACCAGCGCTCTCGTACCGACAGGTTCAGGTAGTCGCGCTCGTAGTAGCCGAAGTCGCCTTCGGAGTAGACGACCCACTCCCAGCGCCGGTCGGGCCACACCAGTCGCTCGGGTGCGGAGTCGGCGAACGCTGCCACGACGAGCTGTTCGTTGGCCTTCTCGGCTGCTTCGGTGAGGACCGCTCGTAGGTCGTCGTCGGGCTCGAACGGGCGGTCTCTGCGCAGGCCCAGGTCGGCGAGCATCCCGTAGGCGTTGTAGAGGTTGGTCGACGGCACGTCCATGTCGAGGGCACGCTTGATGACGTTCCAGACCTCGAAGGTGCCGTCCACGACGCACGGGTTCGCGACCGCCTTCCGGTCGGACATGTCGATGAAGACGTTGTCGCGAGGGGCCTCGGCTTCGGACAGGGGGTACATCCGCAGAGTCCGGAGCAGCGCCTTCCCCTTCTCGGGGTCCGGGAACGGCGCACGAGTGCAGATCAGGAGCCGGTTCGTCTTCGCGTGCTCCACGACATACCCCTCATCGGGGAGCTCGCCCTCGTATCCCGGCGGCACGAACAGGTACCTGGCGCCCTTGCCTTCCTCGACGCCGACGAGCCCCATGTTGGTGACCAGCTGGAAGTTCATGTCGTCGGCCACGCCCATGATCGGGCCCGGTGGCACTTCCACCACCACCGGTCCTGCAGACAGGTCGGTCATGCCGAGCCCGTAAGGGGTGTCGGAGTTCTGCGTGAGCGTGACGAGGTCCGGAGTCGTCAGCTGGATCAGGAACCCGTTGTTCGCCGCCGCCCCGTACTCCTCGATCGCCTCGAAGTTCAAGGCCATCGAGACCGTCGGATAGAAGAACTTGTACGCCTCGACGGCCCGGTTCAGCAAGGCCTCCCTGCGAATCCGAACGACCTCATCAGCACTCGGCAACTGCTTCACGGGGACCTCCACTCGCTCCGGACCAGACCCCCGCCAACCTACTGGGAGCCCGCGGCGCCACAGCACTCACCTCGGGCATGTGAGTGCACGCGACAGCGGCATGGGAGTGCGTGCGTTGCACCCCTACTGTCGGGCGTTCTGGCCGGCGACAACATCCGGCCGTCTTTGCCACTCCAGCAGCTCGCCTCGCTGGCTCCGCATGGCACCTTCGAAGAGTCGAGGGGCGTTCCGCATGACTTCTGGGCTCTCAACCCCAAGACGTGGGTATCAACGGTCCAGGCCCTATGAATCAGGCGTAGGGCACTCACATCGGCATGAGGGGACGCATATCCGGCTCATCGTTTCGGTGGTGCAGCACTGTCTTGTGCTAGCAAACGTCGCTACGGAATCTGCGTGAGTCGTCCAACCTGGGTGACGATGAGGGTGGTGCGTGTGTAGGAAATGCTTGGGTTGGGCCCGCAGCTGAGTGTCACAGTGCCGCCGCCTTTCATGGTGGACTGCATCGTGAGGACGTCGGTGGCCTGCATCCTTGGCAGGTAGATCTGCACGTACTCGTTGTTCTGAGGGGTGTTGAGAAGGCAGCCCGTGCCGACGTTGGCCGATCCGCTGTGGGCGACTTGGGCAGTGACCATCACGGTGTAGTTCCCGTTGATCGGAACGGTTTGGCTCACTATCGGCACCCAGTCGCTGCCGGTGGTGATGGTTACGTCATTGCGGGAGATCTCCCAGGCGGGACCACGGACGCTTGACACGGCGTCCGGAGTGAGGTCCCGGGCCGGGAGCGACCCGCCCTTGATGTCGGCACCAGTAATGGTGCCGTTCTTGATGTCGGCTCCAGTGATCTGGGCGGCCGCGTAGCCGCTCCCAGCTAGCGCTACGACGAGCGCGAGCGTGGACGCGACGGTCGCGTAGTGGGTTTGGATGCGGACTCGCATGGGAACTCCCTCGATCGGGCCAACCTCGATCAGTGGCCACCTCACAAGAGACGCTGTCCGTAAGCCACGGCGGGCGCATCGTGCATTCGCCTTACGTACGAGTACCCCCATGAGGGTCCCGTGGGCTCACCAGGTGAGCTCGATCTCCAGCTCGTTTCCGTCGTCGCCGAGCTCCACTTCGATCTTGAGCGCCACTTCGTCGGGGATGCGCACGGTGATGAGCTGGCCGTTGCGTTGGAACTCGACGGAGTTGTGACGGGCCAGCGCGTCGGCCAGGGCGTGCAGCCGGGCCGCGGCGTCCTCACGGCGAAGTCGCTGGGTGTCGTCGAGGTCGAGCAGATCCATGTCGTCTCCTGAGGTCCGGGTGGTCGACCGACCGTGGGGTCGTCCCCAGGTGGAGGACCAGCCCCGCCAACGGTATCCGGCTTCGGAGGTCGCGAGCCGGGCGTCGGGGTGCAGTCGCCGGATCTGCCGATTGGGAGGGGCCTGACACGATGGGTTAGAGTTCCACCGCTCTCGAGAGACACGGGAGAGCGCACCTGGCCCCGTAGCGCAGTTGGTTAGCGCGCCGCCCTGTCACGGCGGAGGCCGCGGGTTCGAGTCCCGTCGGGGTCGCTCCAGCACAGTCGGTCCGGACACTGTCCGGACCGGCTGTCGTGTCTCTCCCCGCGCCGCCGTACGGCGTTCGGGTGCGCCGCTAGGGTCGCCCCATGGAGCTCGACCGGGCGTCGTTCGAGGCCCTGGTGGAGCAGGCCCTCGACGAGATCCCCGCGGAGATCGCCGCGGCGGTGCACAACGTCGTCGTCCTGGTCGAGGACGAGCCGCCGCCCGAGGAGCCCGATCTGCTGGGCCTCTACGAAGGGGTCTCGCTCACCGAGCGAGCGTCGGACCATACCGGCCTGCCCGACCGGATCACGGTCTATCGGGGTCCTCTGCTCGCGATGTGTGCGACTCCGGAGCAGCTGGTCCGGGAGGTGCGGATCACCGTGGTGCACGAGATCGCCCACCACTTCGGCATCGACGACGACCGGCTCCACGAGCTCGGCTACGGCTGAGTCGAGGACCTCGGCAGCTCGTGGTCGTCCCACGGCCTCGGGTCGGCCCCGTCGGCCTGCCGCACGAACTCGCCGAAGAGCCAGTTCTGGAACACGACCTGCTCGGGTCTCCGGGCGAGGGTGAGGAGCCGCTCGCTCTGGCAGAACGCGTCGGCGAGGTCGAGCAGCTCCAGCAGCCGGGCGAACCTGGCCTGGGAGTCGACCGCGGCCTTGATCTCGAGGTCGAGGTGGGTCTGGCCGGTCTGCAGGGCCTCGAGGAGCGCCTCACCGCCGAGCTGCCCGCGCACGTCGCGCGCGAGGGACGAGAAGAAGGCCGACAGGTCGGAGGCCACGGGATAGGTGTCCTGGTGTGCCAGCGCGAGCAGCCGGAGCTCGCGGCGCAGCTCGGCGCCGTGGGCGAGTGCGCCCTGCAGCAGGTCGGCCGGCACGTGCAGCAGGTGGACGACCATCACCTCGCCGTCGCCGAACGACGGCTCCTCGCCGCCGTCGTCCCACCCGAGGAGGACGCCGGCCACCGGTGCGGGCGGTGGGGTCGAGGCGGGGACGAACCAGACCAGCTTGCCCTCGCCGTCGCGCTCGGCACCCCAGGCCTCGCTGGAGCTGGCCACGATGCCGAGGCCGCGGCCGAACGTCGGCAGCTCGTCGAGGAACTCCTGACCGACCTCGAGCCGCGGGAACGCCGGCGGGTCGGTCGAGGTGTCGCGGACCTCGACGCGTGGGTGGCTCCGGGTGCCTCGGAGCCGCACGGTCACCGGCGGGTTCCCGTGGAGGATCGCGTTGGTGACCACTTCGGACAGGGCCAGCTCGGCGTTCTCACGCAGCTCCGGACGGCCGATCTCCGCGACGACCTGGGCGACCCAGCGGCGTGCCTGCAGAGCGCCCCGTGGGCCGGGTGCGAGTGACTCCGCGGGCCGGTTCAGCGGCACTGTGACTCCACACGTCCAGGCGCGCTGACCGCGCCAGTCCCCGCCCGTGTACCCGCCCCGCACTGAGTTGAAACCTCAACTCGCACACGAGTCCCCACCAGTCCCACCTTGCGCATGTGACCAACGCGACGCGGACCCCGATTGTCGCACGAACGGGGCCGGGGAGCATCGTGGGACGCATGGGTGAGGTCACACGCAGTGCGCGCCACCAGGTGGTGGTGATCGGGTCCGGCTTCGGCGGACTGTTCGGGACCAAGGCGCTCAGACGCGCCGACGTCGATGTCACGGTCATCGCGCAGACCAGCCATCACCTCTTCCAACCGCTGCTCTACCAGGTGGCCACGGGCATCCTCAGCGAGGGCGAGATCGCCCCCGCGACGCGCGAGGTCCTGGCCTCGCAGCGCAATGCCCGGGTGTTCCTGGGTCAGGTGACCGAGATCGACCTGGCAGCGCGCACGGTCACCTCGCAGGTGCTGGGTCGGGCGACCGTCACGCCGTACGACTCGCTGATCGTGGCCGCCGGGTCGGGACAGTCCTACTTCGGCAACGACCGGTTCGCCGAGTTCGCCCCGGGGATGAAGAGCATCGACGACGCGCTCGAGCTGCGCGGCCGCATCTTCGGGGCCTTCGAGCTCGCCGAGCTGGGTGCCTCGCGGGGGGAGGACGTCGACGCCCTGCTCACCTTCGTGGTCGTCGGTGCCGGACCGACCGGGGTCGAGATGGCCGGGCAGATCACCGAGCTCGCACATCGCACGCTCAAGCACGACTTCAGCGCGATCAACACCAGGCAGGCCCGAGTCGTCCTCGTCGATGCGGCCGGTCAGGTGCTCCCTCCGTTCGGCGCGAAGCTGGGTGCGAAGACGAAGGTCGAGCTCGAGAAGCTGGGCGTCGAGGTGCTGCTGGGGGCCATGGTCACCGACGTCAGCGAGGGCGGCATCGTCCTGCAGCACAACGACGGGCGCAGCGAGTGGATCGCCGCGGCGACCAAGGTCTGGGCCGCAGGTGTGCAGGCGTCGTCACTGACGAAGACCCTGTCGGAGCAGACGGGGGCACCGCTCGACCGGGCAGGGCGGATCGGCGTCAACCCCGACCTGACGCTTCCCGGCTATCCAGAGGTGTTCGTGGTGGGCGACATGATCGACCTGGACCACCTCCCGGGCGTCGCGCAGGTCGCCATCCAGGGCGCCAAGTACTCGGCTGCCGAGATCAAGCGGCGGCTGGCCGGGAAACCCCCGCAGAAGCCGTTCCACTACTTCGACAAGGGATCGATGGCCACGATCAGCCGGTTCCGGGCGGTGGCGTTGATCGGGAAGCTGCGGCTGACCGGGTTCATCGCCTGGCTGCTGTGGATCGGGGTCCACCTCCTCTACCTGACCGGGTTCAAGAACCGCGTCTCCGCCCTCGGTCACTGGGCCGTGTCCTTCATCGGTCGAGGTCGGTCGGAGCGGACCGCGACCGAGCAGCAGATCTTCGGTCGCCAGGCACTGACACGTCTCGAGGGGGGCGCGGCCGGACTCGTGTCGAACGCCGATGACGCCGGCGTCCCGGACCCGGCGATCGCGGCGAAGCGACGCCAGGAGCTCGAGGAGCAGGCCCTCGCCGAGATCCGGTTCACCGACTCGGGTGAACGCGGCCAGCCCGTGCGCTGAGCCGCCTACGCGACGTTCTCGAGCACGACTGCGAGGGCCTGACCGACGCCGATGCAGATCGCGGCCAGACCCCAGCGCTCGCGGCGTTCGACCAGGACCGCCGCCAGGGTGCTGAGGACGCGGGCACCCGACGCCCCGAGGGGATGGCCGATCGCGATCGCGCCGCCGCGGGTGTTCACGATCGCGGGGTCGACCTGCCAGGCGTCGAGGCAGGCCAGGGACTGGACGGCGAACGCCTCGTTGAGCTCGACCGCACCGATGTCGGACCACGCGATCCCGGCCGCGGCCAGGGCCCGGTCGGCCGCCTCGACGGGCGCGATCCCGAACCGCTGGGGCTCCAGGGCGGCGGCGCCGCGGCCCGCGATCCGGGCCAGCGGGGGCAGCCCGGTGGGGGCGCTCTCTCCGGCGATCAGCAGCGCGGCCGCACCGTCGTTGAGCGGGGACGCGTTGCCGGCGGTGATCGTGCCGTCGGGCCGGAACGCCGGCCTCAGCCCCGCCAGGGTCTCGAGGTCGGCATCGGGTCGCACGCACTCGTCGCGCGCGAGGCCGTCCACCGGCAGCACCAGGTCGTCGTAGAAGCCGTCGGCCCACGCCCGGGCGGCCCGCTGGTGCGAGGTCACGGCGAACGCGTCCTGCCGGTCGCGACCGATCCCCAGCGCGTCGGCGAGCTGCTCGTTGCACTCGCCCAGGGAGGCGGTCCACTCCTGCGGCATCCGGGAGTTGACCAGCCGCCAGCCGAGGGTGGTCGACACGAGCGTCTCGTTGCCCGCCGGGAAGCCGCGGGCCGGCTTCGGCAGCACCCACGGCGCCCGGCTCATCGACTCGACGCCGCCGGCGACGACCAGCTCGGCGTCACCGGTCTCGATCAGGCGCGAGGCGTCCATCGCGGCCTGCAGGCTGCTGCCGCAGAGGCGGTTGACGGTCAGGCCCGGCACCGACACGGGCAGCCCGGCCAGCAGCACCGCCATCCGGCCGACGTTGCGGTTGTCCTCGCCGGCGCCGTTGGCGCACCCGAGGATGACGTCACCGATCCGCTCCGGGTCGACCTCGGGGGCTCGGTCGAGCAGGCCGCGGAGGACGGTCGCCGCCAGGTCGTCCGGCCGGCTGCCGGCCAGGGCGCCGGCATAGCGCCCGAACGGCGTACGGACACCGGCATAGAGGAACGCGTGGCTCACGTAGGCCCTGTGGGACTCGAACCCACAACCCATGGATTAAAAGTCCACTGCTCTGCCAATTGAGCTAAGGGCCCGGGCCATGGGTGCTTCAACTCGGAGAACCCACCGGAGACCTTGGTGTGGTTCACCACCCACGCCGCGCGCGTCAGTGTATGCCGCGCGGAGCGGTCCGGCCGCGCCGAGCCACGGTCGTACTGGGACTCACGGTGACCCGGCGCGGGCAGTGTCGCCTGTGCGGGACCTCGGGAGAAGCCTCGGGGTGACTCCGGTGTGGGTTGCCGAGCCGCTCAGTGCGCGTCGGGGTCCGGGCGAACGTGTGCGACCGAGGCCGCAGTCACTCGCTCCAGGCGACCCACGAAACCCACATAGTGTGGCGGAGTGCTCGTCCATCTGCGCGTGACCACTCCGGAGACCCTCACCGACAAGTCGCTGGCTCTTCTGCTGGGCCATGACGACATCACCAACGTCACCCTTCAGCGCGGCGCCTCGCTCGACCCCGTCGGCGATGTCGTGGAGGCAGATGTCGCTCGCGAGGAGTTCAACGGGGTCCTGGAGAACCTGCATCGCATAGGTGTCGGTCGCGAGGGCGGGATCGTGGTGCAGACACCCAGCGCAACGCCGTTCGACGAGGCCGCCCGCATCGAGGAGAGGGCACCGGGTGACCCCGATGACGCGGTCATCTGGGATTCGGTTCTGGCCAAGGCCGTGGCTGGCGCACGCCCTACCGTCTCCTACCTGCTCTTCCTGGTGATGGCGGTGACCCTGGCGGCCATCGCGGTGATCCTGGACTCGGCCATCCTCGTCGTCGGGGCCATGGTGGTCGGGCCCGAGTTCAGCGCCGTCGGTGCGGTCGCCGTCGGCGTGGCGTTCGGGAGGTGGGCGCTGGTGGGCCGCGGCCTGCGGTTACTGGTCGGGGGATTCGGGTTCGCTGTCCTCGTGGTGACGGTCTTCGCGCTGCTGGCTCGGCTCACCGGACTGATCACGCTCGACATGGTCACCGCAGCGCGGCCCGAGACCGGCTTCATCTGGCACCCCGACCAGTGGTCGTTCATCGTGGCGTTCATCGCCGGTGCGGCTGGTGCGTTGGCGATGGCGATCGAGAAGGCGTCCACGATGGTCGGGGTGTTCATCTCGGTGACCACCATCCCCGCCGCAGGGAATCTCGCACTGGGCCTGGCCTTCTGGGCGCGTCACGAGATCATCGGCTCTGTGGCCCAGCTCACGCTCAACCTGGTGTCCATGATCGTGGCAAGGGTCCTGGTGCTGGGTTATCAGCGCCTGTTCTGGACCCGCACACTGGAGCTGGCGGACAGGTTCCTCGCCCACCACGACCTGCCCGAGACACGGTGACCACGGCCGGGTCTCCTCGTGCCGCGCGTCAGTGCATGCCGCGTGCCGACCCTTCGTGCCCGGGCCGGATCCCGCCCAGGGCCTGGCTGAGCGGCGGGCACCCTGCCAGCATGGGGTCAAGGAGACCGCCATGAGCACTCGGTACGACAAGCTCCTCGTCACCCACGGCGGTGCCCTGCGCCGCAAGTACGCCGCCGCCGGTGCGGCCGCCGTGCGCGCCGCCCTCGACGCGCTGGTCGCCGCGGACGCCGGCCGCGGGCTGGTCAGCCGGGTGCTGCTGCTCGACAACGCCACCTCGATGCGGGCGGTCGGCGCCGAGCCCGTCGCCGACGGCGACTGGGTCGCGACGGTCCGAGGGATCGACCTGGCATGCGCGCGCTACGTCCCGTCGTACGTCGCGATCGTCGGCGCGAGGGACGTCGTGCCGCAGGCGCGGATGCGCAACCCCTTCGCGGGGGTCGGCGACGACGGAGACCCCTTCGTGCCGGGCGACCTGCCGTTCGCCTGCGACCTGCCGGCCTCGTGGACCTCGACGGCCACCGGCACCCTCGACCCCGGCGACCTGCTCGCGGTGACCCGGGTGGTCGGCCGGCTCCCCGACCTCGTCGGGGCGAGCGACCCCGCGATGCTCCTGGCGGCGCTCGCCACCGCGGCGACCTACACCCAGCGGACCGCGCGCAGCTACCAGCGCGTGTTCGCCCTGACGGCGACGGTCTGGAAGGGGTCCACGACCCAGAGCGTCGACCTGCTCCCCGGACCGGCTCCGGCCGTCCACCTCAGCCCTCCGGCGAGGTCGCCGTGGTCCAGGCGCGATCTCGGCCCGCGCGTGCACTTCGTCAACTGTCACGGCGGCTCCACGACTCCCGACTGGTTCGGGCAGTCGCCCGGCGGTGCCATCGACACCGTGGCGCTGAGCCCCGAGGACGTCGACGGCCGGGTCGCCGGGGGGACGGTGGTGGCGGCCGAGTGCTGCTACGGCGCCATGCACCTGGCGCCCGCGGACCTCGGCGGCCGCGTCCCGACGATGTGGGCCTACCTGCGCAGCGGGGCCTACGCCGGCTTCGGCTCGTCGACGACCGCCTACGGGCCGGCCGACGGCAACGGCCAGGCCGACCTGCTGTGCCGCTACTTCCTGGCGGGCGTCCTGGCCGGTGCGTCCACGGGCCGGGCCCTGCTCGACGCGCGGCAGCAGTTCATCCGCGAGTCCGGGTCGATGGCACCCGAGGACCTGAAGACGATCGCCCAGTTCGACCTGCTCGGTGACCCCAGTCTCCAACCCGTGAAGGTCGCCCGGGGGAACCCCCCGGTCGCGCCGAAGTCACTGGGGGCGGCGAGCGCGGCGCCGCAGCTCGATCTCGCCCAGCGTCGCTCGGTCCTCGCAGCCAGCGGGCGCGCGCTGGCGGCCGTCGTACCGCGGGCGGGCCGGCCACGACGTACCACCTCCGTCGATGCCACCGAGCTCGCCGCGTCCGCCGGGCTGGCGGCCGACCAGGTCGCGGGTCCGGGGCGCACGTTCGGCGAGCGGCTGCCGTCCGCGCGGTCGCGGCTCAGCTATCACGCCGTACCGGTGCGGGCGCGGGGGCGGCGCGGCTTCGTGGTGGCGCGCGACACCGACGGGCAGCGCGAGACCCGCACGATCTGGTCGCGATGAGCTCCGGGTCCACCGACGCCGTCGACACGATGACGGGGCGCGTCGAGCAACGCGTGGTCGCCGAGGGCTCGAAGTCGGAGATGACGGCCGTGGTGCTGGTCCCCGACGACGCCGGAGTGCGGCGACGCCGAGGGGGTGGTGCTCCGGCGCCGCGACGCGCTCGCTCTCGACGCCGAGCCGGAGCTGCTCGGCTACGTCGGTCGCCGGGTGCGCGTGACCGGCCGGCACGCCTGGTCGGCGTTCGTCGTCGACTCCTGCGAGGTCGTCGACGAACCACCCGTCCGACCCGTCACCGATGGGTGACGCGGACCATCCGGAGCGCGGCGTACGGCCACGACTGCACGAGGTCCACGACCGTCGGGTTCGCAGGCAGCGACGGCGCTGCGGGAGCGGTGCAGGGGTCGACGCTCGAGCCGCCGATGGCCAGGAACAGCACGCGGTGGTTGACCGGTACGCCGGTCAGGTCCACGTCGATCGGCACGGCCCGCGGCAGTCGCGCGTCGAGCTCGACGGGCAACGCGTTGAGGGCGGCGCCACCGCCCGGCGACGCGAGCGTCCAGCCGGTCGGGGGCGCCTGGGGCAGCCCGCTCGCGACGGTCGTCGCATAGGCCACGACCGTGCTCGCGTCGGTGGCGAGGAGGGCCTTCTCGTCGGGCCCGGTCATCCACAGCAGGATCGCGAACGCCGAGCTGCGCGGGACGGGTCGTGAGTCGCGGTGGTGGAGGAGCACGTCGACGGTGCACGGCTCGGCGAACACCGTCCAGACGCCCTTGGCGACCGACCGGGGCTGGACGGTCTCGATCAGGTCCACCTCCGTCGCGACGGCGTTCAGCGCCAGCGGGGTCTGCCAGGGCGCGCGATAGACGGCGAGCGGATCGGCGGTGTTCGTCGAGACCGCTCCGCTGGGAGTCAGCCGCACCTTGCCCACCACGAGGTTCCAGAGGTTCTGGTCGATGAAGCGACCCGCCGAGAGGCCGCGGGCGGCCCGGTCGACCCGGACCAGGTCGGAGAACTTCTGGCTCCACAGACCGTGCGCCGTCACCGACGGGTAGACCCAGCGGAACGCCGTCTGGAAGGTCCACAGCTGGTAGGTCGGCACGTTCGCCGCGTTGATCGTGGCGCTGCCGAAGCCCCACGCCGGTGCGGTCGCCGGGCTCGCCTTCGGCCGGACGGTGATGTCCGGACTGGCGTACGGCGGCTCGGCTGTGGCGGTCGGGGAGCGTCGCGGGTTGGCGAGGGGCGTCGGGAACATCCGGCGGTCATCGAGCGCGTGCACGCGCAGGTACGTCCGCGCGGGCTCGTTCGCGGCGGCGAGGTCGACCTCCCACACCCCCCGCGCCTGCAGCGCCGCGCGGAGCAGTCGCGGGCTGTGGGCGCCGTTCGCCGGGTCCTGCCAGATGGTGAGGTCCTGGACCGCCGCCGGAGGCAGGCCGTTGACGAACGGCGACGGGTCCCACTTCACCCAGGGGGCCGCCCCGAGCCGGGTGCCGTGCCACACGCCCGTCACGGTGCCGGCGTAGACCTCGGTCGGCGAGGCGGGGTCGACCACCACGGCGTACGCCGGCTCGAGCGGACCGAGCGTGCCCGGCGGCGCCGCCGGGTCGAGGGTGTGGCGCAGGCCGGTGGGACGCAGGGTCTTGGCGGTGTCGTCCCACAGGTAGCAGGTGTCGGTGCCCGGGGTGTTCGGGTCTCCGGTGGTCGTCAGGTAGAAGTCGCCGGTGTTCGGGATCGGGAACAGGTCGGTGAAGATCGTCCCGACCGGCGCGGTGGCGGCCGGACGGCTGATCGGGATGTCGGTGGTCCACTGCCCCGGTGGGTTCTCCGTCCAGCGGACCACGCCCCGACGGAAGAGGGCGATCAGCACCGTCGGGGAGGCCCACCGCACCGTGATGACCATCGAGAGCGGGCCGCTGCGGGTCTTGGCGTTGGCGAAGGGCCCGAGGGTCCCGCCGCTGGGGACGCCGCGGCGGGGGGCGTTGTCGGCCCCGCCGGGGCGCGGGTCGGTGGGTGCCCCGGTGGGGTAGGGCAGCACCCGCCAGGTGTTGGTCGCCGCGGTGGCGAGGTTCTCGCTCAGCCAGACCCGGTTGGTGCCCACCGCCAACCGGGCGGTGCTGGGTGGCGCCCCGGCGTAGGCACAGCCGGAGTAGAAGGACGTGACGGACTGGTCGGCCTCGAGATCCCCGTCGGCGACGTCCCCCGAGGACAGGCGCGACGTGGGCTGCACGAAGCCGGCCGCAGGAGCCGAGTTCCAGACCGAGGTGGTCCACTGGCCGACGATGAAGTGGCTCTGCCACGGGTGGAACGCCAGGCCTCCGCCGTCGCCCTCGAAGATCTCCTCCCACACGGTGTCGCCGGCGCGTACCTGGGTGCCGTTGTCCTGGAAGCCGGCCGCGACGAAGTGGCTCGAGGTGGGGTGCGCGGCGACGAAGCCGGCCTGCAGCGCCGCCAGCCCGACGGAGGCGGAGGCGAAGGTGTGCACCCTCCCTCCGTTGGCGGACACGAAGATGCCGCCGTCGCAGCCGACCCAGACCTGGCCGGCCGGTCGGCCCCAGGCCGCCCAGCACGATGCTGTGCACGTCGGCGTGCACGTCGTTGCCGATGCAGCCGGCGGTCGTCGCTCCCTCGCCGGCGGGCGGTGCGGCCACGCGCGAGATGCCGACGGCGGGGGTGAGGGCCGGGGGTGCTGCGGCGGTCACGTCGAAGCACCACAGGCTCGCGCTCCACTCGTCGTCGAGGGACACGGTCGACCCACCGAGGTAGACCCGGTCGGCGGTGCCGCCGACCCGGTCGACGGCGAGCGCCTGGTCGTAGTCGCGCTGGGTGCCCCACAGGGACCCGGGTACGCCGGTCACCTGCGTCGCCTGCGGGTTGCCGGCGGCCGGCACGATGTCAGGCACCTGGAAGAGGGCGGGGGTGTCCGGCGCGGCGGTCTTGTGCGGGAGCGGCGGTGGCGCCTGGAGCTCGCTGAGGACGTAGAGGGTGTTGGTGCCCGGCGAGAGGGCGAACGAGGCGGTGCCCAGCAGGCGGAGCCCGGCCACCGTGTTGCAGCCGCTCACCCAGCTGAAGGTCTGGCCGAGGTCGTCACTGATCGCGAGACCACCCGGCCGCGCCAGGATGTTCGCGGCCGGCACCGCCGCTCTCGGGCGGATCGCCACCACGATCCGGCCGTTCGCGTTGCCGGCCATGGTCACCCAGAGCACGTCGGTCACGGCCGACGTCCGCTGGCCGGCGGGTGGGGCCCCGCCGAGCACCAGCTGGTCGATGCCCGGGAGCGCGGCCCAGCCGAACTCGTCGTGGGGGATCGGGGCGTCGAGGTGGGCGCGGCTGCCCAGGAACAGCCCGGCGCTGGTGGCGGCGAGGACCCGGTCGGTGCCCGGCGACGAACTGCTGTGCCGCGACCACCACGGCGGGGTCGCGGGCCAGCCTGGAAGACGCCGAGCCCCTCGAGCACCGCGGCGCCCGCCTCGCCCTCCCAGGGGTTCGCCCCGATCGGCTGGTCCGCCGGCCCTTTGGCGGCCAAGACGCCCAGGCCGCCCCAGGCGCCCTCGCCGCTGGGCTCGGGGTCCGGGATCGTCTCGCCGGTGCCGACCATCACCAGGTCGTCGGCGACGGTGGCCCCGAAGGTGACCAGCAGGCACCCGCACGACTGGGCGTTGTTGGAGCCGCCGGCCCGCGCCGCTCGGTCGGCCCAGCCCCCGACGGGGGCCCAGGTGGCGCCGCCGTCGGAGGAGTACCAGACACCGCCCATCGCGCTGGCGGCGTAGGCACGGGAGCCGTCGGACGAGACGGCGATGTCGCGGATCCGGCCGTTGACCCGTGGCCGCCCACCGGCCTGCCCGCGGCGCGCGACGGACGGTCCGATCGGCACCCAGCGCGTACGTCGCCGGTCGGGGAACCCCTTGGGGAGAGCCGCCCGGCGCGCCTTCGGGGCAGCCGTCGGCGGCGCGTCCACCAACGCCTGGGCCGCGTCGGCGACCGCGCCCGCGTCGAAGTCGCCTGCGCGCCCGAGGACGAACGCCTGTCGGGCGTTCGCCCGGTCCTTCTTGCCCGGTGCGCGCCGGCGGCGCGGGACCGTGGTCACGACGAGCCGCCGTCGGGGCTGCTCGGGTCGTCGGGCGTCACCCGGATCCAGCCCTCCTGCGCATGGTGGGGCAGCCGCGGCAGGTACGCCGTCTCCGTCGCGGCAAGGATCGGGTCGTCCTTCCAGGTCAGCGGTCCGGTGCGCCGGGTGAACGTCTGCTTGTCGCCCAGCGAGGTCGACGAGCGGTAGCCGGATCTCGGCGGGATCGACCAGCACCGGCCCGACCCGGACCGACGGCATCAGCCTGGTCAGGCCCGGGGTGACCCACGAGTCGGCCAGGGCGAGGTCCTTGCGGGGAAGGATGCCGGAGGTGAGGTGAGCGCGACCGTTCGGCAGCATCAGCACGGTGAGCATGCACCGTCTGGCCGCGACGGACCGTCACGGTCGTGTCGGGTGACAGGTAGGGGTGCTGCAGCCCCTCCGGCAGCAGGTCGGCCGGCTGGCCGAGCAGCCCGAGCTGCCCCTGGTTGCGGCCGACGGAGAAGGCGTGGGCGGCGATCACCTTGTCGACGACGTGGAAGTGGGCGTAGTCGTCGTCGACGAAGTAGCCGAGCACCGTGTCGTCGGACCGGGCCAGGCTGCCGAGGGCGACCTCGACCTGCTCGGTGTCGAGCGCGTCGAAGGCCGCGCTCCGCGCCGCGGCGCCCCCCGCCGCAGTGATGTCGACCTCGGCCACGTCGTCGGGTGCGTCGAGCGGAGAGCGACGTCCGGACCACCGCGATCGGGCGGCCGACGAGGCCGGCGACGCTGGCGGTGCCCAGGCCGGTGAGCGTGTCGACGGTCCACAGCGTCGAGTCGACCGCGCGCAGGAAGCGTGACGAGCGCCGAGTACGCCGGTGGGACGGGCAGGGCGCGGGCCGCGGCGTCCGCGGCCGACCATGCCCGCGGCGATCGCGCCGACGAGCGACTCCTGGGCGCCGAGGTCGGCCAGCGGGCCCGCGTCGGGTGGCAGCGGCCGTCCGGGCGCGGTCTCCCACGTCACCGCGCCGGTGATCGCGTCATGGTTGATCTCGCCGAGCGGGTCGCCGGCGACGGTGAACGTCTCGAGTCCCTCGTCGATGTGGTCGGGGAGCAGGAAGCCGGCGACCGGGTTCACCGCACCACCGGGGTCGACCTGGTCGACGTACGCCTCGTTCAGGGAGGCGGCCGGGGTGCCGGGTGGCTGACGCGGGTCGACCAGTCGCCAGAGCATCCGGGCCGAGCCCTGCAGCCGGGGCCGCAGGGTGATCGTCCGCGGCACCCCGGTCACCTCCAGCTCCTCGGTGGTGGACGTGGCGTCGAGAGCCGCGTCGGGAACGTCGAGCGTGCGGCCGAACGCGTCGACCAGACGCAGGGCCTCGAGCCGGAGGGTGCCGCCGAAGAGAGGGGTCGGCGTGCCGGAGGCGACCGGTCGTCCGTCGGTGCCGCGCGCGACCACGCCGACGTAGTCGATGCCCAGCAGCTGCTCGCGCAGGCCGTCGAGGGAGGCGGACACCAGGTCGAGCGGCGCGGTGAGGTCGGCCAGTGCCTGAAGCGTGCTCGGATCGCCGTACGACGTGCTGCCGACCGTGGCGAGCCGCTGGTACTCGGCGTACAGCCAGCCGGTGACGGCCGCACGGAGCGTCTCGCCCGCGCCGAGCCCGAGCATGCTGCGCCCCAGCAGCGTGGTCGTGAAGGTGGGGGCGACGGGGTCCGCGTCGGCGCGCTCGAGGTCGAGGCCGTCGAGCGTCCAGCCGGCCAGGGTCGTGGTGCCCTCGAGGGTGACCTTCCACTCCACCCACAGCGGCACCCACGGCTGGCGCCAGGTCGTGATCGCGACCGGGCTCGGTGGGGTGCCGCGGACGACCGAGAAGCGGGCCAGGTCGCTGGCGACCTGGAGCCGGGTGGCCAGGTCGCTGTCGCGCTGGGAGTCCCACGACGAGGTCGCGGCGGCCTTGGTCTCTGCGAAAGCCACGTGTCCGCTGCCGTCGTAGCTGCCCTCGACGCCGTAGAGGCGGACCATCTCGGCGCTGACCCGGGCAGTGACCTGCTGCAGGACCGACGCGGGAGGAGCACCCGCTGCCACCAGCCAGTCGCCGCCGTAGGGGTTGAGCAGCACGGCCTCGCGCGCGACGAGGAGGACCTCCGCGGGGATGGCCCCGGAGCCCAGCGTGGGCAGGACGGTGGCGCCGTCCACGACCGAGTCGAGCCGGCTCACCACGGCGCTCGGATAGCGGCACAGCAGGCGGCCGCTGTCGTCGTAGAGGCCGTCGCCGTGGTGGCGGTGGTTGGGATGCACGCCGCGCATCGCGAGCAGCAGGGGCTGGGGGCGGAAGTAGCGGGGAGCCGGCCGGTCCACCTGCCGGCTCTTGGGCCCGCCGCCCGAGGTCGCGCTGCCGACCTCCTCGATCCGCGGGTTGGCGCCGGACCCGGCCCGGTGCACCTCGCTGCCCTCGCGCAGGGTGGTGGTCTTGGTCCAACGCAGGGTCGTGGCGTCGCGTGGGGTCAGGGTCGGCGCGGCGGCAGCGGCGCGGCCCTTGCGGCCCACGGTCAGCGGCCCGGCGGGCAGCGTGTCCTCGACCCGCACGCGGTCGGCCCGCGCCGCCGGCAGCGGATCGCCGGCCAGGGCCCAGAAGCCCATGCCGTGCTCGCGCTCGGCGAGGTCGTCGAGCCCGTCGGTGGAGCCGAGGCTCGACACCGTGCCGGCGGCGAACGCCGACACCAGCGCCTCGGCCGTGTCGCGCTGGTCCGGCGCCAGCCCCAGCCCGGCGGCGCCGAAGGCCGCGAGCACGCCCTCGATGTCGGTGGCGACCGACACCGCGACCGCGGTCGGGTCGGGCCGGTCGTCCGCCGCCGGCACCGCGGCGGTGATCGGGACGCCGAGCACGCTGCCGTGCAGCATGGAGTCGTACGTCGGCGGGGCCGGCCCGATCGAGACCGAGGTGACGGCGTCGAGGGGGAAGCCGGTCGTGAAGGCGATGTCGTGGGTCGTGCGGGCCATGACGCGGCCGTCGTTGCCGACGACCCTGGCCTGGGGCTGGTCGGTGGGCGAGGCGAGACCCAGCATCGAGTCGAGCCGGGCGACGCGAGGGTCCTTGCTCAGCGTCGGGGCGTCGTCCTGCTCGTGGTCGACGTGCCAGCCGTGCGCCGCCAGCGCGTCGTCGAGCGCGGCCGGGCCCTTGGCCTGCGCGAGGGGGTCCTGCGCCGGGTCGTTCCACCACCCGGCGACGGTGTAGCCCGCCTGGTCGCCGGCGAACCCGTCCGGGGCGGCGGCCGACAGCTCGGGCAGGTCACCCAGGGGGTCGTGGAAGGTGAAGCGGCCCTGCGCGCCCTCGTACGACGCCGTCCAGGCAGGCCCACCACCGGTGCCGTCGAACGGGGTCACCGGCTTGCCCGTGCCCACCTGGCCCGTGTAGTCGGCCAGCGGCCACACCGTCGCCGTGGGCGCGTCGATCACCCAGGCCGTCGCGATGGCCTGGCGCGCACCGTGGGGCTGGAGGGTGCGGACGACCGTCCAGCGATCGGGCAGGGCCGGCATCACCAGGGACCCCGTGGTGGTGTCGTGGCCGCCCGAGAGCAGGGCGTCGGGCATCGCCCAGTGCAGGTGGACCCCGGTCGGCCTGGTGGCGCCGGTCGAGAACGGCGGCGGGTCGTCGTGACCACCGGCGACCGTCACGGTGGCCTCGGTCGCGCCGACCGGGACGACGTAGGCCTGGACGTCGACCGGGACCAGGATCCGGTCGTGCCGGGGGAGCGCGACGTCCCAGCTGCCGATCGTGGTGAGGTCGACGCCGATGCGTCCGAGGGTCCCGAACCTCGGGGACAGCACGGCCTGCTCGGCGAGGGAGCCGCCGAGGACGAAGCGAGCGGGCCCGGTCATGGCTGAGCCCTCACGAAGACCTTGGAGACCATCGTCTGGTAGGAGATGGTCGCGGTGAACACCGTGGAGACCACTGGCTCCTCGGGGTCGCCCCACACCTGTCGATAGGGCTTGCGGACGAGCTGGAGGGCGTACTGCGCGCTGTCGAGAGGCGGGTCCGCCGGGTTGGGGTGGACCTTCGGCTTGAGGTCTGCGGCCAGCCGCTGGATGTTGACCACGCCGCTGCCGCCCCGACGGAAGTTGACCGGGAGGGGTGGGGTCGCCAGGTCACCGAACGTCGCCTCGTCGCGCGGGCGCAGGGTGGCCTGGAACTGGGTGGGCGTGCCCGAGTCGTCGAAGCCGAACTGGATCCCCTGCCGCGGCTCCTCGATGTGCACGACCTTCGGGATGCCGTCGAACAGGCACAGCAGGACGGCGGGGGCGAGACGCTCGAGCCGGAGCAGCCGCATCTCCGTACTGGTCGGTGGGGTCTGCGTGTCGTCGACCGTCGGGTCGGTGTCGTAGGCGCGCACGTGGAGGGCCGGCCAGCCGGAGACCGCCTTCGACCGGAGCACGAAGCCGCTGATCGGTCCGCCGTCGCCGGTCAGGTGGGGCTCGTCGGAGAGGCTGCGCTGGTTGCGCTCCTCGGAGTCGAGCTCGTCGCGGATCGCGTCGTACTGCGCGGTGAGGTGGACCCGGTCGTCGCTGTTGACGGTGCCGACGGAGAGCGCGCCCTGGACCGCGGCGTCGGTCCAGCGTCGGTCGACGTAGAACCAGCGGATCGACTCCTCGGGGAGCAGGGCCGAGTCGGCCACGAGGTAGGCGAACGGGATGGCCTGGAGGAGCCGCATCTGGAGCAGCCAGCTGCGCAGCGTCGCCGGGATCGTGCCGTCGTCGGACGACGAGTCGAGGACCGGGCGGATCCCGACGCGGGCCATCAGGCTCGGC
Source organism: uncultured Actinomycetota bacterium (assembly GCA_963797325.1). Lineage (GTDB taxonomy): Bacteria > Actinomycetota > Actinomycetes > Propionibacteriales > Nocardioidaceae > Nocardioides. The sequence continues at coordinate 578,616 of CAWCPG010000025.1, forward strand.
ATCTCCGTGAGGTACTGCGCCTTGTCGAGGATCATGCCTCGCCCCCCTCGTCGTCGGGGTCGGGGACGGGCAGGCCGTCGCGCACCAGCCGGTCGAGCGCGGCGTTGCCCTTGGTCAGCGCGACCCCGGGCCCGGCCCGGAGCCCGGTCGCGAGACCGATCTGGGTCCGCAGGTCGATCGGCAGGTTCGCGACCTGGATCTGGCCGGCCGCGATCTCGGGGCCGAGCGACTGGACCGCCGTCCGGGAGAACGCGTCTCCGAGGGCGGGGGAGAGCGCCGACCGCAGCGAGCCGACGTCCTCGGGCAGCGCCGAGACCGGGAGCGTGGGGACGTGCGCCAGCTGCAGGGCTCCCGACACCGTGGCGGCGGAGCCCTCGAGCGCGGTCTCGTCGATGCCGAGCCCGGTCGCCAGCACCGCGTTGGGCGACGCGTCCTGGAGGACCGAGCGGCCTGCGGTCGTCAGCGGGCGCGGGTCGCCGAGGATCTCGTCGGGAGCGGCCACGATCTGGGAGGCCAGGACCGCGCCCAGCCGGCCACCGACCGTCCGGTCGACGGTCAGGTCGAGCTGGTCGAGCTTCCCCCACAGCCCGCCGTGCGCGGTGAACGAGGCGGTGGTCTGCGCGACCTGGTAGCCCTGCTGGCGCCATCGCATCAGCGCGGCGACCATCGACGGCCGCGACAGGGCCAGCAGCCGGCCGATCTCGAAGGCCGACGCCAGCGAGACGTCCTCGCGCCCGTCGGGGACCACGGCCCGGAGCTGGTCGGCCGTGTGCGCGAGCGGGAGGCGCCCTCCGGTGTCGTCGACGGGCGGGTGGGCGAGCAGCGGCCCGCGGTACCAGCAGCGCACCTCGTCGCCGCGCCGCGTCTCCTGGTCGAGGCCCACGTGGCCGGTCTCCACCACCTCGAGCGGTGGCCGACCCTGGTTGTCGGGGTGCTCGCCGATCGTGCCCAGCAGGCCGGAGTCGAGGCCGTTCATGAGGCTCTTGAAGGTGTCGTCGCCGGAGGAGGTGAAGCTCCAGTGGAGCAGCACCGGGTAGCGCAGCTCGGCGTCGAACTGGATCTCCTCCCCCACGATGAAGCTCGAGGAGACCGCGTGGGTGAACGGCGCAGCCATCGCGGCGTAGACGTCGGACAGCGCGGCGCCCGTGGTCGCCGACTGCCAGGTCTTCGTCCCCTCGTACGGCGCGGCGCTGGTGTCGAGCCGCGCGGACTGGATCCGGGTCTGGACGGGCTGCACGGCCTTCGCGTCCTTGGGTCCCGGCGCGTCCTCGGACAGGCTGAACGTCTCGGCGAACGTGGCCTGCGCCGTGGCTCCGCCCATGGTGAGGTGGTCGACCGTCGGCAGCTGGGCCTCGACCTCGGCGAACACCTGCGGGAACAGGGTGAACACCAGGTCCTCGGGCTCGTCCTCGGGAAGCGTCCGCCACTGGTGGCAGAGGTTGACCAGGCAGGCGAGGTACTTGACGGGGACCGGGTCGCCCTTCTCGTCGACCCCGGCCAGCGGGAGCCGGTTGGAGATCACCACGGCCAGGAACCCGTCGTCGTCGCCCATCATCAGCTCGGTGTCGTTGAGGTCGACCTCGCGGGCGTGGGCAAGGAGACCCAGCTCGCCGCGGGTCGGGAACAGGTTGTGCACCGCCGACTGCCGGATCTTGAGGTAGTTGCCGAGCTCGACGTCGTGCGGCACGTCCAAGGTGACCCCCGGCGTGACGCACTCGGCGACCGGGGCGTTGGTGACCAGCTCGGCCTCGCCCTCGGCGATCAGCACCAGGGCGAGCCAGGGCTGGGTGTCGTCGGGCTGGGGCTCCGGTGGTGCGGAGGGCGCCAGAGCCGGCAGGTTGGCCCCGAGCTCACGCTCCCACGGCAGGGTACGGCGCTTGATGACGATCTGCGGGAGGCGTACGCCGTACGACCCGGTGCTGCCGGCGGGCGGGAAGGTCGAGAGGACCTGGTCGGGCGGCAGGAGGTACTGCGGCGACCTGATCCGCACGTGGGTCTCGAGCTGGTCGATCGGCAGGTCGGCGTCGGTCGAGTGGTCGTCGGCGGTGCCGCTGAGGGCCTGCCCGGTGGTGAACCGGTAGTCGCCGGCCTTCAGCGGCGGGTCGATCCGCTCGTACAGCTGGAACTTGCCGGGGTCGATGCTCACCGGGTCCGCCTCCTCGTCGTGGCGGTCGCGGTGGCCTTCGTGGCGGTGCCCTTGACCGGGGTCGTCGTCCTCTTCGCGGGGGTCTTCCTCGTCGTCGCCTTCCGCGTCGCGGCCCCCTTCGTCGCGGTCTTCCGGGCGGTCGCCTGCTGGGTGGCGGCCTTCTTGGCGGTGGCTTGGCGGGTGCCTTCTTGGTGGTGGCCTTCTTGGCCGGCGCCTTCTTGGCGGTGGCCTTCTTGACCGGCGCCTTCTTGGCGGGCGCCCTCTTCGCGGTGGCCTTCCTGGCGGGTGCCTTCGCCGCCACGGCCGCGCGCTCGGCCGAGACGCCGCTCGGGGTGCCGCCGCCGGAGGCGGGGACCCAGGTCGCGGTGGCCCCGAGCCCGTCGGTGGCGAGCACCCGGGCGGTCGCCCCCACCACGCCGTCGCGCGTCACCGCGGTGAGGAGGTCGGCGGGTGGCGTCGTACCACCGAGCACGCCGGTCAGCCGCCAGCCGCCGCCGCTGTCGACCCGGACCGACACCCCGCCGGCCGCGGGGTCGGGCACGACGGGATAGATCGCCACCACCTGGGTGCCGTTGACGAGCACCGTCGCCTCCACCGGATCGCCGGTGGCGGTGCGGGCGCGGGTGGCGCCGAACAGGGCGAGCCCCATCGAGTCGACGCGCGACGGGTCGTCCGACTCGATCACCAGGACCACGGTGCTCACCGGGCGGGAGAAGCGGGTCCGGACCGAGGACGCCTCGCGGACCAGGTCGCCAGCGGTGCTCCAGGCGATGGCGCCCGGGTTGAGGCTGGCCGCGATCTCCAGCACGCAGCCGGGTGCCAGCGCCGCACCCGACCCGAGCGCGACGACCCGCGACCGCGTGTGCCAGCCGGCCAGGCCGTCGGCGACATCGACCACACCGTCGGCCTGCACCGCGGCGTACGCCGTGCCGGCCGGCACCGGCACCTGGCCCTGGACCGTGTCGTCGGTGAGGACCTGACCGTCTCCGCGCAGCAGCACGACACGCGCCGAGCCGTCGACGGACAGCGCTGGTCGCCGTCCGCCGACGTCGATCGCGTGGTCGACCTGGTGGAGGACGACCACGTCACCGGAGCGCAGCAGCGGCGCGCCCTGGTCGGGAGCCGCCGTCACCGCGGCCTTGCGGCGCCCCGCCGCGGTCTTGGGAAGTGCCCCACCGACGGAGTTGAGTCCGACCACCCGGGACGCGGCGAGGCCCTGGGCGAAGGAGTAGGAGCGGGCGGACCCCGCGGCGCCGGTGGACGGCATCGCGGTGGGGGAGTACGTCGTGCCGAGCGACCCGCCGGGCGGCAGGGTCACGTCGAGCCCGATCGGGAGGTGGATCCCGAGGCGGGCGTGCACCGAGTCGGTCGTCGGCGCCGACCGCCGCTTGACACTGCCGTCGGACACCGTCGTCCCGGCCACCCGCGCCACGACCGCACTGCCCGCGGTCAGGTAGCCGAGCATGCGCGGCGACCGCGGGGTCGGGGGGACCGGTGGCGTCGGGACGGGGGAGGTGTCGGTAGGGACGTTGGCGGCGTTGGTGGCGGCGAGGCCGTCGCTGAGGTTGCCGAACAGGGGTGGGGCGGCGACGTCGCCGGAGTAGGCCGCGGCTGCGAGCCGGCTCCGGGTCCCGCGCGGCTGGGGACCCTTCGCCACCTGGGCGCCGGCGCTCGCGAACAGGGAGACGGACGCCGCCAGCAGGGCCGCGGAGGCGTCGGCGGGGTGGGGCAGCGACACGGTGGCCGCGTTGTCGAGCAGCGTGGTGCGCTGGTCGCCCGTGGCCTGCAGGGGCAGGGGACGCCGGCCCGCCTCCACGAGCCGCGAGTCGATCTGCGGCCCGCGTGCGAGCAGCTCGGCCCGCGCGACGAGGCTCACCTGGTTGCCGGCGAAGACGACGTTGCCCTGGGGCAGCGAGGGGGCCGGCGTACCGGCAGGATCGGGTGGTCCCCACGCGCCCAGGGGGAACGAGCCGGTGACGATCCGCGAGCCGGACGAGTCGGGGGCCGCGGTCGCCAGACCCTGGGCGAGCTGGTCGAGGTCGGCGGGGTCGTCCACCCACTGCCCGCTCACCTGGTCGAGCCGCTGCAGTGACACCGTGACCGTCGAGCTGACCTGCGCGAGGCGCATCGGGTTCAGGCCGAGGGAGGTCGCGGCGCCGTCGGAGCGGGTCGGTACGACGGGGACCGCGCCGCCGTCGCCGACGGCGAAGCCGTCGGCGGGGACGGTGGTCACGATGCTGAGCTCGAACTCGGCGAACACCTCGTAGGGATGGTCGGCACTGCCGTCGGGCTGGGGCGCCGACCGGTCGCCGCCCGTCGCCGCCGGCAGGGAGCCGGCGCCGGTGATGGCGGAGAGTGCGCGTGCGGTGCCGGCACCGCTGTCCTCGAGGTACTTGCCGACGAACGTCGGCCAGTCGAGCACGACGCCCTCGACCCGACGCTCACTGCCCCACGGGATCGTCACCGAGCACGGGCCGACCTCGACGGTCGCCTCGCCGGAGAAGTCCGGGCCCCAGACGTGGACCCCGCAGCCGGTGGTGATGCTGAAGCTGATCGTGCCAGCCAGGGTCGATCTCGACGCCGGCCGAGATCGTGGCCTGCACGCTGACGTCGAAGAAGAAGGGGTCGAAGTAGACGAGGCCGTCGGCGCTGAAGTCGGCCCGGGCCCAGGCCCATCCGAAGTCCGCGATGGCCTGCACGCCGACGCCGGCCATCAGGGCCTCGGAGGTGAGCGCGAAGTAGCAGCCGCCCTTGATCACGATGTCGTCGGTGATCTGCCAGATCAGGCCCAGCCGGGGAACGTCGGGGTAGCCGTCCTTGTGGAAGTCGGGGTGGTAGCCGCCGAGGGTGACCACGAACTGGCCGCTGAGCGGTCCCTTCCACCAGACCACGAACGCGAACCCGCCCGTGAGCCGCACCTCCGGGTAGAGCAGCCAGGAGTTGTCGGTCAGGGCCGCGCCGGATCACGAAGATGCCGTCCTTGGTGGAGAACTTCGCGAGCAGGCCGAGCTCGATGGAGACCAGGGGGGCCGCGGGGTTGGGCAGGGCGATCCGGGCCAGGCCCAGCAGGTCGACCTCCAGCCCGTCGCCGAACGAGACGGCGAGCACGGCGATGCCGTCGACGAGCGAGAAGCAGGTGAAGCTGATGCCCGCGGCGAACCAGAAGTTGTCCTTCTGCACCGGGAAGTACGCCGTCAGGGCCTTCAGCTCGTCCATCGGGTCCGGGACCGAGGCGTAGCGGGTCGAGCGCCTGGATGAAGGGGTACGACGGCGAACTGGGCCGGGTCGTCGGGCACGACGAGGCCCCGGTTGATGCCGAGCCCGCCGCCGAGGCCGGTCACGAAGAACGCGGGCGGGCCGCCGATGGGGCCGTTCACCGCGCCGAACACGAAGAACGACGGAGAGCCGTGGTCGTCGGCGTACCCGCCGAAGACGCGACAGGCCGTAGATCGCCGAAGCGGCCCAGCAGCATGCCGACGTAGGACACGACCGCCGTCGTCGATCGTCTTGAGCAGGCCGCCGGCGAGCACCACGCCGGACATGTCTGCCGAGACCGCCAGCCCCTGCAGGTCGACCGACCACTGGTGATGTCGAGCAGGTCGCCGCCGATCCAGCTGAGCGACAGCTGGTCGACCGCCGCGGTCAGCCCGAAGATCGACACCCGGCCGTCGAAGAGCAGCGTGATCCGCGCGTGACCTTGCCGTCGGCGCTCGACGGTGTTGAAGCCGATCCGCTCGACGTAGAGCGGTCCGAGCTGACGCTGCACGACGATCCACCACGGTCCGGGCGGTTCGCCGGCGCGCGAGCGAGACGCCCACCCCGGTGTCGGTCGGGTGCTTCTGCAGCGCGATCGCGGGCGAGAACGCCGGACGTGCCGAGGGGCTCGAGCTGCCGGCGCCGCTCATGACGGAGTTCGCGATGCCGTTGTCGCCGCCCGCGCCCTGGGGCGCGAACGCCAGCCCGGCGAGCTGCAGCTGCACGCCGCCGCCGAGCCCGGCGACGGAGGCCTCGGCGTAGACGTGCACGGCGATGCCGTCGAGGCTGACCGGGCCGAGCTCGAGCAGCGGGCCGCTCGGGTTGGTGAACCGCACCCCGAGGCCCGCCACCGTCACGCCGGGCTCGAAGGCGAAGGTGTAGGTGTCGGGCTGCCCGCCGCCGCCGGCGGTGCGCGTGCCGTGCACGGCGTAGACGCTGAGCCCGGCGGCGGTGTCGGGCACGAGCCAGGTCGCGTCGACCTCGAGCACGACGGTGGTGTCTCCCTGGGCGAGGGTGAACGTCTTGCCGGTCGCCAGCGAGACGTTGACCCCCAGGGCCTGGGCGCCTCCGCCGAGATCGTCCGCGGCGAGGGCCAGGGTGACCGCGCCGTCGATGGTCAGCGACAACGGCTGCGCATCCGTGGCCGCGTTCCAGAGCAGCCGCTCGGCCCGGGCGAGCAGCCGCTCGGGCGCCAGCAGGTCGAGGGCGAACGACGGGTCGACGTCGGCGGTGGCGGAGCCGTCGGCGAACACCACGCCGCCGAGCATCCGGACCAGGCGCGGGGTGACGATCGACGGGCCGAGCGCTGCGACCACGACGCCGCTCACCAGGGAGACGGCCACCGACAGCAGTCCGGTCGGTCCGCCCGCCGCGTCGACGTGGGTGCCGGTGGTGTCGCGTCGTACGCCGACCAGCGTCGGCGGCTGCGCATCGAGAGTCCACCGGACCTCCACGCTGGACGCCGCGTCGTCGTCGAACGCCAGGCCCACGGACAGCAGCCGGTCGCCCGCTGACGCGCTGCCGGCCCGGACGACGACCAGCGGGCGCAGCGTGCACGAGCCGAGATCGAGGATCGCCGGACCGAGCCGGCCCTGGACCACGATGCCGGCCGCCGAGAGCCGGAGCTCGTCGATCGCGATCACCCCGAATCCCGGGACGTGGTAGTCGGCGGAGAGCACGAACGACGGCGTCGGGCCGGTGGTGTCGAGGGTGAGGGTGAAGGCGGGCGCAGAGCTGCTCGCCCCGAACGCCAGGGTGTAGGTGCCGGTGCCGGCCGTCCCCCTGACCAGCGTGCCGTTGGGGTCGAGCGCCTGCACGAGGTCGGCCGTGGCCTCACCGACGAGCGCGGGGAGGCGGCCGAGCAGCGAGGTGGCGGGGTGCTGGGCGAAGTCGTCGATGCGGTCGGCCGCGAAGGACCCCGACACGCGCAGCTGCAGGGCGTCGCCGAGGTCGCCGACCAGGGTGCCGATGTCCTTCTTGAGCCCGGTGCCGCTCGACATCCCGGCCAGGGCGTCGAGCAGCTGCGGCACGACGGAGTCGGCGATCGCCGACAGCAGCTGGCCCAGGCCGGGGCCGGAGGGATACAGGGGTAGCGGCGCGTGCGGCGGATGGACGAAGTCGAGTGTCAGGTGGGGATCCAGCCCGAGGGCCAGCCCCTTGCCGTCGACGGTCACGGTGACGTCGACCACCGGGCTCGGCGCGACGCCCGCCGCGAGCAGCGCGCCCGCCGTGACCGTCGCGGCCACGGGGTGCCCGTCGAGGTCGGTGGCCGCACTCCCGGTCAGGGTGAGGCGCAGCGCACCCGACTCGTTGGCGTAGTCGAGCCGGACGCCGTCTGCCAGCGGCCAGCCGTGGTCGGCGCCCCGGTCGGGCACCACGAGTGCGGCGACTCCGTCGAGCACGGCGACAGCTGCGGCGGCGGGGTCGGCCGCCGCCCGGCGCGCGGTGCCCACCACCCAGGCCGCCGGGTCGAGCACGACCGCGACCGGTAGTCGGAGCACGAGATCTGTGTCGGACACTTCGAGCAGACCGAGTGCGGTGAGTGCTTCCTGGAGAAGCGGCCGGCCGGCCGGCCCGACCGCCTCGAGGGCCGCTCCGGCAAGCGCCTTCAGGCCCAGGGCGGCGACGGTCGTGGTCGCCAGCGCGACCAGCCCGTCGGGATCGGGGACGGGCAGCAGCGGAGCCCGTCGTACGGCGGCCTCACCGGCGCCGGCCCACTCGGCGGCGACACTCGCAGCCACGCCGGTCCCGGCCGTGGCGACCAGTCGCACGCCGCCGACGTGCGGGTCGATCTCGCCGACGACGAGGTCGGCGTGGACCGACGAGGACGCCACGTCGACGGTGAGGGTCACCGGCAGGAGGCCGTCGACGGCGGTGCTCAGACCGGCCGACACCGCACCGGTGGCCAGGTCGAGCGAGACCGTGACTCCGTCGCCGGTCCAGCCCACCGCGGACCCGCTCCCGGTCGACGAGGACACCAGCGACCGGAGGGCCGCCGCGCAGGTGGCGGGGGCCAGGGCGACCTGGGCGCGTGCCATGGCCGCCGTGTCGTGCAGCAGCCGGTCGACGCCCTCGGGGTCGAGCCCGCCGGCCCGGACCAGGCCGAGGGCGGTGAGCAGGTCACCGAGCGGCGCGGAGGCGGTCTGCAGGCGGGCGACGACGCCGGACAGCAGCACCTTCACCTCGGGCGTCGCGGCGGTGGCCTCGGGATCGTCGGGGTCGATGCTGACGACCCAGCGCTCGCGGTCGACGCCCAGTGCGGTGGCCTCGTGCAGCACGAGCTCACACGAGCCGGTCGAGCCGTCGAGAGGTACGGCGACGCGGGCCGACATCCAGCGCAGGTCGGCCGGGACCGACGATCCCGGCCCTCCGACGAGCCATCCGTCGTGGACACCGAGGTGCACGTCGACGACGACCTGTCGGACCGTCGTCAGGGCGATGCCGTCGCCGTGGTCGGGTCGGGCCAGGGTGACCACCTCGAGGGCGGCGCCGACGCCGACCAGCAGCCCGCCCAGGTCGAGGTCGAAGACCGGCAGGTCGACCGCGGCGTGCAGGGCCGTGGCCTCCGCGGGAGCCGCCGCCTCGAGCTCGCTCTGCCGGGCGTCGATCGCGTCGGCCACGAACCCTGCGAGCCCGAAGGCCAGGTCGTCGGCCAGGAGCGAGCCGAACGCAGCCGTCACCGTCAGCCCGCCGCGGCGGGTCTCCCCGCCCGCGTCGGGCAAGGTCGTGGCGGCGTCCGGCGTGGCGCGTCCGCGCGCGACCAGCAGCCGGAAGCGCTGCAACGGCGTGCACTCGTCGGCCAGCAGCACCTCGGGCCAGGGATCGGCCGCCCGCGTCAGCCGACCGAGGAGGCGCAGCGCGTCGCCGCCGAGACCGCTGGTCAACGAGTCGACCGCCACCGGTCCCCACGGCGCACCGACGGTGACCACCTGGTCGACCTCCGTGGCGCTCGCGGCCGCGCGCACGGTGGCGGCACCTGCGGCGCCGTAGCCGACGAGGGTCAGGCTGTCGGTGCGGGAGGCCAGCAGGCCGACCAGTCGGGCCGCCTGCTCACCGACCCCGCCGCGGTCGGGCCGCGCGGCGGCAGCGTCGGCCACGGTCGGAAGCCGGACGAACCAGGCACCGGCCCCGGTCGCCGGGAGCGTCACCGGAGCCGGCGTCGTACCGGTGAGGTCGAACGTCGTGCCTCCCGGACGGCCGGTGAGCACGTCGGCGTCGCAGGCGACGTGGACGACGGCGGCCGGGTTGGCAGTGAGCACCTCGCCGACCAGTGCTCCGGAGAAGCCACGGGCCCGCAGCTCGTCGTAGCCGGCGCCGTCGAGCGACACCGCCGTCACCCCGCTGGGCATCGTCGCGGGAGCGGTGACGATGCCGTCTGTGCCCGTCCAGCGGTCGAGCAGGGCCTGGAACCCCTGGTCGAGGGAGTCGCGCCCGGTCATCAGGTCGGCGAGGTCGGGCTGTCCGGCCGCCGCCGCTCGCAGGACCGTCACCACCGAGGCGGGGAGTGGCGGGACGCTGCCCAGCAGCGGGTCCAGGTCGACCGTGGGCTGGTCGCCGCCCGTGGCGCACCCGGGGTCGAGCCAGACCCGCAGCCCGGGTGCGTGCGGGTTGCCGGCCACGGGGCACCGGTAGGGGTCGCGAGCGTTCCCCGAGCCGAGAGGCCGATGGAGGGTGAAGCCGGAGAGCACCGACGCGATCGGACCGAGGGCCGACCGCACGCGGCCGCAGTCGAGCAGGAGATCGGCGAGCCAGGTCTCGATCGCCGTGGCGGGGTCGGCCCCGACGAGGTCGCCGAGGGCGAGGTGGGTCCCGGTGCCGTGCCAGCCGACGAGCTCGAGGAGAGCGTCGACCTCCGCGCTGCCGAGGTGGGCCACGAGCGCGGCGATCGCCCCCTCGACCGCGGTCCAGTCGGCGGCCGGGAAGGTGAGTCCGCCATGGTCGTCGAAGGTCGGCAGCGGGATCGGGATGCTGCGTCCGCCGGCACCGGTGCCTCCGGGCCCGACGGACGAGACGACGAGTGCCAGGCCGGGTGCCTCGAGCCGCGCGCCCGCGCCGGTGGCCGGGGACCAGGCGAGCTCGACCGCGAGCCGGTCGGCGACCAGGGCCAGGTCCGCCACCGACAGGAGCGCGGGCGTGCCGTCCGCGCGTGCCAGGCTGCTCGAGACCGTGGCGCCGGTGGCGAAGGCGACCCTCCCCTGGGTGGGGTCGAGCCGGGCCAGGCCGAGCCGGAAGGAGGTGGCGCTGCGATAGTCGGTGAGCACGTCGACGGTCGCGGTCACGGCCAGCGCGAGGTCGAGCGTCGTACCGTCGAGCACCGCCTCGATCGCCAGCGGCCCGACCACGGTGACCGTCCAGGGGCTGGCCGCGGTGCCGGCGCCGGGTGCCGGCACCGGCACTCCCCCGACGAAGAGGGCCTCGAGCCGGCCCAGGACGTCGCTCAGCGCGGCGCCGTCGGCGAGCAGGGAGGCCCAGTGGGCGCGGACCGTGGCGATCGGGTCGGCGATCAACGCGGGGACGGAGATCGCCGTGACGGCGCCGGTCGCCTCGATCCCGACCAGGCGGGCGACCAGGTCACCCGCAGGACCCAGTGCGTCGAGCGCCCCCTGGACGGCTCCGGTCAGCACGTCCTCGGCGGCATTGGCGGCCGCCGCCGGCGTGGAGAGGTCGACGACGGCGTGAGGGGGGCCCCCGATCGTGACGTTGGTCGCGTTCAGCACGAACGCCGGCTGGCGGTGCGAGTCGAGGGCGAGCCCGATGTGCACGCTGTCGACGTGCGGGTCCGCGCCGCCGATGATCGCGGTGCCGCCGGCGTCCTTGCCGAAGACGGCCTCCAGACGCAGGTCGGGGAACGCCGTGCAGCCCCCGGTCGCGGTGTCGACGGCGAGCAGGTCGGCGGCGGCGCGGGCCTCGACCCCCGAGCGGGTGGCCAGGGCCAGCTCCACCCAGGGCGTGAGCACGGAGTGACCACCGGGGCCGGGGGTGACCCGCACGCCGACGGTGAGGGTGAAGGGCGCCAGGTCGACCGAGATGGCGTCGCGGTCGGCGACGAGGGTGCCGCCCACGAGGTCGGCGGCCTGCTGCAGCCACGCGTCGCGCGCCGCCGGGGTGTCCAGGACCTGCTCGACCCAGTCGACGAGGGCGTGCACGCCGCGGGTCGGGAGGTCGGCCAGCGGAAGGGCGGGCAGGTCGGTGACGTCGCGCAGGCCGAGCAGGCCGGTCAGCGCCGAGAAGGCCTCGTGGCCGGGTCCGGTGAGGGCCTCGGCCTGCGCGCGCACGAGTCCGCCCAGCAGGCCGAGCACCTGACTCCCGAGCTGGTCGGGGCTCGAGGCGTCGAGCGTGAACGTCTGGGGCGCGCCCGCTCCGGGGAGCTGGAGGTCGCGCAGCGTGAGGTCGAAGCCCACCTCACCGGTGTCGGTGGGGATCAGGACGGTGGCTGCCACGCCCCCGAGGGACGCGGCGCCCGGTGCCGGCGGGGTGTCGGTGAGCCGGGCGTCGATGCCGACCTCGATGGCCCCGCCTGCGCGACCCAGCAGCAGCCACGACGGCTCGCCGTCGGCGGGGAACGTCGTCCCCCGGTCGGCGAAGCGGAACAGCGGGACCAGGATCCGGCTCTCGACCGTCGGCGGCCCGCCGGCCGTGGTGTGCTCGAGCCCGATCCCCAGCCGGGTCTCGCCCGACGCCGACTCGAGCACGGCCGACACGGTGACGTGCGGCTCGGGGTCGGTGGTGGCGAACAGGGGCACCCACGTGGTCGTGCCCTCGTGGGTGGCCGCCGGTGGCCCGAGCACCTGGTCGACGAAGCGGGCGAGGGCGTCTCGCTGCCCGGCATCGGCCATCAGGTACTTCAGGCCGTTGGCCTGGGGGCCGCCGCCGCCCCCGACCGGGTCGCCGAACCAGGCGGTGTTCGGCTGCCCGTCGGGCGAGAGCAGCCCCAGGGCGATCGCGAGATCCCCGAACGAGCCCAGCGAGGACTGGTCGACCGCCATGGCTCAGCCGTGCCGTGCCATCGGGCGGACCAGGAACGCGCCGCGGACCGCGCCGATCGCCACCGGGACCAGGGGCTGGCCGGCGGCGTCCTTGCCGGCGGCGGCGCTCAGCCGTTGGGCCAGGGTGAGGAGAGACTCCCACGCGAAGGCCGTGACCGCGTCGGACCAGCTGCCGACCACCGCGTCGGGTCCGCCGACCCGGTCGAAGGTCGACATCATCAAGCCGCGCGTGTCCTTGTCGGTGCCCACCGCGAAGGTCACGGTGAGCGTCACCGCACCGGACTGGTCGCACTCCACGGGTACGCCCACCCCGAGGAGCCCGGCGTTGCAGCTGAGCGACAGCTGGCCGGTGTGGACGAGCAGCTCGTTGCTCCCCGAGCGCCACACCACGTCGGCGTCGGCGTCGGCCGGGAGATCGGCGACCAGCCGCGCCGTCGAGGCGAGCAGGCGTTGCGCACTCTGCGCGGGCACGCGGATCCAGTCGCGCGGAGTGCCCGCGCGCTGCCGGGTTACTGCCCGAGGCATCCATGTCGCCGCGGCGACCTCGACACCCAGGGTCTGTGTCGTGATGGCCACTGCGCCCCGTGTGACTCAAGACCGAGAGATGAAAAGCCTTGGCCGCCACCGTTCACCCGTGGCCCGATGGTGTCAACCCCCGTGTCTCGCCCGGGCCACGGGTGCCCGGGGCGCCGTCTCGGAGAACCTGGTTCCACGCGGGTGGTGTACGTGCGCGTCCGCGTTGGTATGGTCGTTCTTGCAACAGGTGCAGGTTCCAGCAGGTTTTGACGCCCGCGGAGTTTGTGATCCAACGGCGTTCTCTTCGTGGGTGCCACCCATGCAAGTCGGAGCGACGTGTCACCGCATCTGCTGTGGGGTCGTCGAGGTGACGTCCCCTCGTTCCGATTACAGGAGTAACGAGCAACATGGCTCAAGGCACCGTGAAGTGGTTCAACGCCGAGAAGGGTTTCGGCTTCATCGCGCAGGAGGACGGCGGCGACGACGTCTTCGTGCACTACTCGGCCATCCAGTCGCAGGGCTACAAGTCCCTCGACGAGAACCAGAAGGTCGAGTTCGACGTCACGCAGGGCCCCAAGGGTCCTCAGGCGGAGAACGTCCGCGCGCTCTGAGCGCGTGACCGGGCATCCGCCCGGCCCCAGGACATGAAGAGGGGCCTCGCCACCAGGCGAGGCCCCTCTTACCTTTCTCAGGCGAGACCGGTATTTTCGACGTTTAGGGACCACCCCCCAGGGAAGGCTGTCCCTTCGACCCATTCCGTCCCCCCCGGAGTGGTCAGAGAGGTGTTGTCGGTGGCCGACCAGTTCGATGTGTCGCTGGAGGACAGCGACCTCTTGGGCGAGGTCGAGCTGACCACCAACCTCATCATCGCCGCGAGCGAGACCGACGACCACCTGACGCCGGAGGAGATCGACGAGATCCTCGGCGTCGAACCACGTCGCACGGCCTGAGCCCCTACGCCGGCTCAGCAGGTCGCGAACAGCACCGGCCCGGTGCTCAGGTCCGACAGCACGTAGGCGCCGGGGTGCGGGGTGAGCCGCATGACCACGAGCGACCCGTCGGCGGTGACCGCGTCGACGGCGAAGCGGTCGGAGAAGCTGCCGCCCTGACCCGGCGCCGGCCCCTGGGCGAGCACGGCTCGCGAGTCCGCGTTCGCCCGCGCCTCGTCGGCACTCCCGAACTCGAGGGCCACCCGCACCGACCCGTCGGGCTCGTCCGACATCGCGAAGGCGGAGTAGGGGTTCACCGTGCCGGCGGTGGCCAGCAGACGCCGGGCGGCTGCCTGGTCGGCCGGCCCGGCGTGTGCCATGGCCAGCGCTCCGCAGGCGTAGTCGCCGGTGTAGACCGCCGAGGACCAGGGCTCTCCTGCGTCGTCGACCACGGCACCCAGCCCCGATGCGCGGGCGCCGTGGCCGTGCACGGCCTGCAGGGCGACCTCCAGGTAGGCCGCGGAGTCCGAGGCCAGCACCAGCGAGTCGTCGCGGTCGACGGCGACGTAGGACAGCTCGGGGGTGAGGTCCGCAGAGAGGCCCGCGACGAGGTCGGACCCGCCGTCCCACACGCCGCCGGCGTCCGCGGGCTTCCGGTAGCCGAGCGCCGCGAGGTGGTCGGGCACGGACGTCAGATCGGTCGACGGCACCCGGAGCATCAGCACCGCTCCCTGGTCGGACTGGCTGTACAGCTCCCACTCGGCGTTGGCGGGGGAGAAGCCGAAGCGCCGCTGGAGGACCGGGGCCGATCCCACCAGGGCCGAGGCGGAGCTGAGGTCGTCGTCGAACGCCCGCGTCAGGAACCGGTGCAGGTCCGTGCTCGAGGAGCCCGCCGACAGGTGCGCTCGCTCGTGCGCCCGCACGGCCGCCCAGTCGGTCCACGAGAGGCGCTGGGTGCCGGCCGGCGCGTGTCCGACGGCCCAGGCGAACGACGTACGGTCGTCGTGGCCGCGCCACCACACGAGCCCGCAGACGGCGAGCGCGAGCACCACCAGGACCGCTCCGGCGACCCAGAGTCGTCTCCGCACGCGCGCTCCTTCGTGCCGGGTGTCGGCCCCGTCGATGACCTTCCCGCGAAGGTGGTGTGAGACTAGCCGCATGCCGTCCGCGTCCAGGCCCGGAGACGTCCGTGCCGCCGGTGCCGTCGTCCTCCGCAAGGGCCGCGTCCTGCTCGTGCACCGGCCGGCGTACGACGACTGGTCCTTCCCCAAGGGCAAGCTCGACCGGGGCGAGACGACCGTCGCCGCCGCGCTCCGCGAGGTCGAGGAGGAGACGGGCCTGCGGGTGCGGCTCGGTGTCCCGCTGTCGCGTCAGTCCTACCCGACCGCGAACCGGACGAAGGTCGTCGACTACTGGGTGGGTCGGGTGGTGGGCGACGACGACGTCTCGTGCTACCGGATCAACCACGAGATCGACGAGGTGGCCTGGGTCAAGGTCGCGAAGGCGGACGGCCTCCTCACCTACAAGCGCGACCGGCGCACGCTGGCCGAGGCGCTCCACACCGGCAAGGCCACGCGGGCGCTCGTCGTCCTGCGCCACGGCCAGGCGCGCGCCCGGAAGTCCTGGCGTCGCGACGACCGGCTCCGCCCGCTGATGGTGGCGGGGAAGACCCAGGCGCGCCGCGTCGTACCCGTGCTCGAGGCGTTCGCGGTCTCACGGATCGTCAGCTCGTCGAGCACGCGCTGCGTCGACACCGTCCGGCCCTACGCCGAGCGCAGCGGATGGCCGGTCGCGGAGACCGACGGGCTCTCGGAGGAGGACGCCAGCGCGGCCAGCGTGCTCACGGTCGTCGACGAGCTCGTCAGCTCCGGCGAGGACGCCCTGCTCTGCACGCACCGCCCGGTCCTCCCGTCGGTCTACGACGCGCTCGGGATCGCGCGCGAGCACCACGCGACGGGCGAGCTCGTGGTGATCCACCACCGCCACGGCAGGGTGCGCGCCATCGAGCGCCACCTCGGCTGACACTCGCCCGCCGCGGACCGCGGCGGCCCTCGGGAGTGACGCCCGTCTCCCTCCCCGCGTGGCGTGGCCGACTGGGCGCCGCGAGTTCATCCCGCGTTCACCGACGGCCCCATGACCGTCCACCTCTCGCCCTTACGTTCCGAGGTGTCCAGACGACTCGAATCAGGAGCATCTACGTGAACACCTCTTCCCTTCGCCGGGCAGCTCTCCCCGCTGTCGCGGTGCTGACGGTGGGCCTGTCCCTGGCCGCCTGCGGCGACAAGTCCGGTGGGAGCGGCAACACCCTCAACGGCGGCGGCGCGACCTCGCAGCAGAACGCCCAGACCGCCTGGCGAGCCGCCTACCAGAAGAGCAACAGCGGGACGTCGATCAACTACGAGCTGGTCGGCTCCGGCACCGGCGTCACCAACTTCACCAGCAAGGCCTACTCCTTCGCCGGGACCGACGCCTACCTGACCGCCGACCAGCTGTCCGCGGCGACCAAGACCTGCGGCGGCGACCCGGTCGAGGTGCCGGCGTACGTCAGCCCGATCGCGGTCGCGTTCAACCTGCCCGGCGTGAAGACCCTCAACCTCGATGCCAAGACGATCGCCGACATCTTCAACGGCACGATCACCAAGTGGAACGACCCGGCGATCGCCCAGCAGAACCCCAAGGCGAACCTGCCCGGCGACGCCATCGCGACCGTCCACCGGTCCGACGACTCGGGGACGACGAACAACTTCACCGACTACCTCAGCAAGGCCTCCGACGGCGCCTGGAAGGACCCCGCCAGCTCGACCTGGCCGGCGAGCCTCAGTGGCAAGGGCCAGGGCTTCGACGGCACCTCGGGCGTCGTGGGGGCGCTGACGGGGACCAAGGACACGATCGGGTACGCCGACGACTCGGCGGTGTCGTCGGCCACCCCCGCTCTCGGCGTGGTGTCGATCAAGGTCGGCAACGACTACAACGCGCCGAGCGCCACCGGCGCCGCCCAGGTGCTCGAGGCCTCGCCGGCCGCTCCCGGCCAGCCGGCCACGTCGATGGCCACCGACATCGACCGCACTGCGACGGCGAAGGGCGACTACCCGCTGATGCTCGCGTCGTACCTGCTGGCCTGCCAGAAGTACAGCGACTCGAAGACCGCGGACGCGGTCAAGGGCTACCTGACCTACATCGTCTCCGCCGAGGGCCAGCAGGCAGCGGCGTCGGCGGCGGGCTCGGCCCCGCTCACCTCGGCGCTGTCGCAGAAGGCCACCGCGATCGTCTCGAAGATCGCCTCCGGCAGCTGACCACCCCGTGACGGGTACGGCGGCGCTCGATCGCCGCCGTACCCGTCCACTCGCAAGGAGCCCGCAGTGACCGCGACCGTCTCCCCGGAGGTGACCGGCCCGGAGCAACCGCCCACCGCGCCACGCAGCAGCCGGCGCGGCGACCGCATCTTCGCCGGCGTCGTCCGCACGGCTGCCCTCACGATCCTGGTGGCGCTGGCGGCTGTCTTCATCTTCCTCGCGGCCGAGGGCTGGCAGGGCCTGACCGCGCCCGCGGCGACCTACGCGCCGTTCACGTCCTTCACCAGCTACATCTGGCCCCTGGTCCTGAGCACCGTGCTCGCCGCGGGCATCGCGGTGATCGTGGCGGTCCCGTTCGCCGTGGCGGTGGCGCTCTTCACCTCCCACTACGCGCCCCGTCGGCTGGCCGGTGCCACTGGCCTACCTGATCGACCTGCTGGCCGCCGTGCCGTCCGTGGTCTTCGGCCTGTGGGGCGGGCGCTACCTCGCGTCGTACCTCCAGCCGCTGCACGTCTGGCTGCACGAGCACTTCGGCTTCCTGCCGTTCTTCGGGCCCGGGCCGCCGTCGCCCAACGGGCGCTCGCTGTTCACCGCCGGCATCGTGCTCGCGATCATGATCCTGCCGATCATCACCGCCATCTCGCGCGAGGTGTTCGCCCAGACCCCGCGGTTGCACGAGGAGGCGGCGCTCGCGCTCGGCGCCACCCGCTGGGAGATGGTGCGGTACGCCGTGTTCCCCTACGCCCGCTCGGGCATGGTCTCCGGCATCATGCTCGGTCTGGGCCGGGCCCTCGGCGAGACCATGGCCGTGGCGATGGTGCTGGCGACGCAGCCGCTGGCCACCCTCAACGTGATCGGCACCGCGAGCCCGCCCACCATCGCCGCCAACATCGCCCTCAACTACAAGGAGGCGACGCCCGAGCGGCAGTCGCTCCTGATCGCGACCGGGCTCGTGCTCTTCGTGGTCACCTTCCTGGTCAACTTCGTGGCCCGCTGGATCGCGAGCCGCTCGCAGCGGAGGTTGGACGCATGACGTCACCTGCGATGCGGATCTCCCACCCGCGCCTGCCCGACGTGGGCGCCGGGCCTGGTGGCCGCGATGGCCCTGGCGGTGGCCGGGCTGCCGGCCCTGCTCGCCGGCTGGAGCATCCTCGGGTGGCTCGCGCTCGCGACCGTGCTCTACCTCGTGGCGATGCCCGGGTGGTCGCGACTGGTCGAGGGCAGGCGAGCCGCGGTGGACCGCTTCGTCACGGCCCTGGTCTGGAGCGCGTTCGCGCTGGCGGTCGCCCCCCTGGTGTGGCTGCTCTGGGTGGTGCTGAAGAACGGGCTCCCGGCGATCAACGGCCAGTTCCTCTCCATGTCGATGTACAACGTCGTCGGCGACGAGCAGGGCGGCATCTTCCATGCCCTGATCGGCACGCTGCTGATCACGCTCGCCGCCACCGTCATCTCGGTGCCGATCGGGATCCTCACCGCCATCTACCTGGTGGAGTACGGCTCGCGGTCGCGGACCGCGCGGACGATCACCTTCCTGGTCGACGTGATGACCGGCATCCCCTCGATCGTGGCCGGTCTGTTCGCGCTGGCGCTGCTGGTGCTGTTCTTCGGGCCGGCGTTCCGGGCAGGCATCGGCGGCTCGATCGCCCTGTCACTGCTGATGATCCCGACCGTCGTCCGCTCGTCGGAGGAGATGTTCCGGCTGGTGCCCGACGACCTCCGCGAGGCGTCGTACGCCCTCGGGGTGCCGAAGTGGCGCACCATCCTCAGGGTGGTCGCTGCCGACGTCGGTGGCGGGCGTGGTCACCGGGGTCGTGCTGGCCATCTCGCGCGTCATCGGCGAGACGGCGCCGTTGCTCGTCGTCGCCGGGGCGACCGACGGCGTGAACGCCAACCTGCTCGACGGGCGGATGACGACGCTGCCCGTGTTCATATTCTCGCAGTACGCCTCGTCGACCCCGGTCGGCTACGAGCGTGCCTGGGGCGGAGCGCTGGTGCTCATCGTGCTGGTGATGGTGCTGAACCTCACCGCGCGGATCATCGGTCGCTTGTTCGCCCCTTCCCAGGGACACTAGAGAGCCGGCAGAGAAGGAATCATGGCGAAGAGCATCGACGTCTCAGACCTCAACATCTACTACGGGGACTTCCTCGCGGTGGAGGGGGTCAACATGACCGTGAAGTCGCGGTCCGTCACGGCGTTCATCGGACCCTCCGGGTGCGGGAAGTCCACCATGCTGAGGTCGCTGAACCGGATGCACGAGGTGATCCCCGGCGCGCGCGTCGAGGGGAAGGTCGTCGTCGACGGGCAGTCGCTCTACGACCCGAGCGTCGACCCGGTCGCCGTACGCCGTCAGATCGGGATGGTCTTCCAGCGCCCCAACCCGTTCCCGACGATGTCGATCTACGAGAACGTGCTGGCCGGCAACCGGTTGAACGCCAAGCGGATGAAGAAGTCCGAGGCGGACGCGATCGTCGAGAAGTCGCTGAAGCACGCCAACCTCTGGGACGAGGTCAAGCGCCGGCTGAACAAGCCGGGCATGGGGCTCTCGGGCGGGCAGCAGCAGCGGCTGTGCATCGCGCGGGCCATCGCGGTGAACCCCGAGGTGCTGCTGATGGACGAGCCGTGCTCGGCGCTCGACCCGATCTCGACCTCGGCGATCGAGGACCTGATCCACGAGCTCAAGTCCGACTACACGATCGTGATCGTGACCCACAACATGCAGCAGGCCGCCCGTGTCTCCGACGACACCGGGTTCTTCAACCTGAAGGCCACCGGCCAGCCGGGCCGTCTCGTGGAGTTCAACCCGACCCGCAAGATGTTCTCCACCCCCGACGACCCCGCCACCGAGGCCTACATCTCCGGCCGCTTCGGCTGACCCACCCCACCCCTTCCGGCCGTGGGGTTTGTCGGGATAGTCCGTGACGTTTCTGTCGTTCAGCAGGGTCATCAACGACCGTTTCGTCACGGACTACCCCGCCGGCCGGCGCCCACCTGTGGAGGACGGACCACGCCGTTGTCGCCATCCGGGCACTGTTGACCGGTGCGTTCTCGGCATGCACGGCCAGGTCCCTCGCAGACTGGTCGCTCCGGTCTCGTGGACCCCGTCGGTCTGGATGCGACCGGTACGAGCGGCCCCACGCCCTCGCAGGCACGCGGGCCGTCCTGGCGGCGGTCGAGCCGTGGGCTGTACGTGCCGGCAGAGGTCGACGGGAGCGTGCCCGAGCAGCGGATCCTCGAGGCCGCGGCCGTCCTGCCGGCGTACGGCGGGGTGACCGGGTGGGCGGCGCTCCGCTGGATGGGCGCCTCCTGGATGTCCGGCCTCGCCCCCGATGGTCAGACGCCGGTGCCCGTCGTCCTGGCGACGGCCGGGGACGACATCCGACCGCAGCCCGGGATCCAGGTCAGCGCCGAGCGACTCAACCCGAGGGAGCTTCTCGAGCACGACGGCCTGAGGCTGACGATCGCGGTCAGGTCGGTGTGCTTCGAGATGAGGTACGCCGTCTCGGTCCGGGCCGCGGTGGTCGCGGCCGACATGGCGATGCAGGCCGACCTCGTCTCGCTCGACGAGCTGTGGGGCTTCGTCGCCACCCTGTCGGGCTGGACCGGCGTCCCGAGGTGTCGCGAAGCGCTGCCGCTCGCCCACGAGAACAGCTGGTCACCGCGCGAGACGAGTCAGCTGCGGCTGGTCTGGGTCCTCGACGCCGGCCTGCCCCTGCCGCTGTGCAACGTGCCCGTCTTCGACCGCTCGGGGAGACACATCGGCACCCCCGACCTGCTCGACGAGGAGGCCGGCGTGGTCGGCGAGTACGACGGGTCGTTGCACCTGCAGGGTTCCCAACGCGCGCGCGACGTACGCCGGGAGGAGGCGTTCCGGTCCGTCGGACTCGAGTACTTCACCGTCGTCGCTGCGGATGCCCGCGACGGTGAGGGCGTCGTACGACGGATGCTCGCGACCCGCGCACGGGCGAGGTTCGCCGCTCCGTCGGCCCGCGCCTGGACCGTGGTCAGACCGACGTGGTGGATCCCCACCGAGACCGTCGCGCAGCGACGAGCCCTGACCGCCGACCAGCGCGAGCGCCTCTTCCGCCACCGCGCCGGCTGAGCGCGCTCCCGGGGATAGTCCGTGACGTTTCGGTCGTTCCGAGCGGTCAGCAACGACATTTACGTCACGGACTACCCCGCGCAGGCGAGGGGAGGACGGGCCAGAGGAGGAGGGGTCAGCTGAGGAGGGGGTTGAGGACCGCGAAGCACAGCGCGGCGGCGAGCCCGGCGGCTGGGAAGGTCAGCACCCAGGCGGTCACGATCGAGCGGGCCATGCCCCACCGGACGGACGAGAAGCGGCGGGTGGCGCCGGAGCCCATGATCGCCGAGGTGATCACGTGGGTGGTCGAGACCGGGGCCTGGTAGAGGAACGCGGACGCGTAGAGCACCGTGGCGCCCACCGACTCGGCCGCGAAGGCATGGGGTGGGTCGAGGTGGATGATCCGGCGGCCCAGGGTGCGCATGATGCGCCACCCGCCGGAGTAGGTGCCCAGCGAGATCGCGCCGGCGGACGAGGCGATCACCCACAGCGGCAGCTCCTGCGTGTCGGGGGCGAGGTGCCCGCTCGTGATCAGCACCAGGAAGATCACGCCCATCGTCTTCTGCGCGTCCTGCAGGCCGTGCCCGAGCGCCATGGCCGAGGCGGAGACCGTCTGGGCGAGGCGGAAGCCACGCGTGACCCGACCGGCGTTGCGGTTCCGGAAGATCCACAGGATCGCGATCATCACCGCGAAGGCCAGCGCGAAGCCGACCAGGGGCGAGACCAGCATCGGGATCACGACCTTGTCGACCACGGTCGACCAGTGCACCGTCGTACCGGCGGCCAGCGCCGAACCGACGAGCCCGCCGATCAGGGCCTGCGTGGACGACGACGGCAGCCCGAGGTACCAGGTGATCAGGTTCCAGATGATCGCCCCGAGCAGCCCCGCGAAGATGACGATGATCCCCTCGGTGCCGCTCGGCGGCACGATCACCTCGGACACCGTCTGCGCGACCTTCTGGCCCAGGAACGCGCCGACGAAGTTCATCACCGCGGCGAGCGTCAGGGCCACACGCGGCGTCAGGGCGCGCGTCGAGACCGAGGTGGCGATCGCGTTCGCCGCGTCGTGGAAGCCGTTGGTGTAGTCGAAGAACAGCGCAACGACGATGACCGTGATGACGAGCGCGGTGTCCACAGAGGTCAGGACTCCTTGACCGCGATCTGCTCCACGATGTTGGCGACCCTCTCGAAGGCGTCGATCGCGCCCTCGAGGGACTCGACGATGTCCTTGAGCTTCAACACCTCGATCGCCTTGAAGTCACCGCTGAACAGCTTCGCGAGGGTACGTCGGTAGCTCTTGTCGCCGGCGTTCTCCAGGCGGTTGATCTCGATCCAGTACTCGTCGAGCCCGGTCATCGTCCGCACGTTCGGCATGGCGCCCGCGGTGATCTCCGCGCAGCGCTGGATGACCTCGACCAGGGTCAGGAACTCGGCCGGCAGGGTCTTGACCTCGTAGAGCAGGATCAGGTCGACCACCTCGTCGAGGTCGTCCATCACATCGTCGAGCCCGCTGGCCAGCGAGTAGATGTCCTCCCGGTCGAACGGCGTCACGAAGCTGCTGTTCACCTTGCGCACGATGGCGTGGGTGTTCTCGTCGCAGACGTGCTCGGCCTCGCGCATCCGACGGGCGACGTCCTCGCGGTCAGCACCCTCGGACAGCATCTCCGCGAGCAGCCCGGCGCCGGTGACGATGTGCTGGGCGGAAAGGGTGAACAGATCGTAGAACGACGTATCGGTGGGACGGAGGCGCAAGGCCACGACGTACTCCTGTCGAGGGGACGCGGATCGCGAACATGCTACGGGCGCGCCTCGGAGCGTACGCAATCCCGCGCCGCGTCGCGGACCCGCCCTCAGGTGGCCTCGCGGCGGCGGCGCTGCTGCTCGATCAGGACCTCCTGGAGGTGGTCGCGGCCGTCGTTGGCGACCCACTCGCCGTCGCTGCGCAGGAGCCAGGCGTAGGTCGTGGGCGCGAACGCCAGGTCGAGCAGCGACGACACCTGGGCGACGTTGGCCTCACCGGGCAGCTGCACGAGGACCTCGACGCGGCGGTCGAGGTTGCGGTGCATGAGGTCGGCCGAGCCGATCCAGATGCTCGGGATCGCCGCCGTTCTCGAACCAGTAGACCCGGCTGTGCTCGAGGAACCGGCCCAGGATCGAGCGCACCACGATGTTCTCCGAGAGACCCGGCACGCCCGGCCGCAGCGCGCAGATGCCGCGCACCAGCATCTCCACCGGAACGCCGGCCTGCGACGCGATGTAGAGCGCGTCGATGATCCCTTCGTCGACCACGGAGTTGGCCTTGATCCGGATCCGTGCCGGGCGGCCGTTGAGGTGGTGGTCGACCTCGCGGTGGATCCGCTCGACCAGGCCGTTGCGCACGGAGTCGGGGGCCACCAGGAGCCGCTCGTAGCTGGGGTTGCGGGAGTAGCCGCTGAGGTTGTTGAACAGGTGGGCGACGTCCTCGCCGATCACCTCGTTGGTGGTGATCAGACCGAGGTCCTCGTACATCCGCGCGGTCTTGCCGTTGTAGTTGCCGGTCCCGATGTGGGTGTAGCGCCGGATCCCCTCCGGCTCGTCGCGCACCACCATCGACAGCTTGCAGTGGGTCTTCAGCCCGACCAGCCCGTAGACCACGTGGCAGCCCGCCTGCTCGAGCTTGCGCGCCCAGCGGATGTTGGCCTCCTCGTCGAAGCGCGCCTTGATCTCGACGATCACCAGCACCTGCTTGCCGGCCTCGGCGGCGTCGACCAGGGCGTCGATGATCGGCGAGTCGCCGGACGTGCGGTAGAGGGTCTGCTTGATCGCCAGCACGTGCGGGTCGGCGGCGGCCTGCTCGAGGAAGCGCTGCACCGACGTGGCGAACGAGTCGTAGGGGTGGTGCAGCAGTACGTCGTACCGGCGGGTCGCCTTGAACACGTCGACCGGCGCGGCCGACTCGACCTCCGCGAGCTGCGGGTGGGTCGTCGGCACGAACGCCGGGAACTTGAGGTCCTCCCGCGGGAGGTCGGCGATGCTGTGGAGCCCCACCAGGTCGAGCGGACCGGTGACCCTGAAGACCTCGTCGTCGGTGATGCCGAGCTCGGAGATCAGCAGCTCCAGCACCTGCGGGGCGATGGAGTCCTCGACCTCGAGCCGCACCGGCGGCCCGAAGCGTCGGCGCAGCAGCTCCTTCTCCAGTGCCTTCAGGAGGTTCTCCGCGTCGTCCTCCTCGACCTCGAGGTCCTCGTTGCGGGTGACCCGGAAGGAGTGGACCTCGAGCACCTCCATCCCCGGGAACAGCCGCTTCAGGTGCTCGCCGATGACGTCCTCGAGCGGGACGAACCGCTGGTTGCCCAACGGCACGAAGCGGCTGAAGATCGGCGGCACCTTGACCCGGGCGAAGTGCTCCTTGCCGGTCTTGGGGTTGCGCACGAGCACGGCCAGGTTGAGCGAGAGCCCCGAGATGTAGGGGAACGGGTGGGCCGGGTCGACCGCCAGCGGCGTCAGGACGGGGAAGACCCGCTCCTTGAACAGCCGCTTGCAGAACCGCTGCTCCTCGCGGTCGAGCTCGTCCCAGCGGACCAGGTCGATGCCCTCCTTGGACAGCTCCGGCACCAGCTCCTCACGGAACAGCCGCGCGTGGCGCTCCATCAGGTCGCGCGTGCCGGCCCAGATCTGCTCGAGCACCTCGCGCGGCATCAGGCCGGACGCGGCGCGCACGGCCAGGTCGGCCGCGATGCGCCGCTTCAGGCCGGCCACCCGCACCATGAAGAACTCGTCGAGGTTGTTGGCGAAGATCGCCGAGAAGCGGACCCGCTCGAGCAGCGGCTGGCCGGCGTCCTCGGCCAGCTCGAGGACGCGCTGGTTGAAGCGGAGCCAGGACAGCTCGCGGTCGAGGAACCGGTCGTCGTACGCCGCGACGGCCGCGAGGGCCGCCTCGTCGGGCAGGTAGGGCGGCTCCACGTCGAAGGGCTCGTCGGCCGGGGTGTCACTGTCACGCGAGGGGTCGACGGAAGCGAGCTGGACCATGGGATTCAGTGTGGCACGACCCCGCGTCGGTCGAGGCCCGTCGCAACCGGCGGCCGGTCCCGACGAGCTCGACCGACGAGGTGGCTAGGTTGTGGCCGTGCCCGCGACCTCGACCTTCCTGGCTGCCGCGGAGCTGCGCGCCAAGGCGCTCGCGTTCAAGGTGGCGCTCGGCCTGCCCGAGCGGGTCCAGCGCG
Organism: uncultured Actinomycetota bacterium; assembly: GCA_963797325.1. Classification (GTDB taxonomy): domain Bacteria; phylum Actinomycetota; class Actinomycetes; order Propionibacteriales; family Nocardioidaceae; genus Nocardioides. The sequence continues at coordinate 604,022 of CAWCPG010000025.1, forward strand.
CGCTGGCCGGTCAGCGCGTGACCCTCGACGGCCAGACCCTCGCCACCGACACCCAGCTGATGCTCCGGCTGGAGAAGGTCGCCCGCGAGCCGGAGGTGGCGAGCCTGCCGGTGCCGGCCGGGCGTCGTGCGCTGCTCCTCCAGACCGTGATCGCGGGGGGTGACCAGCCGATCGGCGCGGTCCGCGACCTCCCCGTGGGTGACCTGCGTGGGCGGCTGTTCGTGCCGACGCGCGCGACCGCACGGGGTCCGCTGCTGGTCTTCTTCCACGGCGGCGGCTGGGTCTACGGCGACCTCGACAGCCACGACCCGGCCTGCCGGTTCCTCGCCGAGCGGAGCGGCGTACGCGTGCTGTCGGTGGACTACCGGCTCGCGCCCGAGCACCCCTTCCCGGCGGCGTACGACGACGCCCGGGCGGCCTACCGCTGGGTCGTCGAGCACGCGTTGTCACTCGGCGCGGACCCGACCCGGCTCGGCGTCGGCGGCGACTCCGCCGGCGGCACACTGGCCGCCACCACCGCGGTCGCCGCCGCACGCGAGGGCCTGCCGCTGGCCTTCCAGCTGCTGATCTACCCGGGCACCGACATGACCACGAGGACCGAGAGCCGGCGGATGTTCGGGCGGGGCTTCTACCTGACCCACGAGTTCATGGACCTCGCGAAGCGCCACTACCTCCCCGACCCGTCGCGCTGGGCCGACCCCGAGGCGAGCCCGCTGCTCGGCGAGGTCCCGCCCGGCCTGGCGCCGGCGTACGTCGTCACTGCCGGCTTCGACCCGCTCCGCGACGAGGGCGAGGCCTACGCGCGCAAGCTGGCCGAGGCCGGCGCGGAGGTGGAGCTGCGCAGGTTCCCCGACCAGATCCACGGGTTCCTCAACGTGGTCGGCTCGGGCCGGACCGCCCGCGCCGCGGTCGCCGAGGTGGCGGCCCGGCTCGGGGCCGGACTGGGCGCCGGTCAGTAGACCAGCGCCTGAACGCCGTCGGCCAGCACCTCTTCGACGTACGACGGCGAGCCGGCGAGGCGCACCCCCGGCAGCAGGTCGGCCTCCTCGATCTGACGCCGGCGGGCGCACTGGGTGCACACCGTGACCCGGCCACCGGCGAGCACCGCGCCGAGCAGGTCGGCCAACGGCGAGGCGTGCGGGAGGCTGAGCTCCTCCGCCCGCCCCGGTACGCCGAACCAGGCGGCCTCGCCGGTGAGCCACAGCGAGACCTCGGCCCCGGCTGCGACCGCGGTCGCCGCCACCGTGAAGCCCTGGTTGCAGCGCTCGGGGTCGTCGGCGCCGGCGGTGACCTTCACGACGAGCGGGCGGACCATGCGCTCACCCTAGGGCGACCGGCGCACCGCCCTAGACTTCTCGGCATGCCGTTCGAGATCCCCGAGAACATCCACCCGAGCACCGCCCGCCTGGCGTGGCTGATCGGCACGTGGGCGGGCAACGGGCACGGCGAGTACCCCGGGATCGAGAAGTTCCAGTTCGGCCAGGAGGTCGTCTTCCAGCAGGACGGTCGCCCGTTCATCCACTACTTCAGCCGCTCCTGGATCACCGACGAGCAAGGCGTCAAGGTGCGTGAGGCCGCGCAGGAGACGGGGTTCCTGCGGCCGCAGGAGGACGGCACGCTCGAGGTGGTGCTCGCCCACAACCTCGGCTTCGTCGAGGTCTGGCACGGCGAGCTGCATGCGGAGCAGCCGCGCTTCGAGATCGCCACCGACGCGGTGGTGCGTACGGCGACGGCCAAGAACTACACCGCCGGCAAGCGGCTCTACGGCTACGTCAACGGCGACCTCCTCTATGCCTACGACATGGCCGCCGAGGGCCACGAGCTGCAGCCGCACACCCATGCCCAGCTGGTCAGGCAGTGACCGTGGCCGAGTCCGACTGGCGCGAGCGGCTCCGGGAGCACGGCTATCGCCTGACCCCGCAGCGCGAGCTGATCCTGGACGCGGTCGAGACGCTCGGGCACGCGACGCCCGACGAGGTGCTGGCGGAGGTGCGGACGCACTCGACGGCCGTCAACGCCTCGACGGTCTACCGCACGCTGGAGGTGCTCGAGGAGCTCGGCCTGGTGCGACACGCCCACCTCAGCGACCGGGCCCCGACGTACCACTCGGTCGGCGACCACGAGCACTTCCACCTGGTCTGCCGGAATTGCCACCGCGTCATCTCGGTTGACCCCCATGTGCTCACTCCCGTCACCGACCGACTCGCTGCCGACCACTCGTTCGTGGTGGACATCGGCCACCTGACCGTCTTCGGCCACTGCGAGGACTGCGCGGTGGAGTCCTCCGGTGGCACGTCGTGAACAGCCCGCTGCTCCGACTTCCCGGCGCGGTCGCCGGGAACGGCATCGACGGACCGGTCGCGGCGCACTACGGCTCGTTGTACGGCGAGCAGGTGACCCTCGAGGCGGGTGACGGCTTCGTCGACCTGTCCCACCACGACGTCGTACGGGTCGCCGGGCCCGACCGGCTGCAGTGGCTGCACGACCTCACCACGCAGTACTTCCTCGACCTCGCGCCGCGCACCTGGACGCAGGCGCTGGTCCTCAGCCCGCAGGGGCACGTCGAGCACGCGTTCGCCGGCATCGACGACGGCGAGTCCTTCACCGCGGCCACCGAGCCCGGTCGGGCCGCGGCCCTGGTCGAGTTCCTCGACCGGATGCGGTTCATGAGCCGGGTCGAGGTGAGCGAGGTGACCTCCGAGCTGGCGCTGACCTACCGTCCGGCCGTCGGTCACGAGCTGGTGCCGCGTGAGCGACTGACGGCGTACGCCGAGGCCGCCGGGCCCGCCTGCGGGCTGTGGGCCTACGAGGCGTTGCGCATCGCGCGGGGCGAGCCTCGGCTGGGGCTCGACACCGACCACCGCACGATCCCCAACGAGGTCGGCTGGCTCGGCACGGCCGTCCATCTCGACAAGGGGTGCTATCGCGGGCAGGAGACGGTGGCCCGCGTGCACAACCTCGGCCGTCCTCCCCGCCGGCTGACCCTCCTCCACCTCGACGGCTCGGAGAACCGACTGCCGGTCGTCGGCTCCGAGCTGCTCTCGGGAGAGAAGGTGGTCGGTTTCGTCGGCACCTCGGCCCGCCACCACGAGCTCGGTCCGATCGCGCTGGGGCTGGTCAAGCGCAACCTGCCTCTCGACGAGCAGCTCTCGGTCGACGGCCTCCCGGCCGCCCAGGAGGTCCTGGTCGACCCCGACGCCGGCCTCCACGTTCGTCGTTGAGTTGGCCCTCCGGGTTCGTTGAGTTGGCCCTCCGGGTTCGTTGAGTTGGCCCTCCGGGTTCGTTGAGTTGGCCCTCCGGGTTCGTCGAGTTGGCCCTCCGGGTTCGACTCGAGATGACGTCCGTAAGAGCCAATTCAACGAGCCGCAAGGGCCAATTCAACGAGCCGCAAGGGCCAACTCAACGAGCCGCAAGGGCCAACTCAACGAGCCGCAAGGGCCAACTCAACGAGGGTCGCGTGAGTACTGGACGTGGGTCTGGGTGTGGTCGAAGCCGAGGTGGGAGTACGTCGCGACGGCGGGGTCGTTGTCGGACTCGACGTAGAGGATGATCCGGCGTACGCCGAGCGAGTCCAGGTGGGCGAGCCCGGCCGCGGTCAGGGCCCGGCCGAGGCCCCGGCCCTGGGCCGCCGGGTCGACCGCGACGACGTAGACCTCGCCGAGGTCGGGGGAGTGCTGCTTGGTCCAGTGGAAGCCGAGCAGCCCCCCGCCCGCGTCGGCGACCAGCAGTCCCGCGGGGTCGAACCACGGCTCGGCCATCCGCTCGGCGAGGTTGGCGGCGTCCATCGAGCCCTGCTCGGGATGGTGGGCGAACGCCGCCGCGTTGACGCGCACCACCTCGTCGGCGTCCTCGGGTCGGTAGCCGCGGATGGCCACCCCCTCGACCGGGGGAACCTCCACGGGTGTGGCGTCGCGCTCCATCACCCACAGCTCGCGGGTCGCGGCGAAACCGACCCGCGCGGCGATGGCCCGCGCGGCGGGGTGGTCGACATGACTCCACGCGGTGACGTCGCCGGGCGCCTCGGCCAGGGCCGCCTCGGCGAGTGCCCCGCCGACGCCGGCGCCGCGCGCGTCGGGGCGGACCGCGAGGTCGAGCCCGTGGCCGCGGAGCAGGGCGAACCCGTCGGTGCCGTGCACCCACAGCGCGGCGCCGTCGAGCCCGGAGTGGGCCAGGGCCATCCGGCCGGCCTCGTCGAGCGGGTCGGAGCCGTCGGCGGCCTCGGCCTCACGACGTACGGCGTCCACCACCGCGAGCGCCTGCTCGGCGTCGTCGGGACCCACCCGGACGACGCTCAGCGCTTGCCCTCGGAGGTCTCGACAGGCTCGACCGACGATGGTCGCTCGGCCGACGATGGTCGCTCGATGGACGGAGCGGTGTCCTTCGAGGGCAGCACGAAGCGGTAGCCGACGTTGCGGACGGTGCCGATCAGCGTCTCGTGCTCGGGCCCGAGCTTGGCGCGCAGCCGGCGCACGTGGACGTCGACGGTGCGGGTGCCGCCGAAGTAGTCGTAGCCCCAGACCTCCTGGAGCAGCTGGTCGCGGGTGAAGACGCGACCGGGGTGCTGGGCGAGGTACTTCAGCAGCTCGAACTCCTTGAACGTCAGGTCGAGCGCGCGTTGGCCGATGTGGGCGGTGTACGTCGCGTCGTCGACCATGACCTCGCCCGACCGGATCACGTGGTCGTCGCTCTCGGCCTCGTCACGACCCGCTCGCAGCCGCCCGATCGAGAGCCGGATCCGCGCCTCGAGCTCGGCGGGACCGCAGGTGTGGAGGACCACGTCGTCCATGCCCCAGTCGTGGGCGACGACGGCGAGGCCACCCTCGGTCACGACGAGCAGGACGGGGCAGTCGGTGCCGGTCGTCCGCAGCAGGCGACACAGGTCGCGCGCGTGTGCCAGCTCCTGGCGCCCGTCGACGAGGATCACGTCGGAGTCGGGCGCGTCGAGCAGTGCACTGCCCTCGGCCGGCAGGATCTTGACCTGGTGGCCGAGGAGGGCGAGCGCCGGCAGCACCTCCGCGCTCGGCTGGAGGGCGCTGGTGAGCAGCAGCAGCGTGCTCATGCGTGTCTCCCGTCGCCGGCGGTCGGGTCCGTCGAGACCCGATGCGACAGGATATCGGTCATGGAGAGCAGCCACGACGCCCTCGCCGGAGGTGAGACGTCGCCGATCACGGTCCGCTACTGGGCCTCGGCCCGAGCCGCGGCGGGGGTGAGCTCCGATGCCCTGCCGGTGACCGGCCCGCTCACCCTGACCGACGTCGTACGACGGGCAGCGGCGCTGCACCCGGGGACGCGCCTGCCGAACGTGCTCGAGGCGTGCTCGGTCCTCGTCGGCGACCTGCCCGTCGGCTCGCGCGAGCCCGACGCCGTCCTCGTGAGCCCCGGCCAGACCGTCGAGTTCCTGCCACCCTTCGCCGGCGGCTGACAGGCGACGACCGGCCCCGAAGTACTAGACCGTCCCCGCACGCGTCTGGGCATACCAGTCGTAGGTCCGCTCGGTCAGCCGCCCGTGGCTGAAGCCGCGGTCCAGCACCACACGACAGGTGACGCCGTCGACGACCTTGGTGCGGTACGTCGCGATCATCACGTCGGACACCCGGGCCCGGCCTTCCTTGCCGCGGTAGACGAACCTGGTGCCGGGCTTGAGCGGGAACCACGGGTTGTCGACGCGTCCGTGCGTGAAGTGCGACGGCGCCGGGTGGTGACGGCGTACCACCCGCTGCGCTGTGGACGACGGACTCGTCGATGCGGCGTTGGACGGGTCGACGATCACCAGACGTGGCCAGCAGCGCGACGGCTGCCAGGGCGGTCACGGCGAGGCGGGACGAGAGGGTGGCGCGGTGGTGGGACATGGCTCCTCCTCGGGTGGGTGGAGGGCGACGTTAGGGAGCGATCGTGAGGCCCGGATGAGCGCCGGCCGGCGCTCATCGTCGGCTCATCCGGGGGTGGACACTGGGGGGCATGCGCGTCCTGCTCGTCGAGGACCAGCCCAAGCTGGCCAGGCTCCTCCAGCAGGGTCTGCGCGAGGAGCGGATCACCGCCGATGTCGCGGCCACGGGCTCGGACGGCGTCTGGATGGCGACCGAGCAGCCGTACGACGTGCTGGTGCTCGACGTGATGCTGCCCGACCTCGACGGTCTCGAGGTGTGCCGCCGGATCCGTGCTGTCGACGCGCGCACGCCGGTCCTGATGCTGACGGCGCTGGGCGCGGTCACCGACAGGGTCGCCGGCCTCGATGCGGGCGCGGACGACTATCTGCTCAAGCCGTTCGCGTTCGACGAGCTGCTGGCCCGGCTCCGCGCGCTCGCCCGGCGCGGCGGCGTACCGAGGTCGAGCGCGCTGCAGGTCGGCGACCTGTGCCTCGACCTGGTCACCCGCCGCGTCAGCCGGGGCGGCACCGAGGTCACGCTGACCAGCCAGGAGTTCGCCCTGCTGGAGGCGATGGCACGGAGGCCCGGGGAGGTGCTGACGCGCGAGCACCTGGTGCATCTCGCCTGGGACGTCGCCTACGAGGCCAGGTCCAACGTGGTCGACGTGTGCGTGAAGGGGTTGCGAGACCGGATCGACCGCCCGTTCGGACGGCGATCGCTGGAGACCGTCCGCGGACTGGGGTACCGGCTGGTGGAGGACGCGCCGTGAGCCGACTGCCGATCCGGCTACGCCTGGCGCTCACGTTCGCCGCTGCGGCAGGGGTGCTGCTGACGGCGGTCGGCTGGTTCGGCTACGCGCGGCTCGCCGACGGTCTCTCGCACGACCTGGACCTCGAGCTGCGGCAGCGGGCCCAGGACCTGATCGTGCCGGTCAGCAGGCCGGGCTCGTCGCTGACCGACCTCGCGGGAACGGGCTTCATCGAGCGTGGCGAGAGCTTCGCCGAGGTCGTCACGCCGTCGGGACAGCTGCTCGAGTCGACGCCCACTCTGCACGGCCGACCCGTCCTCAGCCGGGCGGAGGCGGCCAGGGCCGCGCACGGAACGATCACCGTCGACCGCACCAGCGCCCCCGGGCTCGACGAGCCCGCTCGGCTGCTGGCGACGTCGTTCACCCGCGACGGCCGCCCGCTGGTGCTGGTGGTGGGTGACACGCGGGAGAACGGGCTGGAGGTGCTGCGCCGGGTGCGCACCCAGCTCCTGGTCGGCATCCCCCTGCTCGTGCTGCTGACGTTCGTCGGGGCATACGCCGTGGTCGGCTCTGCGCTCCGGCCCGTCGAGGCGATGCGACGCCGAGCCTCCGAGCTCACGGCCGACGACCCGGCGCTGCGCCTGCCGATCCCCCCGACCGCGGACGAGATCTCCCGGCTCGGGCTGACCCTCAACGCGTTGCTGGCGCGGGTGGAGCAGACGCTGGAGCGCGAACGCGCCTTCGTGGCGCATGCGAGCCACGAGCTGCGGACCCCGCTCGCCCTGCTGCGCACCCAGCTGGAGCTCGCCGTCCGGCGTCCCCGCCCGACGTCCGAGCTGGAGCGGGCGATCCGCTCGGCGGAGGTGGAGGTCGACCGTCTGCAACGGCTCACCGAGGACCTCCTGCTCCTCGCCCAGTCGGCCGACGGCGAGCTCCCGCTCCACCGCGAGGACGTCGCCCTGGCGGACCTCTTCGCCGACGTAGGAGCCCGCTTCGCGCCGGCCTTCGCGACGACCGGGCGCCGGTGGGAGGTCGGGGCCGCACCGGGGACCGTGCTGGCGGACCGCGACCGGCTGACGCAGGCCCTCACCAACCTCGTCGGCAACGCGCTCGAGCACGGCTCCGGCGCCGTACGGCTCGAGGCGCGCCCGCACGACGGCCTGGCCGACCTCGTGGTGGCCGACGAGGGAGACGGGCTCGATGCCGGGATGCTGGCCCACGGCACGGAGCGCTTCGTCCGCAGCCCGGCCTCCACCGGCGCCGGGCTGGGACTTGCGATCGTGTCGGCCGTGGCCGAGGCCCACGGCGGCTCGGCCGGGCTGCGCAACGTGGACGGCGGGGCGGAGGCCTGGATCTCCGTCCCGTCGACAGACCTCAGCCGCGCAGCTCCGCCAGCAGCCGAGCGGCCGTCATCGCACCCGGCCCCGCACCTCGGGTGGACGCGTCGGTCATCAGTGCCTGGATCCGCGCGTTCGCCGGCGTCGGTACGTCGTACAGGCGGCCGAGCAGGGCGATCTCGCCGTTGAGGAAGTCGGTCTCGACACCCGACCCACGCGTCAGGCTCTGCCACGTGGACCCGCCACCGCGGGTCGCACCGGCGACGGGTTCGAGGCGGAGGTGGCCGCCGCGGCGCGCGTGGTCCTCGGCCTCGCTCACCGGGTCGATGCCGGCGGCCGAGAAGACGCGCTCGGCCTCGCCCTCGAGCAGCTCGAGCACGGACCGGGCGTCCGCGTCGTCCAGCTCGTGTCCGGACAGCGCCTCGACGGCGTTGCCGAGGTTGTTGACGAGCTTGCGGTACTTCCACCGCATGATGTCCGGCCGCGCGACCGACTCGCAGCGGGAGGAGCGCAACGCGGCAGCCAGCGCGTCGTCGACGTCGTCGGTCCCGGACGGGAAACGGCCGAGGTCGAGGATCCCGGTGGCCGCAGCCGAGTGGGCGACCACGACGCCGGGCTCGAGGTGCTCGGTCGGCATCATCACGCAGAGCCCGTGGACGTGGCCGAACCACCGGGCCAGCACGCGCTCGTTGGCGACACCGTTCTGTGCCGCGACGACCGGGACGTCGGGGCCCGCCGCGGTGACCAGGGATCGCGCCGCCTGCTCGGTGTCCTGGCTCTTCACCGCGAGCACGACGACGTCGTCCGCGGTCCAGGTCAACGCGGCGGGATCGGCGTACACCGGGATGCGCAGCGTCACGCGCTCTCCCGGCGCGGCGAACGTGAGCCCGTCCGCGCGGATCGCCTCTCCGTGCGCGCCGCGGGCGATCAGCGCCACGTCGTACCCGCCCTGGTGGAGCCGAGCGCCGATGGACCCTCCGATCCCGCCGGCCCCGAGCACCACGATCCGCATGCCGCCACCCTAGGTGGCGGAATGAGAACGGGAGACCGAGGGTTGAGCGCGACATGGACCTCGGTCGGTGGGTACTGGTGGTCGCCCTCGTCGGCGCGCTCGGGTTCGGCGCCTGGCGCGCCTGGTCGGACGGACGGTTCCGTGGGACGCACCGGGTGCGTGGGTCGGAGCCGGGGGTCTCGACAGGCTCGACCAGCGAGCGCGCCTCGACCAGCGGCGGGAGGCTCGCGCGAGCGTGCTCCTCGGGACGCCGTACGACGGGGGGCGGGGCGAGCGGGCGACGCTGCTGCAGTTCTCGTCCGCCTTCTGCGCGCCCTGCCGGGCGACGCGTCGGATCCTGGCCGATGTCTCGTCGACCGTGCCGGGGGTGACCCACGTCGAGATCGACGCCGAGGAGCATCTCGACCTGGTCCGTCGGCTCGGCGTGCTGCGGACGCCGACCACGCTCGTCCTCGACGCGGACGGCCGCGAGATCACCCGCGCGACCGGCGCTCCGCACCCGGCCCAGGTGCTGGCGGCGCTGGACGGGGCCGTCACCTGATGTCCACGATGTGGATAGGCGTCTTGCAGAGCGAGACGCGGCGTGGTGGGCACGCGAAGGGCGCGCCTACAGTCGGTGGCATGTCCTCGACACATCTGACGCGCCGGCGCGCAGTGGACCACTGCCGCGTCCGCTCCGCGCTGTGTCGAATGTCCTGACGCGAGCCCGATCCGCTCCTGTTCTTTCTCGACTAAGTCAGTAGACTTTGCGGACGGTCTCTTCTCCCCAGACCCCCGTCCGTCGTCAGGAGTGCCATGTCCACGATCACCGCCCGCCCGGCTCTCGGTACCGGTATCGACCCGCGCGGCGCGCGCTTCGCGGCCGGCCTCACCTCGGTCGTGCTCGCCGTCGTGCTCGTCACGCCGACGGCGGTGGCCGTGACGGTGCTCGCGCTGCAGACGGTGGTCTTCGCGATCGGGGCGCTCCGCGGCGTCCAGCACACGCCGTACGCCTGGCTGTTCCGCACCCTCGTCCGGCCTCGGCTCGGTGCGCCGCACGAGCTCGAGGACCCGCGGCCGCCGCGGTTCGCGCAGACCGTCGGGCTCGGCTTCGCCGTGGTCGGCCTGGTCGGCTTCGCGACGGGGATCACGGTGGTCGCGCTGGTCGCCACCGGCTTCGCCCTCGCGGCCGCCCTGCTCAACGCGGTCTTCGGCTTCTGCCTGGGCTGCGAGATCTACCTGCTCCTCCAGCGTGCCACCGCCCGCTGACGCACCGTCCGTCGGCGGGTGCCCCCGCCGACCGCAACCACCGATGTCACACACAGAAAGCAGGACCACAGCATGAGCCGCGACACCGCTCTCGTCTCCGCCCAGTGGGTGGAGGACCATCTCTCGGATCCCCACGTCGTGCTCGTCGAGGTCGACGAGGACACCGCCGCCTACGACAAGGGCCACATCCAGGGCGCCATCAAGCTCGACTGGACCACGGACCTGCAGGACCAGGTACGACGTGACTTCGTGAACAAGGCGCAGTTCGAGGCGCTGCTCTCCTCGCGCGGCGTCGCCAACGACGCCACGATCGTGCTCTACGGCGGCAACAACAACTGGTTCGCGGCCTACGCCTACTGGTACTTCAAGCTCTACGGCCACGACGACGTCAAGCTCCTCGACGGTGGCCGCAAGAAGTGGGAGCTCGACAGCCGCGAGCTCACCGACGAGCTGCCGCAGCGCACCGCCACGACCTACACCGCCCAGGACCAGGACCTGTCGATCCGCGCCTACCGCGACGAGGTCGTGGCCGCGATCGGCGCGCAGAACCTCGTCGACGTGCGCTCGCCCGACGAGTACGCCGGTCGGTTGCTCGCCCCCGCGCACCTTCCGCAGGAGCAGGCGCAGCGCGCCGGTCACATCCCGACCGCCGCGAACGTGCCGTGGAGCAAGGCCGCCAACGACGACGGGACCTTCAAGTCCGACGACGAGCTCAAGGAGCTCTACAGCGACGCCGGGGTCGACTGGAGCAAGGACACGATCGCCTACTGCCGCATCGGTGAGCGCTCGTCGCACACGTGGTTCGTGCTCAAGGAGCTGCTGGGTCAGGAGAACGTCAAGAACTACGACGGCTCCTGGACCGAGTACGGCTCGCTGGTCGGCGTACCGGTCGCCCTCGGCGACGAAGCCGGATCGGCCGACGCCTGATGTGCGGCGCGACGCAGGGCGGGCTGTCGCTCGACGGCGTGGACGTGGCCAAGGAGGCCGTGGTGCAGGGTCAGGTCGTCCGCGACGGCGAGCCGGTGCCCAACGCCTACGTGCGGCTGCTCGACCGTACCGGCGAGTTCACCGCCGAGGTCCCGACCTCGGCGACCGGGCACTTCCGCTTCTTCGCCGGCAACGGCGAGTGGACGCTCCGTGCGCTCGCACCCCAGGCCGAGACGGTGGACCAGAAGGTCGAGGCTGCCGTCGGCTCCGTCGCCGAGGTGACGATCACGCTCTGACCGCGGAGTCGTCAGGTGACGACTCCGGTCCCGGTCAGCGGGTGGTGAGCCGGGCGTCGAGCGCGACGTGCTCGGTGCCGTGCCGGAAGAGGTGGTCCGCGCCCAGGGAGTAGCGGACGTCGACCCCGGTCACGTGCACGACCCCGGGACGGGTCGGGGTGAGGGTCATCAGCACGAGCTGGTGGGGGTCGGGGTAGGTCAGCCGGGTGCCGTCGGTCAGCGCACGCTGGACGCTGCAGATCTGGGTGAGCTGGATCGTCTGGTAGCTGCTCTCCAGCTGGCCCTTCATCAGCGGCGTGTCGCACAGCGAGAACGACACGCTCGCGCGGGCGGTGTTGGTTGCCAGGTCCGCCCGGGCGGCGTGCCAGGTCAGCGGGGTCGGATGGCCACTCGCCCTCGGGGGGAGCACCGTGAACGCCGTCGCTGCCTGGTCCACCGGCTGTGGGACCCACCGGGACCTGCCCGCGCGGTCCGGGAGGAGGTCGGGGTGGGTCCACCAGCGGAGGGCGAGCGGGAGCAGGGCCAGGAGGACGAGCAGCACCGTCGCCAGGACGACCCACGTCGTACGCCGGCTCGGTCGCAGCCAGCGGGAGCCCGGCGACTCGACGGTGTCGCTCATGGCTCGCGGTCGAGGAGGACGGTGAACGGGCCCTCGTTCACCGACTCGACGCGCATGTGGGCGCCGAACACGCCGCGCTCCACGTGGGCGCCGAGCGCCGTCAGGGCCGCGCAGAAGTCGTCGTAGAGGGGTTCGGAGACCGGGCCGGGAGCGGCGGCCGACCAGCTGGGCCGCCGGCCCTTGCGGGCGTCGCCGTACAAGGTGAACTGCGAGACCACGAGCAGCGGTGCGCCGACGTCGGAGGCCGACGTCTCGTCGGCGAGGATCCGCAGCCCCCACACCTTCCGCGCCATCCAGTCGACCTCGCCGGGCCCGTCGGTGTGGGTGAGGCCGAGGTAGACCAGGAGGCCGGGCCGGTCGAGCGACCCGACCGTCGCGCCGTCGACGACCACCGACGCGGAGGAGACCGCCTGCAGCACCGCTCGCATGCCCCCATCATCGCCGGTCGCGCGGACCACTCGTCGGTCGAGCGGACCACGTCGGTCGAGCGGACCCCTCGTCTCTCGGTCGAGCGGACCACTCGTCGGTCGAGCGGACCACTCGTCGGTCGAGCGGACCACTCGTCGGTCGAGCGGACCACTCGTCGGTCGAGCGGAGTCGAGACCCTCTGACACGATGACCCCATGAGCGACCCGCTGCTGATCACCGTGGCACCGACGGGGGCCGAGACGGCCAAGGAGGACTGCCCGCAGCTCCCCACGACGCCCGAGGAGATCGCGGCGACGGCCCGCGCCTGCGAGGCCGCCGGTGCGGCGATGATCCACCTCCACGTCCGCGACGCCGACCACCGCCCGACCCTCGACCCCGGGCTGCTGAAGGAGTGGGTCGCGGCGGTCCGTGACGCGAGCGACCTCGTCGTCCAGCTCTCGACCGGCGGCAGCGTGCACGATCCGCTCGACCAGCGCCTCAAGGTGCTCGACGCCGAGCCGGACTCGTGCAGCCTGACGATGGGCACGACGAACTTCGGCGACGACGTGTTCTCGAACCCCTGGCCGTTCGTCTGCGAGCTCTACCAGCTCGCGCAGGAGCGGGGGGTCGCCCCGGAGTTCGAGCTCTTCGACCTCGGCCAGGTGCACGCCCTGACCCGGCTGCTCGACCGCTACGGCCTCCCTGCCGGCGGCAAGGTGCACGTCGACCTGGTGATGGGGGTCCCCGGCGGCATGAACGGTACGACGGACGCCCTCGTCGCCGCCGTCCGCGACCTGCCGGCCGCCACCACCAGCTGGAGCGCCACCGGCATCGGCCGTTCCACCCTCGCCGTGATGCTGGCCAGCCTCTCCAAGGGCGGTCACCTGCGCGTCGGGATGGAGGACGTGCTGACGATCAGCCGCGGCGTACCGGTGGAGTCCAACGCCCAGCTCGTCGAGCGAGCCGTGGCGATCGGCGCCGCGGTGCAGCGCACGCCGATGTCACCGGCCGAGGCGCGCGAGCTGATCGGTGTCCGCGCGTCGGGCTGACGACGGTCAGCTCTTCGGGACGGGCTGCTTCGCGGCCCGCTTGCCGCTCGTCGCCGGCTTGGTCTCGGAGGAGTAGTCGTACTGGGTGTACTCCCCGTAGTGGTAGCCGCCGGCGGCGCTGCGACGCATCCGGTTGAAGATGACCCCGAGGGTGCGGCCGTGCACGGTCGAGATGTGGTTCAGCGAGGTGACGAGCTCGGAGTCGAGGGTGCCGCCGTGGGTGACCACCACGAGGGCGCCGTCGGCGGAGCGCGTCAGCACCGCGGCGTCGGTGACCGGGAGCAGCGGAGGCGCGTCCACGATCACGATGGACTCGCGGGCGAGGTCGGCCATGAGGGTGTGCATCGCCTGCGACCCGAGCAGCTCGCTGGGGTTGGGCGGGATGGGGCCCGACGCCAGCACCCGCAGGCCCGGCACCTCGGGATGCGACTGCAGGACCTCCGCGACGTTGATCCGCCCGACGAGGACGTCGGTCAGCCCGACGTCGTCGACGACGCCGAGCGCGCGGGCGACGGTGGGCCGGCGTAGGTCACCGTCGATCAGGGTCACGGCCTGACCACCCACCGCGATCGCGGCCGCGAGGTTGGCCGCGACGGTCGACTTGCCGTCGCCCTGCTTGGGGCTGGTGACGACGATGATCCGCGGCGGGCTGTCGACGTCCATGTAGGCGAGGTTGGTGCGCAGCTTGCGGAACGCCTCGGCCACGCCGGCGGAGCCCGAGGCGGTCGGCCCGGTCACGGCGAGCTGGAGGGCCACGCCCTTGGCGCGGCTCATCGCGTCGGACTGCGGGATCAGGCCGATCACCGGCGTGCCGAACCTCCGCTCGACCTCCTCGGCGGAGCGGATCCGACGGTCGAACTGGTGGCGGAGCAGCGCGTAGCCGAAGCCCAGGAGCAGTCCGAGGACGAGGCCGAGCGCGAGGTTCAGGTTGGTCCGCGGGAGCACGGGGGTGCTCGGCAGGACGGCCGAGGTGTAGGGCACGACGCGCAGCCCGGGCTGTCCCGGCTTGGGCGCACCGTCGACCTTGGCGACCTCCTTGGCCAGCGCCTTCACCCACGCGTCGGCGAGCTGCTGCGCCTCCACCGGTGTGGCGGCGCGGGCGCTGATCTTGATCACGACCGTGTCGGTGGGCTGGTCGACCGAGATCTGGCCGACCAGCGCGGCGGGCGACTCGTCGAGGCCGAGGGAGCTGATCACGTCCTGCGCGGCGCGGGTGCTGGTGGCGATGTCGACGTACGACTTCACGCGCGACTTCGCGAGCGTGTCGGCGATGGAGGCCGTCGCCGGGTCGCTGCTGTCTCCGGAGCTGACGTAGCCCGTCGACGTCGCCTCGTAGACCTTCGGCTGGGAGAGGCTGTACGCCGCCGCGAGACCGACCCCGATCAGGGCGAGGACCAGGACCCCCACCCAGTGGGCGCGCAGGATCCTGAGGTAGTCCTTCAGCTCCATCGCACGTCTCTCCTCCCCGCGGCCGTCGCGGGTCCTACACTCCCGGGAGTGCGAACTCCCAGCGTAGGCGATCCCACCCGGGTACGTCTGAAGGCTCTGGAAGTTCCTTTACTTATTCGCTGCGAGGGTGCTGGCGCCCTCGAGCTGGCGCCGGGCCGTCGGGACAGCGTGGGACTCGTGCCGCGACGACGGGCCCGCGCGGGACGACGTGCTGGAGCTGCGCGTGCGGCTCGACGAGCACGACGACCCCGAGCCACCGGGCTACGACCTGAGCGGCACGGACCTCGCCACCGTGATGGACCGGCTCAGCCCGTTGGTCACCGAGACCGCGATCACGGCCCGCGCGGGGACGATGCTGATGCTCCACGCCTGCGCCCTGGCCGAGCCCACCACCGGCGACACGGTGCTCTGCTTCGGCCCGTCCGGCGCGGGCAAGACCACCGTGGCACGGACCTTGGGGCGGGAGCTCGCCTACCTCTCGGACGAGACGGCCGGTCTCCGCGACGACCTGACCGTGGTGCCCTACCCCAAGCCGCTGTCGGTGCTCTCGTCGGGCAGCCCGGTCAAGGAGCAGGTCCCGGCCGGCCGGCTCGGGCTGCGCGAAGCCGGGCCCGGCCCGTTCCGCGTGCGCGCGGTCGTGCAGCTGAGGCGTGAGCCGTCGGGCGGGGCGGTCGAGGTGGAGCGGCTCGCGACGGTCGACGGGATCACCGAGCTGGTCGGGCAGTCGTCGTACTCCCGGATGCTCGAGCGCCCCCTGCACCGGCTGGCCGCGCTGGCCCACGACGTGGGTGGCATCGCGCGGGTGACCTACGCCGAGGCGGCCGACCTGCGGCCGGCGATCGACTCACTGCTGGCGGCCCGGGCGTGACTCGCGCGCGCCGCCTCCCGGTCGTCGACGCCTACGTCGAGGACGGCCGGGCCGCGGTGTACGCCGAGAACGGCGACGTCGTCGCCCTCTCGGAGCTGGCGACGTGGGCGTGGCAGGCGCTCCGCGCCGAGTGGACTCCGGTGACGGACCTGTCGGGCGGGCTGGTCGCGGAGTTCGGCGACCCCGAGGGCATCGACCCCGTCGCCGCCACTCGGGCGACGCTGCGGACGCTCGCCGACCACGGCCTCGTCGAGCTGGACGACGGCTGAGGATCCTTCTCTGTCTGCGGCGTGGCTGTGGCCACCTATGCTGACCGCGTGTCCGCGTCGTCGCACGAGCTCGCGCTGGCCGAAGCCGTACCCCTCGCGCACGCACTCGTGGCCCGCGCGGCCCGCGACTGTGACGTCCGCGTGCTGTTCATCAAGGGGCCCGTGGCCGCCGAGCAGGGCCTACGCCCGGTCCGGCCGTCGGTCGACGTCGACGTGCTGGTCGACCCGATGCGTCGTGGCCTGCTCGCCGCGGTCCTCGACGAGCTGGGGTGGGTCGACGAGAACCCCTACCTCTCGCCCACCGTCCTGCCCCAGCACTCGCTGACCCACCGGCACGAGTCGTGGCCGTGCGAGCTCGACCTGCACGACCGGTTCCCGGGCTTCTTCGCCGACCCGCAGGCCGTCTTCGAGGCCTTGTGGCCCCGCCGTACGACGGTCCGCGTCGCGGGTCAGGACCTCCCGGCTCCCGACCGGGCGGGGCACGCGCTGGTCCTCGCGCTGCACTCGCTGCGGGACCCCCACGAGGCCTCGCGCCAGGTCGACCTGCACGACCTCGAGCAGCGGCTGGCCGGCGACCTCACCGGCGACGACCTCCGCGACCTGGCCGTGCTCGCCCGCGCCCTCGGCGCGGCCGACACCGCCGCACCGTTCCTCCGAGCGCTCGGCGCACCCGCCATCGGACTCGGCTCCACCTCCGCCGCCGACCTGCGCGCGTGGCGCCTGCGGACCGAACCCACCGACACCACCGCCGTGAGCTGGGTCGAGGAGCTGCGCCACCTCCCGCCCCGCGCCTGGCCGCGCTACCTCTGGTACGCCGCCTGGCTGAGCGAAGAGGAGTTGCGGCTGGCTGATCCGAGCCTGCCTGGCGACAAGAGGTCATTGCGCGCTGCCCGATGGCGACGACTGCGTCGAGGGCTTCCGGCGTTGCCAGCCGCTGCGCGGAACGTGCGCCGTGGAGGGCCACCGAGCCGTCGTTAGGTGGCGCTGGCTGGAAATCGGGCGAGGAACGAATCGGATACCGAGAATCCGCCCTGACCGCCGTGCGACGATGGGTGCCGATGGGGTGGATAAGCGCGCACGTGCACTGGATCGTCGTCGGGCTGGTGGCCCTGTCGTTCGCGATCTTGGTGTTGCCGCGCCTGGTGCGGAGCTCATTGTCGCGTGACGCTTCCCTCAGCCTGTGTGGTCTCTACTTGTTCGGGATCGCACCGACGTGGGCGGCCTTCGTGGACCCGACACTCCAATCGGCAGGCTCGTATCGCATCTCGCAGACGGCAACCCTGGTGCTCTACGCCTTGGCGCTCATCGCTCTCGTCGGTGCATTCCAATCGTCCGCACGACGTGGGTCGGCGTACTGGACCTTTCTCCTCTACTGCCTGGCGCTGGTGCTGTCCGCGCTGCTCCACACGGGGATCGCCCGCAATCTTTGGGTGATGCCTCTGGGAGCCTTCGTCGTCACCAGCGTGAACGCGCTGACGGTCGAACGTCTGGTACTCCATCTCCGTTGGATCGGACGAATCATCACAGGCTTGAGCCTGTACCTCGCTGCCACGGACTACGCATCGGTTCAGTTCACCGACAATGACCGCTCCATCGCGGGACTCGCGCAGCTCAGCGGTGCCACTCCTCACCCGAATGTGCTCGGTGCGATAGCAGCTTCGCTCTCGTCTTCGAACTGGCTCCTACCCAGGGCAGACGCGGGCTCGGGAATCTGCTGGGTTTCGTCCTGGCGGCCGGTTGTCTCCTTCTCGCCCAGTCCCACGCGGGATGGTTCATGGCCGGGTTCGGGCTGGCGATCCTGCTCATCGGGCCACGCGCCATCAAGCTTCGGATACCCGGCGTGGGGATCGTCCTCGTCTCGTTCGCGGTGGTGGGTCTTGCGGCGTACCGAGCAATGACGATTCCACCCGGGAAGTCACTGATACCTGGCTTGGACCTGCTGGACGGCCGGACGAAGGTGTGGAACCTGGCTCTCCAGCCCTTCCATGCCAATCCTTGGCTCGGCGGGGGACCAGACGTTTTCGACCTTCAGTTCCGGCAGCAGAACGGTTCCCTCGGAGCGGTAGTGGGGCAGGCTCACAACCAGGTGATCCAGGCGCTGGCCACGGGTGGCGTCATCACCGCGGTCGCTCTGATCGCAACCTTCTTCGTCTGGATCGCGGCGGCAGCGAGACGGTGGCGCAGCGGGGTTGTTGTCCCGGCAGTCTTCGTTGCGATGTTGCTCATTGACTGCGTCGTGGAGTCTCCGATGCAGGGAGCCCTGACACTGCAGACCTTCATGACGTTGGCCACCCTGATGATGGTGCGCACCTGGGTGGTGGAGAACGCCGAACGCGAAGCCGCACGTTGGCCGCAGTCGTTGGAGGAGCCTGACCCCGCCGCGGGGTCGATAGAGCCTGCGCTCCGAAGCGGCTACTGGTAGCCCTTGCTCACGGGAGCCGGTCGTCTCACAGCGGATCCGCCAGGCATCGCTCCCAGAAGTCGATGACCTGGGCAGCCGCAGGCTGGGGCGCATAGCGCTCCAGCGCGAGAGCGTGCTGTCTGCGTGAGACCGCGTTCAACTCGTCCGGATGGTCGCTTAGGCGCTGAAGGATCGCGTGAAGGGACGCGCGGTCGCCCTCTTCGAAGACGACGTTCGGGTCGTTACCGACTACGTGTGGCAGCTCGCCGGAGCTGGACACAACGCACGGCAGCCCGACCGTCATCGCCTCGGCGACGGTCCTGCCGAACTGCTCGGTCCAGTCGGCCGTCCGCCGCGAAGGTTGGACCTGTACATGGGCCGCAGCCATGGCCTTGGCCATCTCACCATGGTCCTTCAAGCCGTGCACCGCCAGTCGGACGCCGCGTCTGCGGGCCTGATTCACCAGGGCCCCCTCCTCTGCCCCCGTGCCGTGGACGACCAGGTGCACGGCTCGGCCTGACAGTTGGGCGGCAGCCTCGATCGCGATGTCGAAGCCCTTTCCAGCCGCGAGGCGCCCGGCGAGGAGAATGCGCAGCGGCGTGTCAGTCTTCAGCGGAGCCGGTTGCCAGACGGCGTCGCGGAACTCCTTGGGTGGGATGACCGCTGGCAACACCAACTGTGGGATTTCCGGAAGGCCCAGTCTGGTGCGGAGATCGGCGACGTGCTCGACTCCGTCGCTGTTCCAGCTCGCATAGCCCACGATGCGCTTCGCGCCCCGGCGCACGAGGGCATCCCGGCCCCGCTGCTCGATGCGATGTCCGTGATGCCACACGTTCTCTGCGCCATGCACGACGACGGGAACTCCCAGTCCAAGGACCTCCTGGCTGGTGAGGGACCACAACTCCGAGTTCACGTGGACCAGGTCTGCATCGAACCGACGGATGAACCTCCGAAGGCCCGTGAGATGCCGCCAGATCTGCCCGCGACCGAAGTCGAAGCTCTTGAGGGCGACCCGCCCAGGTTCGATGTCGTCCGGGGAAGGCAGGCGTGCGCCGACGACCGCCAGGTCACCGACGTTCGGGCGAACCTCGTCCCAGAGGTCGTTCAGACCTGCATCCAGCTGACTTGTGATGACGACGATGCGTCGGTGTGCAGTGCTCATACCGTAGGCGGCGGCGAGTGCGACCGTGCAGTGCGCCCAGCCACGATCGCATTCTCGGGCCTTGCGTCGCCCACCCGGCACCCGTTGAGGTTGATGACGGTAGTCCGGATGAGCAGATCTCCTCCGATGCTGAGCCTGTTCGTTCCACGAGGAAGCGGCGGAGACGGGTTCAAGCGTTGGAGGTGATGGGCTGGATGGAAACCGGAGCCCGTGATGGCGACGTGGGAGCCCAAGCAAGTGCCAGCACGGATGCCTGGACGGCGCAGCTGTCGGATGCCGTACTCGTGAACGATCCGATCGGTCAGTAGACGGGCAAGCTCGGACACGCGATAAGCCTAGGGGTTGGGTTTGGAAGTGCGAGCGAATCGCCGTATGGGGCTGGCGTCTACCAACGGGGCATCTCGCAAGGCTCAGCTCGCGAACCTGGCTAGCTCTCGATACGTACCCGGCTCCAGGGCAAGGCAGCCGCTGCGATGGCATCGGCTCTGACAAGATCGGCAGGGTGCGCCTCGCATCCTCGACCGGTTCTACGCGCGCCGTGGGGCGGGCGTCGCGTGGCGGGGGCCGCGACTCCCCACATGACCCCGCCCTCCAAGCAGTGGTGTCCAGGTTGTGACCACGACAAGCGGCGCGGACGGGCCGATTGACGACACAAGCCGGGCTCGGCAGGGACTCACCTGGATGGTCAGCTCGCTGGCCATCCTTGCCTTCGCCCAGCTTGCTTACACCTCGGCCACATCCCGCATCGTGTCGCCACGCGAATTCGGCTACTACGCAAGTGCACAGGCCTTGGCGGCGTTGGCCGGCTACCTGTCCCTGTCGGCCGTCGGCCTCAGCGTCATCAGGCACAAGTCATCGAACGGCCTGCGACGAGCTGGGGTCACTCTTGCCATGTCGACGGGGCTGGCTGCGGGCGGAATCGTCGTGGCGGTGGGTGCCGCCTGGGCGACTCTTTGGGGGATTCCCGAGGCGGCAGATGCGGCACGCGTTGCGGGGGTGGGCGTGGCCATGGCGCCCCTCACGGGGGTATTGACCGGGTTGCAGCGTCGAAAGCTGAGATATCGCCAGGCGGCGCTCGCCGAATTTGTCGGGCCAATGATCGGATTCGCCTTCGGGCTGGCCCTTGCTCTGGCGTGGAAGAACGCTCTCGCCCTCATCCTCGGACAGGCCTTGGCGAGCGCCGCTACCGCGGCCCTGTGCCTCCCCGGTTCAGCGCCAGAGCGGCGCCCCGACGACGTCCGGGTCTCCTGGCGCTCTCTTCTCGGCTTCTCCACCAACGTCTCGGCGCAGAACTTCGTGTACTACGTCATCTACAGTCTTCCGCCGTTCGCAGTGTCCAGGAGCCTCGGCGCTCACGCGCTCGGCATCTACGGACGCGCCACGGCGCTGATCACACTCCCCCTCGCGCAACTCACCCAGGCAGTCAGCAAAGTGCTTTACCCGTTGTGGGCACGGCGTACCCGACCTCAGGAGATCATCGAGCCTTTCAGCGATGTTCTCGTAGGCACCTCACTCGTCGGCCTCCTCGGTTTCGGTGCGCTGTTCGGTGCGGCGACGCCCATCTGTCGCGTGCTCCTCGGGCCCGACTTCATCGGCGTGGATGGGGTGGTTCGAGTGCTGGCGATCTTCGGTGCGCTCAACGTGCAACTGAGCATCTCCGGCAGTCTGCAGGAGGTCTGTCGATGGATGCGTGACGTTTGGTCCCTGCAGGCTGTCAAGCTGGGGATCAGCACGCTGCTCATCGGGATCATCTGGATTCCGCACGCCACGTACGCGGCCTGGGTTCTGGTGATGGGACAGGTCGTCGCTCATGGGATTCAACTCCGCCAGCTCAGGCACCGCGGCGTCTTGAACTTGTCACGAGTGACGCGCGCTTACGCTCGACACTTCCTCCTGGCCGCTCCTCCGGCGCTGGTTCTGTGGTTATTTACCTGGGTGGTGGACAGCCTGGTGCTTCAACTGGTCGGAACTGTGATGGCGGTCGCCCTGGTGGGAGCTGTGGTGCTCTTTCGAGGTGCTCGGATCGACGGAGTCCAAGCCCTGATGCGACGTGGACTGCTGCCCCCACGCCTGGCGGCTCGACTCGGAGGGGCCGTCTGATGCCGTCCCTCCTGCTGATCACCAACGAAGAGCAAGAAGGCACGGAGTACGGCTTTCGGGACGAATTCGAACGGCTGCACACGAGGGGGGCGCTCACCCGCTACGAGGCCGTCGCACCGTTAGCTCACTGGCGGAGCGGTGCGGACTGGGAGACCGACGTTGTCGAGACGGTGATCGAGGCGGCACGGCGCGCGATGCCGGATGTGTTGTTGATCCTTAGCCCCAAGGCCTCACCGTGGACCGAGGGACAGGTTCGCGCTGTCATCGGCAGTGCCGGCCGTCCATGCGTGGCCTACTGGGAAGGGGACGCGTGGGGTGGGAGGAAACGTCCTACTTCATCCATGCACTGGTGGTTGCGAGCCTCGGATGCGGTCTTCTCGGTGGCCCTGGGTGCACAGCGGGATCTGCTTCACCGGGCTGGAAGCTGCCAGGGTGCGATTCATCCCGCACACCTATTGTCACGTCCAGTTCGCGGCGGCCGAGGCGAGCGGTCACCGATGTCCGACGATGCTGCTTCGCGAGTCGTCATGATAGGCAGCCTGGCGGGACGGGTTCCCGGTTACAGCAGCGTCCCAGGAACGGCCGGTCGTCGACGGCTGGGTCGACTGGCTGAACAGCGACTAGGCAATGACTTCCGCGTCTACGGTAGGGGGTGGCGCGGTGCGAGCGCTGGAGGCATGGTCCCGTTCGCAGAGCAGCTAGGCGTTATCCGAGAAGCAGGGGTATCCATCAACTGGGACCACTTCCCTCGGCTTCCCGCCTATGCGTCCGACCGACTTGCGAACAGCCTGATCGCCGGGCGTGTGCACGTCACGACTCATCATCCCGAACTCGAGTGGCTTCCTGGGCCCGCACAAGGCCTCTTTCTCGAGCGCTCCCCGCGCAAGGTGATCGACGCGACCCAAGCGCTGCGGGCACGGCCGATCGACGAGCTTGCTGAACTGGGGAGGTTGGCTTACGAGTGGACTCGAGACCGACTCTCGGACCGACAGGCAGCGCGATACCTGGTGGCGCAGACCGCGGGACTGCAGATCGATCTCCCAGAGCCCTGGGACCTGATCGCAACGCTTGGAGACCCGACGTGATGGGGAGGGCCGAACATTGCTGAAGCTGGACGTGCTGATGACTTCGCACAATCGTTGCAGCCTGACGGTGGCGTGCCTTTCTTCCCTCTTACGCTCCCTTCCTGGACGCCGACCTGCACGTCATTCTGGTGGATGCGGGGAGCACCGACGGCACCCGTGACAGGGTTTGCGCGGAGTTCCCGGGTGTCTCGCTCGTGGAGGCGAGTTCCGACGTCTACTGGGGTGAAGGGATGCGCATCGCGGGGCAGCATGCCCGCGGAGACCAGATTTCCACCTGTGGCTGAACGACGACGTCCTCCTCGAGTCAGCCTCCTTGAGGTCGATGATCGACATGGGTCGCCACGACCGCGTCGTGGTGGGCAAGTTGCAGGACACCGATGGAAACCCGACCTACGGGGGGACTTCGGGCGGGAAGGTGGAAACGTCTCTCGCTTGTCACGGTGGGCGCCTCGCCCACCTCGCTGCCCGTCCAGACGATGCACGGAAACGTGGTCCTGGTCGGTCGGGATGTGGTTCGCAGGCTGGGCAATGTACGAGGGCATCTCTTCCCTCATCAGTTCGGTGACATCGACTACGGCCTGTGTGCCACCAGGGCGGGTTTCGACGTGGTGCAGGCTCCGGGCATCGTAGGAGTCTGCTCCTTCAATGAGGTGTGGCGTCCTTACTCGGTCAGAGGCATCAGGGCCCGTTGGCGCGCGGTGACGGGGATCAAGGCGCTTCCACCTCGGATGTGGTGGAACGCCTGCATGCGCCATGGCGGATGGTTGGCGCCCGCCTACTTCGTGCTCCCCTACGCGCGCGTGCTGCGCCGCAGCAACTGGGAGCCCGCTACATGAGGGTGACTGTCACCGGGCCGATCGACCTCCGACTGCTCCAGCCGTTGCTGGACTCCGAGGTGCACAACCCCGGTTTCAGCTTCCCTCTCACCGCGCATCTCGTCCTAGCACTCGTCGACAAGGGGCTCGACGTATCGGTGGTGGCCATGGATCCCCAGGTCATCGCCCCGTACCGTCTTCTGGGGCCCCGACTTGACGTGCGAGTCGTCCCGCTGCGTCCCCGGGCGAGAAATCACATCAAGGACTTCTTCCGTGCTGAGAGGCGCGGGATCCAGGCGGCGATCGAGGATCTTCGCCCGGACCTGGTTCACGCGCACTGGAGCTATGAGTTCGCCCTCGCCGCAGAGAGGAGCGGAATACCGACAGTGGTCACCGTGCACGACTGGGGTCCGTCCGTGCTGGCCAGGCATCGCGATCTCTATCGCCTCGCTCGGCTGGGCATGCAGGTGCGATCAATTGCCAAGGCTCGTTGCCTCACGGCCGTCTCACCACGGATCAAGAGGTTGGTGGAGCGGACCTACCGCAAGGACGTCGCCTTCGTGCCCAACGGTCTACCCGACGAGTACTACCGTTCCCAAGCCGTCGTCTCCCGTCCGTCGACCACGCTGACGTTCGGCGCGTTGGTCAATGGTGTCGACCCGAACAAGAACCTGGGCGTCCTCCTGGAAGCATTCAGTCACTGCCGAGACAGGGCTCAGCGGCTCGTCCTGGGCGGCCACGGGTGCAGTCTCGGAGACCCGTTGCACACCTGGGCTGCGCAGCGCGGTTGGGATGAGGGCGTGCTGTTCCGCGGCCCCATGTCGCCTCACGAGGTTCCTGCCTTCCTCGAAGGGCTGGACGTTTTCGTGCACCCCTCGTTGGAGGAGTCCTTCGGTATGGCGATCCTCGAGTCCTTGGCCGTTGGCACGCCGGTCATCGGAGGTGCCAGGAGCGGTGCTGTCCCCTGGCTCTTGGAAGAGGGGCGAGCCGGCTTGCTCGACAGACGTGCGCGATCCGCGCGCCGTCGCCAGGGCGATGGATGAGATGCGAGAGCCACGCACGCGGTCTGTCTATGCCACTTCAGGGCGCCTGAGGGCCGAGCACTTCCGGATGTCGGAGGTGGCGACGCAGTACGTCGCGATATACCGAGAGCTTGTGGCGAGCCGGAGCCCTTAGCCAGCGGCTGGCGAGTTTCCGCGCCAGGCCGTGCCTCAGCGCTTGCTCGCCGTCCCCTCGTCGATGGTCCTGGAGTAGATCTCAAGCAGCGAGGCCAGTGCGCGTGCGGGCGTGTTGTGCTGCTCGTACGACGTGCGGGCGGCGGCGCCGCGGGAGCGGGCGTCGTCCACGGTGATCGTGGTGAGTGCCGCGGCCAGTCCTTCGGCGCTCGGGTCGACGACCCAGCCGGTCTGGTCGTCGATGATCGACCCGACGCTGCCACCCGAGACGGTGAGTACGGCGCGACCGCGGCCGAACGCCTCGGCCACGGCGAGCGGGTAGCCCTCGAAGACGCGCGACGGCACGACGACGTACGCCGCGTCGGCCATGGCCCGCGCGACCCGGTCCGGCGACACCTGGCCGAGCCAGGTGACCATCGGGTCGACGTCGAGCGCCGCGGTGACCAGGTCCCGACGAGGGCCGTCGCCGGCGATCACCAGGCGCTGCTGCGGGTGGAGCCCACCTCGTCGCGCGATCGCCCAGGCGTCGAGGAGCCGGTCGATGCCCTTCGCCTCGTCGAGCCGCCCGACGTAGAGCACGTCGCGGCCGGGCTCGCCGGCGCTGCCGGGGTCGGGGACCCACGTGGGGCGCACCGTGATGCGGTCGGCAGGCAGGCCGTAGGACACGAGCATGTCGCGCATGAACGGCGTCAGTGCGAGGTAGCGGGCCACACCGTCCCGCCAGGTCCGGCGATGCGCCACCATGCCGATCGCGACCGGGACGGTCTGGAGCCGCGAGTCGCGATAGCAGCCGTGCTCCACGGCCGGCAGGCCGAGCCGCGAGCCGACGCAGTCGGTGCAGACGTGGCCGTCGCGCAGGTGGAGGCCGTTGGCGCAGCCGTGCCGGTAGTTGTGCACCGTCTGGACCACCGGGACGCCGTGGTCTCCGGCGACCCGCACGACCGCCGGCGAGATCAGCGGCGTGACCTGGTGCAGGTGGACCACGTCGGGCTGCACGGTGTCGAGCAGGCGCTTGAAGCGTCGTACGCCGGAGGGCGAGTAGATCGGGCCCGGAGCCGCGCGCAGGACGCCTCTGGGGCCGTCGGGGATCGAGTCGGAGTCCTCGAACATCTCCACGGCCTCGACACCGCCCGAGCGCAGGAGTGCGACCTCGGCCTTGACGAGCTGGTTCTCGCCGCTGGGGGCGCCGGAGCGGTAGAAGTTGTGGGCGACCAGGACCCGCATGCTCAGGTGGTGCGGTGGCGGAGCGCCGACATCACGAAGCGCGGGTTGCCGATCAGGTAGCGGCGCCATAGCCGACGAGGCTCACGAGACAGACGGTAGATCCACTCGAGCCCCGAACCGTGCAGGAACGCCGGAGCCTCGGCCACGGCGCCCGACCAGAAGTCGAAGGCAGCGCCCACCGGCACGATCGGCATCTCGAGCAGCGCCGCGAGCCGGCGTACGACGTAGTCCTGGTTGGGCGTGCCGAGGCCGACCCAGAGGATGTTGGCCCCCGAGGCGCGGACGCGGACGGCCAGGTCGAACAGGTCCTCGTCGCTGAGCGGCGCGAACGGCGGGGTCTCGGTGCCGACGATCGAGACACCGGGCACGTTCGCGCGGAGCCCGTCTGCCATGCCGTCGGCGACGCCGTCCTTGCCGCCCCACAGGTAGTGGTGGGCGACACCGAGACCGAGCGCGGCGACAGCGCCGACGAGGCCGGGGCCGCGGACCGGGCCGGGCTCACCCTGCGACCGGCCGAGCCAGGCGACGGGCGTCCCGTCCGCGAGGTTCATGTGGCTGGCCAGCAGGGCGTCCGCGAGCAGCGGGTCGCGGTCGACGAGCGAGAGCGTGTAGGCGTTGCAGAGGTGGACCTCGAAGCTGGTGCCGGTGGCGGCGGCCTGCACGATGCGTGCGGCCGCGGCGGTGGTGTCGAGGTCCGCGATCGGGATCCGGCACACCGAGTAGGTCCGGAACTCAGCGAGGCTCGGAGCACTGACCAGCGTCGGCTCGAAGGTGTCGGTCACGGGTGAAACGGTGACATGCAGCCGGCGCCCGTGTACGTGGAATGGCAAGGCTGGTGGACGCGAAGTGGCCATTGTCACCGACCCAGGACGACCATGCCCGGACGCACACAATGACCAGGCCCATCCCCCGAAATGACCATGGTCACCCGGTGGTTCGTGGAGAATGGCCGACGTCCTCCCTCCCACTGTTTGGAGTCAGCTGTGCCTCGAGCACTCATCACGGGCGTCACCGGCCAGGACGGCTCGTACCTGGCCGAGCTCCTGCTGGGCAAGGGCTACGAGGTCCATGGGCTCATCCGGCGCGCCTCGTTGTTCAACACCGGCCGGATCGACCATCTCTACCGCGACCCGCACGAGAAGGACGCCCGGCTCTACCTCCACTACGGCGACCTCACCGACGGTGCCCGCCTGGTCACGCTGATGCGCGAGATCGACCCCGACGAGGTCTACAACCTCGGCGCGCAGTCCCACGTCCGCGTGTCGTTCGACGAGCCGGAGCACACCGGCAACAGCACCGCCCTGGGTGCGATGCGGCTGCTCGAGGCCGTGCGGATGTCCGGCGTCCAGTGCCGCTACTACCAGGCGTCGAGCTCGGAGATGTTCGGCGCGGCGCCGCCGCCCCAGGACGAGTCGACCGCCTTCCACCCGCGGTCGCCGTACGGCGTGGCCAAGGTCTACGCCTACTGGGCGACCAAGAACTATCGCGAGGCCTACGGCCTCTTCGCCGTCAACGGCATCCTCTTCAACCACGAGTCGCCCCGCCGCGGCGAGACGTTCGTGACCCGCAAGATCACCCGCGCGGTGGCGCGGATCAAGGCCGGCCTCGACGACCACGTCTACATGGGCAACCTCGACGCCGAGCGCGACTGGGGCTACGCGCCGGAGTACGTCGAGGGCATGTGGCGGATGCTCCAGGCCGACGAGCCCGACGACTTCGTGCTCGCCACCGGCACCTCGATCTCCGTCCGCGACTTCATGGCGGCGGCCTTCAGCCATGTCGGCCTCGAGTGGCAGGAGCACGTCCGGTTCGACGACCGCTACCTGCGTCCGTCCGAGGTCGACGCTCTGTGCGGAGACGCCGGCAAGGCCGAGCGGGTGCTCGGCTGGAAGCCGACCGTGGACGCGACCCGGCTGGCCCGGATCATGGTCGACGCCGACGTGGAGGCCCTCGCGCACGAGGGTCGTCCCTGGATCGACCGTCCGGCGCTGAGCGGCTGGCCGGAGACGCCATGACCGCGTTCCGGCCCGGACCGCTCGACCACGACGCGACGACGTACGTCGCGGGGCACCGGGGCATGGTCGGCTCCGCCGTCTGGCGGCGCCTGGAAGGAGCGGGGTTCACCGACCTCCGCGGTCGCCCCTCGTCGGAGCTCGACCTGCGCGACCGCGACGCGGTCTTCGACTACCTGTCCGAGACCCGCCCTCGCTACGTCGTGCTCGCGGCCGCCAAGGTGGGCGGCATCGTCGCCAACGACACCTATCCGGTCGAGTTCCTCTCCGACAACCTGCGGATCCAGACCAACGTCATGGACGCCGCGCTCGAGCAGCGGGTCGAGCGGCTGCTGTTCCTCGGCTCGTCGTGCATCTATCCGCGGCTCGCGCCGCAGCCGATCCGCGAGGACTCCCTGCTCACCGGTCACCTCGAGCCGACCAACGACGCCTACGCGATCGCCAAGATCACCGGCATCCTGGGCGTGCAAGCCGTGCGTCGCGAGTACGGCCTGGCCTGGATCTCGGCGATGCCCACCAACCTCTACGGCCCCGGCGACAACTTCTCGCCGACCGGCAGCCACCTGCTGCCGGCGCTGATCCGCCGGTACGTCGAGGCGGCCGCCTCCGGTGCGGCCCAGGTCACCAACTGGGGCACGGGGACGCCGCGCCGCGAGCTCCTGCACGTCGACGACATGGCCGACGCGTGCCTCCACCTGCTCGAGCACTACGACGGACCGGAGCAGGTCAACGTCGGCACCGGCCAGGACGCCACGATCGCCGAGATCGCCGGTCTGGTGGCCGAGGCCGTCGGCTACCAGGGCCGGACGACCTGGGACGCCGGCAAGCCCGACGGCACGCCGCGCAAGCTGCTCGACGTGAGCCGGCTGCGGGAGCTCGGCTGGTCGGCCCGCACGCCGTTGCGCGAGGGCATCGCCGACACGGTCGCGTGGTACCGCTCGCACGCCGACCACCTGCGCGAGGTCGGCTGAGCCAGACCTCGTCGGTCGAGCTTGTCGAGACC
This sequence comes from uncultured Actinomycetota bacterium, assembly GCA_963797325.1. Lineage (GTDB taxonomy): Bacteria > Actinomycetota > Actinomycetes > Propionibacteriales > Nocardioidaceae > Nocardioides. The sequence goes on from CAWCPG010000025.1 coordinate 633,096, forward strand.
GGTCACCGCCCCAGGCACCGTCACTGGGTTTCGACACGCCGGTCACGGCTTCGCAAGCTCAGCCGTGGGCTCGCTCAACCTGCGTTCGCGACGCCGCGCTCTCGTCCCTCGAGCGCGGCTGCTCACCCACCGGTGTTGATCATCCCGGCGCCGACGGTGACGCCGGTGGCCTCGTCGATCAGGATGAACGAGCCCGTGGTGCGGTTCTTCGAGTAGGGGTCGCACAGCAGCGGCACCGTGGTGCGCAGCTGGACGCGGCCGATCTCGTTGAGGCCGAGCTCCTTGGTCTCCTGGTCGCGGTGGAGGGTGTTCACGTCGAGGCGGTACTGGATCTCCTTGACCAGCGCCCGGCCCATCCGCGTGGTGTGCTTGATGGCGAGCTTCTGGCGCGGGCGCAGCGGCTCGTTGGTCATCCAGCAGATCATCGCGTCGATGTCCTGGCTCGGCTTGGGCGCGTTCTTCACCCGGGCGATCATGTCGCCACGGCTGACGTCGACGTCGTCCTCGAGCCGGATGGTGACCGACATCGGCGGGAACGCCTCGTCGATCTCGCGGTCGAACATGTCGATGCCCTCGATGGTGGAGGTCATCCCGCTGGGCAGCACCACGACCTCGTCGCCGGGCTTCAGGATGCCGCCGGCGACCTGACCGGCGTACCCGCGGTAGTCGTGGAACTCCTCGGACTTCGGCCGTACGACGTACTGCACCGGGAAGCGGGTGTCGACCAGGTCGCGGTCGGAGGCCACGTGGACGTGCTCGAGGTGATGGAGCAGCGTCGGACCGTGGTACCACGGCGTGTTCTCGGACCGGGTGACGACGTTGTCGCCGTTGAGCGCCGAGATCGGGACCACCACGAGGTCGGGGATCGACAGCTTCGTGGCGAACTGGGTGAACTCGTCGTGGATGCGCTCGTAGACCTCCTGCGACCAGTCGACGAGGTCCATCTTGTTGATGGCGAGCACCAGGTGGGGCACCCGGAGCAGCGAGAGCAGCACGGCGTGCCGGCGGCTCTGCTCGGTGAGGCCCTGGCGGGCGTCGACCAGCACCAGGCCGAGGTCGGCGGTGGAGGCGCCGGTGACCATGTTGCGGGTGTACTGGATGTGGCCCGGGGTGTCGGCGATGATGAACTTGCGGGCCGGGGTCGCGAAGTAGCGGTAGGCGACGTCGATGGTGATGCCCTGCTCACGCTCCGAGCGCAGGCCGTCGGTCAGCAGCGCCAGGTCGGTGTAGTCGTAGCCGCGCGAGTGACTGGTCGCCTCGACGGCCTCCAGCTGGTCCTCGAAGATCGACTTGGAGTCGAGGAGCAGCCGACCGATCAGGGTGGACTTCCCGTCGTCGACCGAGCCCGCGGTGGCGAATCGGAGCAGATCCATCAGAAGTAGCCTTCCTTCTTCCGGTCCTCCATGGCTGCCTCGGAGAACCGGTCGTCACCTCGGGTCGCCCCGCGCTCGGTGACGCGCGCGATGGCCACCTCCTCGATGATCTTGGCGATGGTGTCGGCGTCGGACTCGACGGCACCGGTGAGGGTCAGGTCGCCGACGGTGCGGAAGCGGACCGTCTTCTCCACGACCTCCTCGCCCTGCCGGCACGGGTTGTGGTCGCTCTCGGTGAGCCACATCCCGTCGCGCTGGAAGACGCGCCGCTGGTGGGCGAAGTAGATCGAGGGGATCTCGACGCCCTCCTGACCCAGGTAGTGCCAGATGTCGAGCTCGGTCCAGTTGGACAGCGGGAAGATCCGCATGTGCTCGCCGCCGTGGATCCGGCCGTTGTAGAGGCTCCAGAGCTCGGGGCGCTGCATCTTGGGGTCCCACTGGCCGAAGTCGTCACGGTGGGAGTAGACGCGCTCCTTGGCGCGGGCCTTCTCCTCGTCGCGGCGGCCGCCTCCGAAGGCGGCGGTGAAGCCGTTCTCCTCGATGGCGTGCAGGAGGGTCGCGGTCTGCATCCGGTTGCGGCTGGTCTTGCCGTCGTCGACGACGATGCCGTCGGCGATGGCCTCGGTGACGCTGGCCACCACGAGGCGGGTGCCGAGCCGGTTGACCCAGTTGTCGCGGGTCTCGAGGACCTCCTCGAAGTCGAGGCCGGTGTCGACCTGGAGGAGCGGGAAGGGGATCTTGGCGGGGTAGAAGGCCTTCTCCGCCAGCCGCAGCATCACGATCGAGTCCTTGCCGCCCGAGAACATCAGCACCGGCTTCTCGAACTCGGCGGCGACCTCACGGAAGATGTGGATCGACTCCGCCTCGAGCTGATCGAGCTGGCTCAGCTGATAGTCGGCATGCGTCGGTGGTGCGCTCATCGAATGTGGGGGCCTCTCCTCGGGACGGCAGGGTTCATGCTATCCGGCACCGTCCGGAGCCCTAAACTCGGCGGGTGAGCGACGCCCCGCCCGGCGGCCCCGGGCCCGAGCCCGGGCCGACGCCGTCGGGAGCGGACGCACCCGTGGTCTGGCGGCGCGCCACCAGCACGGCGTACGTCGACTCGCCGGAGCGCTCGGTCGTGGTCGATCTCGACCACCTGGACCTGCCGCCGTACGTGTTCGAGGGGACGGCGGCCGGGATCTGGGCCCGCGTCGACGGAGACCGGGACGAGGCCCGGATCGTGTCCGACCTCGCCCTCGCCTACGACGTCCCCGCCGAGGTGGTGGCCCCCGACGTGCGCGAGTTCGTCGAGCGGCTACGGCGACTCGGTCTCGTCGTCGGCGGCCCCGTCGACGGCACCGACGGCTGACGGCACCGCGGTCGGGGGGACCTCACCCTCGAGCTCGGCCACCGTGGGCGAGCCGAACATCGGCATGCCCTGCGTACGCCGGATCAGCCCCCAGACCAGCGGCAGGACCAGGATCATGCCCACCCCGACGAGGGCGATGAAGACGGGGTGGGTGTCGTCCTCGCCCGCGCCGAGCGGCGGCCAACCGGCCTTGTCGAGCAGGGCGAGGCCGGACATGGTGAGCACGATCACGATGCCGCGACGGATGAACGACTGAGGGACCCGCGGCGCGATCCGGCTGCCCAGGACCGACCCCGGCAGGGAGCCGATCACCAGCGGGACCAGGATGTGCCAGTCGAGGCCGTTCAGCGCGATGTTGGAGATCGCGGCCGCGATCACCAACGGCACCGCCTGCACGAGGTCGGTACCGACCAGGCGCAGCGCCGACAGGCCGGGGTAGAGCATCACCAGGGAGATCATGATCACCGAGCCCGACCCGACGCTGGTGACCCCGACGAGCAGGCCGCCCAGGGCGCCGATCGCGATCGTCGGCAGAGGGCGGATGTGGGGGTCGGGGTCGGCCTCGGGTCCGCCGGTGCGGATGCGCCTCAGGTTGATCACCAGACGGAGGGCGTACGTCGCCGCCGCGAACAGCAGCGCGAAGCCGATGCACTCCTTCAGGACCGTGTCGATGTCGCCGGAGTCGCCGACCGCGCGGTGCAGCAGCCAGGGGCCGGCGAGGGCGAACGGGACCGAGCCGAGGATCAGCCAGCGAGCCAGGACCCAGTTCGGCTGGCCCTGCCGCGCATGGGTGATCGCGCCGCCGGACTTGTAGATCGCGGCCGCGGTGAGATCGGCCGTCACCACCGTCGAGGCACCGCCCACGCCGAGGAAGATCAGGGCCGGCGTCATCAGCGCACCGCCGCCCATCCCGGTGAGCCCGACGATCGTGCCGACGAAGAACGCGGCGACGATGATCGAGAAGAAGTCGGACGTCAGCCAGTCACCCATGGGCGGGATCCTCACAGAAAGGAGGGCAGGTCGCTTGAATCTACCGACCCGGGACGGATCCCTCGGTCAGGCCGGCCCGTCGTCGCGCAACCTGTCCACGACCACCGCGAGCAGCCGCTCCATGGTGACCGCCGCGCGACGCGCCTCGTCGGGACCGCGCCGGTAGGGATCGGCGATGTCCTGGTCGGGGGACGCCGGCACGCGCCGGCTCTCGAGGGCGTGCAGCAGCGCGCGGCCGTGGAGCGAGGGATCCGCGGCCTCGGCGCTCGCGACGAACTGCCCCACCGTGAAGATCTTGCGGAAAGCCCCCGGCCGCTCCTCGAGGAGCCGGGTGCGGTGGGCCGCCTCGGCGGTGAGGACGACGTCGGCAGCGTCGATCAGCTCGCCGGTCGCCGGCCGGCTGCGGAAGCCGTCGACGTCGGTGCCCCAGCGCGCGAACTCCGCCTGCCATCGTGTCGCTGACCGGCGCCGCGTCGAAGCCGTGGGTGCCGGCACTGCTGACCTCCACACCCGCGTCGGGGCCGAGCAGCTGACGGGCGCGGAGCTCGAGGTACGGCGAGCGGCAGATGTTCGCCGTACAGACGAACAGCACGCGGAGCGGTGTGGGCGCTCGACCCCCTCCGTCGGGGCCCGGCTCGGCGGCCGAGACGAAGCCGGCGGCGGCGAGCGCGTGGAGCACCTCGTCCCGGCAGTCCTCGATCGAGCGTCCGGTGGTGTCGAGCCGGAGGTCGGCGTCGCGGGGCTCCTCGTAGGGCGAGGAGATACCGGTGAAGTCGGGGATCTCGCCACGGCGGGCCCTGGCGTAGAGACCCTTGCGGTCGCGACGCTCGCACTCCTCGAGCGGCGTGGCGACGTGCACGAGGAAGAACGCCCCGCCGGCGGCATCGGTCATCGCCCGGACGTCCTGGCGAGTCGCGTCGAAGGGCGCGATCGGGCTGCACACCGCCACGCCACCGTGGCGTGCGATCTCGGCGGCCACCCAGCCGATCCGGCGGATGTTGGTCTCACGGTCCGCCCGGCTGAAGGTCAGGCCCGCGGAGAGGTTTCGTCGTACGACGTCGCCGTCGAGGCTGGTCACCGTGCGCTCGCCGCGTTCGAGCAGGGTGTCGATCACGGCCTGCGCCACCGTCGACTTGCCGCTCCCGGACAGTCCGGTGAAGAAGAGCACCAGCCCCTGCTGCGCCGGCCCCGGCCGGTCGGCTTCGACGATCGCGGCGATGTCGTCGGGGTAGTCACCGTCGCCGTCGCCCAGGGCCAGCACCGGGTCGGGCCCGGCGTAGGACGCGACGACCTGCACCCCGAGGTCGTGGTCGACGGCGGCGTCGCCGTGCGACGCCAGCGGTACGGCGACCACGGTGGCCCCCGGGATCCGCCGGCAAGCGGCCAGTGAGGCACGCAGCAGGGACACGGGGGAGAGCTCCGGCGTGCCGGGTCCGGTGAGCGCCAGGAGGACGACCGGGGTGCCCCGGGCCCGCAGCCGCTCGATCTCGTGCTCGGTGAGGGCGTCCACGACCGGGACGAACGTGGCTCCGGCATGAGCCTCGCGGACCTGGGCGGCCGTCAGGTGGAGGCGGCGGAACGGGCCGTGCTGGGCATGGGTGAGCGCCGCGACCGCACCGTCGGCGGTCACCCGTGCCAGCGGGAGCCCCTCGGGGTCGACCAGCTCGACCTCCTGCCCCGCCAGGTCAGGGGGCAGGTCGAGCGTGACCGGCGAGCCCGGCTGGTTGAACCCCGTGATCGGGGCCAGCGCCCCGCCGGTGAGCAGCTCGAGGTCGGCGAGCTCCCGCGGGGTCGGGCAGTGTTGGGGCGTCGGCACGGGACCATCCTGCCAGCGTCGCTACCCTGGCCCGATGCCTGCCACGAGCCCCGTCGTCCCCGTTGCGGAGATCGTCCGCAACGGGTTCGTCGAAGGACATCACTACGGATCCGTGGTCGCCCTCGACCCCGACGGCACGGTGGCCTGGTCGGTCGGCGACGTCACCGACCCGATCCTGCCGCGCTCGTGCAACAAGCCGCTCCAGGCCGTCGGCATGCTGCGGGCCGGGCTCGACCTCCCGCCCGACCTCCTGGCCCTGGCCTGCGCCTCCCACTCGGGCGAGCCGTTCCACATCGAGGGCGTACGCCGGCTCCTCAGCGCGGTGGGCCTCTCCGAGGCCGACCTCCGGACGCCCCCGGACTACCCCCTCGACGACGCGGCCCGCGAGCAGGTGATCCGCGACGGTGGCTCGAAGGCGCCGGTGCTCATGAACTGCTCGGGCAAGCACGCCGCGATGCTGGCCACCTGCGCCTTCAACGGCTGGCCGACCGACACCTACCTCGATCCCGACCACCCGGTGCAGCAGGCCATCGCCGCGGGCTTCGCGGAGATGACGGGCGAGCCGATCGCGGTCACGGCCGTCGACGGCTGCGGGGCACCCCTGCTCTCGACCTCGCTGGTGGGTCTGGCGCGCGCGTTCGGCCGGCTGGCCCGCGGCGTGGACGGCTCCGGGGTGGAGGACCGGGCAGCGGTCCGCATCGCCGAGGCGATCCGCTCCCACCCGGCGTACGTCTCGGGGACGACGCGCGACGAGCGCGCGCTGCTCACCGCCGTCCCGGGCGCCATCGGCAAGGCCGGCGCCGAGTGCTGCTACGCCGTGGCGCTGGCCGATGGTCGGGCCTTCGCCCTGAAGGCGGACGACGGTGCTCCCCGGGTCAGGCCGGTGCTGATGGCGGAGGCCCTGCGTCGGAGCGGGGTGCTCGACGACCCGGCCGTCGACGCGGAGGCCGTACGCCGGACCGGCCTCGTCGAGCTGCTCGGTGGTGGGGTACCCGTGGGGGAGATCCGGGCCTGCTACTGGTGCTAGCAGCAGGCAGCAGGATGAACAGTCGGAAAACCCTGGATTTCACAGGGGTTTCGGCGTCGCTGTGACGACTCTCACCCCGTCGGGATTTGGTGATGCTAACTCTTGCTAGCACAATGGAGGCGTGGCGAAGGGCAAGGTCGGCAAGACGGTCGAGACGCTGGGTGACTACCTGCGCGAGCAGCGGGTGTCCGCCCGCCTGTCGCTGCGGCAGCTCGCCGAGCAGGCCGGAGTGTCCAACCCCTACCTGAGCCAGATCGAGCGCGGACTGCGCCGCCCCTCGGCGGAGGTCCTCCAGCAGCTGGCCAAGGCGCTGCGGATCTCGGCGGAGCAGCTCTACATCCGGGCCGGGATCGTGGCCCCCGACGAGGGCGTCGGCGGCTCGGTCGAGCTCGCCGTCCTCGGCGACCACTCCCTGACGGAGCGCCAGAAGCAGACCCTGCTCGACGTGTATGCGTCCTTCCTCGCCCTCAACGGCGAGACCGACGCCCCCTGATCGATCCCGGCAGTGTGCCGGGCCACCACCACCGAAGGAGCACACCATGGCCAAGGCCAAGTTCGACATCCCCACGCAGATCCCGCCCGTCGCGGCCCGCCCGCTCTACGCCGGCGTCGGCGTGACCGACCTCGTGGTCGAGACCGTGCGCGACTACGTGGCAGACGTGCAGAAGCGTCTCGACGACGTGCAGAAGAGCGTCTCCGGGCTCGAGACGAAGCCCGAGGTGCTGCGTGACCGCGCCGGCAAGGCCGTCGCCGAGACGATCGACACCCTGAACAAGGACGCCCAGGCCCGCCGCCGCCTGATCGAGCAGCGCGTCGCCGAGCTCCAGTCCGAGGTGCAGACCCTCCCGACCCGCCTGCAGAAGCTGGTCGACGCCCAGGTCGCCACTGCCGGCGACACCTACGCCGACCTGGTCAAGCGGGGCGAGTCGTTGGTCGGCCGGATCCGCCGCCAGCAGTCCACCCAGGACGCCGAGGCCGCCGCGAAGACCACGGTCAGCAAGGCCAAGACGACCAACACGCAGGCCACGAAGGCGGCCAAGAAGACCACCACGCAGGCCACGAAGTCGGTCAAGAAGACCGCCACCAAGGCCCGCAAGAGCCCGGCGAAGAGCAGCGCCAAGGCCACCGGCACCGCGGCGAAGAAGACCGCGTCGAGCGCGACCCGGGCCGTCGTCGACGCCGCCGAGAAGATCGGCGACTGATCCGTCGAACCCTGACAGCGACACACCACCGGGCCCCGGGAGCACGCGCTCCCGGGGCCCGGTGCCGTCCGGGTGAGGTCAGGACCCCATCGGAGTCATGGTGGGCATCCGGTCGTGCCCCGGAACGGTCAGGACGGTACGACGAGCACCAGCACGCCGAGCACACAGAGGACGAGCGCCGTTCCACAGGTCGCAGCCGACGCACCAGGCGCCGTTCCTCGCTCCCGTGCGGAGCGCACCCGACGAGCCGTCGCGCCACGAGCCGAGGAGAGTCCCGAGCCGTCAACGGTCGGGGCACCTGCCTCGGTTCCAGCCTCGTGGACACCCACACGTGAGAAAGTGGTGCCATGGATTCCGCAGACCGGCCATGGGGGTCGTGGCACGTTCTCGACGAGGCGCCCGGCTTCAAGGTCAAGCGCATCGAGGTGACCCCGGGTCACCGGCTGTCGTTGCAGACCCATGCCCAGCGGTCGGAGCACTGGATCGTGGTGCGCGGCACCGCCACCTGCCTGCTCGACGACGAGGTGCACGTCGTACCCCTGGGCGGCTCGCTCGACGTGCCCGTGGGGGCGAGGCACCGCATCAGCAACGAGCACGACGAGCAGCTGGTGCTGATCGAGATCCAGCGCGGCCCCTACCTCGGTGAGGACGACATCGTCCGCCTCGACGACGACTACGGCAGGCTCGAGGCGTAGGCGCGGAGCGCCTCTCGCGCGTCCCTCGGCTCGAAGCCGGTCGCCTCGATCCGGCCCGTCGACAGCACCCCGCTCGCCGGCCGTGGCGCGATCGTGCGCCCGGCCGTGTACTCCTCGGTCGTGACCGCCTTCACGTCGTCCGGGTCGCGACCGCGGAGGGCGAAGACCTCGCGGGCGACCTCGGCCCACGACATCGGCGGACCGCCGTTGGAGACGTGGTAGGTGCCGTAGGGCGCCCCGACCTCGACCAGGTGGTGGGTCGCCCGCGCCAGCTCGTCGGCGAACGTCAGCCGGCCGATCTGGTCGGACACGACCGACGGTGAGGCGCCCTCGTCGGCCAGCCGCGCCATCGTGCGCACGAAGTTGGCGCCGTCGCCCACCACCCACGACGTGCGCAGGAGGTAGTGCCGGGGCACGGCCCGAAGTGACACGTCGCCCGCGGCCTTCGCCTGGGCGTAGACCCCGAGCGGGGACAGCGGCTCGTCCTCGTCGTGCTCGTCGCGGGTCCCGTCGAAGACGTAGTCGGTGGAGTAGTGCACCAGCGTGAACCCGTATCTCACCGCCAGCCGGGCCAGCGAGGCCGGGATGCCGGCGTTCAGGGCCCAGGCCGTGCGCCGCCCGTCGGGCGTCTCGGCGAGGTCGACCGCGGTGTAGGCGGCGGCGTTGAGCACGACGTCGTGGTCGGTCCAGGTCCAGTGCTCGAGCTGCGCGTCGTCGGTGAGGTCGATCTCGGGGAGGTCCACACCCACCGCCGTCGGGAAGACCACCTGCAGGGCCCGTCCGACCTGGCCGGCCGCGCCCAGCACCAGCGGTCGGCGCACGCCGACACCCTCGACGTCGGCGAGCGCCGGGGCGGAGAGGTCCTTCTCGGAGATCACCCGCTCCTCGGGCGGGATCGGCCAGGCGATCCCCAGCGCCGGGTCGGCGAGGTCGACGGCGACGTAGGCCGCATCGGCGCGCCAGTGGTCGTTGACGAGATAGGTGTAGGCCGTGTCGGGGAGCAGGGTCTGGTAGCCGTTGCCGACGCCGCGCGGCACGAACACCGCCATGCCGGGCTCGAGCTCCAGGGCGTACGTCGTACCGAAGGTGTCACCCGCCCGCAGGTCGACCCAGGCGGCGTACGCGCGTCCGGACGCGACCGTGACCAGCTTGTCCCACGGCTCGGCGTGGAGCCCGCGGGTGGTGCCACGGGCGGAGTTGTGGGCGATGTTGGCCTGCACGGGCCCGAAGTCGGGCAGGCCGAGGGCCGTCATCTTGGCGCGCTGCCAGGTCTCGGCGAACCAGCCGCGGTCGTCGGCGCGCACGTCGAGGCGGAGCACGAGCAGACCGGGGACCGGGGTGTGCTCGAGGGTGAGGTCGCCCATCACTGACCCTTCGCGGCGTACGCCGCCTCGGTGGCGTGCTTGTGCGGCCCCCACCAGTCCCGGTGGCCGGTGTACCAGTCGACGGTGTCGGCCAGCCCCTTCTCGAAGTCCTCGAACCGGGGTCGCCAGTCGAGCTCCTGCCGGAGCTTGCCGGACTCGATGGCGTAGCGGACGTCGTGACCGGCCCGGTCGGCGACGTGCTCGTAGTCGTCCTCGGCGCGGCCCATCAGGCGCAGCAGGAGCCGGACGACCTCGAGGTTGGTCCGCTCGCCGTCGGCGCCGACCAGGTAGGTCTCGCCGATCCGTCCGCGCTCGAGGATGGTCAGCAGGGCCGAGCTGTGGTCGTCGGCGTGGATCCAGTCGCGTACCTGCTGTCCGTCGCCGTAGACCCGCGGCCGACGCCCCTCGATCAGCTCGGTGATCTGTCGCGGGATGAACTTCTCGACGTGCTGCCAGGGGCCGTAGTTGTTGGAGCAGTTGGACAGGGTGGCCCGCAGCCCGAAGCTGCGCACCCAGGCGCGCACGAGGTGGTCGGAGCCGGCCTTCGTGGCGGAGTAGGGGCTGCTGGGGCGGTAGGGGGTGTCCTCGGTGAAGCGCTTCGGGTCGTCGAGCGCGAGGTCGCCGTACACCTCGTCGGTGGAGACGTGGTGGAACCGGGCGTCCGCCTTCCGGGCCGCCTCCAGCAGCACGAAGGTGCCGACCAGGTTGGTCCGGACGAACGGCGCGGGGTCGTCGAGGGAGTTGTCGTTGTGGGACTCCGCGGCCAGGTGCACCACCGTGTCGTGGGCGGCCACGAGCGGCTCGACGGTGGCGGCGTCGGCGATGTCGGCGACCACCAGCTCCACCCGGTCGGACGGCAGGTCGGCGAGCGACTCGGGGCTCGCGGCGTAGGTCAGCTTGTCGAGCACGGTGACCCGGGCCTCGGTGTGCTCCACGACGTGGCGCACGAAGTTGGAGCCGATGAATCCGGCCCCACCGGTCACGAGCACGCGTTCCATGGCCCTGATCCTAGGAGCAACGGCGGTGTCGTCAGGGCCGAACGCATGGTCGTCTCCCTAGGATGTGGCGCATGCGGGGGATCATCCTGGCCGGGGGCACCGGATCGCGGCTGCATCCGATCACGATGGCCGTGAGCAAGCAGCTGGTGCCGGTCTACGACAAGCCGATGATCTACTACCCCCTCACCACGTTGATGCTCGCCGGGATCCGTGAGGTGCTCGTGATCACGACGCCTCACGAGCAGGACGCCTTCCAGCGCCTGCTCGGCGACGGGTCGGACCTCGGGGTCGAGATCACCTACGCCGTGCAGCCCTCGCCCGACGGCCTGGCGCAGGCGTTCCTCATCGGCGAGGACCACATCGGCGACCAGCCGGTGGCGCTGGTGCTCGGCGACAACATCTTCTACGGGCCCGGGCTCGGCGAGAAGCTCCGACGCTTCTCCGACATCGACGGTGCGGCGATCTTCGGCTACCAGGTCGCGGACCCCTCGTCGTACGGCGTCGTCTCGTTCGACCAGCAGGGGCGGGCGACCTCGCTGGAGGAGAAGCCGGAGCAGCCGCGCAGTCACTTCGCCGTGCCGGGGCTCTACTTCTACGGCACCGACGTCGTCGACCTCGCCCGCTCCCTGCGCCCGTCCGCGCGCGGCGAGCTCGAGATCACCGACCTCAACCGCCTCTACCTCGAGCAGGGCCGCCTCTACGTCGAGGTGATGCAGCGCGGCACGGCCTGGCTCGACACCGGCACGGTGTCGTCGCTGATCGCCGCGGGGAACTTCGTGCAGGCGATCGAGGAGCGGCAGGGACTCAAGATCGGCTGTCCGGAGGAGGTCGCCTGGCGGATGGGCTTCCTCGACGACGCCGGGCTCGAGCGCCGGGCCGAGGCGCTGACCAAGAGCGGGTACGGCGCCTACCTGCGGGCCCTGCTCGACGAGCGCTGACCGCCCCATCCCGCCGGTCGGCGCCTTCGTCGGTCAACCGCCCGAGGAAGTCGAGCCGCAGACACTCGACGCGCCGAGCCCGTCGCCGGGCTGCACACGCTCGAGGCACGTTCGAATTCGCCGCCCCATCCCTCCGGTCGTCACCAACGCGATCGAGCGGAGCCGAGACCTGTCAGCCCGAGGCACCGGACGGGTTCGACAGCTCGCACGGCTTCGTTCCTCAGTCGCGTCGCTTGCTCAACCGCCTGCTGCCACGCCGTGCGCTCGTGCCTCGCGCACGACTCAGTAGGCGCCCCGGGAGCCGAGGACGGCGCCCACCGTGCGGGTCAGGATCACGATGTCCTGGATCATCGACCAGTTGTCGACGTAGTAGAGGTCGAGGCGGATCGACTCGCTCCACGAGAGGTCGGAGCGGCCGGAGACCTGCCACAGACCGGTGAGGCCGGGACGGACGCGCAGGCGCCGAGACTGGGTCAGCGTGTAGCGGTCGACCTCGACGGGCAGCGGCGGGCGCGGGCCGACCAGGCTCATGTCACCGCGGAGCACGTTGAGCAGCTGCGGCAGCTCGTCGAGGGAGTAGCGCCGGATCCAGTGACCGGGCCTGGTGATGCGCGGGTCGGCCTGCAGCTTGAACAGGCCCTCCTCGTAGCCGGCGGCCTGGTGGAGGTCGGGCAGGATCGACTCGGCGTCGGTGACCATGCTGCGGAACTTCAGGCAGGTGAAGTAGCTGCCGTCGCGGCCGACGCGGATCTGCTTGAACAGCACCGGCCCACCGTCGTACCGCTTGATCTTCCAGGCGGTCCACAGCATCAGCGGGGCCGCCAGGAACAGCAGGGTGGCCGAGCCGACGATGTCGAAGGTGCGCTTGGCCCAGCGGAGAGCGTCCTGCGAGCGCGGGCGGTCGAGGTGGAGCAGCGGCAGCCCGCCGACCGGGCGTACGCGGATCCGCTCGCTGGACACGTCGGTGACACCCGGAGCCATGATCACCTGGACGTTGTCGGGCTCGAGGTCCCAGACCAGCTCGCGCATCGCGGTCGGGTCGCTGAAGGCGCCGCCGACGACGAACACGACCTCGGCCTCGTAGGCGCGGATCAGGGCCGCCGCCTCCTCGACGCGGCCGAGCACCGGGACGCCGCCCAGAGTCTCCATGGTCGCGTCGCCGACCGGCGTGAGCGCACCGGCCACGTGGTAGCCGAGCCACGGCTCGCGGGCGAACACGTCGGCAACGGCGTCGACGTGGTCGGAGCTGCCGACGATCACCGTGCGCTGGCCGAGGGCGCCCAGCCGTCGCGCCCGGTGCAGCCAGCGGCGGAGCACGAACCGGCTGACCGCGAGGAGCGGCGGCCCGATCAGGAACGCGAAGAGGAAGAAGCCGCGGGAGAGCTGGAACTGGACGAGGTAGCAGCCGATGCCGAGGGCTGCCGAGGTGAGGAGGCTGGAGCTGACGACGATCTTGTACTCGTCGGCACCGGCGCCGAAGACACCCTGGTCGTAGCCGCCGCGGAGGGCGATGACGGCGACCCAGCAGAAGACGAGCGGGAGGGCGACGAGCGCGGCGGGCCTGGTGACGCTGCCCGAGCCGAAGACCAGCATGTGGTTGCGGCCGTACGCGGCCAGGAAGACGGTGACGGTGATCACGACGAGGTCGGCCACGAGGGCCGTGACCGGCAGGGCATGCAGCGCTCGGCTGCTGTCGTGGATCGGCGGCGCGCTCGACAAGCGCGCGCGCTCAGGCGCAATCCCCATGCGTGACACCGTGTTCTTCCCCCCAAGACGCAGCCTCGGAACACCCCACGCGTTCCACCCCTGGCTGCAGCCCCGATTCTAGGGGCGGTCACCGTCCGCTGTTCACGGATCGGGGATCTTCACCCGCCCGTCGACTCCCGCAGGTCGGCGTCGACCATCATCTCCACCAGCTCCTGGAAGCTGACCCTGGGAGCCCACCCGAGCACGGTGCGTGCCTTGGTGGCGTCGCCCACCACCCGGTCGATGTCGGCGGGGCGCATCAGGTGGGGGTCCTGCCGGACGTAGCGACTCCAGTCGCTGACGCCGACGTGCGCGAACGCGGCGTCGAGGAAGTCGCGGATCGAGTGGGTCTGGCCGGTGGCGATCACGTAGTCGTCGGCCTGCGGCTGCTGGAGCATGAGCCACATCGCCTCGACGTAGTCGCCGGCGTAGCCCCAGTCGCGCTCGGCCTCGAGGTTGCCCAGCACGAGCTCGTCCTGGAGGCCGCGGGAGATGCGCGCGACCCCCCGGCTGATCTTGCGGGTCACGAAGTCGACGCCGCGCAGCGGCGACTCGTGGTTGAAGAGGATGCCGCACGAGGCATGCATGCCGTAGGACTCGCGGTAGTTGATGGTCATGTAGTGCCCGAAGACCTTGCTCACGCCGTACGGCGAGCGCGGCCAGAACTGCGTGCGCTCGGTCTGGGGGACCTCGCGCACCTTGCCGAACATCTCCGAGCTCGACGCCTGGTAGAAGCGGATCGAGCCGAGGTCGTCGTCGGCGTGCAGCCGGATCGCCTCGAGGATGGTCAGCGTGCCCTTGGCGGTGACGTCGGTGGTGTGGCTGACGTTGGCCCAGGAGTAGGCGACGTTCGAGACGGCGCCCAGGTTGTAGACCTCCTGCGGGTCGGCGGCCCGCAGGGCGCGGATCAGGCTCGAGAGGTCGGTCAGGTCGCCGTTGTGGAGCGTGGCGTCGGGGATCAGGGAGCGGACGAGCTCGAGCTTGGGGTTGTGCTGACCGCGCACGAGCCCGTGCACGTCGTACCCCTTGGCCAGCAAGGCCTGGGCGAGGTAGAGCCCGTCCTGTCCGGTGATCCCGGTGATGAGTGCGCTCGGTATGGGGTGGAGTCTCTCACCTGCCGTGCCGAGGTGGGGCGTGACCCTCGCGCGCAAGCGCGCTTCGGGCTTGCTGCGGCGGGAGCGCCGGCAGGCCGGCGCTCCCGTCCTCGCTACGCTGCTGGGATGAAGATCTTGGTCACGGGAGGCGCCGGCTACATCGGGTCGACGACGGCGAAGGCCCTCGAGGACGCCGGTCACGTGCCGGTGATCCTCGACTCGCTGCTCACCGGACCGCTCGCCTTCGTCCGCAACCGGATCTTCTACGAGGGCGACATCGCCGACCGCGACCTGCTCCGCAGGATCGTCGACGAGCACCCCGACCTCGACGCCACGATCCACATGGCCGCGCGGATCGTCGTGCCCGAGTCGGTGGAGAAGCCCTACGAGTACTACCGCGACAACGTCGCGAAGTCGTTGGAGCTGTTCGACCAGCTCGTGACGCTCGGCAAGCCGCGGGTGCTGTTCTCCTCGTCCGCCTCGCTCTACGCGATCAAGGACGACTTCGAGGTCCGCGAGGACGACCCGCTGGCGACCAGCTCGCCGTACGCCCGGACCAAGCTGATGATCGAGCAGGTGCTCGAGGACATGGCCGTCGCGACCGACCTGCGCGCGGTGATCCTGCGCTACTTCAACCCGATCGGCGCCGACCCCGACCTCGAGTCGGGGGTCTACGCCAAGGAGCCGTCGCACGTCCTCGGGCAGCTCGTGATGGCCGCGCGCGGCCAGAAGGAGTCGTTCACGATCACCGGCACCGAGCACCCCACCCGCGACGGCACCGGGATCCGCGACTACATCCACGTGTGGGACCTGGCCAAGGCCCACGTCCGCGCGGTCGAGCGCTTCGACCGGGTGCTCGCCGAGGTGGGCGGTCCGAGCGTCGTCATCAACGTCGGGCGCGGTGACGGCGTGACCGTGCGCGAGCTGGTCGCCGCCTTCGAGCGGGTCGTCGGGCACGCCGTACCGGTCACCGAGGCACCGCCGCGCCCGGGTGACGCCGTCGGCGCCTACGCCAACGTGGACCGGGCCACCGCGCTCCTCGACTGGCGCACGGAGCTGACGATCGACGAGGCCATCGCCTCGGCGCTGGCGTGGGGCGAGCGGCGCCAGGAAGTCCTGGGCTACGAGTGAGGCATCCCTACGGCGTCTCGGTGGCCGCCGCGGTCCTGGCCGCGTCGGTGGGTCTGGCGACGCCGGCCTCGGCCACCTACGACTTCCGGGTGACGGCGCCGTCGGGCGAGGTGGGGTCGTCCGGCCCGCTCAGCGGCCGCACGATCGTGATCGACCCGGGCCACCAGCTCGGCAACCACCGCCACCTCGCGCAGATCGACAGGCTGGTGCCGGCCGGCGGGTTCAAGAAGCCGTGCAACACGACCGGCACCTCGACCGACGGCGGCTACCCCGAGGCCACCTTCACCTGGCAGGTGTCGCAGGTGCTGAAGCGCCGGCTCGAGCATCTGGGCGCGACCGTCCTGCTGACCCGCCACTCCAACAGCCAGAGCCGCTGGGGCCCTTGCGTCGACGTCCGCGGCCGGGCCGGCAACGCCCTCCCTGCCGACCTCAAGATCAGCATCCACGGTGACGGGTCCTACGCTGCGGGGGCACACGGCTTCCACGTGATCGCCCCGACCGATCGCAAGCCCTGGACCCACGACATCTTCAAGCCGTCGCGCCGGCTGGCGCTCGACACCAGGGCCGCCCTGCGCGGGGTCGGGCTGCCGGTGGCCACCTACATCGCGGGGGGTGACGGGCTCGACTTCCGCTCCGACCTCGGCACGCTGAACCTCTCCGACATCCCGACGGTGATGGTCGAGCTCGGCAACATGCGCAACCCGACCGACGCCGAGAAGATGACCTCGGCGAAGGGTCGGGCGACCTACGCACGCGGGCTGGCCGACGCCGTACGCACCTATCTGGGCTGACCGCCGGTCGCCTAGTCTCGAGCCGTGTCATCGCTCTCGGGCAGCTTCGTCGCGCTGCGTCACCGGAACTTCCGCTGGTTCTTCATCGCCAGCACGGTCAACCTCGTCGGCACCACGATGTCGGGCGTCGCCCTGGCCTTCGCCGTGCTGTCGATCTCCGACTCGGCCACCGACCTCGGCTACGTGCTGGCCGCCAGCACGATCCCGACGATCGCCTTCCTGCTCCTCGGCGGGGTGGTCGCCGACCGGATGCCGCTGACCGTGGTCATCCGGCTCGGCGCGACCCTGCTCGGCGTCACCCAGGCGATCGCGGCGGCGCTGGTGATCACCGGCACGGCGCAGATCTGGATGCTGATCTGTCTCGAGGCGCTCAACGGCACGGCCCTCGCGCTGACCTTCCCGGCCCTGCAGTCGATCACCCCCCGGCTGGTGCCGCCCGACCTGCTGCAGCAGGCCAACGTCCTGCAGTCGCTGGCGCGGGGGTCGTTCCGCGTGCTCGGGCCCTCGATCGGCGCCCTGCTCGTCGTCGGGGTGGGAGCCGGGTGGGCGCTCGCCGTCGACGCCGCGACCTGGCTCGCCGCGGCCGCGATCCTCGCGCTGGTGCGCCTGCCCCCGCGACCGCCCCGCGACGAGAGTCGGTCGACCGTCGACGACCTCCGGGCCGGCTGGGACTACGTCCGCAGCACCACCTGGCTGTGGGTGGTCGTGGTCGCGTTCTCGCTGATGAACGCCGTACAGGCCGGAGCATGGGGGACGCTCGGCCCGGCGCAGGCCAAGGCGACGATCGGGGCACAGGCGTGGGGCATCGTGCTGTCCGCCCAGTCGATCGGCCTCCTGGTCACGACGTTCGTGATGCTCCGACGGCCGCTGCGGCGACCCCTGTTGTCGGGCATGCTGGGCATCGCCTGGCTGGGCGTCCCGATGCTCGTCCTCGGCCGCGACCCCCAGCTGGTGCCGCTGGCGATCGCGACGTTCCTCGCCGGAGCCGGCACGGAGGTGTTCAGCCTCGGCTGGACGCTGTCGATGCAGGAGCACGTGCCCGCCGACATGCTGTCGCGCGCCTACTCCTACGACGCGCTCGGCTCGTTCCTGGGCATCCCGGTCGGCGAGCTCGCCTTCGGTCCGCTCGGGGCCTCGCTCGGCTACGGACCGGTGCTGGTCGTCAGCGGGCTGGGCTACATCGCCATCGCACTGCTCACGCTCACCTCGCGCTCCGTGCGCGACCTGCGGCGCGTGCCCGTGCCGGACGCGCTCGCGGGCGCTGGGTAGTGTCCGAACCATGGACCTGACCCTCACCGACGAAGAGCGCGAGATCCGCGACTGGGTGCGCACGTTCGTCACCAAGGAGCTCATGCCGCTGGAGCCGCAGGTGCTCGAGCGCGAGCGCAGCGGCGAGCGCGGCTTCTCCCTCGAGGAGCTGCGCGCGCTCCAGGAGAAGGCCAAGCAGTCGGGCTTCTTCGGCGTCCTGACGCCCGAGGAGTACGGCGGGATGGGCCTCGGCTCGCTGATGGCAGCGCTGATCGAGATCGAGCTCGGGCGCACCTTCGTGCAGTTCAAGTTCGGCGGCGACGCCGACAACATCCTGTTCCACGCCAACGACGAGCAGAAGAAGCGCTACCTGGAGCCGACGATCAGCGGCGAGCGCCACAGCTGCTTCGCGATCACCGAGCCGGGGGCGGGCTCCGACGCGCGCAACATCCGCACCTCCGCCGTACGCGACGGGGACGAGTGGGTGATCAACGGCGAGAAGACCTTCATCACCGGGGGAGACATCGCCGACTTCACGATGGTCTTCGCCGTGACCGACAAGGAGAAGGGCGCCGACGGTGGCGTCACCTGCTTCCTCGTCGACCGCGAGGCCGGCTGGACCTCCGCCTCGATCCCGACCATGGGCGAGTGGGGCCCGGCGTCCTTGTCGTTCCAGGACGTGCGCGTGCCGCACTCCGCGATCCTCGGCGAGGAGGGACGCGGCTTCGCGCTCGCGATGAAGTGGATCGGCAAGGGTCGCTTCATGCTCCCCGCGCGGGCCCTGGGCGCGTGCGAGCGCCTGGTCGAGATGGCGATGGAGCAGGCCAGGAACCGCGTCACCTTCGGGGAGCCGATCGCCAACCGGCAGGCCATCCAGTGGATGATCGCCGACTCGGCGGTCGAGATCGAGGCGCTGCGCTGGCTGGTGCTCACGGCGGCCTGGCAGGTCGACCACGGCATCGACTCGCGGCAG
The DNA here is from genome assembly GCA_963797325.1 of uncultured Actinomycetota bacterium. Classification (GTDB taxonomy): domain Bacteria; phylum Actinomycetota; class Actinomycetes; order Propionibacteriales; family Nocardioidaceae; genus Nocardioides. The sequence goes on from CAWCPG010000025.1 coordinate 651,833, forward strand.
TCGCAGTCGATGGCCAAGCTCTACGGCGGCGTGCAGGCCAACCAGATCGTCGACCGGGTGCTGCAGATCCACGGCGGCATGGGCTACACCCGCGAGCTGCCCGTCGAGCGGTGGTACCGCGAGCTGCGCCTGCTGCGGATCTACGAGGGGACCGACGAGATCCAGCGACGCACCATCGCGCGCAACCTGCTGTCGGGCCACGTGTCGGTGCGCGGCCACCTGGGCTAGCTCAGACCTCGAGGCTCCGCATCGCCGAGAGCACGGCGCGTACGTGCGCGACCTCGTGGGTCCGGAACAGCTGCGTCCCGCCGAGGCTCGCCACCACGGCGAAGAAACCCTCGGCCTTGCGGAACTCGTCCTCGAACAGGTCGAAGGCGTGGGGCAGTGCGTTGCAGACCGGTACGCCGAGCGGCCGGAGCCGGAACGACTGAGCCAGCACCTGTGTCTGGTGCCGGACGCGCGTCGCCGGGTCCGTGAGGTTGGCGTAGTAGAAGCCCATCCCGGGATCGAGCAGCACGCGGTCGACCCCGAGGGCGCGCGCACGCTCGAGCCGGAGCCCGAAGTGGTCGAGCAGGCGGGGGAGCGGGTCGGCGTCGAGCGGCACGGTCGCGACGTCGCGGACGTTGGCGAGCTCGACGTAGCAGAGCACGACGGCGGCGTCGTGCTCCGCGGCGAGGGTGAACATGTCGTCCTCGTGCTCCCGGCCGGTCATGTTGAGGATCCGGGCTCCGGCGGCGAGACCGGCCCGGACGACGGCCGGCTCGTAGGTCTCCACGGACACCACGGTCTCGTCGGCGAGCGCCTCGACCACGGGCACGAGCGCGGCGACCTGGTCGGCCGCGTCGATGCGGTCGGCGCGGGCCGTGCTGGACTCGGCGCCGACATCGACCACGTGCGCGCCCTGGGCGACCTGGACCCGTGCCTTGCGGATCGCCGACGCGGGTGAGACGGCCACGCTCTCGCGGTACGTCGAGCCCCGGGACAGGTTGACGGTCCCCATCAGGGCGGGCGCGTCGTCGCCGATCACCAGGCCGCCCACCTCGACCGGGGCGACGGGCGCGGCGAGGTCGCTGCGGTAGGTGTCCCGCAGGGCGGCCAGGTCGTCGAGCGAGATCATCGCGTGCAGTCTAGGGCGGCTGTCTGCGTGTCGACCCGGCGTGCCGAGCGGCAGGATGGCCGTGTGACGACCTTCGAACGGCTCTCCGACCTCGATGACGACGCGCTGCGTACGGCGTACGCCCCACCGCGGCTGCCGTGGCTGCGGCTGAACTTCGTCTCGACCGTCGACGGCGCGGCGGAGGGCGGCGACGGCACCAGCGGCAGCATCAACAACGCCGCGGACAACCGCGTCTTCCACCTGCTGCGCGAGCTCGCCGACGTGGTCGTGGTGGGGGCGGGCACGGTGCGCGCCGAGGGGTACCGGCCCAATGCCAAGCCCCTCGTCGTGGTGACCCGGTCCGGGGGCCTGCCGCCGACCCTGCTCGAGGGTGACACGAGCCGGCTGTTCGTCGCCACGGGCGCGGCGGCGCCGGGACTCGCGCGGGCGCGGTCGGTGCTGGGCGACCGGGTGCTCGTGCTCGGTGAGGAGGCGCCCGACGTGGTCGCGCTCCGTGCGGCCCTGGAGGAGCTCGGCTTCGGGAGCCTGCTGTGCGAGGGCGGACCGCACCTCGCCGCCGATCTGCTGGCGGCCGGACTGGTCGACGAGCTCTGCAGCACGGTGGTGCCGACGTTGGTCGGTGGCTCCCACGCCCGGATCGCCGAGGGCGCCCCGCTCGACGTACCCCTGGAGCTCCACTCCCTGCTCGAAGCCGACGGCACCCTCCTCGCCCGCTGGTTCGTGGCGCGGACCTCTGGGGGATAGTCCCCGATCAGATGGTCGTGAATCCGGTGATTTCGGAGCCATCTGATCGGGGACTATCCCGGCTGTAGGCGGCCTGTGGAGGACGGACGACGCGCGTCTCGGGGTTGCGGCAGCATCGGAGGATGGGGGTTCCAGCTCCTGGCGAGAGGCCGGTCGGGCTGCCACCGGCCTGCGTCTGGCCCCAGCGTGTGGATCCGTCCGGCTCGGCCGGACCGACGCGCGGCCAGGCTCGTGGGCCGTCCTGGCGCCGCATCAGCTACGGCCTCTACGTGCCCTCGAGTACGCCGTCCTCGATCGAGCAGAGAATCGTCGAGGCGGCGGCTCGGTTGCCGTCGTACGGAGGTGTCACCGGCTGGGCCGCACTTCGGTGGATGGGTGGCGCGTGGTTCGACGGGCTGGCCGAGGGAGGACGCGTCGCCCGTCCGGTCGACGTCGCCACGGCAGACAGCTCCATCGTGTCCTCCCCAGGGCTGCGGGTGAGCGAGGAGCGACTCAAGCCCACGGAGCTGACGGCGTATGCCGGCCTGGTCGTGACCACCCCGGTCCGTTCGCTGTTCTTCGAGATGCGGCACGCACAGGGGCGACTCTCAGCCCTGACTGCGGCGGACATGGCGGCCTACTCCGACCTGGTCAGTCGCGGCGAGGCCATGTCGATGGCGTACGCCAACCCCGGCTGGTTCGGCATCGGCCAGATGCGAGACCAGCTCGACGACATGGACGAGAACGCCTGGTCGCCTGCCGAGGTCTCGATGAGGTGGGTCTGGTGCGTCCTCGCCGGCCTCCCTCGCCCGCTGTGCAACCGGCCCGTCTTCGATCTCAGCGGCCGGCACATCGGGACCCCTGACCTGTTCGACCCGGCCGTCGGAGTGGCCGGTGAGTACGATTCGGTGCTGCACCTCGAGGGCGCGCAGCGGGCACGCGACGTACGACGTGAAGGGCTGTTCCGGGCGGCGGGCCTGGAGTACGTGACGATGCTGGCCGCGGATCTCGCCCGCCCCGGGGACTTCGTGACGCGACTGCGTCAGGCGTATGCGCGGGCGTCGCGCCAATCTGTCTCCGATCGTGGGTGGACGATCGAGCTGCCACCCTGGTGGGTCCCGACCTTCACCGTCGAGCAGCGGAGGGCCCTCGACGATCACCAGCGGGAACGGTTCCTGAGGCTGCGGCTCCGGACCGGCTGAGCACCCCCCGGCAGTCCGAAGACCGGAGCTGACGGATAGTCCCCGATCAGATGGTCGTGAATCCGGTGATTTCGGAGCCATCTGATCGGGGACTATCCCGGGCGGGCGATGGGTTTCGTGTCGGGAGGGGAGGTGTCAGGGTGGTGGGGTGAGTACCGACCCCATCGACCCGAACGTCCCGCCCTCCGGCACCGGCTGTGTGGAGTGTCTCGCCGCCGGCGGGTGGTGGGTGCACCTGAGACGCTGTACGGCGTGTGGCCACGTCGGCTGTTGCGACACCTCGCCGAGCCAGCACGCGACCGCCCACTGGCGGGAGTCCGGCCATCCGGTGATCGCCAGCTTCGAGCCCGGCGAGGAGTGGTTCTGGGACTTCGAGCACGAGGAGGGGTTCGAGGGCCCGGCGTTGGCCGACCCGCAGAGTCACCCCGCCGACCAGCCGACCCCCGGCCCGGCCGGCGCCGTACCCCGCGACTGGCAGGACCACGTGAACCAGTAGCCCCCGACGTACGACGACGGCACACCCCGAGAGGTGCGCCGTCGTCGTGGGAGCGATCGATCAGTAGGTGTTCGTCTGCACCTGTACGCCGGCGGGTCGGGGCACGCAGACCGCCCAGACGTTGATCTGGTCGGCGCCCTGGCCGGTGGTGTCACCGAGACGCACGATCCAGCCGTCGAGCCGGTTCGGCTTCGGGGTGTTGTCGGAGTAGTCCATGCGGCCCGGGAACGAGTCGGCCACGGCCGGGTTCTTGTCGTTGGCGAACACGTGGTCACCGTCGGCGTTGATGACCTGCACGCCGCCGGCGATCGCGATGAGCTTCTGCGAGGCCGCATCCGTGTCGGCACAGGCGACCGAGGCGATCGCGCCGCCGTTCGCACCGTTGGGGTAGTGCGCGATCCGGTAGACCGTGCCGTCGAGGGCGCCGGGCTTGTCCAGCTTGCCGTTGATGCGGGGGGTGAGGTCCTCCGCATGGACGCTGCCGTCCCTGATGATGCGGCTGTTCACGCCGCTGTCGGAGATGTCGACGGCTCGGATCGTGCCGTCCTGGATGTCGTGCGAGGTGACCATGCCTGCGGCGACCGCGCCACCGCCGGTGGCGGCGAGCACGAGCGCTGCTGCGCCGGTCACCACGGCTGCGGTCCGAGAGCGGAACGCCTGGGGGAGATTCACGAGAAGGACACTCCTTGGGTCGTGGTGGACGACAGGAGTGGAAGTCCCGACCCCCGTCGCTACCAGGTAGAACGACCCCGGGCCCGAGAGGTTACGACGAGGCGGGCGTGGTGGGAGTCGGCTCCACCTGTACGGCGCGTGGCTGCCAGTCGTAGACGACGCGGGTGCCCAGGAACAGGTCCTGCAGGGACTTGTTGTCGCGGCTGAACGGGATCCACATGATGCCGATCGGGACGACGACGACGAACGCAGCGCGGAGCGCCGCCCCGAAGAACCGGAGCCGCCGCCCGCCGATGCCCAGCACCCGCAGACCCATCACGAGGTAGCCGTAGGTCCGACCGCTCAACGTCCACAAGGCCGTGAAGTAGACGAACGCGACGACGAACGCAGCGGCGAGGCTGAACACCACGCCCAGCTCCGGCCACGAGAACGAACGGGGGTTGAGCAGGAAGATCAGGCCCACCAGGCCGAGATAGGCGCCGAGCAGGATGATGCCGATGACGCACGCATCGAGGGTCGCCGCGATCAGGCGGGTCACGATGCCCGCGCGCTGGCCCTGGAAGGGACGTGCCTCCCGCGGGACCGGCGAGATCCGGGCAGCGGTCGCGTCCGTGGGTTCGTCGGCGTCCATGTCGCCTCAGGAGCCAGCCGGCCCGGCGGTGCGGGAGCGGCGCAGCAGGAGTCGGTCGATGGCCCGGTCGACCGCCTGGTCGGCCCCGATGCCCTGCATCCGGACGCCCTTGACGGTCTCGGAGGCCATCGAGCCCGTCGAGTCGCGGATGATCTCGGGCAGGTCCACGCCGTCGATGATCTCGTTGGCGAGAGCGATCAGGTCCATCTGGTCGAGGACGGCGTCGACGACCTTCACCAGGTCGACCCGCTGCAGGACGATCTCGGTCAGGTCCATCTGGTCGAGGACCGCGTCGACCACCTTCACCAGGTCGACCCGCTTCAGGACGATCTCGGTGAGGTCCATCTGGTCGAGGACCGCGTTGATGTCGAGACTGCGCGCGATCCCGTCGATGTCGACCTTGGTCACGAGCGTGGCGATCTCGCCCTCGTCGACGTGCGTGATCACGGTACGGACGACGGCGTCGAGGTCGACCCGTTGCAGCACGATCTCCGTCAGGTCCAGGTTGTCCAGGACCGGCTCGACGTCGACGCGCCGGACGACCTCGGCGATCGCCTCGGTGGCGAGGTGGTCGAGCATCCCGGCGAACGCCACGGCGTACGTCTTCGACTGCTCGACGACCGGACCGACCGCCGCGCGAACGATCCGGGGGGCCGGGACCTTCGACAGCGTGGCCATGCCCGGAATCCTCATGGCGGCCTCCTCCCAGCCGTACGAGTCGCTTCCTGGCAGTGTGCTCGGCCACCCGGCCGACGCGACTCACCCGCGTGGGGTGAACAACCATCGGGCGGCGCACCCGTCCGGATGCGCCGCAGGTGACGGATCGGTCGGACCTCGCGGTCTCCTGCCTCGGCTCAGCGGGCTCCCTTGCGGGCCCGGGCGGCCAGCTTGCCGCGCTCGTTCTGGTCGAGGACCACCTTGCGGATGCGCACGCTGTGGGGCGTCACCTCGACGCACTCGTCCTCACGGCAGAACTCCAGGCACTGCTCGAGCGAGAGCCGACGCGGCGGGACGAGCTTCTCGAAGTTGTCGGAGGTCGCGGACCGGATGTTGGTCTGCTGCTTCTCCTTGGTGATGTTGACGTCCATGTCGTCGGCCCGGGAGTTCTCGCCGATGATCATGCCCTCGTAGACCTCGGTGGTCGGCTCGACGAACATGATCCCCCGCTCCTGCAGGTTGGTCATGGCGTACGCCGTCGCGGCACCCGAGCGGTCGGCGACCAGCGAGCCGGAGGCCCGCGAGCGGATCTCGCCGGCCCACGGCTCGTAGCGCTCGAAGACGTGGTGGGCGATGCCGGTGCCGCGGGTCTCGGTGAGGAACTCGGTCCGGAAGCCGATCAGGCCGCGGGCCGGGACCAGGAACTCCATCCGCACCCAGCCGGTGCCGTGGTTGGTCATCTGCTCCATGCGGCCCTTGCGGGTCGCCATCAGCTCGGTGATCGTGCCGAGGTACTCCTCCGGCGCGTCGATGGTGAGCCGCTCGACGGGCTCGTGCACCTTGCCGTCGATCTCGCGCGTGACCACCTGGGGCTTGCCCACGGTCAGCTCGTAGCCCTCGCGGCGCATCTGCTCGACCAGGATCGCCAGGGCCAGCTCGCCGCGGCCCTGCACCTCCCAGGCATCGGGGCGTTCGGTGGGGAGGACCCGCAGCGACACGTTGCCGACCAGCTCGCTGTCGAGCCGGTCCTTGACCAGGCGGGCGGTGACCTTGGAGCCCTTCTCGCGCCCGACCAGCGGCGAGGTGTTGGTGCCGATCGTCATCGAGATCGCCGGCTCGTCGACGTGGATCAGCGGCAGCGCGACGGGGTTCTCGGGATCGGCGAGGGTCTCGCCGATGGTGATCTCGGGGATGCCCGCGACCGCGCAGATGTCGCCCGGCCCCGCCTGGTCGCCGGGCTTGCGCTCCAGCCCCTCGGTGATCAGCAGCTCGGTGATCTTGACCGTCTTGACCGTGCCGTCGCGCTTGATCCAGGCGACGTTCTGGCCCTTCTTGAGGTGGCCCTGGTGCACGCGGACGAGCGCCAGCCGGCCCAGGAACGGCGAGGCGTCGAGGTTGGTGACGTGGGCCTGCAGCGGCGCCCCCTCGTCGTACTCCGGGGCGGGGATGGTGTCGAGGATGGTGCGGAAGAGCGGCTCGAGGTCGGGGGAGTCGGGGAGACCGCCGTTCTCCGGCTGCTCCAGCGACGCCCGGCCGGCCTTGGCCGACGCGTAGACGACCGGGAAGTCGAGGGCGTCCTGGCTGTGGTGCTCGTCGAGCAGGTCGAGGAAGAGCTCGTAGGTCTCGTCGACGACCTCGGCGATGCGGGCGTCGGAGCGGTCGACCTTGTTGACGACCAGCACGACCGGGAGGTCGGCGTTCAGCGCCTTGCGCAGCACGAAGCGAGTCTGCGGCAGCGGACCCTCGCTGGCGTCGACGAGCAGCACGATGCCGTCGACCATCGACAGCCCGCGCTCCACCTCGCCGCCGAAGTCGGCGTGCCCGGGGGTGTCGATGATGTTGATCGTCATGCCCTGCGGGGCGCTCGCGCCGGTGTAGTGGACGGCGGTGTTCTTCGCGAGGATCGTGATGCCCTTCTCGCGCTCGAGGTCGCCGGAGTCCATGACCCGATCGGCGACGCCGGCCTCCTCCTGGTGCGCGGTGAAGGCGCCCGCCTGGTGGAGCATCGCGTCGACCAGCGTGGTCTTGCCATGGTCGACGTGCGCGACGATCGCGACGTTCCTGAGGTCCGAACGGGTGGAAGGCATGGCGGTACGACGTCGCTTTCGCAGGCGGGGATTGACCCCTGATCGTATCGGCCGCACCGCTCCGGACCCGCATCGCGGCGGGGCGGGGAAGGGGGGACCCGGTCGTGAACGGGGGGGTTGTGCACGACCGGGGCCGGCCCCAGGAGACCTACGCCGTCAGCTGCACGCTGCGGAGCATCTCGGTCGAGGCCAGGCGCACGCGGAACCTCCGCTGGCGGGCCCACAGGGGCATGATCCTGCGACCGTCCTGCGCCTTTGCTGCCGTCAGGCTGATCCGAGTTCCCAGGCAGTCCTCACAGGGACATCCGTGGGCACCATGGGGGTGGGTGGTGCTCATCGTCGTTGCCTCCTTTTGACTCAGATGACGGTCAAGCCGGGGCCGGGTGACGCGGTTCCGCGACGCCCGAGGTCGGGGACCTCCGCTTGGTCCGTGGAGATTCGTCGCGGACGCGCTGCGATCCCTAGGGAAGCGGTCGGATACCTGCGGTATCCGAAGGAGGACGGCCCCGACGGGGCACAGATCAGTGGATCCGGGGGCCGGCCGAGGTTTTACCGTCGGTGCTTCGTCACGACGCGGAGACGAGCGCGAAGGCGCGCCACATCGCGGCGTACCGCCCGTCGCGCGCGACCAGCTCCTCGTGGGTGCCCTGCTCCACGACCCGGCCCTGGGCGAGGACCACGATCCGGTCGGCCGTCCGGGCGGTCTGGAGGCGGTGGGCGATCAGGATCGTCGTACGACGCCCGGCGACGGCCGCCATGGCCGCCGACACCCTGGCCTCGGTCGCCAGGTCGAGGTTGGCCGTCGCCTCGTCGAGGAGAAGCACGACCGGGTCGACCAGCTCGGCCCGGGCCAGGGCGATCAGCTGGCGCTGACCCGAGGAGAGCGAGGCGCCCCGCTCGGTCACCGGGTGGTGGTAGCCGTCGTGCAGCGAGGCGATGAAGTCGTGGGCACCGACGGCCCGGGCGGCTGCCTCGACCTCGGCGTCGGTCGCGTCGGGGCGGCCGTAGGCGATGTTGCCGCGGATCGTGCCGGTGAAGAGGAAGGACTCCTGCGGCACGTAGCCGAGCCGGCTGCGGAAGTCGTCGAGGCCGAGCGCGCGCAGGTCGTGGCCGTCGATGGTCACCGAGCCGGAGTCGGGGTCGTAGAAGCGGGCCAGCAGCTTGAGCACGGTCGACTTCCCGGCGCCGGTCTCGCCGACCAGCGCGACCGTCTCGTGGGGGCGGACCCGCAGGTCGAGGCCGCGCATCGCCTCCGGCGGCCGCCGGCGTACGACGTCCTCGGGGAGCCCCGAGTCGGCCGGACCCCGGGCTTCGGACGCGACGTCCGCGGAGGGATAGCGGAAGTGCACGTCGACCAGGGCCAGGTCGCCGCGGACCTCGCCCAGGGGTACGGGCTGCTCGGGCTCCGGGGTGAGGGTCTCCAGCTGCATGAGCTCGGAGATGCGGTTGACCGACACCCGCGTCTGCTGCCAGGAGTCGAAGACCTGCGAGAGCTGCTGGATCGGCGAGAAGAACATCGTCAGGTAGAGGATGAAGGCGATCAGCACGCCCGAGGTCAGCTCGCCCTGCTCGATCAGGTGGGCGCCGACGCCGAGCACGATCACGTCGGCGATGGCCGACAGGAAGAGCACGAACGGGAAGTACGTCGCGATCAGGCGCTGCGCCTTGAGCCGCTCCTGGAAGTAGCGCAGGCCCAGGGCATGGAAGCGGTCGACCGTGGGGATCTCGTGCGCGAACGCCTGTGCCTCCCGGATGCCGGACAGCGACTCCTGGAAGTCGGCGTTGACGACGGCGAGCGACTCGCGCACCGCGTCGTACAGACGGTTGGTGATCCGCCGGAAGACGATCGTGGCGGCGACGAGGGGGATCACCACGAGCAGGGTCCAGAGCGCGAGCTCGACGTCGAGCAGCAGGAGCGCGACCCCCACGCCCACGAAGGTGACCAGGGAGACCAGGGCGGCGAGCAGGCCGTTCTCGATGAGGGTCTCGAACTGGTCGACGTCGGTGGTCATCCGCGTCATGATCCGGCCGGCCATCTCGCGCTCGTAGTAGTCGAGCGAGAGCCGCTGCAGCTGGGCCCAGATCCGGATCCGTAGCCCGGCCATCACGCGCTCGCTGGTGCGGCCGGTCACGAAGGTCTCGGCGATCTGGTCGAGGAAGTCGACGAGGACGACGACCAGGAAGGCGGCGGAGGTCCACCACAGCACCTGGGCGGCACCGACCGAGACGCCGTCGTCGATGCCCGTGTGCACCAGCCACGGGCCGAGCAGCGCCGCGACGGCGTCGACGACGACGAGCAGCAGCCCGAGCGCGAACGGCCAGCGGAACTCCGAGACCAGGCGCCGCATCGAGAAGCCCGGGTCGGGACGGGTCTCCTTCTCCAGGTCGAGCACGATCCGGTCGCGGATGGGTGGGAGCGCCTCGACGCGGGCGAGCAGCTCGGGGGTCGGTGCGAGGGTCAGCCCGCTGCCGCGCCCTCCCGGCCCGAGGCTGACCGCCCGCGGCACCTTCGACGCGCGACGCTCGTCGGCCGCGCGTACGGCGTCGGCGCGGCTCCCGGTCTGCCACGCCTCCGGCGTCACCTCCAGCTCGGTCAGGGTCTCGATCGAGTCGCCGACCGACGCCGCCGCGTCGGCGTCGAGTCCGGTCAGCAGCTCGCGATACGCCGCGTTGCGGGCCATCAGCTCGTCGTGCGTGCCGTCGTCGGCCACCCGCCCGCCCTCGAGGAGGACGACCCGGTCGGCGAGGTGGAGGGTGGAGACGCGTTGGGCGACGATCAGCGACGTGCGTCCGGCGAGCACGCGGCGCAGGCCGGTGAAGATCGTCTCCTCCGTGCTGGAGTCGACCGCGCTGGTGGCGTCGTCGAGGAGCAGTACCCGCGGGTCCATCAGGACGGCCCGGGCCAGGGCGATCCGCTGCCGCTGGCCGCCGGAGAGGCTGAGGCCACGCTCGCCGACCTTGGTGTCGTAGCCGTCGGGGAGCTCGCGGATGAAGTCGTCGGCGCAGGCGACCGCGGCCGCCTCCTCGACCTCCTCGCGGGTCGCCTCGGGTCGGCCGTAGGCGATGTTGGCGGCGATGGTCTCGGAGAAGAGGAAGCTCTCCCCGAAGGCCGCACCCATCTGACTGCGAAGCGAGTGCAGGGTGACGCCGCGGACGTCGTACCCGTCGACGAGGACCTGGCCGCGGTCGGGGTCGAGCAGCCGCTGCACCAGAGCGACCACGGTGGACTTGCCACTGCCGGAGGAGCCGACGAGGGCGACGCGCTCGCCGGCCGTCACGTGGAGGTCGAGCCCGCGCAGGACCTCTTCCTCGTCGTAGGCGAGGTGTACGTCGCAGAGCTCGATGTCACCGGTCAGCTCCGGGAGCGTCGACCGCGTCGGGCTCGTCCTCGATCGCGGTCTCGAGGTCGAGCACCTGGAAGATCCGCTCCACTCCGGCTCTGGCCTGCTGACCGATGGTCAGGACGCCGGCGAGCTGGCGGGCCGGGGCGACGAACTGGGTGACGTAGGTCGAGAACGCCAGGAACGTGCCGAGCGTGATCTCGCCCTGCATCACCAGCCAGCCGCCGAGGGCGAGAACCGCGACCTGGGCGAGCGTGGGGATCGCCTCGAGCAGCGGCTGGTAGCGCGCCTGGAGCCGGGTCGCGCGCATCCGGCTTCCGTAGAGGCGCTGGACGACGGCGACCATCCGGTGGAGCTCCCGCTCCTCCTGGCCGAACGCTTTCACCACGCGGACCCCGCCGACGTCCTCGTCGACGATCTCGGCGACCTCGCCCTCACGCTGCTGGCCGTCCCAGCTGGCGGGGAACACCTTGATCCGCAGCCGGTAGGAGACCACGAACAGCGCGGGGGCGATCACCAGGCCGATGCACGCCAGGAGCGGCGACAGCCAGAACATGATGACCAGCGACATCAGCATCAGCAGGAGGTTGCCGAACATCAGCGGCAGGAAGTTGAGCAGACCCAGGATCAGTGTGGTGTCGCTGCTGGCCCGGGCGACCAGCTGTCCGGTCGAGAGGTGGGCCAGGGTGCGCTGGTCGAGGGTGAGCAGGTGGTCGTGGAGCTGGTTGCGCAGGTCGTACTGCACGGCCAACGAGGACCGGCCGTTGTGGAAGCGACGCAGGTAGGCCAGCCCGAAGACCGCGAGGGCGATGAGCACGAGCAGCACGAGCCAGGGCCACAGCGGCTGGGAGGAGTCGCCGATGACGTCATCGACGATGGTGCGGGCGATGAGGGGCACCATCGCCTGGCCGGCGCTGCCGAGGACGGCTGCGGTGAGGGAGATCTGGACGTCGCGCTTGTGCTTCCAGACCTGGGCGCTCAGCCTGCGGATCCACCCCTGAGGAGCGTCCTGGCTGGCTGACATGGGGCGGCGACGTACCTCTCTGATGACGGCCTCCGAGCGGGCCGACGAGAGTCTAGTTCCGGCCTCCACGGGCCCGCGTCTCGACGACCTCGGCCACCCGTCGTACGACGGACGCGGGGTCTGGCGTCGTCTCGAGCGACGCGCGGACGGCCACGCTCGCCGCCCGGTGACGAGGATCCTCGAGCAGCCGTCGGGCAGCGGCGGCGATGCTCCCGGGATCGCGGGCGTCGGGAGCGAGCACGATCCCTGCCCCGAGGCGATCGAGGGCGGCCGCCGAGCCGGCCTGGCTCTGCGACTCGTAGGGCAGCACCAGGTGCGGAAGGCCGGCCTCGATGGCCCCGAGCGTCGTCCCGGCGCCACCGTGGGAGACGACGAGGTCGACGTGGGGGAGGACCTGGCTCTGGGTCAGGTAGGCGACCGCGTGGACGTGCGCGGGCAGCGTGCCGAGCGTCTCCACCGGGTTGGGCCCGGTCGTGACCACGAGGGAGGCGACCACGGGAGCAAGGGCCTCGATGCAGGCACGGAGGCGGTCGGGGGTGCTGAAGACGGGCACGGTGCCGAGGGTCAGGTACGCCGCCGGGCGGCCGAGGGTGTCGAGCCACGGTGGGGGCCGGACGTCGACCGCCTCGGGCAGCGAGGTCGCCCGGATCGGGAGCACGCCGTCGATGTCGCCGATCTCGGGAGACTGCAGGAGCGGTGGACAGGCGTCGAGGTAGGTCTCCGCGACACCCCTGGGCGCGCGGCCGGGCGCGAGGTCGCCCCACAGGCGGGGTCAGGGAGACGAGCGCCCGACGCCGGTCGTCGGCGGGTCGGCAGGGTGAGGGCCAGGAGTGGGTGACCGACGGGACGCCGAGGAGCTCGGCGACCAGGAGCCCGGCGTACTCCTCCTCCTCGCTCACGACCACGTCGGGCGACCAGGTACGCGTGAACGCGAGCAGCCGCGGTACGGCGCGACGGGGCCACGCGTCCGGGAACAGGGCGTCGCCCCAGGCCTCCCCGTGGTCACGTCGGGCCGCGGCGATGAGGTCGCCGAGACCCGGCCCGATCTCCACGGGCTCGAGCCCGTACCGCGCGACGTGGGCGAGCTGGTCGGCGCCGGTCGCGACCCGCACCTCGTGCCCGGCGTCCCGGGCGGCCAGCGCGAACGGGAGCACGGGGTTGAGATGTCCCCGACCCGGGAAGGACGTCACCAGCACCCTCATCTCGGCATGATGACAGGTCGGGACTCGCTCGTCGGTCGAGCGGATGTGCGTTCGTCGGTCGAGCGGGTGAGGGTCCGTGTCGTCGGTCGAGCGGAGTTGAGACCAGGTCCGCGTTCGTCGGTCGAGCGAGTCGGTCCGCTGTTCGTCGGTCGAGCGGAGTCGGTTCGTCGGTCGAGCGAAGTCGAGACCCCTCTACCGCGGCGGCTACTCGCGTTCGCGTTCGTGTTTGTCGGTGACGGCGGTTCTGCTGGTGGCGGCCGGTGACGAAGAACGACGGGGTGTGGTGGCGGTGGGTGGTGGGTTGCGGTGCCTCCGGCCGTCCGCTTCCGTCTCGCCGTTGCCTGGGGTGCTCGCTGGGGTTGCGGTCTTTTCCTCTTGTGGACGGTAAACGGGCTGTAAAAGTATTTTCTGTGGATTATCTCGAATATCGGGATAAACCCTGTGGATATCGCTTCCACTGTCGGTGGTGCCTGATTGCCTATCCGTATGTCGATCTCGGAACCCGCCCCCACCGCCGGCCCGGTGGTGGTGCTGGCCGACGTGGTCGCGGCGGTCCGGGACCTGGCCCAGGTCTTGTGGTCGGCAGGTCGGACGACGAGCTGGTCGAGGTCGTCGGGCCTGGTGCAGCAGGCCACCTCGGCCCTGGCCGCGGTCGAGGCGGGGGCGGTGGTCGAGGCCGACACCCGGAACCTGGCCCAGGACACGCTGGGGTACGGGTCGACCGGGGACTGGGTCACCCACCTGGCCGGACTCCGCAAGGGCGAGGGCAAACGCCGGGTCAGGCACGCGCACGCGCTGTGCGGTCCGCTGACCCGCACCCGGCGAGGCATTGGTGGCGGGACGTCTCCCCGGCCCAGGCCGAGGTGATCGTCACCGCGGTCGAGGACCTGCCGCCCCAGGAGTGGACCCGCCGCCGGGGGGAGAAGCTCATGCTCACCCACGCCCAGTGCCTGGACGCCACCGACCTGGCCCGGGCCGGTCGGCACCTGGTCGAGGTGGTCGACCCCGACGCCACCGACCGCAGACTCGAAGCGGCCCTGGACCGCGAGGAACGCGCCGCACACCTGGACCGACACCTCTCGATCCACCCCGACCGGGCCGGCGGGGTCCGGATCCGCGGCCGCGGCACCGCCGAGGACGGCGCCCTCCTCCACGCCGCCCTCCTCCCCCTCACCCGCCCCACACCCGCCAGGCCCACGACCGACACCGACCCCGAGACCGGGGAAGCCCGTGCCAGCGCGCCCGGGACCCGCGTGACCACGGCGCCCGGCTCTGGGACGCCCTGATCACCCTGGCCCAACACGGCCTCGACACCGACCTGCTGCCCCAGACCCACGGCACCCCCGCCCGACTCCTGGTCACCCTGGACCACCAGAGCCTCAAGGACGGACTGGACGCCGCCGGAGTGGGCACCACCGCCGACGGCACCGAGCTACCACCCGGGGTGCTGCGCCGGCTGGCCTGCGACGCCGAGATCATCCCCGCCATCCTCGGCAGCCACGGCGAGGTCCTCGACGTCGGCCGGCTCCGCCGCCTGGTCACCCCCGCGATCTGGACCGCCCTGATCCTGCGCGACCGACACTGCACCTTCCCCGCCTGCACCCGCCCCCCGGTCATGTGCCACGCCCACCACCTCACCCACTGGGCCGACGGCGGCGAAACCACGCTGCACAACCTCGCGTTGCTCTGCGGCCACCACCACCGCACCATCCACCATTCGCCCTGGGACATCCGACTCAACCCTCACGACCGACACCCCGAATACCGACCACCACCCAAACCCGGCACCACACCCCAATGGATCCGATATCGACCACGAAGGGAGTGAGCCAGACGCTCACCGCTGGCGTCATGCAGGGGCCCCGGGCGAGCCCGCCCCGGGGGAGGAGGCCGGCGATCGTGGTGGCGAGCAGGCCCGCCAGCCGACCGTGGGAGTCACGCGTGAGGTGCAGGCCGTCGGCGCCGGCGTGCGCGACCTCCGCGGCGTCGACGTACGACGTACCTCGTTCGTGGGCGACGCGACGGATGGCGCGGCCCAGCTCGCTCGATCGCGCCACGCCGGTGCTGTCGAAGCTGCCGGCGGTCGTCTGCTCGTACTGCGCGGCGGTGTCGTCGATCCCGATCGGGCTCACCAGCACGACGGCAGGGGTCCGGCCCCGTCGGTCGGTGCGGACGCCCTGAGTGGCTACGTCGACGGCGTCGCGAACCCGGGATCTCACCGGGGCGCCCCGTGGGTGTTGGAGTCGCCGAAGCAGAGGATCCGCAGCACGTCGGGTCCGGTGTGCACCCGAGGAGCCGAGGGTGGCCCTTGGCGCTGTCGGCGCCACGGCGTAGGAAGGACGCATGACTCTCGGCCATTGCTTCTTCGTCCCGCCCTACCTCCTCGAGCGCATCGCGGCGTCCGACTCGACAGCAGCCGACCACTGCCGGGCGACCCTGGCCAAGGACCAGGCCTTCCGGGCCGGGCGCGCGAACGCGCCCACCACGACCGAGGCCGCGACCGGGACCGCGGCCTGGGTGGTCCACACGGCGGCGAACGGTTCGACGCTGCCCGGGACGGTGGTCCGTACGGCGGGCGAGCCGGCCTCCGGCGACACCGCGGTGGACGAGGCGGCCGACGGCATCACCGCGACCCTCGCCCTCTATCTCGACGCGTTCGCCCGCTCGTCCTACGACGCGAAGGGAGCCGAGGTCGTCCTCACCGTGCACTACGAGCAGAACTACGACAACGCGTTCTGGGACGGCACCCAGCTGGTCTTCGGCGACGGCGACGGCACCGTCTTCGGGTCGTTCACCAAGCCGATCGACGTGCTGGGCCACGAGTTCACCCACGCGGTCACCCAGTTCACCGCCGGCCTGACCTACCAGGGCCAGTCCGGCGCGCTCAACGAGTCCGTGTCCGACTGCTTCGGCAGCTGCGTCAAGCAGCGAGCGCTCGGCCAGACCGCGGCGACCGCCGACTGGCTGATCGGCGAGGGCATCTTCCTGCCCGGCATCCACGCCCGCGCGCTGCGCGACATGGCCCACCCCGGCACGGCGTACGACGACCCCACGCTCGGCAAGGACCCCCAGGTCGGTGACATGTCGGACTACGTCGACACCACCGACGACAACGGCGGCGTCCACACCAACTCCGGCATCCCCAACCGCGCCTTCTACCTCGCCGCGACGGCGATCGGCGGAGACACCTGGGACGGCGCCGGCCAGATCTGGTACGCCGCGCTGACCGGGGGGCAGGTCACCGCCGACACCGACTTCGCCGGCTTCGCCGCTGCGACCATCGCGGCCGCGGGTGAGCACGCGGAGGCCGTCAGCGGCGCCTGGGCCACAGTCGGGGTGGATCCGTCCGGCGTCACCGCACCCACCGGTGCCGGAGCGGGGCAGGCCACCACGGTCGTCCGTGTACGACGTACCGGCGGCATCGCCGGACGCACCGTCGAGGGGTCGGTCGACCTGTCCGCCGACGACCCGCGGGCCGCGGCTGCCCGTGAGCTCGTCGACCGCCTCGACCTGAGCCGCCCGCACGAGTCCGAGACCTTCCCGGATGCCTTCAGCTACACCTTCGAGGTCCGCGGCCGGTCGGTGACCGTGCCCCAGCAGCAGCTCAGCGACGACCAGCGTGCGCTCGTCGACCTGCTGCTGGTCACGCCGATCTGACCTCAGTCCGCGAGCGCGCGGTCGAGTGCCGCGGTCACGTGCAGCGTGGTGCAGGGGTAGACCGGCAGCTCGCAGTCGGCCTGGGTGATCAACAGCTCGAGCTCGGTGCAGCCCAGCAGGACGCCGCCGACCCCGGCGTCCCACAGCTCCTCGATCACGCCGAGCACCCGGCGCCGGGTCGTGTCGACGACCCTGCCGTGCACGAGCTCGTCGTAGATCGCACTGTTGAGCATCTCGTGGTGCCGCGCGTCGGGGACCACCGTCTCGAGGCCGTGCCGGGCCAGCCGGTCGGTGAAGAAGCCGTCCGACATCGCGACCGTGGTGCCGATGAACCCGACCGTGGTGACGCCCTGCGCGCGCACCTCCTCGGCCACGACGTCGGCGAGATGGAGCAGGGGCAGGTCGACCGCGGCCTCGACCTGGTCGGCGACCTTGTGGAACGTCGTGGTGCACAGCAGCAGGAAGTCGGCACCGGCACGCTCCACGCCGCGGGCCGCGTCGGCCAGCAGCTCGCCGATCTGCTGCCAGCGCTCCTCGTCCTCCAGCGCGGTGACCTCGGCGAAGTCGACGGTGCTCAGCACGAGCCTGGGCGAGGAGAGTCCCCCGAGACGGTCCCGGACGCCCAGGTTGAGGTCGCGGTAGTAGACCTCGCTGCTCTCCCAGCTCATCCCGCCGACCAGTCCGATCGTCTGCATGGGATGCAGTCTGTCCCGGGGCGGACGGGTCCGTCACCCGGTCCCACGGTTCAGACCCGGTGCACCTTGTGCTGGGCCGCCTGGGCGCGCGGCTTGATCACCAGCTCGTCGATGTTCACGTGCGACGGGCGGGTGGCGATCCAGGCGATCGCGTCGGCGACGTCGTCGGCCACGAGCGGGTCCGGTACGCCGGCGTACACGGCCGCGGCGCGCTCCTCGTCGCCGTCGAAGCGGACCTTCGCGAACTCGTCGGTGCGCACCATCCCGGGTGCGATCTCGCTGATCCGGATCGGCTCACCGACCAGCTCCAGCCGGAGCGTCTCGGTGACCACCTGGGTGCCGTGCTTGGCCGCGGTGTAGCCGGCCCCGCCTTCGTAGGCGATCCGGCCGGCGGTCGAGCCGACGTTGACGATCACGCCGTCGCCGCTCGCCCGCAGCGCGGGCAGCAGGGCCTGGGTGACCCGGAGCAGGCCGAGCACGTTCACGTCGTACATCCGGCTCCAGTCGTCGGGGTCGGCCAGCTCGACCGGCTCGAAGCCGTAGGCGCCGCCGGCGTTGTTGACGAGCACGTGGAGCGAGCCGCCGACCGCGGCGGCGAGTCCGGCCACCGACTCCGCCGAGGTCACGTCGCAGGTCACGGCCGTGCCGTCGATCTCGCGGGCGAGCTCCTCGACCCGGTCGGAGCGGCGCGCGGCGCAGAACACCGCGAATCCCTCGCGGGCCAGTGCCCGGGCGGTCGCCGCCCCGATCCCGCTGGAGGCTCCGGTCACGACGGCGGTTCGACGCATCATGCCCACGATTCTGCCTGGCCGAGTGCCGGACCTCGCGTCCGGATGGCACACTGTGGGCCCGATGGGACGTCACGTCGATGCTGCTGGAGCCTCCGCCGGCGTACGGCGGACCGCGCTCGTGTGCGGGTTCCTGGGCGGGCTCGCCTGGGTCGCCACCTACTTCCTCGACGCCGACGCAAGCGCGACCAAGGCGCTGCTGTGGGGCGGGGGAGTGCTCCTCACCGTCGCCCTCCTGGTGATCGGGACGATGCTCGTCAAGAGCGACCTGCTCCCGCTTCGGATCTTCGTCGCCCTGGCCCTGCCGACCCTGGTCTGGGGTGTCTTCGCGCTCGTCCGAGACTCGGTGAGCGACACCCAGGTCGCCGACGCCGTGTTCGGAGTCCTCGTCGGGCTCGGCTCGGTCCTGCTCCTCGTTCGCCGGTCGTCCGCGCGCCGCGCGACCCTCTGACGACCCGCTCGGACCGCGCGGGGGAATCCCCGGGCGCTGCGTGCGGTTGGATGCCTGTGGGCCCGCGTGATGCGGGGGAAGGGGTGACGTCGTGGAGCTCACCGAGGCCGACGCCGTACGGCGCGTGGCCATGATCAGCGTGCACACCTCGCCGCTGGACCAGCCCGGCACCGGTGACGCCGGCGGCATGAACGTCTACGTCATCGAGCTGTCGCGGCGGCTCGCCGCCGCCGGCATCGAGGTCGACATCTTCACCCGGGCCACGTCGTCGCGCCACGACCCCGTGCAGGCGGCGGGCGACGGGATCACCGTGCACAACATCCATGCCGGACCGTTCGAGGGGCTGAGCAAGGGCGAGCTGCCCGGACAGCTCTGCGTCTTCGCCCGCGAGGTGCTGCGGACCGAGGCGGCCAAGCCGCTCGGTCACTACGACCTGGTGCACTCCCACTACTGGCTGTCGGGCCAGGTCGGTGCGCTCGCCCGCGACCGCTGGGGCGTGCCGCTGGTGCACACCATGCACACCATGGCCAAGGTCAAGAACGACGCGCTCGCCATCGGCGACACCCCGGAGCCCGCGGCCCGGACCATCGGCGAGGAGCAGGTCGTCGAGGCGGCGGACATGCTGATCGCGAGCACCGACGTCGAGGCCAAGCAGCTGATCAATCTCTACGACGCCGATCCCGGTCGGGTGGAGGTCGTCCACCCGGGCGTCGACCTGACCGTGTTCCGACCCCGCGACACCGTCGACGCGCGCCGCCACCTGGGACTGCCGCTCGACGCGCATGTCGTCCTCTTCGCCGGCCGGATCCAGCCGCTGAAGGCTCCCGACGTGCTGCTGCGCGCGGTCGCGATGCTGCTCGACGAGACGCCCGACCTCCGGTCACGGCTCGTCGTCCCCGTCGTCGGCGGGCCGTCCGGCACCGGGCTCGAGCACCCCGAGGCGCTCGCCGAGCTGGCCGACCGGTTGGCGATCGCGGACGTCGTACGGTTCGTGCCGCCGGTCCCGCCGGCCGAGCTCGCGCTCTGGGACGCCGCCGCGTCCGTGGTGGCCGTGCCGTCCTACAACGAGTCGTTCGGGCTCGTCGCCGCGGAGGCCCAGGCCGCCGGTACGCCGGTCATCGCGGCCGCGGTGGGCGGTCTCACGACGGTCGTCGCCGACGGCCTGAGCGGGCTGCTGCTCGACTCCCACGAGCCCGAGGCCTGGGCCTCCGCCCTGCGTCGGGTCCTCCTCGACGACGCTCTCCGCGCTCGGCTCTCGCAGGGCGCGCGCGAACGTGGTCGCGCGTTCTCGTGGGAGGGCACCGCGGAGCGGACGCTCGACGTCTACGAGCGCGCGAGGCACTCGCTGCGGGAGCTCGTGTGAGCGACCCCGCGCAGGTACTGCGCGACTACCTCACCGCCAACGAGCTGGAGTTCACCGAGGCCGACGGGGTGTTCAGCTTCGCGCTGCCCGGGGAGCGCAAGCTCCAGACGCCGGTCCGGCTCGACCTGGGTCCGCATGCGCTGGGCGTGCACGCCTTCGTGTGCCGCAACCCCGACGAGAACCACGAGCGCGTCTATCGCTGGCTCCTCGAGCGCAACCTCAAGACCTACGCCGTCTCCTACGCCGTCGACCACCTCGGTGACATCTACCTCGACGCGCGGCTCCCGCTCTCCCTGGTCAATGCCGACGACCTCGACGGGGTGCTCGGCTCGGTGCTCGCCCACGCCGACGGCTCGTTCAACACCATCCTCGAGCTGGGCTTCGCCTCCTCCATCCGCAAGGAGTGGGACTGGCGCACCCTGCGCGGCGAGTCGACCAGGAACCTCGAGGCGTTCCGCGGCTGGCTGGAAACCGGCGCGACGCCCGACCCCGAGCAGCCCTAGCCTGCCCGCATGGAGTGGCCCTTCTTCGACCTGCGCCTCGCCTGCGGTGAGGTCGTGCTGCGGGGAGCGACCGATGCGGACCTCGATCCTCTGCTGGCCGCCCTGCCCGACGACCTCGAGCAGGACCCCCGGCACCGGCCGTTCCTCGGCGCGGCCGCCGACCGACGCAGGGTGCTCACGTCCGAGATCTGGACGCACCGGGGCACCTGGACCCCGGGGTCGTGGTGCCTCGACCTCGCCGTCGAGGTGGACGGCCGCGTGGTCGGCGTGCAGGCACTCGAGGGGGAGGAGTTCCCGCTGCTGCGCACGGTCGACTCCTACTCGTGGCTGGCCCGAGACGTCCGCGGCCGCGGACTGGCGACGGCGATGCGCACCGCGGTGCTCGCGCTCGCCTTCGACCACCTCGGCGCCGTGGCAGCCGTCTCGTCCGCGCGACCGGACAACGCGGCGTCGCTGGCCGTCTCGCGCCGCCTCGGGTACGTCGACAACGGCCGCAGCCGCACCAACTCACCGACCGGTGTGACGGAGCTGCACCATGTCCGGCTCCTTGCGGAGGCCTGGCGAGCCGCCGGACACCGCGTCGAGGTGGAGGGCGTCGAGCCCTGCCTGCCGTGGTTCGGGCTGGGCGCGGAGGTCAGCTGAGGGCGACGGCGATCAACGCCAGCACGGCCGGCACGGCCTGGACGACGAGGATCCGCTTGTTGACGGTGGCGGCGCCGTAGACGCCGGCGACGACGACGCAGAGCAGGAAGAAGACCTTCACGTCGGTCTGGTCGGAGACCAGACCCCAGACCAGTCCGGCGACCAGGAACCCGTTGTAGAGGCCCTGGTTCGCAGCGAGCGCCTTCGACTCCTCGGCGAAGCCCGGCTCGAGCCCGAAGACCCGGCGCCCCGTGGGCGTGGTCCACAGGAACATCTCGAGCACGAGGAAGTAGAGGTGGAGCGCGGCGACCAGGCCGACCAGCACGTCGGCGACGATGTTCACGCCCGCAGCATGGCACGCCCGGGACGCCACAGGCCGGTGGTCGCTCGGGCGCGGGAGCGCCGGTTTCGAGAAGCGTCGCTCGCTCCCTCGTCCGTCGGGACCCAGTCGACGCTCCTCAACCTCCCGCCCTCAACGCGTCCCTCGCAGGCTCGGCGCGCGGGGCGCGAGGCTTGCGCCGGGCGACGGCGACGCCGACCAGGGCGAGCGCCCCGCCGGCGTAGGCCATCGTGGGCGGCACCTCGCCCAGGAAGAGCCAGCCCATCACGATCGTCAGGGGCGGCACGAGGTAGGTCGTGATGCCGAGGCTGCTTGCGCTCATGTGACGCAGGGCGAAGGCGTAGGTCGTGAAGGCGATCGCCGTGGGGAACAGGCCGAGGTAGATCACCCACCACACGTCGGAGGCGGAGGCGTGGGCCGTGTCGTGGACGAGCTGGCCGGCGAACGGCAGGCAGACCAGGGCGCCGATCGTGCAGGCCAGCCAGGTCACGTGGAGCGCGGAGAGCCGCGACACCAACGGCTTCTGCACCACCAGCGAGATGGAGTAGACGAGCGCGGCGAGCAGGCAGAGACCCACGCCCAGGAGGTCGTTGTGGCCGTCGGGCTGCGACAGCCCGATCAGGACGATGCCGGCAAAGGCGAGCAGCAGGCCGAGGGCGAGCCACCCGGTGAACCGCTCACCGAGGAAGAGCGTGGCCAGGACGGCGATCAGCACCGGCGAGACCTGGATCAGCATCGCGGCGGTGCCGGCGTCGACGTGCCGCTCGCCGGCGTTGAGAGCGAGGTTGTAGACGCCGAACCAGAGCACTCCGATCACCACGAGGCCCAGCCAGTCACGACCGCTCGGGCGCGGCAGGCCGCGCGACACGGCTACTGCCCCGAGGGCGAGGGAGCCGACGACGAGCCGCCCGAGCGAGAGCGCCCCCGGTGTGAAGTCCTGCCCGAGGTGGCGGATCGCGACGAACGCGGAGGCCCAGAACAGCAGGGTCACGGCGACGGCGGCCACGGGGAGCCAGGGACGGGGTTCGGTGGTGGACACCGACCCAGCCTAGGCAGCACCACCGACACTCTCACGCGGGTTTCGGACCCCGCGTCCTCCGCGATCCAGGGCCGCTCAGCCCAGGGTCGACGCCCGCGCCACGAGCTCGGGAACGAACACCACCTGCTCGTGGAGGTGCCCCTCGAGCGACTCGTCGACCACCAGCCGGGCGGCCGTGGTGCCGAGCTCCTGACGGGGCTGACGGACCGACGTCAGCGGTACGGCGGCCGCCCCGGCGAACTCGATGTCGTCGTACCCGACGATCGCGATGTCCTCGGGCACCCGCCGCCCCGCCCGGATGCATTGCTGGAGGAACCCCAGCGCGGTGATGTCGTTGCCGCAGAAGGCCGCCGTCGGCCGGCGACGAGCAGGCAGGCCGAGGAGGCGCTCGCCCGCCTCGCTCCCTGCGGCGACGGTGAGCTCCTGGGTACTGAGGTGGACCAGCTGTTCCGTGGGGAGCCCGGCGTCGGCCCACGCCGCCTCTGCTCCGGCCCAGCGGTCGCGGATCTGGCCCAGCCCCGGCGGGCCACCGATGAACGCGACCCGGGTATGGCCGCAGTCGATGAGGTGCTCGACGGCGAGCCGGCCGCCGAGGGCGTCGTTCACGGCGACCGTGCAGAACGACCCGGCGCCGCGGGTGCGGTCCACGATCACGACCGGGGTGCCGCGTCGCACGATGTCGCCGAGGATCTCGGCCTCCGGGTCCACGGGCGTGATCAGGATGCCCTGCACGCGCTGCTGCTGAAGGTGCTCGAGGTGCGCCCTCTCGCGCTCCGCGCTGCCGGCGCTGTTGCAGATGAAGAGCGAGAGACCCTCCTCGACCGCGGCGTCCTCGATGCCCTGCGCGACGTCGGTGAAGAACGGGTTGCGTGCGTCGAGCATGACGTAGGCGAGGGCGCTGCTGCTGCCGGCCCGGAGCTGGCGGGCGCCCTCGTTGCGGACGAAGCCGAGCTCGGCCATCGCCTGCTCGACCTTCTCGCGCGTCGCCGGGCGGACCCGTTCGGGGCGGTTCAAGACGTTGGACACGGTGCCGAGCGAGACACCCGCGGTGGCGGCGACGTCCTTCACGGAGGCGCCACGGCGCACGCTCGGCAGCCGTGGCGTCATCGCGATCCCCTTTGAAACGTGGTCAGCAGAGGGTAGCGCCTCGCCCGCCAGTCGGGGGCAGAGGAGAGTTGAAAGTCATCGAAACTCCGGAGAAACAGGTCCTTGACGTGCGATGTGACGTGCATTACTGTCCGTTGAAACCTTTCAATCCAAGGATGGAGCAGCATGTCCGAGACGCCCGCGACGCCGACGCTGGAGCTCCGTGACGTCGCCAAGTCGTTCGGCGCGGTGACTGCTCTCCGCGCGGGCACCCTCAGCGTGCAGCCGGGCTCGATCCATGCGCTGGTCGGAGAGAACGGCGCCGGGAAGTCGACGCTCGTGAAGATCGTGGCGGGCGTGCACCAGCGCGACGGTGGCGTCTTCCGCTTTCAGGGCGAGGACGTCGACTTCGCGACCACCGCCGCGGCCAAGGACGCCGGCATCGCGGTGATCTACCAGGAGCCGACACTCTTCCCCGACCTGTCCGTCACCGAGAACATCTTCATGGGACGCCAGCCGCTCCGGTCCGGGCGGCGGATCGACCGCGCCGCCATGTACGCCGAGGCGCAGCAGCTGTTCTCCCGGCTCGGGGTCCACCTCGACCCCCGTCGGACGGCACTCGGCCTCTCGATCGCCGACCAGCAGATCATCGAGATCGCCAAGGCGATCTCTCTCGACGCGGCCCTCCTCATCATGGACGAGCCCACTGCCGCACTGTCGGGCAACGAGGTCGAGCGGCTCTTCGCCGTCGCCCGTTCCCTGCGCGACGAGGGTCGCGCGCTCGTGTTCATCTCCCACCGTTTCGACGAGGTCTTCGCCCTGTGCGACACCGTCACCGTGATGCGCGACGGCTCCTACGTCTCGACGGACCGGATCGAAGACACCTCCGTGGCCGAGATCGTGGCCCGGATGGTCGGCCGGGAGGTGGCGGAGCTCTTCCCGAAGACGCCGGCAGCGGTCGGCGACGTCGTGCTCGACGTCCAGGGCCTGACCACCGCCGGTGTGTTCCACGACGTCACGTTCTCGGTGCGCTCGGGCGAGATCGTCGGCCTCGCGGGTCTGGTCGGGGCCGGCCGTAGCGAGATCGCGCGTGCCGTGTTCGGCGTCGACCCCTATGACTCGGGGTCGGTCACCCTCGACGGGCGACGGGTCCCGGCACACCATCCACGCGCATCGATCAACGCCGGCATGGCCTTCGTCCCCGAGGACCGCCGTCAGCAGGGGCTGGTCACCGAGGGCTCCGTCGCGCGCAACATCACCGGGGTCATCCGGTCCGGCCTGACCCGGGCCGGCCTGCTGACCTCGTCGGCCGAGAACGCCGCCGCCGCCCCCTGGGCTGGTCGGCTGGCAGTCAAGACCGGCGCCCTCGACATGCATGCGACCACCATGAGCGGCGGCAACCAGCAGAAGGTGGTCATCGCCAAGTGGCTGGCCACCAACCCGCGCCTGCTGGTCATCGACGAGCCGACGCGCGGGATCGACGTCGGCACCAAGGCGGAGGTCCACCGGCTGCTCTCGGAGCTCGCCGGCCAAGGCATGGCGATCCTGATGATCTCCTCCGAGCTCCCCGAGGTGCTGGGCATGGCCGACCGGGTGCTCGTCGTCCGCGAGGGCGAGATCACCGCGGATCTGGCTCGTGCCGACGCCACCCCCGAGTCCGTCATGACGGCAGCCACCCGGCCCGCCGGCGAGGAGCCCGCAGCGTGAACGCGTCCCACGAGGCAGACAGCCGATGAGCACCACGGAGCTCCTCGTCGAGCCGAGCCGGCTCAGCCCGGTCCAGCGCGCCGTCGCCGGCGTCCTGCGGTCGCGCGAGGTCGCCATCGCCGGCGTGCTCGTCGTGATCCTGGTCCTCACGACCCTCAAGAGCTCGTCGTTCGTGTTCAGCCATGACGGGTGGCGCGACCTCCTGCTCTCGCCGTCCCTGCTGCTGCTGCTCGCCATCGGCGAGATGGTCGTCATCGTCACGCGCAACGTCGACCTCTCGGTCGGCTCGGTGCTGGGCCTGTCCGCCTACGCCACGGGCCGGCTCTTCATCGAGCACCCTGGCATCCCGATCGTGGCGGTGTTCGTGATCGGGTTGCTCTTCGGGGCGCTCCTGGGGTGCGTCAACGGCATCCTGGTCACGGCGTTCCGGGTGCCTGCGCTCGTGATCACGCTCGGCACGATGTACATCTACCGCGGCTTCCTCGTGCACTGGGCCGGCAGCAAGCAGATCTACGCCTACAACCTGCCGAGCTCGTTCCAGAACCTCGGTACCCAGCAGTTCCTGACCATCCCCGTGCTGACGATCCTGGGGTTCGTCGTGCTCGCGCTGGTGGGCTACTACCTACGGACGGCACGCGGAGGGCGCGAGCTCTACGCCATCGGCTCCGACCCGGAGGCCGCCGTGCTCTACGGGCTTCCGGTGCAGCGTCGTGTGTTCGGAGCGTTCGTCCTCTGCGGCGCACTCGCCGGGCTGGCAGGCGTGGTCCAGGCCGCCCGCTACTCGACGGCCACCTCGGCCACCGGCCAGGGCCTCGAGCTCCAGGCGATCGCCGCGGTGGTGATCGGCGGTGTGGCCATCTTCGGTGGCAGCGGCACGGTGTACGGCGCCGCGATCGGCGCCTTCCTGCTCGTCACGATCAACGCCGCCCTGCCGATCCTCGGCATCCCGGAGTTCTGGCAGAACGCGGTCGTCGGTGCGCTGATCCTGAGCTCCATCTCGCTCGACCGGATCCTCGCGCTCCGCCGCGCCCACCAGCTGATCGAGTCGAGGGACGAGTCATGAGGTCTCCCCACGCCGTTCGTCGTCTCCCCCTCGCTCCTCCGCCGCACCACGTCGAGGGGACCGCGAGATGAGCCACGTCGCCACGTCGACTGCCGACGACGCCCCCACGACGGGCACCACCACCTACGCCGCCTACGCCCGCCCTCTGTGGCAGAGGCTCCTGCTCACGCGCACAGCGGCCATGGTGGGGCTCCTGGCACTGGCCTATGTCTACGCCTACAACCGGGTGGAGTTCTTCGACGGCAAGCTGACCATCTACTTCCTGCTGATGGACATGGCGCCGATCCTCTTGATGGCGCTGCCGATGACGCTGATCATCATCACCGGCGAGATCGACCTGTCGGTCGCCAGCACCCTGGGACTGAGTGCTGTGGTGACCGGCCTCCTGATCCACGACCATGGCTGGTCGGTGCCGGCCGCGGCGGTCGCCGCGCTGGTGGTCGGCCTCCTGGCCGGAGCCCTCAACGGGTTCCTCGTCGCGTACGTCGGCCTGCCCTCCCTCGCCGTCACGATCGGCACGCTGGCTCTCTATCGCGGTGTGGCCGTCGGCCTGATCGGTACCAAGGCGGTCAGCGGACTGCCGCAGAGCTGGCGCGACCTGGCGAACAAGCACATCGGCACCAGCAGCTATCCGCTGATCGTGATCCCGATCGTGGTCCTCGCCGTGCTGTTCGCCGGGATCCTGCACTTCACGCCGTTCGGGCGTGGGGTGTACGAGATCGGCCTCAACGCCGAGACCGCGCACTTCAGCGGTGTCGACGTACGACGGAGCAAGCTGCTGCTCTACCTCCTCAGCGGCGTCGTCTCGGCGTTCGCCGGCGTCTTCTACCTGCTCCGGTTCGACAGCGCCAACACCGACACCGGCACCGGCCTGGAGCTGCAGGTGATCGCGGCGGTGCTCCTCGGTGGCGTGTCCATCTTCGGCGGCCGCGGCAACCTGCTCGGGGTCATCGCCGGTGTCCTCCTGATCGGTGTGCTGTCCAGCGCCCTGCGCCTGCAGCAGACCGGCGCCGATGTGATCGAGATCGTCATCGGTGTCCTGCTCGTCCTCTCGGTGATCTCGACCCAGCTGCTGGACCGGCTCCGTGCTCTGCGGGCCCGAACCAGAAGGACCGAGCGGTCCGCCTCGGCGCCGGAAGTCGGCGACGAGTCACGAAAGGTGAAGTCATGAAGTGGAAGTCCAAGCGGTTCGCCGCCACCGCTGCTCTGGCACTGACGGCGAGCCTTGCTCTTGCCGGCTGTGGCAGCGGTTCCAGCAGCACCCCCAGCGCCTCCGGGGGCGGCTCCAGCTCGAGCGCGGGCGGTGACCTGAAGATCACGCTGATCCCGAAGAACCTCGGCAACCCCTACTTCGACACCAGCGAGGCCGGGGTCAAGAAGGCGATGAGCGCCATCGGCGGCAGCTACACGCAGGTGGCTCCCCAGACGGCCACGCCGGACGGTCAGGTGCCGTTCATCAACACCGCCACGCAGCAGGGCACCAAGGCGATCGTCATCTCCTCCGACGACCCGTCGGCTCCCTGCGACGCGCTGAAGCAGGCGATGTCGGCCGGCATCAAGGTGGTCACCTTCGACTCAGACACCGGCCCCGGCTGCCGCGACGTGTTCGTCAACCAGGCGACGGCCGACGGCATCGCCAAGGTCCAGGTCGACATGATCGCCAAGGACATCGGCGACGCCGGCGAGATCGCGATCCTGTCGGCGGCCGCCAACGCGACCAACCAGAACGCGTGGATCGCCACGATGAAGAAGGAGCTCGCCGCCAACCACCCGAACATCAAGCTCGACGCGGTGGTCTACGGCAACGACGACGACCAGACCTCGTTCGACAAGACCTCGGCCCTGCTGCAGCAGTACCCGAACCTGAAGGGCATCGTCTCGCCCACCACCGTCGGGATCGCGGCCGCGGCCCGTTACCTGTCGAAGTCCTCAGCCAAGGGCAAGGTCGCGCTCACCGGGCTCGGTACGCCGAACCAGATGCGGCCCTACGTCAAGGACGGGACCGTCAAGCAGTTCGCCCTCTGGAACCCGGAGGACCTGGGCTACCTGGCGGCGTACACCGCCAAGGCACTTGTCGCCGGCACCATCACCGGCGCCGAGGGCGACTCGTTCGACGCGGGCACCCTCGGGACCTACAAGGTCGGCGCGGACAACACCGTGCTGCTGGGCAAGCCGTTCGTCTTCAACAAGTCGAACATCGACAAGTTCAACTTCTGATCCATCCCGAACGCCGGCCGGCGGTCATCCTGCGCACCGCCGGCCGGTCACCGAGGACCCCGCCCCATCCCGTCCCGACACCGCGGAGGTGAGTCATGCGCGTGTGCTTCCAGCTCCAGGTCCGGCCCGACCGGATCCCCGACTATCGCGCACGGCACGCTGCCGTCTGGCCGGACATGCTCCGGGCGCTGGCCGACAACGGCTGGCACAACTACTCGCTGTTCCTGCGCCAGGACGGTCTCCTCGTCGGCTACGTCGAGACGCCCTCGATCGCCGAGGCGCAGGCAGGCATGGCCCGCACCGAGGTCAACGCGCGGTGGCAGGCCGAGATGGCGGAGTTCTTCGAGGACCTCGACGGACGAGCACCAGACGAGGGCTTCCTGGTCCTCGAGGAGATCTTCCACCTGGAGGACCAGCTCTCAGCGGTCAGCCACGGCAGACCGGCCACAGAGGAAGAAGGCACACGATGACCGACTTCGACGAGATCGCCCCGCTGCTCGAGGGGCAGGCGATCGAGGTCCCCTCGTGGGCCTACGGCAACTCGGGCACCCGCTTCAAGGTGTTCGGCAGTCCCGGGACGCCGCGCACGGTGCACGAGAAGATCGCGGACGCCGCGCAGGTGCACCGCTACACCGGCCTCGCGCCGTCGGTGGCGCTGCACATCCCCTGGGACCAGGTCGACGACTACGCCGCGCTGCGGTCGTACGCCGAGGGGCTGGGAATCCGGCTCGGGACTGTCAACAGCAACACCTTCCAGGACGACGACTACAAGCTCGGCAGCCTCGCCCACCGCGACCCCGCGATCCGGCAGAAGGCGATCGACCACAACCTGGCCTGCCTCGACGTGATGGACGCGACCGGCTCCACCGACCTCAAGATCTGGCTCGCGGACGGCACCAACTACCCCGGCCAGGACGACCTCCGCGGACGTCAGGACCGGCTGGCCGAGTCGCTCTCCGCGATCTATGCCCGCGTCGGCGAGCACCAGCGCCTGGTGCTGGAGTACAAGTTCTTCGAGCCGGCGTTCTACCACACCGACGTTCCCGACTGGGGCACGTCGCTGGTGCAGTGCCTGGCCCTCGGCGAGCGGGCCGTGGTGTGCCTCGACACCGGCCACCACGCGCCCGGCACCAACATCGAGTTCATCGTCATGCAGCTGCTCCGGCTCGGCCGGCTGGGGTCGTTCGACTTCAACAGCCGGTTCTACGCCGACGACGACCTGATCGTCGGGGCCGCGGACCCGTTCCAGCTGTTCCGGATCCTGGTCGAGGTCGTGCGTGGGGGAGGCTACGGCCCCGACAGCGAGGTGGCGTTCATGCTCGACCAGTGCCACAACATCGAGAAGAAGGTCCCCGGCCAGATCCGGTCGGTGCTCAACGTGCAGGAGATGACGGCGCGCGCGCTCCTCGTCGACACGGACGCGCTGGCGAAGGCGCAGGCCGACGGCGACGTGCTCGCCGCCAACGCGATCTACATGGACGCCTTCTACACCGACGTGCGTCCCGACCTCGCCGCGTGGCGCGAGAGCCGGGGGCTGCCGGCCGACCCCACCGCGGCGTACCTCGCCAGCGGCTACCAGGACCAGATCGAACGTGACCGCGTGGGTGGCACCCAGGCGGGTTGGAACTAGAGCCACCCGACAGATCGACAGAAGGGCGTCATGTCCAGTGCAGCAGCGGAGCTCGTCGAGCGGTCCAACCGCCTCGGCTCCGACCCGAAGAACACCAACTACGCCGGTGGCAACACCTCGGCCAAGGGTTCGGAGACCGACCCGGTCACGGGCCAGGACGTCGAGCTGCTCTGGGTGAAGGGCTCAGGTGGAGACCTGGGCACCCTGACCGAGGCCGGGCTGGCGGTGCTGCGTCTGGACCGGGTGCGCGCCCTGGTCGAGGTGTACCCGGGTCTCGAGCGTGAGGACGAGATGGTGGCGGCGTTCGACTACTGCCTGCACGGCAAGGGCGGTGCGGCTCCCTCGATCGACACCGCGATGCACGGGCTGGTCGACGCACCGCACGTGGACCACCTGCACCCCGACTCCGGGATCGCGATCGCGACCGCCGCCGACGGCGCGCGGCTGACCCGCCAGATCTACGGCGACAAGGTGGTCTGGGTGCCCTGGCGGCGGCCCGGCTTCCAGCTGGGCCTGGACATCGCGGCGATCAAGGAGGCGAACCCGAGGGCGGTCGGCTGCATCCTCGGAGGCCACGGGATCACGGCCTGGGGCGACACCTCGGAGAAGTGCGAGAGGAACTCGCTGTGGATGATCCGCACCGCCGAGCGCTACCTCAGGAAGCACTCCAAGAAGAACCCGTTCGGACCCCGCGTCAAGAAGTGGGAGCCCCTGGCGCCGGCCGCACGGCGGACCCGGGCAGCGGCCCTGGCGCCGTTGCTGCGGGGTGTGGCTTCCCGGGACAAGCCGATGGTCGGTCACTTCACCGACGACCCGGTGGTACTGGACTTCCTGGCCTCGCGGCACCACCCGCGGCTCGCTGAGCTCGGGACGAGCTGCCCCGACCACTTCCTGCGCACCAAGGTCAAGCCGCTGGTCCTCGACCTCCCCGCCGGGGCGTCCGTGGAGAAGGTGACGGCCCGCGTCGCCGAGCTCCACGAGCAGTACCGCGCGGACTACCAGGCGTACTACGACCGGAACGCGACGAAGGACTCGCCGGCGATCCGGGGCGCAGACCCGTTGATCATCCTGGTGCCGGGCGTGGGCATGTTCTCCTACGGCGCCAACAAGCAGACCGCGCGGGTGGCCGGTGAGTTCTACCTCAACGCGATCAACGTGATGCGCGGCGCCGAGGGCGTGTCGTCCTACGCCCCGATCGACGAGTCGGAGAAGTTCCGGATCGAGTACTGGGCGCTGGAGGAGGCCAAGCTCCGGCGGATGCCCGCCCCCAAGCCGCTGGCCACCCGGATCGCCCTGGTCACCGGTGCCGCCTCGGGCATCGGCAAGGCCATCGCGGTCAAGCTCGCCGCAGAGGGCGCCTGCGTCGTGATCGCCGACCTCTCCCTGGACAAGGCACAGGCGACGGCCGCCGAGATCGGTGGCAGCGACGTCGCCGTCGGGGTCCAGGTCGACGTCTCCGACGAGGACGCCGTGCAGGCCATGGTCGACGCCGCCGTGCTCGCCTTCGGCGGGCTCGACCTGGTCGTCAACAACGCCGGCCTCTCGCTGTCCAAGCCGCTGCTGGAGACCACCACGGCCGACTGGGATCTCCAGCACGACGTGATGGCCAAGGGCTCCTTCCTGGTCTCCCGAGCCGCCGCGAAGGTCCTCATCGACCAGAAGCTCGGCGGCGACCTCGTCTACATCTCCTCGAAGAACTCCGTGTTCGCCGGCCCCAACAACATCGCCTACTCCGCGGTCAAGGCCGACCAGGCCCACCAGGTCCGGCTGCTGGCCGCCGAGCTCGGCGAGCACGGCATCAAGGTCAACGGCATCAACCCCGACGGCGTCGTCCGCGGCTCCGGCATCTTCGCCGGCGGCTGGGGCGCCTCCCGCGCCAAGGTCTACGGCGTCCCCGAGGACGAGCTCGGAGCGTTCTACGCCCAACGCACCCTGCTCAAGCGCGAGGTGCTCCCCGAGCACTGCGCCAACGCCGTCTACGCCCTCTGCGGACCCGACCTCACCCACACCACCGGGCTGCACATCCCCGTCGACGCCGGCGTGGCGGCGGCGTTCCTGCGATGAGCCGTCGGCGATGACCGGGCTGCGCCTCGCAGCCGTCGACCTGGGCGCCACGAGCGGCCGGGTGGTGGTGGCGGACGTCGCGGCCGACACCCTCGACGTACGCGAGGTGCACCGCTTCCCCAACGCCGCCGTGCCGGTCGGCAACCGACTGCTGTGGGACGTGCTGGCCCTGCATCGGGGGATGCTCACCGGACTCGAGGAGATCGCAGCCACGGGCGTCCTCGACGGCATCGGGATCGACTCCTGGGCGGTCGACCACGGGCTGCTCGACGAGACCGGTGCCCTGCTCGGCAACCCCTACAGCCACCGCGACCGACGGACGGACGGAGTGGGCGAGAAGGTGGTGGCCGAGGTCGGCGCCGCCGAGCTGTACGCCGTGAACGGGCTGCAGCAGCTTCCCTTCAACACGATCTACCAGCTGGTCGCCGCCCTCGGCACGCCCCAGCTCCGCGACGCCCGGACCATGTTGCTGATCCCCGACCTCCTCACGTACTGGCTCACCGGCGAGATCGGCGCCGAACGGACCAACGCCTCCACCACCGGGCTGTACGACGTGCGGTCGCGACAGTGGGCCACGGAGCTGGCCGAGCGGCTGGAGATCCCGACCGGGATCCTTCCACCGCTCCGCGACCCGGGGTCGGTGGTCGGTCCGGTGCTCGTGTCCTCGTCGGCCGCCGTGGCCGGCGTCCCCGTCGTGGCGGTGGGCTCGCACGACACGGCGTCCGCAGTGGTCGGCGTGCCGGCCGGGGGGGAGTCGTTCGCCTACATCTCCTCGGGCACCTGGTCGTTGGTCGGGCTCGAGCTCTCCGCCCCGGTCCTCACCGAGGACGCCCGGCTCGCCGACTTCACCAACGAGACCGGTGTCGACGGGACCATCCGCTTCCTGCGGAACGTGATGGGCCTCTGGGTGCTCTCGGAGTGCGTCCGGGAGTGGGACGAGGACCTGCCGACGCTGCTCGCGGCTGCCGGCCGAGCCCCGGCGCTGCGCACGGTGGTCGACATCGACGACGCGCGGCTGCTCCCGCCCGGCGACATGCCGGGGCGCCTGGCCGCCCTGGCCGACGAGGCGGGCGAGCCGGTCCCGGAGACGTCGGTGGCGATGACGCGGTGCATTCTCGACAGCCTGGCGCTGGCCTATCGACGTCAGGTGCGGACCGCCTGCCGACTGGCCGGCCGCGACATCTCCGTCGTCCACGTCGTCGGTGGAGGGGCGCACAACGACCTCCTCTGCCGCCTCACGGCCGATGCGTGCGCGCTGCCCGTGCTGGCCGGTCCGACCGAGGCCGCCGCGCTCGGCAACGTGCTCGTGCAGGCGCGGGCCCTCGGCGCGGACCTGCCCGACCTCGCCGCGATGCGGGCGCTCGTCCGCCGTACCCACGACGTACGCCGGCACGACCCGGACCTCGGGCTCGACTGGGACGCCGCAGAGCGCCGGCTGCCCGCGACCCGGTCCGCGTGACGGGCGGCATGATGGGCCGCATGCGCGTCGCGTTGATGGTCACCTGCGTGAACGACGCGATGTTCCCCGACACCGGTCGTGCGGTGGTCGAGGTGTTGACCAGGCTCGGGGTGGAGGTCGAGTTCCCGGCAGCGCAGACGTGTTGTGCGCAGCCGATGGTGAACACCGGGTACCTGGACGAGGCGGTGCCGGTGGTGCGGACCTTCGTGGACGCGTTCGCCGGGTACGACGCGGTGGTGACGCCGTCCGGGTCGTGCGCGGGGTCGGCCCGCCACCAGCACGGGATCGTGGCCCGTCGCTCGGGTGATGCCGGGTTGGAGGCGGCGGTGGCCGAGGTGGCGCCGCGGGTCTACGAGCTGAGCGAGTTCCTGGTCGACGTGCTCGGGGTGACCGACGTCGGCGCCTCCTTCCCGCACAGCGTCACCTACCACCCGACGTGCCACTCGCTGCGGTTGCTGGCGGTGGGGGACCGACCGCGGCGGCTGTTGGAGGCGGTGCGCGGGCTGACGCTGGTGGAGCTGCCGGCCGCCGAGGAGTGCTGCGGCTTCGGCGGCACGTTCGCGGTGAAGAACGCCGACGTCTCGGTCGCGATGGGGGCCGACAAGGCTCGCCACGTCCGCGAGACGGCGGCGGAGGTGCTGGTGGCCGGGGACAGCTCGTGCCTGATGCACATCGGCGGGATGCTGTCGCGGCAGCGGTCCGGCGTACGGGTGATGCACCTGGCCGAGATCCTGGCGGCGACGGAGGGGGCGGCGTGACCACCCCGGCGACGGCGACCTTCGTGGGGATGCCGCCGTTCCCGCAGGCTGCGCGGGAGGCGCTGGGCGACACCCAGCTCCGCCACAACCTGACCCATGCGACGCACACGATCCGCGACAAGCGGGCGCGGGTGGTGGCGGAGGTGCCGGAGTGGGAGGAGCTGCGGCAGGCGGGTGCGGACCTGAAGGACGCGACCCTGGCCGGGCTGGACGGGTATCTCGAGCAGCTGGAGGCGTCGCTGACCGCCCGCGGTGCCGTCGTGCACTGGGCCCGTGACGCCGCCGAAGCCTGCGCGGTGGTCGCCGACGTCGCGAAGGCGCACGGGGTCGACGAGGTCGTGAAGGTCAAGTCGATGGTGACCCAGGAGATCGGGCTCAACGAGGCGCTGGCCGCCGAGGGCATCTCGGCCTGGGAGACCGACCTCGCCGAGCTCATCGTGCAGCTCGCCGACGACCTGCCCTCCCACATCCTGGTGCCGGCGATCCACCGCAACCGGGCCGAGGTCCGCGAGATCTTCCGGACCCGGATGGCGGGGGCCGGTCGTCCCGCACCGGCGGACCTGTCCGACGACCCGGCCGAGCTCGCGAACGCCGCCCGTCTCCACCTGCGCGAGAAGTTCCTGCGGGCGGAGGTCGCGGTCTCGGGTGCGAACTTCGCGGTCGCCGAGACCGGGACCCTGGTGGTGGTGGAGTCGGAGGGCAACGGCCGGATGTGCCTGACCCTGCCGCAGGTGCTGGTCTCGGTGGTCGGGATCGAGAAGGTCGTGCCGACCTTCGCCGACCTCGACGTGTTCCTGAGGCTGCTGCCGCGCTCGTCGACCGGCGAGCGGATGAACCCCTATACGTCGATGTGGCACGGCGTCACCCCGGGCGACGGCCCGCAGGAGGTGCACGTCGTGCTCCTCGACAACGGCCGCAGCCGGGCGCTGGCCGACGAGGTGGGGCGCACGGCGCTGCGGTGCATCCGGTGCTCGGCCTGCCTCAACGTGTGCCCGGTCTACGAGAGAGTCGGCGGCCATGCGTACGGGTCGGTCTACCCCGGCCCGATCGGCGCGGTCCTGAACCCGTTGCTGAAGGGCCCGGGCGTCGACGCCCAGACCGACTCGCTGCCCTACGCCTCCACGCTGTGCGGCGCCTGCTACGACGTCTGCCCGGTGAAGATCGACATCCCCTCGATCCTGGTCGACCTCCGCGGCCAGGTCGTCGACGCCCACCGCGGCGGCCGGCCCAAGGCCGAGTCGCTGGCGATGAAGGGTGCCGCCTGGGCGTTCAGCGACGCCCGCCGGCTCGGCGGCGCCGAACGCCTCTCCGGCCTGGTCGGCCGCGTGGTGGGCAGGGTCGGGCGTACGACGCTCCCCGGCGGCCGCCGCGCGCTCGGCCGCCTGCCCGGGCCCGGAGCACGCTGGACCGGCGCCCGCGACCTGCCCGTCCCACCCCGGGAGTCGTTCCGCGCCTGGTGGCTGCGCACTCGGGGACGGGGGACCCGGCCGTGACCGCCCGCGAGGACATCCTGGCCGCCGTCCGCGACGCCATCGCCGACGCCCCGGTGCCGCCCGTCGCGGACATCCCACGCCGTACCGACCCCCGGACCGCCGACGTGGTCGCCCTGTTCTGCGAGCGGGTCGCCGACTACCGCGCCGTCGTCGAGCGCTGCAGACCCGACGAGCTCACTGCCCGGGTCGCGGCCGCGCTGCCACCGGACGCCCGCGTCGTCGTCCCGGACGGCCTCGACCTCGACGTCCCCGGTGCCGTGCCCGACTCGTCGACGGGCCCGGGACGTCGCCACGACCTGACCGCGGCCGACCTCGACGCCCTCGATGCCGTCGTCACCCGCGCCCGCCTCGGCATCGCCGAGACCGGCACCATCGTCCTCGACCACGGCCCCGGCCAGGGCCGGCGCGCGATCACCCTCGTCCCCGACCGCCACGTCTGCATCGTCGACGCGGCCCAGGTCGTCGCCGACGTCCCCGACGCCTTCGACCTCCTCGACACCACCCGACCCCTGACCTGGGTCAGCGGCCCCTCCGCCACGAGCGACATCGAGCTCGACCGCGTCGAGGGCGTCCACGGGCCGCGCATCCTGCACGTGATCGTGGTCGGCTGACGCCTCAGCCGGGTGCTGAGATCGCGTCGACGATGTGCTCGGCGATAGCGAGCGACGAGGTGGCAGCCGGCGACGGCGCGTTGCGTACGGCGGTGACCGGCCCCAGCCGACTGATCCGGAAGTCGTCGACGAGGGAGCCGTCGCGGTCGATCGCTTGCGCACGGACCCCCGCCGGCGCACGGACGACGTCCGCGTTGCGCAGGGCGGGGAGGTAGGCGCGCGCCGTCTTGACGTAGGCGCGCTTCGACACCGAGCCGTGCATCTCGCGCACCCCCGCGCGCCAGTGCTGCCGGAACAGGGTGCGCGATCCCGGCCACCGGAGCGTCTGCCACAGCTCACCGAGGTCGACGTCGCGCCGCCGGTAGCCCTCCCGAGCGGTGGCCAGGACCGCGTTGGGGCCGATGTCCACGGTCCCGTCGATGCGAGGGGTGAAGTGCACCCCGAGGAAGGGGTACGCCGGGTCGGGGACCGGGTAGACCAGGCCGCGCACCAGGTCGGTCCGCTCCGCGACCAGCCGGAAGTACTCGCCCCGGAAGGGCACGATCGCCGGGGAGGGGTCGTCTCCTGCGGCCACCGCCAGGGTGTCCGACTGGAGGCCGGCGCACAGCACGACCTGGTCGGCGTGGTAGTCGGCGAGGGTCGTGGTCACGAGCGCGCCGTCGCCCCGCCGACCCACGCCGGTCACGGCCTCGCCGAGCCGGACCCTGCCACCGGCCGCCTCGATGTCGGCCGCCATGGCTCGGGCCACGGCCCGGTAGTCGACGATCGCGGTGGTCGGGGAGTGGAGCGCGGCCACGCCCGTCACCTGCGGCTCGAGCTCGCGCAGCTCGCCGGGGCCGAGCCGTCGTACGCGCGGGACGCCGTTGTGGTGGGCGCGGCTCTCGAGGTCGTCGAGCCGGCCGAGCTCGGACTCGTCGCGGGCGACGATGACCTTGCCGATCTCGCGGTAGTCCAAGGCGTGCTCGTGACAGAACTCCTGCAGCAGCGTGACCCCGCGGCGGCACAGGACGGCCTTCAGCGAGCCGGGGGTGTAGTAGATCCCGGAGTGCACGACGCCGGAGTTGTGGCCCGACTGGTGCGCGGCGACCTCCGCCTCCTTGTCGAGGACCACGACCTCGCGCCCGGCCCGGGCCAGCCGGCGGCCCACGGCGAGGCCGACCAGGCCGGCCCCGGCGATCACGACCGGGTCAGGTCCGGAGGTCATGCGTCACCGTTCTCTCGTGCGGGTGCCCGGCGGGCGTCAGTCCCCGACCGGGACCGCTTCCGGCTCGGGCTCGGGATGGGGCGCGGACGGCTCCACCCGGAGGATACGGGCGACGGAGTCGGGGAGCTTCCAGTTCCACGCGCCGAACAGCGAGACCAGCGACGGCACCAGCACCGAGCGCACGATCGTGGCGTCGAGCAGGATGCCGAACCCGAGGGCCGTGGCCATCACCTTGATGTCCGTCCCGGGGCCGGACGCCAGCGCGGCGAAGGCGAGGAACAGGATCAGAGCCGCGCTGGTGACGAGACGTCCGGTGCGGCCGATGCCGAGGACCACGGCCTCGTCGGTGGACGCGCCCCCGTCGTACTCCTCGCGGATCCGGGACAGGATGAAGACCTCGTAGTCCATCGAGAGCCCGAAGAGGAACGCGAACACCATCAGCGGGATCCAGAAGGTCACCGCACCGGTCGCCTCGATGCCGAAGACCGCGTTGGACCCGTAGCCCTCCTGCCAGAACAGCACGACCAGGCCGTAGACGGCGGTCAGCGAGACCAGGTTGAGGATCACGGCCTTGAGCGGAAGCAGCAGCGAGCGGAACGCCCGCACGAGCAGGATGTAGGTGAGCACCGCGATGATCAGCAGCACCAGCGGGAAGTTGCCGTAGACGGCGTGCAGGAAGTCGACCTGGGCGTTGCCGAGCCCGGTCACCCCGATCACCCCGTCGGTCCGGTCGGCCAGGGCCGTGACGTCGCGGACCACCTGCACGCTCTTGGAGTTGACGGTCTCCTGGTCGGGGATCAGGACGACGACCGTCTGCCCGTCCACCGACGAGCCCTCGCCGGTCGGGACGACGGCCGCGGTGACCCCGTCGACGCCACCGAGCGTCTGCGCCACCGAGTCGGCCTTGTCGGTCTCGCTCAACACCTCGATCGGGGTGAGCGCGCCCGTCGTGACACCGCCGTCCTTGAGCACCTGCAGCGTGTCGTACGCCGGACCGCTGTGCGCCAGCGACGACGAGTCGGCCGACCCGATCTTGATGCCCAGGAAGGCTACGAACAGCACGCCGATCACGGCCAGGGCCGACCCGGCGGCGAGCCAGCGGTGCCGCACGATCATCCGCGCCCACGCCGTCCAGCCCTTGCTCGCCTTGTTCTCGTGCCGGATCTTCGGCCAGTCCACCCTGGGGCCGATGCTGCCCAGGATCGCGGGTGTCAGCGTGAGCGTGACCAGCACGCTGGCCAGGGGGATCAGCGCCCCGGCCATCCCGATGCTGCGCATGAACGGCACGGGCAGCACGACCAGGGCCAGCAGGCCGATCGCCACCGTCAGCCCGCTGAAGAGGACGGCATGGCCCGCCGTCTCCATCGCCGCGACCACCGCGTCGTGGTTGTCGCGGCCGTGGTCTCGTTCCTCCCGCCATCGGGTCACGAAGAGCAACGAGTAGTCGATGGCGACGCCCAGTCCGACCAGGCTGATCAGGAAGATCACGATGAACGAGACGTCGGTCAGGTAGGTGAGCGGGAGCAGGAGCAGGAACGTGGTCAGGATGGAGATCGCCGCCACCACCAGCGGCATGAACGCCAGGAGAGAGGCGAACACGAACAACAGCACCGCGAGGGCGCCGAGCGCGCCGAGCAGCGTCTCGGTCAGCACGCCGTTGCCCCCCGAGTCGTCGCCGACCGCGAGCGCGTCCATGCCGGTGACACCGACGACGGCCCCCTGCGGCGCGGCGGACTGGACCGCCGCCTGCACCTGCTTGGTCGGGAGCACTGCCCCCAGGCTCTGCGGGAACGGGTAGAACACCATCGCGTACGCCGTACGGTCGTCGGAGGTGCGGAACGCCTTGTCGCCGGTGTTGCCCTCGTCGACCACGCGCAGCGGGACGTCCGACGAGGTCACGGACGCGAACGCCCGGGCGACCTCGTCCTCGTGCCCGGTCAGGGTCTCCCCCTGGGGCATCGTCACGGTGACCAGCAGCGGGGTCGTGTTGCCGCCGTTGTGGAAGGCCGCGACGATCTTGTTGGCGGCGGTGTCTCCCGGCTGCCCGGGCAGCGAGAAGTTCACGGTCGTCCGGCCGTTCACGGTGCTCGTCACCATGGCGCCCGCCACCGCGACCACGATCCAGGCCACCACGACCAGTGCCCGGTGTCGCAGCACCACCTCAGCCAGACGACGCATCGTCGATCCTCCCCGTCAAGGGTTCGAGGCTAGCGTGACCGAGCCTGCCGGCGCCTCGGGGAAGACCCTGGGACCGTCAGCGCACCTCAGAGGTCGAGCTTGTAGCCGAGGCCACGGACCGTCACGAGCAGCTTCGGGTGCGACGGGTCCGCCTCGAGCTTGGCGCGGAGCCGCTTCACGTGGACGTCGAGGGTCTTGGTGTCGCCGACGTAGTCGGACCCCCAGACCCGATCGATCAGCTGCCCGCGGGTGAGCACCCGCCCCGGGTTGCGCAGGAAGAGCTCGAGGAGCTCGAACTCCTTGAGGGGCAGGCGCTGCGGCTCGCCGTCGACGGTCACGACGTGCCGCTCGACGTCCATCCGGACCGCGCCGGCCTCCAGCGTCATCGGGGCCAGGTCGGGCTCGATGCCGCGACGGAGCACGGCGCGGATCCGCGCGACCAGCTCGCGGGGGGAGTACGGCTTGGTGACGTAGTCGTCGGCCCCGAGCTCGAGCCCGACGATCTTGTCGACCTCGTCGTCCTTGGCGCTCACCATGATCACCGGCACGTTGGACACCGCCCGGATCTGGCGGCACACCTCCGTCCCGGGCAGGCCCGGCAGCATCAGGTCGAGCAGCACGATGTCGGCGCCGGCGCGGTCGAACTCCGCCAGCGCGTCGGGGCCCGTGGCGGCCAGCGAGACGTCGTACCCCTCCTTGCGGAGCAGGTAGGACAGCGCGTCGGCGTAGCTCTCCTCGTCCTCGACGACGAGCACGCGCGTCATCGGAGCTGTCCGGTGGTCTGGGTGATCATGCGTTCTCCTCCTGGCGCGAGCGCGGGAGCGACAGGGTGAAGGTGGAGCCCTGGCCCTCCTGCGACCACACA
Source organism: uncultured Actinomycetota bacterium (assembly GCA_963797325.1). Classification (GTDB taxonomy): domain Bacteria; phylum Actinomycetota; class Actinomycetes; order Propionibacteriales; family Nocardioidaceae; genus Nocardioides. The sequence continues at coordinate 692,798 of CAWCPG010000025.1, forward strand.
CGTACGTCGCCACCGTGGGTGGCAGCGACGTGCTTGACGATCGAGAGGCCGAGCCCGGTGCCGCCGGTGGACCGGTGGCGGGCGGGGTCGACCCGGTAGAAGCGTTCGAAGATCCGGTCGAGCTCGTCGTGCGGGATGCCGATGCCCTGGTCGACGACCGAGATGTCGACCATGTCGTCGTTGACCTTGGTCGTGATCAGGACCGTCGAGTCCTCGCCGGAGTAGGTGACCGCGTTGGCCAGCAGGTTGGTCACGGCGGCCGAGACCTGCTCCTCGTTGCCGAAGATGCGGAGCGCCGGCGTCCCGCCCGAGACCACCTTGATGTGACGGCTGGTCGCGTCGGTGGTGGTGACGTCGACCGACCGAGCGATGACACAGTCGACGTCGACGACGGCCGGGGCCTCGAGCGGCTCGTCGCCCTGGAGCCGCGAGAGCTCGATGATCTGCTGCACCATCTGCAGGAGCCGGTCGCTCTCGGTGAGCATCCGCCGGGCGAAGCGCTCGACGGCCTCGGGGTCGTCCGAGGCGTCGCCGACGGCCTCGGCGAGGAGCCGGATGGCGCCGACGGGGGTCTTGAGCTCGTGGGACACGTTGGCCACGAAGTCGCGTCGTACGGACTCGACCCGGCGCTCCCGGGTGCGGTCCTCGACCAGCGCCAGCACCAGCCGCGAGCTGAGCGGAGCGACGCGCGCGGTCACGGTGCGGGGCGGGCCGTCGCGGCGCGGCAGCACCAGGTCGGCCTCGCGGATCTGCCCGTCACGACGGACCTGGCGCACGAGCTCGGCGAGCTCGGCCGAGCCCAGCCGCTGGCTGCGGACCAGGCCGAGCGCGAGGGCCGGCGCCGACGCCTTGACCACCTCGTCGTCGTCGTCGACCACGACCGCACTGCTCCGCAGCACCGAGAGCACGGTCGCGACGCCGGGGGGGAGGACCGGCTCCTCGACCGGGGTGGCCTGGGTCTGCTGCCGCTGGCTCACGCTCCAGGCCAGGACGGCGCCTCCGGCGACGACGGCCCCGATGAGCGCGGCCAGAAAGGCCTGCGTCGTGGGGCTCACGCCTGAATCGTACGCAGGGGGTCATCGGGGGTTCACCGCGGAGAGCCGCGCTCGCCCACTGTTCACGAGGCGTTCACCGCCCGGCCCCCGCTGGTCACCTTCGCCGCTTACGGTGGCGACATGCGAGAAGCCTTCCACGACCAGCTCGACTCGATCTTCAAGGACCTGGCGGAGATCTGCTCGGAGGTCGAGTCGTCGGTCCGTCTCGCCACGCAGGCGCTCCTCCAGGGCGACGCCGAGGTGGCCGAGGCCGTGATCGCCGCCGACGACAAGATCGACCGCGCCCGGGAGCGGGTCGAGGAGACGGCGTTCTCCCTGCTCTCCCTCCAGCAGCCGGTGGCCGGCGACCTCCGGGTCGTGGTGTCCGCGCTCCGCATGGTCAGCGAGCTGGAGCGGATGGGCGACCTCTCGGTGCACGTCGCCAAGATCGCACGGCTGCGCGTCCCCGACATCGCGGTCCCCGAGGCGGCGCGCCCCACGGTCGCCCGGATGGGTGCCGTCGCCGAGGACATGGTGCGCCGCGTGGAGGCGGTGATCCTCGAGCGCGACGTGGAGGCCGCGATCGAGCTCGGCCGCGACGACGAGGAGATGGACCAGCTCCGACGCTCGTCGTTCACCCAGCTGCTCAGCGACGACTGGCAGCACGGCGTGGAGGCCGCCGTCGACATCGCGCTGCTCGGCCGCTACTACGAGCGGATCGCCGACCACGCCGTCTCGGTGGCGAACCGGGTCGTCTTCGTGGTCACCGGGCAGTTCCCGGTGGCCACCGAGGCCTGACCCGAGCGGGCTGACCCTCGTCGGTCGAGCGAAGTCGAGACCACGGGCGCGGTGCTGTGGTCGGCGCGCTGCGTACGTCACCGGGTCTCGACACGCCCGTCACGGCCTCGCAGGCTCGGCCGTGGGGCTTGCTCGACCTCGCTTCGCGACGGAACGCGCTCGTTCCTCGCGCGCTCCGGCTCAGCGACCTTGGTTCGCCACCGCTGCTGCGGCCTCGGCGGCTGCGGCGGGATCGAGGTACCGGCCACCCTGGACCGTGGGGCGCAGGTCGTCGTCGAGCTCGTAGACCAGCGGCATGCCGGTCGGGATGTTGAGGGCGGCGATGTCGTGGTCGCTGATGTCGTCGAGGTGCTTGACGATGCCGCGCAGGCTGTTGCCGTGGGCGGCGACGAGCACCGTCAGCCCAGCGCGGAGGTCGTCGGCGACCGGGCCGTTCCAGTAGGGCAGCAGGCGGGTGATGACGTCCTCGAGGCACTCGCTGCGCGGCAGCTCCGGCCCGAGGTCGGCGTAGCGCACGTCGTGCGCCTGGGAGAACTCGTCCTCGTCGTCGATCGGCGGCGGCGGGGTGTCGAACGAGCGCCGCCAGAGCATGAACTGCTCCTCGCCGTACTCGTCGAGCGTCTGCTTCTTGTTCTTGCCCTGCAGCGCGCCGTAGTGGCGCTCGTTGAGGCGCCAGCTGCGGCGGACCGGGATCCAGTGCCGGTCGGCGACGTCGAGGCTGATCGCCGCCGTGCTGATGGCCCGCCTCAGGAGCGAGGTGTGGACGACGTCGGGCAGGATCCCCGCGTCGCGCAGCTGCTCGCCGCCGTGCAGGGCCTCGGCCCGGCCCTTCTCGGAGAGGGCCACGTCGACCCAGCCCGTGAAGAGGTTCTCGGCGTTCCACTCGCTCTCGCCGTGGCGGAGCAGGACCAGGGTGTGTGTCATGTCAGCTCGAGGAGGCGCTCGGGGACGAGGTGTCCGAAGGGGTGGTCGAGGCGGACGGGGACCCCGTCGGCGAGGGCGTGGCCTGGTCGAGGCCGGCCCACTGGCCGCCGTCGGCGACCACCGGGACCGACAGCGTGGAGGTCTCGCCGTTGTCGTAGGCGATGGAGAGGGTCACGAACTGGCCCAGGGCGAAGGTGCCCTGGATCGTGATCCCGCCCTGGGAGGCGAGGTTGACCAGGCCGTTCGGGTTGATCGGGATCGGGTCGACCGACACCTGGCCGACCGCCTTGCCGTCGCCGGTGATGGAGGTGACGGTGACCTGCTTGGTCTGGCTGGTGTTCACGAGCGTGGCGACGAAGGAGCCGAGGTTGGCCTGCTTGCTCACGATCGCGGCGTTCAGCACCTCGACGGTGCCGTTGCGGTCGTTGGCTCCCGCGGTGATGTTGTTGATCCGGTCCGTGGGGTAGTTGAAGCCACAGGCGGCGAGTGCGGTGACGAGCGCCAGGCTCGCCGCTACGGTCGCGAGAGTCCGTCGCAGGTTCACGGGCGACACACTAGCGGGCGGTTGCCGGGGTCATTGCGACAGTCCGACCGTGCTCCCGACGAGGGCTGCGACGCCGACCGTGACCCCGCAGCAGACGATCGTCAGGACCCGGAGCCGAGGCGCCCCGACCCGCAGTGCGAGGCGCAGCGGGAGGTGCCGGCGCCCCGCTCGGTTGTCCTCCACCAGGCCGGGCAGCGAGGTGAGGACGTGGACCCCGACGCCCAGCACGGCGGCCACCAGGGTCATCGCGACGGTGGGCGGGTCGCCGTCGGCGCCGCCGCCCCATCCGCCGTAGGAGAGGTACGCCGGGTAGAGGGCGAAGGAGACCGCCCACGGCAGCCAGGAGAGCACACCGTCGCGCAGCCAGCGGTTGCCGGCCACCCCCACCAGGACCGAGAGGAGGTAGCACAGACCGGCGGTGATCCCGCTGGACAGCGCGAGGGGGACGAGCAGCAGTACCGCGCAGGCGAGCGCGAAGCCGACCGTCCCGCGCTCGAGGACGCCGGTGGCGAGCGGCTTGTCGGAGCGGTCGGCGGCGCGGTCGGCGGCCTCGTCCACCAGGTCGTTGTCCCAGCCGAGCACCGCCTGCCCGACCAGCACCGTGGCCAGCACCAGGCCGACCTCGCGGGGTGACCTCCCCGACGCGGCGGCGGCGACGGCCATCCCCACCGCGGTGAGCACGGCCTGGCGCGGATGGGCCGCACGCGCCAGCAGCACCGGCGCGAGCTCCGCGAGAGAGCCCCGCCCCGGACCGGAGGGTGCCTCCGGGGCGGATGGTGCGGATGGTGCGGGCATGGACCGCAGTATCCGACATCTGCGACGTCCCGCGGGCGGCGTACGCCGGTCGGCACGGCCCGTCGACGCATATGGCAGCGGCGTCTGTCAAGCCCTCGAAATGGCCTCTGACCTGCGACGACGATGAACGGAGCACCCCACCTGCCGTGTTAGACTGGTCACCTAAGAAGGGTGGTACTGAAGAATATGTCTTTCACCGTGGGCGAAACCGTCGTGTATCCCAATCACGGCGCCGCCGTCATCGAAGACATCGAGATGCGGACGATCAAGGGTGAGGACAGGGAGTACCTCGTCCTTCGTATCGTCGCCCAGCAGGACCTCGTGGTCCGCGTTCCCGCGTGCAACCTCGACCTGGTCGGTGTGCGCGACGTGGTCGACAAGGACGGGCTGGACCGTGTCTTCGACATTCTCCGTGCGGCACACGTCGAGGAGCCGACCAACTGGTCGCGGCGCTACAAGGCCAACCTCGAGAAGCTGCACAGCGGCGACGTGATGAAGGTGTCGGAGGTCGTGCGCGACCTGTGGCGCCGCGAGCGCGACCGTGGCCTCTCGGCCGGTGAGAAGCGGATGCTGGCCAAGGCGCGGCAGATCCTGGTCTCGGAGCTCGCACTTGCCGAGAACACCAACGAGGACAAGGCCGAGGCGATCCTCGACGAGGTCCTCGCTTCCTGAACGCTCGAACGACGCGGCCCCGCACACTCCGGTGTGGCGGGGCCTTGTCGTCTCTCGAGGCGTCGCGGGGTTCTCGGTGGTCGAGGAGAGTCGAGACCCGCCGGCCGGGGGGAGTCGCGACTACGCTCCCCGCACCATGAGCTTCTACGACGACGAGCCGGCGCAGCCGCGAGGCGTCGTGGTGGAGCGCGGCCGCGGTTCCCTGCCCTTCGCCCTCCTCCACGGCGAGCCGTTGGTGGCTTGCGCGGCGTGGGCGATGGGCGCGGCCGGGATCCTGCTGCTGGACCTGGTCACACCGTGGGACGACGTCCGCGACGCGGGTGCGCCGCTGGTCTGGCACGACTCGCTGTGCCCGATGACGCCGCCCGACTTCCTGGCCGCCTGCGTACGCCGTGCGGTCGCCGAGGACGCGGTGGTGGCGGGCGTGCTGCCGGTCACCGACACCGTCAAGGACGTCGTGGACCGTGACGGCGTGACCCTGGTGGCGCAGACCCACGACCGTGACCGGCTCCGGAGACTCGCCTCGCCGCTCGTGCTGCCGTCCTCGGTGGTCGCCGCCCTCGACGACTGGCCCGACGACGACCTCGTCCGGGCCGTGGCCGCTCTCCGCGAGCGCGGGCCGGTGCTGTTCGTCGAGGCCCCGGTCTCGGCCGCGCGGGTCTCCTCGGCGGCCGACGTCGTCCGGCTCGAGGCGCTCACGTCGCGCTGAGCGCCTCCGCGACGACGAAGTCGTCGGCGACGGTGAGCTTGAGGTTGCCGGCGTCGGACTCGACCGCGACGACGTCGACCTCGCCGTAGGCCGCGAGGCAGCCGGCGGTGTCCGTCGCCTCGAAGCCGTCGAGCCGAGCGCTCCGGTGCGCCGCGAGCAGGTCGGCCGCCCGGAAGGCCTGTGGGGTCTGGACCCCGACCAGGCGGTCGGTGAGGGCGGCCCCGTCGAGGTCGACCAGGTGGTCGAGCCCGGAGACCGGGATCGCACCACCGTGCTCGGTGACCGCGGCGAGCACCCGGGCATAGAGGTCCGGACCGGCCAGCGGCCGCGCGGCGTCGTGCATGGCGACCACGTCGATCTCGCCCGTCTCGATGTCGTCGGCCAGCAGGGAGAGGGCCTCCCACTCCGACGCGTGGCGGGTCGGTCCGCCGGTCACCATCGCCACCTCGGGTCCCTCCTCCTCCAGGAACGGCTCGACGGCGTCGCGGACGGCCTCCTGCTCGCCGTCGCGCACCACGAGCACCACGCGGCGGACGCCGGGGACGGCGCGTGCGGTGCGCACCGACCGGGCGACGACCGGGACGCCACCCAGTGGGAGCAGCACCTTGTTGACCTCCGCGCCGACCCGGGTGCCGGCGCCGGCCGCCAGGACCACGACCGCCGCGCGCATCAACGGGCCCGCATCAGTGCACCAGAGCGGTGGCGATGGCGGCGATGCCCTCGCCGCGGCCGGTCAGCCCCAGCCCGTCCGTCGTGGTCGCGGACAGCGACACCGGAGCGCCGATCGCCGCCCCCAGCACGGCGAGGGCCTCGTCGCGCCGCGGGCCGAGGCGCGGGTGGTTGCCGATGACCTGTACCGCGACGTTCCCGATCTCGTGGCCGGCACGTCGTACGCGGGCGGCGGTCTCGGTCAGCATCGCCACCCCCGAGGCGCCCTCCCACGCGGGGTCGGCGGTGCCGAAGTTGGACCCCAGGTCGCCCAGGCCCGCGGCGGAGAGGAGGGCGTCGCACATGGCGTGGGCACAGACGTCGCCGTCGGAGTGCCCCTCGAGCCCCTGTGGCTCGTCGGGCCAGGCGAGGCCGGCGAGGTGCAGGGGCACGCCGTCGGCGAGGCGATGCACGTCGATCCCGACGCCCGTCCGCACTCCGTAAGAACTTTCGGCCACGGGGATGATCATGCCCGAGCAACAATCGGGGCGTGCGGTCACGATGGCTCTGGGCGCTCGCCGGTGTGCTCGCCGGTGTCGCAGGTCTGGCGACCAGTCTCCTGACCGCTGCGGTGCTCGGCCTGCGCGGCAACCCCGTCACCGACGTCGCCGAGCTCGTCGTCCGGCTGACGCCGGGCAACGTCGCCGAGGACGCGATCCAGCTGGTCGGCCACCGGGACAAGCCGCTGCTGGTCACGGGCGTCCTGGTGATCCTGCTGCTGCTGTTCGCGGCGTTCGGGGTGCTCGCCCGGCGGTCGCCGGGCGGCGCGGTCGGAGGCTTCGTCGCCCTCGGCGTGATCGGTCTGATCGCCGAGCAGTCGCAGTACGGCGCGCCCGTCAGCGGGGTCCTGCCGATCGTGGTGGGGCTGTTCACCTGGCTCGGCTGCCTGGCGGTGCTCACCGGGCAGCTGCGCCCGCAGCCCTTCCGCGACACCGACCAGCAGCGGCGCTTCCTGCTGACGGCGACCGGGATCGGCCTGGGCAGCCTCGTCGTGGGTGCCGTCGGCCGGAGGGCCGGAGCACACCGCCGGGCCGTCGATGCCGCCCGCGGCTCCCTGAAGCTGACCGGCGTCACCTCACCGCCGGTGCCGAAGGGTGCCCAGGTGGGGCTGCCCGGCATCGAGGCCTGGCAGACGCCGACGAACCGTTTCTATCGCATCGACACGTCGTTCGACCCGCCGTCGATCCTCCCCCAGGACTGGACGCTGCGCATCCACGGCATGGTCGACCACGAGATCACGCTGACCTACGCCGACCTGCTGGCACGCCGACGCAGCGAGATGTGGATGACCCTCAACTGCGTGTCCAACACCGTCGGCGGCAACCTGATCAGCAACGCCTGGTGGAGCGGCGTACGGCTCAGGGACCTGCTGGCCGAAGCCGGCGTGCAGTCGGGAGCGGACGCGGTCAAGCAGACCTCGGACGACGGCTGGACCTGCGGTACGCCGCTCTCGACGCTCACCGACGACCGCGGCGCGATGCTCGCCATCGCGATCAACGGCCAGCCGCTGCCGATCGAGCACGGCTTCCCGGTGCGCACGCTCGTGCCGGGGCTGTACGGCTACGTGTCGGCCTGCAAGTGGGTGCGCGAGCTGGAGGTGACGACGTTCGACTCGTTCACGGCGTACTGGACCTCACGCGGCTGGTCCGAGCAGGGCCCGGTCAAGCTCGCGTCTCGGATCGACGTGCCGAACGACGGCGACCACGTCTCCGCCGGCCGCGTGCGCGTGGGGGGCAGCGCGTGGCAGCAGCACACGGGGATCAAGGCCGTGGAGGTGCAGCTGGACGGCGGCGCCTGGCAGTCGGCCACCCTCGGTCGCCCGTCGATCAAGGACTCGTGGGTGCAGTGGGACGCGACGCTCGACGTGCCCTCCGGCGACCACCGGCTCCGGGTCCGCGCGGTCAACGACGACGGCGAGGTGCAGACCGCCGTCAGGGCGGAGCCGGCCCCGAACGGCGCCTCGGGCTGGGACAGCGTCTCGTTCACCGCGAACTGATCACCAGGCCCCTCGGCCTCCGGGCGGGAGGGGGTGGGCGTCGTCGTGGATCACGTAGACCAGCCCGCCACTGCCGTCGAGCCAGGCGCGCTCGAGCTCGGCACGGGCGTAGGTACGACGCACGCTGCGCTCGGTGGGCGCGGCGGGGTCGTTGACGACGACGTCGCCGGTCTCGGTGAACCCCCGGACCACCAGCAGGTGACCCTCGGTGCCGCGGGTCGGGGCGCCGGTCAGCGCGCCGGAAGGGTAGGCGACGCTGGCGACCAGGGGGATCCCGGCGTCGACGAGGCGCTCGGCGTCGCGGAGGTCGCGCAGCCGGGTGACGAACGCGTGGTCGGCGAGGGTGGCCGCCCAGGCGGCGTTGAACGACCAGTTCCCGGTGCCCTCGTACGCCGGGTCGAGCACCTCGCGAGCGGCTTCGGGGATGTCCGTCGTCGGCGGCAGCCTGCGCGCATGGGACAGCACCATCGCCACCGACGTGGGCGAGCACCACCCGCGGCCCCCGACCTCACGCCACGTCATCTGGCTCAGCCGCGGCACGTCGAGCACGCGTGCGGTGCGACGCCAGGGCTTCGAGGTCTCGCGCCGCACCGGCCCGGCGGTGACGACCGCGCCGATCCGGTGGAGCCGGGCCGTCCCGTGCAGGCGCACGCGGAGGCGGTACGCCTCCGCCCCGTCCCGCGGACGCCAGGTGTCCGTGTCGACCTCCGGGTCGCCGTCCACGCTGCTCCGCTGCGCCGGTCGATCGCCCGACGACCAGTGGCCGAGCGCGTGCCAGGAGCGGTGCCCCCGTGCCTGGACGGCCACCTCGATCCAGGTGCCCGGCCGCGTCGTCGCGGACCACGAGGCGACCAGGTCGTCGAAGGTGAAGCCGGGCTCGCTCCACGGTGAGACCCAGATCGCCGCGTCCGCGCCCGCGCGGCGCAGGCGTCCTGCGGCGCGTGACCACTCGTCGTACCGGATGCGGCGGGGCACGGCTCGACGATAGGGGAGCGACCCCGCTCGGCCTCTACGATTGGCCGGTGACACTCAGGCTCCACGACACCGCGACCCGCGAGATCCGCGACTTCGTCCCGCTCACCGAGGGCAAGGCCGGCATCTACGTGTGCGGCTTGACCGTGCAGAGCGAGCCGCACGTCGGGCACGTGCGCTCGGCGGTGAACTTCGACGTGCTGCGCCGGTGGCTCCTCGCCTCGGGCTACGACGTCACGTTCATCCGCAACGTCACCGACATCGACGACAAGATCCTGGCCAAGGGCGAGGCGCAGGGACGGCCGTGGTTCGAGATCGCCTACCTGATGGGGCGCGAGCTCGACAAGGCGCTCGACGCGATCAACGTGCTGCCGCCGACCTACGAGCCCGCCGCGACCGGGCACGTGCCCGAGATCCTCGAGCTGATCGGCCAGCTGGTCACGCGCGGCCACGCCTACCCGGCCGCCGACGGCTCGGGCGACGTCTACTTCGACGTGCGCTCGTGGCCGGCGTACGGCGAGCTGACGCGGCAGCGGATCGACGACATGGAGCCGGCCGAGGACGCCGACCCGCGCGGCAAGCGCGACCCGCGCGACTTCGCGCTCTGGAAGGGCTGGAAGAAGGCCCTCGAGCCCGAGACCGCCGCCTGGCCGTCGCCGTACGGCCCGGGTCGGCCGGGCTGGCACATCGAGTGCTCGGCGATGGCGGCGAAGTACCTCGGCCCCGCCTTCGACATCCACGGCGGCGGCGTCGACCTGCGCTTCCCCCACCACGAGAACGAGCTGGCGCAGTCGCGCGCCGCCGGCCAGGCGTTCGCGTCGTACTGGCTCCACAACGCGTGGATCACCACGGCCGGCGAGAAGATGTCGAAGTCGCTGGGCAACTCCCTGCTGATCCCCGAGGTGCTCAAGCGGGTGCGCGGCATCGAGCTGCGGTTCTACATGGTCTCGGCGCACTACCGCTCCCACGTCGAGTTCTCCTTCGAGGCGCTCGACGAGGCCGCGCAGGGGTTCCGCCGGATCGAGAGCTTCCTCCAGCGCGCCGGTGAGCCGTCCGCGGCTCCCGCGGCGGTCGAGCCCTCCTCGGCGGTCGGGCGGAGTCGAGACCACGTCCCCGACGCCTTCGCCGCGGCGCTCGACGACGACCTCGGTACGCCGGCCGCGATCGCGGTGATCCACGACCGGGTCCGCGAGGGCAACCGGCGCCTCGCCGCCGGTGAGTCCGCCGCCGAGGTGGCGGCGGCAGGTCGTGGCGATGCTCGGCGTGCTCGGCCTGGACCCCGCCGACCCGGCGTTCGCGACGCCGACGGGCTCCGACGACGCCAAGCTCGGTGCCGCCGTCGACGCGCTGGTCGCCGGCCTGCTCGACGAGCGGGCCGCGGCACGAGCCGACCAGGACTGGACGCGCGCCGACGCGATCCGCGACCGGATCGCCGCCGCCGGCATCGAGGTCGAGGACACCCCCGACGGACCGAAGTGGACGGTGCGCTGATGCCTGGGGTCTCGACACGCTCGCTTCGCTCGCTGCTCGACCACCGGAAGGGTCACTGACGTGCCTGGCAACTCCAAGCGCAAGGGCGCGATCCGCAAGTCGTCCAAGCGACCGACCGCCGGGTCGGGCGGACGCGTCCGGCAGGGGCTCGAGGGCAAGGGCCCGACACCGAAGGCGGTCGACCGCCCCCACCACAAGGCCCACAAGGTCCGGAGCAAGGCGGAGCAGTCTGCGTCGGTCCGTCCGAAGCGTCGCAGTGCCGGCGACGACGAGTGGATCGCCGGGCGCAACTCGGTGGTCGAGGCGCTCCGGGCCGGCGTACCGGTCAGCGGCGTCTACGTCGCCGAGGGCACCGAGCGCGACGCGCGGCTGCGCGAGGCGTTCAAGCTCGCCGCCGAGGGCGGCATCTCGCTGCTCGAGGTGACCCGGGCCGAGCTCGACCGCCGTACGGACAAGGCCGTCCACCAGGGACTGGCCGCGCGGATCCCCGCCTACGAGTACGCCCACCCGAGCGACCTCCTCGACGACGCCGCCGAGCGCGGCGAGGCCCCGCTGATCGTGGCGCTCGACTCGGTGACCGACCCGCGCAACCTCGGCGCCGTCGTGCGGTCGGCCGCCGCGTTCGGTGCCCACGGCGTCGTGGTCCCCGAGCGCCGGGCCGCGCGGATGACCGCCTCGGCGTGGAAGTCGTCGGCCGGCGCGGCCGCGCGGCTGCCGGTCGCCCACGCGACGAACCTGGTGCGGACCCTCAAGGACTACCAGGACGCCGGCTGCCAGGTCGTCGGCCTGGCCGCCGCGGGCGACCTGACGCTGCCCGACCTGCTCGCCGACCCCGACCTGGCGTCCGGCCCGCTCGTGGTGGTCGTCGGCTCCGAGGGCGACGGACTCTCGCGCCTGGTGGGCGAGACCTGCGACCGGCTGCTCTCGATCCCGATGGCCTCCTCGGTCGAGTCGCTCAACGCCGGGGTCGCCGCCTCGATCGCCCTCTACGGCCTGGCCCAGCACCGCTGACCCGGCAGGTGTCCACGCCCCAGAGCGCCGACCCGGCCGACGTTCCCGCCGTACGACGTCGCGCGATGTGACGGGTCGGCGCCCGGTAGGAGCCGGGCGTCACAGGGTGGCATCATCGACGGGTGGGTACGACGGTGGAGCGGTTGCTCCCGAGCGACGACGACGGGGTCGGTGAGGCCCTGCTCGAGCTGACCCGCGAGATCGCCACCAAGGAGCTCGCGCCCCGGGTGCACGAGACCGAGGAGCGGGCCGAGTTCCCGGAGGCGGCCTATCGGCTGCTCGGGAGGTCCGGCCTGCTGAGCCTGCCGTTCCCCGAGGAGTACGGCGGCGGCGCGCAGCCCTACGAGACCTACCTGCAGGTCGTCGAGGAGATCGCGACCGCGTGGCCGAGCGTCGGTGTCGGCGTCAGCGTGCACTGCCTGACCGCCCACGTCGTGGCCACGAACGGCAGCGACGCCCTGCGCGCGGAGTGGCTGCCCCGCATGCTCAGCGGCGACTGGCTCGGCGCCTACTGCCTGTCCGAGCCGCAGGCGGGCTCCGACGTCAGCGGCATCCGGACGCGCGCCGTACGCGACGGTGACGCGTACGTCGTGAACGGCACCAAGCAGTGGATCAGCAACGGCTCCTGCGCCGACTACTACATCCTGTTCGCCCGCACCTCCGACGACCCCAAGCGGGGCCTCTCGGCGTTCGTGGTGCCCGACGGGACGCCGGGCATGAGCTTCGGCGCCCCGGAGAAGAAGATGGGCCTGGCGGCCGACGTCACCACGCAGGTCATCTTCGACGACGCCCGGATCCCGGCCGCCCGGCTCGTCGGTGACGAGGGCGCCGGCATGAAGGTCGCGCTGTCGGCGCTCGACGCCGGCCGGCTCGGCATCGCCGCCGTCGCGACCGGCACCGCGCAGGCCGCACTGACCCACGCCGTGGCGTACGCCGGCGAGCGACGGCAGTTCGGCCGCCCCATCGGCGAGCTCCAGGGACTCCAGTTCCTCCTCGCCGACATGGCGGCGGACGTCGAGCGGGCCCGGGCGACCTACCTGATGGCCGCGCGGCTCAAGGACGCCGGCCGCCCCTTCGGCCGCCAGGCGAGCATCGCCAAGCTCACGGCGTCCGACGCGGCGATGCGGGTGACGACGGACGCCGTGCAGGTGCTCGGCGGCAACGGCTACACGCGGGAGTATCCCGTCGAGCGGCTGTTCCGCGACGCGAAGGTCATGCAGATCTTCGAGGGCACCAACCAGATCCAGCGGATGGTGATCGGGCGCGACCTGCTGCGCTGACACTTCCGCCGAGCGCAGGAGCGATCACAGGACGCCGGCGTCCTGGTCCTCGTCGAGCCCGGGGTTGACGGTGGGGGCGTCGTCCGCGGTCACCAGCTCGTCGGGCTTCTTGACCAGGACGTTCTCGAGGTAGTCGGGGGCGGCCTCGAGCAGGGGGATCTCGTGGCCGGCGCGCTCGGAGAGGTACCACCGGTGCACGAGCATCTCGTGGAAGATCTCGGCGGGCTCGAGCTTGGAGCGCGCCTCGGCCGGCACCATCGCCATGGCCGGCTCGTACATCTCGGTCAGCCAGCGGTTGGCGGCCACCGACCGGTCCTCGCGACCGAGGTCGTGGTGCGCGATGAACCAGGCGACGTCGTTGAGGAGTCGGCGCGCCTGGGCGTCCTCCACGTCGAGCCCGGTCAGGGCCTGGAGCTCGCGCCGGTGGTGCCCGAGCTCGACGGCCTTGGGCTGGATCCGGATCCGGTCGCCGTCGAAGTCGGTGACGATGTCGAGCTCGTCGACGTCGAAGCCGAGGTCGTTGAGTCGCTCGATGCGCTCCTGGATCCGCCACATCTCGTCGGCGTTGAACTCCTCCTCCTCGGTCAGCTCGTTCCAGAGGTCGGTGTAGCGCCGCTCGATCAGGGCCACGATCTCGTCTCCCTCCACGTGGGTGCTGAGCCAACCGGCGGCCTGGAGGTCGAGCAGCTCGGCGAAGACGTTCTCGCACGCCACCTGCACGTCCCACTCGCGCATCCGCTGGGAGAGCGCGGGTCGCAGCTCACCGGTCTCGGCGTCCACGAGGTACGCCGCGAAGCCACCGGCGCTGCGGCGGAAGAGCACGTTCGAGAGGGAGACGTCGCCCCAGTAGAAGTCGGCCAGGTGGAGCCGCACGAGCAGGACGACGAGCGCGTCGACGAGGCTGGGCAGGCTGTCGGCCGACATGCCGTGGGCGAACAACGCCCGGTAGGGCAGCGAGAAGGCGAGGTGCTGGGTCATCAGCGCGCAGGGGAGCTCCTCGTCGTCGTCGGTCTCGCGGCCCGTGACGACGCCGACCGGCTGCACCGCCGGCAGGCCCAGCCGCTGGAGGTCGCGCAGCAGGCGGTACTCGCGGAACGCGATCTCCTCCTGGGTCTCCTTGATCGCGTAGGTGCGGTCGCCGAGCCGGACGATGCGGACGATGTGGCGGCTCAGGCCGCGCGGGAGCTGGACGACGTAGTCCTCCGACCACTCGTCCAGCGGCACGGACCACGGCAGGTGCACGATCTCGGGATCGGGCCGGCTGGCCACGAAGTGCAGCGCCATGACGTCAGGCTAGTGCCGCGCGGTGGTCCTCAGCGGCCCTCGAGGAAGACGGCACCCGGGCCACGGCCGGCGACCTCGTCCTCGGGGTTGTTCAGCGCGCAGCGACGCAGGCTCAGGCAGCCGCAGCCGATGCAGGAGTCGAGCGTGTCGCGCAGTCGCTCGAGCTGACGGATCTGTGCCTCGAGCCGGGGCCGCCAGCCACGGCTCAGGCGGGTCCAGTCGGCCTTGGTAGGGGTGCGGTTGCTGGGCAGGGTGGCGAGCGCGGTCTCGATCTCCTCCAGGCTCAGACCGACCCGTTGGGCGGTCCGGATGAAGGCCAGGCGCCGCAGCATGGCGCGCTCGTAGCGGCGCTGGTTGCCCGTCGTACGACGTGAGGAGACCAGGCCGAGGTCGCTCGTAGTAGCGAATGGCGCTGGTGGCCACCCCCGAGCGCTCGGACAGCTCGCCGATGGTGATCTCGGTCATGCCGACGAGGATGCCTTGACTTCAAGTTGACTTCAACTTGTGGAATGGCTGCTGTGAACATCGACCTGCTGCTGACCAGGATGACCGGCGACGAGAAGCACTCGCTGGCCGCGCTCTCGACCCTCGACGTGATCCGGGTGCTCTACGAGCGCGTCCTCGACGTGTCGCCCGAGCGGGTCGACGACCCGCGTCGGGACAGGTTCCTGTTGTCGAAGGGGCACGGCCCGATGGCCTACTACGCGGTGCTGTGCGACCGAGGGTTCTTCCCGGCGTCCTGGCTCGACACGTGGGGCTCCTTCGACTCGCCGCTCGGGTATCACCCCGACCGCAACCTGGTGCCCGGTGTCGAGATCTCGTCGGGGTCGCTGGGCCACGGCCTGCCACTCGCCGTCGGTACGGCGCTCGGCCTGCGGGCGCAGGGGATCGACGCGCGGATCGTCGTCCTGGTGGGCGACGCGGAGCTCGACGAAGGGTCCAACCACGAGGCACTCGAGCTCGCCGCCGCGCTCGGGCTCGACGCCCTGACGACGGTCGTGGTGGACAACCGCTCCGCCAGCTACGCGGTGCCGGGGCGGATCGCCGAACGGTTCGCGACCGAGGGCTGGAAGGTCACCACGGCCGACGGGCGCGACCACGCGGCGCTGGAGAAGGCGCTGTCCGAACGCGGGGTCGGCGTACCGAGTGCCGTGATCGCGACCGTGCTCGACGACGAGGAGCTGGCGGCATGACGACTCTGATCCGTGACCCTCGGACCCAGTTCGGTCGGACCACTGCCGACCTCCTCGACGAGGACCTGTCGACCGCCCTCGTCTATGCCGAGATCTCGGCGCGCTTCTTCGGCGCGGCCGCGCGCGCTCACCCGGACCGGGTCGTCAACGTCGGGATCCGCGAGCAGCTGCTGGTCAACGTCGGCGCCGGGATGGCACTGACCGGGCTGCGCCCGATCGTGCACACGTTCGGCACGTTCCTGGTCGAGCGGGCCTTCGAGCAGGTCAAGCTGGGCTTCGCCCACCAAGGAGTCGGCGGCGTGCTGGTCGGGGTCGGTGGCTCGTTCGACGCCTCCCAGGCCGGCCGGACGCACCAGGCTCCGGGCGACGTCGCGTTGCTGGACTCACTGCCGGACGTGACCATCCACGCTCCGGGGACGGCGACGGAGACCGACGAGGTCCTTCGCCGTGCGGTGGCCGCGGAGGGGCTGCACTACGTGCGGGTGGTGGAGCAGGTCAACGGCGAGTCCTTCCACGGCCCCGGTCTCCACGTCGTACGACGAGGGGCCGGCGGCACCGTGATCGCGCTCGGGCCGGTCCTCGACGAGGTGCTCGCGGCCACCTCCGACCGAGACGTCACCGTGCTCTACGCGCACTCCGTGCGACCCTTCGACGCGCCCACCCTGCGCAGCACGCTGGGCTCGCCCGACGTGGTGCTGGTCGAGCCCTGGCTGGCCGGCACGACCGCCCGCTGCGTGGCCGACGCGCTCGTCGACGTCCCCCATCGGCTGCTGGCCCTCGGCACCCGCCGGACCGAGCTGCGCCACTACGGCAGCCCCGCGGAGCACCAGCGCGCGCACGGACTCGACGCGGCCGGGATCCGACGGTCTCTCGAGTCGTTCCTGGCTGCGTGATCGGACACGCCCCGCCACTACCATGGCCCGGCCGCATCCTGCGGCGCGCCGGTGTAGCTCAGACGGTAGAGCGCTTCTCTTGTAAAGAAGATGTCGCGGGTTCGATTCCTGTCACCGGCTCCGGGGTCCGTCGGGCTCGGGGGTCGCGGATCCCGGGTCGACGGTGTCAGCGAACGTGGACGACCTGGGACGTCGTGTCGGCGCGGTCGTCGTGGGCGCTGGCCACCGCTGCGGCGACGGAGCCGCCGGCGATGCCGGTGAGCGCCAGCAGCATCACCGCCGCGGCGAGCAGCCGTCGCCGACGCACGACGCGCTCCTCGGAGCGGAAGGCGGGGTCGTCGTACGACGCGGGCTGTCGGGCCATGCTCCGAGCCTGCTACGCGTTGCTGTGTGGCTCCTGAGTGCCGGCTGATGGTGGCCCGTGACGGTAGCTGGGTCGGCTCAGCGGACCTGCTCGACCTCGAACTCCCGGGAAGGGTGGGCGATGGCGTCCTGGGCGGCGACGATCCGGAGCTCGCGCTCGCCGGAGTCGAGCGTCGCCTTCAGGACGGCGTACACCGAGGAGACCGTCGATGCGAGGGCGTCGGCGGCGGAGCCGGTCTCCTTCAGATGGGCGGTGAAGAGCGCGGCCGTGAGGTCGCCGGAGCCGTTGGCCTTCATCGGCAGCTGCGGCGTGCGGACCGTCCAGGCGCCCTCGCCGGTCACCGCGAGCAGCTCGATCGTGTCGTCGGGGCGGTCGGGCCGCAGGAACGACGTGACCAGCACCGTCGAGGGGCCCAGCGCCCGGGCCGCGTCGGCCGAGTCGAGCGTGGAGGCGAGGTCGTCGGGCTCGGTGTCGGTCAGGAACCCGAGCTCGAACTGGTTGGGCGTGATGACGTCGGCGAGCGGCACCACCTGCTCGCGGATGATCGGTGGGATCGCCGGGTCGACGAAGCAGCCGCTGGTGGCGTTGCCCATGACGGGGTCGCAGGTGTACGTCGCTGCCGGGTTGGCCGCCTTCACCTGCGCGACCGCGTCCACCACGACCTCGCAGATCCCCGGACCGCCGAGGTAGCCGGAGAGCACGCCGTCACACGTCGGGAGTACGCCGCGCTCGGCGATGCCGGTGACCACGGCGCGGACGTCGTCGGGTGGGAGGAGCGGCCCGCGCCAGGCGCCGTAGCCGGTGTGGTTGGAGAAGACCACGGTCGAGACCGGCCAGACCTCGTGGCCGAGCCGTTGGAGCGGGAACGTGGCCGCCGAGTTGCCGACGTGGCCGTAGGCGACCGACGACTGGATCGACAGGAAGCGCATCCCGTCATCCTGGCACCGGGCCTGTCGGCGCCCCAGCCCTACGGTGGTCCGCATGGAGAGATTCGTCGACCAGGACCTGACGGGAGCCGAGTTCCGCGAGTGCGTGATCGACCGGCGCGAGGCTGATCGGGGTCGTCATGCAGGATGCCGAGATCGACGGCCTCGTCACCAACCTCGTCGTCAACGGCGTCGAGGTGATGGCCTACGTCGAGGCCGAGCTCGACCGGCGCCACCCGGTGCGGGTCCTGATCCGGTCCGACGACCCGGACGACCTGCGTGAGGCGCACGCGTCAGCTGCGCGGCCGGCTGGGCCGCGACGGTGGAGCGGCTGCGAGCCACGCCCGGCATCGAGCACCGCAGCGCGAACGACGAGTGGTCGGCCGTGCAGACCCTGCGCCACCTGGTCTTCGTCCACGACTCGTGGTTCCGCCGGTGCGTGCTGGGCTCGAGCGACGCTGCTTCACCCCGATGGGCCTGGGGATCGAGTCCGTGCCCGACCGCGAGGAGCAGGGCCTCGACCCCACCGCCGACCCGACCCTCGACGAGGTGCTGGCGGTCCGCGCCGAGCAGGCTGCCGAGCTCGAGGCGTGGCTGGCCGGCGTCACGCCCGAGCGGCTCGCCGGTCCGGCGCCGGTGCCCGACGGCGCCGGGGTGGCCGCCGTACGCCCGCGGCCGGAGCGTGCGCCAGTGCCTGGGCACGGTGCTCAACGAGGAGTTCGAGCACCACGGCTTCTGCGTGCGCGACCTCGACCTGATCGAGGCTTCCGCCGCTGGCTAGGGTCGAGGTCATGAGTGAGATGACCTACCGCCCGCTGGGCGACTCGGGCCTGGTGGTCAGCGCCGTCGGCATCGGGTGCAACGCGTTCGGCCGCCGCGTCGACGTCGACGGCGTGCGCGAGATCCTCGACGCCGCGCAGGACGTCGGGGTCACCCTGCTCGACACCGCCGACGTCTACGGCGGCCAGGGAGCGAGCGAGCAGATGCTGGGCGAGGCGCTCCAGGGCCGGCGCGACGAGTTCGTGGTCGCCACCAAGTTCGGCATGGACATGCAGGGCGCGAACGGTCCCGACCGGGGTGCGCGCGGCTCGCGTGCCTACGTACGCCGTGCGGTCGAGTCGTCCCTCCGACGGCTCCGCACCGACTACCTCGACCTCTACCAGTACCACGAGCCCGACGGCGTCACCCCGATCGAGGAGACGCTCTCCGTGCTGACCGACCTCGTCCGCGAGGGCAAGGTGCGCTACCTCGGCGTCTCCAACGTCGCCGGGTGGCAGGTCGCCGACGCGGACTGGACCGCGCGCACGAACGGCTTCGAGCGGTTCGTCTCCGTGCAGAACCGCTACTCCCTGCTCGACCGCACGGCCGAGGCCGAGGTCGTCCCGGCCTGCGAGGAGTACGGACTCGGCCTGCTCCCCTACTTCCCGCTGGAGTACGGCCTCCTCACGGGCAAGTACCGCCGCGGCGAGGCCGCTCCCGCCGGCTCGCGCGCTGCCTCCGTGGCCTCGCCCTGGCTCGAGAACGCACCCTGGGACCGGATCGAGGGCGTGGCGGCGTACGCCGAGCAGCGTGGCGTCTCGGTCCTCGACGTCGCCATCGCCGGCCTGGCCGCCCAGCCCGCCGTCGGCTCGGTCATCTCCGGCGCCACCCGGGGCGAGCAGGTCCGCGCCAACGCCTTCTCGCTGCGGTGGGAGCCGACTGCGGCCGACCTCGCCGAGCTCGACGAGCTCACTCGCGCGAGCCGCTCGGGTCCAGCGACCTGGAGCAGCTACCCGCAGCCTGCCGCCGGGTCTCAGGCGACCTGGAGCGAGCGCTTCGACAGACCCATCCAGAAGCCCTCGAAGAGCTGCTCGCCGGGGGTCTCGGGGTCGGAGGACGCTCCCAGGGTGACGAAGAGCGGCGTGTAGTGCTCGACGGTCGGGTGGGCGTAGGGCATCCCCGGCGCCTGCGACTTGTAGGACGCGAGAGCGTCGACGTCGCCGCGGGCCAGTGCCTCACCGGCCCAGGTGTCGAAGTCCTTCGACCAGCCGGGAGCGGCCGCGTCGATCCGGAACTCCGTCAGGAAGGGCAGACCGTGGGTCAGGAAGCCGGAGCCGATGATCAGCACACCCTCGTCGCGCAGCGGCCGGAGGCGCTCGCCGAGGGCGAGGAGCCGGGCCGGGTCGGAGGTGGGCAGCGACATCTGCAGCACCGGGACGTCGGCGTCGGGGTACATGATCTTCAGCGGCACCCAGGCCCCGTGGTCGAGCCCACGGCTGGCGTGCTGGTGGACCGGCTCGCTGTCGGGCATCATCGCCGCGATCCGCTGGGCGAGCGCGGTCGCCGGCGGGGTCGCGTAGGTCATCCGGTAGTACCTCTCGGCGAAGCCGCCGAAGTCGTAGACCAGGGGGGCGCCGTCGGCGCTCAGCATCACCGGCGCGGACTCCCAGTGGGCGCTGACGATCAGGATCGCCTGCGGGCGCGGGAGGTCGTCGGCCAGGCCCCTCAGCTGGCTCGACCACAGCGGGTCGTCGAGCAGCGGGGGTGCGCCGTGGCCGATGTAGAGGGCAGGCATGCGATCGTTCATGTCGGACCAAATGATTGCATATTCAACTTTATTCCGCGAGGCATCGTCCGGACCCCCCGTTCCACCCGGGCCCGGACCACCAGTGTCCGTCGCCCACCCCCGGCTGTCATCACCGACCCGGGCCAGGGGTCGCCCCCGCGGCGGGGAGCGTGTGCAGGCTCGCCGAGCGTCCCTCCGCGGTGAACAGCTCCACCGAGTGGCTGTCGGTCACGACCTCGACCTGCGGCCCTCCGGTGGGCACCGCCCACCGACCCGCGAAGCCCGGGACCCGGTCGTCGAGCCGCTCGAGGACGACCGAGCTGCCGTCGTACGACGCGCGCACGCCGGGTGCGAGCTCGACCGGATCACCGAGGGTGAGCGGCGTGGTCGGGGCGAGCGGCCGCTGCTCGACGTACGGCGTGCCGTCGGCGTCGCGGGCCAGGCCGAGCTCGCGGCCGACGGAGAGCTGACCGCGCCACGGCTCGGTCGGCATCACCTGGGCATAGGCCCAGCCGTCCAGCCAGCCGAGGAGCACCCGCCGCCCGTCGGGCAGGTCGGGGAAGGTGACGCCGGCGTAGAGGTCGGGACCGTGGTCGAGCGGTCGCAGGTCCCCCTCCGGGACGAACCGGCGACCGTCGAAGCCACCGACCAGGACGAGTGTCTCGGGCTCGCGCGAGACGAGCAGCACCCACCGGTCGCCGAGCGGGAACAGGTCGGGGCACTCCCAGACCCCCTGGCCGGCAGGCATCGCGACGTCGCTCTCGTGCGACCACGTGTGCAGGTCCGGCGAGGAGTAGAGCGCGATCGCGTCGTCGAGCGACCGGGCGACCGCCATCACCCAGTGGTCGTCGTACCGCAGCAGGCGCGGGTCGCGGAAGTCCGTCGAACCGATGTCGAGCACGACCCCGTGCTTGCGCCAGGTGAGGCCCCCGTCGGTGCTGGCGGCCAGGGCCTGGCTCTGGTTGCGATCGCGCCGGCGGACGCTCGTGTACGCCGCCACGAGCGCGCCGTGACCGAAGCCGGAGGTGTTGTCCGTGTCGACCACCGCCGATCCCGTCCACACCTCCTCGTCCGCATCGCACGGGATCGCGACGGGGAGGTGCTCCCACGTCAGCAGGTCGTCGCTGACCGCATGGCCCCACGAGACGTCGCCGTGCACCGGCCCGGGCGAGTGCTGGTAGAGGACGTGCCAGCGGTCGTCGTACCGGAGCAGGCCGGTCGGGTCGTTGAGGAACCCCGAGGGCGGCGTCAGGTGGCGGGTCGGGCGGGTCACGACGGCAGCGACCAGTCGACCGGGTCGCTGCCCTGCTCGACGAGCAGCCGGTTCACCCGCGAGAACGGTCTCGACCCGAAGAAGCCGCGCGCCGCCGAGAGCGGGGACGGGTGCACCGACTCCACCCAGGGGATCGGGCCCAGCGCCGGCTTGAGCGACTGCGCGTCTCGGCCCCACAGGATCGCCGCCGCGGCGCCGCCGCGCGCCGCGAGCGCGTCGATCGCGCACGACGTGACCTCCTCCCAGCCGCGGCCACGGTGCGAGGCCGACTCGCCGGGCCGCACGGTCAGCACGCGGTTCAGGAGCATCACGCCGCCGGTCGGCCCACGGGGTGAGGTCGCCGTTTGCTGCGGGCGGGTGGCCGAGGTCGGTCGCCAGCTCCTGGTAGATGTTGCGCAGGGAGGCCGGCAGCGGCCGCACGTCCGGGGCGACGGCGAACGACAGCCCGATCGGGTGGCCGGGCGTGGGGTAGGGGTCCTGGCCGACGATCAGCACCCGCACCTCGGCCAGCGGGCGCCGGAAGGCCTTGAACACGTCGTCACCGGCCGGGAGGTAGCCGCGGCCGGCGGCCAGCTCTGCCCGCAGGAACTGGCCCATCGCCGCGATCCGCTCGTCGACCGGCGTCAGGGCCGCGGCCCAGTCGGGCGCCATCAGCCCGCGGTCGACCAGCCCGCTCAGCGCACCCACGCGCTCACGCTAGCGACCGGCGCGCCGGCGTAGCAGGGTGGGCGGATGACGCGTCCCCGCCGAGCCACGGTCGCCGACCTCCACGAGCTCGCCGGCTCGATGCCCGGCGTCACCGTCGAGACCGGGCCGAAGGGCAACGAGGTCTACCAGGTCAGCCGTCGCAGCTTCGTCTTCTTCCGCACCCCGCGGCCCGACGCCGTCGACCCGGGGACGGGGGACCGGTACGACGACGTGATCGTCCTCTGGGTCGCCTCCGAGATCGACAAGCAGGCTCTCCTCGCCGACGAGACCACGCCGTACTTCACGACGCCCCACTTCGACGGCCACCTGTCGGTCCTGCTGCGGGCGTCGCGGATCGGGGAGCTGAGCCGCGACGAGCTCGCCGAGATGGTGTACGACGCGTGGCTCGCCCGGGCGTCGCCGACCGCGGCCCGCAGATGGCTGGCCGAGCGCGGGATCGGGTGACCAGGCTCGGCCGCGTCAGGTGGCGGGCACTCGTCGTTCGCGGACCCGGAGCACGTCGGCGGGCTGCGCGGTGTCAGCGTCCGCTGAGCAGCGCCTCGAGCCGCTCGCGGAGCAGTCGTCGTTCGGCGCCGGTGGGCGCGAGGTCGATCGCGACCCGGAGGGACGCGGCGGCCTCGTCGACGCGCCCGAGCCTCGCCTCGAGGTCGGCCTTCGTCGCTGCGTGCAGGTAGTAGCCCGCCAGGTCGTCGTCGAGGTCCTCGACCATGGCCAGAGCCGCGGCCGGTCCATGGACCATCGCCACCGCGACCGCGCGGTTCAGCTCGGTGACCGGCGTCGGCGGGAGGGCTGTAGAGGTCGGGCGATGGCCGCCCAGTCGGTGTCCTCCGGGCGGGCGGCGGCGTCGTGGCAGAGCGCGATGCGGGCCTGGACGGCGTACGGACCCCACGGCTCGGCCCATGGATGTCAGGAGGGCGGCGGCCTCGGCGATCGCGCCGTGTCCCACAGCGAGCGGTCCTGCTCGGCCAGGGGTACGACGTCCCCGTCGCGCACCCGGGCCGGCCGGCGGGCGTCGGTGAGCAGCATGAGGGCGAGCAGCGCCGGACCTCGTCCGCTGCCGGCAGCAGGTCGACGGAGCGAGCCGGGTCAGCCGGATCGCCTCGGCGGACACGTCGACGCGCAGCAAGGACTCGCCCGAGGAGGCGGCGTACCCCTCGTTGAACATCAGGTAGAGGACGGCCAGCACGCCGTCGACGCCGCTCGGCCCACAGCTCGGGGGGCGGCACGCGGTAGGGGATGCCGGCATGCTTGATCTTGGCCCGGGCGCGGACCAGCCGCTTGTCCATCGTCGTCTCGGTGACCAGGAACGCGCGGGCGATCTCGGCCGGCGTCAGCCCGCACAGCGTGCGCAGGGTGAGCGCGATCCGGGCGGGCATCGGCAGGGCCGGGTGGCAGCAGGTGAAGATCAGCCGGAGCCGCTCGTCGGGGATGTCCTCGGCGTCGACTCGCCGCCACCGCGTCGCGTCGCGTCGGCGTGGGCGAGGTCGAGCTTCGCGCCCTCGGTCGTACGGCGGCGGATCCGGTCGCGGGCCCGGTTGCGGGCGACGGTGGTCAGCCAGGCCAGCGGGACGTCCGGGCGCGCCGTCCCGCGTCCCAGGCGGCGACCGCCGCGGCGTAGGCCTCTGCGGCGCACTCCTCGGCGAGGTCCCAGTCGCCGCACCAGCCGATGAGTCCCGCGACGAGCCGCCCCCAGCTCTGCTCGAAGCTGAGGGCGACCGCGTCGTCGGCGCGGGGGTAGGGTCACCGCCAGAGCGGCCGGAGCTCGAGTCGCCGCCGTCGGCCACCGGGTGTCCGGCCGCGGCCTGGAGCGCGTCGTCGAGGTCGTCGCACTCGAGCAGGTCGTAGCCGGCGATCTGCTCCTTGGTCTCGGCGAACGGGCCGTCGACGTGGTGACCGCCTCGCCCTTCACGCGGCGGACGGTGACGGCCTCGGTCGGGGAACTCCAGCTCCCAGCCGTAGAGCCGCCGCGGGCCCGCCATCTCGATCCAGGCGTCGATTCCTCGTCGGGCCCCTCGTCGAAGTCCTCGCGTCGTCGGCGCCGCTCGCTCGGCCGACTCCTCGGCGGCCGCGGCCATCGCGCGGCGCATGTCGGCGCAGACGAGCATCAGGTAGCGCAGCTTGGCCCGGGCCGGCGTCTCGGTGATGTCGGGGTCGGGCATGCCCTCCCCGAACGGGCGCACCTCGATGGTGCCGACGTAGGTCGTCGGATGCGCGGCTGCGACGGCGAGCGCGGAGTCGAGGTCGGGGCAGTCGATCACGTCGTACCCGGCGACCTGCTCCTTGGTCTCCGCGAAGGGCCCGTCGGTGACGGCCAGCTTGCCCGCCCGGCGCGCGCACCGTGGTCGCGTCGGACACCGGGTGCAGCCGCGCGCCGTCGAGCACCACGCCGCGCGCGGTCATCTCGGCGATCCAGGCGTCGAGAGCACCGTCGGGCGCCTGGCAGGTCGGGGTGTTCGGGGTCTCCGTCGGGTCGACGGCGTGGATCAGCATGTACTTCACGAGAACCTCCAGGTCCGGGTCGGAACGGCGCCGGGTGGCGCCGTCACCCAGGGGACGAACGGCGGGGGGACGGGGAGGACACCTCGGCGGCCGAGCTTCTCAGCGGCCGAGCGCTCGCGAGCCGGCGGACCCGTAGCGACGGGTCGGGTTGGTCCCGATCTCCACGTCCTCGCTCGCCGGCGCCACCGCGGTGGCGGCCTTCCGAGGCGCCGTCGACTTCTTCGCGGTCTTGCTCGCGGTCTTCCTCGCCGGCGCCTTCGGAGCGGACTTCTTCGCCGGCGCCTTCGCGGTGGACGCCGTGGCCGACGCGGACTTGCGGGTCGTGGGCCGCTTCTTCGCCGTGGCACGACGGGCCCCGGCGGCCGGCTGCTCCGGTGTGGACCACTGGTCGATCCACTCGTCGAGCACGACCCAGGTGCTGCCGCGTGCCTTCCGGCCGGTCAGCATCCCCAGGTGCCCGCCGGGCACGATCTCGAACCGCACGTCGCGAGCGCCGGTCAGCAGCGGCACCGACGCCTTCACCGACGCGACGGGAGCGATCCCGTCGGCCGCGCCCGCGAAGACCAGGACCGGTGCGGTGACGTCGCCGACCGACAGCGTGCGGTCACCGACCTCGAAGGTGCCGTCGACGAGGGCGTTGCCCTTGAGCAGCCGGTGGTAGAGCTGACCGAACGTCCGGCCGGGGTAGGCGATCATGTTGTCGGTGAAGCGGTCGACGGCCTCGATCTGGGCCAGGTAGTCGGCGTCGTCGAGGTGGCGGGCGATCGCGAGCGGCTTGGTGACCAGCTTCTGGAACGACGACAGCTGGAAGGCCCAGCGCACCAGGGGCTGCGGCGCGCCGCCCGCCGCCTGGTAGAGCCGCGTGATCGCACCGCGCCCGTCGGTGAAGTTGAGCAGCGGCCGCAGCGGGGCCACCAGCGGCACCTCGCGGACGTCGAACGGCGAGCCGACCGCGGTGATCGAGGCGATCGGCAGGCCGGGGTCGCCGGCGGAGGCGAGCAGTGCGAACACGCCACCCAGGGACCAGCCGACCACGTGCACGGGCCGCCCTCCGGCGTGGGCGGACACCTCGCGGACCGCGGTCGGGACGACCTCCTCGATCCAGTGCTCCATGCCGAGGTTGCGGTTCTTGAACGAGACCGCGCCGTACTCCACGAGATAGGTACGACGACCGGAGTCGACGAGGTGCTCGACCAGCGAGCAGCCGCGGCGTAGGTCGTAGCAGAGAGCGGGGGCCGCGAGGGGCGTCACCAGCAGGACCGGGTCTCCCTGCTCGTGGGCGCGGGCGGCCGGGCGGTAGTGGTAGACCTCGCGCAGCGTGCCGTCGTCGATCAGGGTGCGCGGCATCGGCCGGAGGTCGGCCAGGCCGCCGTAGACGACGCGGTGGGCGACGTTGCCGGCGGCGGACACGACCTGATCGGGCTTGGGGATCAGGTCCATGGCTCGAAACTACCCGAGCCTGCGCCGGTCGGACCCCCACGCCCGACCAGCAGCCGCTCCGAGAGTGGCGCGCGAACGAGCCGGCGCGGGATCTATGCCCCGACCCGCGCCGGCCCCATGGCGTTCGCGCGCCACACAGGGTCCAACGCAGGGATGGCCGGGGGGTTACGGGTCCGTGGAGGACGGGTTCTTCTCGCACCCGTCAGCGCAGCAGAGTCAGGTTCAACCGTCGGCGGTGGGCTTGAGCCGCTTGCCGTGGGGCGGCCGCACGTTGTCGAGCTCGTCGAGGAAGCTCCGCGCCCAGGCGGCGACGTCGAACTGCTTGACCGTGCGGCGCATCGCCCGCATCCGGCGCTGGCGGTCCTTGGGCTCGGCCCGGTAGGCCTCGAGCAGGGCGGCCTTGGTGCCGTTCATGTCGTAGGGGTTGACCTGCCAGGCCTGGCGCAGCTCGGCAGCGGCGCCGGCGAACTCGGAGAGCACCAGTGCACCGTCCTCGTCGTAGCGGCAGGCGACGTACTCCTTCGCGACGAGGTTCATGCCGTCGCGATAGGGCGTGACGACCATGACGTCGGCCGCCCGGTAGAGGGCCGCCATCTCCTCCCGCGGGTACGACGAGTGCAGGTAGCTGATCACCGGCCGCCCGATCCGCCCGAGGTCGCCGTTGATCCGCCCCACCAGCCGGTCGATCTCGTCGCGCAGGACGCGGTACTCCTCGACCTGCTCGCGCGAGGGGGTGGCGACCTGGACGAACACGGCCTTCTCGACGTCGAGCTCGTCGTCGCGGATCAGCTCGGAGAATGCGCGGAGGCGGGCGTAGATGCCCTTGGTGTAGTCGAGCCGGTCGATCCCGAGGAACACCTTCGTGGGGTTGCCCAGGGCGTTGCGGATCTCGGTGGCGCGCTTGCCGACGGCGTCGGACTTCGCGAGGTCCTCGAAGCCCTTGTAGTCGATGGAGATGGGGAACGCAGCGGCCCGGACCGTGCGGTCGCCGGGCAGGTAGACGAGGTCACGGTGGGTCTTGTGGCCGACGCGCTGCCGCACCAGCCGCACGAAGTTGGCGGCACCGCCGGGCAGCTGGAAGCCGACCAGGTCGGCCCCGAGCAGGCCCTCGAGCAGCTGGCGGCGCCAGGGGAGCTGCTGGAAGAGCTCGGCCGGGGGGAAGGGGATGTGGAGGTAGAAGCCGATCCGCAGGTCGGGCCGGAGCTCGCGCAGGATCTGGGGCACGAGCTGGAGCTGGTAGTCGTGCACCCAGACGGTCGCGTCCTCCGCGGCCCGCGACGCGGCCCGCTCGGCGAACCGCTGGTTGACGCTGACGTAGGAGTCCCACCACTCGCGGTGGAACTCCGGCTTGGCGACCAGGTCGTGGTAGAGCGGCCACAGGGTGGCGTTGCTGAACCCCTCGTAGAAGCCCGCGATCTCGTCCTCGGACAGGGAGATCGGGTCGAGCGTCATCCCGTCGTGCTCGAAGGGCTCCAGGCCGGTCTCGGTGCCCCCCGGCCAGCCCACCCAGATGCCGCTGTTGGCCCGCATGATCGGCTCGATCGCGGTGACCAGCCCGCCGGGGGAGCCGCGCCAGCCGGGGCTGCCGTCGGCGTTCGTGATGCGGTCCACCGGCAGTCGGTTGGCGACGATGACGAGATCGGCCGGCTCGGGGGTGGACACGTCCCGACCCTAACCCTGCTGCGGGGGAGGGACCTCACCCCCGGGTAGGGGTTGCGCTCCCGTCGGCGTCGTAGCGGACGCCGATCTGGCGCCGGATCTCGTCCATCACGCCGAGCAGCTCGAGGGTCTGGGCGCGAGGGACGAGTGGGCTCTCGGACAGCCCCTCGCGCAGGCAGTCCTGCACATGGGCGGCCTCGTTGCCCAGGCCGGTGCCGAGGACCGGCGACGGCGGCTCGATCCGCTCGGTCTCGCCGTCCTGCGGCGTCCACGTGACGTGCGTGGGGTGGTGGAACCCCGCGGGGAAGTCGAGGCGGCCCTCGTCGGTGGCGATGGTGGCGGTCGTCGGGCTGACGGAGGTCATCGACGTCGTCAGGGCCGAGACCGCCCGGCTCTCGTGGGTCGCCGCGATCGCCACGTCGAGGTCGAACCCGGCGCTCGACAGGTCGGCGCTGGCCGCGACCCGCGCGAACGGCCCGAGCATCAACCGGGCGAACGTCAGCGGGTAGATCCCCATGTCGAGCAGCGCACCCGCCCCGAGGTCGCGCCGGACCATCCGGGGGGTCGCGGTCTGCGGGACGACGAAGCCGAGGTCGGCGTGCACCTGACGCGGGGTGCCGAAGTCACCGGCCAGCAGGCGGCGCCGGATCTCCCGGACCAGCGGGTGACAGGCCATCCACATGGCCTCCATGCAGAACAGGTCGCCCGCCGCTGCGAACAGCGCCTCGCCGTCGGGCCGGTTGAGCGTCAGCGGCTTCTCGCACAGCACCGGCTTGCCGGCCTCGAACGCGAGGCGCGCGTGCTCGAGGTGCATGGCGTGGGGGCTCGCGACGTAGACGATGTCGACCTCGGGGTCGGCCACCAGTCCGTCGTACGACGCGTGGGGGCGGGTGTCGCCGTCGCCGTTCGCCCGGGCGAAGGCCTCGGCCGACTCGAGCGAGCGCGAGCCCACGGCCGCGAGCGCGGCGTCCGGGACGGATCGGAGGTTGGTGGCGAAGTCGCGGGCGATGCGCCCGGTCGCGAGAATGCCCCATCGGGTGGTCATGCCCCCAGTCAGTCGGATCACGCGACGCGCCGCAAGCGAATGACATGGCTGTCATTCCTCGCGTAGACTCGCGGCCACGAGTACCACGCTGGGTCGACGCAGGGGGAGACACCGAATGGACGCCGCGCACGCACAGCCGAGCCGTGAGGGTGAGGCTGTCCCGGGCCTGGGCGAGCGCGACCGCGAGATCCTCGAGTTCGAGCGCCAGTGGTGGAAGTACGCCGGCGCCAAGGAGACCGCGATCCGCGAGTCGTTCGACATGTCGGCCACTCGCTACTACCAGGTCCTCAACGCCCTCATCGACCGGCCCGAGGCCCTCGTCGCCGACCCGCTGCTCGTGCGTCGCCTGCGCCGGATGCGCGCGGAGCGGCAGCGTGCCCGATCGGCGCGTCGCCTCGGGTTCGAGGTCTGAGATGAGGCGGCTCGACCAGCGCGGGGTGGTCTTCCCCTCGCCGGTGATGATCCTGAGCATCATCGCGGTCGCGATGGCCGGGATCGCCTGGGTCGCCACCCGTCACGCCGCGCCCACCGAGCGGCTCGTGGAGCCGTCCGCGCAGCGGTCCCCGAGCGCCACCCACTCGACGTACCAGCCGCCGAAGGTGCGCCACACCGCGCCGGCGAAGCCGACCGTCGACCGCTCCCAGGTGGTCGTCGAGGTGTTCAACAACTCCGGCGTGACCGGGCTCGCCGGCAAGGTCGCGACCCGTACGGCGCACGCCGGGTGGCAGGTCGTCGGCTCCGACAACTGGTACGGCACGATCCCCGCCTCCACGGTCTACTACCCGCCGCGGCTCAGGGCGGCCGCCCATCTGCTCGCGCTCGACCTCGGGCTGCACCGGGTGATGCCCGCGGTCAGCCCGATGCGGCTCGACCGGCTGACGGTGATCCTGACCGGGCCGCTCGCCTCGTCCTCCCGCTGACCTCGGTCGCCGACCCCGGCGAGGACCGCCGTCGGCGGTGCGGCTGCGATGTGATGGGGTGAGCCCGTGCGGTTCACGTCTGCGGAGGCCGAAGAGCGGTACGCCGCGCTGGTGGCCGTGGCGTCGTCGACCGTGGTCGGGCTCGACTACGACGGCACGCTCGCGCCGATCGTCGACGACCCCGAGATCGCCCACATCCACCCCGACGCACCGGCCGTCCTGATGGACCTGGCCGAGGTCGTGCGGGCCGTCGCGGTGATCACCGGCCGACCCGCGCGCAAGGCCCTCGCCCTCGGGGGCCTCGACGAGGTGGGCCAGCAGATCGGAGACACCGGGCGCGAGCTGTTCGTGTTCGGGCAGTACGGCTACGAGCGCTGGAGCTCCACCCAGCGCCGCGTCGTCTCCCCGCGCCCGCCCCAGGGGCTGTCCGGCTTCCTCCGGGACCTGCCGCGGGTGCTGCGCGAGTGCGACGCGGCCGACGCCTTCGTCGAGGACAAGGGCCTCGCGATCGCCGTCCACACGCGACGCCTCGACGACCCGGCGGCGGCGTACGACCGGCTCCAGCCGCGGTTGGGCGACCTCGCGGAGCGGTACGGCCTGGTCGAGGAGCCCGGTCGCAACGTGATCGAGGTGCGCTCCCCGGGCATGGACAAGGGGGTCGTCGTACGCCACCTGGCCGAGGAGGTGGGCGCGCGGGGCTTCCTGTTCGCCGGCGACGACCTCGGCGACGTCGAGGCCTTCGAGGCGGTCGCCGAGCTCCGCAAGGAGGGCCTGCCCACGCTGCTCGTCTGCTCGGCCTCGCAGGAGGAGAGCGCGCTGCTCGAGCTCTCCGACGTCGTCGTCCCCGGCCCCGAGGGCGTCCTCGACCTCCTCCGCCGCCTGACCCGGGACGCGCGCTCGGCGGGATAGTCCCCGATCAGATGGCTGTGGATCGGGTCGGATGACGACCATCTGGGCGGGGACTACCCCGCTGCGTCCGTCATGTGAGATGAGAGTCCAACATGTGGATCGGCGGTACGCGCCGTGAGTGAGGCTCACCTAGCCTGAGGGTCAGCTCATCGAGAGGGACTGAGGGAACGGCCCGTCGACGTCCCGGCAACCACCGCGAGCCTCCCGTCCACGACGGACGGTCGCGGAGCAGGTGCCAATTCCGTCCCGTGACGACCGCCGTCGTGGGGAAGATGAGAAGGAGGTCACTCATGAGCACGCTGGTTTCGGAGAGCCGTACGACGACCCACCGCGACGGCGCCTTCGGCAACGCCCGGGCCCTCTCGTGCCGCGAGTGTGGTCACGAGGTCGCGCTGGGGCCGCACTACGCGTGTCCGGAGTGCTTCGGCCCCCTCGAGGTGGCCTACGACTTCCCGGTCATCACCCGCGCCGACATCGAGGCCGGGCCGCCGAACATCTGGCGCTACCAGGCGCTGCTGCCGGTGCCGACCGACATCACCGAGAGCCCCAACACCGAGCCGGGCTACACCCGGTTGCTGCGGGCCGACAACCTCGCCCGCGAGGTGGGGCTGGAGCGGCTCTGGGTCAAGGACGACTCCACCAACCCGACCAACTCCTTCAAGGACCGGGTCGTCGCGTGCGCGCTGAGCGCCGCCCGCGAGCTGGGCGCGAAGGTGTTCGCGTGCCCGAGCACGGGCAACCTCGCCAACGCCGTCGCCGCGGCCGGCGCCCGCGCCGGCATCAAGACCGTCGTCTTCATCCCGGCCGACCTCGAGCGACCCAAGCAGGTCAACTCCGCGGTCTACACCGAGAACCTCGTCGCCGTGGAGGGCACCTACGACGACGTGAACCGCCTCGCCTCCGAGATCGCCGGCGAGGAGGAGGGCTGGGCGTTCGTGAACGTCAACGTCCGTCCGTTCTACGCCGAGGGCTCGAAGACGCTGGGCTACGAGATCGCCGAGCAGCTCGGCTGGCGGCTGCCCGACCAGATCGTGATCCCGGTGGCCTCCGGGTCGCAGCTGACCAAGGTCGACAAGGCCTTCCGCGAGCTGATCGCGCTGGGGCTGGTCGAGGACAAGCCCTACCGGGTGTTCGGGGCGCAGGCCACCGGCTGCTCGCCGGTCAGCACGGCGTACAAGAACGACACCGACGCGATCCGCCCGGTCAAGCCCGACACCATCGCCAAGAGCCTGGCGATCGGCAACCCGGCCGACGGCATCTACGTGCTCGACAT
Source organism: uncultured Actinomycetota bacterium (assembly GCA_963797325.1). Lineage (GTDB taxonomy): Bacteria > Actinomycetota > Actinomycetes > Propionibacteriales > Nocardioidaceae > Nocardioides. The sequence continues at coordinate 724,663 of CAWCPG010000025.1, forward strand.
CTGCCGCCGGTCCGGCGGGGCCGTCGAGGACGTCTCGGACGACGAGGTCCGCGAGGGCATCCTGCTGCTGGCCCGCACCGAGGGGATCTTCACCGAGACCGCCGGCGGGACCACCGTCGCCTGCCTGAAGAAGCTCGCCGCGAGCGGCCTCCTCGACCCGACGCTCGAGACCGTCGTGATCAACACCGGCATGGGCCTGAAGACCCTCGACGCGGTCGCCGACTCCGTCGGCCCGGCCGCCACGATCGACCCGTCGTACGCTGCCTTCGCCGCCACCGGCATCGCCTGACAGCCGCCAACGCCCGGATAGTCCGTGACGTAAATGTCGTTTCTGACGACGAGGAACGACATTTTCGTCACGGACTATCCCGCCAGACAGGAGAACCCCGCATGAGCGTGTCCGTCCGCATCCCGACCATCCTGCGCACCTACACCGGGGGCGAGTCCGAGGTGTCGGCCGAGGGTACGACGCTGACCGAGATCCTCGACGACCTCGACAGCAACTACTCCGGGATCAAGGGGCGCATCGTCGACGAGAAGGGCGACCTGCGCCGCTTCGTGAACGTCTACGTCGGCAACGACGACGTCCGCTTCCTCGACAACCTCGCCACCGCGACCCCCGACGGCACCCAGATCTCGGTGATCCCCGCCGTCGCGGGCGGCTGACCCGAGCGCGCCCCCGGACGGCCCGGACCAGCCGCCGCCCACGTCCGGCCCCGGGGGCCGGGCGAGGGAAGCGCCGACCTCCCCGCGGGCCGGCATGAAGAGAGACGCGCCACGAGCCGGATCGGTTCGATCGGTTCCGCAGGACTTTTCGGTGCGCGACACACTGGCGTCGTGCTCAGTGCCCTGTCGCCGGCCCGCCGTCGGTTCGTCGCCGGCCTGCTGGCGCTCGTCGTGGTCGTGGTCGCGGTGGTGGCCGGCACCCTCGCCGTACGGGCCCTGCGCAGCGATGCCGTCGACGTGACGCCGGTCGCGCAGGACGCCCAGCCGCCGGTCCTGCTCGTGCCGGGCTACGGCGGCGCGACCGGTGATCTCGAGCCCCTCGCCGCGGCCCTCCGAGCGCAGGGCCGCGACGCCACCATCGTCCACCTGGCCGGGGACGGGACCGGCGACCTCCACGTCCAGGCCGCAGTCCTGCAGACCGCCGTCCGCGCCGCGATCCGAGGCGGGGCCGACTCGGTCGACATCGTCGGCTACTCGGCCGGTGGCGTCGACCGCCCGCCTCTGGCTGCGCTCGTACGACGGGGGGTCGGTCGCCCGACGGATCGTCACCCTCGGCTCGCCGCAGCACGGGACCGACCTGGCGTCGCTCGCCTCCGACCTCGCGCCCGACTCCTGTCCGGCCGCCTGCCGGCAGCTGGTCACCGACAGCGACCTGGTGCGCTCCCTCAACTCCGGCGACGAGACGCCGGCCGGACCGCGGTGGGTCTCGATCTGGACGACCGACGACCGGGTCTCGACCCCGCCGGAGACCGCCTCCCTGGCCGGTGCCCTGGACTTCTCCGTGCAGTCGGTCTGCGCCGGCCGCCAGGTCACGCACGGACAGCTGCCGACGGACCCGGCCGTGCTGGCGATGGTGCTGGCCGAGCTCCGGCGTACGCCACCCAGGCTCCCCTCGAGCTCGGTCTGCTCCGCCTGAGCCCGCACGCTCAGTCGGTGATGTCCTTGGTGACGAAGTTGGCCCAGGCGGCGCCGAGGAAGACCACGACGTAGCCGGCCTGCAGGATCACCCCACGGACGACGTCGTGCCACAGGATCGGCGCCCGGAAGAGATCGACGAACGACAGCCAGTAGCGCGTGACGAGGTAGGGCCGCAGCGCGTGCGCCGCGTCCAGCGTGAGCAGGAGGGACGAGCCGATCAGCAGCGCCAGCGTGCCCATCGCGGCAGCGAGCGGCGAGCGCACGGCCGTCGACAGGAACAGCGCGACCGCCGCGACCCCCAGCATCGAGAGCAGCGCATAGGCGAGGGCGAGACCCGTGCGCTCGATCAGCTGCGGGGTGGTCAGCGAGGTCCCGGAGAACGTCGTGGTCACGGTCGAGGTCTGGTCACCCAGCAGGACGACGCCGAGCACGTACGCCGTGACGGCGACCACGAGCAGCGTGACCAGCACGAAGCCCATCACCGCGACGAGCTTGGCCACCAGCAGCCGCGTCCGCCCGACCGGCCGGATCAGCACGTAGCGCAGCGTCCCCTGCTGCGCCTCGCCGGCGATCGAGTCGCCGGCGGTGACGGCCACCGCGGCCGGCAGGAAGAGCGGCAGGATGATCGCGATCGCGGCGAGCGGGAAGAGCGCGCCGTCGGCCAGCACCGCCGAGAGGAACGCCGGTCCGGTGCCGGGTCGCGGGCCGAGGTCGGTGACCGCGAGGAGGACCGCGACCAGCGACGGCAGCAGGTCGATGATGCCGATGGTCACCCAGGTCCGCCGGCTCCGCAGCATCTTCCGCAGCTCGACCGCGATCACGACCGCGCCACCCGGTCCGACCCCGCCTGCGTGGCCTCCAGGACGACGTCCTCCAGGCTGTGCCGCTCGGGCGCGAGCAGCTCGACGCGCACACCCTGACGCACCAGGAGGGAGTTCAGCTCGGCCGCGTCGGCGTACCGGACCATCAGCTCCCGCTCGTCGTACGACTCGACCTGGCCGTCGAGCAGCGACCGCGCCAGACCCACGTCGGGCGTGCGCACCTGCAGGCGTCCGGTCGGGCGCTGCAGGACGTCGAGGCGCTCCTGCAGGACGAGGCGACCACGGTCGAGGACGCCGACGCGACCGCACATCTGCTCGACCTCGGCGAGCAGGTGCGACGACAGGAAGATCGTGGTGCCGGCCCGGTTCAGACGCAGCAGCAGGTCGCGGATCTCGCGGATGCCCTGGGGGTCCAGCCCGTTGGTCGGCTCGTCCAGCACGAGCAGGCGCGGGCTGCGCAGGAGGGCGGCGGCCAGGCCCAGCCGCTGCCGCATCCCGAGCGAATAGGCGCGGACCGGGCGGCCGTCGACCCCGCCGAGACCGACCTCGTCGAGCGCGTCGTCGACCCGTCGGGCCCGACTGGCGCGCTCGCCCGCGGGCCCCATCGCGTCGAGCAGGGCGAGGTTCGCGCGCCCCGACAGCCCTGCGTACGCCGCGGGACCCTCGACGAGCGCGCCCACGGTCGGCAGCACGTCACGCGCCCTCGCCGGCATCGGCCGGCCCATCACCTCGATGGAGCCCGACGTGGCGAGCACGAGCCCGAGCAGCATCCGCACGGTCGTCGTCTTGCCGGAGCCGTTCGGCCCCAGGAAGCCGTAGACGTCGCCCTCGACGACGTCCAGCGCGAGATCCTCGACCGCGTGGACGGCGCCGTACCGCTTGGTGAGCCCTTGGGTCCGGATCATCCGCGATACCTGGCGCCGTCGTCGAGATCCTGCGAGGCACGCACCAGGGTGTCGTCGGTGACCGTGCCGGCGACCACCCACGCGAAGTGGAACGGCTGGTGGGAGAACGTCAGCGCGACGCCGAGCGGTCCGACGCGCAGGACGAGCTGGCCGTCGATCTCGCGGGCCCCCGACGTACGCAGGTGGTCGGCGAGGTAGCCGGCATCGCGCGACTGCAGGGGCAGCGCCATCACCTGGGTCAGGCCGGTCCCGTAGATCCCGACCGCCTCCTGCGAGGAGGCGGACTTCGCCAGCCCCGCCACGGAGTCGGGCGGGAGCACCGGTGCGTACTGGTTCGCGGCGTCGGCGATGTCGAGGATGTCGTCGGCCGTCCGGCGCAGCCCGTGCGCGGCGTGGAACGACGTCGCGCGCGACGGCGGGCGGCCGAGGTCGATGCTGGTGAACGCCGTCGCGAGCGCCGGCTGCGGCGCGTCTCCGTAGGCGTCGAGGGCCAGCACGAGGCCGGTGTCGGGGTCGGCCCACAGGTCGACGTGGTCGATGCTCGTCCGCGGGTCGGTGGGCCGGAGTCGCAGACCGAGGGCGTCGTGGCCGGCGATCCGGCGGGCCGGGAGGCGGGTGACGTCGGTCGGGGCCGCGCCGGTCAACGCCCGGTGTGCCAGCGCGGGAGGCAGCAGGTCGGCGTCGCGCGGGAGCCGGATGTGGGGGTCGATGCCGCTCTCGGCCTCGGCGCGCTCGTAGTCCCACCGGATCGTCGCGCGACCGTGGTGGAACAGGTCGACCTCGCCGGTCGGCAGCAGCCGGTCCACCCGCCACTGGTCGGGGTCGCGCCACCACACGCGCATCCGGGTGTCGCCACCGAGGAGGTCGGCCAGATCGGTGAAGTGGTCGGAGACCGGCAGCCCCAGGCTGCCGTGCACCTCGACCGTGCCGGAGTAGCCCGCGCCCCCACTGGCCTGGATGCGTGCCAGCAGGGCGCCCGCGGTCATCGCCCGGTCGGGCACCGGGAGCGCACGGACGCTGATCGGCACCAGCACGACGAGGGCGACGGCCAGCGCGACGAGGCTCCAGCGGTGGATGGGCCGCATGTACCGAACCTACGTCGCGTGACCTCGCGGGGTTCGATGCCGACCGTCAGGCTTCGGGGATCTCGGCGCCGGGATGCCTGCGTCGAGGGAGCCGGATCTCCCAGCTGCGGGCGTCGGGGTCGGAGAACCACAGGAGGGCCGAGACCACGCGCAGAGCCCGGAAGGCTCCCGACATCAGGAGGATCGCCAGCGGGATCTCGATCAGGCCCGCGGCCAGGACCGCCTGCCACAGGTCGCCGGGGGCCGAGGTGAGCAGGTCGAACCAGGCATCGCACAGCAGGACGACCCCGGTCGCGAACGCGGCGAGCAGGCCGAGAACCCGGCGCTGCGCGCTCAGCCAGAACGTGAGGGCCAGCAGGAGGAGCTCGATGCCGTCGAAGCCGACCCAGAGCGGACCCCAGGCGCGTACCTGGTGCTTGCCCGGCAGCGAGAGGGCGAGGTAGATCGTCCACGGGATCAGGAGGACGGCGGCAGTGGCGGCGAGGCCGAGCCGCAGACGTCGCTGGGTCCGCAGCTGCGCGGCGTCCGCGACCACCTCGTTCAGTGGCCGGGCCAGGCGCGAGATGAGCAGCCGCCGCTCCTCCGGCTCCATCTGCGCGATGTCGTCGTCGGAGAGCATTCGCCCATCCTCGCTCACTGCGGGGCGTCCGGGCCCTGGGGCGTGCGGAGCGCCAGCAGGGCATCGGTGCGCTGGGCGTAGAGGAACTGCCAGAGCACGGGGAGGATGAGCGCCCAGACCAGCAGCTGAGGTCGGTGACCGATCGGCCACAGGGACCAGACCACCCCGACCAGGATCGAGAAGACGAGGGCCGGCACCGCACAGCTCCAGACCCAGAAGGCCGGGGCACGGCCGAGGAGCCCGGCCGCGAGGGAGGCCGTGGAGTGGAGCGCGACGCCGCCGACAATGACCCAGAGCATCAGGCCCGCGAGCGGCTCGAGCGCGGAGACGGCGGCGCCCAGCCCGACGCCGATCAAGAGGATGCCGAGCGTGCTGACGAGGTGGAGCGGTAGGCCGAACCGCGGCGGCATCGACCCGGGCCGTACGCCGGGCGCGGACGAGAAGCCGTAGGAGAACGTCAGCAGCCACAGCAGGACGAGCAGCAGGAAGCCGGCGACGGACGTCCCGATGAAGGCGCGGGTCCAGTGGGTCTGGGCGGCGGTGAGCACCAGCGCGGCGACGGACTCGCCGAGCACGATGATCACGAAGAGCCCGAGCCGCTCCTCGAGATGGTCGCGGTTCACCTCGACCTCCGTCAGGCCGACCGGCTCGCCCGCCTGACCGCCACCTCGCCGGCTGCGGTGTGGGTCGCCGGACCGCAGCCGGCGCTGGACCCGCTCGCGCTCGTCGCCGCGCATCCCCTCGCTCCGGGACAGCACGGTCACCAGGTCGAGGGCGAGCCCGAGCGCCCAGAGCCAGTACTTCCCGGGCGCGGGTACGGCGAGGGAGACCAGCCAGGGCAAGGTGAACCCGCCGACCTGGAGAAGCGGCCACGCCGTCATCAGCCGTCCGGTGCGAAGGGAGTCGCGCGCCGCGAACACCCGGAGCAGCACGAAGGCCGCGGCGAACGCGTTGGCGCGGGAGTCGAAGTGGCCGGGTGCGGCCGCGGCCATGATCGCGACCAGGAACATCGACACGATCACCGTCCGGACCCGGGTCAGCTCGCCGGCGACGTCGGCGTACATCACGACACTGACCCAGGCGAACCACACCGCGGCGTAGGAGATCAGGAACAGGCCGAGCTCGCGAGAGGTGGCGTCCTCGCGCAGCGTCTCGGACAGGACGGCGACCGCGGCGACCACGACGAGGTCGAAGAACAGCTCGAGCCACTCGACCCGGTCGGGCGTGTGGGTGGCTTCCATCGAGTCGCTCACGGCCTAGGCGTAGCTCTCGGCCTGGATGGAGTAGAGCTCGGCGTAGGTGCCGCGCCGCTCCATCAGCTCGGCATGGCTGCCGACCTCGACCACCCGGGCGCCGTCGAGGACGACGATCAGGTCGGCCATCCGGACGGTCGAGAAGCGGTGGGAGACGAGCACGGTGACCCGGCCGTTGTCGTTCGCCTCGCGGGCACCGGACGCGAACCGCTCGAAGAGCGCGTGCTCGGTCTCGGCGTCGAGCGCGGCCGTCGGCTCGTCGAGCATCAGCAGCAGCGGCTCGGACCGCATGTAGCCGCGGGCGAGCGCGAGCTTCTGCCACTGCCCGAAGCTGACATCGACGCCTTCGTGCCACGAGGGCCCGAGCTGCGTGTCGAGGCCGTGGCGCAGGTCGGAGACCAGGGTGGTCGCACCGGCGCGGTCGACCGCCGACCCCACGGCGCCCCGGTCGTCGTGTCGCGGCTCGTCGCCGAGGCCGACGGTGGTGGCGGCCGAGGAACTCCAGCCGGGCGAAGTCCTGGAAGGCGCCGGCCAGCCGCTCGCGCCAGCGGGACACGTCGGTGCGGTTGATGTCGACGCCGTCGGCGGTGATCCGTCCGGAGGTCGGCGTGTACATCCGGGCCAGGAGCTTGACCAGGGTCGACTTGCCGGCACCGTTCTCGCCGACGACGGCGACCACGCTGCCGGCCGGCAGCACCAGGTCGACGTGCTCGAGCACCGTGCGGCTCGTCCCGGGGTAGCGGAACGAGACGTCGTCGAAGACCACTCCCTGCTCCAGGTGGGCGGGGACCTGCTGGTCGGTGTGGGCGTTCTGCTCGGCGGCGAACTCCTCGAGCCAGACCAGGCGCTGGGCGGAGTCGAGCCAGATGCCGCGCAGGAAGCCGAGCTCGCCCACCGCCGAGCCGACGTACGCCGAGAGCCGGCCGCCGGCGGTGAGCACCAGGACGACGGCGCCGGGGCTGGCGTCGAGTCCGGTCGCGACCCACACCACCGCGGCGACGAAGGCGAGCGAGAAGAACGCCCAGGCCGCGGCCGTCCAGGCCGCCGTCGCGAGCTGGGTGGACCGGACCGCGGCGTAGAAGCCTCCCCAGGCCGTACGCCGCCTCTCGACCAGGTCGGCCTGGTTGCCGGTGACCCGGATCTCCTTGCCCGGCGGGGTCGAGGTCGCGACGTGGAAGAGGTGGCGACCGAGTCGGGCGTCGGACGCCACGGACTCCTCGACCCGCTTCTCGACCTTCGGACGCCACACGGCCACGAGGAGCAGCGGCACGGCGGCGGGGAGCAGGAGCAGGAGGCCGGGGTTGATCGCGGCCAGGAGGACGGAGACGAAGGCCAGGCGCACGAGCCAGCCGACCATGGTGAACATCGACGCGAAGAGGTGGTCGAGGGCGAACACACCGGTGCGGAGCACCGCGATCCGGTCGAGGTAGACGGGTCTCTCGTGGTGTTCGACGGTCGCGACCTCGGCCTGGAGACGCGCGACGTAGCCCTGGAACATGATGTTGAGCCGGTCGCCGAGGCGGCGGATGGTGCGCGTCAGGGTGACCTGGAAGGCCCACATCAGCGTCGCCGACGCGGCCAGCCCGAAGGCACCGACCAGCAGCCGGGTGTGGTCGTGGTGGACCAGCCCGTTGGTGATCAGTGCCAGCCACAGGGCGACGAGCACGTCGGGCAGGGCCTGCAGCAGGGTCATCGCGAACGACGCGAGCAGCAGGCGCGGCTCGGCGCGGTAGCCCAGCCTCACCACGCGGACCATCGAGGCGAACGCCGGCGGCATCGGGCCGGGGTCGTCGTCGCGCACCGCGTCGGCCTCAGAGCTGCTCATGCAGCACCTCCTCGCCGTGCTCGTCGACCTCGACGAACCGGGAGGCCTGGAGGTCGTACATGGTGTGGTAGCGGCCGCCGAGCACGATCAGCTCGTCGTGGCTGCCGAGCTCGATCGCGCGACCGTGCTCGACCACGCAGATCAGGTCGGCCTGCCGGACGGTGGAGAAGCGGTGGGAGACCAGGATCGTGGTCGCCTCGGCGGCCGCGCCGAGGACGCGGCGGAAGATCTCGGACTCGCCGCGCACGTCGAGCATCGCCGTCGGCTCGTCGAGGAGCACGACGTCCGCACCGGCGCCGACCTTCGCGAGCGCGCGGGCCAGCGCGACCCTCTGCCACTGTCCGCCCGACAGGTCGACCCCGCCCGGATAGCCCTTCGCCATCGGTGTGCTCAGCTCGGCCAGCCCCAGTGCGCCGGCCCGCTCGAGAGCCGACCCGACCGCGCCGTCGTCGGCCCCGAGCGGGGCGACGTTGACGCCGAGGGGGAGCTCGTAGCGGACGAAGTCCTGGAACACCGCGGCCACGTGGTGGCGCCACTGGTCGAGGTCGAGGTCGCGCAGGTCGACGCCGTCGATCTCGATCGCGCCGGAGTCGGGGTCGTAGAGGCGGCAGAGGAGCTTGGCGAGGGTCGTCTTGCCGGCGCCGTTCTGCCCGACGATCGCCAGCGACGCACCCGACGGGACGGTGAGGTCGAAGCCGTCGAGCACCGGACGGCTGCCGGTCGGGTAGGTGAACGTGACGTCGCGGAAGCGGATCTCGGGCGCCCGCTCGCGCGCCGGCCGATGGTGTCCGGTGTCGGCGAGCGCCCCCGCCGCGGCCATGGCCGGCTCCAGGGCCCCGATCGCCACGACCGGGGCGGCGGCTCCGTCGAGGGCCCAGCTGAGGCCGCCGAACGCGATCGAGCTCGCCCCGAACGCTGCACCGGCGTAGGTCACGACGGCCTGGAGGTCGAGCTGCCCGTCGTACCCCTGCTGGGCGAGGAGCCAGAAGAGGAGGGCGTTGGCCGCCAGCACGATCACGAGGGCGCCGGCGAGCGACCGCTCGCGCAGGCGGGTCGCGTCGTACTGGAGCTGGTGGAGCCGGAGCCGATGGCTGGTGAACCGGTCGAGCAGCCAGGGGGAGAGCCCGAACAGCCGGACCTCCTTGGCGGCGGCCGGCTCGGTGGCGAGGGAGTAGGCGTAGTCGGTGTGGCGGCGGGCGGTCTTGACCGCGTCGGTGTTGCGGTCGCGCCACACGCCGCTCTCGCGGAGCAGCCAGTGGGTCGAGCCCCACGCGGCCAGCAGGAGCAGCGGCGCCCACCAGGAGAACCCGAACAGGACCAGGGCGGAGGCGATGCCACCGAGCAGCATCACCAGACCCTGGGCGATGAAGTCCATGTTCATGAACATGGGTGGCCCGGTCTGCCCGAGGTCGAAGTCGCGCGCGGTGGTGAGGTCGTTGGTGAGGTCGCCGCGCTCGAGGTGGCCGATGCCGTCGGGACCGAGCGTCGCCGCCATCAGCCGGTCGTTGAGGACGCTGCTGAACCGGTGGCCAGCCAGGGCGCCGACGACCTGGTGGACCGGCGGCGCGACCTGGGAGACCACGAAGAAGAGGGCGAACACGCTCAGCGGCACGGTCAGGTCGGCCCCCGCCTCGAGACGGCCGACCAGGAGGCCCGTCGCGATCGCCAGCCCGGCCGGCACGAGGGAGCGGACGAGCAGCAGCAGCCACCAGGCCGACGCGAGGCCGGGCACCGAGCGGGTGAGGGCGGTGAAGAACCGGGCTGCGGGCCGCTCGCGCACCCGCGACCAGCGCAGTGCCGAGAGCCCGGTGCGAGAGAGAGCAGCCGCCACGGCGTCACCCTAGGCGAAGCCGCGGACGCACCCCTCCAACCCTTGGACCCCTGCCGCGCGTTCTGGAAGCGTGACGGCACTGTCGGGAGAGGCGGACGTGACGGAGCAGGGCGATCGCGAGGAGTTCACCCGCTGGGCCCGGGCCCGGCAGGGTCACCTGCTGCGCGCCTCGCTCCTGCTGACCGGCGACCGGCAGCGCGCCGAGGACCTGGTCCAGGAGGCACTCGCCAAGGTGGCGATGCGCTGGAACCGGCTGCGCGGCTCGAGCCCGGACGCGTACGCACGCACGGTGATGTACCACGACCACGTCTCGTGGTGGCGCAAGCGGCGGCACGAGGTGCTGACGTCGTACGACGTGGACGCCGCGCAGGAGGCCCCCGAGCCCGAGCGCCGGATCCTGCTGCTGGCCGCCCTCGGGGCACTGACCCCGCGCCAGCGGGCGGTGATCGTGCTGCGCTACTTCGAGGACCTGACCGAGCGGCAGGCGGCCGAGGTGCTCGGGGTCTCCGTCGGCACCGTGAAGAGCCAGACCCACCTGTCGCTGCGACGTCTGCGCGAGGCCGCGCCCGATCTCGCCGAGTTCCTGCACGAGGAGTCCTGATGACCGACCAGAGGCTGCACGACCTGCTGCACGACACCGTCGGCGACGTGACCGGACCCGACCTCACCGACCTGGCCTGGCGGTCCGGGCTGCGGGCGCGCCGACGTCGAACCGCGGCACTGGCGGCCGGTGCCACCGCGGTGGTCGTAGGGATCGCGGGCACCGTCGCCCTCGTCGACCGCGGACCGGCTGCACACGGCCCCACGACGGGACCGTCGAGCACGCATCCGGCCACCACGCCACCGGCCGCCACGGAGAGCCCGGATGTCCCGGGTGGCGCCACCCCCGACGCCACCGTTGGCGGGGCCCGCGTGTGGTGGGGCCCCACCACCGCTCAGGAGGCGGACCTCCCCGCCTGGTCGAGCCTGGTGCCTCCGCACATCGACCTGGCGGCCGACGCTCCGGACATCACGCAGGACCCGCTGGCGCAGGCCGTCGCGGCGTTCGCCGTCGTAGGGGACCGCGGACTCGACCGTCTGGTCCTCGTGGCGCCGGACGCCTCCCTGCGCACCCTCGACGTGAGCCGGCTGGGGCGCGTGAGGAAGGCCAACGGCTATCGGCTGCTACCGGAGACACAGTCGATGCTGTCGCCGACGGGGCAGTACCTGATGTTCCCCCAGGACGGGTCGGTCGAGGTGTTCACGCTGCGGACGGGTCGGTGGTCCTCCGTCGACACCGGGACGCTCCAGACGGCCGACGCGACGTGGCAGAGCGACGACTCCTTCTTCCTGCCCCAGCACGGCGCCGGGACGCGTGGCCCGGCCTTCGACGTACATGGCGGCCCGGCCGGGGTGTGGACCCTGGGCGACCTGGTCAGCGCGACGGGGCTCGGCCCGGTCGAGTGGTACGGCCGCCTGCGCATGGGCCCGCTCGGCAGCGCCCAGAGCGGCTTCCTGTCGGGGCGCGTCCCGGTCCGGCCGGGCGACGTGGAGAACGGTCAGGGCCTCGTCGTGCAGGAGGAGGCCGGGAAGCGGGACGTGCTGGTCTACGGCGATCCGGGCGGCGGTACCCGCTGCAAGGCCTGCGCGCCGTTCGTGGGCCGGCAGGACGCCCGGACGGCGGTCTACGAGTCGGTCGGTACGCCGTCCCGGGTCGTGGGGTGGCGTCTCGTCGTGAAATCGGCTGTGGAGGTTCCAGCCGCTCTCGTGACGCTCAGTGGGTCTTCCTCCCCTCACGCAGCCCGGCGACGGTCTTCTCGATCCGGGTGGAGCGGGTCTCCGGCTTCTTCGCCTCCTCGACCCAGCGCACCCACTCCTTGCGATGGGTGTAGGAGAGGGCGTCGTACGTCGCCCGCACGTCGTCGTCCATGGCGGCCGCGAGGTCGGCGGGCAGGTCGACCTCGCGCGGAGTGGTGTCGTTCTCGATGTCCACCACGATCTCGTCACCGGCCGCGACTCCGGCGGCCTCGCGGTTCTCGGCGGCCAGAGGCACCAGGAACCGGCCGCCCATCCGGACCGCGGTGGTGCGGTAGGTGTAGCCGTTGATGGTGATCGTCACCGGTGGCCGCTTGCTGCTGCCGAGCCCCTCGATGACCTCCGTCGGGGACCTCGATCCCGGTCGCGGTCTTCCCGCCCAGCTCGACCCTGCTCTCGAACCTCATCCCCCGATCCTGCCATCGCTCCGCTGGGATAGTCCGTGACGAAACGGTCGTTTGCGGGGGCCCGGAACGACATTTTCGTCACGGACTATCCCGAACCGCTCACGGCCCCAGGGAGGTGAGGCGGTCCTGGAGGTGAGCCCGTTCGGCGAGGTTGTCGCAGAGGTCGACGGCGCGGGCGAGCTCGGCCCGGGCCTCCTCGGTGCGGCCGGCCCGGGCCAGCAGCTCACCGCGGATGCCGGGCAGCCGATGCCCCGGGAGCTCGATGCCGTCGAGCGCCCGCAGGCCGGCGTGCGGCCCGTCGGCCTCGGCCACGGCGACGGCCCGGTTCAGCCGTACGACGGGCGAGTCGCCGACCGCCACCAGCTCGTCGTACCGGGCGACGATGCGGGGCCAGTCGGTCGCGTCGGGGTGCGGCGCGATCGCATGCTCGGCCGCGATCAGCGCCTGCACCAGGTACGGCGTGCCGGGCGCGGTGGCGTGCGGCGTGAGCAGTGCCAGGGCCTCGGCGATCTCGTCGGCGTGCCAGCAGCGACCGGTCCTGGTCGGGCAGCAGGACAAGCCGGTCGTCCCGCACGCGAGCGTCACGCCGCGAGTCCTGGAGCAGCATCAGCGCCAGCAGGCCGTCGAGGTCGACGCGTCCGGGCAGCAGGTCTCGGAGGAGCCTCGCCAGCCGGATCCCCTCACCCGCCAGCTCCGGCCGGGTGACGTCCGGCCCGGACGGGGGTGCGTAGCCGGCGGTGAAGGCCAGGTAGGCGACGTCGGCGGCCCGCACCACGCGACGCTCGAGCGCCGCCCCGGTCGGCACCGCGAACTGCTCGTCCGCCAGGCTCTTGCGCGCCCGGGTCAGCCGAGCCGCCATGGTCGAGGTGGAGAGCAGGAACAGGCGGGCGATGTCCGGCGTGGAGAGGCCGAGGACCAGCCGCAGCGTCAGGGCCGCGGCGTTCTCGCGCGAGAGCGTCGGGTGCGCGCAGAGCATGACGAGGCGTAGGCGCTCGTCGCGCACGGGCTCGCCGGCGTCCGCCATCATGCGCTGCGCCTCCTCCTGGAGATCGGCCTCGACCGCGAGCATCGGGAGCTTCCTGGCGGCCACGGCCTCGGCCCGGAGCCGGTCGAGGATCCGCCGGCGGGCGCCGGTCAGCAGCCAGGCCGGCGGGTTGGCCGGTACGCCGTCCCGGGGCCAGGTCCGGGCCGCCGCTTCGAAGGCGTCCCCGAGCCCGTCCTCCGCCAGGTCGAGACGACGGAACTGCGCCACGAGCAGCGCCGTCAGGCGACCCCAGTGGTCGCGCCAGGCTGCGCCGAGGGCAGCCTCCACGACCGGCCCGACCGGAGCGCGGACGGCACCGTGGCCGGAGGCGTCACTCCCAGACGCGGGTGTCGTCATAACCCTCGATCCGGATCACCGGCCGTACCTCGACGGCGTACGAGGTCGGCAGCAGCCGGCACAGGTCGAGCACGACGTCGATCGACTCGGCCTCGACGAGGTAGAAGCCCCCGAGCTGCTCGACGCCCTCGGCGTAGGGGCCCTCGGTGACCACGGGCTCGCCGTCGACGTGTCGCAGCGTGCGCCCCTCGCCCGACGTGGCCAGCGCCTCGCCGGCCTGCATCGTCGCCCGGTCGGCGACGGCCCGGTGGAACGCGTCGTGGGCGTCCATGATCCGCTGCCGCTCCTCGGGGGCGGCGTTGTCCCACTCGCCCTCGTCGGCGGCCATCAGTACCAGGTACTTCATCGCAGGTCACGTCCTCTCGTAGCGGAGTCTGTCACCGCGATGACGTCCCGGTCCCGTCGGAATCGACAGGCCGCAGCGGTCCGCGCGACTCGTCAGCCGGGGAGCGGGAGGGTGGCGGGGCTGTGTCGGCCGTCGGCGCCCACGGACCTGACGCCGAACAGCACGTTGTCCTTGGAGAAGCCGGGGATCGTGGCCGTCCCGACCTGGCCGACGGGGATGACGTGGGTCCAGACCGGGTCGATGGTCGGACGCCAGACCACCTCGTAGCCCGCCGCGGCCGGGTCGACCGTCCACGACAGGGTGGTGTCGTTGGTGAGCTGGGTCGTGTCGACCACGACGCCGCGGGGCGTGCCGGGGGCGTTGGCCAGCGACCACAGCCCCGCGGCGTTCACGCGCGCCACGCCGGCGATGTAGTCGTAGTCGACGAACTGGGGCAGGTCGCCGAGCTGCACGCCGTTCTCGACCCGCACGTCCTGGTGCTCGTGGTCGAAGTTCTCGTGCGGCTCGGTGAAGCGGACGGCCGGGTAACCCTGCTGGAGGAAGGACAGGTGGTCGCCCGCACGGAGGAACCGGTCGAGCCGGTAGATCAGCCGGACGTCCATCCCGGTCGCCTCGCGCGTCGCGACCTCGGTCAGGAAGCGGCCCAGCTCGCGGGGCGCGGTGTCGTTCTCGCCGTCGACCTGGATCAGCCGCGTGTCGGTGGCGGTGGGCGGACGGGAGATCCCCTCGGCGAAGAGCCGGACGCTCGTGCGGTCGCGGGTGCCGTCGTCGGCCGTGCTGGAGCCGACGATGTCGTTGTTGAGCATCCCCTGGACGTCGGTGCCGGCGGCCTTGAAGACCGTGGCGGCGTGGTTCGAGCCGTAGAGGTTCTGCTCCTCGCCGGCCACGGCCATGAACACGATGGTCGCGTCGGGCTCGCGGGTCGCCATCACCCGCGCCAGCTCCATCGACACCGCGACGCCCGAGGCGTCGTCGTCGGCTCCCGGCGCGTCGTCGACCCGGTTCATCACGTCCGTGACGCGCGAGTCGTAGTGGCCCGAGATGACGTAGGTGCGGCCCGGCTCCTTCGACCCCTTCAGCGTCGCGATCACGTTGCTGATCACGGTCGGGGTGTCGACCCGGACGCCGACGGGTTGCGTGTAGGACTGGATCTCCACGGTCATCCGGCCGTGGGAGGCCGCGGCGTAGCCCTGCAGCTCGTGGAAGATCCAGTCACGTGCGGCGCCGATCCCGCGGTGCGGGTCCGTCTGGCTCGAGAGCGTGTGGCGGGTGCCGAAGCCGACCAGCGTCTCGATGGTGTGGCGGATCCGGCGCGGGTCGACGTCGCGCAGGATGCCGCGCAGCGTGCGGTCGGGCCGTTGCGGGTGGTTCGAGTGCCCCGGGCCGTCGGGCCACTGGGGAGGGAGCACGCCGTGGGAGCCGTGGGATCCGTGGTCGGCGTGAGCGGCCTCGGGCACGAACGCACCTCCTGCCAGAGCACCGGCGGCGACGGTGGTGCCTGCGAGGAAGGTACGCCGGCTCGCGGCGTGGGTGGGAGGGGTGGGCTGGGTGTGGTCTTCCGAGAGAGACATCCCTCTGTTCTAGTACGGCCGCACCGCTCTGACCAGGGGTCCTAGCACCAAAGGGCAGGTCGACGCGCGGTCACATCCCGCCGCCGGCGGCGTACGCCCGCACCTCGACGCGTCCCTCGTCGGAGCACAGCCGGCCGACGCAGTTCAGCAGGTCGTCGAGGTCGTCGGTGTCGATCACGTAGAAGCCGGTCAGCTGCTCGGCCGCCTCGGCGTAGGGCCCGTCGGTGACGGTGACGTCGTCGACCGCGCCGGTGACGATCCGCGCCTGGTCGGAGCGGACCAGCTCGGCGCCCTCGACGAAGCTGTGCCCGCGATCGGCCAGCAGCTTCGCGAACTCCTGGTGCGCGTGGTAGACGCGCTCCTTCTCCTCCTGGGGCGTGGCGTCCCAGGTGACCTCGTTGCCGGGGATCAGGACGACGTACTTGGCCATGGCCGTTCCTCTCGGTGGTGGGCTCGAGTCTGTCACCGGGATGACGACCGGGCGTCACCGAAATCGACAGGTGCGCTCAGGGGCCCGCTGTCGGGCCGAGGCCTCGCACGGACGCGGGGACCTCGATCCCGTCGGCGAGGTCGGGCGCCGGGAGGGGCTCGCCCCACGCGGGAGCCACCGGCACGACTCCGGCCCAGGCGGGACCGGCGACGTCGTCGGGCCCGTCCTCGGGCCAGTCGTGGGAGATCCGCAGCGACCAGTCCTCGATCGGCAGGGAGAGCACGAGCGTGGCGGCCAGCTCGGCCGTGGTCGGCCGGCGCACCTCGGCGACCCGACCGGGCAGGAGGTGGTCGGTGATCACGTCGAGCACGTGCTCCTTGTCGGTGACCGGCGTGCACGAGCCGAAGAGGACGGCGGAGCGGTAGTGGATCGACGACTCGAAGGCGCTGCGGGCCACGACCAGACCGTCGTACGACGTGACCGCGAGGGCCGTGGGAACCCCGCTCGCCAGGCGGCGCATCCACCGCGAGCCGGTCGAGCCGTGGCACAGCACCCGGTCGCCGTCGCGGATCACGGCCGTCGGCAGGATGGCGGGGGTGCCGTCGTCGGCGACGAGCGCGAAGTGCCCCACCACGGCGCCGTCGAGCAGGGCGTCGAGGGCGGCGCGGTCGGTGCTGGCCAGCTCGGGCAGCCGGATCCCCCGGCGGGGTTCGGCGGAGCGACTCACGCGGGCAACCTACCGGCTGCGCCCGCGCTCCGGGCACGCTCGGTGGAGCGGGCGGTGGTCTCGTGACGCGTCGCTCGCCCGTCGCTGCGCTAGGGGTCGAGCCGACGCTCCTCGACCTGCCGACCTGTCCTCGGCTTCGCAGGCTCAGCCGAGGGGTCGGCACGTTTGCACTCGTCGGGTGCGAGTGCTAAACATGACGCTGGCACTCTCGGGCTGAGAGTGACAACACATTCGGATCCGGTGAGTTGAGGTCAGAAGCGTCGGCGGGAAGGGTCCGTCGGGCAGCCTGACCGTCCGTCGCGGGCAGCGACCCGGTCGCCAGACGCTGAAATCACGCCAAACACCTGACAAGGAATCGCGGAGAACATGGCCAAGCTGATTGCTTTCGACGAGGAGGCCCGCCGCGGTCTCGAGCGAGGGATGAACCAACTCGCTGACGCGGTCAAGGTCACGCTCGGCCCCAAGGGCCGCAACGTCGTCCTCGAGAAGAAGTGGGGCGCGCCCACCATCACCAACGATGGTGTGAGCATCGCCAAGGAGATCGAGCTGGAGGACCCCTACGAGAAGATCGGGGCCGAGCTCGTCAAGGAAGTCGCCAAGAAGACCGACGACGTCGCCGGTGACGGTACGACGACGGCGACCGTGCTCGCCCAGGCGATGGTCCGCGAGGGCCTGCGCAACGTGGCGGCCGGTTCCAACCCGATGAGCATCAAGCGCGGCATCGAGAAGGCCGTCGAGGCCGTCGTCGAGCAGCTGCACGCCGCGTCGAAGGACGTCGAGACCAAGGAGCAGATCGCCTCGGTGGCGGCCATCTCCGCGGGCGGCGACCAGAGCGTCGGCGACATCATCGCCGAGGCGATGGACAAGGTCGGCAAGGAAGGCGTCATCACCGTCGAGGAGTCCAACACCTTCGGCATCGACCTCGAGCTGACCGAGGGCATGCGCTTCGACAAGGGCTACATCTCGGCGTACTTCGCGACCGACATGGAGCGCATGGAGGCCGTCCTCGAGGACGCCTACGTGCTGATCGCCAACCAGAAGGTCTCGTCGGTCAAGGACCTCCTGCCGATCCTCGAGAAGGTCATGCAGTCCGGCAAGCCGCTGCTGATCATCGCCGAGGACACCGACGGTGAGGCGCTGTCGACGCTGGTCGTCAACAAGATCCGCGGCACCTTCAAGTCCGTCGCCGTCAAGGCCCCGGGCTTCGGTGACCGCCGCAAGGCCATGCTGCAGGACATCGCGATCCTGACCGGCGGCCAGGTCATCTCCGAGGAGGTCGGCCTCAAGCTCGAGTCGACCGGCCTCGAGCTGCTCGGCACCGCCCGCAAGGTGGTCATCACCAAGGACGAGACCACCATCGTCGAGGGTGGCGGCGACACCGCCCAGATCGAGGGTCGGGTCAACCAGATCCGCGCCGAGATCGAGAACAGCGACTCCGACTACGACCGCGAGAAGCTGCAGGAGCGCCTGGCCAAGCTGGCCGGCGGTGTTGCGGTGATCAAGGTCGGCGCGGCCACCGAGGTCGAGCTCAAGGAGCGCAAGCACCGCATCGAGGACGCCGTCCGCGCCGCCAAGGCGTCGGTCGAGGAGGGCATCGTGTCCGGTGGTGGCGTCGCGCTGCTGCAGGCCGGCGCCCGCGCGTTCGTCAAGCTCGACCTGGAGGGCGACGAGGCCACCGGGGCCAACATCGTCAAGGTCGCCGTGAGCGCCCCGATCCGCCAGATCGCGCTGAACGCAGGTCTCGAGGGCGGCGTCGTGGCCGAGAAGGTCGCGGGCCTCCCCGAGGGACACGGCCTCAACGCCGCCACCGGTGACTACGGCGACATGCTGGCGGCCGGCGTGCCCGACCCGACCAAGGTCGTGCGCTCCGCGCTCCAGAACGCCGCCTCCATCGCGGCGCTGTTCCTGACGACCGAGGCGGTCATCGCGGACAAGCCCGAG
>CAWCPG010000026.1:0-28886 GCA_963797325.1 uncultured Actinomycetota bacterium
CATAGGACCTCCACGAACGACGCTGAACAACGGTGCAGCCCACCTTAGGGGGAGGATGGCGGGGTGGCACCACGGGCTCGGACGACCGCGCCGGACCTCCCCGGCTGGCTCGCCGCGCGCGAGCCGTCGATCCAGCGCACGGCCCACCTGCTCGCCGGTGACGTCGAGCGGGCCCAACCGCTGGTGCTCGACACCCTGGCGCGCCTCCACCTGACCTGGCGCGCAGTACGCCGCAGCGACGACATCGACACGGCGGCACGGCGGTTGCTGGTGGGAGGCTTTCGGAAGGCCTCCGGCGACGACCCCGTCGCCGACGAGAGGACCGTGCTCGTGCTTCGGCACCACGAGCGGCTGACGGACCCCGAGATCGCGGACCTGATGCGGACCTCCGTCGGTCGGGTGCGTGCCGTGCCGTCGCCCGACCCGACCTCGGTCGCCCGCGGCTTCACCGACCTGACCGAGGACACGACGTACCCCACGACGCCGCTGGCGGCCGTGGTGGCGCGAGCTCACGACATCCGCCGCGTCCGCCGTCGTACGACGGCCGAGGTCACGGTCGCGGGACTTTCGGTGGTGGGCCTCGTCGCCGCGGGCAGCCTCCTCGTTGGCGGCCAGGCTCAGAACTCCACCCCACCGGCGGTGGCACCGCTGGCGCGGCTCCGACAGGGCGCGGCCCCTGCAGTCGGCTACCTGGTCGGCGACAGGTTCGTGCCCGCGTCCGGCGCCCCGGTCAGCTCTCCCGCCTTCCGCCGCGCCGCGACGGCCACGCCGTACGACGGAAGCATCCTCGTCGCCGGCCGGGTCACCTCACGTCGTCCCTACGCGACCATCTCGCAGGTGACCGGCGCGTCCGCGTCGCGGATCGGCTGCGGCACGCCGTCGTTCGTCCTCAGCCCGGCCGGAAGCCCGGCGTACTGGCTCTCCGACAGCTGTCGGGCCGCAGACCCCCAGCGGCTCGTCGAGGGCGACTCCGGTCGCCTGGTCGAGGGGTCGACCCGCGCGAACACCACGGCGATAGTGGCGTACACACCGGTCGGACGGGTCAGCGACGGGGTGGTGGCCTACGGCGCCTCCGGCTCCCTCACGATCGACGACGCGGCCTACGTGCTGCAGGCGGACGACGGCGCCAGTCGCCTGCTCTCGTACGTCGAGATCCCCCGAGGCGCGACCCCCCAGGGCGACCTCGTGGCCGGGTTGGCGCCGGGGCTGACCGACTCCCTGGTCGTCGACGCGGGCACGGGACAAGTGCTGTGGCGCCTGCCCGATTGGTCAATCGGCCGGTTCTCCCCCACGGGGCACTACGTCGTGGGCATCCGGAGCGGAGTCCCGCCGCCGCTCGGGAGCGGCGCGGACACGCTCGGCGTGTTCGACGCGGCCACGGGTCACGTGGTCATGGAACGCGCCCTCCCCGGCCTGCTCCTCGACAGCCTGCCGGCGTGGGAGGGGGACGGCTCCGTCCTCGTGGTCGCCGAGGACCGCACACGTCGGCAGGCGATCATCCGCGTGGACCTCCACGGCGTCGTCACGCGCGCCACGCCCGCCGGGCCTGCGGTGCTCAGCGGGTTCCGCTTCGCCGCGACGCCCTGACCCGCGAGTCCCGGTCCGGCAACCGATCATCCGAATCGGCGTCGACGGCACGGTCGAGTACGCCGTACCACCCGTCCCCGCCGTCAACGAGTTCACGGCGTTCTCGCTGCCGGTCCGCTGACCGCTTCTCCTGGGCTGTCCCGAGGTAGTCCGTGACGATCCGCAGGTCAGATCGCCCGATTCGCATGCACTTCGTCACGGACTATCCCGTCACCCCGCCCATGCAACCCTGCGCGCGTCGATCTCGTCGTGGGAGTGAGGCCCGACGAGGATGGGGACGCCGATGGAGCAGCACGAGCCGACGGGAGCGACGATGGCCAGAGCCCTCCCTGCGTCCGGCGGCCCCGACTTCGAGGACTGGCTGGCCGCTCGGGAGGGCTCTCTGCAGCGCACCGCCCATCTTCTGACCGGTGACGTCCACTCCGCTCAGGACCTGGTGCAGACCACCCTCGCGAAGCTCTACCTGCGCTGGGACCGCGTCCGCGGCGCCGACAACATCGACGCCTACGCCCGCCGCGCGCTGGTCAACGAGTACCGCACCGCCTGGCGCCGACCCGTACGCCGGGCCGAGCACCTCGTCGAGGCCGTCCCCGAGCGACCCGCGCAGGACTCGCTGACCTACGACGGCAGCCGCGAGGCGGTCTGGCGCTTCGTCTGCTCCCTCCCGCCCAAGCAGCGGACCGTGGTCGTGCTGCGCTTCTACGAGCAGCTGACCGAGGCCGAGATCGCCGACCTGATGGGGATCTCGATCGGCACCGTGAAGTCGCAGAGCAGCCGCGCCATCGCCGCACTCCGTGCCCGACTGCCCGAACATCCCGAGATCTCGGGAGAGGAGGCCGGCCGATGACCGCCGAGGACCTGCTGACCCGGACCCTCACCGGGGTCACCGAGACCACCGACTACCCGACCACCCCGATGTCGACCGTGGTCGCGCGCTCGCGGGTCATCCGAGGCGGCCGACGCCGCCGGGTCGCGGCACTCGCCGCGGCTGCCGTCGTCGTCGCCGGTGGCCTGTCCGCCACCCTGCTCCTGGGCCACGGTGGTGACTCGAGCCCTGGACCCACGGGCCCGCTGGGCGAGCTGCCGCAGGGGCCGGCACCGAAGCTCGACTACCTCGACGGGGACACGTTCGTCACCAGCACGGGTGACCACTTCTCGTCACCGACGTTCGGCAAGGCCCGTGCGGCCGTGCGCGGGCCGAAGGGCGTGCTGGTGGCGTGGAACGGCGGCACCTCCCGCCACCCGCTCTCGTTGATCTCGCTGGTGTCGGGCGGGACCACGACCAGGGTCGGCTGCGGCGCGCCGTCCTTCGCCGTCCCGGTCGACGGCGGCGACCCGGTGTACTGGCTCGGGGACGGCTGTGGATACCTCCGACCCGGCCGTAGTGGCTCGCTCGTGCAGGGTGACACGCGCATCCGGACCCCCCAGGGAGCCTCGCTCACCCCGGTCGGCCTGACCGCCGACGGTGTCGTCGCCTTCGCGTTGTCGTCCGGACCGGCAGTGCCGTCCCATGCCCTGGTGGTCCCGGGCGACCAGCAGGCCGTGATCCCGCTCCGTCTCGGGATGCCCCGCTCGGCCACCGAGGCCGGCGGCCTGGTCGCCGGCCAGCTGCGGAGCTTCGCGGGCTCAGCGGTGGTCGACGCCACCGGTGCTGTCGTGTGGCGTGCGCCTGCGGCGTGGACGCTGGGGAAGTTCTCGGCCTCGGGGAGCTACATCGTCGGGACCCAGAGCGCCGGGGTCCAGACGTCGGCCGACGTGGGCGACGTCGTCGGGATCTGGGACGTGGCCACCCACCACCAGGTCCTCCGGAAGGTGCTGCCGGGGTTGCGCGTCGACGCCGCGGCCTGGGAGGGCGACGGCTCCGTGCTCGTGGTCGCGGAGGACCGACACGGGCAGGAGGCGATCCTCCGGGTCGGTCTCGACGGGAGCGTCACCCGCACCACGTCGGTGGTGGCAGGTGTGCCGCGTCCGGCCTCAGGGCGCCCACCGCTGACCACGCTACGCCTCGCCGCCACCCCTTGACGTACGGCTCTGCCACGATGGCAGCCCCTCACCGTCTCCTTCGTCCCGGTGACCACCAGCGAGGAACGATGGAGGACCGAGCGACCGCGGACGGGAGGCAGGATGGCCACAGCCCTCCCACCGCTCTCCCCCGGTCCCGACTTCGAGGACTGGCTCTCCGGCCACGAGGCCGCTCTCCAGCGACCGGCCCATCTCCTGACCGGCAACGTGTACGCGGCCCAGGACCTCGTGCAGAACACGCTGGCCGGGCTCTACCGCGAGTGGGACCGGGTCCGGACGGTCGACGACGTCGACGCCGACGCCCTCCGGGCCCTGGTGCACGAGTTCCGGACGGCGTGGCGGCGGCCGGGGCGCCGGGCCGAGCCCTTCCTCGAGGTGGCGCCCACCCGCCCCGCGCCCGGCTCGACGTCGTACGACGAGAGCCGTGAGGCGCTCTGGGACCTCGTCTGCTCGCTGCCCTCGAAGCAGCGGAGCGTGCTGGTCCTGCGCTACTACGAGGGGCTGACCGAGGCCGAGGTCGCCGACCTGACGGGGCTCTCGCCCGGCGCCGTGACGTCGCAGGGCAGCCGTGCCCTCGCCACCCTCGAGGCCTGGCTGGCCGACCATCCCGAGATCACCGCCCACTCCCCGACCGGGCCGACCGGCCCGACCGGGGTCGAGGACCTGCTGACCCGGACCATGACGGAGGTCGTCGAGTCCACCGACCACCCGACCACGTCGGCCGCGACCGTCGCCGCCCGCTCGCGCGCGCTCGGCCGCGCGCGCCGTCGTACGGCGGTCCTGGTCGCCGCGACCGCTGCAGTGCTGGTCGCGGGAGGCTGGACGGCGCTGCGCACGGGCGACGACCACGCGACCGCAGCGAGCCCGACCGGACCCCGCACCCCGACTGGGTCGCTCCTCGACCTCCCGCAGGGAACGGCGCCGCAGGTCGCCTACCTCGAAGGAGACGCCTTCGTCACCGCGAGCGGCCAGCGGGTCACCTCGCGGGCGTTCCGGACGGCCACGACCGCGGCCTCCCTCGGCGACGGCGTGCTGATCGCGGGCCGTACGACGTCCCAGCGGCCGTTCGCGGTGATCTCGCTGGTCTCGGGCGGCCCGACGCGACGGCTCGGCTGCGGGACCCCGTCGTTCGCCGTGGGCAGCGGCGATGCGGCGTACTGGCTCTCGGTGGGCTGCCGGTTCGTCGGCCCGGGCCGGCTGTTCCACGGGACGGCGGTCTCCTCGACGCCGAAGGGCGTGATCTACTCCGCGGTCGGCAGCACGAGCCGCGGCCTGGTGGCCGACGGCACCCAGGTGCTCCAGCAGGGAGCCGGCTCGGACGGGCCGCTCCTGATCGCCCCCGACGGTTCACGCAGCCGGATCCCCCACGTCTCGGAGGTCTCGGCCGTCTCGCCGTCGGGAGGCCTGGTCGTGGGCGTCGACTCTCGGGGCGACGGCGTGGTCGCCGAGACGTCGACCGGTGCTGTGCAGTGGCGGGCCGGCGTGGGGACGCTCGGACACTTCTCGCCCTCGGGTCGCTACGTCGTGGTGACCAAGAACCTCGGCGCCCGGACCGCACAGGGGGTCGGCGACGTCGTCGCGGTCATGGACGCCGCCACCGGTCACGAGGTCGCCTCCACGGTCCTGCCCAACCTGAGCATCGTCAGCACGGCCGCCTGGGAGGGTGACGGGGCGGTGCTCGTCGTCGTCGAGGACCGTCAGCGGGAACAGGCGATCGTGCGGGTCGCTCTCGACGGCTCGATCACCCGGGCTACCCCGGTCGCGCCCTCCGGGAAGGGCACCTTCCGCCTCGCCGCCACTCCGTGAGCCGCCGCCCTCGCGGCCCCTCTGCCACGATTGCAACTTCTCCGCCCTCGACCGCGTCTTGGTGGCAACGAGGGAGGAACCCATGCCAGAACCCGACCGACCACCCACCGGAGCGCTTGCTGTGGCCGACCGGAACGTCACCCGCGACGCGGACTTCGCGGCGTACCTCGCAGCCCGACAGGCGAGTCTGCTGCGGACGGCGTACCTGCTGACCGGCAACCGGCACGATGCCGAGGATCTCGTGCAGACCGCGTTCGCCAAGTTGTACCTGTCGTGGGACAAGGTGCGTGACCAGGGCTCGATCGACGGCTACGTACGACGGATCCTGGTCAACGAGCACAACTCCCTGTGGCGCCGCGCGTGGAAGCGGCGCGAGCACAGCCACGAGCAGCCAGCGCTCGACCGCCCGGTGCACGACGTACCCGACGACGGCACGGGTTCCGCGCTGTGGGACCTCGTCCAGACCCTGCCCCGCAAGGCGCGGGCGGTCGTGGTGCTGCGCTACTACGAGGAGCTGAGCGAGGCCGAGACGGCCGCTGCCCTCGGCATCTCGGTCGGCACCGTGAAGTCCCAGACCAGTCGGGCGCTCGCCGCGCTCCGTACCCGCACCCCCCGCAGCCTCGACCCGCGCGGATCCGAGGAGGACCGATGAACGACGACCTGACCACCGACCTGAACCGCGAGCTCCACAGTCACGCGGACGCCATGCACGGCTCATCGCTCGGCCTGGCCGAGGTGCAGCGCAAGGCGCGCTCGATCCGACGCCGTCGTACGGCGACCGTGATCGTCGGCGCCGCCGCGGCAGTGGCCGTGATCGTGCCGACCGCCGCGCTGGCGAACCGCCACGACGGCCACAGCACCCAGCCGCTGCCGGCGACGCGCAGCGTCACCCCGACGCCCAGTCCCACGGCGGAGGCAAGCGACGGGCAGCAGCCACCGAACGGCGTGCTCGACGTCTCCGACCTGCCCACCGGCGCTGCGCCGCGGCTGGACTTCGTGCAGGACGGCACGTTCCACCATATCGACGGCTCGACCAACGCCATCCGCACCCGCTACACGCCGGCCCAGCTCGTCCAGCTGATGGACGGCGCCCAGGTCTGGCGCACCACGGACGGGAGCGGCAACTCCTACCTCGAGATCGAGGACACCGACGGCACGTTCCACGACCCGGTGCGGATCGCTTCCGACCTGAGCGTGAACTCCGCGCACAGCATCGCCGCCTGGCTCACCCCGGGCGGGCAGGTCACGATCTGGGAGGGCTGGGCCAGCGAGCCGCGGCCGCTCGGCGAGCCCGTCCCTGGCAACGAGCTGCGGATCGGTCCGATCACCGGGAGCGCCGATGTCGCGCCGGGACAGACGGGCCCGAGCTGCCAGCAGTCGAGCTGCACCGTCCTGGTCAACGCCCGTGACGGCGAGAGCCAGCAGCCCTGGGAGGTCAGCGAGGCCGGGTCGCAGCCACTGCTCGACGGCGGCTACCTGAGCGTCAGCGACGTGAGCGATGCCGGCCTGTCGGTCGGGCTGACCAAGATCACCGACGTCGGTAGCTGCTCCAAGCTCCTCGGAGGCGGTGAGTTCCAGGGCTTCAAGACCTGCAACCACACGCTGGTGTCCTTCTCGCCCGACGAGCGGCTGCTGCTCGCCGACCCGGCGTACCACGACGGCATCGGCAACGGCGTGATCGCGATGTACGACCTGGGCAACGGCGACCTGCTGTTCAGCCTGCGCAGCACCGCGCAGGCCCAGTCGTTCTACCCGGAGGCCACGTGGGAGGACGCCACCCACGTGCTCGCGCCGGTCTACCAGGACGGGAAGTGGGCGCTGGTGCGGGTGGCCTCGGACGGCTCGATGGAGTACGCCGTCCCGCCGACACCGGGAGAGGACGTGGCGAACCCGTTCATTCTCCCGACCGGCGGCGGGCTCCCCGGCTAGGCGACCCGGTTGTAACGCGGGGTTATCACCGCCGAAGTGAGTGCACACGACGCACTCAGTGGCAACAGCACCGCACAAGTCGGACCGCCGGAACTTGTGCGGTGATAACCCCGCGTGACACCGCCCGCAGCCCGACCGCTCCGGCCTACGCCACGACCTCCGTGATCGGCTGGGACGAGTCGGCCGGCAGGTCGAGCGACGACGCGGGCCGCCCGCGGGCGACGAGCTCGGCGCCGAGTGCTGCCACCATCGCGCCGTTGTCGGTGCAGAGCCCGGGCCGGGGCACGCGGACGCGCACTCCGCGGGCCTCGGCCCGCTCGGTCGCCATCGCGCGGAGGCGCGAGTTCGCGGCGACGCCACCGCCGATGAGCAGGTCCTCGATGCCCTGGTCGCCGGCGGCGTCGAGCGCCTTACGGACCAGCACGTCGCACACCGCCTCCTGGAAGCTGGCCGCCACGTCGCCCACGTCGATGGTGACGCCGTCGCGCTGCTGGGTCTCGACCCAACGGGCCACTGCGGTCTTGAGGCCGGAGAACGAGAAGTCGAACCGGTGTCGCTCGAGGTCGCGCCGACC
Organism: uncultured Actinomycetota bacterium; assembly: GCA_963797325.1. GTDB lineage: Bacteria > Actinomycetota > Actinomycetes > Propionibacteriales > Nocardioidaceae > Nocardioides. Next base: position 7,919 of record CAWCPG010000026.1, read on the forward strand.
GGTGAGACCACGCGGGAAGTCGATGACGACCTGGCCGTCCCGGGCCGCACGGTCGATGTGGGGGCCGCCGGGGAAGGGCAGGCCGAGCAGTCGCGCGACCTTGTCGAACGCCTCGCCCGCCGCGTCGTCGATGGTCGCGCCCAGGGGCACCACCCCGCCGTCGTGGCCCGTCACGTCGTCGACCCGCAGGAGGCTGGAGTGGCCGCCGCTGACGAGCATCGCCAGGCAGGGCTCGGGAAGCGGTCCGTGCTCCAGCTGGTCGACCGCGACGTGGGAGGCCAGGTGGTTGACGCCGTAGATCGGCTTGTCCAGCCCGATGGCCAGGGCCTTGGCCGCGGCCACGCCGACGAGCAGCGCGCCGGCCAGGCCGGGCCCGCTGGTGACCGCGATGGCGTCGACGTCGTCGAGGCGGATGTCCGCGGTCTCGCAGGCCCGTTCGATGGTCGGCACCATCGCCTCGAGGTGCGCGCGGCTCGCGACCTCGGGCACGACTCCCCCGAAGCGGGCGTGCTCCTCGACGCTGCTCGCGACGGCGTCGGCCAGAAGCGTGTGCCCCCGCACGATTCCGACGCCTGTCTCGTCGCAGGAGGTCTCGATCCCGAGGACCAGCGGCTCGTCGGTCACACGAGCTCCTTGAGGAGGATCACGGCGGTGGTGCCGTCTGCGTAGTAACGCGGCCGCCGGTCGATCTCGCGGAAGCCGCGGGCTGCGTAGAAGGCGCACGCCACCTGGTTGTCCTCGCGGACCTCGAGCAGGAGCTGGTCGGCGTGCCTGTTCAGGGCCTCGTGCTCGACGCGGGCGAGGAGGCCGGAGGCCAGTCCGGTACGACGGTGGGGCGCGGCCACCGCGATCCGCTGGAGCTCGGCGAGGTCGGCGACGATGCTCACCGCGGCGTAGCCGACGACCTCGTCGTCGATGCCTCCGGCGACGAGGTAGAGCGTGGTCGGCACCCGGCCCGCCACCCCCTCGGCGACGAGGCCGTGCGACCAGGCGTCGGAGCCGAGGGCCGCTGCTTCCAGCGCCGCGACCGCGTCGGCGTCGTCGGGCCCGGCGAGACGCACCCCGACGCCGGCCACCCTCACGACACCCGCTTCGGTGCGGCCGGCGCGACCGCGTCGGGCCGGCGCAGGTAGAGCGGCTCGGGGTCACGGAGCTCCGCGAGCTCCTCGGCGACGGCGCGGGCCAGCCAGCCGGCGCTGGGCAGCTCGGGTGCTCTCCGGTCGGGGAAGGCGTCGGGGTAGAGCACCGCCCCCTCCCCCGCCGCCGGGCGGTCGGTGGCGGCGTCGCCCGGGCGGGTCACGTCGGGCCCGTCGAGCCGGCGGCCCTGGTCGTCGTACGACGCCAGGTAGACCTCCTTGCGCCGGGCATCGGTGGCGACGACGAAGTCCTCGCCGATCTGCGGAGCGGCCTGCACGGCGATCACATCGAGGGAGCACACGCCGTAGACCGGGATCTCGAGCACGAACGCCAGCGTCCGCGCGGTGACGAGCCCCACGCGCAGACCCGTGAAGGGTCCGGGGCCGACCCCCACCGCGATGGCGGTGAGGTCCTGCCGCACGAGGCCGGCGTCCGCCATCACCGCCTCGATCAGCGGGGCCAGCTGCTCGCCGTGCTTCATCCGCTGCTCCGAACGCCGCTCGGCCACGACGTCCTCGCCGTCGTGGAGGGCGACGGTCACGAACGGCGTGGCCGTGTCGAAGGCGAGCAGCACGCTCCGAGGTTACTGACCGCCGATCGGCTGCGGAAAACGCGGAACGGATCGCCGACGCGCCGAGGTTCGACGTCATCCGTTCCGCGTTTTCCGCCCCGCCCCGCCCCGCCCCGTCCCTCTCGGCAACGGGCAGTCAGGCCGGAAGGGCGCGCCAGTGGGTGGTGACCCGCCCGTCGTCCCCGACCAGATGGAGTGCGAAGCTCGGAGGGGCGTCGTACCAGAGGGTCGGCGGGGCCTCGGCGTCCGCGGTGACCGTCGAGACCACCCCGCCGCCGATCAGCAGCGGGCGGCCGGCGAACGTCGTGGCAGCCATCGTGTGCGCGTGCCCGACCAGTGTCGCCACCACGTGGGGATGGCGCGCGAGCACGGCCTCGGCCGCAGCCCCGTCGAGCAGTCGGATCGGATCCATCAGCTCGAGGTCGATCGTGGTGGGCGGGTGGTGGAGGCAGACGTACGTCGGCCCGGCGTCCTCGGCGAGCCGGGCCTCGAGCCAGGCCAGCTGGTCGTCGCCGAGCCGGCCGGGGTCGACGCGACCGGTGTCGTCGGCGTCGATGAGCGAGTCGAGCATCACGAACCGTGCGCCCCGGGTCTCGACCACCGTCCGGGAAGGGACGCCGAGACCGGCCACGAACGCATCGCGCACGTCGTGGTTGCCCGGGCACACCGCCAGCGGCCCGTCCCAGCGCTCGAGCCACGCCCGCGCCTCGACGTACTCCTCGGGCAGCCCGTGGTCGGCGACGTCGCCGGTGACGACCAGGACGTCGGGCCGCGGAGACATCGCGAGGAGGTGGTCCATGACCGCGGCGTTGCGTCGGGACGGGTCGCGCACCGCGTTGCCGAAGTGGGTGTCGCTGACATGGGCGATCACGAGCATGCCGCCACCCTGGCACGCCGGAGCGCGCCCCGGAGCGCACCCCGGAGCGCGCCCCGGAGCCCGGCTAGGGTCCGGGCATGGACGACTCGGGCTGGGCCGCACGGTTCCCGTCGCTCTGGGACGTGGACTTCCAGCCCTACGCCAACGCCGAGCTGACGTTCCGGCTCGGCGTGCCGGTCGACGCCCTGGTGACCCGCCTCCACCTGGTGGCGCAGGTGTCCGACGGGCGGGTCGTGGTCTGCCGGTCGGAGCAGGAGTGGAGGTTCCTGCCCGGCGGCCGGCGCGAGGTCGGGGAGTCCCTCACCGAGCTGGCTGCGCGCGAGCTCCGCGAGGAAGCCGGCTGCGAGCTGCGCGGTGCGATCGAGGTGTTCGCCCACCAGGCGGTCCACTCGCGCAACCCCGCCCCTCACCACCCTCACTTCCCGCACCCCTGGTCGGCCTGGGCGTTCGCCACCGCCCCGGTGGAGCAGACCGGACCACCGACCAACCCGCCCGACGGCGAGCCCGTGGTCGAGGTGCGGACGCTTCCTGTCGCCGACGCGGCCGCCTGGCTGCGCGTGCACGAGGAGGAGCCGGCCGACGTGCTCCTGCTCGCCGAGGCCCTTGGCCTGCTCAGGAGCTGACGGCCGGCATCGGGACCCCGAGCCACCGACGGCCCACCGGCGAGATCCTCACCCTCCGCGGGTCGAGGTCACCGTCGTCGACGGCTTCGTCGGCCACGGCCCGCCCGATGCGCACCTCGAGCCGGTCGTCGGCCAGGCCCTCGGCCAGACCCTCGCCCCACTCCACCACCGTGACGGCGTCATCGAGCGAGGTGTCGAGGTCGAGGTCGTCGAGCTCGGCGACGCCGCCGATCCGGTAGGCGTCGACGTGCACCAGCGCGGGGCCGTCGGTGAGCGAGGGGTGCACGCGCGCGATCACGAACGTCGGTGACGTGACGTCGCCACGCACCCCCAGGCCCGCGCCGAGTCCCTGGGTGAACGTCGTCTTGCCGGCCCCCAGCTCGCCGGAGAGCACCACGACGTCACCGGCCCGCAGGACCGCGGCGAGGGAGGCGCCGAGGGCGCGCATCGTCTCCGCGTCGGGAGCGTCGTACGACGTGGGGGCCGGGCGGCGCAGCTCGAGGTACGGCGAGTGCCGGCCGGTCTCGACGAAGCCGTGCTCGCGCCAGAACTTGCCGGTGCCGGGAAGCTCCTCGCGCGCCAGCACCGCGACGTCGTCGTACCCCTCGGCGCCCGCGAGGGCGGCGGAGACCAGCGCGGTGGCGACGCCGTGCTCGCGCACCTCGGGCAGCACCCCGACGCGACGCAGCCACAGCGTGGGTCCCTGCGGGTCGAGGACGAGCGCACCGACGTCGTGCCCTCCGTTCGACGCCACCAGGCCCCCATGGGTCAGCGCCCGGGCGAGCGTCTCGACCGTCTCACCGAGTGCGTCGGCGGGTGGGTCGACGGGCGGTCGCGCGGCGAACGCCGCACGGACGATCGCCAGCACGGTCGGGGCAGCCTCGGGCCCGACCCGGTGGACGTCGGTCATCGACGGTCGGCGAGGTCGCCGGCGGCGGCGAAGAGGTGGTCGAGCTCGGCGTTCACGTCGTCGTGCCGCTCCATGATCACCAGGTGTCCGGCGCCCTGGCACTCCAGCAGGCTCGAGCCGGTGATGTAGCCGTGGAGCTTCCGGCTGTGACCGATCGAGGTGAGCTTGTCGGCGGTGCCGCAGATGATCGAGGTCGGTACGACGCTGAGCGCCTTCACCGTCTCGAACTTGTCGAGGGCGGCGAAGTTGGAGAAGAACTCCGCGACCACCCCGAACGGCGTCGCCGAGAGCATCTCGTCGACGAACTCGACGTACGACGCCGGCACGTCGTCGCCGAAGGCGAGCTCGTCGGTGGCGACCAAGGCGACCGATCGGCCGAACCGCCGTACGCCGTCGACCTGACGGTGGCCGCGGGCGAGCATCGCCATCACCCGCTCCGCCACGGCGCCTCCGAACGTCGAAGGCAGCATCGGCGCGACGATCCGGTGCGGCTCGAGGCCGCCGGCAGTGGTCGAGATCAGGCCGACGCCGACGATCCGCTCACCGAACAGGTCGGGGTACTCCTCGGCCAGCGCCATGATCGTCATGCCGCCCATCGAGTGGCCGACGACCACGATCGGGCCGTGCGGCACCACCGTGTCGAGGACGAGCTTGAGGTCGCGGCCGAGCTGCTCGATGGTCGCGTGGCCGGGGGCCGAGCGGCCCGAGCGGCCGTGGGAGCGCTGGTCGTAGTAGACCGTGCGCACCTGGCCGCGGTAGGCCGCGCGCTGGAAGTGCCAGGAGTCGAGGGTGAGCGAGTAGCCGTGGACGAACACGACGGTGAGCTCGGGCACCTTGGACGCCCGGCGCCGGCCGGTCGGACCGGCGTACTCGTCCACCTCGACGTGGAGGGGTACGCCGTCCTCGGCCACGACGGTGATCGGTGCGGACCGCAGCGACCCGAACTCCGTCTCGTCACCCGCGCCGCGGTGGGCGATGACGGAGCGGCGCTGGGCGACGCGCAGCGCCGTACCGGCGGCCGCGACCCCGACGGCGGCTCCGGCGACGGACAGGACCTTGCTGCTGGCCTTCATGCCGCATCTCCTCCGACGTGGCGCCGGAGCAGCCGGCCACCCATGCGCGTGACGATCTCGTAGTGGATGGTGCCGCAGGCACTGGCCCAGTCGTCGGCCGTCGGCTCGCCCGCCGTGCCCGGCCCGAAGAGCACGACCTCGTCGCCGGACGCCGCGCCGTCGCCGGCGTCGTCGCCGAGGTCGACCACGAACTGGTCCATGCAGATCCGGCCACGGATCGGCCGGCGCTTGCCGTCCACCCACACCTCGGCGACGTTCCCGGCATGGCGCGGCACGCCGTCGCCGTACCCGATCGGCACCAGCCCGACCCGGGTCCGGCTCGGCGTGGTCCAGGTGTGGCCGTAGGAGACGCCGGCGCCGGCCTCGAGCTGCTTGGTGAGCGCGAGGGGGGCGGTGACGGTCATCGCCGGCTCGAGCCCGACGTCGGGGCTGAGGCCGGGCGAGGGATCGAGACCGTACGACGCGATGCCGCACCGCACCAGGTCGAAGCGGCTGCTCGGCCGCAGGAGGGCGCCGGCGGAGTTGGCGAGGTGGCGCACCTCGGGGCGCAACCCGGCCTGCTCCGCGACGCCGAGCGCGTCGCGGAAGGCTCGCTCCTGCGTGTCGTTGGCGGGGTGGTCGGGTTCGTCGCTGCACGCGAAGTGGGACCAGATGCCGGTGACCCGCCAGCGCCCGTCGGCCTCACCGGCGCGCGCGGCGGCGAGCAGGTCCGGCCACTGCTCGGCTGTGGAGCCGCCGCGCGAGAGGCCGGTGTCGATCTTGAGCTGCAGGCGGGCGGGCGTGTGGCTGACGGCGGCCCGGATCTCTTCGAGCTCGGCCAGGGTGTACGCCGTGACGTCGACGCCGCGGTCGATGGCGGCAGCCCAGTCGTCACCCGGCACCGTGAGCCAGCTCAGGATCCGACCGGTGTCCCCCGCCTCGCGCAGCCGCACCGCCTCGTCGAGGGTCGCGACGCCGAGCCAGGGCGCTCCGGCCCGGCGAGCGGCGTGCGCCGACTCGAGCATGCCGTGGCCGTAGCCGTCCGCCTTGACCACGACCATCACGTCGGACCCGTCGCGCGCCACCAGGTCGCGCAGTCGGCCGACGTTGCGCCGGATCGCACCCAGATCCACCACGATCTCGGGTCGGCGCACCGGCTCGCGACTCATGCGCGGCATTCTCCCATTCCCGCCTTGTCCACAGGGTCGAAGGGATAGTCCGTGACGATCTGCAGGTTGAAAGGGCGGATTCACCTGCGATTCGTCACGGACTATCCCGCCATCGCCACCTTCCCAACAGGGAGGGGTCAGGCGAGGAGGTCGGCGATCACGCGGGGCAGGGTGGCGGCGACGTCGGGGGCCGAGACCGGACCGCCGTGGGAGGCGAGGGTGGCAGCCGCGCCGTGCAGCCAGGAGCCGACCGCGCCCGCGTCGTACGGCGTGAGTCCGGCCGCGAGCAACGCCCCGCAGAGCCCGCCGAGCACGTCGCCGGCGCCGGCGACCGCGAGCCACGGCGTGCCGGTGGTCGTGACCCGGACCCGCCCGTTCGGCGCGGCGACGAGCGTGTGGTGGCCCTTGAGCAGCACGGTCGCGGCGTACTCCCTCGCCGCCCGCCGGGCGAACGCCAGCTGGTCGGCCTCGACCTCCGCGCGATCGACCCCCAGCATCACGGCCAGCTCGCCGGCGTGCGGCGTCAGCAGCGCGGGTACGGCGAGCGGCGCCTCGAGGTGCTGCAGGGCGTCGGCGTCGACCACCAGAGGTACGTCGTCCCGCAGGGCCGCGGAGAGCGCCTCGGCGGCGTCGGCGTCACCGCCGGAGCCGACCACCCACGCCTGCACCCGTCCCTCGCCGACGACGATCTCCGGGTGCCGCGCGCGGACCGGGTCGGGCGCCCCGCCGACGTAGCGCACCATGCCGACCAAGCCGCACGCCGCGCCCGACGTCGACAGCACGCCGGCGCCGGGGTAGCGCGAGGAGCCTGCCCGGACCCCGACCACGCCGCGTGTGTACTTCTGCGCGGACGCCTCGGGGCGCGGCAGCAGGGCGGCCACGTCGTCGGCCTGGAAGGCGGTGACCGTCGCCTCGGGGAGGTCGAGCCCGATGTCGACGAGCTGGACGACCCCGCACGCCGAGGCGGCCGGCTCGACGAGGTGGCAGATCTTGTGGGTGCCGAACGTGATGGTGACGTCCGCGGTGACGTGGCTGCCGTCGATGCGCCCGGTGTCGACCTCGACTCCGCTGGGCGTGTCGACGGCGACCATCGGGACCCCCGCCACGGCCCGCACGGCGTCGAGGGCCGGCTGCCGGAGCCCCGGTGTGCCGCCGATCCCCACGATCCCGTCGAGGACCACGTCGGGCGGGTGACGCTCGCCGACCGCGACGACGCGACCTCCGGCCGCCCGGAGCGCTGCCAGGCCCGCCTCGTGGGCCCGGTCGGCCACCAGCACGGCCTCCACACCAGCCCCGCGGCGCGCCAGCATCGCCCCGGCGTACAGCGCGTCGCCGCCGTTGTCGCCCGGGCCGACCAGCAGGAGCACCCGGCGGCCGTACGCCCCGCCCAGCAGGTCGATGACCGACGTGGCCAGGCCGGCGGCGGCGCGCTGCATCAGCGTCCCGTCGGGCACCCGCGCCATCAAGGCGGTCTCGGCGGCCCGCACCTGCTCGACCGTGTGCGCGGCCCTCATGACTCCAGCACCACCACGGCCGAGGCGATGCCGGCGTCGTGGGAGAGCGAGAGGTGCAGGTGGACGGCGCCGAGCTCGGCCGAGCGCGCAGCCACGGTGCCGGTGATCGCCAGCAACGGGCGGCCCGACGAGTGGGAGACCACCTCCGCGTCGTGCCACGCCATGCCGCCGGGCGCGCCGAGGGCCTTCGCCAACGCCTCCTTGGCCGCGAAGCGCGCGGCCAGCGAGGCCGGAGACCGGTTGATCTCGCCGGGGGTGAACAGCCGAGCGGCGAGACCCGGCGTACGACGCAGCGACTCCTCGAAGCGCTCGATGTCCACCACGTCGATGCCCACGCCGACGATCGCCACGTGGCCTGTCTACTCGACCGTGACGGACTTGGCGAGGTTGCGCGGCTGGTCGACGTCGTGGCCGAGCAGCGTCGCGAGCTCGCACGCGAACAGCTGCAGGGGTACGACGGCCGGCACCGGCTGCAGCAGGGTCGAGACCCGCGGCAGCCGGATCAGGGTGTCGGCGAACTCCGCGATGGTCGGGTCGTCGTCCTCGGCCAGCACGATGGTCCGCGCCCCGCGCGCCCGGATCTCCTGGATCGCGCTGACCATCTTGTCGTGGAGCTGGTCCCGCCCCTGCGGAGGCACGACGCAGAACACGGGCAGCCCCGGCTCGATCAGGGCGATCGGCCCGTGCTTGAGCTCGCCCGCCGCGAAGCCCTCGGCATGGATGTAGGCCAGCTCCTTGAGCTTGAGCGCGCCCTCCAGCGCGATCGGGAAGCCCGCGTGCCGACCGAGGAACAGCACCGACTTCGCGTCGCGGAGCTCCTCGGCCAGGGCGTAGAGCTCGTCGGACCCGTCCAGGATCCGCTGCACGTGACCCGGCATGTCGCCGAGCTCGGCGACCACCCGCGCGATCTCGTCGTCGTACGACGTGCCCTTGACCTGCGCGAGGTAGAGGCCGAGCAGGTACGCCGCGATCACCTGCGTGATGAAGCCCTTGGTCGACGCGACCCCGATCTCGGGCCCGGCATGGGTGTAGATCACCGCGTCGGACTCCCGCGGGATCGTCGACCCGTTGGTGTTGCAGATCGCCAGCACCTTGGAGCGCTGCTGGCGCGCGTGCCGGATCGCCATCAGGGTGTCCGCGGTCTCGCCCGACTGGCTGATCGCCACGACCAGTGTCGACCGAGTCAGGATCGGGTCGCGGTAGCGGAACTCGTGCGCGAGCTCCACCTCGCAGGGCACCCGGGTCCAGTGCTCGATGGCGTACTTCGCCACGAGCCCGGCGTAGAACGCGGTGCCGCAGGCGATGATGATGATCTTGTCGACCTCGCGCAGCTCGTCGTCGGAGATCCGCACCTCGTCGAGCTGGAGCCGGCCGGCCTGGTCGTGGCGCCCCAGCAGGGCGTCGCCGATGGCCCGCGGCTGCTCGAAGATCTCCTTGCGCATGAACCAGTCGTAGCCGTCCTTCTCGGCGGCCGAGAGGTCCCAGTCGACGTGGTACCGGTTGCCCTCCACGGGCGTGCCGTCGAAGTCGACGACCGAGACGTCCTCGCGGGTGATCGTCACGATCTGGTCCTGCCCGAGCTCCAACGCCTCGCGGGTGTGCTCGATGAAGGCCGCGACGTCGGAGCCGATGAAGTTCTCGCCCTCGCCGATGCCGACCACCAGCGGGGAGTTACGACGTGCGGCGACCACGCGGGACGGGTCCTCGGCGTCCACCGCGACCAGCGTGAAGGCGCCCTCGAGCCGCTGGCAGACCGAGCGCATCGCGTCGGTGAGGTCTCCCCCGCCCGCCAGCGCCGTCTCGAGGAGGTGGGCCGCGATCTCGGTGTCGGTCTCCGAGGAGAGGTCGTCACCGGCCGCCTCGACCTCGGCGCGGAGCGCGGCGAAGTTCTCGATGATCCCGTTGTGCACCAGCGCGACCCGACCCGTGTTGCCGAGGTGCGGGTGGGCGTTGACGTCGTTCGGCGCGCCGTGGGTGGCCCACCGGGTGTGTCCGATGCCGGTCGTGGACTCCGGCAGCGGCTCGTCGGCGAGCGCCTTCTCGAGGTTGGCGAGCTTGCCGGCGCGCTTGCGCCACTCGATCCGGTCGTGGGCCACCAGCGCGATGCCGGCGGAGTCGTAGCCGCGGTACTCGAGCCGTCGTAGACCTTCGATGACGACGTCCTGAGCCTGCTTGTCCCCGACGTACCCCACGATGCCGCACATGGGCCCCGAGTCTATCGACGCGGTTCCCGCGCCCTGCCCCCGCGTCGCGGCTGACGTGAGGACGACCGCCTCCCGAGTGGCGGCCGTCCTCCGTACGTCGGATCAGCGGGTGCGGCTGATCAACTGCGGCAGCAGATGTGCCGCGTCGGGTGTGCCGATGCCGGTCACCGGGTCCCACCCGGTGCCCGCGTCGAAGCCGCCACCGATCTCGGCGACGTCGTTGTTGCCGGTGGTGATGTCGTGCAGGGCACCGCCGTCACCCGGCAGGTGCGACACGGCATACAGCGCCGCGTTGATGTCGCCGAGGCGCCGGTGGGCCATCTGGTCGCCGATCGCCGTGATCCCCGCCCACTGCGGGGTCCCCGCACTGGTACCACCGAACAGGAAGAAGATCGTCGGGTCGGCGGGATCCAGCCCGTTCACCAGGTTGCAGATGCCGCAGTGGGTCAGGACGCCGCCGTTGACTCCGGCGTTGTAGGCCACGTCCGGCACCCCTCGACCCTGACCCGCCACGTCGCGGTTCTGGAACGCCGGTTTGCGGTAGAGCGTGCTGAGGCCACCACCACTGCAGTTGACGTCCGACGGGTCCACGGCGGGCGGGTTGCAGCCGAGGATCTCGGTCCACGCGGTCTCGCCCAGGTAGGCGCCCGTCGTGCCGTCGGCGTTCAGCGTCGTCCCACCCACACCGGTCACCAGGGGGTCGGACGCCGGGCTGCTGGCCGCCTCGATCGCGGCAGAGCCGTCGCAGTTGAACTGCGCGGCGCCAGAGTCACCCGACGACGCGAACAGCGTCATGCCTTCGTGTTCGCTCAGCGCCGGCGCGCGCGCCCCTGGCCGCGCTCCAGCAGGGCGCGAGGCCGGCTCAGAGCGCTAGGGTCTGCCTTGCAATCGGGATCAGCAATTCCCGCAACCAGCTATGGCCGGGGTCGGTGTCCATCTTGATGTTCCACATCAGGTACAGATGCTGCTCGGCGAGCGGCACCGGCAACTCGTGAATGACGACGTCGAAGATTTTGGCGACGTGCCTGGCAAAGGCGCGCGGGACCATGCCGACGAGATCGGTTTCGGCCACGATCGAAGGCACCGACCACAGGCGCGAGACCGCCATCACGATCCGCCGCTTGATGCCGTGAACCAGCAATTCGCGGTCGACCTGGGTGAAGCCGCGCAGTTCCGCCGACAATGCGACGTAGGAAAGCTCGTTCATCACGCCGGCTTCGAGCTTGTTGCCGATCATAGGATCGATCGGGCCGCGCGATTGCCACCAGATCGACGGGACCGATCGGTACGATCGAAATCTCGGGGGACCGTCGCCGACGCCAAGACCCGCATCGCTGCCCTGGAGAAGGACAAGGCCGACCGCGACAAAGCCATCGCCGACGCCAAAACCCGCATCGCTGCCCTGGAGAAGGACAAGGCCGACGGTGACAAAACCGTGGCGGCGACCAAAGACAATGAGGCCAAAGAGCGGGCGGCGAAGGAGAAGCTGGAAAAAGAGCTACAGGCGATGGTGGCCCGCGACAAGCAGCGGCAGGGGCAGGAGGAAGCGCAGCGCCGCGATCGCGAGCAGGACGAGGCAGGGCCCGATCTGCCCGCTCATCTTTCCGAACCGATCACCTGCACCGTCGGCGACCAGGTGGAGGCGGGAGCGGACCTGTTCGCCCATTGCGCGCCGCGCCCGGGGCTGGGGGCCAAGGTGCTCTCCTTCTATTTTCGCCCCTCGGGCTCTGTCCTCTATAACGCGACGGTGATGGAGCGGACCAAGAAGGGCTGGTATGTGGCGCTCGTCCCGGGTAGCCGCATCTACGGCAAGCTGATCCAGTATTACGTCGAGGCGCGCGACGCCAAGCAGGACGTCGTAGCGAGCAACGGTAAGGCCAGCTCCCCCAATATTGCGACCGTGCGCTCGGGGCCAGTGCGCAGCAGCCCAAAGGGAAACACTGAGTCGAACGACAGCTGAGCAGTTGCAGGTGCGGGGCACCGTGATCACCTTGGAAACGATGTCAGCCGCGGGGCTCGCCCGCGCCAAGGCGAACCGCGGCAGCACGACAGCCGGGGGCGCGCAACGCGGCCCTGGGTCCGTAGCTCATGCGCTCGCCGTTTACGTTTGTAACGACTCTCCTGTTGACCGCCGCCGCAATCGGCGCGGTGAATCTTGCCACCGCGCGGGCTGAGGGGAAGCCAGCTCGCGAGCGGCCGGCCGTTCGCGCCCCGAAGCGGCCGCTCGCCGGCCCCGCAAAGCTTCACGGCCCGCAAACCCGCGGCGAGCTGAGCAGCAAAGCGTCCCCGAAACCGGCTGCCAAACCGACCACCCAGGTGGGTCCGCTCGTGCGCGCGGCGGTGGCCAGCGCGGACGACCACGATCCCGACGAGGACGGGCCCGATGAACCGGGCTCGGGCCCAGGCACCGCGTCGGGGACCAGCCGCGGTGCGGCTCCTGGCGGCGGCACTGCAGCAGCCGGTCTCCCGGCCAATCCGGTCGCCGTGGCCCGCGAATCCATGGACCAGCTGGCCCGCAACCTTCAGCACGTACAACGCATTGCCACCAAGGCGGACCGGGACACCTACACGGCCGACTGCGTGGCCGAGAAATCGGCGAGGCGCGAGTAGGCCTGCAGATCGGTGAGGAAGAGATGGCGCGCTTGCATGATGGCCTGGCACGCGGCGACGTTGGCGAACAAGCCTATGCAGTGCGGAGGCTGCAGTTGCTGGTCGACCGCGCCAAGACCGTGCTCAACGGCGCGCGCATCTGCGCCGCCAAGGATCCGGGGGGAATCACCGCCACGCGCGTGGAGGTCGAAGTGGCTCCCACCGTTCCGGCGGGGGACCCCACCGCGCCGGCGCCGTTTTTCCAGCCGGTGGAACGCCCGCCCGCCCAGTGACGCGCGGCCGCCGCGCCCCGACCCCCCTCAGCGATATTCGAGCACGCCGGCGTCGTTCACGCGGATGTTGCGGTGGCGGTGCGCCCCCGTGAAGCGCTCGACTTCCCGCACCCATTCGGAATCCGGGGAGTCGTTGACCATCTTTTCCGCTTCGCCACGCGCCTCGTTCCCACGACCGAGGTCGACGAGGGCGTGAATGGCCACCGAGCTTCGCTCCGGCGCGTCGGGGCTGGAAGGAAAGCGGCGGTTCCCCTCGCGGGCGAGGCTCAGGGCGAGCGCGGGATCCCGCTTGGCCGCCTGCCGGAGGCGCGCCATGAGCTGCGGCTCGTCCAGCGGCTTGTCCGATTTGGGCGCGGTTTCAGCCTTGTGCTGGGGCGGCGTCACCGACGGAGCGGCGGGTAGCGCCGGTGGGTCGGGTTGTGGCGTCGGCGTGACCGGGGGCGGCGGAGCCGGGGCGGTGACCACAGTCTCCGCAGGCCGCGCCGCCGAGAGGGCGCGCCAGGCCATCACGCTCCCCAGCGCCACCACCGCCACACTCACCACCACGAAGGCCGAGCGACGGTGCCCGCCCCGACGCGGCGACGACGTCACGGGCACTCACCGACCGCGCTGGTGTGCGCGTCGTAGACCTTCTGCATCCCGGCCCGCATCGCCGGCCATTGCCAGTCGGCATCGTAGGACCAGGCCCAGGCGCCCGCATACCCGGCGTCGTAGAGGTGCGTGAAGAGGTCGTCCTTGGCCACGCCTTCCGTGTCTTGGGCGGCGAACTCCCCGATCAACAGCTTCTTGTCGAGCTTCCAATAGGCGGCGTCGTGCATGAACGCAGAATTGGAGACGCCATTGGCCGTGTAGTAATGCACTTCGTAGAAGTCGAGCGTTCCGTTCGCCTTGCCGCCCACGGTCCGCAGCGCGCTGTCGGAGTAGTAGCTCATCTTCCCACTCACGTTCGAGCAATAGTCGAATGTCACCGCGCCATTCGTGACCGGAACGGTCGGATCGGCGTCGTGAATGGCGGCCGCGAACCAGTTCACGCATTTCTGAATGGCAGCCTCGGTGGTCCGATGCGTGGCCCAGCCGGTCGCTCCCATCCCCTCTGGCTCATTGAAGATCTCGTAGGCGTACAGCCCCGGCGTCCCTTTGAGAGCTGCCACCAGCGGGGTCAGGTAGTTGTCGACGTACGACTGGCGGATGGCGTCGTTCTCCAGAAGCTGCTGGTTCTGGGCGTACACGGCGCCAGCGTTGTCCTGCAGCATGTCGAACGACCACAGGCTGATGATCACCGCGACCCCGTTCGCATGCGCGGCGTTCAGGATCGCCTTCACCCCGTCGACATGCGACTGCGGCAGCATCGTGCACCTGGCCGTTGGCCGCGTAGCCGGGCGTCTTGCTCCCGTTCGTGTGGAACCACCAGCGGAGGATGCGGCCGCCGGCGTCGTGCGTGTTCTTGAAGATGGTGTTGAAGGTGGCGAGGTCGGGGTTGGGGACATCGTTCGCGAAATTCACCCAGGCCACGTTGAGCCCGCTGGCAAACGCGCACACCGGCACGACACCGCTGCCCCCTTTTCCTCCCATCCCGCTCGCCCCGCCCCGCCCCGCGCCCCCGCTGGTTCCGCCCCCTCCACCGACCGCGCCCGCCGCCCCGCCGCGGCCCGTCGCGCCCGCGCCACCGCCGATTCCGCCCCGCCCGCCGACGGCGCCGGCTGCCCCGGTGGCCCCGGCGGTTCCCGTCGTGCCCGCGCCGGCGTGGCCGGCAGCCCCGGACGAGCCTCCGCCGCCCTCGCCCGTGTTACCGGCGTGGCCGGTCGCTCCGGCGTCACCCCCCTGGAGCGTGTCGGGTGCCCCGCAGCCCGGAGCCGCGACGCCGACGAGGACAGTCGCCCAAAAGCCCAGATAGACGCGCGATCTCATGTGGCCTCCGCGGAGCAACGGGTCGTGAGCTCGGCTGGGGATCGTGGGAGCCAGCGGGCCCGGTGAACAGCATCGCCGGCCTCGAGGCCGGTCGAGGGGCGCCCATCTTAACCGAGGCCGGCCGCACGAAGGTGGCGGAACGTCTGGCCTGCCCCCGGCGGGCCGGGTGCTAGACTCCGGTCATGCTGAAGGCTGCTTTCCGGACCTCTAACCCGGCGTTTTCGGCCAAGTCGTTCGGCGGCTTCGTGGACACCCGTTCGGCCGCCGGCGCCACGTCGACCGCGACGAAGGCGATGACGATTCAAGGCACCGTCGACCGCACGGCCATTTTGCTGGCCATCATCGTGGCGGCGGGCATCTGGCCCTGGCGCGTGCTGCTGGAAACCCAGGACCCGAGCGCGGTCGTTCCCTGGCTGGGGATCGGGTTCGTCGGTGGGCTCGTCACCTCGATGATCACCATCTTCGCGAAGCGCTGGGCCCCCATCACCGCGCCGATCTATGCAGCGTTCGAGGGATTGGTGCTGGGCGGTCTCTCCGCGATGTACGAGCTCCGCTACCCGGGCATCGTCTTTCAGTCGGTGGCGCTGACGCTGGCCACGATGCTGGCGATGGTGGTGCTGTACCGAACGGGCGCCATCCGGGCCACGGCCCGCTTTCGCACCGGGGTCATCGCGGCCACGGGCGCCATCGCCCTCGTCTACATCGTCTCGATGCTGCTGGGCCTGTTCGGCGTGAACGTCGGCTTCATCTACTCGGCCGGCCCGCTCGGCATCGGCATCAGCCTGCTGGTGGTGACGGTGGCGGCGCTGAACCTCGTGCTCGACTTCGATTTCGTTCAGCGTGCGGCGGGCGCCGGCGCGCCGAAGCGAATGGAATGGTACGCCGCCTTCGGCCTCGTGGTGACGCTGGTCTGGCTGTACCTGGAGATGCTCCGCCTCGTCTCCAAGCTCGACCGGCGCTAGACGCGCCCGCTAGTGGCAATCGTCGACGACGCCGTTGCAGTCGTCGTCGAGACCGTTGCCGCACACCTCGGCCGCGCCCGGATGGACACCCGCGTTGTCGTCGCGGCAGTCGTCGCACCATTTCACGCCGTCGCCGTCCGCATCCGCACCGCTACCGTGCTCGCAGTCCACGAAGGTCTTCAGATAGGCCGCCCGGTCCGCCACGGTCGTCTTGGCCGCCGCAATGGCCTGCTGGAAGTTCGCCATCGTGATCGGGGTGTGCGGATCGGCGGCCACGTCGGCGGCGATCTGCTGCGACCAGGTGTCGATCCAGCCCTGGATCTGCTTGACGTCCCAGCTCTGCAGCTGGCTGTCGATGGCGTCGGCGTACTTCTTTCGGGTCGCCGCGTCGGTCATGGCGATGCGCCAGATGTGCCCACGCTGCGGACCCGGCGCCACGCGCCCTTCCCAAAAGTAGACCGGGTGAGCCTTCACCCCCACCTGATCGTTCAGGCCCATCCAGTCGAAGGTGGCGTCGGTGTCGTTGGGCAGGAAGGTGAACCCCTTCGCGCCCTGATCGTAGATGTAGAAGTTGTGGTCGCCGCCGTAGTAGCCGTCGCCATCGTAGGTGAGAGCCTCGCCCGCCCACACATAGAGCGACGAATCGAGGTCGACGATGGCCGACACCGAGGCGAAGTCGTGGGCGGCCAGGAACGCCTGCTGCCGGTCCGCATGGGCCGCCGACTCGCCCGTCTCGGGCTGATTGGCGGCCTTCCAGAGCCCGCCCAGCGTAGGCCCTGGATAGAACTGCCCGAGGACGCGCTTGCCGGTGTTCTCCTCGACGGCGTAGAGACCGTAGTAGCTGCCGTTGATTTCCACCCGCGCGCTGGCCACGCACCCGGTGGCGATGCCCACCTGACGAAACCAGGTGTGGGCCAGACGATCGTGCAGGAACGTCCAGTCGGCCCGCGGCATGTCGAACACCAGCTTCCCGATGCCGTGAAACATGCCGTTCGGGTCGGTCTGGTGGAAGGAAATATCGAACTGAATCTTGGCGCGGTCACCATCCAGCATCACCGCCTGGGCCCACGACGACTGGCCGTGCAGCTTCAGCGTGGCGTCGCTGGCCGTCTCACCATCCAGATGGAAGGTGACCGGATGGCGGGTGGCGAAATCGTTACCGGACTGCAGCAGGCTGCCCAGGTCGTGAAACTCCGCCATGATGGCGTTCCACTCCGACGGGCTGATGTCGATGGAGTAGGTCCGCACCTTGTCCTGGGCGAACAGGTCCGGACAGGCAGCGCCCGTCACCCCCGTGCTGCCGTTCCCCCCGCCACAGAGCCGCCCCCGGCACCATTTGCGGTGCCGGAGGCGCCCGTCCCCGAAGACTTCCCCGACCCACACCCAGCCAACGCCGCCGCGGCCAACACCATCCCCCCGAATCTCCAACCCCAAAATCCAGACGAAGATCCACACCAACCGCGGCGGCTCCGCCCCATCCCCCACCTCCCAATCCCGGTCCCGCTCACCATGTCCAACCCTCGCTCTGACCTCAGCAAGGACGGTGCCGAACGCTCGAGGCCGGCGATCCGCGGCCGCTGGGGCGCGCCGGTCGGCTGGCGGTAACCGCGGGAGGCCGGCCGTTACATCCAGCATCTCCGGCCGTAGCGCCGAGGACGGCCATCTAGTATAGAAGACAGGCCGCCCCCGCCAATTCCTCAAACGCTGCGGGCCTTTTCCGCATATCGTGAGGACCTGAGGAGACAGATGAGCTCAAGCAAGACCTGGAAGGAAACCCTCGGCCCGCGCATCCCAGAAGCCTGGGGTCGCGAGATCGACATCTTCGAGACGCAGATCGAGCTGCGCAAGAAGGGGAAGATCGAGGAGAAGCTGTTCGCCGAGACGCGCCTCCGCCGCGGTGCCTATGGCCAGCGGTACGACAACGGCCAGCGCCACGATGGCGAGAAGACCCAGGCGCTCGTGTTCCCCTCGAAGGACATCACCAAGGGACCGAGCACGCTGTGGGACGCCCCCGGCATGCAGCGGATCAAGATCCCCTACGGCAAGGTCACCGCCGATCAGCTCGACGTCCTCTCGCAGATGGCCGAGGAGTATTCCGACCGGATCCTGCACGTCACCACCCGACAGGACATCCAGCTCCACTACGTCCACATCGACGACACGCCGGACCTTCACCGGCGACTCGCCGCCGCCGGCATCACCACCCGCGAGGCTTGCGGCAACACCGTCCGCAATGTCACCGCCTGCCCGTACGCCGGCGTCTGCCGCGACGAGGCCTTCGACGTCACGCCGTACGCGCACGCGATGGCGTTCTTTCTCCTCGGCCACGACGATACGCAGGACTTCGGACGCAAGTTCAAGGTCGCGTTCTCGGGCTGCAAGGACAACCCCTGCGGCCTGACCAACTTTCACGACGTGGGCGCCATCGCCCGGACGCGCGTCGAAAACGGCGAGACGAAGCGTGGGTTCGAGGTCGTGATCGGCGGCGGCCTCGGGGCCGTGCCGCAAGCGGCGCAGCTGTTCGACGACTTCCTTCCGGAAGAGGAGCTGCTCCCCATCACCCAGGCCATGGGCCGCGTGTTCGCACGCCTCGGCGAGCGGACCAACCGGGCGCGGGCTCGTTTCAAGTTCGTGGTGAAGAAGCTCGGCCTCGAAGAGACGAAGCGGCTGGTCCTCGAAGAACGGGCCAAGCTGCGTACCGATCCCCGCTGGACGGCGTTCCTGGCCGATCTGCACACTACCGACGAGAAGCCGCTGCATCCGGCCGGCGCGCTGCCGCCTGGACCCTACCCGGCCGGCTTCGAGGCCTGGCGCGACACCAACGTGGTTCCGCAACGCCAGACCGGCTACGCCATGGCGCTGGTGACCTTGCCGCTCGGCGATCTCACCTCGGAGCAGGCGCGCGCCCTCGCCGACCTGGCCCGTCGGTTCACCGGCGACACCATGCGCACCACCGCCGACCAGAACATGCTCCTTCGCTGGGTCAGCGAGGCCGACCTTCCGGCCGTGTACGAGGGGCTGCTGGCCATCGGCCTCGGCTCGGCGGGCGCCGGCACCATCGGCGACATCACGGCCTGCCCGGGCACCGACACCTGCAAGCTCGGCATTTCGTCGTCGCGCTCGCTGGCGGCCGAGCTCGGCAAGCACCTGCGGGAGACGGGTCTCGATCAGAACCCGAACGCCAAGGGGCTGCACATCAAAGCGAGCGGCTGCTTCAACTCCTGCTCGCAGCACCACGTGGCCGATCTCGGCTTCCTCGGCGTGAGCCGAAACGTGGGCGGCCGCCGCGTGCCGCACTTCCAGCTGGTGGTGGGCGGCCAGTGGACCAACAACGCCGGCGCCTATGGCCTGGCCATCGGCGCCGTGCCGTCGAAGCGCGTCCCCGAGGTGGTCCAGCGCCTCACCGAGCGCTTCGCCAAGGAGCGCCAGGGGAACGAGTCGTTCGCCGACTTCGCCACCCGTATCGGCAAGAAGACCATCCGCGCCATCGTCGAGGAGCTGCAGGTGATCCCGCCCTACGAGCAGGACCCCAGCTTCTACAGCGACTGGGGCGACCCGCGCGAGTACACGATCTCCGACATGGGCGAGGGCGAGTGCGCCGGCGAGGTGGTGCCCTACGTCGAGGTGGAGCTGGCCTCCGCCGAGCGCGAGCTGTTCGAATCGCAGATCCTGCTCGACGAGAAGAAGATGGACGACGCGCGCCGGCGGGCCTTCTCGGCGATGCTGATCGCCGCCCGCGCGCTGGCGCGCGAGCGCAACGCCAACATCGGGGCGGACCCCGACGAAGTCGCTGGCCGAGTTCCGCAAGCACTACTTCGACACCCAGCCTTCTTCGATCCGTTCGCGGGCGGGAAGTTCGCGCAGTACTTCTTCCGCGCCCACGAAGAGCGAGACAAGCCGGGGACGGCGGAGAGCGCGCACCAGCTCATCGAGGAGGCGACGCTGTTCGTCGACGCGGCCCACCAGTGCTACACCCGCCTCGGCTCGGCTCTCCGGGCGGTGACGCCGTGACGCCTGAGACGCGCACAAGCTGCAGCTCAAGATCTACGCCACGCCCGACTCGGCGCGCAGCGTGGATCGCGAGACGTTCATCCCCGTCTTCCATCGTTGGATCAAGCAGCGGCTCCTGCCGGAGCTGATGATCGACGTCGCCAACTACCTGCACGTTCCCAAGGGACCGGGGGTGGTGCTGATCGGCCACGGCTCCGACTACTTCATGGACGAAGGCGAAGGACGGCTCGGGCTCCTTCACAACCGCAAGCGCTCCGGCCCGCCCGAGGGCGAGCGGCTCACCGACTTGGCGCGCCGCACGCTGCACGCGGCGACGATGCTCGAAAAGGACCTGACGCTGACGGGCAAGCTGCGGTTCGCCACCGGTGAGCTGCTGCTGCGGGTGAGCGATCGGCTATCCGCGCGCCAACGACGACGCCACCTTGGCCGCCTTCCGGCCGGAGCTCGAGGCGCTCGCCAAACAGCTGTTCGCGGCGCCGGTCGACTTCGCGCGCGTGGGCGGTCCGAAGGATCTGTTCGCCGTGCGCATCACCTGCGCGACGGCGGCACCGCTCGGCACCCTGCTCGAACGAGCGGGCGGCCCACCCGGAGCCGACGCCTCCCTGGTGGTCTGACCCGGCCGGCACCACCCGCGCCGCAACCGGGGTCCGCCCCGCGTTCAGGCGCGGAGACGCCTGTAGTGCATCGGACGATTCGGGGGGCGGCAACTTCCGCCTCCAGGATTGGAGTCCTTATCTCTACCCGCAGGCCGGGCGTCCGGTCCCAGAGCCGAATGCTGACCGGTTTCGTGACGTGCGTGTGCGTGCTGACGACGGCGGTCGGACCGACCGCCGCAGCCGATGGGCCCAGCGCCGCGACCGTCGGCCCAAGGGCACCACCACCGCGAACGAACCGATCATTGCCCCGGTCGCGGCGCCGGTCGCGCCGATCACCAGCGGCGCGGTCGTCCCCATCGGTCAACGGTCGGGCTGGGAAAACAAGCCGGATCCGGTTGCGCCCCGTCATCGCGAGCGCCACATCCGGCTGGCCATCTCGGAAGCGACCTTGGGGCTCGTCGCCGGCATGGGCTGGTACTACTCCAACCTGCAGCACAACGAGTACAACCTCGACTACAACTGGGGCGCCGAGACCTTCAAGAAGAAGCTCGT
>CAWCPG010000027.1:0-46811 GCA_963797325.1 uncultured Actinomycetota bacterium
CAGCCACCGGCCGACGACGGGCCCGGCGCGCCCCGCTGGAATGTTGCGGCCGACGGCGTACGGCCGCACGTCACTCTGCTCAACGGCACCCGTTAGATCTCCGGCCCCAAGGCGCCACGGCGCCGCCCGCGAGGGGGAGTCCTTCCCCAGTCTTGAGTAATGGACGCGACGCAGGTGGTCCGGACCGTCGGCCGATCCAGCCTGAGGTGAGGAGGTCCGGGGGGCCTCCCGCCAGCCGTTCGGATCCGGGGGGATCAATGAAGGTCGCCGTCTTCGGCCTCGGCTACGTCGGCACCGTCACCGCTGCGGGTCTGGCTCGCGCGGCCACGAGGTCGTCGGCGTCGACGTCGACGCTGCCAAGGTCGCCGCGATCCCCGCCGGCGGAGCCCGGTCGTCGAGCCGGGATCGTCGAGCTCATCGAGCCGGTGCGCGGCAGCGGGCGCGTTGCGTGCGACGACTCGGCCCGAGGCGATGCGAGCGCGCGGACGTGTCGCTGATCTGCGTCGGCACGCCGTCCGGCAACCTCGGCAGACACCGAACTCACCTCCTTCCTCGGCACGTGCGCCGACATCCGGACGCGATGGCCTCGGTCGCGCCGCCGGCGAGCGGCTTCCACTCGGTGGTCGTCCGGAGCACCGTCCCTCCCGGGCACGGTCGACGGCATGGTCGCCCCGGTCTTCGCCGAGCCGCTCCCCGGGCTGGGAGGTCGGCACCGCGATGTGCCCGAGTTCCTGCGCGAGGGCTCGGGCGTCGACGACTTCTTCGCGCCGCCGTTCTTCGTCGTCGGCACCGGCGACGACGCAGGCGCGCGCACCGTCGCCGAGCTCTTCGCGCTTCCTCGACCTCGAGTGCATCACGTCGACGTCGGGACCGCCGAGGCACTCAAGTACGCCTGCAACGCATTCCACGCGACCAAGGTGTCCTTCGCCAACGAGATGGGCCGGGTCTTCCGCGTCTTCGGCGTCGACTCGCGCGAGGTGATGCGGATCTTCTGCGAGGACTCCAAGCTCAACATCTCGCCGACCTACCTGCGCCCCGGCTTCGCCTACGGCGGATCGCTGCCTGCCCAAGGACCTGCGCGCGCTCCAGCACATGGCGCGGACGAACGGCGTCGACGCTCCGCTGCTCGCCGGGACCGCGCTGACGCAACGAGCTCGTGGTGCGTGACGTCGTCGACCGGATCATCGCCACGCAGGACCGCAACGTCGTGCCTGCTCGGGCTGAGCTTCAAGATGGACACCGACGACCTGCGGGAGAGCCCGAACGTCGAGCTCGCAGAACGCCTGATCGGCAAGGGGTTCAACGTCCGGATCTACGACCCGATCGTCAACCCCGAACGGCTCGTCGGGCGCCAACAAGCGCCACGTCGAGGCCCGACTTCCGCACCTCAACCGCCTGCTGCCAACACTCCCGAGGAAGCGCTTGCGGGCGCCGAGGTCGGCCGTCGTCGCGTCGACCGGCCGAGGGCGTCACTCGACGCGCTGCGTGACGCCACACCCGTCGCACGTCTTCGATGTCACCGGCCGGCTCGGGACCGATCGAGGCCCTCGACCGGATCCGCGGCAACGGCTGGTGAGTCGCGCCGGCGCGGTGACCCGGCTCGGCCGCGCGTCCTGATCATCGTCCAGAACCTGCCCGTGCCATTCGACCGACGGGTCTGGCTCGAGTGCCAGAACCCTGCGCGACGCGGGCTACGACGTCACCGTGGTCTGCCCGCGCGGCAAGGACGACCGGCCGCCTACCAGGTCGTCGAGGGCGTGACGATCCACGGCTACCGGCCGTACGCGCCCGGGGGCAGCGCCGGCGGCTACGTCGCTGGAGTACGCGCACTCGTTCCTCGCGACCGTCGCGGCTGGCCTTGCAAGGCCCGGCGGCGCGGCCGGTTCGACGTCATCCAGGCCTGCAACCCGCCGGACATCTTCTGGCCGCTCGCGCGCTGGTTCCGGCGTGCGTGACGGCTCGCGCTTCGTGTTCGACCACCACGACCTCTGCCCGGAGCTGTACGAGTCGCGCTTCCCGGAGGGCGTCGCCGCTGACCCTGCGGGGGCTGCGCTTCCTCGAGCGGGCCACCTTCCGGACCGCGGACCGCGTCACCTCGACCAACGAGTCCTACCGCCGCATCGCCATGCGGCGCGGTGGCAAGGCGCCGTACGACGTCACGCGTCGTCCGCACCGGGCCCGATCCCGCAGCATCATGAAGCCCGTCGCTCCGGTGCCGTCCGAGCGGCGCGGCCGACCGCACCTGGTCGCCTACCTCGGCGTGATGGGGCCGCAGGACGGCGTCGACGTCGTGCTCGCCGCCGCGGACCACATCGTGCACGCGCTGGGGCGCACCGACATCTCGTTCACGCTGATGGGGAGCGGCGACTGCCACGACGGACCTGGTCGCCGAGCGTGACCGGCTCGGGCTCCAGGACTACGTCGAGCTGCCCGGGACGGGTCCCCGACGCCTACGTCGCCGACGTGCTCTCCACCGCCGACGTCGGGCTGTCTCCCGATCCGATGAACCCGCTCAACGACCTGTCGACCATGAACAAGACGATGGAGTACATGTCGTTCGGGCTGCCCGTGGTGGCCTTCGACCTGGTGGAGACCAGGGTCTCGGCCGGCGACGCCGCCGTCTACGCCGATCCGGAGTCCGGGCCGCGCGGGTTCGCCGAGGCGCTCGTGGCGCTGCTGGACGACCCGCACCGACGGATCCCGATGGGCAGCCGCGGCCGTCAGCGCGTCGAGCACGAGCTCGCCTGGGAGCACCAGGCGCCGTCGTACCTGGCGGTCTTCGACGAGCTGACCGGGCCGCGCGCGGCGTGGACGGCCTCTGCTCCTGCGCCGGAGCGCTCCGGCGTACCTCGCTACGCTGCCGGGCCGACCCCGGCAGGCCTGAACGGCCGAGGCTCCACCTCCTCGGCCGCCGTACGAAAGGACTCACGGTGAAGGTCGTTCTCTTCTGCGGCGGGCTCGGCATGCGGATGCGCGCCGACAACCAGTCACTGCCCAAGCCGATGATGCCGATCGGCAGCCGCCCGGTGCTCTGGCACATCATGCGGTACTTCGCGCACTTCGGTCACACAGAGTTCATCCTCTGCCTGGGCCACGGCGCCAACGCCGTCAAGGACTACTTCCTCGACTACCGCGAGACCGCCTCCAACGACTTCGTGCTGACCAAGGGCGGCCAGCACGTCGACATGCTGAGCACCGACATCAGCGACTGGACGATCACCTTCATCGACACCGGCATGGACACGCCGATCGGTGAGCGGCTGCGCCGGGTGCGTCCCTACCTCGAGGGCGACGAGTACTTCCTCGCCAACTACGGCGACGTCCTGACCGACGCCCCGATGAACGACCTGGTCGACCAGTTCACCGAGACCGATGCGGTGGCGCAGTTCATCGCCGTCAAGCCCCAGGACTCCTTCCACGTCGTCGAGTCCGACGACGAGGGCAGGGTGACGGACCTGGTGCCCGCGGCCGACCTGCCGTTCCGCATCAACGGCGGCTACTTCGTGCTGCGCCAGGGAATCTTCGACTATCTCGACGAGGGCGAGGACCTGGTCATGGACGGCTGCATGAAGGCCGCCAAGGACGGGAAGACCCGTGCCGTCCCGTACGACGGCTTCTGGGCGCCCATGGACACCCTCAAGGAGCGGACCCACCTCGAGGACCTCTACCGCCGCGGCTGCAGCCCCTGGGCCCTGTGGCGCCACCAGCCCAACCCCGGTGGAGTGCCGATCATCCCGGTCGACATCCCCAGCATCGTCTGAGATGGAGCGCCCTTGATGGCCCGGTTCCGAGCGCCCGACGACGTGTTGGATGGCAGCGCGGCCGGGATCGTCTCCACGAGCGGGGCAGCCTCCGGGAGTCGCCGGATCTCCTCGCTCGACGGCCTCCGTGGCCTGGCCGCGCTGACCGTGGTGATCTACCACGTGTCCCTGGCCGACGCGGTGGTGGGCGAACGGGCATTCAGCTGCCGACCAGGTCAGCGGCATCGGTTGGCTCGGGTACCTGATGACCTTCACACCGCTCCACCTCGTGTGGGCGGAAGCCAGGCCGTACTGGTGTTCTTCGTACTGAGCGGGTTCGTTCTCACCCTGCCGTTCACGCGACGCGTCGGCCGCGCAGGTCGGGGAGGTGGCCGGCGTTCTACCGGAGTCGGGTGGTGCGGCTCTACCTACCGAGCATCCTCAGCCTCTTGCTCGCCTACGTGCTCGCACGCGTTGCGAGGCCCCGGCGACCTGGGCTCTCACCGTGGTTGAACGAGCACGTCGGCCATGATGGCCCTCAACGTGGTGGCCGGCAGCTCCCTGATGACCGGATTCGCGAGCCTGAACGGATCGTTGTGGTCGTTGCGCTGGGAGGTGCTGTTCTCTCTGTCGTTGCCGGTCTTCCTCGGCGCAGCCCTATGGCGGGCGAACCTCTCGTGGCTGAAGGCCGCGCTCGTCTTGGCGGCCTGCCTGCTCTGGCCGATCGCGACAGGATCCCTCTACCCCAACGCGACCTACATCCTGATCTTCGCCTTCGGCGTACTGATGGCCCAGGACGCCGACCGGTTGAGCACTCTGGCCGGGCAGATACCGAGAACCGGGTGGTTGGCGCTCGTGGTGTTGGCAGGTCTGCTGCTCACCCTTCAATGGGTCGTGATGCCGCTCGGGGTGGCTCCGGGCTCGCTCTTCGACAGGTTGTGGATGTCCTACAACTCCGTGGGGGCCGTGATCTTGGTCTATACCGCCGCGTTCTGTACCCAGGCGCGTGGCTCCTCGAACAGAAGATGGTCCGAACGCTGGGCATCCTCTCCTTCAGCCTCTACCTGACGCAGGAGCCCGTCATCCTGGCGTTCTCATGGCGACCCATGCCGGACTTCCACTCTGGCTGGCGATACCCGGTGGAACTGGCGCTTGCCCTGCTCGTCGCGGCGACCTTCTACAGGCGGTGGAGCGGCCGGCCCACCGCTGGCGAGACGGGCCCGGCACGGATCCCGCGCGCGCAGCCGGTGACCGTTGCCGGTACTTGAAGGCCATGACATGGGGCTCAGCCGCGTGGGCCGTCGGCCGCGCCTGCCCGAAGGATCAGTCCCCCAGGACACGGCGCGCGTCGAACCGTCCGCCACCAGACGACAGCCGATCCGCGAAAACCAGTGCGAGGTAGTAGCTCGTGTCGCCGGGGTGATCTCCGGCTGCGTAAAGCTCCGCGAACGAGTCGGTCCAAGCGACCCTCGGCACGCGGTAGGCCCAACGCGTCGAGCTGCTGGTTGCCTGTCGGACGCGCACGCGGCGTCGCAGACTGGCCCCGAACGTAGGCGCCGGCCGCACGACGCTCGATGCGGCGACGGAAACGACACGTTCCCCGGGTGTGAAGCTCCGATGTACGAAGCCGTCGTCGGAGATGACGTCGGGAAAGGGGCCACTCGCCATGGCCAGCCTCGTTCATGCAGTAGACGCCTGTCCCCGCCAGGCCGCGCCGCTCGGCCATCAGCAGTTCGTGCACCTTGTGCAGGCGCCGTGCGGACGGCCGGACGCCGGTGAGGTCGAGAGCGGGCGCGGCGACGTCGCGAGCACGCCTGTTGGGACAAGCGTGTCCAGCAACGCGGACCGAGTCGAGCGGTCAGGTCGACATCTGCGTCCAGGTAGATGCGGGGAAAACATGGCGGCGTCGTCGCCGAGCCGAAGTGCGTTCGCCTTCGCTGGGTATCTGTCTCGATGACGCGGACCCCTTGCTCCCGGCAACCTCGGCCGTGGATCGGTACAGGCGTTCGCGATCACGATGACGTCGAGCTCGTCCAGGGTCCCCTCCGGAGGGTGAGCAGGCCCCGGACCAGAACACTCTCTTCGTTGTGCGCGGGGATCACCACGCTCGCAATAGTGTCGATCCATACCGTTGCCAGTCGCCGTAGTGCCGACTTGGCACCGAGGGCGGTCCCCCACGCTCTTCGCGGTGGCGCACCGCCACGCCATCGGACGCGAAACCTACCGGGGCGACCCGCTCCCGATCGCGTTGCTACGGCGGGATCGAGGCTGCCGCGCGTTAGGGTCGAGCACCGGAAGTCGGCCTCCTCGGCTACCGAAGGGGGGCGCCATGGACCGCTTGACGATCATCACCCCGACCTATCGGCCAGACTTCGAGATCTTCCGGGAACTGCACGAATCGGTCGTACGATTCATGATGACGACGTCGGGCACTACGCAATCGTGCCGGGCGAGACGCCGCCCTGTTCTCGCCCTCAGGTCGAGCCGACTCACGGTCATGACCACCGATGACTTCTTCCCGCGCGCTACGTCTCGACCTATGCCCTCACCCAAGGCGTACGCGGTCCCCGGCCTCCGTGGCTGTCCGCCCGTCCAGTCGTCAACCTGCGCAGACCCTGGCCCCCCATCCGAGGTTGGATCCTCCAACAGGTCGTCAAGCTCGTGGCTGCCAGCACGCTGACGCCGACATCGTGCTCGCGGTCGACTCCGAGTCTCGTTCGTCCGGACCGGTGAGGTCGCCCGCCCTCTTCTCGAGAGGGGAGCACACGGGTCTATCGCGATCGCCGCGGTGCACGAGGACATGCCTGACCATATCGTTTGGCACGCACCGGCCGACGGTTGTTCGGCCTGCGCCGGACGGTCCATCGGTACTTACGATTACATCGCGCCGATGGTCGCGCTCGACACTCGCCTCGTACGCGACCCGGGACCAGATCGAGTCGACTCAGGGGCGAGTGGTCGGCGCCATGACGTCCAACTTGCGGTTCTCCGAGTACATCCTCTACGGGACGTACGTCGACGAGATCGCGCCGCCCGATGCAGGATCCTTCGCCTCGGAGAGAGCCTGTGTCGCAGCCGTTGGGGATCCGACCCACTCAGGCCCGAGGACGTCGCCGTTCGTGGCCTCCCTCCGGGAGGACGACGTCGCCGTCCACGTGCAGTCGACCTCGCATGCCGACCACGAACTCCGACAAGCTGTCGTACGCGGCGCTCGTGACCGGTTTCGGCTGTGACGGAGGCCGTCGCGGCGTTCGGTCAGGGGGTGAATCGCTTAGCGCGGCCCGTCGTGTAGTTCAGCTTCATGTTCCCCGTAGAGCTGATGCCGTGCCTCCTGCATCCATCGCTCGGCCCGTACTCGCCGACCTTGGGGGAGTACACCTCGCTGAAGTAGTTCTGCGTGATGTGGAAGCGGTCGCGGGCAGGATCGGGCAGTACATCGTGTACGGCGCCCCCAGCGATCAGGTTCCGACTGACGGTGGTATGGCGACTCGTGGCCCGGCTGCTGGCCGCCGATGTTGATGGCGGACGTGCCGTTGCAGGGAAGGCCGTTCGGCCACTTGCAAGGTGGGGTGAACCCGTAGAAGACGTTGTGCCTGAGGACGAGGTGTGCGCCCACGCCCGACTGCAGTCCATCGGTGTGTGGGTCGCCGTACGCGCTGTTGTACAGATCGTGGATGTAGCTGTTGGCGATCTTCATGTAGCTGTCCGCGTCGAAGCCGTTCTCGCAGCCGTGGATGTCGACTCGGATGACGTTCATGTTGCGATCGCCGACCGCCGTGCCCGTATTTCCGGGCACGCCATGGCAGTCGATCTCACTGTTCTTGATCGTCAGCCGGGGATGGTTGGTCGCTGTGTTGTCGTTGTTGCTCAGCCCAGCGACGACTGTGCACTCGGTCAGACTTCTCACTGCGCTTCCTTCCCCGTAGTGGCAGTACCGGCTTTCGAGCCGGAGGGGAGCGTGATGCAGCGTGCCCGCGTGTTCTTGATGGTGACACCGAGTGCCGCCACGTTGATGCACCCGCTCACGTCCCAGCCATCGACCACCTTGCCCCTCTTGGTGATGGTTCGGTCCCCGTGGATGGGCCTGAGCTTTGTCCCCGCAGGAACGCCGGTGTTGTTCGGGCCTGGCCAGCAGGTGCCCCAGGGGTCGACGCCGCCGGGATCCTTCTTGCCGGAGAGGCATCGCTTCTTGGTCATGACTCGTGCATCCTTGACCGTCGATGTCGCCGGCGGCGTCTTGGTCGCACTGCTCATGCCCGGCATCGGGTCGAGGGCCGTGAGTTGGTGCGAAGGCGCCGACGTCGCCGTGTCCATGACGCCTTGCAGCGGAGGCAGCACCAGGAAAAGTAGGACGGCGAGCGTCAGCGCCCGGCGGCGTACTCGTCGGGGATGGCGCTCAGGCTTGTTCGGTGCCGAGCGGGGGGCAGGTACCGGCACACGCGAAGGATAGGGGAGTCGGGGGGACACGGCACTCTGGCGAGTCCCGGTGTTCCAACCACCCGTCATCACCCAGATTAGGTAGCGGGGTTGCTGCTCCCTCGACGGCGCGCCACACTGCCGTATCGCGCCGCGCCATGCGACGCGCGAAGCGGGACCGGCCGCCTCCCGCAGCGCCGACCAGGACTTGTGGCGCTGGAAGGGGAGGTCGAAGCACGCCGCGAAGAGGCGAGACGCCACCAGTGCAAGGGGAGCGGCGATCGACCAGCATCACCAGCAGGGCCGACACGCCCTGGCCCACTCGGGGCAGCACCACCAGGGCACGCC
Organism: uncultured Actinomycetota bacterium; assembly: GCA_963797325.1. Lineage (GTDB taxonomy): Bacteria > Actinomycetota > Actinomycetes > Propionibacteriales > Nocardioidaceae > Nocardioides. Next base: position 8,505 of record CAWCPG010000027.1, read on the forward strand.
ACGGCCACCACGATCGGCGCGTGGATCAGGTAGAGGCTGTAGGAGAATCCACCGAGACTGCGGAGGGGCGCGACGTCGAGCGCGGCACTCAACCGGCGCGCCTGGCCGGCGCCGATCGCGGCGAGCAGCAGCGCGATCGCGGGCATCACCGCGAGGTCGACCCAGAAGTAGTGCTCGATGGTCCAGGACGGAGCCCATGACGGCGATCAGCGTCAGAGGCGGCAGCGCGGCACGACGGCGAGCCACAGGAACGGAACCGATGCCAGCGGACGTCCGTGGCCAGCCCGCGGCCACCACTCCGAGCGCGAACCCGACGGCCAGCTGCGGGGTGAACCTGGTGAAGAGGTCGATCACGGGCACCGACGGTGCGAAGGTCCCGATCGACCAGCACCGGAACCGTGACCACGACCAGCATGAGCGCCGGGCCGCGCTTGCGCGGACAGCAGGAAGAGCAGCGGGAGCAGCACGTAGAGCTGTGCCTCGATGGCGATCGACCAGAAGGCGCCGTTGGGGCTGGGAGCACCTGTGACGTCCTGGACCAGCAGCCCGTAGACCACGGCCGACCTGGCCGTCGGGGCGCCCTCGCCCGGTTGAGGGACGAAGACCCACGCCATGAGCATGCTGAAGACCAGCGCCGGCCAGTACGCCGAGAGGATCCGCCAGGCGCGACGGTGGGCATACCTGCCGAGGCCGTCCAGCCGCCATCCGTGGCGTGCGGGCCCGACGGCGAGGGAGAAACCGGAGAGCACGATGAACACGACGACGGCGAGGTGGCCGTAGATCATCCAGCCGGCCCACCAGGGCCCCGTCATCTGGGGGTACCCGGGAAAGACGCTCAGGATAGCAGTGGTGGATGACGACGAAGAGCGCCGCCAGCCCCCGGATGCCGTCCAGCCCGACGATGCGCGAGCTGGCGCGCGTCGGGGCCGGCGCGCATCGCTGGTGGTGACCCGGCTGCGGTGGTCATCGCGCCTCGCTCGGTGACAGGCGGGCTGGGCGACCGGACATGCGCTCCAGCTTGGCGACTCCACGCCGCAGCTTGTTGCGCTTGCGGCGGGCGTACATGCGCAGGACCTCGACACGGGCGCGCCGGCGCTGCTCCGGGTCCAGCGAAGACTGGGCGATCCAGTCGCAGGAGCTCGCGGCACTGCAGGACGTCCATGGCGTGCCGGTGCCAACTCGGAACGCCGAGCAGGCGCACGAGATCGCGCGGTCGGCACTTCCGATCGATGCCGGTGCGCGAGCGGAACCGGCACGTGCCCCCACGGCCCGGCCAGCGCGAGCCGGGCAGCGAAGATCTCGTCCTCGCGCAGCATGTTCCGCCGCGGCAGGACGGCCAGGTCGCGGCGCATCATGCGCGTAGAGCGGGTCGACGAGCGCGAAACCGCTGGTCAGCAGGCGGAGCATCGCTGCGAAGCCGCTCGACCGGGTCCGGCGACGACAGGGCCGTCGGGTCGTAGTCGGTGTCGAGGGTTTCGACGCCGTCGGCGTCGGTGTAGACGATCTGGGTGGTCACGAGGACCCGGCGCTCGTCTTCAGCGAACACCTCGAGGGCCCTTGAGACGTAGCTCGGGCTCGAGCGAGTCGTCGTCCCCGATCCACCGCAGATACGTCCCGGTTGCGCTGCCGCCGCACTGACGAAGTTGTTCAGCAGGCCGATGTTCGTCGGGGTGCCGCAGGTAGACGACCCGTCGGTCCTCGCGCGCGAAGTGCCGGCAGATCTCCTGCGGTCCCGTCGGTCGAGGCGTTGTCGCTGATCACGAGCTCCAGGTCGGGGTGGCTCTGCGCGAGGACGGACTCGATCGACCGGCGCCACGGTGTCGGCGCCGTTGTAGACCGGGAGCGCGATCGAGACCAGCGGCGCGCTGTCGGCGGCCGGCTCATGCCGTGCGCCCCCCGACCGGGCGGCCAGGAAGGAGTCGCCCGGCGCCAGCGCGCGCGCCCGTGCCTCGGCCGGCAGCGCGAGCGAGACGTAGACGAGGCATGCCGAGCGCCACCGGCGATCACCAGCTGCGACGAACGGGCGAGTCAGACGGTCGCGGCGAGCGCGCGCCATCGTCGAGACCCGGCGAGCCATCGCCGCGAGGACGGGTCGGACGAGCCCTCGGAGGACCGGCCGCATGTGCGACACCGGAGCGGTGCAGCATCCACCCGGCCAACGGGATGGCCACGACGAGGGCGACGACGGCGTGACCGATGGCGGCGCCGCGCATGCCGCCCGCGGTGCGCGCCGATCCACAGCGCGGGCAGCAGGGCGACCAGCCAGACGAGGTTCAGCCAGACCGTCACCCGGGTGTTGCCCAGGCCCGTCTGGATGTCGAAGACCAGCGCCGTGAACATCCGCGCGACCATCACGAAGGCCAGGAAGCGCAGGGCGTCGGCGGCCGGCACCCAATGGTCGCCGTACAGGACGTGGATCAGCGCGGGCGACAGCACCACCATCACGGCGGCGACGGGAGCCACGAACGCGACCAGCAGGGGCAGGGCCCGCTGCACCCCGAGGGCGAACGTCGTCCGTCTCGCCCTCGGCGAGCCGTGAGAAGGCCGGGATCGACACGTACCGGACGGCGGCGCCGACCATGCCGGGCACCCAGCTGGAGATGTTGAACGCCAGCAGGTAGAAGCCCAGGACGACGGTCCCGAGCACGTGCCCGACGATCATCGAGTCGGAGTAGAGGAGGACCGACTCGATGCCCAGGCCCGCGGCCAGCGGGATGCCGAAAACGAGCAGGCGACGGGCGACTGTCCGGTCGAACCCGAGCCGGAACGGCACGCGCGCGATCCGCAGGACCAGGACGGCGACGACCAGGGACTGGACGAGAGTGCCCAACACGAAGCTGTAGGCGCCGGCGCCGCTGAGCGCCAGGGCGACGCTGACCACGGCGCTGAAGACGAAGCCGACGGCGATCGCCTTCATCAGCTTGTCCTGCTGGAAGCGGCGCTGGATCACCCCCACCGAGACCGCCGTGATGCCGTCGAGGACGATCGTCAAGGTGAGCAGCCGCACCAGGGGCGTCGCATCGGGGCTGCCGGCCAGCGTCGGCGAGGATCAGGGGCGCCGACCCAGAACAGCGCGTACCAGGCGAGGCTGAAGCCGATGGCCATGGTCGTCGCCGTCGCCGCCATCTCCTCGACCTCGCCGCGCCACTGCACGGTCGCGGCGATCATGCCCATGTCGTTGACGTGGATGACGAACGCGTTGGCCGCCAGGGCGACCGCGTAGAGGCCGAAGTCGTGCGGCGCGAGCAGGCGGACCATGACCAGGCTGATGGCGAACGAGCCGACCTTGAAGACCAGGTTGCCGCCGAGCGCCCAGCCGAACCGCGGCCGGCGCCGCGCCCGATCGACGCGGCCTGGTCGTCGGTGACCGACGTGCCTCCACGTCGTCGACCGGTCACTGACGCGGTCCGGCTCCGGCTCCACCCGCTCCAGCCAGATCTCGCGCCACCAGCACACGAACTCGCGCGGGCAGTTGGCCTTGAACGCGCCCTCGCAGACGATGTCCTCGAGGATGATGCACGGGTTCTTCATCGTGAGCATCCGGCCGGTCCTCTCGTCGACGCACCGGTTCGCCCGCGCCTTCACCCGGGCGGTGCGCCCGCAGAACCGGGACATCTCCGCGTCGAAGCCCATCCCGCGGTTCAGCAGGTTGGTGTCCAGCGTCGCCAGGATCTCCTCGCGCGACTTGATCCGGACGAGCTCGCCGGGCTGGAGGTCGAGGTGCTCGGTCGGCGTGCGGCCGCTGCGTGACGCCGCCCTTGCAGGAAGCCCCAGTGCAGGCCGCCGCGGATCCGCAGGAGGCTGGGCAGGAGCCGCTTGCTGAGGTCCTGGTAGCGGTTGAACAGGGCGACCAGGAAGGACCTGAGCGACCGCGAGAACGCCGGCGTTGCCGGACGTGACGTCCTCGCGGTACTGACCGAGGTCCTTCAGCGGCAGCGGCTCCGGCGCCGCGCGCAGCATCTCGGTCGCCTGGCAGGAGTAGCGGGGCTCGCCGTCCTCGAACGGCTCCTTCTGCGCCTTCTCGACCAGCAGCGGGAGGAGCGTGCGCTGGCCGGCGTCCGGGGTCGGCGGGACCGGGTCGTCGGGGTCGACGCGCTTGAGCCACTGCTCCTTCCAGTACAGCGAGCAGGCGTTCTCGCAGCCGCCGTGCGCCGACCCGTCGCAGCGCGACTCGGTCAGGTGGACCGCGTCGGTCATCCGCCGCATGCCCGTCCGGCTGATGTTGTCGCACGACTTGTGCGCCACCTTGTGGACGGTCAGCCGCCGGCCGCAGAAGGCGAGCATCTCGGGCATGAAGGGCAGCCCGTCCAGCTCGCCGTTCTCGTCGAGGGTCGCCCGGATCTCCTCGGCGCTGCGCACCTCCACGAGCTCGCCGACCTTCAGGCCCGAGCACGTCCGGCGCCACGACCTCCGCAGTCGTCATCGATCGCTTCTCCTGTCGCCGCGATCAGGACGTTCGGGGCCCACCACGCGGCCATCAGCACGCTAGGTCGCGAGCGCTGCGGCATCCCCTCGCCGGCGGATCAACTCCCCTGAATAGGGGATCGCGCCAGCGTGACGGCCGCGAGCCCGGCGATCGTCGCGAAGACTCCTGGCAGACGATTCGAGATGGGGAGACGAGGCGCATGGAGTTCTGGAGCACGATCGCCGGTCTGATGCGGCGCAGGTGGGTCATCATCCCCGCTGCTGCTGGTCGCGCTGGCGCTGGGCGCGCTGGCCTACCTCGGCGACTCCGGTCAGTCTACGTGTCCAGCACCACGATGGTGCTGACCACGACCGCAGTACGGCGGCACCGAGTCGCAGGACCCGACCAAGCCGACCGACCTGACCAACCCGATGCTGAACTTCAACGACAGCCTGACCACGACGTCGGCCATCCTCATCCAGGCGATGAGCACCAAGGGCGTCGCCGACGCAGCTCGGCGCCCGCGGAGCCACCCAGCTGATCGTCAACGACGGCCGGACGAACCCGGACCTGCTCGGCCTCAACGGCCCGTTCCTCTACATCGCGGCCACGAGCACGCTCGCCCGACCGAGGCCAAGCGGATCGTGGTGGAGGCCCAGACGGTGATGCGGGAGAAGCTGACGCGAGTGGCAGAGCGCCGTGCAACGCCCCGGAGAAGACCTACGTCAGCCTCGTCGACGTCGTGCCGCCGACCGACGCCGACGGGCCGACCGATGCGCGGGCGAAGAAGCTCGGCCTGATGGCGTTCATCTTCGGCTTCGTGCTCAGCATGGGGATCGCCTACTTCGGGCACCAGTTCCGGGCTCGCCGACGCGCGCGGGCCGCCGCGAGCCGCGTGGCTGGACGCCGCACCGCCGCCGAGAGTCCCGCAGGAGACCGGTCCCGGCTCGATCACGCTCCCCGATGGTGGAGGCCGTGAGCGACGAGGAGGACCCGACCGACGCCGACGTCGAGGACGTTCCGGCCTCCGGGAGCGGCTGCCGAGCCGGCTGTCGGTCACCGACTCAAGAGGAAGGCCGACTCCGGACGTCGTAGCGATACCGCTGAAGGTGCCCGAGCCGACGGTCCTCCCGACACCGCTGAAGCGAGCCCGGATCCCACGGACCTCCCGACGCAGAGAAGGGCCGACCGGTCCGCTCGTGCCGGTGCCGGTGAAGCTGAAGGTCAGGTCCAGGAACCGGTGACCGTCCGGTCGCCGCCAGGTGGCCTCGTCCCCCGACCAGGGTGCCGACGACGGCTCAGCTGTGGGCCGCGCCAAGTCGCGCCGGTCGCGGCTCGCCGCCGGCGTCGGGCTGGTCGCGCTGGTGCTGTTCGTCGCTTCGCGGCGACGACGGCCCGGCTCTTCGTCTGGCCGAGCCTGCCTCCGCTGCCGGCCCACGCCGACGCGATCATCGAGCTCGGGCGGGCCCGGCGACCGGGACGCGACGACCATCGCACTCGCCAAGGAACACCTCGCCCCGCTGGTGATCCAGTCGACCCTCGCGGGCGACGCGACGTCCGACACGTGTCTGCCGCCGATCCCCGGCATCACGATCGAGTGCTTCCACGCCGGTCCCGCGAGACCACGAGAGGCGAGGCCCGCTACATCGGAGAGCGTGCGCGCCGCGGAGCACTGGAAGTCCGTCATCATCGTGACGACCCCGCGACCACGCCTGGCGGGCCCGGCTGCGCGTGGAGCGCTGCTTTCCCGGGCCAGGTCTACGTCGCGACCAGCCCACTTCCGAAGCTGGACTGGCTACGTCAGATCCCCTACCAATGGGCGGCCACCGTCAAGGCAGAGCTGTTCCAGCGCGATTGCTGAGTGAGGAAACCCGATGGACTTCTGGCGGACCGTGGTGGTCCTCTTCCGGCGCTGGTACATCACCATGCCGGCGTTCTTCGCGACGCTGGGGCTCGCCGCGGCGGCGTACTCCGTCGTCCCCGTCGAGTACGAGTCCGGCGAGCGTCCTGGTGCTGACGACACCGCTGTCCGGCGGGACGGAGGCGACGCACCCGAACGCACCCGAACTCGCTCACCAACCCGCTGCTGAACTTCGACCAGAGCCTGGCCCTGACGGCCTCGATCGTCATCCAGCAGATGAACAGCTCGGAGACCGCCCGCGCCCTGGGCATCACGCCGGGCAGCACCACGACCTACTCAGGTCAACAACGGCAGCACGAACCCCGAGCTGCTCGAGTCCGGTCCGTTCATCTTCGTCGCACGGCAACGGCGCTCGAGCGCCGCGAGGCGGCAAGGCCATCACCAGCAGGTCTCCGCCATGGCGGCCCGCATCCTCGCCCAACGCCAGACCGAGCTCAACGCCCCGCCTCGACCCACATCGAGATGCAGATGGTCGTCCCGCCGACGGCGGGCCAGCCGCTCCTGGGCAGCCCGATGCGGGCGGCGGCGGCCGTCGGCGCCCTCGCCGCGCTGGCGAGCCTCGCCGCCGTCTACGGCTTCGAGAGCCTGATGACCCACCGGCGCCGGCGCCGGGCAGGAGCGGGCAGCTGCCGAGGCCGACCCTGCCGGCCGAGCAAACGGCGTCCCAGGGCCGCCGGCGACCACCGGCGACCGCCACCGGCTCGGCAGGACGGCACGCGAACCGCACGGTTCGCTGCACCTCGTCCACGCCGGCTCGGCACGGGAGGAGCGATGACCGCTCCTCGACGACCGGCCGCGCCGGCGCGGCCGAGCCCGAGCCTGCGGCCGCGGTTGCCTCGCTCCGCGGATGCGACCACCATCCTCGCGTTCTTCGTCGTGCTCCAGTTCGTGCTGCCCTCGAGGCTGGTCATGAACGGCCTCCCGCTGTCGCTGTCGGCGGCGTCGCTCGTCGCGCTGGGACTGGGCGCGCTGTGGTTGTGCACCCAGATGACCACGACGCTCGGCGCCGCGAAGGGCCGCAGCCCAGTGCGGACCATGCTCTTCGCCTACTCCGTCGTGCTCCTCGCGTCGTACGCCCACGCGGCCTTCGGCTACCTTCCGCTCCGACGAGCGCAAGATCGGCGACCACGCGATGGTGACCGCGTTCGCAGTGATCTTCGTAGGACTGGCCGTCTGTGACGGAGTTCGCAGCCGTGAGCGCGCTCTACTTCCTGCTGCACGTCATCGTGGTCTGCGGCTCGGTCGTCGCTGCGTCGGGATCCTGCAGTACCTGTTCGAGCTTCGACCTGACCCCCATGCTGCGCCGCCGGGCATGCACTTCAGCCCTTCGACACCTCCGTCGGGAGCCGCGACGGCCTGACCCGCGCGGCCGGAACGACGGCGCAATCCGCTCGAGTTCGGCGTCCTCTGCGCCATGGTCCTGCCCCTGGCCATCCACATCGCCTTCCATGCCTCGGAGCGCGACGGCCGGACCCGCTTCTGGTGGACCTGCGTGGGGCTCATCGGCGCCGGCCTGATGTTCTCGGTGTCGCGGTCCGCGATCGTCGGCCTGATCGCCGCGGCCATCGTCCTCTTCATCGGCTGGTCCGGCGCGACGGCGAGTGTGGATGATGGTCGCAGGAGTCGGCTTCCTCGTGGTGATCAAAGTTCTGTCGCCGGGGCTCCTGGGCACCTTCCGCAGCCTGTTCCAAGAACGCGGACCAGGACACCAGCGTCCAGTGGCGGACCCACGACTACGCGACGGCCAGGCAGCTCATCTCCCAGCACCTCTGGCTGGGACGGGGGATCGGGACGTGGTACGCGCCGAAGCACGAGGTCTTCGACAACCAGTACCTGCTGACGCTCGTCGACAGCGGGGTGATCGGACTCGTGACGTTCGTCGGCATCTTCCTCGCCGCCGTGTACGCAGCCGTGCGGGTAGGGCTGCTGTGCTACCGGTTCGCCGAGCGCCGGTGAGCACAGCCAGCCACCGACCGCGACCTCGCGCTCTCGCTGGCCGCGTCCCTCGCGGTCGTCATCCTCCGACCTATCGCGACCTTCGACTTCGGGGCGTTCCCCACGTGTCGGCCCTGGCGTTCCTCCTGGCGGGCATCGCCGGCGCGCTGCTGCGCGTCGTGAGTGCCGAGGTGGCCGGCGAGCCGGCAGATCCCTACGCCATCGTGTGACCTCGAGCCACTCAGCGATCGCCGACCGACATCCGGTCGGACTGCCGCCGGCGCTGCGCGTGCACGGCCCTGCGGAGGAGGGGTGACAGGGGCGAGGCCTTCGCCGCACTGACGGCTGCGCGCCGCGCCTTGTGCCCGACCCTCCGCGCTGCGGTCCCGGTGACCGCGCCGGCGGCCACCTGGACCTCTCCGGTGCGGGCCCGGCGCTTGTACTCGTCGTCGCCTCGGCCGAGGTCGATCCGTGCGAAGCCGAGCTCGGGCGCGACCATCGCGAGCTCACGCAGCAGGATCCAGCCGGGTGCGAAGCTCGCGAACGCGGGGTCGTAGGTCGGGAACCACCAGTGCAGCACGCGCCTGCGAGCGGATGCCGAAGTGGGCGCCCACCAGCGTGTCACCGAAGTGCAGTGTCGAGAGGATTCCCTCGCACCCCGGCTCCTTCGGTGTGCAGCAGCAGGGAGAGCAGCGCGCGACGGCCAGGAGAAGCGAAGTAGTCGCGTGCGCCGGTGGCGGCGTACTGCGCGCGCTTGTGCTTCACCAGCCAGGCCAGTGCCTCGGGGTCCGACGACTGCGCACGGAAGGTCACCGGGCCCCACTCGCGCTCGGCGCTGAGCGGTGCGACGTCGGGCCTGCCCGATGTTGTCCCGGCCGCTCTTCGAGGCCCGCGACAGGTAGCCGTCGAGTCCTCCCGAGACCTCGACGTACGGCGAGCCGGCGCGTGTCTCGATCCAGGGCTCGCGCGGCGGACACGGCAGCAACCAGGTGGTCGAACTCGAAGGAGCGCACCCCGTCGACGAGGAGATCGCGCGGGTCGAACGGCGTGCCGGAGGCGAGGACCGGGCCCTGGAAGTCTGCGCCCGGCCACCCGACCGGGCGCAGCACGGACCCGTCCCGATGGCCGGCCAGCAGGCTGGTGACGCTCGCGTCCGCGACCGTCGACCGCGACGGTCACGTCCGCGCCACTGGCGTGCACCGCCGCCGCGAAGGCGGGGTCGAAGTAGGGGCTGTCGAGCAGCGGGTTGCCGGCGCGCAGCGCGTGCCAGGTGTCCAGCTCGGCGCCGGTCAGGTCGGCGAAGCCGACCAGCCGCAGCGCGGTCATCGAAGCTGCGCCAGCGACGTGATCCGCCGGGAGGGGAACAGCAGGGCGGCGACCGAGGCCCGAGCCGTGCGCTGGCCGATCGCCGCACGGAAGAGCATGCCGAGCAGGACAGCCGCGGAGTAGGCGCCGCCTTCGACCCGGCCGTGCCGCCGTCGGAAGAGCCTGACCTTGTTGACGGTCAGCGAGCGCCGCGAGGCTGGGTCTCGTGCCGGACTCGCCGCCGATGTGCTCGATCACGGCGGCCGGCTCGTACCAGGTGGACCAGCCCTGGTCGGCGGCGCGCAGCATGTACTCCGTCTCCTCGCTGTAGAGCAGGAAGCGACTCGTCCCACGGCCCGACGGCTCGCAGGAGGGCCCACGGCCATCAGCAGGGCGGCGCCGGTGACCCAGGCGGCCGGTCCCGGCCCGTCGTGCGGTCCGTCCGATGAAGACCAGCTCGCCCAGCCCCAGCCGGTCGGCGATCCGCGCCGCCGATGATCGCCTCGGCGAAGGCGCCGAGGACGGTGGGCAGCCGCCGCAGAGTGGGCTGCAGCGATCCGTTCGGGTTGACGAGGCGCGGCGCGACGATGCCTCGCCCGGGCACGAGCAGGGCTCGCGTGAGCGTGGCGAGCGTCCGGGGCCGGAAGCGGCAGTCCGGGTTGACCACCATCACCGCGTCCGGCGGCCGGTCTCGCAGCGCCGTGACGCCGGCGTTGATGCCGGCCGCGTAGCCGGCGTTCTCCGTCATCTGGACGACCGAGATCGGCAGGCCGGTCGGTCGCCTTGGCGATCTCGGTGGAGGAGTCGCCGGAGGCGTTGTCGACCACCACCACATCGGTGAGCTCCACGTCCTCGGCGCCGCAGTCCCGCAGGGACTCCAGGCACCCGGGCAGGACGTCGGCACTGTTGTAGGTGACCACGACGACGGCCACGCGGGGAGCACTCACCGGCCTGCTCCTGTCACTTCGCGGAGATCACTCCGCTGTCGCCGACTCATCGCCCGTCCGTCGTAGCTGCTCGTCGAGGAGGCCGTCGGCCCGGAGCCGGTTGATCTGCTCCAGCCGCACGAACACGTGCTCGAACTCCTCGGCCGTCAGTCCGTTGCGGTGCATGTCGGCGACGAGCTGGTCGATGCCGGCAGGCACGGTCCAGACCGGCTGGAACGACGGAAGCAGGCGTGTGATCTTCCCGAAGTCGACCCGGTAGTCGCGCTTGTCGGGTGACGCGCCCTCGGCGAACGTGACCGGTGCCCCCGTCTTCTCGGCGACTGCGTGGGCGATGGTGCGGACCTGCACGACGTCCTCGTCCCGGCCGACGTTGAAGGCCTGGTCGTGGACCACCTCCCGATCGGCTCCCAGGACGGCGAGGAAGGCACGCGAGATGTCCTCGGCGTGCACCAGCGGGCGCCAGGGCGAGCCGTCGCTCTGCAACCTCACCTCACCACGTGTGATCGCGAGCCCGGTCAGGCTGTTGACGACGATGTCCGCACGCAGCCGCGGGCTCGAGCCGTACGCCGTGGCGTTGCGCAGGTAGGTCGGGCTGAAGCCCTCGTCGGCGAACTTGCCGATCAGCTGCTCGGCCATCACCTTGCTCTGGCCGTACGGCGTCACCGGGTTGAACTCGCTCTCCTCGGTGACCGCATCGTCACCCGCTGAGCCGTAGAGGCTGCACGAGGACGAGAAGACGTAGCGCGCGACGCCGGCCTCGCGGGCGACCTGGGCCAGGTGTGCGGCGCCGTGGGCGTTGACCGAGTACGTCGCGTCCGGGTTCAGGTGCCCGACCGGGTCGTTGGAGATGGCAGCCAGGTTCACGACGGCGTCGAAGCCGGCGAGGTCGGCCGGCCGCTGGTCACGGATGTCGCCGGTGCGCGACTCGTAACCCCGGGCTGGGCGCCGAAGTCGCAGCCGTCGTACCACCCCGCATCGAGTCCCACGACCTCATGACCGGACGCCAGCAGCATGGGCGTCAGCACCGTGCCGATGTAGCCACGGTCCCCGGCAACGAGCACGCGCATCGGCCGAACCTTCCCCCTGAGGCTGTGCTGCCTCGTCCTGGCTCTCGACCACCCTCCCCGACGGGAAGGTGGTGAGCCGATGTGCATCGTCCGGGCCCCGGAGACTCTGCCGTCGTCGGTGCTACCTCATGTTGGGGAACGGGCCCGGGGCGGTTGCGCCTCCCGTGCAGCCGCGGCAGGCTGCGCGGATGCTCACGCGGACGCGATAGTGGCCTGTCATGGACCTCAGGCTGACGGGCAAGCGTGCTTCGTGAGCGGGGCCAGTCGCGGGGATCGGGCTCGCGATCGCCCGGGGGCTGGCCCTGGAAGGTGCCGTGGTGTCGATCGGTGCCAGGGGCGCCCCAGGGCTCGCCGAGGCCGTCGACCGGCTCGGCCGCGAGGGGCTCACGGTCCACCCCTACGTCGTCGACGTGACCGACGCAGCCCAGCTCGAGGACACGGTGGTGCGGGCCGCGACCGAACGCGCGGGCCTCGACCTGGTCGTCGCCGAACGCCGGCGGCTCGCGAGGAGGCGGCCTGCAGGCCTCGACGGCCGAGGACTGGACGCACACGCTGCAGCTCAACGTCGTCCACGCCGCCACGGCGATCCGCGCCGCCGTGCCGTGGTTGTCGGCCTCCGGCGACGGAGCCGCCCTGGTGATCGCCTCGATCAGCTGGCTGGAAGCCTCGCACCACGTCGTCGTACTCCGTTGCGAAGGCCGCGGAGATCCACCTCGCCCCCGCGCTGGCGGTCGAGCTGGCGCACGAGCGGATCCGGGTCAACACGCTGAGCCCCGGGTCGGTGCTGTTCGAGGGCGGCCGATGGGCGCGGACCAGGGCAGCCGACCCCGAGGCTCACGACCGGTTCGTGGCGGAGAACCTCCCGGGTGGCCGGTCGTGACCCTGGACGAGGTCGCCGACGCCGCCTGCTTCCTGCTCAGCCCTCGGGCGGCCGGCATCAACGGCGCCGCACCTCGCCGTCGACGGGCGCGCAGGACCGACCGACCGGACCGGCCCAGGGGTCGTGATCCAACCACTCGACCGCGGGGCGACCTCAGGCGCAGTATCGCCGTCCGCGGCTCATACCCAATTGAGGGGTTAGCCAACGCCGTCGGCGGCTCCGCGACCACCCGGTCGCCGAGAGTGGTCCCCAGCGGACGGGGGAAGCCGCAGGCACGTGACGCGACACCGCTGCACCCTCGGTCCGACGTGCGTCGATCCAGTCCGAGGAGCTTGCCGTGATGAACGAGTGTGACACCGCCGTCATCGGAGCGGGGCCGTACGGGCTGTCCATCGCGGCGCACCTGCACGGGCGGCGAGCCGACTTCCGCATCTTCGGGCGCCCCCTGGACACCTGGCGTACGGCGATGCCGCGCGGGATGTTCTTGAAGTCGGACGGGTTCGCCTCGAACCTGTCGGCCCCGGACCCGGGCTCCACCCTGGCCGACTACTGCCTCGAGCACGACCTGCCCTACCACCCCACGGACGAGGCCGTTCCCCTCGCCACCTTCGTGGAGTACGGCCTGGACTTCCAGCGGCGCTACGTGCCCGACCTCGAGGAGACGAGCGTGACCGACGTGGCCCGCCACGGTCGGGGCTTCCGGCTGCGTCTCGACCACGGCGAGGAGCTCCGCGCCAAGCAGGTGGTCGTGGCCGCCGGGATCACCCACTTCGCCTCGATGCCGCAGCTGGTCGCGGGCCTCCCGCCCGAGCTGGTCAGCCATTCCAACGCCCACCACGACCTGAGCGGGTTCGAGGGCAAGCAGGTGACCGTGGTCGGTGCGGGCGCGTCGGCGGTCAACCTGGCCGTCGGTCTCGCGCGCGTCGGCGCTCGGAGCCGGCTCGTGGCGCGCTCCTCCATCGATCCACTTCTCCTCGCCGCCGCGCGGGGGTCGCCGTACGGTCGTCGACAGGCTGCACCGGCCCGGCTCGGGCCTCGGCCCGGGCTGGCGCTCCCGCGCCAGCTGCGACGCGCCCGACCTCTTCCGCTACGTCCCGGCCCGGTGGCGACCCGAGATCGTGCGACGTCACCTCGGCCCCAGCTCGGCGTGGCACCTGAAGGAGCCCTTCGAGTCGTCGGTCGAGCTCGTCACCGGTCGGTCGCTGCAACGCGTGGAGGCCGCCCCCGACGGCGTGCGGATGGTGCTGGCCAGTGCCGACGGGGCGGCGCCGATCACCGTCGAGTCCGATCACGTGATCTGCGCGACGGGCTACCGGGCCGACGTCCAGCGGCTGGGCTTCCTGGACACCGACCTGCGCTCGGAGCTGCGGACGGTCGCCAGGTCGCCCGTGCTCTCGCGCCGGTTCGAGTCCTCCGTCCCGGGGCTGTACTTCCTCGGGCTCGCATCCGCGGTGTCGTTCGGACCCCTGATGCGCTTCATGTACGGCGACGAGTTCGCGGCGCGCCGGATCACCCAGGACCTCGTCCGGTGTGCGGCCTGACGGCTGAGGAGCTGCGCCCCGGGAGCGAGGGCGCCTTGTTCCTCTTCGCCGGCGCGGGTGGCGCGACCGACGAGCTCGTGCCCCTCGCGAGCCGGTTCACCGGCGACGCCCGGATCCTCGCGCTGGCGTTCGCAGCGGACCCGCGGGCCGACGACACCGTCGCCACGATGGCCGCTCGGGCCGTCGGCGTGATCAGGTCGCGAGCAGCCGCACGGCCCCTACCGGCTGCTCGGCTACTCCTTCGGTGGGCTCATCGCCCTCGAGTGCGCGCCAGCTGCTCACCGACGCGGGCGAGACGGTGACGTTCGTCGGGCTCGTCGACTCGTTCTTCGACCAGCGGTACTGGCCCCGACCTCTCTTCCTCCGGGCCACCGCCCGCCGGGCCGCGCTGCACGCCCGGGGCCTGAGACGTCAGCCGCCGCTCCGCGCCGTGCAGGAGCTGTCCCGCCGGTCGGTCCGCCTGGCCAGGCGACTGAGCAGCCGTCGCCGGCCGGTGGCCGCGGACCCGGCGGCCGCGTTCGCGACCGTCCAGGACGCCAACATCGCGGTCATGGCCCAGTGGCGCCCCCGGGTCCTCGACGTCCCGGTCACCCTCTTCACGGCCACGGAGATCGGACTTCGGCTGCGACCTGGCCGACCTCTGGCGCCCCTGGCTGCCGCGGCTCGACGTACGGCGGGTCTGGGGCAACCATCTCGACCTGACGCAGACCGCGCCGGGGCAGGAACGCCTGGCCAGGGCCGTGACCAGGGAGCTCGAGGAGCCCGGCACCCGGCTCCGGGTGCTGGTGGCCACGACGTTCCGCTGGCCGGGCGCGGCCCGGCTCGCCGTCGACCTCCACGAGGTCGGTTGCACCGTCCAGGCCGTCGCGCCACGGGGCAGCGCGCTGCACGAGGTCTCGGCGGTGCAGCGCAGCTACCGGCTCGGCCTGGCCGACCCGGTCCGCTCCCTGCGGGCCGCCATCGAGGCGTCGGACGCCGATGTCGTCGTGCCGTTCGACGACCGGACCCGTCACGCGCTCGCGCTCCTCCACACCCGCTCCGACCCGCGGACCGAGTCGGGTGCCCGGATGCGTGAGCGCCTCGAGCGGTCGCTCGGGTCGGCCGACAGGTTCACCGACGTGCACTCGCGGGCCACCGTGCTGAGCGTCGCCCGAGCAGCAGGCGTGCGGTGCCCGGAGACCACCCGGGTACGCACGGCGAGTGACGTCTCCGCGTGGATGGAGCGCAACCCCGGACCGGCCGTGCTCAAGACGGACGGGAGCTGGGGTGGCCGTGGGGTCGCGATCGTGCACACCGGAGCCGACGGGCGGAAGGCGTGGCGCGAGATGAACCGACCGCCACCGCTCGCCCGCGCCCTCAAGCGGCTGGTCGTCGAGCGCGATCCCTGGGCGCTCCGCGCGCGGTTCGCCGGAGCCCGTCCCACCGTCTCGATCCAGACCTACGTCGCGGGACGACCGGCGAACGCAGCGATCGCGTGCTTCCGGGGCGCGGCCCTCGGCATGGTCCAGGCCGAGGTGATCGAGAGCAACGGCCCGACCGGTCCGTCGACGGTGCTGCGCGTCATCGACCACTCGGACATGGCCTACGCCGTCAAGTCCGTCGTCGGTCAGCTCGAGCTGTCGGGACTGTGCGGTCTCGACTTCATCCTGGACGACGAGGGCCATGCGCACCTGCTCGAGCTCAACCCCCGCGCCACCCCGACCTCGCACCTCGTGGCCGAGGACGGCACCGACCCGCTCAGTGCCCTGCGAACGGCGTTCGGGCAGGACCGACCGCGGGCCCGGGCGGCGCCGTACGCCGGCCGGCTGGTCGCGCTCTTCCCGCAGGAGCTGCAGCGCGACCCGTCGAGCCGCTATCTCGGGCTGGCCCACCACGACGTCCCGTCCTACGCGCCGGACCTCGTCGCCCACGTGATGTCCGGGGTCCGTGGTGGGCGCGGGGTGGGGTCCGCCACGATCGCGGCCCGACCGCTGCAGTCAGGGAGCCCGTGACCCACGACGACGACGCGTACGTGCCCGGCCGTGACCACGGCCGGGCACGCGCCAACTCTGCGGGCCGGTGGTCGATCAACGTCACCGTGCACGGGATCGGCCGGCCCGCCCGGCCGCTCGACGACGGCGAGGACGAGATCTGGATCTCGGTCGAGCAGTTCGAGGGGCTGCTCGACGCGGCCGTCGGACGGCCGGACGTCACGGTCACCTTCGACGACGGCAACCTGTCCGACCTGGAGATCGGCCTGCCCCGCCTGCTGGAACGCGGCCTGCGGGGGCGGTTCTTCGTGCCGGCGGGGCTCCTGGGCGAGCCGGGCCGGCTCGATGCGGCTGACGTGCGCGAGCTCGTCGGCGCGGGGATGGTCGTCGGCTCGCACGGATGGGCCCACCGGGACTGGCGGGCCTTGGACTGGGAGCCACCGGGTGCCAAGGAGGTCGAGGAGGAGATGGTGGACGCCCGGCGGCACCTGGCGCGGCTGACCGGCTCCGACGTCTCGGAGGTGGCGGTGCCCTTCGGCTCCTACGACCGACACGTCATGCGCACCCTGCGTCGTACGGGCGTGACGCGGATGTACACCAGCGACGGTGGCTGGGCGCGCCGCGGAGCCTGGCTCCAGGCCCGCACGAGCATCCGTGCCGACGACGGCCCCGACTGGCCCCAGCGCGTGATGGTCGACCGCCCGAGCCTCGGCGAACGAGCGCGCGCCCGGGTGGTCGGGCTCGCCAAGCGTCTGCGGGGGTGACGGCCGTGTGGAAGGACCTGCGCTCCCTCATTCGGGGTACGTCGCCCCGCGTCCGGACCCGATCGGACGGGTCGGCCCTAACGTCACCGGAGTCCACCGTGGACCGCATCCACCTGACCGAGAGGGGTCGGCGATGAGCGCCCCCAAGTGCCGTCTGTGCGGCAGCGACCTGACGCAGACCTTCGTCGACCTCGGCATGTCGCCTCCGTGCGAGAGCTACGTCGAGGCGGACGGGCTCGACCGGGGTGAGACGTTCTACCCGCTCCACGTGCGGGTCTGCTCCGAGTGCCTGCTGGTCCAGCTCCCGGCGTACCTCGCCGGTGAGGACATCTTCAGCCACTACGCCTACTTCTCCTCCTACTCCGACTCCTGGGTCGCCCACGCGAAGCGGTACGTACAGGCCGCCGTCGCGCGCCTCGGGCTGGCCGAGGACTCCTTCGTCGTCGAGGTCGCCAGCAACGACGGCTACCTCCTGCAACACGTGCGCGACCTGGGCATCCGGTGCCTGGGCATCGAGCCGGCCGCCAACATCGCCGAGGTCGCCCGCGGCAACGGCATCGACACGGTCTGCGAGTTCCTCGGGGAGGCGACGGGCACGGCCGTGTCCGCCCAGCACGGCCGGGCCGATCTGGTGGTCGCCAACAACGTCTTCGCGCACGTGCCGGACATCATCGACTTCGCCCGCGGCCTGCGCGCGCTGCTGAAGGACGACGGCACGCTGACCATCGAGATCCCGCACCTGCTGCGGCTGATCGAGGACCGCCTCTACGACACGATCTACCACGAGCACTACTCCTATCTGTCCCTGCTCACGACCCAGCGGGTGCTGGCCGAGGCCGGCCTCACCGTCGTCGACGTGGAGGAGCTGCCCACCCACGGCGGGTCGCTGCGCACCTGGTCGATGCCGGTCGAGCGCGCGCCCGAGCCGAGCGCTCGGGTCACCCGGGTGCTGGACGACGAGCGCGCGGCCGGGCTCGACACCGTCGAGGGCCATGCCGGCTTCGCGGAGGTCGTCAGCGCCGCGCGCGACGACCTCGTGCAGTTCCTGATCGCGGCTCGCCGTGAGGGCCGCACGGTCGCGGGGTACGGCGCGCCCGGCAAGGGCAACACCCTGCTCAACCATGCCGGCATCCGCGAGGACCTCCTCGCCTACACCGTCGACCGCAGCACCTTCAAGCAGGGGATGTACCTGCCCGGCACCCACATCCCGATCCACGCCCCGGAGAGGCTGGCCGAGACCAGGCCCGACTACATCCTGATCCTCCCGTGGAACCTCCGCGAGGAGATCACCGACCAGCTGGAGTACACCCGCGAGTGGGGGGCCCGGCTGGTGGTGCCACTGCCCACGCTCGAGGTCTTCTGACCCGCAGAGGTCAGTGGGATCCGTACACGACCCACCGGTCGGCCAGCCGGGGCCAGGCCTCCCGCAGCTCCTCGGCGAGGTCGGGCAGCATCAGCAGGATGCTGGCGGGATCGGCGGCCAGCAGCGCCTCGGGCGCCACGATCGGGATGTCCGTGCCGGGCATCCGGCGTCCCTGCTTGGCGGGCGCGCCGTCGACGATCCCGGCGACCGCACCCGGACCGAGACCGGCCGCCGCGAGCACGGCCACGGCCCGTGACCCCGCGCCGTACAGCCAGGCTCCGTCAGGCCGGCGCTCCACCCAGCCACGCAGCCGGACGACGTCGTCCTCGAGGGCCGCGCCGAGGGTGCCCATCGCGACCGGGTCGAGGACGCCGGCCGCGAGCTCGGACCGCTCCAGCTCGTCGACGGCCGCCGCCTCGGCGGCGGGCCCGCCACCGCTGCGCGAAGCCAGCAGCAGCACCGAGCCGCTGTAGAGGGCGTAGCTGCGTGCGGCGAAGACGGACAGCCCCACGTCAGCGAGGAGCCTCCGCGCGGCCGGGACGCTGTGGTAGGCGAAGTGCCCGTGCCGCAAGGCGTTCCACTCCCGACGCCGGAGCGTGCCGGCCAGGCTGGGGAACTGCAGCACCAGCGTGCCCTCGTCGTCGAGCGCCTCGGCACGAGCCCGCAGTCCGGCGGCCTGGTCGCGGTCGTGCATCAGCCCGTAGACGTCGATGACGACGCCCGGCGCGGCTGCCGGGTGCCGGGCGGAAGCCCTGCTCCAGCAGAGCGTCGCCCCAGGAGCCGCCGTGCGGGCTCGCGAACTCGACGAAGCCTCCCGGCTCGAGCAGGCCGGCGCCGAGCAGCTCCGCGACGGCCTGGTGGGCCTGTCGTACGGCGGCGCGGGGCTCGATCGCGCGGGGCTCCTCGGCGACAGTGGCGTCGTCCAGCAGCTGCGCCAGGCCGCACGCGGCGCACCACCACATCGCCAACGGGTGACGCGGGTCCGGCCCGGCGTCCGACGCCGGCGGGAAGTGGTCGGCGGCCGGCTGGTCGCCCAGGTCGAGGACCACCTCGCCCCGGGGGGACCGGCAGCCCCGGCAACGGTGCGGGTCAGCCGACGACATCGCGAGCGGTGAGGTCGCGCCACGAGCCCGCGGACCGGTCGCGAGGGCTGAGGGTGTCCACGGGCAGCGGCCAGGCGACGGCGAGGTCGGGGTCGTCGTAGCGGACGGAGAGGTCCTCCGTGGGGTCGTGGGGCCGGTCGATGCGGTAGCAGATGTCGACGACGTCGCTGAGCACCTGGAAGCCGTGCAGGAAGCCGCGGGGGACGTAGAGCATCGAGAGCTCCTCGTCGTCGAGCCGGAAGGCCTGGTGCCGGCCGAACGTCGGCGAGGCGGGTCGGGCGTCGACGATCACGTCGAGGATCGCGCCGCGGGCACAACGGACCAGCTTGGCCTCGCCCGCGCCACCACGGCCGTGCAGCCCGCGCAGCGTCCCGTACGTCGACCTCGACTGCGAGTCCTGCACGAACGCCGCTGGGTCGAGCCCGTGCGCGGCCGCCACCTCGGCGTCGAAGGTGCGGGTGAAGAACCCGCGGTCGTCGCGGAACGGCGAAGGACGGAACAGCAGCACGTCACCGAGCTCGGCGGTCTCGACGTGCATGCCTCACACCTCCACCAGTGCCTTCGACACGAAGTAGGCCTCAGCGTACGGTCGTCGGCACTCCATCCCGCGCAGCCGCATCAGCCCCAGGAAGACCTCGTCGTCCCACCAGTCGTGCGCGTGCTGGCTGGGGAAGTGGCGGTTGAGCAGGTCCACCTTGCGGCGGGCCTGCTCGCGGGTGAGCCCGACGTAGTGCGAGGGCGCGCCCAGGTCACCGTCCCACTTGGGGATCTCGTAGTGCATCACCAGCGCGTCGCGCCACACGGTGGTCACCATCACGCCCACCGTGCGGTGGTCCTGGTGGGCGTCGTCGACGCGATGGGTGAGCACGAGCTGCGGTCGGCAGTGCCGGGCGAGGTCCTCCAGGTGCTCCTTCGCGGCCTCCCAGTGGGTCGGCAGGCGACCGTCGGGCAGACCGGCGAGGTGCATCTTGACCCCCGGCAGGATCTCCTGCAGCGCCGCTTCCGACTCGGCCGCGCGCTCCGGCGTACCGGTCAGGACGGCGACCGTGAGGCGCAGGTCGGCGCGCTCGGCCAGCCGCAGCAGGGTTCCGCCGCACCCGATCTCGACGTCGTCGGGGTGGGCGCCGACACACAGGACCTCCAGGGGTCCGTCGGGAAGTCGTAGCGCGTCCATCGCTCGGGATCATCCACGACAGGAACGGCGTGGCCCCGACGGCACGGTCCGACATACCCCACCTGGGGGATCGAGCCACGCGACCTGGCTAGGCATGCAGCTCCACCAGCTCCGTGGGCTCCAACGCGTCCAGCTCGAGCAGGTCGTCGAGGGCGGCGACGGCGCCGAGCTGGGTCTTCACCTGGAGCTTGCGGCGCACGGCCTTCACCTGGCTGCGCACCGTGGCCGGCGAGACCTCGAGCAGCTGTGCGATCCGGCCGACGGGGTCGCCGGCGTAGAGCATGGTGAGCACCTCGTGCTCCCGTGGCGTCAGCGACTCGACCCGCCGGCAGATCAGCTCGCGTCGCTCCAGCAGCTCACCCCACAGCCCGAGCAGCAGCTCACGCTCGGGAGGGAACGTCTCGACCTTGCCCCGAGAGACCCCGACGAGCACCCGGCGGACCGCCCGGAGGCCGGTGCTGCTGGGCAGCACGACGCGGGCGCCGGCGTCGAGCAACGCTCCCCACAGCGGACCGTGGGGGGCGGCTGTCAGCACCACCCACGGCAGCGGAACCCTCGCGATCAACGACCGGGCCGTGCGCAGGCGCAGCCAGCCGTCCACGTCGGTGATCAACAGACCGACGTCCGCTCCGAGGTCCGACGCCGACTCCGGTCCGGCGGCCTCCTGGTCGCGCGGCCACGGCAGCGTGGAGGCCTCGAAGTCGCAGCCGGAGAGACCGGCCCCGACCGCTTCCGCGACCAGGGCCAGCTCCGAGGCGACGACCACCCGCGGTCGTCCTGCCAGGTCTGACCCAGACATCCACCACCCGCCATCCGCCGTCGCCGGCATCCTCACCTGCCACATCATCGGTCGGCCGGGTCCCGCCGGTCGTCCGCGACGGGCGATGCCCCCAGTCTTGGGGAGGCCACCTCCCGGCCGGGCCCGGCGGCGAGGTCATCCCGGCCGGATCCTCAAATGGGGGTAAACGATCCCCGTGCTGTGGTACGTCGCCGCGCGAGGACCTACCGTCGTGATCGGGACGATGTCCCGGGGGTTTCGGCGTCGGGGGGCGCGGGGGTCGCGCGAGCGGACCGCCTCACCGATCATTGATGAGGGGGCCGATGGACATGGACACGGGGAGCGCGCCGGACAGGGCTCGACCACTCCACGCCGTACGACGGTGCGACCGCGAGGGGGGCCTGCCATGAGCTCGACGATGCCGGTCACGCAGCCGCGGAGCGCTCGAGCGCAGATGCGCATCCTCATCGTCGAGGACCACATGCTCTTCGCCGAGTCGCTGGAGCTGGTCCTGTCGGTCGAGGGGTACGACGTCCGCCGCATCCCGGTCCCCGACAACGCCGGCTCGCCGGGCACCCTGCTGTCGTCGCTGGCCCGGCTCCAGCCGCGGATCGTGCTGCTCGACCTCGACCTGGGTCGCTTCGGCGACGGCGTCCGCCTCATCTCGCCACTGGCCAGGACCGGCATCAACGTGGTGGTCGTGACCGCGTCGACCGACCGGGGTCGCTGGGGTGAGGCCATCAGGTGCGGCGCCCGGACCGTGCTGTCCAAGGGGCAGCCGCTCAACACCGTCCTGGCGACCGTCCGGCGGATCAACGCCGGACTGCCGGTGATGACCTTCGAGGAGCGGGAGGACCTGCTACGGGCCTGGCACCAGCAGCGCTCCGAGCTCCAGGAGACGACCGCCAAGCTGGCGCTGCTGACCACCCGCGAGTCGCAGGTGCTCGGCCAGCTGATGCAGGGTCGCAACGTCCACGACATCGCCGGGCTCTTCGTGGTCTCGGAGGCGACCGTGCGCACGCAGGTGAAGTCGATCCTGGCCAAGCTCGAGGTGTCGTCGCAGCTGGCCGCCGTCGGGCTGGCCCACCAGGTGGGCTGGCGGGCTCCGGAGGCCTGAGCCCACCTCCCGCGGCGTCAGCCGGTGCTCGGGGGTCGGCTCGGCTGCGGACTCGGCGGTCGGCGGGGCGGCCGCTGGTCCCACGTGTCGAGCGCGTCGTCGAACGTGGCGACGGCCGCGAGCTGGGTCCTCACCTCGAGCTTGCGCAGCACCGCCTTCACCTGCGTGCGCACGGTGGCCGGCGTGACCTCCAACGTCTCGGCGATCCCGGCGACCGAGGAGCCGCCGTACATCAGGCCGAGCACCTCGCGCTCGCGCGGTGTGAGCAGGCCGAGCCGCTCGGTCACCTCCGCGTGGCGGGCACACGTCTCGCGCCAGGCGGCCTCCAGCTCGGTCCGCTCGTCGTCGGGAGTCTCGATCCGGCGCGCCGCCACCCACTCGAGCACCTCGCTGACGTGCTCGAGCCCGGTCTCACCGGGCAGGACGACCTCGACCCCGGCGGCGAGCAACGCACCCCAGGCCGGTCCGCGTCGCGAGGTCGTGAGCACCACCCACGGCACGTCGATCCGTTCGACGACCAACGTCGCGGCATCGATCCGCGACCAGCTGTCGAGGTCGCTCAGCAGCAGGCCGGCCTCGGTCAGAGCCTCCGCGGGCGGCGGCCTGCGCAGCCTCGACACCCGACGCGCCCCACTGGGCCAGCGGATGGCGACGACCTCGTGCCCGCGCGTCGCGAGGGCGGCTCGGACCGAGTCCCCGATCAGCGCGTGGTCGGAGGCGACCAGCACCCGGAGGCGCTCCGAAGTCGACGACGTCGTCATCCGCTCACCCCGTCGACTGAGTCCGGGCCGGCGCTGACCAGGCGCACCGACGGCACCTCCCGATCCTGGCCATGGTGGCCGGTGCACGTCCGGACGACGACGAGCGCACGGTCGCTCACCCAGATTTGGGGATCGCGGCCCCTCGCCCGCGGGACTCGGCCCTGTCGCCTCTCGCGACCGTCGCGCCGGAGGCGTTGCGGGCGCACACTGGTCCCATGTCGTCGGCCACCGAGCAGCCCGACCCCGGGCTGCGACCCGAGCTGCTCGGCGACGAGCCGGTGCGTCGGCGCCGCCACGAGCCGGAGCCGGAGTGGATCGAGGTGCGCGAGGCTCGGCCGCCCTGGCGACCGCCGCGCTGGCTGTGGTGGGCGGTGGCCGTCGCGCTCGTGGTCGGCAGTGTCGCCTGGTACGCCGACCACCGGGTGCGCACGCACGAGGTCTCGGCCCTGGCCGGCTGCGAGCACCGCCTGAGCGACGCCTCGGCCCTCACGGAGGTCCGGATGGGCGCCATGTCCAACTACCTGCGCCCGGCCCTGGCGACGGCGTACGGGTCGAAGCAGCTCCACCTCGCCGACCTGATGTCCGGGCCGGCCCGCCGGATGCTCCCGGAGGTCCGCCGCGCCGACCGGGTCTGCGGTGCGGTGACCGTCGAGCCCTGGCACTTCTCGCTCGTCGCGCGGCGCAACGCCGCGACGGCGTACTCCGGGGCGCTCCTCACCCTGCTCCAGGCCGTGGCCGCGCAGGGCCGTGCCTACTTCCACCACGACGCGACCCTGGCCCGGCTCCGCGAGGCGGCCGGGGTGGACTCCGGTCTCGACTGAGGCTCGACGGGGGCTCGATCGGCCGGTCTGCGCCTGTCGGTGGGCCCGACTATCGTGGGCCGTGCACCCCCTCCCGTCACCGGTTGGGGGCTGTCGTGCTGTCTCCTCCCACATCCCGAGGTGTCCGTGGTCCTCTCCACCCTGTCCGAGATCGTCCTGCGCGACCCCGCTGTGGCCGCGTCGTTGGCCGACGCGCCGCGGGTCGGGCTGCTCGACCTGACCGCGCCCGCGGGGCTCCGGCCGTTCCTGGTGGCGGGCCTGGTCCGGGCCGAGCGCACGGTGCTGCTCGTGACGGCGACCGGTCGCGAGGCGGAGGAGCTGACCGAGGAGCTGGGCTCGCTGGTCGACCCGGCCACGGTGGCCTACTACCCCAGCTGGGAGACGTTGCCGCACGAGCGGCTCAGCCCCCGCAGCGACACGGTGGGGCGCCGGCTCGCGGTGCTGCGTCGGCTGCGTCACCCGGAGCCGGGAGCCGGGTCCGGGCGGCTGCGTGTCGTGGTCGCGCCGGTCCGGTCGATCCTCCAGCCACAGGTCAGCGGCCTGGGCGACCTCGAGCCGGTCGAGCTCGCCCCGGGTGACACCGTGGCGCTCGACGACGTCACACGCAGGCTGGCGGACGCGGCCTACACCCGCGTCGACCTGGTCGAGAAGCGCGGCGAGTTCGCCGTCCGCGGCGGGCTCGTCGACGTGTTCCCTCCTACCGAGCAGCACCCCGTGCGGGTGGAGTTCTGGGGCGACGAGGTCGAGGAGGTCCGCTCGTTCGCGGTCGCCGACCAGCGCACCATCGACCAGCTGCCCAGGCTGTGGGCGCCGCCGTGCCGCGAGCTGCTGCTCACCGACGACGTACGACGCCGGGCGGCCGCGCTGAGCGAGGCCCATCCGCAGCTGGCCGAGATGACCTCCAAGATCGCCGCGGGGATCGCCGTCGAGGGCATGGAGTCCCTGGCTCCGGTGCTCGTCGACGAGCTCGAGCTGCTGGTCGACGTGATGCCCGACGACACCCAGGTCGTCGTGGTCGAGCCCGAGCGGGTCCGCAGCCGCGCCCACGACCTCGTGGCGACCAGCGAGGAGTTCCTCGGCGCGTCGTGGGCCGCGGCCGCCGGCGGCGGCACCGCGCCGATCGACCTCGGTGCCGCCTCCTACCGCGAGCTCGACGACGTCCGGGCCCACACGCGCGAGCTGGGGATGCCGTGGTGGACGGTGAGCCCGTTCGGTCTCGACGCCGAGCTCACCGAGGGCGCCGCCCAGGGCGTCGGAGCCGTCCCGATCGAGGGCTACCGCGGCGACCTCGAGCGCGCCGTGGCCGACATCAGAGCGTGGCTCGCCGACGGCCTGCGCGTCGTCGTCGTCCATCCCGGGCACGGTCCGGCGCAGCGCATGGTCGAGGTGCTCGCCGACCACGACGTCGCCGCGCGGCTCGTCGAGCCCGACGACGACAGCCCGCTCGAGCCGGCCCTGGTCACGGTCACCACGGCCACGCTCGCCCACGGCTTCGTCGACGCCTCCGTGGGCCTGGTGCTGCTGACCGGTGACGACCTGTCGGGTCAACGCTCCGCCACCCGCGACCAGAGCCGGATGCCCGCGCGGCGCAAGCGCCAGATCGACCCGCTCGAGCTCAACGCCGGCGACTACGTCGTCCACGACCAGCACGGTGTCGGCCGCTTCGTGGAGATGAGGCAACGGGAGGTGCAGGGCGCCACCCGCGAATACCTCGTCCTCGAGTACGGCGCCTCCAAGCGCGGCGGTCCGCCCGACCGGCTCTACGTCCCCGCCGACAGCCTCGACCAGGTGACCCGCTACGTCGGCGGCGAGCAGCCCAGCCTCGACCGGCTGGGCGGCTCCGACTGGGCCAAGCGCAAGGGCCGGGCGCGCCGGGCCGTCCGCGAGATCGCCGCCGAGCTGATCAAGCTCTATGCCGCGCGTCAGGCCACGCAGGGTCACGCCTTCGGGCCCGACACGCCCTGGCAGCGCGAGCTCGAGGACGCGTTCCCCTTCCACGAGACCCCCGACCAGCTGACCACGGTCGAGGAGGTCAAGGCCGACATGCGGCAGACCGTCCCGATGGACCGGCTGGTGTGCGGCGACGTCGGCTACGGCAAGACCGAGATCGCCGTCCGGGCGGCGTTCAAGGCCGTCCAGGACGGCAAGCAGGTCGCCGTCCTGGTCCCGACGACGCTGCTCGTGCAGCAGCACTACTCGACGTTCGCCGAGCGGATGGGGGCGTTCCCCGTGACGATCCGCTCGCTGAGCCGCTTCCAGACCGAGAAGGAGGCGCGCGAGGTCGCCGAGGGCCTCCGCGAGGGATCGGTCGACATCGTGATCGGGACCCACCGACTGCTCAACCCCGACATCCGGCTGAAGGACCTCGGCCTGATCGTGGTCGACGAGGAGCAGCGCTTCGGCGTCGAGCACAAGGAGCAGATGAAGCGGCTGCGCACCAGCGTCGACGTCCTGTCGATGAGCGCGACCCCGATCCCGCGCACCCTGGAGATGGCGATCACCGGCATCCGTGAGATGTCGACGATCACGACTCCGCCTGAGGAGCGTCACCCGGTGCTGACCTACGTCGGCACCTACGAGGACCGCACCGTGACGGCCGCGATCCGTCGTGAGCTGCTGCGCGAGGGCCAGGTGTTCTTCATCCACAACCGCGTGCAGTCCATCGAGAAGGCCGCGGCCCGCATCCGTGAGCTGGCCCCCGAGGCGCGCGTCGCCGTGGCGCACGGCCAGATGGGGGAGCACCAGCTCGAGCAGGTGATGCTCGACTTCTGGGAGAAGCGCTTCGACGTCCTGGTCTGTACGACGATCGTCGAGTCGGGTCTCGACGTCTCCAACGCCAACACCATGATCATCGAGCGCGCCGACACCCTCGGCCTCTCCCAGCTCCACCAGCTGCGTGGCCGGGTCGGGCGGTCCAGCGAGCGGGCCTACGCCTACTTCCTCTACCCCGCCGAGAAGCCGCTCACCGAGACCGCCCACGAGCGGCTGGCCACGCTGGCGCAGCACTCCGACCTCGGCGGCGGCATGGCGATCGCGATGAAGGACCTCGAGATCCGCGGCGCGGGCAACCTGCTCGGCGGCGAGCAGTCCGGCCACATCGCCGACGTCGGCTTCGACCTCTACGTCCGGCTGGTCGGCGAGGCCGTGGCCGAGTTCCGCTCCGACGGGGCCCCGGCCGACGACCTCGGCGAGGTACGGATCGAGCTTCCCGTCGACGCCCATCTGCCCCACACCTACATCCCCAGCGAGCGGCTCCGGCTCGAGATGTACCGCCGCCTGGCCGAGGTCCGCACCGACGACGACGTCGACCAGATCCGCGACGAGCTCGACGACCGCTACGGCGAGCCGCCCCTCGAGGTCGCATCGCTGCTGCTGGTGGCGAGGTTCCGGGCGCGGGCGCGCCAGGCCGGCATCTCCGAGGTCACCATCGCGGGGCGCAACGTCCGCTTCGCGCCGGTCAGCCTGCCGGAGTCGCGCGTCGTACGCCTGAACCGCCTCTACCCCCGCAGCATCGTGAAGACCCAGCTCGGCACGATGCTCGTCCCGCGTCCCCACGTCGAGGGTGCCGGGGCTCGACCGATCGACGGGGTGGCCCTGCTTGAATGGGCGCGTACGGTCATCGACACCGTCATCGATCCGAGGGAGTCAGCGTGATGTCGTCGCGTCAGCCGGGCCGCTCCATGGCCCGGTCCGTGGGCCTGGCCGGCCTCGCCGCGGCCGGGCTCGTCCTGAGCGGGTGCGGCGCCTCGACGGGGATCCACCCCGGCTCGGCGGCCGTGATCGGCGACGAGTCGATCTCGATGAGCAAGGTCGACACCACGGCCGCGCGCTACTGCCAGGCCTACGAGCCGCAGATCACCCAGCAGAGCCAGCGGGTGCCGATGCGCTACCTCCGGCAGTTCGTGGCGGCGAACCTGTCGCAGCGGCTCCTCGGCGAGCAGCTGGCGCGGACCTACGACGTGCAGCCGACGTCGCAGTACGACCAGCAGGTCACCAAGGTCCGAGCAGCAGTTCGCCTCGTCCCCGGCGAAGCTGCGCAAGGCGGTCGTCGACGTCGAGGCCGGCGGCGCCTATCTCTCGACCGTGCAGACTGCGATCGGCCAGAAGCTGCTCACCGAGTCCGGCACCTCCGACCCGACCGCCAAGGCCGCCCTCCAGCGCGGGCAGGTGGCGACCCAGGACTGGCTCAAGGACCACTCGATCAGCATCGACCCGGTCTTCGGGATCGCGGCCGACGGCGGCCAGTTCAAGTCCGCCACCGACCAGACGTCGTACCCCCTGAGCACCCTGGCCTCGCAGGGCGCGGCCGCGGCCGGCGCCGCCCAGCCCGACCCCGCCTACACCGCGGCGCTCAGCCCCTCGCAGGTCTGCGGCTGACGAAGGCCTGGTGACGATGCCCGACGAGCCGTTGCTCGACTTCCGGGCCGACATGCGACGGCTGCGTCGTGACTGCCCCTGGAAGCGCGAGCAGACCCATCGGTCGCTCGCGCGCTACCTCCAGGAGGAGACCTCCGAGACGGTCGAGGCGATCGACTCGGGCGACGCCGACCACCTCCGTGAGGAGCTCGGCGACCTGCTGCTCCAGGTCTACTTCCATGCGGTGATCGCGGAGGAGGCCGGCGAGTTCACCCTCGACGACGTGGCCCGCGGGATCGCCGACAAGATGCGCCGCCGCAACCCCCACGTGTTCGACGTCGACACTCCCTCCGACCTGTCCGCGGCAGAGGTGAACGAGCAGTGGCAGGAGATCAAGCAGGCCGAGAAGCCGCGGAGCTCGCCCGATGCCGGGATCGCGGCCGGTCTCCCGGCCCTCCTGCTCGCGACCAAGATCCTCGAACGCGCCCCGGAGGCCGCGACCGGCCTGCCCGCCGCCGGCGACCAGGGGGCCGACCTCGGTGACCGCCTCCTCGCCCTGGTCGCCGAGGCCGTCGCCTCGGGCCTCGACCCCGAGCAGTCCCTCCGCGACGCCGTCCGCCGCGCCCTGCGCTGACCCGGCAGTCGTCGACGCGTCGGAGCGCTGACCCGGCAGATGAGTGCCGACGCAGTGCGCGTCCGAGTGAAGTTCAGCCGGGTGGACGTCGTACGGCGTGAACAAGGGCCGGGTCAGCGTTCTACGGCGTGAACGTAGGGCCGGGTCAGCGACTGAGCATTCGGTCCGCGGGTGCTGCGAGGCAGAGCCGGGAGCCGCAGATAGTCTGAGGCGCATGGCGATCATCGAAGCTGTCGGCGCCCGCGAGATCCTGGACTCGCGCGGCAACCCCACCGTGGAGGTCGAGGTCATCCTCGACGACGGGACGTTCGCCCGCGCCGCGGTGCCGAGCGGGGCGTCGACGGGGGCCTTCGAGGCGGTCGAGCTGCGCGACGGCGACAAGGCCTACGGCGGCAAGGGTGTGCAGAAGGCCGTGGCCGGTGTCGTCCAGAGGATCGGTCCCGCGCTCGAGGGTCTCGACGCCGACGACCAGCGCCTCGTCGACCAGACGATGATCGATCTCGACGGCACGCCCAACAAGGCCGACCTCGGCGCCAACGCGATCCTCGGCGCCTCGCTGGCCGTCGCCCGCGCGGCCGCCGACTCGGCCGGCCTGCCGCTCTACCGCTACGTCGGCGGCCCCAACGCCCATCTCCTTCCGGTCCCGATGATGAACATCCTCAACGGCGGCTCCCACGCCGACTCCAACGTCGACGTCCAGGAGTTCATGATCGCGCCGATCGGTGCGGCCACGTTCCGCGAGGCGCTCCAGGAGGGCGCCGAGGTCTACCACGCGCTCAAGTCGGTGCTGAAGAAGAAGGGCCTGGCCACCGGGCTCGGCGACGAGGGAGGCTTCGCACCCAACCTCGAGAGCAACCGCGCCGCGCTCGACCTGATCGGCGAGGCCGTGTCGGCGGCCGGCCTGACCCTCGGCACCGACATCGCGCTGGCGATGGACGTCGCCGCGAGCGAGTTCTTCGACAACGGCAGCTACGCCTTCGAGGGCGGCACCAAGTCGGCCGACGAGATGACGGCCTACTACGCCGACCTGGTCGCGTCCTACCCGATCGTCAGCCTCGAGGACCCACTCAACGAGGACGACTGGGACGGCTGGAAGACGCTGACCGACGAGCTCGGCGCGTCCGTCCAGATCGTCGGCGACGACCTCTTCGTGACCAACGTCGAGCGCATCCAGCGCGGCATCGACGGCGGCCAGGCCAACGCCCTGCTGGTGAAGGTGAACCAGATCGGCTCGCTCACCGAGACCCTCGACTCCGTCGACCTGGCCCATCGCAACCGCTACCGCTGCATGATGAGCCACCGCTCCGGCGAGACCGAGGACACCACGATCGCCGACCTCGCGGTCGCCACGAACTGCGGCCAGATCAAGACCGGCGCACCGGCCCGGTCCGAGCGGGTCGCGAAGTACAACCAGCTGATGCGGATCGAGGAGGAGCTCGGCGACGCGGCCCGTTACGCCGGCGCCCGCGCCTTCCCGCGCTTCGGGGCCTGACGAGCGATGCCGCAGCAGCCGCGCCGCGCTCCGACCGGCCGCCCGGGCGCGCGCCCGAGCGGGCCGCGGCAGCGTCCGCGCGCCCGCGCTGCCGCTCCCGCGGCTGCCGCCACGTCGGCTCCCCAGCCGCGCCAGTCGCGGTTCACGGGCCGCGCGATGGTGCTGGTGCTCGTCCTCTCGGTCCTCACCATCTCCTACGCGTCGTCGCTCAAGGCCTACTTCCAGCAGCACAGCCAGATCCAGGACCTGCGCGCCCAGATCGCGTCCAGCCAGTCGAGCATCCACGAGCTCGAGAGCGAGAAGCAGCGCTGGCAGGACCCCGCCTACGTCAAGGAGCAGGCGCGGGCGCGCTTCGGCTACCTGATGCCCGGCCAGACGTCGTACGTCGTGATCGGCGCCGACGGCAAGCCCCTCGCCGCGCAGGCCACCCTGAGTGACCCGCGGACCACGACCACCAGGACGCCGACGGCGTGGTGGACCGCGGAGTGGAGGTCCGTCGAGCTCGCCGGGAACCCGCCGACCGCGGCCAAGCACCAGCCCCTGAAGTACCTCGGTGGCAACGCCCGCTGAGCCGGTCGCCGCCGCCGACCTGGCCGCGGTCGAGGCCCAGCTGGGCCGGCCTCCCCGCGGCACGCACGCCGTCGGTCACCGATGCCCGTGCGGGCTGCCCGACGTCGTGGTCACCGAGCCCCGGCTGCCCGACGGGACGCCGTTCCCCACGACGTACTACCTGACGTGCCCGCGGGTCGCCTCCCTGATCGGGACCCTCGAGGGCGCGGGGGTGATGCGCGAGATGGAGTCCCGCCTGGCGGACGACGGCGACCTCGCCACGGCGTACGCCGCGGCCCACCGGGCCTACCTCGCCGCCCGGGCCGATCTCGGCGACGTCCCCGAGATCGACCGGGTCTCGGCCGGCGGGATGCCCGACCGGGTCAAGTGCCTCCACGCGCTGGCCGCCCAGGCGCTCGCGACCGGCCCGGGCGTGAACCCGCTCGGCGACGAGGTCGTGGAGCGGCTCGGGGCGTGGTGGGCCGAGGGTCCCTGTGTCTGAGATCGCCGCCATCGACTGCGGCACCAACTCCATCAAGATCCTGATCGGCGACCTCCCCGCGGTCTCCGTGCGCGAGTCCCGGATGGTCCGGCTGGGGCAGGGGGTCGACGCGACGGGCGCGCTCGCCGAGGCGGCGCTGGACCGCACGTTCGCCGCGGTCGACGAGTACGCCGCGCTGATCCGGGCCCACGGCGTCGACCGGGTGCGCTTCTGTGCCACGTCGGCGACGCGCGACGCGACCAACGCGGAGGTCTTCACCGCCGGGGTGCGCGAGCGCCTGGGTGTGACGCCGGACGTCCTGTCGGGTGACGAGGAGGCAGCCCTGGTGTTCTCCGGCGCCACCCGGACGCTCCGCGGCGAGCTCGACCCTCCGGTGCTGGTGGTCGACATCGGCGGCGGGTCGACGGAGCTCGTCCTCGGCGGTGAGACGCCCGACCTCGGTACGTCGATGGACATCGGCTCCGTCCGGCTCCACGAGCGGCACCTCCACGACGACCCGCCCACGCCCGAGCAGCTCGCCGCCTGCGTCGCCGACATCGACCGGCACCTCGACGGAGGTCCGGTGCCGCTCGCGCAGGCGCGCTCGGTGGTCGGCACGTCCGGCACCGTCAAGACGCTCGCCGCGGCGATGCTCGACCTGCCGTTCTACGACCGCGACGCCATCGACGGTGCGGTCCTCGGCGCCGCGGCGACGCGCGCGTACGTCGAGCGCCTCGTCGCGATGACCGTCGCCGAGCGGCGGGCCATCCCCTCGATGCACCCGGGCCGCGCCGACGTCATCGGCGCCGGGGCGCTGATCTGGGCACGCGTGCTGGCCGGCTCCGGCGTCGCGGACTATCGGGTCTCCGAGGCCGACATCCTCTACGGCATCGCGTGGTCGCTGGTGGACGAGACGTGACCGCGCTCCCGCACCCGGTCACGGGGCAGCCGTTCGCCAGTCCGGTGCCGCCGGGCACGGGCTGGCCGGACGACCCGGCGACGCCGGCGACTCCCGTGGCGCGCACTCCGGCCGCCGTACGACGGCTGGCCGGCACCGACGACCTGCGCGAGCTCGAGGCGCGCACCAGCGTCTGCGCGGCGTGCCCACGGCTGGTCCGGTGGCGCGAGGACGTGGCCCGCGACAAGCGCGCGTCGTTCGCGGCCCAGCCCTACTGGGGCCGCCCGATCGCGGGCTGGGGCGCACCGACCACCGGGGTCGGCGAGGCCCGGGTCGTGATCGTCGGCCTGGCGCCGGCCGCTCACGGCGGCAACCGGACCGGCCGCGTCTTCACCGGCGACTCCTCGGGCGACTGGCTCTTCGCGAGCCTGCACCGCGTCGGTCTGGCGACGCAGGAGCGCAGCGAGCATGCCGGTGACGGGCAGGCGCTCGTGGACGCCCGGATGGTGGCGACCGTCCGCTGCGCGCCGCCGGAGAACAAGCCGACCGTCGCCGAGCGCGACGCCTGCGCCCCCTGGATCAACCGCGAGCTCGCGCTGCTCGCGCCCACCACCCGGGTGGTGGTCGCGCTGGGCGCCTACGGCTGGGACGGCGCCCTGCGAGCGCTGGCCGGCGCGGGGTTCGTCGTGCCGAGGCCGAAGCCGCGGTTCGCGCACGGGGCCCGGGCGACGCTCGCCTCCGAGGCCCACGCGGTGACCCTGCTGGGGTGCTACCACCCGTCGCAGCACAACACGTTCACCGGGCGACTCACGCCGGCGATGCTCGACGACGTGCTCGGCGCGGCCCGCGACCTGGCAGGCTGACCGTCGTCGGTCGAGCCGCCGCTCGTCGAGCTGTCGTTCGTCGGTCGAGCGGAGTCGAGACCCTGCGACAATCAGTCCCCGGCCCCTGTATCCCAACCGGTAGAGGAAGCCGCCTTAAAAGCGGTTCAGTCTGGGTTCGACCCCCAGCGGGGGCACCTCACGCCGGCGGAGACGCCACCAGCCCGCGCAGCTCGTCGAGCCAGCCCTCCTCCTTCGGCCAGACCGACCGCATCAGCCAGGTGACGCCGACGGCCTCGAACTCCTCGGCCGCTGTGTCGGGTGCCCACTGCGCGACCAGGTCCCATCCCTCGCGAGGATGCTCGCCGACGTAGGACGCGAGGTCGGCGGGGGACAGGAACGGGTCGGCGATCGGGACGTAGCCGTCCCACCGCTTGGCCCGCGCCAGGGGCCGGGTGTGCGGCGCCCGGCCGGCGACCCAGATCGGGATCCGCGGCCGCTGCACCGGCAGCGGGCGCAGCGAGGCCTCGACGTCGAGGTGGCTGCCGTGGTGGGAGGCGCGGCCGTCGCCGAGCAGGCCCCCGAGCACGGTCAGGGCCTCGTCGGTGATCTCGGCCCGGATGCGGTAGGAGGGCTCGTCACCGAAGTCGGAGAAGTCGAGGTCGGGCGGGTCGCCGAGCCCGACGCCCAGCACCGCCCGGCCCTGGCTGAGGTGGTCGAGCGTCGTCAGCTGCTTGGCGACGACCTGCGGACGACGCCGCGACAGCGGCGTGACCATGGTGCCGAGCCGGACCCGCTCGGTCTCCCGGGCGATCGCGCCGAGCAGCACCCACGGGTCGTGGGCGTCGACGACGCCGTCCCACTGGAGGTGGTCCCAGAGGAAGAAGCCGTCCCAGCCGGAGGTCTCCGCGAGGCGGGCCAGCCGCACCACCTCGGCGGGATCGGTGAACGGCGGCACGCTGAGCCCGAATCGCATCCCGCGAACCTAACAGCGGCCGCCGACGGCCCTCGGCGCCCGGATGCCCACCCGCTCCGGTTCCGGGGTACCGATCGGTAGGATCTGCACCAGCGGTCCGTCAGAGCGACGGCCGTGGCGGCCTCCGAGGAGAGACCATGCAGAGCAACAACCCCGTCTTCCGCAACTCCGACGAGTTCAACGGACGCGCGAACGCGTACGGCAACCGGGTGTACGACGCAAGCGGCACCGCCACGCCGGGCTACGGCACCTCCGACCCGTCCACCTGGAGCACCGGCACTCCCACCCACACCGGCGCCGACGCAGGCGTGATGACGATCGACAGCGTGGTCCAGAAGACCGGCCTCACGCTGCTCGTGCTCCTCGTCGCGGCGTTCGCGACCTGGACCCTGACGCCCGCGATCAGCGACACCATGACGCAGGCCCAGATCAACCAGCTCTACGCCGCGATGACGATCGGCGGTCTCGGCGCCTTCGGCCTGTCCATGCTCAACTCCTTCAAGCGCGTGATCAGCCCGGCCTTCGTGCTGGCCTTCGCCGCGCTCGAGGGCGTGGCGCTCGGTGCGTTCAGCAAGTTCTTCGACTACCAGTACGGCGGCGGCATCGTCATCCAGGCGGTGATCGGCACCTTCGCGGCCTTCGCCGGCACCCTGGCGGCGTACCGGTTCTTCCACATCAAGGTCAGCAACAAGTTCCGGATGGGCGTGATCGCGGCCATGTTCGGCATGGTCGGCCTGATGCTGCTGCAGGTGGTCGTGAGCCTGTTCGGCGGCGACCTCGGCTTCAGCAGCCTCACCGGGATCGGGTTCCTCTTCTCGATCCTCGGGCTCGTGCTCGGCGTCCTGATGCTGGTCCTCGACTTCGACTTCGTCGAGAACGGCGTCCGAGCCGGACTGCCCGAGCGCGAGTCGTGGCGGGCGGCCTTCGGCCTGACCGTCAGCCTGGTCTGGATCTACACCAACCTGCTGCGGATCCTGGCCGTCATGCGTCGCTGACGACCTCGTCGTCCGAGGGGGCCTCTGGGACGGAGCGGAGCCGGGCACGCCGGCGTACCTCCACCCAGAGGCCCTTCTTGTCTCCGAGCTCCGTGCCTGGTGTCTGGGCCGACCGCACGGCCGCAGTGGCGACCGGCATGGTGCCCTCGCCCCGGGCCCGCAGCGGCTCGTCCTCGCCGAAGCCCAGCGCGTTGAGGGCGCTCGGGACGAGCACCTCCGCCAGGGCGCGGTAGCCCTCGGCGGAGGGGTGGAACCGGTCGGGGCCGAAGAGCAGCGCGGGTGCGGCCTCGAAGTCGGGACCGAGGATCGAGCCCAGCGAGACCGCCACACCCTCCTCCTCCACGACCGCGATGGCCTGCGCCGCGGCCAGTCGGCGCGACCACGAGCGGGCGACCTGCTTGAGCGGGGGAGGGATCGGCTTGACCGTGCCGAGGTCGGGACAGGTGCCGACCAGGACCTTCGCGCCGGCCTCGCGGAGCCGACGTACGCCGGCTCCGAGGTGGCGCACCGACTGCGAGGGGCGCACCTGGTGGGTCACGTCGTTGGCGCCGACGAGGATCACCGCGAGGTCGGGATCGGTGGCCAGCGCCCGCTCGATCTGGCCGGCCAGGTCGGACGACTGGGCGCCCACCTTCGCGAACGCGCGCAGGTGGACGCGGCGGTCGGCGCCGGCCGCGATGCCGCTGGCCAGATGTGCCCCGGGGGTCTCGACGGCGCGGTCGACGCCGTAGCCGGCGGCGCTGGAGTCGCCGAGGAGGGCGACCTTGATGGCGGGTCCGGGACGACCGCGGCCGTACCAGCCGGTGGAGTCGGGCGGGGGCTCGTCGCCGGCGTTGCCGATGGCATGTCGCGCCACCGTCGCCTCGGCCCGCAGGACGCCGTAGAGACCCACGCCCAGTACGGAGAGACCTCCGCCCCCGAACGCGGCGGCGGAGGCCAGCTTGCGTGCCGCAGCGGCCCTTCCCATGAGGCCAACCTAGCGATCGGTCCGGGGGTGGGGGCCGCCGCCCCCAGGGCGGCGGTCGACGCCCGCCGACGGGCGTGACTCGGGTCTCACCGAAAATTGGAACGATCTAACGTGTTCGAAACATTGAACCCGGAGAGTGGAGACGACGGGCCGGCACGCGGCCCGCCTCACGGAAGGAGACGCACCATGAACGGCACCACGATCCGTGGTCTCGGCCGGCAGCTGCTGCGCCGCGCCAACCGCTACACGCTCTGGGCCTTCAACCCGCAGCCGGAGCTGACCAGCCGCTACGAGCGCGGCTGACCCGAGGACGTCGCCGGCCACCTACGGGTGGCCAGGACGAGGTGCGACGGCCGCGGCCGGTCCTGACCGTCGGGGGGCGTCAGACCCAGGCAACGGCGGATCGTCGCACCCTCGTCCTCCGGCCTCACCTCGGTGAAGCCGGACCGGCGCGCGAGCTCGGCGAGCTCCGGGTAGGCGTACGCGCTCACCCAGGGCTCGCCGAGTCGCGCCACCGCCTCCCGCCGCTGCCGCATCAGCGCGGCCGTCTCGGCGGCGTCGTCCACCGGCGTCGCGTGGTCGAGCACGACCGCTGAGGAGCGCAGGCCACCGATCCGGCCCAGCGTCGACTCGACGGCGGGCCCGGTGAGGTACGGCGTGACGCCGAGCCACCAGAACAGCACCGGCCGGTCCAGGTCGAGGCTCGCGTCGAGGACCTCCCGGAAGTCCTGCTGCTCGAAGTCGACCGCGGCGTGGACGACGGTGTCGGGGATCTCGATGGCGGCCTCGGCCAGGCGTTCGAGCTTCCACGCCCGGGTGGCCGGATGGTCGACCTCGACGACGCGGAGCCCGTCGTAGGGGTTGCGGTAGGCGAACGTGTCGAGGCCCGCCCCCAGGACGACGAGCTGGTCGACGCCGGCCGCGGTCGCCTCGGCGAGCACCTCCTCGGCGAACCTGCTGCGGGCGCACACGAACCAGCGCATCCGGTGGTCGCCGCGCTCCCGCGCTCGGGCCACGAGGTCGTCGGGATCGTCGCCGCAGCACCCGGACCGCGAGCGGGTCCTCGAGGATCGATCCGCCCTCGAGCAGCTGGTGCACGGCGCGGTGTCGCGCAGCGCCCAACGCCGTACGGCTGGCGGGGCTGTCGGCGTCCACACGGGCCATTCTCGCCGATGTGAAACGAGCTCCGCACCGCGGCTATGTTGACCGCCATGGAGTATGTGGAGTCGCTGCTCGACCTCGTCGGAAACACCCCACTGGTGCGGTTGCGCGGCACGCTCGACCTGCCCGACAGCGGCGGTGACCGGGGCCCGCTGGTGCTCGCCAAGGTGGAGTACCTCAACCCCGGCGGCTCGGTGAAGGACCGGATCGCGACGCGGATGATCGACGCCGCCGAGGCCTCCGGTGAGCTGCAGCCGGGCGGCACGATCGTCGAGCCGACCTCGGGCAACACCGGGGTCGGTCTCGCCATGGTCGCCCAGTCGCGCGGCTACCACTGCGTCTTCGTCTGCCCCGACAAGGTCAGCGAGGACAAGCGCAACGTGCTCAAGGCCTACGGCGCCGAGGTCGTCGTCTGCCCGACCGCGGTCGCCCCCGAGCACCCCGACTCCTACTACAACGTCAGCGACCGGCTCTCCAAGGAGCCGGGCGCCTGGAAGCCCGACCAGTACTCCAACCCGAACAACCCGCGCTCCCACTACGAGACGACCGGCCCCGAGATCTGGCGGCAGACCGAGGGGCGGATCACGCACTTCGTGTGCGGCATGGGCACCGGCGGCACGATCAGCGGCGTCGGTCGCTACCTCAAGGAGCAGAACCCCGAGGTCCAGGTGATCGGTGCCGACCCCGCGGGCTCGGTCTACTCCGGCGGCACCGGCCGGCCCTACCTCGTGGAGGGCGTGGGCGAGGACTTCTGGCCCGAGACCTACGACCGCGGGGTCGCCGACCGGGTGATCGAGGTCTGTGACGCCGACTCCTTCTCCTTCACCCGGCGGCTGGCGCGCGAGGAGGCGATGCTCGTGGGGGGGTCGTCCGGGATGGCGGCGTACGCCGCACGCCAGGTCGCCCAGGAGCTCGCCGGTACCCCCGAGGCCGACGGCGCGGTGGTCGTCGTACTCCTGCCGGACTCGGGGCGCGGGTACCTCACCAAGGTCTTCAACGACGAGTGGCTGGCGCAGTACGGCTTCGCGAACGGGTATGGACCTCGAACGACCAGACGGTCGGCGAGGTGCTCCGTGGCAAGTCGGGTCGCCTGCCCGACCTGGTGCACACCCACCCGGCCGAGAC
>CAWCPG010000028.1:0-224286 GCA_963797325.1 uncultured Actinomycetota bacterium
GAGTTCCCGCTGACCGGCGGCGATCGACCCCGGCGGCGCGTACGGACGTCGGACTGCGGTGACCTGGCGCCCCTGCTGCAGCCCACCTGCCCGCCGACGACCCGCTCGCGTCCTACGCCTCACAGCTGGGCGGGTCCGCTCGGCGACCAGGCGCTGCGGGGCTACCTCTCCGGCTCCATCGACATCGTGCTCCGGGTGCCCGGCGACCCCGCCCGAGCCCACTCCCACCGATACGTCGTCGTCGACTACAAGACCAACCTGCTCGGCGAGACCGGGGACCCGCTCACGTCGGCCGACTACGGCCGCGCGGAGATGGCCGCGGCGATGCTCCACAGCCACTACCCGCTCCAGGCCCTGCTCTACTCCGTCGTCCTGCACCG
Organism: uncultured Actinomycetota bacterium; assembly: GCA_963797325.1. Taxonomy (GTDB): domain Bacteria; phylum Actinomycetota; class Actinomycetes; order Propionibacteriales; family Nocardioidaceae; genus Nocardioides. The sequence continues at coordinate 381 of CAWCPG010000028.1, forward strand.
CTACCTGCGGTGGCGGCTGCCGGCGTACGACCCGGAGGAGCACCTGGGTGGCGTGCTCTACCTGTTCCTGCGCGGGATGTGCGGCCCCGAGACGCCGGTCGTCGACGGCCACGTCGCCGGCGTCTTCGACTGGTCGCCGCCGGCCGCGCTGGTCACCCCTAGCGAACTGCTGGACGGCGGATGACCTCCGCCACGGCGACTCACGAATCCCTCTCCGCGAGGGCCCCGACATGATCGAGCCCTTCGAGACCGACGACCCGCGCGACCGACGCCTCGCGCTGGGCCTGTCCGGCGTGCTCGGTCGCTTCAACGCGGCCGGTGTCATCGAGGCCGCCGACGCCCACACGGCCCGCCGGATCCAGTCGCTGGCGCGGCGAGCCCGACGACGACGTCGGCGCTTGCGTGCTCGCGCTGGCCGTGCGCTCGCTGCGCCACGGGTCGGTGTGCCTCGACCTGCGCCGAGCTCGCCACCGAGCCGCTGCCCGGCCGGGCTGGCCTGGCCCGGCTCCGGCTGGATCGATCGCGGTCGCGGCAAGCCGGCTCGCGCGAGGCCGGCGTGCTGCGCGTCGAGGGCAGCCGTCGCCTACCTCGACCGCTACTGGCGCGAGGAGTGCCAGGTCGCGACGACCTCGTCGCGCGGCTCGCCCTCGCCCGCCGGCGGTCGACGATGCTCGGCTCGCGGCGCTGGCGCCGGTGCTGTTCCCGCAGGGGTACGACGAGCAGCGCGCGGCCGCGGTGGCGGCGGCCCGGCAGTGGACGACCGTGCTGACCGGCGGTCCCGGCACCGGCAAGACCACCGCGGTCGCGGGCCTGCTGGCGCTGCTCGCCGACCAGTCCGACGCGGCCGCTGCGGATCGCGCTCCGGCGCCCGACCGGCAAGGCGGCGGCCCGGCTCCAGGAGGCCGTGCGCACGGCGCTCGGCCGAGCCGCGTTCGCCGGGCACGCCGCGGCGGTCGGTGACCGACCGCGCAGACGCTCCACCGGCTCCTCGGCTGGAAGCGCGGCAGCCGCAACCGGTTCCGCCACGATCGTCGCAACCGGCTGCCCCACGACGTGATCGTCGTCGACGAGACCTCGATGGTGTCGCTGACGATGATGGCTCGGCTGGTCGAGGCCGTGCGGTCCGACTGCCGGCTGGTGCTCGTCGGCGACCCCGACCAGCTCGCGTCGGTGGAGGCCGGCGCGGTGCTCGGCCGACCTCGTCGAAGGCCTGGCCAGGCGCGACGCCGATCACGGTCTCGTCGCTCGCGACGTCCCACCGGTTCGGCCGCGAGATCAACGACCTCGCCGAGGCGGTCCGTGACGGCGACGCCGATCGCGCGCTCGACCTCCTCGCTGCCGGCGGCGAGCTCACGTCGAGCTCCTCGACGCCGACGACCCCGCCACGCTCGCGGCGCTCCGCGAGCGCCTGGTCGCCCACGCGCTGCGACTGCGCGACGCGGCCGCGCTGCCGGCGACGCCCGGGCGCCGTCGGGGTGCTCGACGAGCACCGCCTGCTGTGCGCCCACCGTGACGGCCCGTGGGGGGTCGGCCACTGGAACCGTGCGGTCGAGCGCGGCCTCGCCGAGCACACCGGGTTGCCGATCGGCGGCGGCTGGGGGCAGGAGTGGTACGCCGGTCGCCCGCTGCTGCTGACCAGCAACGACTACGGCCTCGAGCTCTTCAACGGTGACACCGGCGTGGTCGTCGCCGATGGTGACGGCGTCCGGGCGGCGATCGCGACCCCGCGGGGGCCGCGCCTGCTGCCACCTCGCGGCTCACCGACGTCGAGACGATGCACGCGATGACCGTGCACAAGAGCCAGGGCAGCCAGGCCGCCGAGGTCACCGTGCTGCTCCCGCCCGACGACTCGCCGCTGCTCACCCGCGAGCTGCTTCTACACCGCGCTGACCCGCGCCGAGCGAGAAGGTGACCGTGGTGGCCACCCCCGACGCCGTACGCCTCGCCGTGGACGGCCGGCCCAGCGCGCGAGCGGCCTCGCCGACCGCCTCGCCCACCGGTCGGAAGACGAAACCTGAGCGTCATGCGCCGCCGTTAGGGTCGGGGCATGCTGCTGCTGCGCGTCGAGCTCCCCGACGTGCCCGGGTCGCTGGGCCGGCTGGCGACCGCGATCGGCGCGGCCGGAGGTGACATCGAGGCGATCGAGATCGTCGAGAAGCGCTTCGACGGCACCGCCGTCGACGACGTGCTCCTCGAGATGGTCGACGGCGCGATGCCCGACTCCGTCGTCTCGGCGTGCAACGCGGTCGAGGGCGTCACCGTGCTGTGGATCAGCCGCTACCTCGCCGGCGGCAACCTGTTCCTCGACCTCGAGGTGGTCGAGTCGCTGACCGCCGAACCCGAGACCGCGCTCGACCGGCTGGTCGAGCTGCTGCCGGTGGCGTTCCGCTGCGAGTGGGCGGCGCGGCTGAAGGTCGGGCACCGACGGGATCCGCATCGAGCACGCCAGCGAGGGCGCACCGTCGGAGATCGACCTCGAGCCCGGCACGGGCCTCGACGTCCAGATCCTCGGCGACGACCTGGTCGCGATCGCCCCGATCGGCCACAAGCGGGTCGTCGCGCTCGGCCGCCGGGGCGGCCCGGAGTTCCTCGACTCCGAGCTGGCCCGCCTCGGCCACCTGGTCGCCCTCGCCGCCTCGATCGCCCGCGCCACACGCGGAGCCAAGCCGGCGCAGGCGTGACTCGAGCTCAGGCGCGCTCGAGCAGGAAGACCGGGATCTCGCGGTCGGTCTTCTTCTGGTACTCGCCGTACGTCGGCCAGGTCGCGACGGCGTAGTCCCACCACTCGGCGCGCTCGTCGCCCTCCGCGAGCCGGACGGGTACGTGTGCTTCTCGGCGCCGTCCTGGAGCTCGACCTCGGGGTGCGCGAGGAAGTTGTGGTACCACTCCGGGTGGTCGGCCGCGCCGCCCTTCGACGCGATCGCGACGTAGGTCCCGTCGCGTTCGACCCGCATCACCGGGTTCTTCCGCAGGTGGCCCGACTTCGCGCCGACCGAGGTGATCACCACGATCGGGTCGCCGGTGTCGCGCAGGGTGTTCGCCCGGGCGCCGTCGGACGCCTCGAACTCCGCGACCTGGTCGCGGACCCACTGCTGCTTGCTGGGGACGTAGGTGCCGGTCGAGTGCCATGTACGCCGTAACCCGACGGCGTGGACCATTCCGGCCGCACGACCGGGCCCACGACCGCCCGCCCGACCGAGGCGCCCGGGCCTAGCCTCACGGTCGTGAGCGCGATCGAGGGAGTCAGCGAGATCTTCGACCCGGCGCTGTGGGACGACGTCCCGGGCTTCGAGGACCTCACCGACCTGACCTACCACCGGGCCAAGGCGCACGGCACGGTGCGGATCGCGTTCGACCGACCCGACGTCCTCAACGCGTTCCGGCCGCACACCGTCGACGAGCTCCTACGGGTCCTCGAGCACGCTCGCGTCTCCAGCGACGTGGGCTGCGTGCTCCTGACCGGCAACGGCCCCAGCGAGCAGAACGGCAAGTGGGCGTTCTGCACCGGTGGCGACCAGCGGATCCGGGGTCGGGCGGGGTACCAGTACGCAGCGGGCGAGACCGCGGAGACCGTCGACAAGGCGAAGCTCGGCCGGCTCCACATCCTCGAGTGCCAGCGGCTGATCCGGTTCATGCCCAAGATCGTGGTCTGCGCTGGTGCCCGGCTGGGCGGCCGGCGGCGGCCACTCGCTGCACGTCGTCTGCGACCTGACCCTGGCCAGCGCCGAGGAGGCGAGGTTCAAGCAGACCGACGCCGACGTGGGCTCGTTCGACGGCGGCTTCGGGTCGGCGTACCTCGCCCGCCAGGTCGGTCAGAAGATCGCCCGCGAGATCTTCTTCCTCGGGCAGGAGTACTCCGCCGAGGACGGCGTACGGATGGGCGCGGTCAACCGCGCCGTCCCCCACGCCGAGCTGGAGACCACCGGCCTGGAGTGGGGCCGGCTGATCAACGGCAAGAGCCCGACGGCCCAGCGGATGCTCAAGTACTCCTTCAACCTCATCGACGACGGCCTGGTCGGCCAGCAGCTCTTCGCCGGCGAGACCACGCGCCTGGCCTACATGACCGACGAGGCTCAGGAGGGCCGCGACCAGTTCCTCGAGAAGCGCGACCCCGACTGGTCGCCGTTCCCCTGGTACTACTGACCCACTGCTCCTGCCGGGACTAACCCGGTCCGGGTGAGGTGGCTGCGCTCACCGGCGCCCTACCGTCGATGGATCTCGAAGGCAGCGTGACTGCGCTGCGCTGAGGACCGGAGGACGATCCATGAGCCCAGACCGAGACGACCGCGGCATCCTGCCCATCGCCGATCGGGAGTTCGAGGGGGATCGTCCGTTCGACGCCAAGGACCCGGCGGCCACCTTCCCGCCGATCGAGCCCGTGCGTCCGCCGGCGGGAGCGCCCAACGTGCTGGTGATCCTGCTCGACGACGTGGGCTTCGCCGCCTCGAGCGCGTTCGGCGGCCCGTGCCAGACCCCGACGGCCGAGCGGCTGGCCGCGGCCGGCCTGAAGTACAACCGGTTCCACACCACGGCGCTGTGTGCGCCCACCCGCGCTGCCCTGCTCAGCGGGCGCAACCATCACACCGTGGGGATGGGGGTCATCACGGAGCTGGCCACGTCGGCCCCCGGCTACAGCTCGGTACGACCGAACACCTGTGCGCCGCTGGCCCAGACCCTGCGGCTGAACGGCTACGCGACCGCGCAGTTCGGCAAGTGCCACGAGGTCCCGGTGTGGCAGACCAGCCCGGTCGGGCCGTTCGACGCGTGGCCGACCGGCGGCGGCGGCTTCGAGCACTTCTACGGCTTCATCGGTGGCGAGACCAACCAGTACTACCCGGCGATCTACGACGGCACCACGCCGGTCGAGCCGGAGAAGACCCCCGAGGAGGGCTACCACTTCACCGAGGACATGACCGACCGGGCGATCGGCTGGGTCCGGCAGCAGAAGTCCCTGACCCCGGACAAGCCCTTCTTCGTCTACTACGCACCCGGCGCGACCCACGCCCCGCACCACGTCCCCACCGAGTGGTCGGACAGGTACCGCGGCCGGTTCGACGACGGCTGGGACGCGCTGCGCGAGGAGATCCTGGCCCGCCAGAAGGAGCTCGGGCGTGGTGCCTGCCGACACGGTGCTCACGCAACGGCACGACGAGATCCCGGCCTGGGACGACATGCCCGAGGAGCTGAAGCCCGTGCTGGCGCGGCAGATGGAGGTCTACGCCGGCTTCCTGGAGCACACCGACCACCACATCGGCCGCCTGGTCGACGCGATCGAGGATCTCGGCGTGCTGGAGGACACGCTCGTCTACTACATCGTCGGCGACAACGGCGCCTCGGCCGAGGGCACCGTGAACGGCTCGTTCAACGAGATGTTCATCTTCAACGGCGCCGATGCGCTCGAGACGCCCGAGTACGTCTCGTCGCGGATCGCCGAGTTCGGCACGCCGTCGGCCTACAACCACTACGCCGTGGGCTGGGCGCACGCGATGGACACGCCGTACCAGTGGACCAAGCAGGTCGCCTCGCACTGGGGTGGGACGCGCAACGGCACCATCGTCCACTGGCCGCGCGGCTTCAGCGCCAAGGGTGAGGTGCGGTCCCAGTTCCATCACGTCATCGACGTCGCGCCGACGGTGCTCGAGGCGGCCGGCCTGCCGGAGCCCACCGTGGTGGACGGCGTCCCGCAGCGGCCGTTCGAGGGCGTCAGCATGGCGTACTCGTTCGACGACGCCGGCGGGGCCGAGCGACGCACGACGCAGTACTTCGAGATGTTCTGCAACCGAGGGATCTACCACGAGGGATGGACGGCGGTCACCCGCCACAGCACGCCCTGGGTGATGGGACCCACGCCTCCTCTCGAGGACGACGTGTGGGAGCTGTACGACACCAGCGTCGACTGGAGCCAGTCCCACGACCTGGCGGCCGAGCAGCCGGAGAGGCTGGCGGAGCTCCAGGAGCTGTGGCTGACCGAGGCCCGCAAGTACAACGTGCTGCCGCTCGACGACCGTCGGATCGAGCGGTTCAACCCCGACCTGGCCGGACGCCCCGTGCTGGTCAGGGGGAACAAGCAGCTGCTGTTCGGGGGGATGGGCAGGCTCACCGAGGCCTCGCTGCTCAACATCAAGAACAAGTCCCATGCGGTCACCGCGGAGATCGAGGTGCCGGACTCCGGCGCCGAGGGTGTGATCATCGCCCAAGGCGGCGCGTTCGCCGGGTGGAGCCTCTACGTCAAGGACGGGAGGCCGCGGTACTGCTACAACCTGCTCGGGCTCCAACGGTTCATCGTCGAGGGCACCACCGCGATCCCGCCCGGGACGCACCAGGTGCGCATGGAGTTCGGCTACGACGGGGGCGGGCTCGCGAAGGGCGGCTCGGTGGAGCTCTACGTCGACGGGGCGAAGGTCGGCGAGGGACGGGTCGACGCGACGATCCCGATGGTCTTCTCGGCCGACGAGACCGCCGACATCGGTCGCGACACGGCGTCCCCGGTCAGCACCGACTACGCGGGGGAGACCAGCATCTTCACGGGCACGGTGAACTGGGTCCAGATCGATCTCGACGAGGACGCCGAGGACGCCGACCACCTGATCACTCCCGAGGAGCGGCTCCGGGTCGCCATGGCGCGCCAGTAGGCGGACGAGCCGGCGGGCGAGTTGGCGGAGTGACGCCAAGTCGCAGTTCCGTCATCGAGGTCCCTTCTGCGGACCTCGTCCGATGCCGTAGACACCGGGCATGCCCCTGCACCCCCCTGTCTCCCGCGCGCGCCTGCGGCGCCTCGCCCTCGTCGCCGCGGCGACGGTCCCCCTGGTCGCGACCGCGGTGCACGTGCCCGCGCTGGCCGCCGGCCACGGCCCGAAGGCCCCGACCCGGGTCGTCGACACCCCGGCCTCGACCCACCGCGTCACCCTGGTCACCGGCGACGTGGTCACGGTCCGGACGCTGGCCGACGGCAAGCAGACCGCCGACGTACGCCGCCCCGCGGACGCCGTGGGTGGAGTCCAGCTGCAGGAGCGCCGGGGCGACCTCTACGTGATCCCCGACGAGGCCGTGGGCCTGCTCGGAACCGACCGGCTCGACCCCCGGCTCTTCGACGTCACCGACCTGATCACGATGGGCTACGACGATGCCCACCAGCGGCAGGTGCCGCTGATCGCGACCTACACCCGGGCGGCCACGCGCGCCGTCGCGAACCCGAAGGCACCGCAGGGCAGCTCCGTCGTACGACGCCTGCCGGCCATCCGCAGTGCAGCCCTGACCTCCCCCAAGCGCGACGTCCGCGCGTTCTGGGACGCCGTGGCTCCCGCCTGGGACCCGACCGACCCCACCCCGTCGCTGCGGTCGGGGCTGGCCAAGCTGTGGCTCGACGGGCGCGTCAAGACCACTCTGCACGAGAGCGTGCCCCAGATCGGCGCCCCCGAGGCCTGGGCAGCCGGCTACGACGGCACGGGCGTCAAGGTCGCCCTGCTCGACACCGGCGTCGACGTGCACCACCCCGACCTCTCCACGCAGATCGACGACACCCACAGCTTCGTGCCCGACGAGGGCATCGCGGACGTCGACGGCCACGGCACCCACGTCGCCTCCACGATCGTCGGCACCGGCGCGGCGATGAACGGCTACTACAAGGGAGTCGCCCCGGGCGCCCACCTCGAGGTCGGCAAGGTGCTCGACGACACCGGCTCCGGGCAGGACTCCTGGGTGATGGCCGGCATGGAGTGGGCGGCCACGTCGGGCGCCAAGGTCGTCAACATGAGCCTGGGCGACCCCTCCGCCCCGACCGACGGCAGCGACCCGATGGCGCAGGAGGTCGATGCGTTGTCCGACCAGTACGGCACCCTCTTCGTGATCGCGGCCGGCAACAACGGGCCGCAGACCGTCACGTCCCCCGGCACCGCTGCCTCCGCGCTGACCGTCGGCGCGGTGGACAAGCAGGACCAGCTGGCGTGGTTCTCCAGCACCGGTCCGGTGGTGGGCACGGGCGCGCTCAAGCCCGACATCGTGGCTCCCGGCGTGAGCATCACCGCCGCGCGGTCCGAGGACATGACCGACGGCAGCACCGGCTGGTACCGCACGCTCGACGGCACCTCGATGGCCACGCCCCACGTCACCGGTTCGGCGGCGATCCTCGCGCAGCAGCACCCGGGCTGGACCGGCGCGCGGCTCAAGCAGCAGCTGATGAGCAGCGCGAAGGGGCTCGACTCCTACACGCCGTTCGACATCGGCACCGGCCGCGTCGACGTCGGCGCGGCCGTGCGCGACACCGTCAGCGGCACGGGGTCGCTCTTCTTCGGCAGCTACGCGTGGCCCCACGGCCCGAGCGAGGTCCCGGTCACCAAGGACCTGACCTTCAGCAACGACGGTGGCCAGGACGTCACCCTCGACCTCGCCCTGACCGGGACCGACGCCGCGTTCACCCTCAGCGACCCCACGGTCACCGTGCCGGCCGGGGGCAAGGCGACCGTGCAGGTCACCGGCGACCCGCAGACCGCTGCGACGGGGACCGACGCCGGCTGGGTGGTCGGCACGGACGAGGCGACCGGCGATCCCGTGACGCGTACCTCCGTGGCTCTCCTCAAGGAGGACGAGCGCTACGACATGCACGTGTCCCTGGTCGACCGGAGTGGCCAGCCGGCGTCCGGCTGGGTCGTGTTCAACCAGGCAGGCAGTGACCTGGGAGCCTGGTCGCAGTTCGTCGACGGGTCCACGACCCTGCGGATGCCGCCCGGGGACTACACGGTGATGACGTACCTCGACGTCCAGGGCGAGGCCCCCGACCGGTCCGGTGAGGCCGTGCTGGTCGACCCTGAGGTCAAGCTCCACCAGACCACGGACGTCGTGCTCGACGCCCGGGACGCCCGGCTCCTGAAGACGACGGCGCCCCAACGCACGGAGGACACCCAGCGCAAGGTCGACCTGAGCATCGTCGACAGCGACGGGACGGAGTTCCGCAACGCCTACCAGGTCCCGCCGATGGTCGACGACCTCTACGTGTCCCCGACCGACCCGATGACCGACGGCACGTTCATGCTGACCACCCGCTGGCGCAAGGCCGAGCCGCTGCTGAGCCTCGGCACGCCGTCCGGCTCGCAGACGTTCCCGGCCCTCATGCAGCCGGGCAGCCACCTCGGCACGCGGACGGACACCGTCTCCAGCGTCTACGCCGGCAACGGCGCACGGTCGGACTACCGCGGCATCAGCGCCCACGGCAAGATCGTCGTGGTCGAGCGCAGCGACTCGGTGACTCCGCAGGAACGAGCCATCGCGGCCGAGGCCAACGGCGCCATCGCGCTGGTCGTGGTCAACGACGGCATCGGCGGGCTCGACGAGTACGTCGGCGAGGTGTCGATCCCGGTCGTGACCGTGCACCGCGACGCCGGGGCGGCACTGATCGCTCTGGCGAGGCAGGGGCAGAAGCTCAGGGCGACGCAGACGAAGTACACCCCCTTCGTCTACGACCTGACCCGCGACTACCCCGGCCACGTGCCGGACCAGCCGCTCGTCTACGCCCCGGCCAAGAGCGACCTGGCGAAGATCGACGCGCACTACTACGCCGCCGCGAGCGCCGGTGCGTCCGGTGGGTACCGGTACGACCTCACCCTCACGCCGTCCCTCGGTGGCTACGAGCCCGAGCGGGATCCGGGTACCCGGGTCGAGTGGGTCACGCCGGGGCAGGTGTGGGTCGAGGGCCACGCCCAGCACATGGACGGCGGCCTGCCGTGGGACATGGCCTCGGGAGTCAACAGCTACCGGAAGGGCTCGACCACCGTGCTCGACTGGTTCCGTCCCGCCGTCAGGCCCGGCTTCAGCGACTCGTTCGGGGTCTACAACTCCCGCTACCAGGACTACATGACCTGGAACGTGCAGGACTGGAGCTCCTTCAGCGGCAACATGCGCCTGGGCGGCTACCTGCCCTGGGGCGAGACCCCGACGACGCTGCACGTCTACCAGGGCAAGAAGCTGATCCACACCAACAAGTTCAGCTCGGACATGCAGTACGAGGCGGTGCCGCCGGGCAACCTGCCCTACCGGGTGGTGCTCGACGCCGGCCGACCGGCCGACGTGTTCCGCCTCTCGACGCATACCCACACCGAGTGGCGCTTCATGTCCGACACGGTCGACGCCGACCAGTTCGTGCCGTTCCCCGTGATGAAGCTCGACTACCGGCTCGCCACCGATCTGCGGGGCGACGTGCGCGCAGGGACGACGCAGCACATCGCTGTGCGTCCCGCGTCGTCGACCACCCAGGCCCTGCCGGGCAGGCTGAGCCACGTGACGCTCGGCATCTCCGCCAACGGCGGCAAGGCGTGGCAGACGGTGCGGCTGACCAAGGGATCGGGCGGCTGGTGGCACGGCACCTTCCGGGCGGCGAAGAAGCCGGGCGGCTACCTCGCCGTACGGGCCGACGCCACCATGAGCAGCGGCTACGCGATCAAGCAGGAGATCATCCGCGCCTACGGGCTGCGGTGAGCGCCCGGTGAGGTCTCCGGCACCGGCGTCCGATCCGGCGGCGGTGGAGGTCGCCTCGCCCTGGTGGATACTCTCCTCGCCACGGAGGATGGCGCGGGGAGGGTGGGCGATGCTGGAGCCGCTCGGTGTCGAGCCCGGGGTGGAGCTGGTCTACCGGGCTCTGCTCGGCCACCCCGGTACGACGTCCACCGAGCTGGCGGAGGTGGTCGAGCAACCGGTCCCGGTGGTCGAGGACGCCCTGGCCGGCCTCGTCGACTCGGGCCTGGCCCACCGCTCCGACGACCAGGCCTACGTCGTCGCGCCGCCGGCCGTGGCGCTGGGCGCGCTGATCACCGAGCGCCGCGACTCGCTGCGGCTGGCCGAGCAGGCGCTGGCGACCCTCGCCGAGGAGCACCGGGCTGCCACCGCCGGCCGCACCATCAGTGAGCTGATCGAGGTGGTCACCGGAGTCGACCAGATCCGGCACCGCTTCCAGCAGGTGCAGCAGGCGGCGGTCGACGAGCTGCGCACCTTCGTCACAGCCCCGTTCATCGCGGTCCCGCCGGGGCAGAACGACGCCGAGCCCGCCGCGGTCGACCGGGGCATCCGGATCCGCGCCGTGCTGGAGCGTGCCGTGCTCGCCGCGCCGAGCGCGATGGACGAGGTCGTCGACTCGCTCCGTCGCGGGCTGGAGCTGCGGGTCGTCGACGAGCTGCCGCTCAAGCTGATGCTGGCCGACGCCGACCTCGCGCTGGTCCCGTTGCGGGTCGACCCGGTCGGGTCCACGAGCGAGCCCGGCGCCGTCCTGCTCCAGCGCAGCGGCCTGCTGGCGGCGCTCAGCGCTCTCTTCGAGAGCGTGTGGAGACAGGCCTACCCCCTGACCCTGGCCACCCTCGACGCCGTCTCGCCGGCGCCCGCCGACGAGAGCGAGGGCCTGACGTCGCTCGACCGGAAGATCCTCGGGCTGCTCCTCGCCGGGCTCACCGACCAGGCCGTGGCGAGCCAGCTCGACCTCTCGCTCCGCACGGTGCAGCGTCGGCTCCGCCACCTGCAGGACGTGGCCGGCGTGACCACCCGGATGCAGCTGGGGTGGTACGCCGCCCAGCACGGCTGGGCCTGAGCACCCTCTCGGAAGGCGCCGGCACCGAGGGCGCAACCCAGCCCTCGTCGAACCAGCGCCGCCGAAAATCCCGAGAAGGGGGCACGATGGGGCGATGAGCGACAGCCCCCTCCTGGACCGGCTCGGCGTCACGCTCCCCGTGCTGGCGGCGCCCATGGCCGGCGGCCCGACCACCCCGGCGCTGGTGCTCGCGGCCGCCGGGACGGGGAGCCTGGGGTTCCTGGCCGCGGGCTACCAGCAGCCGCAGGCGTTCGCCGACCAGGTCGCCTCGGTCGCCGCCGAGACCGACGCGTACGGCGTGAACCTCTTCGCACCCCATCCGGTGCCGGTCGACCCGCGGGCCTATGCCGCCTACCGCGACTCCCTCCGCCCGCTCGCCGAGCGTCTCGGCGCGGAGCTGCCCGAGCACCCGATCGAGGACGACGACCACTGGCGCGACAAGATCGACGTGCTCCTCGCCGCCGCGCCGCCGGTCGTGTCGTTCACCTTCGGTCTCCCCGATCCGGCCTCGGTCCTCGCGCTGCACCGGGCCGGGAGCCTGCTCGCGCAGACAGTGACCACCGTGGCGGAGTCGCGTGCGGCCGCCGAGGCGGGGCTCGACGTGCTGGTCGTGCAGGCCGCCTCCGGCGGTGGTCACTCGGGCACGTTCACGCCCGAGCACCCGCCGGCCGACCGGCCTCTGCCCGACCTGCTGGTCGAGATCGGTGCCGCCACCTCCCTGCCGCTCGTCGCCGCGGGGGGCGTGGTCCGCGCGGAGCAGGTCGTCGCGGCACGGGCGGCGGGGGCGGACGCGGTCATCGTCGGCACGGCTCTGCTGCTCGCGCCGGAGGCCGGGACGTCGGCCGCCAACCGCTCCGCGCTCACCCGGAGCAGGCAGCCCGACACCGCGCTCACCCGGGCCTTCACCGGCCGGCCCGGGCGCGGCGTACGGAACTCGTTCCTGGAGCGGTACGACGCCGCGGCACCGCTCGGCTATCCCGCGATCCACCACCTCACCGCCCCGATCCGCCGTGCGTCCGCCGCCCGGGGAGACCCCGAGCAGGTCAACGTGTGGGCGGGCAGCGGCTACCGCGAGATCACCGACCGCTCCGCGGCCGAGGTCCTCCGGGACCTGTCGGCCGGCGCGGCGTCACAGGGGTGAGGGCTCGGCCGAGTCGGTGGCGAGGCGACCGTGGATGTGGCAGTCCTCGCGGCCGTCGTCCGGTACGGCGTACGCCGAACGGGTGGTGCCCTCGAGCAGGAAGCCGACCGCGACCGCGACCCGGCACGAGGCGAGGTTGGGCACGGCGTGCTCGAGCTGTACGCGCATCAGCCCGCGGGACTCGAACGCCCAGCGGGTCACGGCGTCCACCATCTGCCGGGCCACGCCGCGACCGCGTGCGTCGGGGTGGACCCGGTAGCCGATCTTGGCGACGAGGTCGTCGGTGTCGATCGCGAACAGGCTGACGTTGCCCACCAGGAGCCCGGTCGTCGGGTCGAGGGCGCTCCACGTGGCGTGGGTGCCGGCCGACCAGTCGGCGCCGTCGCGCAACCAGGCCTCGGCCGTCGCCAGGTCGGGGCACTCGCGGGTCGGGTTCCAGCGTCGTACGTCGGGGTCGTTCATCAGCTCGTAGGCGCGCCGGGCCTCCTCGGGCGCCGGCGGCCGGATCAGCAGGTCGGCGGTCTGCAGCTCCACGACCGGAAGCCTAGGCGGATCGGGTGCCCTGGCTCAGGTGGTCTTGTTCTTGATGAAGTCGAACCCGGCCACGACCGTCCTGCCGCCCGCGCCGTCGGCGTTCTGCTGCAGGTAGCTGATCGTCACGGCGCCGTACTCGAGGTTGACCACGTCGAGCGGATAGGCATCGACGGGTCCGGGGGCCTCCTTGTAGGAGGTGACGAACAGGTTCCCCAGCGCGATGGTGAGGAAGGGCTGCGCCAGTCCGGACTTGCGGCCGTGCAGGGTCGCACTCTTGATGTGCTTGCCGGTCGCGCACGCCAGGAACAGCTTCGGGCTGGCCACGCTCGTCCGCGAGACGAAGGTGAACGGCGCCGGCTTCGACTTGCCGACGCCGTGTCCGGTGTTGGTCGGGCTGATCGCGTTCGTCACCCCCCACGACCAGTCGAGGACGTCGATGGTGTCCGGGAACCTCTCGTCCAGCGACTCACCGGGGATCCCGTCGATGGCCAGGAAGTAGGAGACGGACGGGTCGGAGGGGATCTCGACCGCTTCTGCGGTGCCGCCCGAGGCGAGCACGAGCCCGCCGAAGGCTGAGCTGCCCAGGGTCCCGGCGATCAGGGTGCGTCGGGTGGTGCTGTGGTCGGCCATGGTCACTCCCTCGAGACGGTGGAGACGACCCGACGATTGTGGCGCTATCCGGCGCTCCCGTCGAGCCGCACCAGCGCGCCGGCGTGGGGCGGCAGGTCGAGCCCCTCGCGGGTGACGGACGCACCGGCGGGCGTCGTGAAGAGGAGCTCCCCTGACGCCGCCACGGACGCCGCGGCGTCGCCGAAGTTCACGGCGAGGAGCAGGTCCGCCCACCGCAGCGTGAACACCCGCGTCGTCTCGTCGGCCTCGGCCGACAGCGCGCCGAACGGCGGGTTCCTCAGCTCGGGCACCGCGCGCCGTAGCGCAGCCAGCCGCCGATAGACCTCCAGGACCACGGCGTGCCGGCCCTGGTCGAGCTCCGACCAGTCCAGCCTCGAGCGCTCGAAGGTCTCGGGGTCCTGCGGGTCGGGGACGACGGACGGGTCCCAGCCCATCCGCTCGAACTCGGTGATCCGCCCCTCGGCGGTGACCCTCCCGAGGTCGGCCTCGGGGTGCGAGGTGAAGAACTGGAACGGCGCCGACGCCGCCCACTCCTCGCCCATGAACAGCATCGGCGTGAACGGGCCGCACAGCGTCAGCAGCGCCGCGCACGCCAGCTGGTTCTCGTCGAGGTGCTCGGTCAGCCGGTCGCCGCGGGCCCGGTTGCCGACCTGGTCGTGGTCCTGGCTGCACACGACGAGGCGCCAGGTCGGCAGCCGCTCGGTGTCGATGGGCCGTCCGTGCTCGGAGCCGCGGAACGAGGACCAGGTGCCGTCGTGGAAGAACCCGCGCTCGCAGACCTTCACGAGCGCCGACAGGGGCTCGAAGTCGGCGTAGTAGCCGGACGTCTCACCCGTCAGTGCGACGTGGACGGCGTGGTGGAAGTCGTCGCTCCACTGGGCATCGAGCCCGTACCCGCCGTCCTCGCGTGGGGTGACGATCCGGGTGTCGTTGAGGTCGGACTCGGCGATCAGGGTCAACGGCCGGCCCAGTCGCGCCGCCAGGACCTGCGTCTCGGTCCCCAGCTCCTCGAGGAGGTGGACGGGCGAGGTGTCGACCAGCGCGTGCACGGCGTCGAGCCGCAGGCCGTCGACGTGGTAGTCCTCGAACCACATCCGGGCGTTGTCGAGGATGAACCGTCGCACCTCGGCCGAGCCCTCGCCGTCGAGGTTGACCAGGTCGCCCCAGGTGCTGCGGCCGTCGGTGAGATAGGGCCCGAACAGCGGCAGATAGCTCCCGGACGGGCCGAGATGGTTGTAGACGACGTCCTGGACGACGCCGAGGCCGGCCGCATGGCAGGCGTCGACGAAGCGCTGGTACGCCGGCGGACCGCCGTACTCCTCGGTGACGGCGAACCAGCCGACCCCGTCGTAGCCCCAGTTGCGGGTGCCGTTGAACGCGTTGACCGGCATCAGCTCGACCAGGTCGACGCCGATCGAGCACAGGTGGTCGAGCCTCTCGATCGCACCGTCCAGGGTGCCCTCGGGCGTGAACGTGCCGACGTGGAGCTCGTAGATGACCGAGCCCGGGAGCTCGCGCCCGGCCCACGACCCGTCGGTCCAGGCGAACGACGAGGGGTCGTAGGTACGGGAGCGTGCGTGGACGCCGCCCGGCTGTCGTCGCGAGCGCGGGTCGGGCCGCGGCTCTGGATCGTCGTCGATCAGGTAGCCGTAGTCGACGTCTCCCTCCGCCGGGTCGGGGACGGGACCGTCGGGGACCCACCAGTCACCGTCGCCGCGCCGCATCTCGACGACGGCGTCGCCGACCGAGAGTCGTAGGCGCGTGGCCGACGGCGCCCACACGGCGAAGGCGCCGTGGCTGGTCATGCGTCCTCGCGGATCAGGAGCGCGACGGGCAGATCGGCGAGCAGGACGTGCGCAGGAGCCGGCCCGGCGTACTCGCGGCCGCTGAGCAGGTCGGCCCACGTGCCTGCCGGCAGGTGCAGCACCGTGTCACCCCATCCGCGCCCGGCGAGGCCGACCGGCAGCCGGGTCGCGACGCTCACCGCGCCGCCACGGTCGAACGCGAGGAGGTGTCCGGCCGCGTCCCCGGAGGCACGGACGGGCGCGTACGTCGTGAAGCGGTGCGGCTGGCTGCGGTGCAGGGTGAGCGCGGCCTGGGTGACGAGCAGCTTCGCGTGGCCGTGGTCGTCGGGCTGCGGCGTGAGCACGGGCCGCTCGCCGGCGAGGACCCGGTCGAGCACGTCTCGCCGCGTCGCCGTAGTCGACCGGGCGCCGGTTGTCGGGGTCGACCAGGCTCTGCACCCACAGCTCGCTGCCCTGGTAGACGTCGGGCACGCCGGGCATCGTCAGCGCGACGAGCTTGGCGGACACGGCGTTGCTCCAGCCCGGGCCGCCCAGCCGGGCGACGAGGACGTCGAGCACCTCACGCACCGCAGGGTCGTCGTACGCCGCGTCGACGGTGGCGTGGACGGCCGCCTCGTAGGCCGCGTCGGGGTCGGTCCACGTGGTCCGGTCGCCCGCCTCGCGCATCGCCTTCTCGGCGTAGGAGTGGACGCGGTCACGCGACGCCGGCCAGACGCCGACCACGGCCTGCCAGAGCAGATGGCCGAAGCCGGGGTCGGGCAGCGGGGCCAGGGCGAGCAGCCGGTCGACCGCGTCGGCCCAGACCTCCGGGAGCTCGGCGAGGACCGTGAGCCGGGCCCGGACGTCCTCGCCGCGCTTGGTGTCGTGGGTCGTGGTGGTCGTCATCGCCAGCGGTCGGTCGCGCTGCCGCTCGGCCATGGCCGCGTGGAACCCCTCGACCGACAGCGAGAACTCGCTCGGGTCGCCGCCGACCTCGTTCAGCGAGGTGAGCCTGCCCCAGCGGTAGAACGCGTTGTCCTCGACGCCCTTGGCCATCACCGCGCCGCTGGTCTGCTGGAAGCGCTGCGCGGCGGGCTGGTCCGGGTCGCCCAGGACCGGTGCCAGGCCGTCGAGGGTCGGTCCGAGCTCCGGGCGGCGCCGCCTCGCCTCGGCGAACGCCGTCGCCAGGTGGTCGTGGCCGAGCGGGAGGTAGGAGCGGTAGACCGGGAAGCACGCGAGCAGCTCCGCGACCGCGTCCTCCCACTGGTCTCGGCGTCGCTCGACCGGCGAGGAGGCATCGCCCGGCAAGGGCAGCTCGCGGACGATGCGGGCGACCTCGGAGCCGAGGGTGTGGTCGGCGACGGCGCGCTTGGTGTCGTGGGTCAGGTCGTGCCAGTCGACGGTCGCGCCGCGGAGGCGGGTCTCGAGGGCGGTCAGGGGCTCCTCGCCGGACGGGTCGGTGAGCACCCGGTCGACCAGACCCAGCACGTCGTACCCGGTCGTGCCGGCGGTGGCCCAGGTGGGCTCGAGGGTCTCGCCCGGCTCGAGGATCTTCTCGACGAGCACGTAGGCGCCGCCGGTCAGCGTGGCCAGGTCGTCGAGGTAGGACGCGGGGTCGCGCAGGCCGTCGGGGTGGTCGACCCGCAGCCCGTCGACGAGCCCCTCGGCGAACCAGCGTCGGATCTCCACGTGGGAGGCGTCGAAGACCGCGCGGTCCTCCACCCGGATCCCGGCCAGGGTGTTGATCGCGAAGAAGCGCCGGTAGTTGAGCGCGTGGTCGGCCGCCCGCCAGCTCACCAGCTGGTAGTGCTGGTGCGCGTGCACCTCGTCGGGGTCTCGACTTCGCTCGACCGGCGAGGGGGGTCGCTCGACCGGCGTAGGGGGGATCGCTCGGGCGCGAGCGGGTAGCGGTGGTCGTGGTAGCGCAGCTCGCCGCCCTCGATCGAGAGGTGGGCGATCCGGCCGTCCTCCAGCAGGTCGTCGTCGCCGACCACCGGTAGCAGCAGGCGGCCGTTGCCGGCCTCCCAGTCGACGTCGAAGGCGGCGGCGTACGGCGACGACGGCCCGTGCTCCAGCACGTCCCACCACCACGCGTTCAGGTGGGGCGTGGCGACGCCGACGTGGTTGGGCACGATGTCGACCAGCACGCCCATGCCGAGCCGCCGCGCCTCGGCCGACAGCGCGGCCAGGCCCTCGGCGCCCGCCGCGCGCCGGGTCGATCCGGTCGTGGGCCACGACGTCGTACCCGTGCTCGCTGCCCGGCTCGGCCTCGAGCAGCGGCGAGAGGTAGACCCAGTCCACTCCCAGGTCGTGGAGGTAGGGCAGCACGCCGCAGGCCGCGAACAGGTCGAACCCGGCCGTGATCTGCAGGCGATAGGTGCTGACCGGTGTGCGCATCGGTGTCGACGTACCCCGCGACGTCCCGGTCATCCGGCCTTGTCGGCCCGGGAGGCCTGCGACGCCGCCACCGAGGCGGCCACCGAGGAGTCCGGTGCCGCCGCGGCGATCGTGTGCTCACGCAGCACGAGCACGCTGCGCCCGCCCAGGATCGACGACGATCCGGCCGCCAGGGGCTGGTCGTCCCGCTCCGTGCCGGCCGTGTCGATCTCGACGTCCCACGCGCCGGCGTACTCCTCGGGTGGGAGCGTGAGGGGTACGTCGTCGGCAGAGGCGTTGAAGTAGAGCAGGAAGTGGTCGTCGACGATCTGGCCGCCCCGGGCGTCGAGGCCGGGGATGCCGTGGCCGTTGAGGTACATGCCGATGGCCTGGGCGCCGGGGGCGGTCCAGTCGCCGTCCTCGATCGGGTGTCCCTCGGGGTGCAGCCAGACGATGTCGTTGAGCCGCTCGCCCTCGCCGCTGCCGGTGCGGACCGTCGTACCGGTGAAGAAGCGCTTGCGCCGGAAGGTCGGGTGGTCGCGCCGCAGCCGGGAGACGCTGGCGGTGAACTCCACGAGCGGCTGGTCGACGTCGTCCCAGTGCATCCACGCGATCTCGGAGTCCTGCGCGTAGGTGTTGTTGTTGCCGTCCTGGGTGCGACCGGCCTCGTCCCCGTGCAGGAGCATCGGGACGCCCTGGCTCAGCAGCAGGGTGGTGATGAAGTTCCGCTGCTGGCGCGACCGGAGCTCCAGGATCTCCGGGTCGTCGGTCGGGCCCTCGACCCCGTGGTTCCACGACCGGTTGTGGCTCTCGCCGTCGTTGCCGTCCTCGCCGTTGGCGTCGTTGTGCTTGTCGTTGTAGGACACCAGGTCGCGCAGGGTGAAGCCGTCGTGGGCGGTGACGAAGTTGATGCTCGCGACCGGTCGGCGGCCGGAGTTCTCGTAGAGGTCGGAGGACCCCGCGATCCGGCTGGCGAACTCGCCGAGCGACGGCTCCCCGCGCCAGAAGTCGCGCACGGTGTCGCGGTAGGCGCCGTTCCACTCCGTCCACTGCGGCGGGAAGTTGCCGACCTGGTAGCCACCGGGCCCGACGTCCCAGGGCTCGGCGATCAGCTTCACCTGGCTGACCACCGGGTCCTGCTGCACGAGCTCGAAGAAGGTGGACAGCCGGTCGACGTCGTAGAACTCGCGCGCCAGGGCGGCCGCGAGGTCGAAGCGGAACCCGTCGACGTGCATCTCGGTCACCCAGTAGCGCAGCGAGTCCATGATCAGCTGCAGGGAGTGGGGATGCCGGACGTTGAGGGAGTTCCCGGTCCCGGTGTAGTCCATGTAGTAGCGCAGGTCGTCCTCGACGAGGCGGTAGTACGCCGCGTTGTCGAGACCGCGGAAGCTCAGGGTGGGGCCGAGGTGGTTGCCCTCCGCGGTGTGGTTGTAGACCACGTCGAGGATCACCTCGATGCCCGCCTCGTGCATGGACCGGACCATCGACTTGAACTCCTGGACCTGGTGGCCCACCTGCCCGGCCGACGCGTAGTCGGCGTGCGGAGCGAGGAAGCCCAGGGTGTTGTAGCCCCAGTAGTTGCGCAGCCCCTTGTCGAGCAGGGTGCTGTCCTGGACGAACTGGTGGACCGGCATCAGCTCGATCGCGGTGACACCGAGGCGCGTCAGGTGCTCGGTGACGGAGGGGTGGGCCAGACCGGCGTACGTGCCGCGCAGGTCCGGGGGTACGCCGGGGTGCAGCTCGGTGAGGCCCTTGACGTGCGCCTCGTAGATCAGGGTCTCGTTGTAGGGGATGTCGAGCCGCCGGTCACCCTCCCAGTCGAAGAACGGGTTGATCACCACGCTCAGGGTCATGTGGGCGGCGGAGTCGTCGTCGTTGCGCGAGTCCTCGTCGCCGAAGTCGTAGCCGTAGAGCGACTGGTCCCAGTCGATGTCGCCGGCCGTGGCCTTGGCATAGGGGTCGAGCAGCAGCTTGTTCGGGTTGCAGCGCAGACCCTTCTCCGGGTCGTTCGGGCCGTGCACGCGGTACCCGTAGCGCTCCCCGGGCTGGACGGCCGGCAGGTAGCAGTGCCAGACGAAGGCGTCGACCTCGGTCATCGCGACCCGGGTCTCGTTGCGCTCGTCGTCGAACAGACAGAGCTCGACCTGCTCGGCCACCTCGCTGAAGACCGCGAAGTTGGTGCCGCTCCCGTCGAACGTCGCTCCCAACGGGTACGCCGTACCCGGCCAGACCTCCACAGACCCTCCCGGTCGTCGTACTGCCCCCTCGGTGCCCGGGCGACCCGATCCCATCACACGGCCCGGTCCACACCCAAAGGGTGGCCGCGCAGTGGGCGCTCCGCGGGCGGGGTGACCGGTCAGAAGTCCTGGGGCTGGGTGAAGAAGTGGTGCGGGTCGTACGTCGCCCGCGCCTGTGCGAGCCGGTGCGCGTTGCTGCCGAAGTAGTCGGCCCGGAAGTGCGACAGGGAGGAGTCGGCGTAGTTGACGTAGGCGCCCGAGCCCCAGGTCGGGACCATCGCGTCGCGGAAGCCGCGCACGTACGCCGTCGCCCGGGTGGCCGGCCCGGAGGTGTAGGTCGCGGTGTACTGCACGGTGGTGAGCGCGCCGCGGTGACCGAAGGCCGTGGCGGAGCCGGCGACGTCGTCGACGGCCCCGCCCAGCGCGTCGATCGAGATGCCGGCCTCCGTCAGCCCGCTGCCCTGGGCGCCCTGCACGTGGTCGAGCAGGGTGGTGAGGTCGACGCGTGGCTGGGTGATGATGTGCGAGGTCGCGGCGAACGCCTGGCGTGGCAGGGATCCACCCGGGCCGGTGTGGCAGCGGCTGACCGGGATCGT
This sequence comes from uncultured Actinomycetota bacterium, assembly GCA_963797325.1. Taxonomy (GTDB): domain Bacteria; phylum Actinomycetota; class Actinomycetes; order Propionibacteriales; family Nocardioidaceae; genus Nocardioides. The sequence goes on from CAWCPG010000028.1 coordinate 21,245, forward strand.
GGCACACCCGGCGTAGGCGAGCATCGTGCGCAGGTAGGTGTCGGTGTGGCGCGAGTCCGTCGACGGCGTCGGGACCTGCGAGAGGAACGGACGCAGGGCCGTGGTCATCCTCGACGGGGATCCGGTCCAGGTCGCGGACATGAACAGCACGGGACCTCCGGCGTGGGTGGCTCCGCCGAGCAGCTTGAGGGTCGACCAGAGCCTCCGGTCGGCCCTCGGGACGGTGGCGAGCCAGTGGGGTACGACGTGTCGCGCTGCGCTGAACGGCCAGGCGAGGTAGGCGCGGGTGATGGACGGCGCGGCGAACGTCTTCATCGTGAACGACGTGACCACGCCGAGGTGGCCGCCTCCGCCGCCGCGCAGGGCCCAGTAGAGGTCGGGCTCCTGGTCGGCGCTGGCGGTGACGATGCGGCCGTCGGCCAGCACGACGCGCATCGAGGTCACCGCGTCGCAGGTGAGCCCGTGGGCCCGGGTCAGCACGCCGACGCCGCCACCCTGGGTCAGCCCGGCGATGCCGACGGTCGGGCACGAGCCCCCCGCGATCCCGCGGCCGCGCGTGCCCAGCCCGTCGTACACCTGGACGAGGGAGGCGCCGGCCCCGATCGTGGCCGTCGTACCTCTCAGGGAGACGCGGTGGAGCGGGCGCACGTCGACCACCAGGGCGCCGTCGCCGGCCGACCAGCCGGGGTAGCTGTGGCCGCCCGACCGGATCGCCACCCGGACGCCGTGGTCCTGGGCGAACGCGAGGGCGGTGGCGACGTCCTTCGCTCCCGCCACCGAGAGCACGGCGAGGGGTCGGGCGCCGTCGTAGCGGGGGTTCTGGACGAGGCGCACCGTGGGGTACGTCGCGGAGCCGGGGCGGGCGAGGGTGCCCGAGACGCTGCGGGCGAGCTGCTTCCAGTCAGCCGAGGTCGGGGCCTTGCCGGACGAGGCGACCGCGCCGGACGAGCCCGGCGAGACCGGGACCCCGGGGGAGTCCGGCGGGGGCGTGGCGTCGTCGGGCGTGCACGCGGCGGCCGCGACGGCGACGCCACCGAGCACGAACCCCCGCCGGGCCGCCCGGATCTCCATGCCCCCAGCCTAGAGAGCGACCCCGTCACCGTGGGCTGTGCGCTGACCCGGCTCTTGTCGACGCGGGTGAGCGCTGACCCGGCTCTTGTCGAGCCGGGATGAACGCCGACCCGGCCCTTGTTCACCGTGCAGACCGGCCGGGTCGGCGTCGTACGACGTGAACGAGGGCCGGGTGAGCGCAGGCTTGCCTTGCTTGCGAGGCGTTCGGAGGGTGGGAGGATCGAGGGGTGAGCATGGAGATCGGGACCGACGAGAACCCTCAGCACTGGCACGAGGAGATCGGTGAGGACGTCGGCAACCGGCTGAACTGGCTGCGCGCCGGCGTCCTGGGCGCCAACGACGGCATCGTCTCCGTGGCCGGCATCGTGATGGGCGTCGCGGGTGCCACGGCCGAGCGGTCGCCGGTGTTCGTCGCCGGCCTGGCCGGCCTGGTCGCGGGAGCCCTGAGCATGGGCGCCGGCGAGTACGTCTCCGTCAACGCCCAGCGCGACTCCGAGAAGGCGATGCTCGAGCTCGAGGCCGAGGAGCTCGCGAAGATGCCGGAGACGGAGCTGCGCGAGCTGGTCAAGATGTACGAGCGCAAGGGGCTGAGCCGCGAGACCGCCAAGAAGGTCGCGCAGGAGCTCACCGAGCACGACGCGCTCGCCGCCCACGCCGACATCGAGTTCGGCATCGACCCCGAGAACCTCACCAACGCCTGGCACGCGGCGTTCGCCTCGATGGTGGCGTTCACGATCGGGGGACTGCTGCCCCTGCTCGTGATCACGCTGAGCCCGCTCGACGTCCGGGTCTGGGCGACGGTCCTCACCGTGGTCGCGGCGTTGGCGGTCGCCGGGGTCATCCAGGCCCGGCTCGGCTTCAGCCCGGTCCGGCGTGCGGTCGCCCGCAACGTCGGCGGCGGACTCCTCGCGATGATCGTCACCTACGCGGTCGGGAGCCTCGTCGGCCCGCTCGTGTGATCCTCGTGCGCATGTTCGCGGCGGTCGTGCCGCCGCCCGAGGTGGTCGAGCACCTCGACGAGTTCCTGGACGTACGCCGTGCGGCCGGCGCCTTCCGCTGGGTCACCACGGAGCAGATCCATGTGACGGTGGCGTTCCTCGCGGACGTGCCGGACCGCGCGCTCGACGACCTGGTCGAGCGGCTCGCCCGCGCCGCCCGACGTCGTACGGCGTTCCCGACGGCCGTCACCGGTGGTGGCGCGTTCCCGAACGCCGCGCGTGCTCGGGTGCTCTGGGCCGGTCTCGACCTCGCCGAGCACGACCGGACGGAGCTCTCCCGCCTGGCCACCGGCGCCCGCGCTGCGGCGACCCGGGCCGGCGTACCGGTGGACGGGCAGCGCTTCCGCCCCCACGTCACGCTCGCGCGCCTCGGGAAGCCGCAGGAGCTGACCAGCTGGGTCCGGCTCCTCGACACCTATCGCGGGCCCACCTGGACCGTCGACCGCCTCACCCTGGTCGCGTCGTACCTCGGCCAGGGACCCCGGGGTCGGCCCCGCTACCAGCCTGTGGAGGAGTTCGGCCTGTCGGGATAGTCCGTGACGCAAATGTCGTTCTCGACGGGGTGGAGCGACCGTTTCGTCACGGACTATCCCGGCAACCTGTGGACAACGCCACGCCCGAGGTACGGCGAGATGGGTGGGAGCGAAGGCGGATATGGCCTAGTTTCAGGCGCGTGAAGATCGCAGTGGCGAAGGAGACCCGCGAGGGTGAGTCACGCGTGGCGATGGTGCCCGAGCTGGTCGGCAAGCTGACCGCCCTGGGGTACGACGTCGCGGTCGAGCCGGGGGCCGGGCTGCACGCCCTGATCGCCGACGAGGAGTACGCCGGAGCAGGAGCGGTCCTCGACGCCGACGCGGTCGTCGACGCCGATGTCGTGGTCTCGGTGCAGCCGCTGGCCGCCGCCACCATCCGACGGCTCCGTCGAGGCGCCTCGGCGATCTCGTTCCTGCCCACGTCGACCGAGCAGGCCACCGTCGTGGAGCTCCGCGACGCCGGGGTCAGCGCGCACGCCGTGGAGCTGATCCCTCGCATCTCGCGCGCCCAGTCGATGGACGCGCTCAGCTCGCAGGCCCTGGTGTCGGGCTATCGCTGCGCGATCGTCGCGGCCGGACTGCTCCGCCGCTTCTTCCCCCTGAACATGACCGCGGCCGGCACCGTCCAGGCCGCCGAGGTGGTCGTGCTCGGCGCCGGTGTCGCCGGCCTCCAGGCGATCGCCACGTCCAAGCGGCTCGGCGCGATCGTGCGGGCCTACGACGTCCGCGCGGCCGCGGCGGAGGAGATCCGGTCGATGGGGGCCAAGTCCATCGACCTCGACCTCGACACCCTGGAGGGTGCCGGCGGATACGCCCGCGAGATGACCGAGGACCGTGCCGCCCGCCAGCGCGAGCTCCTCACCCCCTTCATCGCCGCCGCGGACGCCTTGATCACCACCGCCGCCGTGCCCGGCCGCCAGGCGCCGATGCTGGTGACCCGCGAGATGGTCGAGCAGATGAAGCCCGGCTCCGTGGTGGTCGACCTCGCCGCCGAGACCGGTGGCAACGTCGAGGGCTCCGTGGCCGGTGAGGTCGTCCGGATCGGCAACGCCCAGGTCTGGGGCGGCCGGAACGTCCCCAGCCAGATGCCGGGCCCGGCGTCCAAGCTCTACGCCCAGAACGTCCTCAACCTGGTCACCTTGATGACGACCAAGGACGACGACGGCAACGGCATGTTCGCGCCCGACTTCGCCGACGAGATCGTCTCCGGCAGCTGTGTGACGCACGACGGCACGATCGTCCACGAGCCCACCCGCGAGGCCGTGGAGGGACTGCCGGCCGACACCCCGCCGGACTCCCCGGCCGAGGGGTCCGCGAGCGACCCCCCGTCGTACGACGACGAGGTGGCCGCCGACGACGGCATGCCGCCCGACGACGCCGCCGGCCCGGAGGTGCGCCAGCACGAGCAGCTCGATCTTCCCTACGACCAGGAGGCCGACCAGTGACCCTCGACCCGGGAGTCGTCTGGCTGACGATCTTCGTCCTCAGCGTCTTCGTCGGCATCGAGGTGATCTCGAAGGTCTCCTCGACCCTGCACACGCCGCTGATGTCGGGCGCGAACGCGATCCACGGGATCATCCTGCTCGGCGCGATCATCGTCACCGGTACCACCGACAACACCGTGGCGGTCACCGTCGGACTGGTCGCGATCGTGCTCGCCGCCGTCAACATGGTCGGCGGCTTCGTGGTCACCGACCGGATGCTGCAGATGTTCACGCGCAAGAAGCCGGCCAAGTCCGACGAGAGCAAGGCCGCCTGATGCCCACCTGGATCCAGCTCGTCTTCCTGGCGTGCGGTGTCTGCTTCATCCTCGCCCTGAAGGGCCTGTCCGGGCCGAAGACGGCCCGCAACGGCAACCTGCTCGGCGCGGGGGCAGCGGTCGTCGCCTGCGCGATGCCCTTCTTCTGGACCGATCTCCACCTCGAGCACGTCCCGTTGATCCTGCTCGCCATCGCGATCGGCACCGTCGGGGGTGTGTACGGCGCGCGCACGGTCCAGATGACCCAGATGCCGCAGATGGTGGCCCTGTTCAACGGTGTCGGCGGCGGCGCGGCCTCGCTGGTGGCGCTGGTCGAGCTGCAGCAGGTCGTCGAGGCCGGCGGTCACGACTCGTGGTTCAACCTGGCCGCGACCGCGTTCACCATCGCGGTCGGCGCGGTCTCCTTCGCCGGCTCGGTGATCACCTTCGCCAAGCTGCAGGACCTGATGACGTCGCGGCCGGTGGTGTTCCCCGGCCTGCCGATCCTGTTCGGTGCGGCGCTGATCGGCTCGGTGGTGCTCTCGGTGATGCTGGTGGACCAGCCGCGGATGTGGGTCGGCATCACCCTCGGGCTGCTCGGCCTGCTGGTCGGCGTACTCCTGGTGCTGCCGGTCGGCGGCGCCGACGTCCCGATCGTGATCTCGCTGCTCAACGCGTTCACCGGACTCACCGTGGCCGCCGGCGGCTACGTGCTGTCCAACGTGCTGCTCCTGGTGGCCGGCACGCTCGTCGGCTCGTCCGGAACGTTCCTGACCATGCTGATGGCGCGCGCGATGGGCCGCTCGGTGCCCAACATCCTGTTCGGCGCGCTCAAGGGCGGCTCCACGCTCGGCGGCGGCGAGGCCAGCGACCGGCCCGTCAGGAGCGTCACGCCGGAGGACGCCGCGATCATGCTGGCCTACGCCGACCGCGTGATCATCGTGCCGGGCTACGGCCTGGCCGTGGCCCAGGCCCAGCACACCCTGCGCGAGCTCGTCGACGTGCTCGGGGAGCGCGGGATCGACGTCGACTACGCCATCCACCCGGTGGCCGGCCGGATGCCCGGCCACATGAACGTGCTGCTGGCCGAGGCGCAGGTGCCCTACGAGCAGCTGCGCGAGATGGACGAGATCAACGGCGACTTCAAGGACACCGACGTGGTGCTCGTGGTCGGCGCCAACGACGTCGTCAACCCGGCCGCGAAGACCTCGCCGGGCGCGCCCATCTACGGCATGCCGATCCTCAACGCCGACGAGGCGCGTCAGATCATCTTCATGAAGCGCTCGATGCGTCCGGGCTTCGCCGGCATCGAGAACGAGCTGCTCTTCGAGGAGAAGACCTCGCTGCTCTTCGGTGACGCCAAGGACACCATGAGCAAGCTCCTCAACGCCGTGAAGGCGCTCTGAGCCGTCGCTGCGGGTCGTCGAAGGGCTGCGGTTGGGGACCAAACCGCAACATTTCTCGCGAAATCCTGCGGTTTGTGACCAAACGGCGGGGTGCGTCGTTAGCAGGGCATGAGTGACGAGAACGACCCGATGCTCAAGCCCGACGGACACCGCTACGAGGCCCCCGAGCCGCGCGAGACCACGGTCAACAAGGAGGTCGCGTACGCCGTGCTGGCCGTCGTGGTGGTCGTGCTCGGCCTCCTGATCGCGACCGGCACGGTCCCGATCTTCGCCGGCGGCTAGGCGAGCGACCCGTCAGTCCGCCAGGCCGTAGAGGCGGTCTCCGGCATCGCCGAGGCCCGGGACGATGTAGCCCTTGTCGTTGAGCTTCTCGTCCATGGCGGCGGTCACGACGGTGACCGGGACGTCGAGGCCCTCGAGCCCCTGCGCGAGCCGGTCACAGCCCTCGGGCGCGGCGAGCAGGCAGATCGCGGTGATGTGGTCGGCGCCGCGGTCGGTCAGGAAGCGAATGGCGGCGGCCAGCGTCCCCCCGGTGGCGAGCATCGGGTCGAGCACGTAGCACTGTCGCCCGGCGAGGTCGTCGGGCAGCCTCTCGGCGTACGTCGAGGCCTCGAGGGTCTCCTCGTTGCGCACCATCCCGAGGAAGCCGACCTCGGCCGTCGGCAGCAACCGCATCATCCCCTCGAGCATGCCCAGGCCGGCGCGCAGGATCGGCACCACCATCGGCTTCGGCGCCGAGAGGCGGACGCCGGTCGTGGGCGCGACGGGTGTGGTGATGTCGAACGGCTCGACGCGGACGTCGCGGGTGGCCTCGTAGGCGAGGAGCGTGACCAGCTGGTCCACCAGCCGGCGGAACGACGGGGAGTCGGTCCTCTCGTCGCGCAGGGCGGTGAGCTTGTGGGCGACGAGGGGGTGGTCGACGACGATCGTGCGCATGCTCGAACCCTAGTGGTTGCTGAGAGTTCTCCTCGTCACGGCCGAACAGGGTTGGCAGGGCTGGGGGCCTCTGTCACTCTGGTGACGTCCTGCAGGGCCGGTCGGATCGGAGGTAGCCATGAGCGAGCAGCAGATCGACGGGATCGACTTCGCGGTGGCCGCCTACCGCGAGGAAGGCGTCTGGCAGGTGGTCGAGCTCGTCCACGACGTGCTCACCGACATCGACCGTCTGGCGGCCGCGCTGCGACGCTTCCCCGGTGACGGCGGTGCGATGGGCCTGGTCGCCATCGACGAGGACTTCTTCCTGATCGTCCGGGTCACCGGTCCGGTCGTGCGCATCCTGCTCTCCGACATCACCGCGGCCGACGAGTGGGAGATCGCCCGCTCGGCCGTGGAGGACCTCGGGCTCCCCGAGCCCGAGGACGACGACGACCAGGCGCCCGCCGGCGATCTCGACCTGCTCGGCGACCTCGGCATGAACGCCATGGACATGGCGGTGCTGCTCGACGACTTCGACCTCTACCCCGACGAGATGCTCTCCGACGTGGCCCGCCGGCTCGGGTTCGGCTCGCTCTTCGACGAGGCCGTCGGCCTCACCTCGGCGTGACGTCTGTCGCTGGTCGAGCCGGTCGAGACCACGACGCGGCGATGCGGGCCGCGCTCGACGAGGCGCGCGCGGCGCTGGTGTCGGACGACGTACCGGTGGGCGCGGTCGTCCTCGATCCCCAGGGGGCGGTCCTCGGCCGGGGGCACAACGTCCGCGAGCGCGACGGCGACCCCACGGGCCATGCCGAGCTGGTCGCGATCCGCGCGGCCGCCGTCGCCACCGGAGCCTGGCGGCTGACCGGCTGCACGCTCGTGGTGACCCTCGAGCCGTGCACGATGTGCGCCGGCGCGGTCGTCCTGTCGCGGCTCGACCGCCTGGTCTTCGGGGCGTACGACGACAAGGCCGGCGCCGTCGGATCCCTCTGGGACGTGGTCCGCGACCCTCGGCTCAACCACCGACCCGAGGTGGTCGGCGGGGTGCTCCTCGACGACTGCCGGACCCTGCTGGACGATTTCTTCGCCCGCCAGCGCCTCGGGTAGCCTTCCCCGCGGTGGCGTGTCCGAGCGGCCTAAGGAGCACGCCTCGAAAGCGTGTGTGGGTGCAAGCCCACCGTGGGTTCAAATCCCACCGCCACCGCCATTGTGATGTCTCGAGACATCGGCGACACCCGGACCCACACCACGTGGGTCCGGGTGTTCGTCGTCCTGGCTCCCTAGTCGGCGGCCGGCTCCGGTGCCGGTGGCTTGACGGCGGCGTCGAGGCGGGTGAGCGCGGCTCGCATCCGCTCGTCGTCGCGGTCGACAGCGGGCACCAGGACCTCGGTGATCACGTCGATGATGTCGGAGAGCCGCTGGTTGAGCTTGCGCGACTCCTGGATCTCCCGCTCGAGGGCCACGACCCGCTTGTGGAGCGACAGCGGTCCCACCAGCTTCGCCAGCTGGCGGCGATCTGACTTGGTCGTTTTCACGTCCACCTCACTATGAGTCGACAGGTGTGCGGGTTCTCCCGCTCGAACGGTGCGAGGTCGACGCCCTCCTCGCGGTGCACGACGGTGCCGCCGTGCCGCTCGATCTGGGCGACCACGCGGGACGGGTCGAGAAGGGCCCGGTAGTGGAAGGGGAACGCCTGCGTACGCAGGGTGCCTCGGTAGGTGCGGAACTCCAGGAACGTCAGGCCACCGCGGCGCTGGATCATCTGCGCCCAGCGGAAGAAGTTCCTCCGGGAGTCCGGCTCGATGGCGTCGATCATGAGGCGGGCATAGATGTGGGGCGGCTTCTTCCGCTGCGCGAACCGACCGCCGGACGTGAGCGTCGAGGCCAGGTCGTTGAGGTTCAGGTGCTGCGGACGCACCTTCACCGAGTGCGCCTTCGCGAGCTCCCGCGTCAGCCGCCGCGAGACCCCGGTGCCGTCGAGGGAGAAGACCACGTGTCCCTGCTCGGCGAAGTGGACGGAGTCGCGACCGTTGCCGCAGCCGACGTCGATGATGTGCTGACGCGGCTCGAGCTGGTCGGAGACCCAGGTCGCGAACCGACTGGGGGTGGTCGGGACGCGGCCGACCGACGGCGACCGGTAGAAGTCGCCCCAGTAGCGCAGGTGCTTGCGGTTGTTGCGCAGCCAGCCGTTCAACCGCCGGCGCGTGGCCCGCGACGGGTTGTAGTTGAACGCCGGGTCGGGCACCCGCCACCCGGGGCCGTAGGTCACCTCGAGCAGGGCCTCCGGCCGGGCCGGCGCCACGAAGCGGCGGCCCTCCAGCGTGATCTCGCCGACGGGGAGCAGCGCCGACCTGTCGAGCTCGCCGGTGACCGACGGCACCATGTAGAACTGCCCGTCGACGTGGAAGGACGAGAACACGTCGATCCCCACGCGCCGGCCGCCGCTCGGGCGGGTCCAGATCTTGAAGTCTCCCGCTGACATCCGGGTGATCGTCCAGCCGAGCGACCGCATCGTGTCGCCGGCCTGCTTGTTCTCCCTGATGATGTCGAACGGGTGGGTGTGCGGACTGAGGTAGGACACGTCCGCGTCGCTGTCGTGACCGATCATGTGACCGTCGCGGACGGCGCCGAGCAGGCAGCCGAAGGCCAGGAACGCCTCGAGCCCGCACTCCTCGCGGAGGTCGTGCAGCACCCGCTCCACGGCATCGAGGACCTGGTCGGTCATCGCCCGGTCGGTATCGGAGAACATGCGCTGGAGGTGGCCGGCCTTGTCGACCGCCAGCGCGTGGCCGTCCGCCGAGACCAGGCGGATGGGCGCGGTCCCGCTGCCGAAGGCGACGGGCTGCTCGAAGACGGTCTCGCCGCTGAGGTGACCCACCAGGCTGACCTCGGCGACGCCGTTCAGGTGGGGCTCGAGCGCCGCCGGCCAGCGGACCCAGCCGCGGCTCAGCCTCGACCGCTCGCGCTCGGGGTTGAACGACCAGACCCGCTCGCCGCCGAACCGGACGTCGACGACCTCGCGGAGGGAGCGCGGAACGCGGACCCCCTGGCTGCCTACTGCGAAGCCACCCTCCGCCTGTCGGCTCAGCGGGGTCTCCCCGCGTCGACGGAGGGGAACCGGGCCACGAGACGCGCGACGTGGGGGTCCTCGGTGCGGTAGACGGCCAGACCGCAGCCCTCCTCGCGATAGGTGATCTCGCCACCGAGGGCCTCGATCTCCGCCTCGACGATCCGCGGGTCGAGGAAGACCCGGTAGTGGTCGTCGCCGAAGAGGTGCTTCTGCCCGAGGTCCTTGCCGGTGCGGAACTCGAGGTAGAGCTCACCGGAGCCGCCGCCGACGGCCGCGGCGGCGAAGCGGAGCAGGTTGGCCCGTCCGGCCTCCTCCAGCGAGTGCACCAGGAACCGGCCGTAGACGGCTCGCGGCTCCGCACCCAGCGCCGCTGCGACGCGGGCGACCCCGTCGTCGTCGTAGAGGTCGAGGACGTCGAACCGCGCCTCCAGGGCCTGTGCCACGGCCTGGTTCCGGGCGTGCTCGACGGCCGACTCGGCGAAGTCGAGGCCGAGCACCGGACGGCCGTGGCGGGCGAAGAACAAGGAGTCCCGGGCCGTTCCGAAGCCGATCTCGACGACCTCCTGCGCGGCCGGCAGCTGGGTCTCCACCCAGCGGGCGAAGTCGGAGGGCTGCTCGGGGACACCGCCGCTGGCCTTGCCGGCGTAGAAGCCCTGCCAGTAGTCGCGATGTTGCTTGGTGGTCTCGATACGCCCGCTCCTCGGTGAGGGTTCACCATGAACCCTGGATGACTGGTGGGTCAATGCTACCCAACTCACTTGACAATCAAGATCTCGCGCCCTCACCCGCGGCGGGTGGGGGCGGTCGCGTGGGCGGGGCTCGTACACCCTGCCACGATCCGGCGACGGTAGCGGACATGGCACGCGCGAGCCACCCGCGTGCTGTCTAGGCTCCCAGGGTGGACCTCGCCGATCTCGCGGACGCCCGGAGCCGCATCCGGCCGTACGTCCGTCGTACGCCGGTGCAGGCGGTCGAGGCCGGTGACCCCTGGCTACCGGCCGGGGGGTGTCTCAAGCTCGAGCTGCTCCAGCACACGGGCACCTTCAAGCCTCGGGGCGCGTTCAACCGGATCCTGGCCCTGCGCGAGCGCGGCGAGCTCGACCCCCGGGTCGGCATCGTGGTCGCGTCGGGCGGCAATGCCGGCCTCGCCAACGCCCACGCCGCGGCGGTGCTGGGCGTGCCGGCCACGGTCTTCGTCCCCGAGACCTCGTCGCCGACCAAGCTCCGGCGCCTCCACGCGTACGGCGCGCGGGTCGAGGTGCGCGGGCGCGAGTACGCCGACGCCCACGACGCCGCGATGGAGCACGTCGGCCGCACGGGAGCCGGGTACTGCCATGCCTACGACCAGCCCGAGATCTGCGCCGGCGCCGGGACGCTCGGGCTCGAGCTCCTCGAGCAGCTCGACGCGTCCGGGCGCGAGGTGGACACGGTGCTGCTGGCGGTCGGTGGTGGAGGGCTGATGGCGGGGGTCGCGACGGCGGTCGCGGGCCGTGCCTCCGTGGTCGGGGTGGAGCCGACCGGGGCACCCACGCTGCACAGCGCCCTCGCCGCGGGCGGACCGGTCGACGTCGCCGTCTCGGGGGTGGCCGCCGACTCGCTCGGAGCTCGCCGGCTCGGGGCGATCGCCTGGGAGGTGGCGAGCGCGCGCGGTGTGCGCAGCGTGCTGGTCGACGACGACGCCATCCTGGCCGCGCGGCAGGCGACCTGGGAGCGCTACCGGGTGGCGCTCGAGCCGGGAGCCGCCGCGCCGGTCGCAGCGCTGCTGTCCGGCCGCTACCGACCGGCCGAGGGCGAGCGGGTGGCGCTCGTCCTGTGCGGCGCCAACACCGACCCGGCGGACCTGGCCTGAGCCTGGTTGAGCGATCGCTCAAATCGGCGTAGGCTCCGCGTTGAGCAGTCGCTCAAGAGGAGGTCGGCATGAACCAGCGGCGCACCGTCATCGGGTTCGTCCTCGCCACGCTCACGCTGGGCGTGGTGGGGGCGGTCGCGGCCAGTGAGGTGGTGCTGCTCCACATGCCGGAGCCGCAGACCGGAGGTGGACGTGCCTGGCGACTGTTCGGTCTGACGTCGCTGACGACCGGGCTGGTGGTCGGCGCGGTGGCCGGGACCGTCTTCGCCGTGCGCGACGCAGGTGCGGGCGGTTCCGCAGCGGTCGTCTGCTTCGCCTTCCTGGAGGGCGGTGTGCTCGCGGGGGTCGTGGGGCTGGTGCTCGGGGCGCTGGTGGGAGCGGTGCTGGCGCTCGACGTCCACCGCCGCGACGTGCGCCCGTGAGCACGCGCGACAAGCTGCTCGACGCCGCGTCGGCGATGCTGGCGACGGAGGGGCTGACGGGCCTGTCGGCGCGGACCGTGGCAGCGCGGGCCGGGGTCAACCAGGCGCTGGTCTTCTACCACTTCGGCACTGTCGCGGAGCTGGTCGAGGCCGCCCTGCGGCGCTCCGCGGACCTGGCCGTGGCGACGTACCGCAACCGGTTCGACGACGTCACGTCGTTCACCGAGCTGCTCGCGCTGGGCCGTGAGCTCCACAGCACCGAGCGGGACCGCGGCAACGTCGCACAGATGGCCCAGGTGATGTCGGGCGCTCTGCGCGACGAGACGCTGGCTCGGGCGGGGCGCTACGCGCTGGCGCAGTGGACGCGCCAGATCGAGGCGGTGCTGGGTCGGCTCCTCGTCGTCAGCCCGCTGCGCGGGCTCGTGGAGCCGGCCGGACTGGCGCGGGCCGTGGCAGCGTCGTTCCTGGGGCTCGAGCTCTACGAAGGCGTCGACCCGGAGGGCGCGGCATCGGCCATGGCAGCACTGGAGTCGCTGGGCAACCTGCTGGAGATGGTCGACGGGCTCGGTCCGGTCGCCACCCGTGCCGTCCGCGGTCAGGTGCGCAGGGCAGCCCGCACCGCGGCGAAGCGGCCGTAGGCCGGGCTACGACGGCTCAGGCCGTGGTCAGGTCGTCGAGGCTCGAGAGCTGGTGCGCGTCCTTGGCCACCTCTTCGCTGACACCGTTGGGCTCGAGCCGCATCGCCAGGGCGACGTAGTAGACGACGAGCCCGAAGACGATCACCACGCCCTCGTCGACGAACGCCGGGAACCAGTTGATGTTGGAGTCGCCGTAGCGGCCGAGGTAGCCGATCACCAGGATGCCGCCGAGCCAGACGGGGATCCACCACGAGTTCCGGAAGGTCCGGAACGCGTGTGTGTGGTTGACCACCGAGCCGATGCAGAAGATGACCAGACCGACGGCGATCGCCCCGATGACCTTGAGGTTCACGTTGTACCCACCCCAGTACAGGATCAGGTTGGCGCTGACGAACGCGATCGGCAGGATCACCTTGGGAGCCGGCATCCGGTAGCTGCGCGGCCGGCCGGCGTCGCTGATGTGCAGCGCACCGAGGGCCACCGGAGCCATGGCGTACATGACAGCGGTCGCGCCCGTGACGGCGCTGACCAGCGACGCCCAGCTCTTGAACGGCCCGAAGGCGATCACGCCGACCACCAGGGCGACGATGATCGATACGACGGGGACGCCACGGGAGTTGGTACTGGCAAGCGCGCCGGGCAGCTCGCGCTCCTCGCCGAGGGCGTAGGAGAGCCGCGCGCTGGTGCCCAGGTAGACGATGCCCGTGCCCGACGGGGAGATCACGGCGTCGATGATCAGGATCACCGCCAGCCAGGTCGCGCCGACCGCCAGGGCCAGGGTGTACCAGGCGCCGTAGTCGGACGGGTCCTGGCCGAGGGGGTGATTCCAGTTGTGCGCGATGTCGGCCGGGTTCAGGCCGGCGATCATCGTGACCTGCAGCAACGTGTAGAGCAGGGCGCCGATCGCCATGGCGGTCAGGATCGCTCGGGACAGGTCCTTGCGCGGGTTGCGGGCCTCACCGGCGAGGCACACGGCCTGCTCGAAACCTTGCAGGGCGAACACCACGCCGACCGGGAGGGCCTCGAAGACACCGTGCCAGCCGAAGGGCATGAAGCCACCGCCGGCGGTGAAGTTGCTCGGGTGGAAGCTGAGTGAGGCGATGACACCGATCGCCAGGAACGGCACAGCGGTCTTCCAGATCACGATGAAGATGTTGCTCTCGGACATGAAGCTCGCGCCCGCGAGGTTGATCGCGGTGAAGAGCAGCATCAGGAGCACGGCGACGATGAGGCCCCGGGTGTTCAGCAGGCCCTTGGAGTTGAGCATCGCGAAGTTCTCGTTCACCCACTTGACGCTGTTGATGTAGGTGATCGCCGCGAGCACCTCGATCGGGGCGATGAACACCGCCTGCACCCACGCGGCCCACCCGCCGATGAAGCCGACGATCGGCCCGTGCGAGTAGTAGGGGAACCGCCCGTTGCCACCGGCGACGGGGTAGGTCGCGCCCAGCTCGGCGTAGACCAGCGCCAGTGTCGCCAGCATCGCCGCGGCCAGGAGCCAGGAGATGATGGACGCCGGGCCGGCCGTCTCGGCCGCAGTCAGGGCGCCGAGCAGCCAGCCGGACCCGATGATCGAGCCCAGGGACACGAACATCAGTCCGTAGAAACCGACCGATCGGTTGAGATTGCCGCCTCGGTGCTCCTCCACCACGCTCATCCCGGGACCCTCTCGACAGGGGTCCGTGGACCCGGTGGGGCGGCGTCTCAGACCGCTCGGTCACTGAGTGCACCTTCGTGCAGCCGGGCCCCTGTGCGCAAGAGCCTCAGACGCGCGAGGACGTACGACGAGGCGCCACCGTCTCCTGCGTCTCGACCGTCGGGTGGGCCGGTCCCGATGCCCACGCGCCGTAGCGACGCGCCCACGGGGTCGCGGTGTAGCCGTGGACCAGCACGCTCAGCATCACGGTGGTGGCGATGACACCGAGCGTCCGGGTGACCTCTGCGCTCTGGTCGAGCTCCTCGAGCGCGATCAGCGCGAACACGACCGAGGCCAGGCCGCGTGGTCCGAACCAGCCGATGAACAGCACGCTCGGTGGCCGCAGTCCCGAGCCGAGGAGACACAGCGCCACGGGCACCATCCGCAGCAGGGTCAGGGACAGGACGGCGAACCCGAGGGTGGGCCAGCTCAGGAGGGACCAGTGGTTGGCGAGGATCGTCCCGACCAGCATCCAGACGGCGAACCCGAGCAGCGTGGCGACCTGGTCGGTCAGCTCGAGGGTGGAGTGCATCCGGTCCAGGTCGACCTGCGCGAGCGCGAACATGGTGCCGGCCACGAACGCGGCGATGAACCCGTTGCCGCCGGCACCGTGGGCGGCGTAGTAGGCGAACAGCGGTACGACGAGCACAGCCACCGCGACCAGGTCCTGCTGCGACCAGCCGCGGTCGTGGGCGACGTCGAGCAGGCGTCCGCTCCCGAACCCGGCCGCGGCCCCGATGGCGGCCCCGATGACGATCTCCAGCAGCGCCTTGGCGACCGTGTGCTCCGTGACCCCTCCGGAGAGCCCGGACGCAGCGGCGATCGCGAACAGCACCACGGGCGTGGCCAGGCCGTCGTTGAGGCCGCTCTCGACGTTGAGCACCCGGCGGATCCGGACCGGGACGACGGGGTTGAGCACGGTGGCCGCGCCGAGTCCCGCATCGGTCGGCGCGAGCGCGGCGGCGAGCAGGAGAGCCGGCCAGACCCCGATCGTGGGGAACATCAGCCGAGCCACGACGTAGCCGGCGGCGATGGTCAGGGGCAGTCCGACGAGGAGGAGGCGCCCGGTCAGCGGGGCGTCCGCCCGGAGCTCGCGTGGCTGGAGCTGTGAGGCGTCGTGGAAGAGCAGCAGGGCCAGGGTGACCTCGGCGATCGACTGGATGACCGCATGGTCGATGGAGGCGAACGCCTCGATCCGGCCGACGGCTGCTCCCGCCACCATGAACAGGATCGGTGCGGTGAGGAAGGCGCGGCCGAACCCGGCCGAGAACGCGATGAACCCCACCACCAGGGCGGCGAACAGCGCCACGGCCAGCGCCATCGAGGCTCCCTTCATCGGTGCGCGCTCAACCTAGCGCCGTGTGAGGATGACGCCATGGACCGGCGCAGCGACTCGTGGGCGGCGTACGCGCTCTGGTGCCTCGCCGGAGCCGGTCTGTGCCTGGGCGTCCTCTCGATCCTGACCATCGGCCCGTTCGTGCTGCTCGTGACGCTGGGCCTGTGCGGCTGGCTGCTGTGGCGGCTGGAGTTCGGCTGGGGGATGCTCGGGCTGCTGTCCGGGGCAGCCGTCCCGGTGCTCTACGTGGCGTGGCTGAACCGCGACGGTCCCGGCACGGTCTGCACCTCGACCGCCACGGAGACCAGCTGCGGCGACGAGTGGTCACCCTGGCCGTTCGTGGCGATGGCCCTCGTACTGGCCGGTGCGGGGTTCGTCGCCTTCCTTCGCGGGCGCCGCACCTGACGCACCCGCCTACGCTGACGGCGTGAACGTGCGCGTCGAGGTGTCCGGACCCGTCACCACCGTCGTCCTCGATCGGCCCGAGGTGCGCAACGCCGTCGACCGGGCCACGGCCGCCGACCTGGCCGATGCGTTCCGCGCCTTCGACGCCGACGAGACCCAGGCGGTCGCGGTGCTCACCGGGGCCGGCGGCACGTTCTGCGCGGGAGCCGACCTGGGTGCGCTGGACAACCGGGTGGAGCCCGACGGCGACGGTCCGATGGGGCCGACCCGGCTCCGCCTGGGCAAGCCCGTGATCGCGGCGGTCGAGGGGTACGCCGTCGCGGGCGGTCTCGAGCTCGCGCTGTGGTGCGACCTCCGGGTGGCGGCCGCGGACGCGACGTTCGGTGTCTTCTGCCGGCGCTGGGGCGTCCCGCTCGTCGACGGCGGGACGGTCCGGCTGCCACGGCTGGTCGGGACCAGCCGGGCGATGGACCTGATCCTGACCGGCCGGCCCGTGGACGCCGACGAGGCCGAGCGCATCGGGCTGGTCAACCGGGTCGTCCCGTCCGGCACCGCGCGCGAGCACGCCGAGGCCCTGGCGGCCGAGCTGGCGGCGTATCCCCAGGCCTGCCTGCGCAACGACCGCCTCTCGGTGCTCGCCCAGGACGGACTCGACGAGGTGGCCGCGCTCGAGCGGGAGCTGGCGTACGGCGTGCGGTCGCTGGAGGCGGGCGCGGCCGAGGGGGCCGAGCGGTTCCGGCGCGGAGAGGGCAGGCACGGGGCGTTCTGAGCGGGAGGCTCCTATGCTCGCCGGATGACGTGGTTCGCCTCCCCGGCCGACGCGACCGGCCGGCTGGCCGGTGCGGGCTATCTGGCGGACTCCGCCACGGCGACGACGTCCTACCTGGCCGGAGCGCTGGAGAAGCCGCTGCTCGTCGAGGGCCCCGCTGGGGTCGGCAAGACCGAGCTCGCCAAGGCGGTGGCCCGGGCGACAGGCGCCGGGCTCGTGCGGCTGCAGTGCTATGAGGGGCTCGACGAGGCGCGGGCGCTCTACGAGTGGAACTACAAGAAGCAGCTCCTGCGCATCCAGGCCTCCGGCGACCAGGCATGGGAGGAGGCCCACGACGACATCTTCACCGACGAGTTCCTGCTCACCCGACCCCTGCTGACCGCGATCCGCCGCGACGAGCCGACCGTCCTGCTCGTCGACGAGGTCGACAAGACGGACGTCGAGGTCGAGGGGCTGCTGCTGGAGATCCTCAGCGACTTCCAGGTGACGATCCCGGAGCTCGGCACGGTGGCCGCCGTACGACGGCCGTTCGTGGTGCTGACCTCCAACGCCAGCCGTGAGCTGTCCGAGGCGCTGAAGCGACGCTGTCTCTTCCTGCACCTCGACTATCCCGACGCCGAGCGCGAGCGCGAGATCGTGCGCGGGCAGGTGCCCGACCTCGACGACCGGATCGCCCGACAGGTGGTGGACACCGTCGGGCGACTGCGCGAGCTCGAGCTCAAGAAGGCGCCGTCGATCGCCGAGTCGGTCGACTGGGCCCGGACCCTCGTCGCGCTCGAGATCGGCGACCTCGACGAGCGGGCCGTCGCCGAGACCCTCGGGGTCGTCCTCAAGCACGCCTCCGACCAGGAGCGGGCGGTCAAGGAGCTGAGACTGCCGCGATGACGGGTCTCGACAGGCACGGCCCACCGCGCGGGAGTGGCCTGCTCGCCACCCACATCGCCTTCCTGGAGGCGTTGCGCGGGGCGGGCGTGCCGGTCTCCCTCGCCGAGGACCTCGACGCGATCGCGGCCTTCAGCGTGCTCGACTGGGGCGACCGCGAGGCGATCCGGCAGGCGTACGCCGCCACCCTCGTGAAGCGGCAGGCGCAGCGGCCGACCTTCGAGACGCTCTTCGACCTCTACTTCCCGCACCTGGTCGGCGAGGGCTCGGCCGCGGAGGAGCCGGACCCCGCGCAGGCATCGTCGCGCGACAACGCGGCCGCGCTCGACGACCTCCGCGCACGGCTCGCCGACGCCCTCGTCGAGGCCGACCAGGAGGCGCTGCGACAGCTGGCCACCGAGGCGGTCGGGCGGTTCGGGGCCATGCGCGGGCGGGGCCCGGGCCTGTCCAGCTGGTCGGCGTACACCACGATGCAGCGGGTCTCGCCCCAGACGCTCGTCGACCGGGTCGTGGCGGCGCTGCTGGCCGAGGGCCGGGTCGACGACGAGGCGCGACGCGCGGCCGACCGGCGGGTCGGGTCGTTCACCGGGCTCGTCGAGTCGGACGCGCGGCGCCGGATCGCCGCGGAGAAGGGTCCCGACCACGTCGCCCGGGTGGCCGTGCGACCGAGCATCGACCGGCTCGACTTCACCGCCGCCCGCGCTGCGGACCTCGCCGAGATGCGGCGCGAGATCTACCCGCTCGCACGGCGGCTGGCGACCCGGATGGCCCGCGAGCGCCACGCGCGGCGCCGCGGCCCGCTCGACGTCCGGCGTACGGTGCGTGCCTCGATCTCGACCGGGGGCGTGCCCCTCACGACACACCACCGGCCGAAGCGTCCGCACCGCGCCGAGCTGGTCGTGCTCTGCGACGTCAGCGGCTCGGTGGCGAGCTTCGCGCAGTTCACCCTGATGCTCGTCTACGCACTGCACGAGCAGTTCGGGAAGGTCCGCGCGTTCACGTTCGTGGACCGGGTCCACGAGGTGACCGACGTCTTCCGGCCGGGCGCCGACCTGGGAGACGTGATGGGCGGGCTGGCTGCGCGCACCTCCCAGGCTGCGCTGTGGGGGAGGACCGACTACGGCCGGGCGTTCGCCACCTTCGCCGAGGAGTACGGCGACGCACTGGGGCCGCGGTCCTCGCTGCTGATCCTCGGCGACGCCCGCTCCAACTACTCCGACCTCGGCGTCGAGGTGTTGAAGGACCTCGCCGGAAGAGCCCGCCACGCCTACTGGCTCAACCCCGAGCACCCGCGCCACTGGGACACGGGGGACTCGGCGGCCGGGCCCTACGGCTCGGTGGTCTCGATGGTCGAGTGTCGCAACCTGGCCCAGCTCTCCGACTTCGTCCGCGCCCTGCGCTGAGGCCGCGCGCGTCGCCGGGTCACCTGCAGGATCTGGCTCGTCGCCCGCGCCCCGCTGTCGAGGAAGACGGCCACGTCGCCCACCGTCGCGGCGTACGGCGACCCGCTCGGCTGCGGCTAGGGTTGGGTATCGCCGCCCCTGCAGCCCATGCGAGGTGACACCCCATGACCTTCGACGTCCACCAGCTCGACACGTTCCTGCTGGTCGGGGCGGGGGTCACGCTCCTGGCGATCCTGGCAGTGCGCGTCTCGTCGCGGGCCGGCCTGCCGAGTCTGCTGCTCTACCTGCTGATGGGGGTCGCCCTCGGCCAGAACGGCATCGGGATCACCTTCAACGACGCCGAGCTGGCCCACGCGCTCGGCTTCGCCGCCCTGGCCCTGATCCTCGCCGACGGCGGCTTCTCGACCAACTGGCGCGAGGTGCGGCCCTCGATGCGGCTCGGTCTGTCGCTGGCGACCCTCGGGGTGGCGGTGTCGGTGACCATCGTCGCGCTCGGCGCCCACTACGTGCTCGGGCTCCCGTGGCAGCTGGCGGTGCTGCTCGGTGCCGTGACCTCGCCGACCGACGCGGCCGCCGTCTTCTCGGTCCTGCGCGGGCTTCCGCTCTCGCCGCGGCTGGTCGGCGCCCTGGAGGCGGAGTCGGGGCTGAACGACGCCCCCACCGTCGTGCTCGTCACCCTGATCTCGACCGGTGCCGTGGCCGAGCACGGGGTGTCCTACACGCTCGCGATCATCGTCTTCGAGCTCGTCGCCGGTCTGCTGATCGGCCTCGCGGTCGGCTTCGGGGGCGCCTGGCTGATGCGCCGGGCCGCGCTCCCGTCGTCGGGCCTCTACCCGTTGGCCGTCCTCTGCCTCGCGCTGCTCGCCTACAGCGCCTCCGCCGGTCTGCACGCCTCGGGGTTCGCCTCGGTCTACGTCGCGGCGCTGATCCTCGGCAACTCCGACCTGCCGCACCGCACGGCCACGCGGTCGTTCGCGGAGGGGGTGGCCTGGCTGGCCCAGATCGGGCTGTTCGTGATGCTCGGGCTGCTCCTCACCCCCAGCCGGATCACGGCGAGCGTGATCGGGATCGCGGTCCTCGGCAGCCTGCTCCTGACCTTCGTCGCCCGCCCGGTCACCGTGTGGGTCAGCTCCGTGGTGGCGCCGATGCCGTGGCGGGAGACCGCGTTCGTGTCGTGGGCGGGCCTCCGCGGGGCGGTGCCGATCGTGCTGGCGACCATCCCGCTCGCCGAGCGGGTGACCGACGCCGAGCGCCTCTTCGACATCGTGTTCGTGATCGTCGTGATCTCCACGCTGCTCACCGGCCCGACCCTGCCGGCCGTCGCCAAGCGCCTGCGGGTCACCCGGCGCTCCGAGCCGCGGCAGCTCGACCTCGAGGTGGCGCCCCTGGAACGAGTCGCGGCCGACATGCTGCAGGTCACGATCAGCCCGGTGTCCAGGCTGCACGGGGTCGAGGTCGGCGAGCTCCGGCTGCCGCCGGGCTCGTCGGTGTCCATGCTCGTGCGCGACGGGAACGCGATCGTGCCCGAACGTCGTACGGTCCTCCGGCGGGGTGACGACCTGCTCGTGGTGACGCCACGCGCGCTGCGCGAACCCACGGTCCAGCGGCTGCGGACCGTGTCGGCGCACGGTCGGCTGGGCCGGTGGCTCGACGAGTGATGCTGCGTCGGTCGGGCCCCGGTGGTCGGGCTCACTGTGGCGGCGGAGAGCAGATCTGAGCCGCCTGCTTGACCTCGATCGACGACTTCCCGTTGACGAGGGTACGGAAGCCTTCTCCCACCATCACCGTGACGCCGGCCCCCATCGGGTCCTTGCCGAGGACGTGCGCTCCGTGCCCCAGTCGGCTGAGCACGAGCCTGACGGCCGGGTTCTGGGGTTCGTGGGTCCAGATCTGGGCGTAGCGCACGGTGGTGCCCTTGGGGGCGTTGGCGACCTCGCCGGCACCGAAGCCCTGGGCCTCGAACGACGCCATCGTCCGGTCGGCCAGGCCGACCCGGTTGCTGGCGTTGTAGACGCTGATCGTCACTCTCGGTGCGGCGACCCGGTCCCCGGGCTCGACCGTCGTCGGCACGCAGACCTTGCTGTCCGTGGTGTGGGGGAGCGGGCTGGTCATCGCCGACCACCCCCAGGTGAGCCCGACGAGCAGCAGCACGGCGAGCACGCCGAGGGTGAGCAGCGTCTTGAGATGGGTGCTGAGGCGGGAGGCGAGGTCGCTGCTCACCGTTCCCGCACCTCGTGCACGCGGGCGTGGAGCACGTGTCGCTGCTGGAGGGCCGCCCGGAGCGCCCGGTGGAGCCCGTCCTCGAGGTAGAGCTCCCCGTGCCACCGCACGACGTGGGCGAACAGGTCGCCGTAGAAGGTGGAGTCCTCGTCGAGGAGCGCGTCGAGGTGCAAGGTGTCCTTGGTCGTGATCAGCTCGTCGAGGCGGACCTGGCGCGGCGGCAGCGCAGCCCAGGCTCCGGACGACAGGTCGTGGGGTGGGTACGGCCGGTTGTCCCCCACCCGCTTGAAGATCACGCGGCGGAGTCTACTGACGACGTCTGTGGACCCGGCTGACTACGCTTGGTGGGCATGACCGACAACGCCGTCGCCGCTGCCGTCGCTCCCGGGTACCAGTTCGACGGACCTGCCCTCGAGCTGGGCGGGCTGATGCTCGACGAGACCCAGCTCTCCGACGTCCACATCCGGATTCCCCTCGGCATGCTCAACCGGCACGGCCTGGTCGCCGGCGCCACGGGCACCGGCAAGACGAAGACCCTGCAGCTGATGGCCGAACAGCTCTCGACGGCCGGGGTGCCGGTGTTCGCCGCCGATGTCAAGGGCGACCTGTCCGGCATGAGCACGGTCGGCGTCGAGGACGACAAGATCAAGGCCCGCGCGGCCTCCGTCGGTCAGACGTGGGAGGCGAAGGCGTTCCCGGTCACCTTCTACGCCCTCGGCGGCCAGGGAACCGGCATCCCGCTGCGGGTGACGATGACGTCGTTCGGACCGCTGCTGCTGAGCAAGGTGCTGGGGCTGAACGAGACGCAGGAGTCGAGCCTCGGCCTGATCTTCCACTACGCCGACCAGGCGGGCCTGCCGCTGCTCGACCTCGCGGACCTCCGGGCGGTGGTGCACTACCTGAACAGCGACGAGGGCAAGCCCGACCTCAAGGAGCTCGGCGGGCTCTCGAGCGCGACGGCCGGCGTGATCCTGCGCGAGCTCATCTCCTTCGAGAGCCAGGGCGCCGACGCGTTCTTCGGAGAGCCGGAGTTCGAGTCGTCCGACCTGCTCCAGGTCGCCGCCGACGGCCGCGGCGTGGTCTCGATGGTCGAGCTGCCCAACCTGCAGGACCGGCCCGCGCTGTTCTCGACGTTCCTGATGTGGCTGCTGGCCGACCTGTTCCACGACCTCCCCGAGGTGGGCGACGTCGACAAGCCCAAGCTCGTCTTCTTCTTCGACGAGGCGCACCTGCTCTTCAACGACGCCTCGAAGGCGTTCCTCGACCAGATCGCCCAGACCGTGCGGCTGATCCGCTCCAAGGGCGTCGGCGTCGTCTTCGTGACGCAGAGCCCGACCGACGTACCTGATGCCGTGCTCGCCCAGCTCGGCTCGCGGATCCAGCACCAGCTCCGCGCCGCCACGCCCAACGACGCCAAGGCGCTCAAGGCGACGGTGAACACCTACCCCACCTCGTCCTACGACGACCTCGGCAAGGTGATCCTCTCCCTCGGCATCGGCGAGGCGATCGTGACGGTGATGAACGAGCGGGGAGCCCCCACCCCGGTCGCCTGGACCCGGCTCCGCGCCCCGGAGTCGCTGATGGGTCCGGCGGACGCCGCCGCCATGGACGCCGCGGTGAAGGCGAGCCCGGGGTGGGCGACGTACTCCCAGGTCGTCGACCGCGAGTCGGCCAGCGAGCAGCTCGCCGCCCGCATGAACGCCGGGGCGGAGAAGGCGGCCCAGGAGCAGGCCACGAAGGCCGGCACGGTGCACCCGCGCCGAAGCCGAAGGCCGCGAAGCCCCAGGACAGCACGTTCGAGAAGGTCGTGAAGTCGAAGACCTTCCAGTACGCCGTGTCGACCGCCGCGCGGGAGGCCGTGCGCGGGATGTTCAAGGTCGGCCGACGCTGACGACCGGCCGGGGGCGGGGACGGCCCCACCGTGCTCGGCGTCGGCATCAGCCGCTGCCGGCCACCGTCGTCCTCGCCGTGGCGGCGCTGTGCCGCTGGGTCCCGACCAGCCGCACGACGTACGTCACACTCCGCGGGCGTCGCTGGACCGAGAAGGAGACGGTCCCGTCGGCGGTGAGGGACGCGTGCTGCACCTGCACGAGACGGCCGTCGCGGCGTCGTAGGAGCACCACCCGGTCACCGGCGCGGCCACCGACCGCCGTGGCCACGACGTCGGCGCCGGCGCCGTCGGCGCGGGTGGACGCGCTCAGGGTGGGCACCATGGCGACCCGCCACGGACTGCTGCGGCGGCCCTTCCCGACGAGCAGCCGGTAGCGCACGGTCCGGCTCGCCGAGGGTGTCGCGATCGCCACCGTGCCGGCGGCGTCGGTCGTCGCCGACCCGACGCCGAACCAGCGCCGGGGCCCGCGCACCTGGAGGTGGACGACGCGTCCGGCCAGGCCCGACCCGTCCGCGGCGCGCACGGCGCCGTACACGGTGAGGGACCCGCCCACGGCCACGCGGTGGCTCGAGGCCGACAGCCCGACCGACGCCACGGCCGGCGGGACGACGACGACGCTGGTCCGAACCCCCGTGTGCACCGGCGTGCGTGGCAGCCGGACCACGTACGACGCCCGACGACCGGGGGTGGGGATGGTGAACGAGACCGACCCGTTCGAGTCGAGGGTCCCGGTCCGGACGCCCGCGGCGCGTCGGTCGACGCGACGCACCAGCTGGACCCGGTCACCGGGAAAGCCGCCGAGCGACGTCGCGGACACCACGGTCGTCGCCCCGCTCACGGAGACGCTCGCCGAGAGGGTCGGGACCATCTGTACCAACCAGCGAGGGCTGTGGATGTGGTGGGCGGCGTGCCAGCGGAACCAGGCCGACCGCGTCAGGGGCGGGGTCACGGTGGTGGCGGCACCGCTCGCGTCGGTCGTCGTCCGGGCGACCGGGTGCCACCGCCCCGGACCGCGCACCTGGAGGACGACCGGGTAGTCGGGCAGCGGGACGCCCTCGGTCGTGGTCAGGATGCTCGAGAGGCTCACGGCCTCGCCGACGCCCGCGCGGTGGGTGACGCCGGCGGCGGTCATGCCGCCGGGGGTCCCGGCCGTGGCGGAGGGGGTCGAGGTCGACGAGGGATCGCCGGACGGAGCGGACGAGGGCCCGGCGTTCGCCGAGGCAGACGCTCCGGCGGTCGGCTGCGGACGGTCGGTGCCGGTCCGGGTCGGTGTGGACGGGGCCGGTGTGGACGCGCCGTCCGACGGGGTGGCCGAGCCGGACGGGCCGGTGGTGCCGGGCGATGCGCCGTGTCCGTGGCGCGCCGGGGCGGCCTCGACACGGCCGGCTCCCGGTGCAGGGGCCGGCGCACCGATCATGCTGTGGGCGATCTGCTGCACGGGCTCGGGGAGGTGTCCGGTGTAGGCCGCCGCCATGCCACTGGTGAGCGCGACGGTCAGCACGACCGCCGTACCGCCCGCGCCGAGCCTGCCGATCGTGCGCCCCGGAAGGGGCCGCACCGTGGACGTCGAGCCCCTGCGCGGCGCGGAACGCCGCGACGTACTGCTGCTCGTCGGCGAGCTCGGCGTCGGTGCCCGGAGCGCGCAGGGCGCGGACCAGGTCGTCGTCGGCCCAGCGGGCCAGGTCGTCGTGCTCGCTCATCACACACCACCTCTCGCAGCTGTACGGACCCGTGGGTCGCGGGACAGGGACTTCAGGGCGCGGTGCACGGCGACGCGCACCGCCCCGGGCTTCTTGCCGACCAGCTCGGCGACCACCGCGACGTCGAGGCCGGCGACCACCCGGAGCATCACCATCTCCGCCTGGTCCGGCGGCAGCGTGGCGACCAGCCGGAGGGCGGCGGCGGTCGCCTCCCGCTCCGCGGCGTCGTGCTCAGCACTGGGCGCACTGGCCTCGGCACGCTCGGCATGGGGATCGGCGACGCTGACGGCGGGTCGGGTGGCCCGCGCCCGCCCCTGGTCGACCGCCCGGTGGCGGGCCACGGTGAACAACCAGCCGCGGAAGGCCTGGGCGTCGCCCTGGAACCTGTCGAGGTCGCGCACCACCTGGAGCCAGGTCTCGGCGGCCAGGTCCTCGGGGGCGTCGTTGCCGCGCACGGTCAGGTACCGCAGCAGGGGAGGGTGGAGGGTCCGCCACAGGACCGAGAACCCGTGCTCGTCCCCGCTCCCGGGCGAGCGCGAGCGCCCGGTCGAGGTCGGGGTCCGCGGCGGGCAGGCTGCCGCCCGCCGGCCCGTGCTCCCAAGGAGCCGGACCGACGGGCGGCGTCACTGAGGATGCGAGGCGTCCAGCGCCGTTCCCTCCGGGGGTACGCCGTCGGACTCAGGAGACGACGGTCCCGCTGGTGCTCGCTGCGAACCGCGACCCACCCGCATAGGCGAGACGGTAACCGGTACCGGGGGTGGTCGGCTCGTGGAACCGGGCAACTCCCCGCTTGTCGGTCAGGTCGGTGCCGGCCGGGGTCCAGGTGTCGGTCCCGGGGGCCTGCACGAGCAGGGTCACGGTCCGGTGTCCGAGCGGGTGGCCTCCGCCGACGAGCACTCCGCTGACGACGAAGTCGGTGTGGGTCGCCCGGCCCCGGATCGACAGGGAGGAGGGAAGCGTCACCCAGACGCGGACCTGGCGGCTCACCGCGCCCCGGATCCCGGTGGTGTGCACCAGGCGCAACCGGTAGGCGGTCGCCCGCTTCGGGGCGTCGGTGAAGCTCACCGTGCCGTCGGCGGCCGTGGTGGCGGTGCCGACCAGGCGCAGGTGGTGCGTCCCGAGCGGGTGGGCGAGCAGCTTCACGGTGCCGCCGACGACGGGGGCACCGGCGTCGGTGACCGTGCCGGACACGGTGGTGGACCCGCCCCTGGCGATCCGCCTCGGCGTGGCCGCGATCGTGATGTCGGGACGCGAGACGATGCGCACGATGCCGCTCTTGGCGGGCTGCAGGAGCGCCGTACCGAGGAAGAACAGGCGGTACGACGTGTCCGCGGCGGGCCGGACCTGGAACTTCACGATGCCCTCACGGTGGGTCCGGTGGACAGCCTCGAAGGTCCAGGACGTGGCGTCACCCGTCCGCGAGACCAGGAGCACCGGACGGTGGCGGAGGGCGACGTGGCCGGCGAGGAGCCGGCCGCGGACGACGTCGGCGCCGCCGAGGCTCTCGACGTGGCGGACGGCGCGGATGGAGAGCGAGGTGTTGATGCGGTTCGCCGGGTGCTGAGGCGTCCGGACCCGCACGTTGACCACGCCGCTGAAGCTCTGCCTGGCGTCGGTGTCGCCGGCGTAGTGCCAGCGGTAGCGGGTCGTCACGGCCGGCGTGACCTGCTCGCGCAGACCGCCGTGGGGCCGGGTGGTGGTGTCGGCGACCGGGACGAAGTCGGCGGTGCCGAGCGGCTTGGCCTCGAGGGTCACGGTCCGTCCGGCCGCCGACCCCGAGCCGGCGACGGCCAGCGAACCGGCGATGGTGTCGGTGCCGCCGGGGCGAACCGCGCCGTGCACGGCGCGGATGGAGAGCGACGTCGACGCCACACCGGTGTCGGCGGAGGCGTGCAGCGCCGGCAGGGCGACGACGCCGGCAGCAGCCGTCGCCAGCACCGCGGCACCGGCCGCCGTACGTCGTAGGGCACTCAGGCTCATGGGGTTTCCTCCTCGCTGGGCGCCCGGGTCCGGGCGCGTGTCACCCATGAAGCGGACGAGGAGGCGATCGCGTTACACCGGGCCGTCCACGACGTACGACGAGCCGGTCGCCGCGCCGCCCCTGGGTCCGCTCAGGCGAAGACGATGGTGTGGTTCTCGTGCCGGATCACGCGGTCCTCGCTGTGCCAGGCGACGGCCCGGGAGAGGACGGCGCGCTCGACGTCGGCGCCCCGGCGCTGGAGGTCGGCGGCGGTGTCGGCGTGGCTGACGCGGATCACGTCCTGCTCGATGATCGGCCCCTCGTCGAGGTCCTCGGTGACGTAGTGCGCCGTGGCGCCGATCAGCTTGACGCCCCGCTCCTTGGCCTTCGCGTAGGGGCCGGAGCCGATGAACGCCGGCAGGAAGGAGTGGTGGATGTTGATGATCGGGACGCCGAGCTCGGCGATCAGGCCGCCGGAGAGGATCTGCATGTAGCGGGCCAGCACCACGAAGTCGACGTTCCCCTTCAGCAGCCGCAGGATCTCGGCCTCGGCCGCGGACTTGTCGGGGCCGGCGGACGGGACGTAGAAGTAGGGGATCCCGAACTGGCGCACCTGCTCGGCCATGTCGGGGTGGTTGGAGATGACCATGGCGACGTCGATGTGCAGCTCGCCGCGACGGTGCCGCCACAGCAGGTCGACCAGGCAGTGGTCGGACTTCGAGGCGAGGATCCCGACGCGCTGGGGGACCGACAGGTCGCGCAGGCCGACGGTCAGCTCGAAGTCGTCGGCGAGAGCCGCCTCCAGGTCGGCCTGGAGACGGGGCAGGGCCTCGCGGACGCCGTCGAGGGTGAAGACGGTCCGCTGGAAGAACGCGCCGCCGCCGGGGTCGTCGGAGTACTGGTCGAGCGAGACGATGTTGGCCCGGTGGTCGCTGAGCACGGCGCTCACCGTCGCGACGATGCCGGTCCGGTCCTTGCCCTGCACGATCAGCGAGGCCAGCCCGCCGGGGTGCGTCGGTTGGCTCACCGTGTCGTCTCCCGCCCATGGGCACCTGGTCCGACCAGGTGCGTGTCGTGGCCCGAGTCCCTGCCGGATGAGTCTCACAGAGCGGGCCGGTCGGCGCCGAGGGGGTCGGTTCATCGGTCCGTGGCACGGCTCGGGGACGGCCCGACGAGTGGCGGAGGATAGGGGATTCGAACCCCTGAGGGCTGTTAACCCAACCCGCTTTCCAAGCGAGCGCCATAGGCCACTAGGCGAATCCTCCGCGGAGGAGGCTACCGGGGCGTGGACGGGCCGACGAAATCGCTAGCGGCTCCCGGAGGTCACCCCTCGACTTCGTCCGTCGTACGACGGTCGCCTAGACTCCGGGCAACCCCCCATGCGGCGGCATCTTGCTCAATCCCCCAGGGCCGGAAGGCAGCAAGGGCAGGCGAGCTCTGCCGGGTGCGTGGGGGGCCTCTTCGTGTCCGGAGATCTCGACGGGCTCGATCAGCGGGCGTCGATCGCCGGGTGCCGGGTCTACCATCCGGTCGTGTCGTTCCTCGACCTGGCGATCGTCTGCGCGGTCGCCCTGGCCGGGCCTCTCCTGGCCACGCCGAGGGGCTGGCACCTGCCCGTCATCCTCGGGGAGCTGCTGGCCGGCGTGGCGCTCGGGGTGTCGGGCCTCGGGGTCCTCGACGCGAGCGACCCGACGTTCACCTTCCTCGGCAACGCCGGGTTCGTGCTGGTGATGTTCGTGGCCGGTACCCACGTGCCGATCCGCGACCCTCGGCTGCGGCCCGCGCTGCGCACCGGGCTCGTCCGGGTGGTCGTGGTCGGGGTCGCCGCCTGCCTCCTCGGGTACGCCGCCGCCCGGCTCATCGGGATCTCCCACGCCCCGCTCTACGCCGTCCTGATGGCGTCGTCGTCCGCTGCGCTGGTCCTGCCGATCGTCGACTCGCTCGAGCTCGGCGGGCGCGATGTCGTGGAGCTGCTCCCGCAGGTGGCCACCGCCGACGCCGCCTGCATCGTGCTGCTGCCGCTGGTGATCGATCCCCACCACGTGGCCCGGGCCTCACTCGGTGCAGCGGTCGTGCTGGTGGCCGGTGGGGTCCTGTTCCTGGCGCTCCGGGCCGTCGAGCGAAGCGGCGTGCGCAAACGGGTGCACGGGGTCTCGGAGGAGCGGCAGTTCGCGGTGGAGCTGCGGATCAGCCTGACCGCGTTGTTCGCGATGGCGGCCCTGGCGATCGCGATGCACGTCTCGCTGATGCTGGCGGGCTTCGTGTCGGGCCTGGCCGTCGCAGCGGTCGGCGAGCCGCGCCGCGTCGCCAAGCAGCTCTTCGCCGTCACCGAGGGGTTCTTCGGACCGGTCTTCTTCGTCTGGTTGGGGGCCGGGCTCCAGCTCGGCGACCTCCTCCACCACCCGTCGATGATCGCGCTCGGCCTCGGTCTCGGTGTCGGGGCGACGCTCGCGCACCTGGTCGCCGTCCCGCTGCGCCAGCCCGCGCCGTACGCGATGCTGGCGAGCGCCCAGCTCGGCGTGCCCGTGGCCGCGGCCGCCATCGGCGCCCAGCTCGACCTGCTGAGACCGGGTGAGGGAGCCGCGATCGTGCTCGGTGCGCTGGTCGTCCTGGCGGTCACCGTGACTGGTGGCTCACTGGCCGCGCGTACGCCGCGTGCCTCGCCCACCGTGACCTCGTGAGCGCGGGCTGGTCGGCTTGCGAGCACGCTCGCTCCGGCCGCTCCGTGCCCATTCGTGGACTCGGAGCGTCCTCGCTCGGGCACGGAGCGTCCTCAGTCGCCCGGTTGTCGGCGTGGCTGGTTAGGGTTCAGGAGTGGAGTCACCCCTCGCGCTCTACCGGCGCTACCGTCCCGAGACCTTCGCCGAGGTCATCGGGCAGGACCACGTGACCGAGCCGCTGCGTGCGGCTCTCGCGGCCAACCGGGTCAACCACGCCTATCTCTTCTCCGGCCCCCGCGGGTGCGGCAAGACCACGTCGGCGCGGATCCTGGCCCGGGCCCTCAACTGCGAGCAGGCGCCGGTGGCCGACCCTTGCGGCGAGTGCGACTCGTGCCGCGACCTCGCCCGACGAGGACCGGGCTCGATCGACGTGATCGAGATCGACGCGGCCTCCCACGGCGGCGTCGACGACGCGCGCGACCTGCGTGAGAAGGCGTTCTTCGCGCCGGTGCGCAGCCGCTACAAGGTCTACATCATCGACGAGGCCCACATGGTCAGCACCCAGGGCTTCAACGCCCTGCTCAAGCTGGTCGAGGAGCCGCCGCCCCACCTCCGCTTCATCTTCGCCACCACCGAGCCCGAGAAGGTGCTGCCGACCATCCGGTCCCGCACCCACCACTACCCGTTCCGGCTGATCCCGCCGCGCCTGCTCTCGTCCTACCTCTCCGAGCTGTGCGCGAAGGAGGGGGTCAGCATCGAGCCGGCCGCGCTGCCGCTCGTGGTCCGGGCCGGGGGCGGCTCTGCGCGTGACAGCCTCTCGGTCCTCGACCAGCTGATGGGCGGCGCCGGGGCCGACGGCATCACCTACGCGCTGGCGGCCGGGCTGCTCGGCTACACGCCCGACACCCTGCTCGACGAGGTCGTCGACGCGTTCGCGGCCGGCGACGGGTCGGCGGTGTTCGGCGTGGTCGACAAGGTGATCGAGACCGGACAGGACCCCCGCCGCTTCACCGAGGACCTCCTGCGCCGGCTGCGCGACCTCGTGATCGTCTCGGCCGTCCCCGATGCGCCGGCCACCGGGCTGATCGACATCGCCGAGGACGCCGCCGAGCGGCTGGTCGCCCAGGCCGCCCGCTTCGGTCCGGCCGAGCTGAGCCGCGCCGCCGACCTCGTCGCGACCGGTCTGACCGAGATGCGGGGGGCCACGGCCCCGCGCCTCCTGCTCGAGCTGATCTGTGCGCGGGTGCTCCTGCCGGGCGCCGACCACTCCACCGAGGGCGTGCAGGCCCGCCTCGACCGGCTCGAGCGCCGGCTGACGATCGCCGGGGGCGAGCCCGCCGGCCCGGTCCCTGCGCCGGTCGCCGACCGCTCGCTCCGGGTCGAGCGTCCCGCGGCCCCGCCGACGGGCACGCCGGTCGCGACGCCGCCCGCCGCCGCCTCCGCGCCCCGCTCCCGCGCCCGCGCCGCCGAGCCCGCGCCGGAGCCCGAGCCCGCGGCTCGGCCGGCCGCCGACAGGTCCGAGCCGGAAGCCGCGCCCGAAGCGACGCCGGAGCCGCTCCACGAGTCGCCGGCCAGCCCCCGCCGCAGTCACCGAGACCGCCGCCGGATCCCCGCTGAGCCTGGTCGACGTACGACGCCTGTGGCCCGACATCGTCGAGGCCACCAAGCAGCGTCGGCGGGTGACCTGGATCCACCTCACCCAGCACGCCCAGGTGGTGGGGGTCGACGCGCAGATCCTCACCCTGGGCTTCGGCAACGTCGGGGCGCGCGAGTCGTTCGACAGCGGTGGGAGCGCCGAGATCGTCCGGCAGGCCGCGATCGACGTCGTGGGTCACGACTGGCGGGTCGAGACGATCGTCGACCCGGGAGCCGATCCCGAAGCGGCGCCGCCCCCGCCCGCGGCGCGGGAGCCCGCCCCGGCCGCCGCACCGGTCCCTGCCTCCCCCACCGAGCCACCGCCGTTCGCCCGGCCCGAGCCGCCCGGCGAGAGCCCGTCGGCCACCGCCCGTCAGGCGATCACCCCGACGCGCACGGCCGGACGTGACGACCCCGCGCCCACCGCGGCAGCAGACTCCGACGGCGGCGCCCGCCCCGACGATGCCGATGCCGAGTCCTCGGGCCTCGACGGTGCCCAGCTCCTCCAGGAGGCGCTCGGTGCCCAGGTCATCGAGGAGATCCCCCACCAGTGAGAGACGACAGGTGACGCCATGACCCAGAACCCCTTCGAGGCTGCCGGCGCGGCGGGCGGTGAGCCCGGTGGGTTCGACCTGCAGGGTCTTCTCGCCCAGGCGCAGCAGATGCAGGAGCAGCTCGAGAGCGCCCAGGAGCGGCTCACCGAGGCACGGATCGAGGGCACCGTCGGCGGCGGGGCCGTGACGGTCACCCTCAACGGCATCGGCGAGCTCGAGGCCGTCCACATCAAGGCCGGCGGCTTCGACGGCTCCAGCGACGACGACCTCAGCGATCTCGGTGACCTGATCGTCGCCGCCTACCGCGATGCCAAGTCCCAGGCCGATGCCCTGGCCAGCAGCGCCCTCGGTCCGCTCGCGGGCGGCGGCATGCCCGGCCTCGGCGGCGGTGTGCCCGGCCTCGGCGGCTGATCCGGGTCGTGTACGAAGGCATCGTCCAGGACCTCATCGACGAGCTCGGCCGGCTGCCCGGCGTCGGTCCCAAGGGCGCCCAGCGGATCGCGTTCCACCTGCTCCAGGCCGAGCCGGTCGACGTACGACGTCTCGCCGAGGTCCTCCTCGAGGTCAAGCAGCGGGTGAGGTTCTGCTCGATCTGCTTCAACGTCTCCGAGGAGGACGAGTGCCGGATCTGCCGCGACCCGCGGCGCGACCAGACCGTGCTGTGCGTGGTCGAGGAGTACAAGGACGTCGTCGCCATCGAGCGGACGCGGGAGTTCCGTGGCCGCTACCACGTGCTCGGCGGAGCGATCTCGCCGATCGACGGCATCGGCCCCGACCAGCTCCACATCGCCGAGCTGCTCAAGCGGCTCGCCGACGGCGCGATCACCGAGGTGATCCTCGCGACCGACCCCAACCTCGAGGGCGAGGCGACCGCCACCTATCTCACCCGTATGCTCAGACCCCTGGGACTACGCATCACCCGTCTCGCGAGTGGGCTTCCCGTCGGCGGCGACCTGGAGTACGCCGACGAGGTCACGCTCGGGCGGGCATTCGCTGGGAGGCGGACGGCCGAATGACCGAACAGACCACGACGGACCAGATCCTGGCCGGAGGGGCCGGGCTGCCGCCGGTCGCGCCCGGGGACGAGTTCGCCGCCCAGATCGCCGACCAGGTCGAGAGCTTCCTGATCGCCCTGCGGGCGGTCGCCGCCGAGGGCGACGCGGGTCGCAGCATCTCGCTGCTGCTGCTCGAGATCAGCCAGATCCTCCTCGCCGGTGCCCGGCTCGGCGCGCAGGTCGACTTCACGCCCGAGGAGGACTACCAGCCCGACGTCGGTCCCGACGCCGACCTCGACGGCCTGCGGCTGCGACTGGCCGAGATGTTCGGTGACATCGACACCTACAGCTTCGTCTTCGACCCCTACGACCCCGAGCAGGTCGAGAGCCAGCTCTCCGACGACCTCACCAGCATCGCCAGCGACCTCGAGAACGGTCTGCGCCACTACCGCCTCGGCAACACCGCCGAGGCGCTGTGGTGGTGGCAGTTCTCCTACGTCTCCTCCTGGGGCAACCTCGCCGGCGCGATGCTCAACGCGCTGCTCTCGGTGGTCGCCCACGACCGGCTCGACGTGGAGTTCACCGGCGAGCTCGACCAGGTCGCCGCGGCGAACGAGATGCTGGAGAGTCCGCCCGCACCCGCGTGACCTGCCCCCGGTGGTCGACACCGCGCGCGCACCCCTGAGATGGGTCCCGACCCGGCGGAGCGGCCCCGGTAAACTCGCCTGGTCGCAGCGTCGCGTCACCCTGTCGCCCGACCTTCCCCAGGACCCCCTGTGAGCCACTCATGAGCATCGTCGTGCAGAAGTACGGCGGCTCCTCGGTCGCCGACGCCGACGGCATCAAGCGTGTCGCACGGCGGATCGTCGACACCCGGCAGGCCGGTCACGACGTCGTGGTGGTGGTCTCGGCGATGGGTGACAGCACCGACGACCTGCGCGACCTCGCCGAGCAGGTCAGCCCAGCCCCGCCGCCGCGCGAGCTCGACATGCTGCTGACCGCCGGGGAGCGCATCTCGATGGCGCTGCTGGCCATGGCGATCGCCGAGCTCGGCCACAAGGCGCAGTCGTTCACCGGCTCGCAGGCCGGCGTGATCACCGACTCGGCGCACGGCAAGGCCAAGATCATCGACATCACGCCCGGACGCATCGAGAGGGCCCTCGGCGGAGGGGCGATCGCGATCGTGGCCGGCTTCCAGGGCGTCTCCCAGGACACCAAGGACATCACCACCCTGGGCCGCGGTGCGTCC
Source organism: uncultured Actinomycetota bacterium (assembly GCA_963797325.1). GTDB lineage: Bacteria > Actinomycetota > Actinomycetes > Propionibacteriales > Nocardioidaceae > Nocardioides. The sequence goes on from CAWCPG010000028.1 coordinate 55,240, forward strand.
GACACCACCGCGGTCGCCCTGGCCGCGGCCCTCGGTGCCGAGGTGTGCGAGATCTACAGCGACGTCGACGGCGTCTTCAGCGCCGACCCGCGACTCGTGCCCACGGCCCGCAAGCTCGACCACGTCTCCACCGAGGAGATGCTCGAGATGGCGGCCTCGGGCGCGAAGATCCTCCACCTGCGGTGCGTCGAGTACGCCCGCCGCTACCACATCCCGGTCCACGTGCGTTCGTCCTTCTCCCAGAAGGAAGGCACCTGGATCCTGCCCACCCCGGAGGGAGCAGACGACATGGAGCAGGCGATCATCGCCGGCATCGCCCACGACCGGAGCGAGGCCAAGATCACGGTGGTCGGCGTACCCGACAAGGTCGGTGAGGCTGCCCGGATCTTCGAGGCGCTCGCCGAGGTCGAGGTGAACCTCGACATGGTCGTGCAGAACATCTCGGCCCAGGCCACGGGGCTCACCGACATCTCGTTCACGCTGCCCCGCGAGGACGGCCAGACCGCGATGGCGGCCCTGGCCAAGCTGCGCAGCGACGTCGGCTACGACCACCTGATGTACGACGACGAGATCGGCAAGGTCTCGCTGATCGGCGCCGGCATGCGCTCCCACCCGGGCATCACCGCCCGGTTCTTCGCCGCCCTGGCCAACGCCGGCGTCAACATCGAGATGATCTCCACCTCCGAGATCCGGATCTCGGTGATCGTCGACGAGAAGGACGTCTCGGCGGCGGTCCAGGCCACCCATACGGCGTTCGACCTCGACAGTGCCGAGGTCGAGGCGGTCGTCTACGGCGGGACGGGGCGATGACCCAGGCCACGAACGCTGGCCTCGCCGTCGGGGTCGTCGGCGCGACCGGACAGGTCGGCGCCGCGATGCGTCAGATCCTGGTCGAGCGCGACTTCCCGATGGCCTCGGTCCGGCTGTTCGCCTCCGCGCGCTCGGCCGGCACCGTGCTGCCCGTCGGCGACCGCGAGGTCACCGTCGAGGACGCCGCGACCGCCGACCTGAGCGGGCTCGACATCGCCCTGTTCTCCGCCGGCGCGACGGCCTCGCGGACGCTCGCGCCGCGGTTCGCAGCCGCCGGCGCGATCGTGGTCGACAACTCCTCGGCCTGGCGGATGGACCCCGACGTCCCGCTCGTCGTCTCCGAGGTCAACCCCGAGGCGATCCGCGAGGCCCGCAAGGGGATCATCGCCAACCCGAACTGCACCACCATGGCCGCGATGCCGGTGCTCAAGCCGCTGCACGACGAGGCCGGGCTGGTGCGCCTGATCGCCTCGACGTACCAAGCGGTCTCCGGGAGCGGTCTGGCCGGCGTCGACGAGCTGGCGGAGCAGCTCGCCGCCTCGGGCGACAAGGCCCGCGAGCTGGCCTACGACGGCACGGCGGTGACCTTCCCAGACCCCGTGAAGTACGTCCGGCCGATCGCCCACAACGTGCTGCCGCTGGCCGGCTCGATCGTCGACGACGGGCTGTTCGAGACCGACGAGGAGCAGAAGCTCCGCCACGAGTCCCGCAAGATCCTCGGCGTGCCCGACCTCCTGGTCTCCGGCACCTGCGTCCGCGTCCCGGTCTTCACCGGTCACAGCCTCTCGCTCAACGTGGAGTTCGCGCGCCCGCTGACCGTGGCCCGCGCCCGCGAGCTGCTCGCGGCCGCCCCCGGGGTCGAGCTCACCGAGGTCCCCACGCCGCTCGAGGCCGCCGGCCGCGACCCGTCGTACGTCGGGCGGCTGCGTCAGGATCCCGGCGTCCCGGACGCCCGCGGGCTCGTGCTCTTCGTGAGCAACGACAACCTCCGCAAGGGCGCCGCCCTCAACGCCGTCCAGATCGCCGAGCTGCTCGCCGGACAGGTCCGCTGACACCGTCAGTGGTGCGGGTGCCCCTCGTCCGGTCCTCGACGCAGGCGCTGCCCGAGCGCCGACGCGGGGAGCACGTCGGCGCGGTGGTCGACCTGGAGCGTGGTGTGCTCGATGCCGAACCGCGCCTCCAGCACGTCCTCGATCGCCAGCCGGCGCTCGTGGCAGTCGGCCCCCGGGTCGACGAGCACGTGCGCGGACAGGGCCGGGAAGCCCGACGTCACCTCCCACACGTGCAGCTCGTGCACGTCGGTCACCCCCGCCACACCGCGGATCCCCGCCTCGACGGCTCCCGGCTCGATCCCCCGCGGTGACGCCTCGAGGAAGATCCGTGCGCTGTCGCGCAGCAGGCGGTACGCCGCCACCGCCATCAGTGCGGCGACGACCAACGTCGCGACGGCGTCGGCCTGCGACCACCCGGTGAGGTAGATGACGAAGCCGGCCACCAAGGTCGCGACGAACGCGATCAGGTCGGTGACGATGTGGAGGAACGCCCCGGCGATGTTGAGGCTGCGCCGGTCGGCCCGGGCCAGCAGGGCGGCTGCACTGAGGTTGACCAGGATCCCGATCGCGGCGACGAGCGCCATGGCCCCGCCGTCGACGTCCGGCGGGTGGACGAGCCGGCGTACGGCCTCGACGACGAAGAACACCACGAGCACGGCGAGCGTGAGCCCGTTGACCTGGGCGGAGAGGATCTCCGCCCGCTTCAGGCCGTAGGTGTAGGCACCGGAGGCCGGCCTGGCGGCCAGTCGGATCGCCACCAGGGCGAGGCCGATCGCGGCCGCGTCGGTGAGCATGTGCCCCGCGTCGGCCAGCAGCGCCAGCGAGTCGACCAGCAGGCCGACGACGACCTCGACGGCCATGAACGCGACGATCAGCCCGAGCGCGCCGAGCAGCAGCCGGCGGTCCGCGTCGGGCCCGGGAGCGTGGTCGTGCGTCATGCCCCTCCTTCCGCGGCGATGGCTGGATCTCCATGATCCACCACGACGCCCGTCGACGGCCGGAGACGACGACAGCCGGACCCGCGACTGCAGGTCCGGCTGACTCGAGACATCACGCGGTCGGGCTGACAGGATTTGAACCTGCGGCCTCCTCGTCCCGAACGAGGCGCGCTACCAAACTGCGCCACAGCCCGATTGCCGGTCCCAGCGATCGGCGAGCGACTCGCGATGCCGGGCGACAAGCACGGGCGAGCATACCGGGTGGGTCCGGCCGCCTGGGAATCGCGGTCTCGCGGCTGGAGATCAGGTCAGGGGGGTCAGGGTCGAGCAGGGTCGCCTCGGGGCGGCAGGCGACCCGGAACGGTGCGTACGGCGAGGTCCCGAGCCCGGCCGAGACGTGCAGCCAGGACGATCCGGGATCACCGGGGCGCGAGTCGGCGGGGTGCCGGTGGAGTCCCTTGGCACGGGCGGGCTCGAGGTCGCAGTTGGTGACCAGCGCGCCCCCGGAACGGCAGGCAGACCTGACCGCCGTGGGTGTGGCCGGCGAGGATCGCCTGGTAGCCGTCGCTGGCGAACTGGTCGAGCACCCGGAGGTAGGGCGCGTGCGTGACCCCGAGGCGCAGGTCGGCCGCGACGTCGGCCGGTCCGCCGACCGCGAGCAGGTCGTCGTAGCGCAGGTGGGGGTCGTCCACGCCGGCCCAGGCGACCGTCAGCTCCCCGACCGTCGAGGAGGCACGACGGTTGGTCAGGTCGAGCCAGCCGGCGGCGCTGTAGGCGTCCTTGAGCTCCTGCCAGGGCAGCTTCGCGGCCCGCGTGTTGCGCCAGCCGTCGTCGGGCAGCAGGTAGCGCAGCGGGTTGCGCGCGATCGGCGCGAAGTAGTCGTTGGAGCCGAGCACGAAGACGCCTGGCACGTCGAGCAACGGGCCGAGCGAGTCGAGCACCGGCGGCAGCGCCTCCAGGTGGGCGAGGTTGTCGCCGGTGTTGACCACGAGGTCGGGCTCGAGGTCGGCCAGGGATCGGACCCACTCCTGCTTGCGCGACTGGCTCGGCGTCATGTGGATGTCGCTGAGGTGCAGGACGCGCACGGGCCGGGCACCGGTCGGCAGGACCGGCATCGTCGCGCAGCGCAGGGTGAAGGCCCGCGACTCCCACACGCCGTACGCCGCGAGCCCGGCGCCGCCGACCACCCCCGCGCCCAGCGCGCGCGCGAGGAAGCCGGCCGAGGTCATGGACGCAAGGCTGCCACAATGCACCCATGAGCGCCCTCAAGGACCGGCTGCGCAGCGACCTGACCACCGCGATCAAGGCCCGCGACGAGCTGCGCTCCTCGACCCTGCGGATGGTGCTGTCCGCCATCACCAATGCCGAGGTGGCCGGCAAGCAGGCGCGCGAGCTGAGCGACGACGACATCGTCGGGGTGCTCTCGACCGAGGCCAAGAAGCGCCGTGAGGCCTCCACCGCCTTCGCGGACGCCGGCCGCACCGAGCTCGCCGACAAGGAGCGCGCCGAGGCCGCCGTGATCGCCGACTACCTGCCCGCACAGCTCGACGAGGCCGAGATCGCCGACCTCGTCACCTCCGCGATCGCCCAGACCGGGGCGGCCGACGAGGGGATGCGGGCGATGGGCAAGGTGATGGGCGTCCTGACGCCGCAGGTGCGAGGCCGCGCCGACGGGGGAGCCGTCGCCGCCGAGGTACGCCGTCAGCTCGGCGCCTAGGTCCAGGTCGTCCGGCGGACCCTCTCGCCCGGCCTAGCGCCCGGGGCCGCCGTTGCCGTTGCCCGGCCCGTTGCCGTGGTGGTGGCCGTGGTGCCGTGGCGGGACGTAGGGCTTGCCGTTGGAGCGGTAGATCGTGATCACGGTGCCGCTGGCGGCCTGGCTACCGGCGCCGGGGTTGGTGTAGGCGACGGTGTCCTGGGAGTAGCCGGAGCTGCGGTAGCCACCGTCGGCGACCTGGAACCCGGCGGCCTTCAGCTGCTGCGCGGCCTGGTCGTAGGGCACGCCGCCGACGTCGGGCACCGAGGTCAGGACGCCGTTGACGTCCTGGCCGTTCGGCGCCGTGAAGGTCGCGTCCGGGAGCCAGTTCTGGATCCGGCTCATCGCGCCGTACCACATGGGGCCGGCCGTGGTGGAGCCGTGCGCGACGTCGGTGAAGGCGCCGCCGATGGTCTGGCCGTTCAGGGTGATCCAGTGGCCGAGCTGGTTGGCGCCGGCGACCATCGCGGCCGTGGAGAGGTTCGGGGTGTAGCCCATGAACCACACCGACATGTTGCTGTCGGTCGTACCGGTCTTGCCCGCCGACTCCTGGTTGAGCATCAGGTTCGCGCCGAAGCCGGACGGCGACATCACGCCGCGCAGGACGTCGTTGACGGCGTCGGCGACCGGGGCCTCGATCACCTGCTGGCACTGCGGCGCGTAGCGCTTGAGCTGGTTGCCGTTGGAGTCGTCGATCGCGATGACCGGCCGCGGGTCGCAGTGGAGGCCGCGAGCCGCGAACGTCGCGTAGGCGTCCGCGAGCTCGAGCGGGCTCACCGACGCGACGCCCAGGGTGAACGACGGCACCATCTCGGTGCTGGGGTCGGTCAGGTCGATGCCCATCGCCTTGGCGAGCTTGTAGGGCTCGCACAGACCGGTCTGGAGCTCGAGCTGGGCGAAGAACGTGTTCACCGACTCCTGGGTGCCGGTGTAGGCGTTCATGTTCCCGGAGATCGTGGAGCTGTGCACGGCCCAGGTGTCGGTGCTGGCGAAGGGCTGGTCGTTGCAGACGCGGTACTTGCTCATCGGGATGTTCATCGCCATCGGCGACTTGATCCGCTCCGACAGCGGGATGCCCTGCTGGATCGCGGCCGCGAGCACGAACGCCTTGAACGTCGAGCCGGGCTGGAAGCCGTTGGAGTCGCCGTACTTCTGTGGCACGACGTAGTTCAGGAAGGTCTGGCCGGTCTTCTTGTCACGGCCCATCGGGCGCGACTGCGAGAGGGCCTTCACGTCGCCGGTGCCCGGCTGGACCATCGCCAGGGCGCCGATCGCCTGGTCCTTGGCGAAGACGTGCTGTCGCACCGAGCTGTCGGCCGCCCGCTGGTCGCGCAGGCTGATCGACGTGTGGATGGTCAGCCCGCCGGTGTAGAGCAGCTTCTTGCGGGCGGCGACGGTCTTGCCCAGGGCGCGGTCGTGCTCGAGGTAGCTCACGACGTAGTCGCAGAAGAACGGTGCGCTGGAGTTCAGGCAGCCGTTGGGCGTCCTGACCGGGTGGAGGCCGAGCGGCTTCTTCTTCAGCTTGTCGGCACGGTGCTGCGTGATCACGTTGAGCTGCGCCAGCCGGTCGAGCACGACGTTGCGGCGCTCGAGCCCGCGCTGGCGGTTGGGGATCGGGTCGTAGCCCGAGGGGTTCTTGACCAGGCCGGCCAGCGTGGCGCCCTGGAGCAGGGTGAGGTCCTTGGCGTTGGTGCCGAAGTAGTGGCGCGCCGCCGCCTGTACGCCGTACGCGCCGTCGCCGAAGTAGGCGATGTTGAGGTAGCGCTCGAGGATCCAGTCCTTGGAGTAGTTCTGCTCGAAGGCGATCGCGTAGCGCAGCTCGGTGATCTTGCGGGCGTAGGTGTCTGCGGTGGCCGCCTTGCGCTGCTTGGCGTTCTTGGCCTGGTCGAGCAGGGTCATCTTGACCATCTGCTGGGTGATCGACGAACCACCCTGCACCGAGCCGCCGCTGGCCTGGTTGGTGACGAGGGCGCGGAGCGTGCCCTTCAGGTCGAGCGCGCCGTGCTGGTAGAAGCGGTAGTCCTCGATGGCGACGATCGACTTGACCATGTTGCGCGAGATCTGGCTCAGCGGGACGTTGATGCGGTTCTGGTCGTAGAGCGTCGCCACGGTGTGGCCGGCCGGGTCGACGATCTTGGTCTGCTGCGCCAGCGGCTCGGTGCGGAGGTCTGCCGGCAGGTCCTCGACGGTGTGCGACAGCGACTTGGCGCCGATCCCGAGCACGCCCGCGAAGGGGATCGCCAGGCCGGCCACGACCACTCCCATGACGGCCGCGACGACCGCCATCACGGCGAGATGGGAGGCTACGCGTCGCGCAGGCAGGCGCTCGCCAGGGGGCACGGACATGCGGCCCAGGGTACGTGACGACCACACAGGCTGCCCATTTGTGACCCCCGCGGACTAGTCCTATGGGACTACGCCGATAGATCCGCACGGCTCTGTCGGCGTAGGGCCCCGGCTCTTTACCTTGATACCTGACTGAGACATGCCGGAAACGGGTGGCGTCATGGGGACGCAGTCAGTCTGACGATCGTGGGGACGTCATTATGTGGAATCAAGACTGGGCTGCCCAGGCTGCGTGCCGGGCGTCACAGCCCGACAAGTTGTTCGTCCGCGGTGCGGAGCAGAACAAGGCCAAGCAGGTCTGCGGTGCGTGCCCTGTACGCACCGAGTGCCTCGCCGAGGCTCTCGACAACCAGATCGAGTGGGGCGTCTGGGGCGGGATGACCGAACGCGAGCGCCGCGCCCTGCTGCGCCGCCGTCCGAACGCATCATGGAGGGTCGTCCTCGAGACGGCTCGCGAGCAGCACGTGGGTGTGGCCGTCAACGCCTGAGCCGCGCTGACGTCGACACCGACAGTCGGGACAACGACCGTCAGGTCGGCCGCTTCCCCGCCAGGAGCGAGCCGACCTGACGGAGCCCGTCCAGGTCGTGCACGTCGCCCGCCAGGGCCGGTACGACGGCCGTCGGCACCTGAGGGTGCGCCGCCTCGAAGCGGCCCCGCAGCCTCGCCTCCCGCTCGACCATCCGGACCCGGTCGGCGTGGAGCCGCAGCAGCCCGGCGGTGAGCGACTCCGGGTCGTCCTTCCGCAGCCGCTGCGCTGCCGCCATCGCCTCGTCGGCCGTCACGTCGCCCAGTGTGTGCGGGCTGGCCCGGTTGACCACCAGCCCGGCGAGCGGCATGTCGTCCTCGCTGAGCCGCTCGACGAAGTACGCCGCCTCGCGGAGCGCGTCCGGCTCGGGCGCGGCCACCACGAGGAACGCCGTCCCGTCGGCCTGGAGCAGCTCGAAGGTCTTCTGGGCCCGCTGCCGGAACCCTCCGAAGAGGGTGTCGAACGCCGCCACGAAGGTCTGCATGTCGCGCAGCACCTGGGCGCCGAGCACCTTGGTCAGCGCGTTGGTGACCATCGCGAAGCCCGCGGTCATCAGCCGGGCCGGCCCCTTGGCCGGAGCCAGCAGCAGCTTGATGAACCGCCCGTCGAGGAAGCTGGAGAGCCGCTCGGGTGCGTCGAGGAAGTCCAGCGCCGAGCGCGACGGCGGGGTGTCGACGACGATCAGGTCATAGGTGCCGTCGCGCTGGGCGTCGGCGTGGATCTGCCCGAGCTTCTCCATCGCCATGTACTCCTGCGTCCCCGCGAAGGAGCTGGACAGCGCGATGTAGAAGGGGTTCTCCAGGATCTGCTTGGCCTTCTCGGGGCTGGCCTGGCTCTGGACCACCTCGTCGAAGGTGCGCTTCATGTCGAGCATCATCGCGTCGAGCCCGCCGACGCCCTGGCCGAGGTCCTTGCCGACGCCGGGGACCGGCCGCGGGGTGTTGTCGAGCTGCTCGATCCCCATCGACTGGGCCAGCCGCCGGGCCGGGTCGATGGTCAGCACCACGACGGTGCGGCCGCGCTCGGCCGCTCGCAGGGCCAGGGCGGCCGAGGTCGTGGTCTTGCCGACCCCTCCCGAGCCGCAGCAGACGATGATCCCGGTGTGCCGGTCGTCGAGGAGGGCGTCGACGTCGAGCACCTGCCCGCCCGTCACCGACTGGGGTCCCACGCGCGTCCGCGAGCGGCTGGGCTGCCGCTGCTCGGCGCTGCGCGCGGCCTTGCGCGGCGTACTCACGCGACGGCCCGGTTCATGCCAGGCCCTGGTCACGCAGCAGCGCGGCGAGCTCGTAGAGACCGCCGAGGTCGATGCCGCCCACCAGCAGGGGCAGCTCGTACGTCGGCACCCCGAGCGTCTCGACCACCGCGCGCTGGCTGTCCTCGAGGGCGCGGCGCTCGGCATGGTCGCGAGCCTCGTTGAGGAGCCCGTGACCAGGGTGCCGGTGCCGGAGAGCCCGGCCCGCGTCAGGTCGGCCGCCAGGCGCTTCTTGGGGACCTTGCTGGCGCGGATCGCGGCGAGGTCGTCCTCGTCGAGGTCGCGCGGCCGGACCTGGTTGACGACCACGCCCCCGACGGGGATCCCGTGCCGGCGCAGCTCGGCGATGCCGTCGGCGGTCTCCTGCACCGGCATCTCCTCCAGCACGGTGACCAGGTGCAGGCGGTCTGCGGGGAGCGGAACAGGCGGGTCACGGAGTCGGCCTGGCTCTTGATCGGCCCCATCCGGGCCAGTCCGGCCAGCTCGTCGTTGACCCCGAGGAACTGGGCGATCCGGCCGGTCGGCGGTGCGTCGAGCACGACGGCGTCGTAGGTGATCGCGTTGCGGTTGCGGGCGTTGCGCTTGGTCGCCTCGTAGACCTTGCCGGTCAGCAGCACGTCGCGGACGCCGGGGGCGATCGTGGTGGCGAACTCGATGACCCCGAAGCGGTCCAGCGCCTTGCCGGCTCGGCCGAGCTTGTAGTACATCGAGAGGTACTCCAGCAGCGCCGACTCCGGGTCGATGTGCAGGGCGTGGACGACGCCGCCCCGCTCGCCCTCCGGCCCGACCAGGCCGGTGGCGATGCGGCGCTCGGCGTAGGGCAGCGGCTCGACGTCGAACATCCGGGCGATGCCCTGGCGGCCCTCCACCTCGCACAGCAGCACGTTCCGGCCGGTCGAGGCCAGCCCGAGCGCGAGCGCTGCGGCCACGGTCGACTTCCCGGTGCCGCCCTTGCCCGTGACGATGTGCAGGCGCACGGCAGGGAAGTCGCGGCTCGGCACGAGGACGAGCGTAATGGTGAAGCCTTCGCGGTCTTCGGGACGGGGACCACCCGCCGGGGCTACCGTCGCTCCCGGGGGAAGCACGATGGACTGGAACGAGCTCGAGACGGACGGGCGCGTCACGGCGCTGCGGCGCGGACTGTGCGCCGGAGTCGGCCAGGACGGCCGCGCCTTCACCTGTGACCTGACGGGCCCGGAGCCGTCACCGGTCGCCTACGACGGGATCGTCCTCGACTCCTTCGGCGTGGTCGGCGCCTCGCCCGGCGAGGGTGCCTGGCTGACCGGTCGCGGGGCGGACGGCCGGCTGCACCTGTTCGGCGTACGCCCCGAGTCCGTCGGCACCCCCGAGGAGTCGGTCGCCCACTCGCTCGAGGGGATCGGTGCGATGTGGGCCGCGCCGGTGCTCGACGCGCGCGCCGCCCACCTGCTCGCCTCGGACCTCCAGGAGGGCACCTGGCGGCTGCGCGCCTACCCCCTGCACGCGGCGATCTCCGGCGGGTCCGCCCGCGGACGCGGCTTCGCGCTGGGCTCCGAGCCCGACACGAGCCTGGCGTTCTCCTTCTACGAGAAGGGGCCGCTCGTGGTGGCGGGCCGGATCGGCGACGGCCCCGCGCCGGCGGCCGCGGCCTGGACGCTGGCGGACCTCGAGACCGAGCCCGCCGCCGGCCGCGACGACGGCTGGCGGAAGGTCCACCTGGCTCCCGCTCCGACCGAGCTCACGTCGGTCGCCGTCGGACTGGGCGCCGGCCACATCTGGGTCGCCGGACGGGTGGACGCACGGCCCGTGGCGTGGGAGGTGCTCCAGCTGCCGTTCCGTGGCCTGGTCCGGTCGGCGCCGGTCGCCATGCCCCGCCTCGAGCTGGCGCCCGGGTCGTTCGAGGCGAACGGCGGCCGGGCGGTCGTGCTCGTGGAGGAGGCTCCGGGCGACCTGCCCGTGTTCGTCGCCGCCACCACGCGGGGCAACCGCCTGTGCTGGCACGACGGCAGCGAGTGGAAGGCGCTCCCGGCACCCGACGGACGGCTCGAGGCCGCCTGCCTGAGCGGGGGTGCGGTCCACGTGCACCTGGGTGCGTCGGTGTGGTCCGTGGCCGACCCGACGGGCGGCTGACGGCCCCGGCGTACGACGCGCGCGCACCGTGGCAGGATCACCTGCGGAGGTGCTCATGGACAAGGTCGTGGCGAGTGCCGCGGAGGCGGTGGCGGACGTCGCGGACGGCGCGACGCTGGCGGTCGGCGGGTTCGGGCTGTGCGGTGTGCCGTCGGTGCTGATCGACGCGCTGCTGGAGGCCGGGGTGGCCGACCTGGAGGCGGTGTCGAACAACTGTGGTGTCGACGAGTGGGGCCTGGGCCGGCTGCTGATGAGCAAGCGGCTGCGGCGGATGATCTCGTCGTACGTCGGGGAGAACAAGGAGTTCGCCCGGCAGTACCTCTCCGGTGAGCTCGAGGTCGAGCTGACCCCGCAGGGCACGCTGGCCGAGCGGATGCGGGCCGGCGGGTCGGGGATCCCGGCGTTCTTCACCGCGACCGGTGGCGGGACCCAGGTCGCCGAGGGCGGCCTGCCCTGGAGGTACGACGACTCCGGCAACGTCGTCGTGTCGTCGCCGCCGAAGGAGACCCGGCTCTTCGGTGACCGTGAGTACGTCCTGGAGGAGGCGATCGTCGCCGACTTCGGGCTGGTGCGGGCCTGGATGGGCGACCGGCACGGCAACCTCGTCTACCGCGAGTCCGCGCGCAACTTCAACCCGCTGGCGGCGATGTGCGGCCGCGTCACGATCGCCGAGGTCGAGCACCTCGTCGAGCCGGGCGAGATCAAGCCCGAGGACGTCCACACGCCCGGGGTCTACGTGCAGCGCGTGGTCGCGCTGACCCCCGAGCAGGCGGCGGACAAGAAGATCGAGAAGCGGACCGTGCGCCCCCGACCCGAGGCAGGTGCCTGATGGCCTGGACCCGTGAGCAGATGGCAGCCCGGGCTGCCTCGGAGCTGACCGACGGCTCCTACGTCAACCTCGGCATCGGGCTGCCGACGCTGGTGCCCAACTACGTCGCCGACGACGTCGAGCTGGTGCTGCAGTCCGAGAACGGCATCCTCGGCGTCGGCGCCTACCCCTACGAGGGTGACGAGGACCCCGACCTGATCAACGCCGGCAAGGAGACCGTCACCCTGCGCAAGGGAGCGTCGTTCTTCGACTCGGCCACCTCGTTCGGGATGATCCGCGGCGGCAAGATCGACGCCGCGATCCTGGGCGCGATGCAGGTCAGCGCGAAGGGCGACATCGCGAACTGGATGATCCCCGGGAAGATGGTCAAGGGCATGGGCGGCGCGATGGACCTCGTCCACGGCGCCAAGCGGGTGATCGTGCTGATGGAGCACGTCGCGAAGGACGGCTCGAAGAAGATCCTCGACGAGTGCGACCTGCCCTACACCGGACGCGGGGTCGTGCAGCGGATCATCACCGACCTCTGCGTCCTCGACATCACTCCCGACGGGCTGCGGCTGGTGGAGCTGGCCCCCGACGTCACCCTCGACGAGGTGCGCGAGAAGACCGGCCCCGAGGTCCTCGGATGAGGCTGCGCGCCGGCTCGGCGGTCCGCGGCGCCGGGGTGGGGCTCGCCTGTCTCCTCCCGAGCCTGGGCGGCCGCGCCCGCGCCGTCGTCGCGTCGTACGCCGTCGGCTGGCCGCTGGGCACGCCGGGCCTGCAGGTCTTCGTGGTCGTGCCCGACGAGGACGAGGAGCCGTGGAAGCGCGCGGTGGTGCCGTTCGCGACCTCGGCCGTGTCGTGGTCGGCGATCATGCTGCTCGCCGTCTCCGCCGTACGACGCTCGGCGCTGCCGGCGCCGGTCGCCGGCCTGCTGCTGGGTGGCGCCGTCCTCGTCGGCGACTCGCTGATGGCCGACCTCGGCGACCGGGCGAGGGCGAGCGCCGAGGCGGCTCGGCAGGCCGCAGAGGAAGCTGACGGCCGCCGGGGCCTCCGGCGACGTCGTCGACGCCGACGACGAGGAGCCGGCCCACTCCTAGCCATCCGCTTCGGCCCGGTCTGCGAATACCGTGTGGTGCTCCTCACACCGGGGGGTGCGTCTGACTGGAAAGGCCCAGGCATGAGCGAGACGAGCAGAAGGAAGCTCCTGGCCGGAGCAGGAGCAGGCGTGGCCGTAGGCACGGTCGGCCTGACGATGGGTCCCGCGCGAGCGGGCGAAGCAAGGCCTTCCACGTCTGGCGCTCGGGAGTCGGTCGTGGCATACGTCGAGGACCACCGGTCGGGTCAGCTCCGACTCCTGGTCGGCGAGCGCGAGGTGGTCGTGCACGACCGCGACCTCGTCACGCGCATCCTCAACGCGGCGGGAGGCGAGTGAGATGTCGTCCCACCGCGAAGCACCCGAGACCGCCAAGGACCCTGTCGCCGACAGCACGGACGTCTACGCGTTCGTCAGTCCCGACCGGCCCGACACGGTCACCCTGATCGCCAACTACATCCCCTTCCAGGCGCCCGACGGCGGCCCGAACTTCTACGAGTTCGGCGAGGACGTGGCCTATGACATCCACGTCTCCAACAAGGGGAAGGGCCACGCGGACATCACCTACCGCTTCCACTTCCACACCAAGGTCCGGAACCCGAAGACGTTCCTCTACAACACCGGCCCGATCGGCAGCCTGGGGAGCGCCAGCTGGAACCGGCCGCAGTTCTACTCGGTGACCCGGATCCGGGACGGCAAGTCCAAGGTGCTCGCCGAGAAGCTGGCCTGTCCGCCGGTCAACATCGGCCCGCGCTCGACGCCGAACTACGCCGACCTGGCGTCTGCGGCCGTGCACAAGATCGGCAGGCGCCGCGTCTTCGCAGGTCAGCGGGCCGACGCGTTCCACGTCGACCTCGGCAGCATCTTCGACCTGGGCGCCCTGCGTCCGTTCGAGAACCTGCACCTGATCCCGAGTGCGGCCGCGGTGGGCGTGAACTCCCTGCAGGGGTTCAACGTGCACACGATCGCGTTGCAGGTCCCGATCACGGAGGTCTCGCGCAGCCGCAGGCTGCCGACCAACGAGGCCAGCCCCGGAGCGGTGATCGGGGTCTGGGCCTCGGCGAGCCGGCGGAAGTCGCGGATGTTCGACAAGCGGACCGGTACCTACGTCGGCCACGGTCCGTGGACGCAGGTCTCCCGACTGGGCAACCCGCTGTTCAACGAGGTCATCGTGCCGATGGCCGAGAAGGACGCGTGGAACGCCAAGCAGCCCACGGACGACCACCACTACGCCAAGTTCGTCAACCACCCGGAGCTCGCCAAGCTCCTGCCGGTGCTCTACCCGGGCGTGTTCCCGCACCTCGCGGCCTACCACAAGGCACGGGCCGACCTGCACGCGATCCTGCTCACCGGGATCCCGAAGGGCGTGGTGCCGGGGTTCCAGAACTACACGGGTCCGGTCGAGGCCGACATGCTGCGCCTCAACCTCGCCATCCCGCCGGCCTCCAGCCCCAACCCGCTGGGGCTGGTCGGAGGTGACGCGGCCGGGTTCCCCAACGGGCGTCGCGTGGACGACGACGTCGTGACGATCGAGCTGCGAGCGGTGGCCGGCGCCACCATCCCGCTGGTGGACCCGTCGTACACCGTCGACGGCGCGGCCAACGTGGTGCAGGACGGCACGTCCAACACCAACACCTCGGCCACGGACACGTTCCCGTTCCTGGGGAACCCGGGCGGCGGGTACCAGACCGAGCCGGGGTCGGCAGCGGTATGAGCACCGCCGAGAACCCGTTCGCCGGACAGGGCGCGGTGCTGCTCGACATCGGCGACGACGTCGGTGCCCTGGTCGTGACGATGCCGGGTGCGATGGTCGACACCGAGGTCGAGATCCGTCCCGTGGGGGTGGCGCACAGCCACCCCCACGGGGGTCACGGCCACGACCACGACCACCCCCACCACCACGACGACGGGCACCTCGCCCATGTCGCGGTCGTGGAGCGGCCGGTGGTGGGAGGGAAGGTTCCCTCGCTGGTGTTCGGCGAGCTGACGGCCGGTCGCTACGACCTGTTCGAGAAGGGTCACCCCGACGAGGTCGTGCTCACCGTGGAGGTCGACGGAGGGCGGGTGACGGCCGCCGCCTGGCCGGTCTGAGGCCCGGTCTGCGGCGAGCCCGGCCGGAGTAGGGTCGCGCCATGACGCAGATCCAACGGTGGGAGTACCTCACGGCGCCGATCCTCACCCACGCGGCGAAGCAGATCCTCGACAACTTCGGAGCCGACGGCTGGGAGCTCGTCCAGATCGCGCCGGGGATGAACCCCGAGAACCTCGTGGGCTACTTCAAGCGGCCGGTGGCCGGCTGATGGGCGCGGTCGAGGACCGTCTGGCCGAGCTCGGGCTGTCGGTGCCCGACGTGGCCAAGCCGGTGGCGTCCTACGTGCCGGCGGTGCGGTCGGGCTCCTACGTCCACACCTCGGGTCAGCTCCCGATGCGGTCCGGCGAGCTGATGGCCACGGGCAAGGTCGGCGGCGAGGTGTCGCCCGAGGACGCCGCGTCCTACGCCCAGCAGTGCGCGCTGAACGCGATCGCGGCCGTCAAGGCCGAGATCGGCGACCTCGACCAGGTCAAGCGCGTGGTGAAGGTGGTCTGCTTCGTCGCCTCGACCCCCGACTTCACCGGTCAGCCCCAGGTCGCCAACGGTGCCTCCGAGCTGCTGGGCCGGGCCTTCGGCGACGCCGGCGTCCACGCCAGGTCCGCGGTCGGCGTCCCGGTGCTGCCCCTGGACGCCCCGGTCGAGGTCGAGATCCTCGTCGAGGTCTGAGGGTGCGCGTCGCCCTGCCCCCGCAGCTGGTCGACCACGCCCGCGAGTTCGCCGAGGGACGTCGTACGCCGGCGGAGCCGCGCGACGCCGCCACGGTCGTGCTGATGCGGCCGGGGACCGCCGGCCCGGAGGTCTACCTCCTGCGGCGTCAGACCTCGATGGCCTTCGCCGGCGGGATGTGCGTCTTCCCGGGTGGCGGCGTGGACGTGCGCGACTTCGACCGCTCGGTCGCCTGGGCGGGTCCGTCGGCGGCGGCGTGGGCGACCGGCCTGACGACGACCGAGGAGATGGCGCGCGCGCTGGTCTGCGCCGCCGTACGAGAGACGTTCGAGGAGTCGGGGGTCCTGCTCGCCGGTACGACGGCGGGCGACGTCGTCGCCGACACCACCGGTGACTCCTGGGAGGCCGACCGCCGGGCCCTGGAGGCCAAGGAGCTCGCGTTCACGACGTTCCTCGAGCAGCGTGGCCTGGTGCTGCGGACCGACCTGCTCGGGGTGTGGTCGGGCTGGTGCACGCCGGTCTTCGAGCCGCGACGCTTCCGGACCTGGTTCTTCGTCGCCGCCCTGCCCGAGGGCCAGCGGACGCGCGACGTGTCGACCGAGTCGTCGTCGGTGACCTGGATGGGCGCTGCGGCCGCGTGCGACGCGGTGGACGCCGGCGAGCTGGGCATGATGCCGCCGACCTACCTCACCTGCCTCGACGTCGCGCAGCACGCCTCGCCCGCCGAGGTGCTCGCCGCCGCTCCGACCCGCGTGGTCGAGATGTTCACGCCGACCGTCGAGGGGACCGGTGACGACGCGACGCTGTCGGTCCCGCCCGGGCTCGCCCCGCTGATCGAGGCCCGGCCCCGGTGACGTGGGCGGGTGGGTCGTTCGGCCCGGTCGCGGAGTGTGTGCTCGCCCCCAACGCGTCGCCGATGACCCTGGACGGGACGAACACGTGGGTCCTGCGCGATCCGGGCTCGTCCCGGTCGGTCGTGGTGGACCCCGGCCCCCGGACCCCGCCCACCTCGACGCCGTCGCACGGGCCGCGGGTGACGTGGCCGTCGTCCTGCTGACCCATCACCACCTCGACCACTCCGAGGCCGCGCGGGCCTTCGCCGAACGGGCGGGCTGCGGGGTCCGCGCCCTCGACCCGTCGTACCGGCTGGGCTCGGAGGGTCTCGGCGAGGGCGACGTGGTGGCCGTCGGCGACCTCGAGGTGCGGGTCGTCGCGACGCCGGGGCACACCTCCGACTCGCTGTCGTTCGTGGTCGGGTCGGAGCGGGCGGTGCTCACCGGCGACACGGTGCTCGGCCGCGGGACGACGGTCGTGGCGCATCCCGACGGCGAGCTCGGCGCCTACCTCGGCTCCCTCGACCGGCTCCGCGCCCTCGCCGAGGCTCACGAGATCGAGACGATCTGGCCCGGCCACGGCCCGGTCCTCGACCGGGCCCTGCCGGTCCTCGACCACTACCTGGCGCACCGGCGCGAGCGCCTCGAGCAGGTCCGGGCCGCGCTGCGTGAGCTCCACGCCCAGGCCCGGTCCGGCGTACCCCTCGACCACGACGCCCTGCCGCGTCGCGTCGTCGAGGTCGTCTATGCCGACGTCGACCCGATCCTCTGGCCGGCCGCCGAGCTCTCCGTCCGCGCCCAGCTGGCCTACCTCACTCGTTGAGCCGTCCGAGCCGGTGAGCCGGCACGTCCGAGCGCCAGCGGCTGCCGCTCAACAGCTGGTCGGACCCGAATCGACGACCGGAGCCAACTCACCGAGCGCGCGGCGGCGGAGGCGGTCGACGTCCATGATCACGACCGAGCGCGGCTCGAGGCGGAGCCAGCCGCGGGAGGCGAAGTCGGCGAGGGCCTTGTTGACGGTCTCGCGGGAGGCGCCGACGAGCTGGGCGAGCTCCTCCTGCGTGAGGTCGTGGTGCACGTGGACGCCGTCGTCGGCGGTCCGGCCGAACCGGTCGGCGAGGTCGAGCAGCGCCTTCGCGACGCGGCCGGGCACGTCGGAGAACACCAGGTCGGCGACGACGTCGTTGGCCTTGCGGAGGCGTACGGCGAGCTGGTTGAGCAGCCCGCGGGCGACCGCCGGTCGCCCGTCGAGCCAGCGGAGCAGGTCTTCGTGCGACAGCGACAGGAAGGTCGCGTCGGTGACGGCGGTGACGGTGGCCGAGCGTGGGCCGGGGTCGAACAACGAGAGCTCGCCGAACATCTGGCCGGGGCCCTGGATCGCGAGGAGGTTCTCCCGGCCGTCGGCCGAGGTGCGACCGAGCTTCACCTTGCCGTCGGTGATCACGTAGAGCTTGTCGCCGGCGTCGCCCTCGTGGAACAGCACTCCGCCGCGCCGCAGCTTCGTCTCGCTCATCGAGGCGCGCAGCGCCGTGGCCGCCTCGTCGTCGAGCGCGCTGAACAGCGGCGCCTGACGCAGTACCTCGTTGTCCACGAAACTCCTCCATCGCCCGCCCTGCGCGTCCGAACGTCGGTCACGGTGGCTGGCCCTGCCTGATCCTATCCAGAGTGGTCCAGGTCACAGGCACCCCTCGGTCCAGGGCCGAACGCGGGGGAGGGGGACCGTAGGCTGTCGGCGTGCCAGCCGTGTCCGCCCCCGAGACCCGCACGGGCCTGGTCCGCCGGGCCCGACGGATCGACCGCGTGCTCGCGCAGACCTACCCCGACGCACGCATCGAGCTCGACTTCGACGACCCGTTCCAGCTGCTCGTCGTGACGGTCCTCAGCGCCCAGACCACCGACCGCCGGGTCAACGCGGTGCGACCGACGCTGTTCGCTGCCTACCCCGACCCCGCGGCGATGGCCGCCGCACCCCGCGAGACCCTGGAGCAGATCATCGGTCCGCTCGGGTTCTTCCGGGCGAAGACCGACGCGCTGCTCAAGCTGAGCGCCGCGCTCGTCGAGCGGTACGACGGACAGGTGCCTCCGCGGCTCGACGACCTGGTGACCCTGCCCGGGGTCGGACGCAAGACCGCCAACGTCGTCCTCGGCAACGGGTTCGGCATCCCCGGCATCACCGTCGACACGCACTTCGGGAGGCTCGCCCGCCGGTTCGGCTGGACCGAGGAGACCGACCCGGTGAAGGTCGAGCACGCCGTCGGTGCCCTCTTCGAGAAGCGCGACTGGGTGATGCTGTGCCACCACCTGATCTGGCACGGACGCCGCGTCTGCCACGCCAAGAAGCCCGCCTGCGGTGCGTGCCCGGTCGCGCGCTGGTGTCCGTCGTACGGCGAGGGGCCGGTCGACCCGGTGACCGCCGCGAAGCTGGTGCGCACCGAGGGGCCGGCATGAGGCGGGCGATGCCGGTCGTCCTGGCGGCACTGCTGACGTTGCTCTCCGCGTGCTCCGGCAACCACCCGCGCAGCTACGAGGGCGACAAGACGCTCACCCTCCCGGCGCCCGGACCTGGTGGCCAGCAAGAAGCAGAGCGACATCCCGAACTGTCCGCGGACAGCCGCCGGGCCCGTCGACGGGGGGATGCCGTCGCTCACCGTGCCGTGCCTGGGCGGTGGTCGTCCGGTCGACGTCGCCGGCCTCCGCGGACCCCTGATCGTGAACTTCTGGGCGTCCTGGTGCGGATCGTGCCGCGAGGAGATGCCGGCCCTCGCGGCGTACGCGAAGAGCCAGTCGGCGGTCAGGGTGCTCGGCGTCGACTTCCTCGACACGCAGCCCGGTGCCGCGCTCGCCCTGGCGAAGCGGAGCAACGTGGCCTACCCGCTGGTCGCCGACCCGAAGGGGGCGCTCGACCGGGCAAGCCCGCTGCCCCACATCTCCGCGATGCCGATGACCGTCTTCGTGGACGCCAAGGGGGCGATCACCCACATCGAGGCGGCGGTGTTCACGAGCAAGCAGGACGTCGCCGCCGCTGCGCAGAAGTACCTCGGGGTGGGCGGTTGATCCCCGACTGGCTGCAGCCCGTCGTCCGGGCCGCGGAGCACATGACCGCCGACGACCTGACCCGCTTCGTCGCGCCGGAGGATGCGGACGCGCGACGGGGTGCCGTCCTGATGCTCTTCGGTGCGCAGCGCGACCTGCTGCTGACCGAGCGGGCCCACGACATGCGCTCCCACCCGGGCCAGGTGTCGTTCCCGGGCGGGGCGATCGACCCCGGTGAGACCCCCCGCGAGGCCGCGCTGCGAGAGGCCGAGGAGGAGACCGGGCTGCGCGCGGACGGCGTCGAGGTGCTCGCCGAGCTGCCCGAGCTCTGGCTGCCGCCGAGCAACTTCGCGGTGACGCCCGTCCTCGGCTGGTGGCGCGAGGAGACGCCCGTCGGCGTCGTCGACCCGAGGGAGGTCCACGCCGTCTACCGGGTCCCGCTCGAGGAGCTGCTCGACCCGGCCCACCGGATCTCGGTCAGGCACCCGAGCGGCTGGACCGGACCCGGCTTCCTGATCGGCCCGCAGCACGACGTACTCCTGTGGGGCTTCACGGCCGGGATCATCGCGCGGCTGCTCGACTTCCTCGGGTGGACACGGCCCTGGGACGAGGGCTCGATGCGCGATCTGCCCGCCTACATGCTGCAGGGTGGACCCCGCCCGGCGACTCCGGGAGCCGTCGCCCCCGAGGAGCACCGATGAACCTGCTCGACTGGGTGCTGATCCTCGTCGTCCTGCTCTACGCCGTCTCGGGCTACTGGCAGGGCTTCGTCACCGGTGCCTTCGCGACCACCGGGCTGCTGCTCGGTGGTCTGGCCGGGGTCTGGCTGGCGCCCGAGGCGCTCGGTGACGCGACGCCGTCGATCCTGGTGTCGCTCGCCGCGATCTTCATCGTGATCGTGTGCGCCTCGCTGGGGCAGGCCCTCTTCCAGGTCGTCGGCGCCCGCCTCCGCGACAAGATCACCTGGCAGCCGGTGCGTGCTCTCGACGCCGTGGGCGGTGCGGTCCTCAGCGCCGTGGCGGCCCTGCTCGTCGCCTGGGCCCTCGGAGTGGCGCTGTCCGGGTCGGGGCTGCGCGGCATCACGCCCATGGTCCGTGACTCGAAGGTGCTCGCGGAGGTCGACTCCGTCCTGCCCGACTCCGCCAGCTCCAAGCTCTCGGCGTTCAACGACGTCGTCGGTACGACGTTCTTCCCCCGCTACCTCGAGCCGTTCGCACCGGAGCGGATCGTCGCCGTGCCGCCGGGGCCGCGCCGGATGCTGGCCGACCCCGACGTCACCCGCGCGCAGCCGGGGGTGGTCCGGATCCGCAGCACCAACAAGTGCGGCCAGGGCATCGAGGGCTCGGGGTTCGTCTACTCGCCCGACCGCGTGATGACCAACGCCCACGTCGTCGCCGGGGTGTCCGATCCCGTGCTCGACGTCGACGGCAGCTCGGTGTCCGGCCACGTCGTCTACTACAACCCGCAGGTCGACGTCGCGGTGATCGCCGTACCGACGGGCAGCGTGCGGCCGCTCCGCTTCTCGACCGACGCGACGGCCGGCCAGGCGGTGGCCATCCTGGGCTTCCCGCAGAACGGTCCCTACAACGTGCAGGCCGCGCGGATCCGCGCCGACCAGCGGCTGCGCTCGCCCGACATCTACGGCGGGGGCGCGGTGATCCGCGACGTGCTGTCGCTCCGCGGCCTGATCCGGCCCGGGAACTCCGGCGGCCCGGTCGTCGACTCCGCGGGCCATGTGGTCGGCGTCGTGTTCGCGGCCTCGGTGACGAGCAGCGACACCGGCTACGCCCTGTCGGCGCAACAGGTCGGAGAGGCCGCCGCGACGGGACGGATCTCCTCGCGCACGGTGCCGACGCGAGGGTGTGCTGCCTAGGTCCCGCGCCCGCGCGCCACGCCGCGCCCAGCGGTGGGTCGTCCGGACCGGACTCAGTCGCGCCGCAGGATCTGCTTGGTCTCCTGGGCCTGGGCGATCGCCTTCGTGGGTCCCTTGACCTTCTTGACCTTGCGCAGGCCGATGTAGCCGAGCAACGCCGCGACGAGGAGGTAGAGGCCGAACACGACCAGGAAGGCCCACTGCAGGGCGAGGCCGTCGCCGTTCCAGTGGATCAGGTAGGCGAGGCCCATCGAGAACATGACCAGACCCATCAGCACGAAGAAGGCCGCGCCGGCGAACAGCCCGATCCCGGTCCCGCCGTTCTTGAGGCTGATCTGGAGCTCGGACTTGGCGAGCTGGATCTCCTTGTTGATCAGGGTGGAGATGTCGCGGGTGGCGTCGGAGACGAGCCGGCCGATCGTGGGATCGGTGTCCTTGACGGGTTCGTTCGCCATCTGGCTGTGGGCTTCCTGGTCGACTGGCGCGGGCGTTCTGGTCGTGCCGACCCTACAACGGCCCGGACGGCCTCTCTCCGGCCGGTGCGGGCGCCGCTAGCCTGACCAGCGAGAGCCGGAGCATCCGCCGGCGCGCCTGCGGGCACCGATCCGTCGGAGGACAACGCGTGTCAGACGAACGCCGCCTGCTGCCACCCCCCGAGCCGGGTGAGACACGCTTCCTCTCCGACCTCCTGCGGAGCGAACCGGTCGGCGGTCTGCTGGCTCTCGCCGCTGCTGTGGTCGCGCTGGTCTGGGCGAACTCGCCGTGGGACGCGTCGTACCAGTCCTTCATCTCCTTCGACCTCGGTCCGCTCGACCTCGAGCACTGGGGCGCCGACGGCGCGCTCACCCTGTTCTTCTTCGTGGCCGGGCTGGAGCTGAAGCGGGAGTTCGTCGTCGGCTCGCTGCGGAAGCCGGCCGACGCGGCGGTGCCGGTGGCCGCGGCCCTGTGCGGGGTCGCCGTACCGGCTCTGCTCTACACCCTCGTCAACGTGCTCGCCCCGAGCGGGCAGACCGGCGGGTGGGCGATCCCGGCCGCCACCGACATCGCGTTCGCACTGGCGGTCCTGGCCGTCGTGGGCTCCCACCTGCCGCCCGCGCTGCGGGCGTTCCTGCTGACGCTGGCTGTCGTCGACGACCTGGTGGTGATCCTCATCATCGCGCTGGTCTTCACCGACGAGGTGCATCCGGCCGACCTGCTGGTCTCGCTGGGGTTGGCGGGAGTGTGGGCGCTCCTGCAGTGGCGTCGCCTGCGGCCGTGGCCGGTCTATCTGGTGATCGCGGTGGCGGGCTGGTGGTTCATGCACGAGAGCGGCGTCCACGCGACCATCGACGGGGTGCTGCTGGGCCTGTTGACGCGCGTACGACGTGATCCCGGGGAGGAGCACTCGCCGGCCGAGGCCATGGAGCACACCCTCGCCCCGATCTCGGCCACCGTCGCGGTGCCGTTCTTCGCGCTGGTCTCGGCCGGGGTCTCGCTCTCGGGGGGAGGGTCGCTGCTGACCGACCCGATCGTGATCGGCGTCCTGGTCGGACTCGTGCTCGGCAAGCCCCTCGGTGTCCTCGGCGGGACCTTCCTGGTCACCCGGTTCACCCACGCCGAGCTCAACGAGGACCTCACCTGGTCGCAGCTGATCGGGGTCGCGGTCCTGGCCGGGATCGGGTTCACCGTCTCGCTGCTGGTCGCCGAGCTGTCGTTCACCGGCGCCGAGGCGGAGGCGGCCAAGGCCGCCGTCCTGGCCGCCTCCGTCGTCTCAGCCCTCGCCGGTGCCGCCCTCCTCCGCCGCCCGGCAGACGTTGACGCTCAGGCGCGCTGACCCGGCGACGTTGACGCTGGCGCGCTGACCCGGCAGACGTTGAGTGGGCGCTCCCGGCGAAGTCGACGCTGGAACGTCTGCCGGGTCGGCTCGTACGCGTGAACAAGCCCGGAGGGCCAACTCGAACGAGTGGCTCAGTCCTCGGTGCTGGTGGCCATGCCCTGCTTGATCTGGTCCATCACCGCGGAGTCGGCGAGGGTGGTCACGTCGCCGACGTCGCGCTTCTCGGCGACGTCGCGCAGCAGGCGACGCATGATCTTGCCCGAGCGCGTCTTCGGCAGCTCGGAGACCACGAGGATCGACTTCGGCTTGGCGATCGGGCCGATCTCCTTCGACACGTGGTTGCGCAGCTCGGTGATCAGCTCCTCGCCCACCGTCTGCCCCGGGCCGATCGCCGACTCGCGCAGGATCACGAACGCGTTGACGGCCTGCCCCGTGTCGGGGTCGTTGGCACCGACCACGGCCGCCTCGGCGACCTTGGGGTGGGACACCAGCGCGGACTCGATCTCGGTGGTGGACAGCCGGTGGCCCGACACGTTCATCACGTCGTCGACCCGGCCGAGCAGCCAGATGTCGCCGTCCTCGTCGAGCTTGGCGCCGTCACCGGCGAAGTACATGCCCGGGAAGCGCGACCAGTACGTGTCGCGATAGCGGTCGTCGTCGCCCCAGATCGTGCGCAGCATCGCGGGCCACGGCTCGGTGATCACCAGGTATCCGCCCGAGCCCGGCTGCACGGCATGGCCCTCGTCGTCGACGACGAGGGCGCTCACGCCGGGCAGCGCCTTCATCGCCGAGCCCGGCTTGCCGGCGGTCACCCCCGGCAAGGGGCTGATCATGTGCATGCCCGTCTCGGTCTGCCACCACGTGTCGACGACC
Organism: uncultured Actinomycetota bacterium; assembly: GCA_963797325.1. Taxonomy (GTDB): domain Bacteria; phylum Actinomycetota; class Actinomycetes; order Propionibacteriales; family Nocardioidaceae; genus Nocardioides. The sequence continues at coordinate 79,117 of CAWCPG010000028.1, forward strand.
GGGGTCCGGCTGCCACCGATGGTCTCGCGGTACCAGATGTAGGCCTCGGGGTTGATCGGCTCGCCGACCGACCCGATGATCCGCAGCGTCGAGAGGTCGTACTTCTCCGGGATGTCCGCACCCCACTTCATGAAGGTCCGGATCACGGTCGGAGCGCAGTAGAGCAGGGTGATCTTGTAGGTCTGGATGATCTCCCACCACCGGCCCTTGTGAGGCGTGTCGGGCGTGCCCTCGTACATCACCGACGTCGCGCCGTTGGCGAGCGGCCCGTAGACGATGTAGGAGTGGCCGGTCACCCACCCGATGTCGGCCGCCGTCCAGAAGACGTCGTCGTCCTTGAGGTCGAAGACCGCCCAGTGCGTGTAGGACGTGCCGACCAGGTAGCCGGCGGTCGTGTGCAGGATGCCCTTCGGCTTGCCGGTCGTGCCCGAGGTGTACATGACGTAGAGCGGGTGCTCGGAGTCGAACGCCTCGGGCGTGTGCTCCTTCGACGCGCCGTCGACCGTGTCGTGCCACCACACGTCGCGCCCCTCGGTCCACGCGACGTCCTGCCCCGTCCGTCGTACGACGAGCACGTGGCGCACGTCGGGACACTGCTCGAGCGCCTCGTCGACGGCCGGCTTCAGGGCGGCCGGTGCCCCGCGGCGGTAGCCGCCGTCGGAGGTGATGACCACGCGCGCGTCGCAGTCCTGGATCCGGTCGCGCAACGCCGTCGACGAGAAGCCGCCGAAGACCACCGTGTGCGGCGCCCCGATGCGGGCGCAGGCCAGCATCGCGACCACGGTCTCGGGGATCATCGGCATGTAGATCGCCACGCGGTCGCCGGTCTTCACGCCGAGGTCGACCAGCGTGTTGGCCGCCTGGCAGACCAGGTCCTTCAGCTCGGCGTAGGTGATGTCGCGGGTGTCGTCGTCGGGCTCGCCGACCCAGTGGTAGGCGACCCGGTCACCGTTCCCGGCCTCGACGTGCCGGTCGACGCAGTTGTACGCCGCGTTGATCTTGCCGCCGACGTACCACTTCGCGAACGGCGCGTCGTCCCAGTCCAGGACCTTCTCCCACGGCGTGTCCCACGACAGGCGCTCGGCGGCCTCGGCCCAGAACGCGACATAGTCCGCGTCGGCCTTGTCGTAGGCGTCGGCCGTGACGTTCGCGTGGGCCGCGAGGTCCTCCGGAGGCTCGAAACGGCGGTTCTCGTGCAGCAGGTTGGACAGGGTTTCGTCGCTCACGACTCTTCGTCTCCTCTCGGCGCCCCTCGCAGCCGGGACGACCCGAGCCACCCTAGGTGCGGTGGGTTGGATCGCCGTTGGTCCGGCTGCGAGGGAATGGCAGTGACGGTCTGGCTACTGGCTACTCGCGGCCGCCGACGGGCAGGACCTGACGACCGAAGGTGAACGCAGTGACCCCGGCGAACGACGTGTACCAGGCCGCGACCGCCGTGACGAGGCCCAGGTAGCCGCCGAACTTGATCCAGTCGCTGGACTCCTTGTCGAACCAGCCGATGGCGAGGACGACGAAGGTGAGGGTCAGCAGGACGAACACCGTCAGCACCGCCATGTTCACCCGGATCGCGGCCACCGACATGTAGGCGGTGAAGATCGCCCAGCCCAGCAGGTACGTCCCGACCGCCTTGTAGCCCTCGGGGCCGAGGCCGACCAGGTCGTGCTCGGCCAGCCACCAGAACGACACCCAGAAGGCGCCGTAGGAGCAGAACGCCGTGGCACCGAAGGTGTTGCCCTTGGTGAACTCCCACAGCCCTGCGGCGAACTGGGCGATCCCGCCGTAGGCCAGTGCGAGGCCGAGCGCCCCGGCGACCAGCGACTGCGGGACGATGTTGGAGTTGACCATGCTCAGCACGAAGGTCGTGAGTGCGAAGCCGGCCAGCCCCAGAGGGCCGGGATCGGCGATGTGTGCGCCGGGTACGCGGCCTGCGTCCGATGACGCGGAAGTGGTTTCTGACATGCATCCTCCGAGTTCGTGCAGCGACCGGACAGCCGGAGGTGCTCCGGGAGACCCGGCAGCCGCTGACGGTTGAACCATCAGCCACCTTCCGCCTCTGATCGCTTCACGTCAAGAGACCCGGGCAGCGGGCGCGTCGCCCCACGGCATGGGCAGGGCGCCCGCGGCGTGCCACACTGCCGCCGTGAGCACGCAGGCCCGACCCGGCAAGGGCGCGCGCGTCGCGCCCACGCTGGAGGAGGTCGCGGCCCGCGCCGGGGTCTCGCGCGCGACGGCCAGCCGGGTGCTGCGTGGCGACAAGAAGGTCAGTGAGCACGCCCGCGCCGTCGTCCTCGACGCCGCGAAGGCGATCTCCTACGTCCCGAACCTCGCGGCACGCTCCCTGGTCACCGGGCGCAGCGACACGGTGGCCTTCCTCGTGGAGGAGACCGAGGAGCGGATGTTCTCCGACCCGTTCTTCCTGGGCATGCTGCGCAGCGCGCAGGAGACGGTCGCGGAGGCCGGGCTGCAGCTGGTGTTCACGGTGATGACCCGTCCCGAGGACCAGGCGCGCTTCCTGGCGTACGCCGCGGGCGGCCACGTGGACGGCGTACTCCTGCTGTCGCTGCACGGCCAGGACAAGCTGCCACAGCGCCTGGAGGACCTCGGCGTCCCGACGGTGCTCAGCGGCCGTCCGCTGAGCGGCCGGCGGCGGCTCTGGTACGTCGACGCCGACAACGCCGGCGGCGGGGCCCTGGCCACGTCGCACCTGCTCGCGTCCGGTCGCCGGCACGTCGCGACGGTCACCGGACCGCTCGACATGTGTGCCGGCCAGGACCGGCTCGCCGGGTATCGCGCCGCCGTCGAGCGCGAGGGCCTCGGCTACGACGAGTCGCTGGTCTCGGTGGGCGACTTCACCTCCGCGGGAGGGTACGACGCGACCCGGCTCCTGCTGGAGAGGCGGCCGGACGTCGACGCGATCTTCGCCGGCTCCGACCTGGCCGCCTTCGGCGTGGTCCGCGCGCTGCGGGACGCCGGACGCAGGGCCGGGGACGACGTCGCGGTGATCGGATTCGACGACATCCCGGCCGCCGCCGAGCAGCAGCCGCCCCTCTCGACCGTGCGGCAGCCGATCGCCGAGCTCGGCACCGCCATGACCAGGCTGCTGCTGCGCCGGATCGACGGCGAGGCGGTCGAGCGCACCGCCGTCCTACCGGTGGAGCTCGTGCTGCGAGAGACCGCGTGAAGGAAAAAGCCACACCGGGGGGCCTCGGACCCTTGACAGGGTGACGACCGCCACAGCATCCTGTGCGCGAGTGCTTGTGAGAGCGCTCTCACAGACGGAGGCCACGGCCTCCACCCGGCCAGTTCAGGAGGACCCATGCGCAGAACTTCCACGAGCCGCCGACGTCCGGTGGCGTCACTGGTCGCCCTGGCGGCGACCGGCGCGATCGTGCTGGCCGGATGCGGCGGGAGCAACTCGTCCGCCGACACCGCGGACACCAACGCCAGTCCCTGCGGGACGAGCGATCCCACCACGTTGACCGTCGGCCTGTTCGGCACCTTCGGCTTCAAGGAGGCGGGTCTCTGGGACGCCTACAAGAAGGTGTGCCCCAACATCACGATCAAGGAGGACGTCGTCGAGCAGTCGGCCGACTACTGGACGCGGCTGAAGACGCGCCTGGCGGCGGGCAGCGGCCTCGATGACGTGCAGGCGATCGAGATCGGCTTCGTCGCCGACGTCGTACAGAACCACAAGGACCAGTTCGTCAACTGGAACACCGTGCCGAACTCCGCCGCCGACAAGGCGGAGTTCTACCCGTGGAAGTGGCAGCTCGCCACGACCAGCGACGGCAAGAACACCGTCGGGCTCGGCACCGACATCGGTCCCGAGGCGATCTGCTACCGCAGCGACCTGCTGAAGAAGGCCGGCCTGCCGTCGGACCCGAAGACCCTCGCGTCCAAGTGGACCACCTGGGACGACTTCATCAACTTCGGCAAGCAGTACGAGGCGTCGAAGTCCAAGCCGTCGAACTCCCACTTCGTCGACAGCGCGGCGAGCATCTTCTCCACCGCGGTCTACCAGGGCGACACGGCGTACGCCGACAGCAACGGTGACCCGAACGTCGAGAGCAGCGACGGCGTGAAGACGGCGTGGGGCTATGCCACGCAGGCCGCCCAGGACGGCATCACGGCCGGCCTCCAGCAGTTCACCCCGGCGTGGAACAAGGCGTTCTCCAGCGGCGCGTTCGCTGCCCTCGCCTGCCCCACGTGGATGATGGGCTACATCCAGGGCCAGGCCGGCGACGCCTACAAGGGCAAGTGGGACATCGCACCGGTGCTGCCGGGTGGTGCCACCAACTGGGGCGGCTCCTGGCTCGGGGTCCCGACGAAGGCCAAGAACCAGGCGGCTGCCATCGCGTTGGTCGAGTGGCTGTCGGCGAAGGACCAGCAGGTCACGATGTGGACCGATGGTGGCCACTTCCCGTCGAACTCCGACTCGGCGGCAGCCCCGGCGGTGAAGAACGCCACGAGCGCCTACTTCAGCAACGCCCCGGTGGGCACCATCTTCGGTGACATCGCGGCGAAGATGAAGGTCCCGCCGATCGGTCTCTACGACACGCAGATCCAGCAGGCGCTGACCACGCAGCTGACCAACGTCGAGACCAAGGGCACCTCGCCCGACAGTGCGTTCAACGCGGCACTGGCCCAGATCAAGCAGATCACCGGCTGAGACCACCGGGTCGCCGACTCCTCCTGCGCGAGTCGGCGGCCCGGTCCTCGCGGTCTCGCGGACGAAAGGTGATCATGACGGTCGTGTCCCAGAGGAGCGCCGGCGTACGACGGGTGGCCGAGGCCGACTCCGTGCGCAGGCGACACCGGCTACCCGGGAGCCGGATCGGCTACGCGTACGTGCTGCCGTTCTTCCTGGTGTTCCTGTGCTTCAGCGTCTACCCCTGGCTCGACACGGCCTGGGTCTCCCTGCACGACACCAGGCTCTCGACGTACCACCAGTCGAGCTTCATCGGGCTGGAGAACTACCGCAACCTCTTCACCAACCAGTTCTTCTGGAACGCCTTCAAGAACACCATCACGATCGGGATCATCTCGACGGTCCCCCAGCTGTGCATGGCGCTCGGCATCGCCCACCTGCTGAACTACCGGCTCCGCGGGCGCACGTTCTTCCGCGTCGCGATCCTGATGCCCTACGCGACCAGCCTCGCCGCCGCGACCGTGATCTTCGCCGAGCTCTTCGACCCCAAGCTCGGCATCGTCAACTGGGCACTCACCTCGGTCCACCTGCCGGCCGTCGACTGGCAGGGCTCCAAGTGGCCCTCGCAGATCGCGGTCTCCTCGATCGTGACCTGGCGCTGGACCGGCTACAACGCGCTGATCTACCTGGCCGGCATGCAGGCGATCAACAACGACCTCTACGAGGCCGCGGCCATCGACGGGGCCGGCCGCTGGGCGCAGTTCCGTCACGTGACGCTGCCCGGCCTGCGACCCACGATCCTCTTCACGATCGTGGTGTCCACGATCGGTGCCGCACAGCTCTTCGGCGAGCCGCTGCTCTACCACAACGGCCTGGCCGACGGCGGTACGTCGAACCAGTACCAGACCCTCGGCCTGCTGATGTACCAGCAGGGCTGGGTCAACGACCGGCTCGGGCTCGCCTCGGCGACGGCCTGGACCATGTTCCTGATCATCGTGGCCGCCGTCTCGGTCAACGTGCTGCTGGCCCGCAGACGCGAGCGCCACGGGCTCGGACGGCGCCTCAGCGGCCCGGCGATCGCCGTCGCGGCACCGGAGGTGACGGCACGATGAGCAGCGGGAGCGGCTCGGTCCTCAAGGGCTCGTGGGGCACCTACACCGTGATCACGCTGGTCACGCTCGTGTCGGTGTTCCCCCTCTACTACACGATCGTGATGGCGTCCCACACCAACGCCGAGATGGCCGCGTCCACGCCGCCGCTGCTGCCCAGCAGCTCGCTGTGGGGCAACATGCGCCAGGCGCTGAAGCTCGCGCCGCTCAACCTCGGCCTGGTGAACTCCCTGATCGTCTCCGGCGCGGTGACCCTCGGCACCGTCGCCCTGTGCACGCTGGCCGGGTTCGCCTTCGCCAAGCTCCGCTTCCGCGGCTCCACCCTGCTGCTCGCGATCTGCATCGCGACGATGATGGTGCCGCTCCAGATGGGCGTGATCCCGCTCTACATGCTGATGGCGCGGATCGGCCTGGCCAACCACCTGGGGGCGGTGATCCTGCCCAGCCTGTGCACGGCGTTCGGGGTGTTCTTCATGCGCCAGTACATCGCCAGCGCGGTGCCCGACGAGCTGATCGAGGCCGCCTGGATCGACGGCGCCAGCCCGATCCGGGTGTTCTGGGCCGTGGTGGTCCCGGCCGTCCGACCCGCGATGGCCGTGCTGGGGATGCTCACGTTCCTGATGACCTGGAACGACTTCTTCTGGCCGATCATCGTGCTCAGCTCGCAGAACCCGACGATCCAGGTGTCGTTCCAGAGCCTGGCCACCGGCTACGCGCCCCAGCAGTCGATCATCATGGCCGGCACCCTCTACGGCACGGTGCCGGTGCTCGTGGTGTTCGCCCTGCTCGGCCGGCAGATCGTCGGCGGCATCATGTCCGGGGCGGTGAAGGGGTGACCGCGCCGCAGTCGGGGCGCGTCTTCCCGGACGGCTTCGTCTGGGGGACCGCCGCCGCGTCGTACCAGATCGAGGGCGCCGTCGCCGAGGACGGACGCGGGCCCAGCATCTGGGACACCTTCTCCCATCGCCCCGGCACCATCGACAACGACGACAACGGCGACGTCGCCTGCGACCACTACCACCGTTGGCCCGAGGACCTCGACCTGATCCGGTCGCTCGGCATCGCGTCGTACCGCTTCTCGGTGGCGTGGTCGCGCGTCATGCCCGACGGCCGCTCGGTCAACCAGGCCGGCATCGACTTCTACAAGCGGCTCGTCGACGGGATGCTCGAGCGCGGCATCCGGCCGCTGATGACGCTCTACCACTGGGACCTGCCCGAGGCGCTCGACGACGGCGGCGAGGCCGGGTGGCTCTCGCGCGACCTGCCCGACCGCTTCGTCGACTTCGCGCTGGTGATGGGCAAGGAGCTCGGCGACCGGGTGCCCGAGGTGACGACGCTGAACGAGCCGTGGTGCTCGGCGTACCTCGGCTACGCCACGGGCGAGCACGCACCGGGCCGTACGACGCCCGCGCTCGCCTACCGGGCCGCCCACCACCTCAACCTCGCCCACGGACGAGCGGTGACCGCGTTGCGCGGCGTGCTGCCCCCGGGCGCCGACCTCTCGGTGACCCTCAACATCCACCAGGTCCAGCCGGCCTCCATGCGCGAGGAGGACCTCGCGGCGGCCGCGCACGTCGACCTGATCGCGAACCGGATCTTCCTCGATCCGATGTTCGGCGGCGGCTACTCCCCGGAGCTGCTCGCCACGACCGAGGGACTGACCGACTGGTCGTTCGTGGAGCCCGGGGACGAGGCCGAGATCGGGGCGGCCCTCGACTCGGTGGGGGTGAACTACTACAACCCGGCGCGCGTCGCGCAGCAGGACGGCGGCGGGAAGGACTTCCCCGGGACCCACCGGGCGCGCTTCGTCGACATCCCGGGCCCGCGCACGGTGATGGGCTGGCCGATCGTCGCCTCCGGGCTGACCGACCTGCTGCTGCGGGTGCAGCGCGACTGCGGGCTGCCGATGCGGGTCACCGAGAACGGCATGGCCGCACCCGACGTGCTCGTCGACGGGGCGGTCCACGACGACGACCGGATCGCCTACCTGCGCGACCACCTCGCGGCCGTGCACGACGCCGTCGAGCACGGGGCGGACGTGCGCGGCTACTTCGTCTGGACGCTGCTCGACAACTTCGAGTGGGCGTGGGGCTACGACAAGCGCTTCGGGATCGTGCACGTCGACCTGGAGACGCAGGTGCGGACGCCCAAGGACTCCGCCCTCTGGTACGCCGGGGTCATCCGCGCCAACGGCGTGTGACGGCCCTCAGCGGAAGTCGATCAGCAGCTCGTCGTCGGGATCGTCGGGCCGCTTGACGTCCGCGCCGGTGTCGCCGGCCTCGTCGGTGTCGCTCGCGGCCACCGGCCGGTCGAGGACCGTGGCGGTGAAGCAGCGAGTGACGTAGGGCAGCTGCATGCCGTCCATGCCACGGCCGTAGTCGTCGTAGAACGCGAGCACCTCCGCCAGCTTGGCGGCGCGGCCCTCGGCGTCGAGCACGGCGACGTTGGAGCGCGAGAGGACGAGGTCCTGGATCGTCTTGCGGTCGACGGTCTGCCAGTGGCTGAACTCGCGTTCCTCGACGAAGCCGAACAGCTCGCTGAAGATGAGCGCCTCGGCCGGGTCGCGCAGCTGCTCCTGGGTGCCGATCAGCGCGCCGAGCCGTCGTACCCACGGGATCTTCTCGTTGCGCTGGTTCCAGACCAGGCAGAGCCGGCCGCCGGGACGCAGCACCCGCGCGATCTCCGGCAGGGCCAGGTCGAGGTCGAACCAGTGGAACGCCTGAGCGGCGATCACGGCGTCGACCGATCGGTCGGGGAGCGGGATCTCCTCGGCACTGGCGACCGCCGTGCGGGTGCCGGGGACCTGCTCCTCGAGGATCGCGAGCATCGCGGGGTCGGGGTCGGTGGCGTGGACGTCGTGCCCGAGCGAGACCAGCACCCGGGTCAGCTTGCCGGTGCCTGCCCCGAGCTCGAGGACGCTGCTCGGCTGGTCGCCGAGCATCCACTGCACCGCGTCGGCGGGGTACGTCGGTCGACCGCGCTCGTAGGCCTCGGCGACGCCGCCGAAGGAGTGCGCCCAGTCGGGAGTCTCGTCGCTCATCGCGTCCGAGGTTACCCGTCGCGGGGCGCGTTCCCGGGCACTCACTACTGTGCCGGTCGTGGAGGTGTGGGCAGGGGCCGAGCGCCTCGAGGGCGTGAGCTCGGCCTACGCCGCCACTCGCGACGGGATCGACACGATGCTGCGCGACCGGGGGCTGCGGCAGACCTCGCCCGACCTGACCACCGAGTCCCTCCTGCGCGGCGCTCACGCCAGCGCCGTGCTCGGGGGGTCCGGCTCGAGCCTCGACGACGTGCGGGCCGGCGCCGCGGACTCGGTGGCCCAGGGTGCGCTCCGGGCCTCGGTCGAGCTGCTCGGCCTGGTGCCGGTGTTCGGCCGCTCCCCGGCGCAGGCGCTGGCGCGGCTGCACGCCCTGGCTGCCGCGACCTCCGTGCCCGCAGACGAGCGTGGGCGCCCGCGAGACCCGGCGGCGGCGGAGCGGCTGCGGCAGTCGCTGGGGGTCCTCGACGCGGAGCGGCCGGCGCTGGTCACGGCCGCGCTGCTGCACGCCGAGCTGGCGTGCGGCGCTCCGTTCGCCACGGCCAACGGGATCGTCGCGCGCGCGGCCGAGCGCCTGGTGCTGGTCAGCAGCGGGGTGGACGCGAAGTCGCTGGTGGTGCCCGAGGCCGGTCACCTCGCCCTGCGAGCGGCGTACGAGTCCAACCTGCACGCCTACGCCGACGGTGGTCGGCCCGGACTCCGTGCCTGGCTGCTCTACTGCGCCGAGGCCTACGCCGCCGCCGCCGAGGCCAGCCCGCTGCGGGATGGATGAGTCCGGTCATCTGGACGTGCGAGCGGCACCCGATCGCTCGGGTGCCGCCGCTGACACACGGACCCGGCTACCAAGCGTGCTTTTACCTGTGGCAGCCCCGGGAGCTTCCCGATGACGTGCGCCCTGTAGGAAGGGTGGATCGCCGCGTGGGTACCCGGTCCATGTGCTGCTCTTGAGTTGTCCCTCACCCCATGTGTACGCCGCCCGGTGGCACCGGACAACCCTTGACTTTCACCCGCAGGGGTGGGCGCGCGTGTCGACGCCGGGCTAGGCGCCGAGGCGTCGGCGGCGGCTGAACCAGATCGCACCGCCCAGCGTGAGCGCCGTACCGACCGTGATCGCGGCGAGCGTCGGCTTCACCGGGATCCGGCTGCGCAGCGTGACCGGGCGGGTGAACTGCAGCACCGGCCAGCCCTTGCTCGCGGCGAGCCTGCGCAGCTCCCGGTCGGGGTTGACCGCGTGGGGGTGTCCGACCACCTCGAGCATCGGTGCGTCGGTGATCGAGTCGCTGTAGGCGAAGCAGTCGGCGAGGTCGTAGCCGCGGTCGGCGGCCATCGCCTCGATCGCTCGCGCCTTCTCCTCGGCGTAGGCGTAGTAGTCGATCTCGCCGGTGTACTTGCCGTCGACGACCTGCAGCCGGCTGGCGATCACGTGGTCGGCGTTGAGCATCTCGCCGATCGGCTCGACCACCTCGGTGCCGCTCGCGGACACGACCACGACGTCGCGGCCCGCCCGGTGGTGCTCCTCCATCAGCGACACGGCCTCGTCGTACACGATCGGGTCGACCACGTGGTGCAGCGTCTCGGCCACGATCTCCTGGACCGTGGCGACGTCCCAGCCCTCGACGAGCTGGGACATGAAGGCGCGGATCTTCTCCATCTGGTCGTGGTCCGCCCCGCCCACGAGATAGACGAACTGGGCGTACGCCGAGCGCAGCATCGCGCCGCGGGTGATCAGGCCCCCGGCCTGGAAGGGCTTGGAGAAGGCCAGCGAGCTGGACTTGGCGATGATGGTCTTGTCGAGGTCGAAGAACGCCGCAGACCGGTAGTGGTGCTGCGGGTCCGCGGCCGGGCGACATGCCTTCATGGTAGGTGTCGCCACCCTCGCCCACCCGCTGATCGCTCACAGTGCCGTCCGGCGCGCCCTTGCTCCACAGGCCCGCGGCAGGGCGGCCCGCCGCGCGGTCGGCGAGGTCATCGTGGACCCATGACTGCTCCGCTGCTCGTCACGGCCGACGAGACCCTGCTCGACGAGCTGCTGCGCCTGTCCGCGGCAGCCGGTACGACGCCCGACGTCGCCCACGACGTGCCGGCCGCGCTCCGCGGCTGGGCCAAGGCGCCGTTGGTGCTGGTGGGGGCCGACCTCGCCGAGGCGCTCGGCCGGGCCGCGCCGGCGCGACGTGACGCGGTGTTCGTCGTCCTCCTCGGGCCGAGCCCCGACGCCGTGTTCGCCACGGCGCTGGCGGTGGGTGCCGAGAGCGTGGCCGAGCTGCCGCGCTCCGAGGGATGGCTGGTCGAGCGGCTGACCGACGTGGTCGACACCGGGCCCGCCCGGGGGCTGACGATCGGGGTCGTCGGCGGCAGCGGCGGATCCGGCGCGACGACCTTGGCGTGTGCCCTCGGCCAGGTGGCGGGCCGGCGCGGGCCGTCCGTCGTCGTCGACCTCGACCCCCTCGGGCCGGGCGTCGACCGCGTCCTGGGCCTCGACCTGGTCGACGGCGTCCGGTGGGAGGCGCTCGGCCACACGACCGGCCGACTCAGCGCCCGGGCCCTGCGCGACTCGCTCCCGCGGCGCGACGGGGTCGCGGCCCTCACCTGGTACGTCGGGCCGGAGCCTCGCCGGCTGCAGGCCTTCGCCGTCCGGGAGGCGCTGTCGGCCGCCAGGCGTGGCCACGACACGGTCGTGGTCGACCTGCCTCGCGGGTGGGACGCCCTGACCGAGGAGGTCGTGACGCGCTGCGACCACGTCCTGGTCACCGTGGTGCCGACGGTCCCCGGGCTCGCCGCAGCGGTGCGGGTGTGTGGCCGGTTCGCCGACCCGGGTGCGCTCGGGCTCGTCGTCCGTGGTGCGGGGCTCGACGACCACACGCTGACCCGGCTCACCGGCGCGCCCGTGGCGGTCCGGATGAACGACCAGCGAGGGCTGTCCGAGTCGACCGACCTCGGGCTCGGGCCGGTGCGGTCGCGCCGGGGTCCGCTCGGGCGGTCCGCCGCCACGGTGCTGGCCTCCCTCGGCGCCGTCGCCGCCCGGGCGGCCTGATGCAGGCGTCCCCCGAGCTCGTCGAAGACGTCCGCGCGCTGCTCGCCCGCTCACCCGGACCTCTGACCCCCCACCGGGTCGCGGACGCCCTGCGGGCCTCGGGTCGCCCGGTGGGAGACGCGACGGTGCTGGCGGTCCACGAGGCGCTGCGTCGCGACGTCCTGGGGGCCGGTCCGCTGGAGCCGCTGCTGCGCCTGCCCGACGTCACGGACGTCCTGGTCAACGGCCCGGACCAGGTCTACCTCGATCGCGGCGCTGGGCTCGAGCGCACCGAGGTCACCTTCCCCGACGACGGCGCGGTCCGCCGACTCGCCCAGCGGCTCGCCGCGGCCGGTGGCCGCCGGCTCGACGACTCGGTCCCGCATGTCGACGTGAGGCTTGCCGACGGCACCCGCTTCCACGCCGTGCTCGCGCCGTTGGCCCGGCCCGGCACCGTGCTGTCCCTGCGCGTGCCCCACCAGCGGGTGCTGACCCTCGACGAGCTGCTGGCGGCCGGCACCGTGAGCGACCACGGCGCACGGCTGCTGCGGTCGCTGGTCGCCAGGCGGCTCGCCTTCCTGATCAGCGGCGGCACCGGCTCCGGCAAGACCACCCTTCTCAACTCCTTGCTCTCCCTGGTTCCCGCCGACGAGCGGCTCGTGCTCGTCGAGGACGCCAGCGAGCTCCGGCCCGACCACGGCCACGTGGTCGGCCTGGAGGCGCGGCCACCCAACATCGAGGGAGCCGGTGAGGTCACGCTGCGCACGCTCGTGCGTCAGGCGCTGCGGATGCGCCCCGACCGGTTGGTCGTCGGCGAGGTGCGAGGAGCCGAGGTCGTCGAGCTGATGGCCGCCCTCAACACCGGCCACGAGGGCGGCTGCGGCACCATCCACGCGAACTCCGCCCGCGACGTCCCGGCCCGCGTCGAGGCCCTGGCGCTGGCGGCCGGGCTCGGGCGCGAGGCGGCCCACAGCCAGCTGCTCGCCGGGCTCGATGCCGTGCTCCACCTCGGCCGCGACCACGACGGAGGCCGGGTGCTCCGTGAGGTCGCGGTGCCCGTACGGCGAGCCGACGGCCTGGCCGACCTCCTCACGGCGGTCAGCTTCCGCGACGGCGCGGCCGTGACCGGTCCGGGCGAGGCGGAGCTGGTGGCCCGACTGTGCCGCTGACCTGGCCGCTGACCTGGCCGCTGACCTGGCCGCCGGGCGGGGGCGGACCCGCGGCGCCGGCCGCCGCGGCCGCGCTGGTCGCCGCCACCCTCCTGGCGTGGCGGGCTCCCATGACCCGGGTGCGAGCGTCCGCGCCACCCTCGATGGCTCCCGTGGATCGGCGTCGGACTCGGCGTCCTCGCGCTGCCGGGCAGCGTCGCGGCGCCCCTCCTGGTGCTGCTCGTCGCAGCTGCCGGCGGCCGGTCGCTGTGGCGGCGCCGAGCCGAGACCGTCGCGGCCGAGGAGACGGCGCAGGCGGATGCTCGAGGCCTGCGACCTGGTCGCGAGTGAGCTCGCCGCCGGGCGCACCGGCGAAGCCGCCCTCGCCGAGGCCGCGGACGCGTGGCCGGCGCTGCGTCCGGTCGCCGACTCCTGCCGGCTCGGCGGCGACGTGCCGGCAGCGCTCCGCTCCCTGGCCCGTACGCCGGGGGCAGACGGTCTGCGGCTGCTGGCCGGCGCCTGGGTGGTCTCACACCGCACCGGGGCCGGCCTCGCGGCGAGCACCCGCCGGGTGGCCGACGCCGTCCGCCTCGACCAGGCCACGCGTCGTGTCGTGCGAGGTGAGCTCGCGTCGGCGCGCGCCACCGCACGGCTGGTCGCCGGTCTGCCCGTGGTGGCCCTGCTGATGGGGAGCGGTGCCGGAGCCAACCCCTGGACGTTCCTCCTCGGCACGCCGCTCGGACTCGCCTGCCTGGCCAGCGGGCTGGCGATCGGGCTCGCCGGGCTCTGGTGGATCGAGCTGATCGCTCGCGAGGTCGACCGGTGACCACCTGGCTCGCGGTCGTGCTGGCCGCGGGAGCAGCCGCGGTCGCCTGGCCGCCCACGGTCCGGGTGGCCGACCATCCGACCCGCGCCTCCCCGATCGCGACCGACCCGGGGTGGGTCCTGCGGTGGCGAGGCCCTGTGGTCGGTCCTGGCGGGCGTCGCGGTCGCGAGCTTCGTGTCCGGCCCGGGTGGTGTGGCTGCCGGCGTGGTGTCCGCGGCCGTGGCCTGGGTGCTGATCGGTCGCACCGAGCCGGCCGACGAGCGTCGTCGCCGTCGCGCGGCGGAGCGCGACCTGCCGGGGCTGGTCCAGCTGCTCGCCGCCGCCCTCGAGACCGGCTGCGACGTCGCCGACGCGCTCCGCCTGGTCTGTGACGCCTGCCCCGGACCCGCGTCGGACGCCGTGGCGACGGTCCCGCCGCGGCTGGCGCTGGGCCTGCCGCCCGACCAGGCCTGGCAGCCGGTGCTCGACGACACCCGGCTCGCGCCGTTGGGCCGGGCGATGGTGCGAGCGAGCCGGTCCGGTGCCTCGGTCACCGACGAGGTCGTCCGCCTGGCCGACGAGCTCGCCCGCACGTCCCGGGCGACCGTCGAGGAGCGTGCCCACAGCGTCGGCGTGAAGGCGGCCGTGCCCCTCGGGCTGTGCCTGCTTCCGTCGTTCGTGCTCCTCGGTGTGGTCCCGCTCGTGGTGAGTCTCCTCCAGTCCCTCGACCTCTAGAGCGCCGCCCTCGTGCGGGCCACGAGCTCTCCACCGGTGCCGTCCCGTCCCCGCTACTCCACAGCCGACCGAGCGGAAGCCCCCGCTGTCTCTCCGGCCGAGCACAGTGCGGAGAGGCCGTGTCCGCGGCCGCGACCGAGACGGAGGAGACACATGCACGACCACCACGACGAGCGGGGCATCACGACCGCGGAGTACGCCGTCGGCACGGCGGCGGGCGCGGGGCTCGCCGGGCTGTTGTTCAAGCTGCTGACCGGAGGGTTCGGCGAGCAGCTGCTCCGCACCCTGTTCGACCACGTCCTCGCCCTGCTGGGGATCGGGTGACCCGCGACGAGCGCGGCGCGGCCACCGCCGAGCTCGCCCTGGCCATCCCGCTGCTGCTGTCTCTCACGATCGGCCTGGTCTGGCTGCTGAGCGTCGGCGCGGCCCAGGTCCGGATGGTCGACGCCGCCCGCGAGGCGGCGCGAGCCTCGGCCCGCGGCGACCCGGTGGCCGAAGCCGAGGCGCGGGCGCAACAGGTCGCCCCGCCGGGCAGCCGCGTCGTGGTGGTGAGCCGTGACGCCGAGGTGGTCTCGACCGCCAGCGGTTCGGTCCGCCCACCCGGCGGCCTGCTGGGCTTCCTGCCCGCCGTGGCGCTGCATGCTCGCGCGGTCGCCGTGCGGGAGACGCCGTGAGGCGCCGAGCGGACGAAGGCGGGTCGGCCAGCGTGCTGGTGGTCGCGATGGTCGGCGTCCTGCTGGTCGTCGGTGCCGCCCTCGGGGTGGTCACGGCGATGGTGCGTGCCCATCGCATCGCCCAGTCCGGCGCCGATCTGGCCGCCCTGGCCGGTGCGCACGGGCTCGCCCTCGGACGCGACGGGTGCCTCGCGGCGGGTCGGATCGCCGCCGCGAACGAGGTCCGGCTGACCGGGTGCAGGGTCGAGGGCCGCACCCTGGTGGTCACGGTGCGGGCGGTCGGGCCGCACTGGCTCGGCCAGACCGCCGACCTCTCGGCCGAGGCGCGTGCCGGGCCGGCCTGACCTCACCTCGGCGCGGGGTCCTCGCCCTGCGGCTCGCTACGGGTCGCACGAGCCTGCTGCTCGCGGAGCTGCCGGTTCTCGCGGCGGAGCCGCCACGACCGGCGGGCACCGAGCTTGGTGATCGAGTAGCCCCACAGCACGGCCACCCCGGCGGCCAGACCGAGGAAGAAGATCGTCGCGGCGCCGAGGTCGGCGCCGAGGTAGGTCGCAGTCCCGCTCGAGCTCAGCAGCGCGGCCGCGATGGCCAGGCCACCCGCCGCGACCAGCAGGAGCCCGAGCACGATCATGTCGGCGAGGCTACTCGGCCGGTGCGTCGGCGAGAAGCGCGTCGAGGAGCCGTACGGCGCCGTGCTTGTCGAGCGGATGGTTCTGGTTGCCGCACTTCGGCGACTGCACACACGAGGGACAGCCGTCGGGGCACGCGCACGACCGGATGGTCTCGCGGGTCGCCGACAGCCACGCGGCGGCTGCGCCGAAGCCGCGCGCACTGATCCCCGCACCGCCCGGGTGGCCGTCGTACACGAAGACGGTGAGGCGGCCCGTGTCGGCGTGGTGCGCGGTGGAGACCCCACCGATGTCCCAGCGGTCGCAGGTCGCGAACAGTGGAAGCAGCCCGATCGAGCAGTGTTCCGCGGCGTGGGCCGAGCCAGGGAGGTCGGCGGCCAGGAAGCCCTGCTCCGCGAGCGCGTCGTCGGGGAGGGTCCACCACACCGCCTGCGTGTGGAGGGTCTGTTCGGGCAGGTCGAGCGGCACCTCCTCGATCACGTCGCCCGACGGCTGCCGACGGCGGAGGTAGGACACGACCCGGTGTGAGACCTCGACGGTCCCGAGCGAGATCCTCGCCTCGCCCCAGGTGCGGTGCTCGGTCTCCCGCTCGACACTGATCGCGGTGAGCTCGCGGGCGGTGGTGGAGAAGGCGACCTCGGCCCGGTCGATCATCGCGACGTGCTCGTCGAGGTCGAGCGACTCGACGAGCCAGGTCTCGCCCCGATGGACGTAGACGGCGCCGGCGTGGGCGGTCGCATGTGCACTCGAGGCGTCGACCGTCCCGATCACCCGCCCGGTCGAACCCTCGACCAGCGAGAACGGGCGGCCGCCGCCGGAGCGGATGTCGGTGAGGGCGTGGGCCGGCTCGGGATGGGTCCAGTACCACCCCTGCGGTCGCCGGCGGAGGCGGCCGGCCGCGGTCAGCTCGTCGAGGAGGTCCCGGCTGCCCTCACCGAACAGCCCGAGCTCGCCCTCTCGCAGCGGCACCTCCTGCGCGGCGGCGCACAGGTGCGGGCCGAGCACGTAGGGGTTCTGGGGATCGAACACCGTCTGCTCGACGGCCTGGTCCAGCAGCGCCTCGGGGTGGGTGACGAGGTAGGTGTCGAGCGGGTCGTCGCGCGCGACGAGGACGGCCAGCGCGTCGCCGGCGTTGCGGCCGGCGCGACCGACCTGCTGCCACCACGCCGCGCGGGTCCCGGGGAACCCCGCGACGATCACCGCGTCGAGTCCCGACACGTCGATCCCCAGCTCGAGGGCGTTGGTGGCGGCCAGGCCGAGGAGCCGACCCTCGCGCAGGGCCTGCTCGATCTCGCGACGCTCCTCGGGCAGGTACCCGCCGCGATAGCTCGCTACGCGGTCGGGCAGCGAGGGATCGACGTCGGCCAGCAGCGCGGCCGCGGTCGCCGCCACCTGCTCCGCGGCGCGACGGGAGCGGACGAAGGCCAGGGTCCGGACCCCTTCGCTGACCAGGTCGGCCAGCAGGTCGGCGGACTCCGAGGACGCGGCGCGACGCACGGGCGCGCCGTTCTCGCCGGCGTACGACGCGAAGCGCGGCTCCCACAGCGCCAGTGCGACCTCGCCGCGTGGCGAGTCGTCGTGGCTCACCGCCATCACGTCGAGGCCCGTCAGCCGCGAGGCGTGCTCGGCGGGGTTGCCGACCGTCGCCGAGGCCAGCACGAAGGTCGGGTCGGACCCGTGGTGGGCACAGACCCGGCGCAGCCGTCGGAGCACCTGCGCGACGTGGGCGCCGAAGACGCCGCGGTAGTGGTGGCACTCGTCGACCACGACGAGGTCGAGCGAGCGGAAGAGTCCGCCCCAGCGGTCGTGCCGAGGCAGGAGCGAGCGATGGAGCATGTCGGGGTTGGTCAGGACGTACTCCCCGTGCTCGCGGGTCCAGTCGCGCTCGTCGAAGGAGGAGTCCCCGTCGTGGGTGGTCACCCGCACCCCGAGCCCGAGTCTCGCGACGCCGGCGAGCTGGTCCTGCGCGAGCGCCTTGGTGGGGCTGATGTAGAGCGTGGAGGCACCGCGTTCGCCCTTGCCACCACGACGCTCGAGGATCGCGGTCAGCGCGGGCAGCTGGTAGGCCAGGGACTTGCCGGACGCCGTACCGGTGGAGAGCACGACGTGCCGGCCGCTGCGGGCGGCCTCGGCGGCGACCGCCTGGTGCCGCCAGAGGTCGTCGATGCCGCAGGAGCGGAAGGCCGCCACGACCGCAGGGTGTGACCAGGTCGGCCAGGGCGCCGTGCGGGCGTCGCGCGGCGGCAGCACCCGGAGGTGGCGCAGGGAGTCCTCGCGCCCCGGCCCCCGGGCCAGACGCAGGCCGACGGCGGCCACTCCGGAGCTCGCGGCGTGGTCGGCGCGACCGTCCACCGAGCCCTCCACGACACCCGCCACCACAGCAGTCTGACAAAGCCGACCGACACCCTCGCACGCGCGTGTGCAGGTCGACTTCCCCATCGGGCGCTGGAGCGTGGTTTGATATGGCCGAACGGGACCGGGCCCGCTGGCGCCCGCACCCGACCGGAGCTCAGGAGTGCAGCTGTGGATCTGACGATCTCGACGCGTGAGGCCGAGGGCCGGACGGTCGTGTCGGTCGCGGGCGAGATCGACGTCTACACCGCCCCTCGGCTCCGCGAGGAGATCACCGAGCTGGTCGCGGCCGGCACCTACGACCTGGTCGTCGACATGTCGGAGGTCGAGTTCCTCGACTCCACCGGGCTGGGCGTGCTGGTGGGCGGCCTGAAGAAGGTGCGCGCCCACGACGGCTCGCTCCAGCTGGTGTGCAACCAGGACCGCCTGCTGAAGATCTTCCGGATCACCGGCCTGGCGAAGGTGTTCGTCATCCACGACACCGCCGAGGCCGCGCTCGCCGCGAGCTGACCCGGCCTCCTCGACGCCTGCCGCCCCGGTGCCCCTGAGGCCTCCTGGCGCGCTCACCCGATGTGGGATGGGCCACTGCGGTCTGACATGATCCCCGGGGCGCATGGCACAATCCGCGCCGTTGGACGCAAGTTCGTATTCCCAGGAGGAGACCCATGACCGGGATCAGTCCCGCTGTCGTGCATCTCTCCGGGGGCAACCTCGTGCTGGTCATCATCGTCCTCCTGATCGCGCTGGGCGCGCTCGGGATGGCGTACATGTTCCGCCAAGAGGTCCTTGCCGCCGGTGAAGGCACCGACAACATGCAGAACATCGCGCACGCGGTGCAGGAGGGCGCGAACGCCTATCTGACCAGGCAGTTCCGCACCCTCGCGGTGTTCGCAGTGGTGGCATTCCTGCTCCTGCTGGCGCTGCCCGCCGACGATCTCACGGTCCGGGTCTTCCGCTCCGTGTTCTTCCTCGTCGGTGCCGGCTTCTCCGCCACGGTCGGCTACCTCGGCATGAACCTCGCCGTGCGTGCCAACCTCCGGGTCGCCGCGGCGGCCAACCAGGAGGGCCGCGATCCGGCCATGCGGATCGGCTTCCGCACCGGCGCGACGGTGGGCATGCTGACCGTCGGCCTCGGCCTGCTCGGTGCGTCCATCGTCGTGATCGCCTTCGGCAACGAGGCCCCGGCCGTGCTCGAGGGCTTCGGCTTCGGTGCCGCGCTGCTCGCGATGTTCATGCGGGTCGGCGGCGGCATCTTCACCAAGGCGGCCGACGTCGGCGCCGACCTGGTGGGCAAGGTCGAGCAGCACATCCCCGAGGACGACCCGCGCAACGCAGCCACGATCGCCGACAACGTCGGCGACAACGTCGGCGACTGCGCCGGTATGGCCGCCGACCTCTTCGAGTCGTACGCCGTGGTGCTGGTCGCCGCGCTGATCCTCGGCTCGCAGGCGTTCGGCCCCAAGGGCCTGGTGTTCCCGCTCCTGATCCCCGCGATCGGTGCGCTGACCGCCGTGCTCGGCATCTACCTGTGCAAGCCACGGGCGGGTGAGAACGGCCTGACCACGATCAACCGGGCCTTCTACATCTCCGCCGCCGTGTCGGCGGTGGCCTGCGTGATCGTCTCGTTCGCCTACCTGCCGACGAGCTTCGACAAGTTCACGTTCCTCCGCATCACCACGCTCGACCGAGTCGTCGGGGTGACGCCACACCTCGGGCAACCCGGCGCTGATCGCGTCGGTCGCGGTGGTCATCGGCATCGTGCTGGCCTCGGCGATCCTGGCACTGACCGGGCTACTTCACCGGCACCGAGTACAAGCCGGTCAGGGACGTCGGCCGGACCTCGCTCACCGGCGCGGCCACGGTCATCCTGTCCGGCCTCTCGGTCGGGTTCGAGTCGGCCGTCTACACCGCCGGCGTGATCGCTGCTGCCGTCTTCGGTGCCGCGCTCCTCGGTGGTGCCTCGCTGACGGTCTCGCTGTTCTGCGTGGCCCTGGCCGGTGCCGGCCTGCTGACCACGGTCGGCGTCATCGTCGCCATGGACACGTTCGGCCCGGTCTCCGACAACGCCCAGGGCATCGCGGAGATGTCGGGCGACGTGAGCCCCGAGGGCGCCCAGATCCTGACCGAGCTCGACGCGGTCGGCAACACCACCAAGGCCATCACCAAGGGCATCGCGATCGCGACCGCCGTGCTGGCGGCCACGGCCCTGTTCGGGTCCTACGCCACGTCGGTGATCGACAAGCTCGCGCGAGAGCGGCGGTGGCAACGGACGCGACCAAGCAGCTGCTCAACTTCTTCGTGTTCAACCCCAGGGTGCTGGTCGGCGTCCTGCTCGGCTCGGCGGTGGTCTTCCTGTTCTCCGGGCTGGCCATCAACGCCGTGGCCCGCGCCGCGGGCGCGGTCGTCTTCGAGGTACGCCGTCAGTTCCGCGACATCCCGGGGATCATGGAGGGCACCGGTCGTCCGGAGTACGGCAAGGTCGTCGACATCGTCACCAAGGACTCCCTGCGTGAGCTGATCACGCCGGGGATGCTGGCGGTGCTGGCGCCGATCGCCGTCGGGTTCGGCCTCGGCGTGGCGTCGTTGGCCGGGTTCCTGGCGGGTGCCATCGGCACCGGCACCCTGATGGCGGTCTTCCTGGCCAACTCCGGTGGCGCCTGGGACAACGCCAAGAAGCTGGTCGAGGACGGGAACCACGGCGGCAAGGGCTCTGACGCCCACGACGCCACCATCATCGGTGACACCGTCGGTGACCCCTTCAAGGACACCGCCGGCCCGGCGATCAACCCGCTGATCAAGGTGATGAACCTGGTCTCGCTGCTGATCGCCAGCGCCATCGTCTCGCTGAGCGTGGGGAACGACAAGAACGACTTCCTGCGCTACACGATCGCGATCGTGGCACTCCTGATCATCGTGGCGTCGGTCTACATCTCCAAGCAGCGTGAGGTCGTCCTCGGTGACGGCTCCGGGGACAGTGCGGCCCCGCCGCCGGCGGCGCCGACCGATGAGCCCGCCGCTCCGGTCGACGACACCACCGGAGGGGACAACCAGACGCGGCAGTTCGAGCCGCAGGGCTGAGCCGAGCAGACCAGCACGACCCCGAAGGCCCGTCCGGAGAGATCCGGGCGGGCCTTCGTGCCGTGACGTCGTACGCGCTGACCCGTAGTTGTCACGTCTACGACGCTGACCGTCGTTGCCGCTCGGCGCCGCCGTGTCGGCGACGGCTTCCGGTAGCGCTCGGCGTGAACTTCTGCCGGGTCAGCGCACGACCAGGCGCACCCGGGCGGTGGGGTAGCGGACGCCGGAGCGGAAGAAGCGGTGGTAGTCGCGGGTGAGCGCGAGGATGTCCGCCGGTGACAGCTTGATGCAGCCGTGCGAGGTGTAGTCGTTGATCTTCGGGTACTCCCAGCGACACCCCTGGTCGCCGGGCGCGTTGGCGCACTGGGTGTTCCCGGGCCCGGCCTCGGTGTGGATGAACAGCTGCTCGCGCAGCGTCCCGTTGGCGCAGCGCTTGTCGTCGAGCCGGAAGGCCCGGCCGTGGATCAGGTTGCCGTGGTAGTCGGGGTACTGCCGCAGCGAGTAGGTCCCGTTCGGCAGCCAGCCGTGCCCCTTCACGCAGGAGTTCCTGGCGCTGCCGCCCGGCAGCCCGGAGCCGGCGCGCCAGGAGTCGTGCGCGAGCACCTTCCACGAGCCGTCACCGCGCTGCCGGGCGGCGTCCCAGGTGAGGGTGCTGCGCCAGGGGTGGGCGTGGTTCTTGGTGAAGGTGATCTGGGCGCGGAGCCGCCCCGGGTGGGCCGAGGTGTCACCACCGCCACCCGGCTGGTCGCCGCCGAGCGTGGCCTCGCTCGGACTCTGCGTCGCCACGAGTGCGACCACCACGGCGAGGAGGGCGAGCACACGGACGACACGGGCCATGGCCCGATTGAAGCAGCATCGAGCCCGGCACGGGAGCGGTCGACGAGCGATGTCACGATGACGGCATGTCCCCCGCGCCTCCCGGCGGCGTCCCCGACGTCGCCCACGCACCCGCGCTGCGCGAGGCGCTGACCGCGGCGACCTACACCTACGACGCCGTCGGCGACCTCCTCGGTACGACGGCTCAGCTCGCGCTGGCGCGCAACGAGACCACGCCGGCCCTGCGCCGTACGACGCGCGGCTCGCCGCTGGAGACCCTGGTCCGGCTGTTCCTCCTCCAGACCGAGGTCGACCGGACCCACGCGGACCGGGCCCTGCCCCGGCTCGTCGACGCGCTCGTCGCCGGCGGGATGCTCGTCGCGTCGGGCGGCGAGGTGCGCGCGATGCTCGACTGCCGCCCCTACGCCGACGACGACCGCGACTGGTGGGTCGTCAGCGACCTCACTCCCGGGCTCGACGGCCAGCTCATCCGCGTGGCCCCCGACCATGTGCTCGGCGTGAGCCCCGCGTCGACGTCGCTGGCTCAGCTCACCGTCCGCGAACCCGTCGCCCGCGCGCTCGACCTCGGTACCGGCTGCGGCGTCCAGGCGCTGCACCTCTCCGGTCACGCGGACGAGGTGGTCGCGACGGACGTGAACCCCCGCGCCCTCGCCGTCACCGCCTTCAATGCGGCCCTCAACGAGATCAGCGTCGACGTCCGCGACGGTTCGCTGTGGGAGCCGGTCGCCGGCGAGCGGTTCGACCTCGTCACCACCAACCCGCCGTTCGTGATCTCGCCCGCGACCGCCGAACCTCTGGTCTACCGCGACTCCGGCCTGCCCGGCGACCGCGTGGTCGAGGGGATCGTCCGCGGCGCACCGGCCCACCTCACCGAGGGCGGCTGGTGCCAGGTCCTGGCCAACTGGTCCATCACCGGCGACCGCCCCTGGGACGAGCGGCTGGCGGGGTGGCTCGACCCCGGCTGCGACGCCCTCGTCGTCCAGCGCGAGGTGCTCGACCCCGCGTCGTACGTCGAGCTCTGGCTGCGCGACGCCGGCCGGCACAGCGCGCCCGGCTATCTCGAGGCGTACGACGCGTGGCTGGGCTGGTTCGAGCGGGAGGGCATCGAGGGCATCGGCTTCGGCTGGCTCAACCTCCGGCGCGGCGGCTCGGCCCGCGAGCTCCTCGACTGGCCGCACGCCGTCGAGCAGCCGATCGCCCCCGCGATCCGCGACTGGGGCCGGGCCGTCCGCGTCGAGGTCGGGCTCGACGACCGGCTGGTCACCCGGACCGACGTGCAGCAGGAGACCGTCGGCGCCCCGGGCGCGGAGGACCCCGAGACGATCGTGCTGCGCCAGCAGACCGGGCTGCGTCGGGCCCGGCGCGTCGACACGGTCGAGGCGGCCCTGGTGGGTGCGTGCGACGGCGAGCTGATGGTCGGCCAGATCCTCGACGCCGTCGCTCACCTGCTCGAGCGCGACGCCGAGGAGCTCCACACGGCGTACCTCCCGGTCGTGCGCGAGCTCGTCACCGAGGGCTACCTCGTCCCGCCCTCCTGGTCGTCCGCCTGAGCGGCCAGTAGGGGCTCCTGTGGGGCGGACGACCCACCCGGGATTGCGGTCGTCCGCCCGTGCGGCCAGTAGGGGCTCCTGTGGGGCGGACGACCCACCCCGACCGGGCTGGCGACCGGGCGATTGGACACGACGCGCTACCGTGAGCGGCCGTGACCCGTGCACACCGACCGGGTGACGCCCTCAGCACGGCAGGATCCGAGTCAGGAGAAGCAGTGGCACACAAGCTGGTGATCGTCGAGTCACCCGCGAAGGCGCGGACGATCGGCGGCTACCTGGGCAGCGACTACGTGGTCGAGTCGTCCATCGGCCACATCCGCGACCTGCCCAACTCCGCCGCCGACACCCCGGCCAGCATCAAGGACAAGCCGTGGGGCCGGCTCGCCGTCGACGTCGACCACGACTTCACGCCCTACTACGTCGTGCCGCGCGACAAGAAGAGCCACATCGCCAAGCTCAAGGGCCTGCTCAAGGACGCCGACGAGCTCTACCTGGCCACCGACGAGGACCGCGAGGGCGAGGCCATCGCCTGGCACCTGCTCGACGAGCTGAAGCCGAAGGGCATCCCGGTGCACCGGATGGTCTTCCACGAGATCACCAAGCCGGCGATCCTCGAGGCCGTCGCCAACCCCCGCCAGATCAACGACGACCTCGTCGAGGCCCAGGAGGCGCGGCGCATCCTCGACCGCCTCTACGGCTACGAGGTCTCGCCCGTGCTGTGGAAGAAGGTGATGTCCGGCCTCTCCGCCGGGCGCGTGCAGTCGGTCGCCACCCGGCTGGTCGTCGACCGCGAGCGCGAGCGGATGGCGTTCCGGGTCGCGTCGTACTGGGACCTCGAGGGCACCTTCGACGCCGGCTCCGGCAAGGAGCCCCGGATGTTCCCCGCCAAGCTCCACTCCGTCGACCGGATGCGGGTCGCGGGCGGCTCCGACTTCGGCACCGACGGCGAGCTCAAGGGCAAGCGCACCGACGACCGCGTGCACCTCGACCGCACCGCCGCCGAGGCGCTGGTCGCCGGCCTCCACGACACGTCGTACGACGTGCGCTCGGTGGAGTCCAAGCCCTACCGGCGCCAGCCCTACGCGCCGTTCCGCACGACCACCCTCCAGCAGGAGGCCAGCCGCAAGCTCGGGATGAGCGCGTCGGGCACGATGTCGGTGGCCCAGCGGCTCTACGAGGGCGGCTACATCACCTACATGCGCACCGACTCGACGACGCTGTCGAGCGCCGCGGTCGGCGCGGCACGCTCCCAGGTGCGCGAGCTCTACGGCACCGAGTACCTCCCCGACGCCCCGCGCACCTATGCCTCGAAGGTCAAGAACGCCCAGGAGGCGCACGAGGCGATCCGCCCCTCCGGCGACCGGTTCCGGACCCCGGCGGAGACCGGGCTGACCGGCGAGCAGTTCCGGCTCTACGAGCTGATCTGGATGCGCACCGTCGCCTCGCAGATGAAGGACGCCGTCGGTCACTCGGTGACGATCCGGATCGGTGGCGAGGCCGCCGACGGGCGCGACGTGGTCTTCTCCGCGAGCGGGCGGGTGATCACCTTCCACGGGTTCCTCAAGGCCTACGTCGAGGGCACCGACAACAACAAGCGCCAGGACGACGCCGAGACGCCGCTGCCCGACCTGCACGAGGGCGACCCGGTGTCGGCCGCGTCGCTGACGGCGAACGGGCACGAGACCAAGCCGCCGGCTCGCTACACCGAGGCCACGCTGATCAAGGAGCTCGAGGACCGCGAGATCGGCCGACCGTCGACGTACGCCTCGATCATCGGCACCATCCTCAACCGGGGCTACGTCTACAAGAAGGGCACGGCGCTCGTGCCGGCCTGGATCGCCTTCTCCGTCGTACGGCTGCTGGAGGAGCACTTCCCCCGCCAGATCAGCTACGAGTTCACGGCCGGTATGGAGGACGTGCTCGACGAGATCGCCGGTGGCCGCAAGGACCGGGTGACCGAGCTCGGGGAGTTCTACTTCGGCTCCGACCGCGTGATCGGCCTGCACCAGCTCGTCAACGAGCTCGGTGAGATCGACGCCAAGGAGCTGGCGACGTTCCCGGTCGGCGGGCCCGACAGCGGGATCGTGCTCCGGGTCGGCCGCTACGGGCCCTACCTCGAGGGCCCCGGGCCCAGCGAGGACGAGGGTGACGGGGCCGCCGTACGCGCGAACGTGCCCGACGACCTGCCTCCCGACGAGCTGACCCTGACCAAGGCCCGTGAGCTGCTCGCCAACCCGGCCGGGGAGGAGAAGCAGCTCGGGGTGCACCCCGAGACCGGGCTGCCGGTGGTCGCGAAGAACGGCCGGTACGGCCCCTATGTCACCGAGGCACTGCCCGAGGGTGCGCCGAAGTCGGCCAAGCCCCGGACGGGCTCGCTGTTCGCCTCGATGTCCCTCGACACGGTGTCGCTCGACGACGCGGTGAAGCTGCTCTCGCTGCCGCGCGTGGTCGGCACCGACGCCGAGGGTGTCGAGATCACCGCCCAGAACGGTCGGTACGGGCCCTACCTGAAGAAGGGCACCGACTCGCGCTCGCTGACCTCCGAGGACCAGCTCTTCACGGTCACCCTCGACGAGGCGCTGGCGATCTACGCCCAGCCGAAGCAGCGCGGGCGGGCGGCTGCCGCTCCGCCGCTCAAGGAGCTCGGCGCCGACCCCGTCTCGGGTGCGCCGGTGGTGGTGAAGTCGGGCCGCTTCGGCGACTACGTCACCGACGGCGAGTACAACGCGACGTTGCGCAAGGACGACACGGTCGAGGCGATCACCCTCGCGCGCGCCGCGGAGCTGCTGGCCGAGCGCCGTGCCAAGGGCCCGGCGAAGAAGGCCACCAAGCGCGGCGCGAAGAAGACGACCGCCAAGAAGGCGGCGAAGAAGACCACCAAGAAGGCCGCCGCCAAGAAGTAGCCTCTGCGCGGCGGGTCGTCCGCCCCACGGGCCGGTAGGGGTTCATGTCAGGCGGACGACCCGAGTGGGCCGGCCGGTGGTGGAGCCTGTCGAGACCCGGTGACAGTGCTGCGACGCTCGCCGGCTCGCCTCGCCGGCAAGCCGGCTGCGGGGTTCGCTCCGGTCGTTCCCGGCCTCGCTGCGCTCGGCGGGAACGTCCTCGCTCACCCCCACCAGAACGAGGTGGCGATGATCGCGTAGAGCACGATCAGGGAAGCCCCTTCCAGCCAGGTCGACTCCCCGTCGAAGGCGATGAACGCGCCGAGCATCACCGCGAGCATGAGCACCACCACCAGCAGCGGCGAGAACACCAGGGTCAGGGAGGCCAGCCCGAAGATCTGGGAGATCAGCACCAGGCGGGCGCGAGGACGAGCGCGATCTGGACCGGGCTGTTGAGGATCACCGAGAACGCGTACGGCGACTGGTTCTTCGCCGCGAGCTGGACGCCGACGACGTTCTCGACCGCGTTGCCGGCGATCGCGACCACCACCAGCCCGGCGAAGGTCTCGTTGATCGACAGCGAGTCCATGGCGGGCTGGAGCGCGTTGACGAACCAGTCGGACACGAACGCCGCTCCGACGCTGGCGGCGGCGAGCAGACCCACGGCAAGGGCCAGCGACCAGCGGGGCTCCTCGTGCGGGGCCTCGCCGTCGGTGTCGTCGCGACGCAGCGAGAAGGGGAGCGACAGGGCGAAGAGCGCGAGGAGCAGCACCGACACGATCACCGAGAAGGCGTCCTCGTGCGCGGCCGCCGGGGTGTGCAGCCAGTGCGTGAACGACGGGATCGCCATCGCCGACACCGACAGCAGCATCAGGACGACGATCGTCCGCGCCCGCTCGGAGCCGAGCTGCTGCGTGCCGTGCTTCAGCCCGCCGACGACGAACGCGAGCCCGAGGACCAGCAGCAGGTTGGCGAGGATCGAGCCGACCAGGGCGGCGCGGACCACGTCGACCAGCCCCGCCTTCAGCGCGAAGATGCAGATGAACAGCTCGGGGAGGTTGCCCAGACCGGACTGCAGGACACCGGTCGCACCGGGGCCGAAGCGGTCGCCGAGCTGCTCCACCGAACGGCCCACGAGCGCGGCCAGGAGGCAGACGGCCGCGGCCGAGACCACGAAGGCGAGGACCGCGTTCCAGCCGCCGTACTCGGCGAACCCGGCGAGGACGACGAAGACACCGGCGAGACCGAGCATCAGCTGGTCGGACCGGATGAAGGTCGGCGTCGTCGCCGTGGCGTTCATGAGCGCCACCGTAGCGAGAACCGACGTGGCCTTCCGCGGACGGTGTAGGTGGGCTCGACTACGCTCGGGCCGAGCGGAGACGACGAGAAGGGCAGCGGGCGTGTACACCACCACCGGCGTCTTCGTCTGCTTCGAGGGCGGCGAGGGCGCAGGCAAGTCCACGCAGTCCCGCGCGCTGGCCGCCGCCCTCGAGCGACGCGGCTACGCCGCTCTCCTGACCTTCGAGCCCGGCGACACCCCGGTCGGCAAGGAGATGCGCCGGATCGTCCTCGACCCGGCCACCGGCGAGCTCTCCGACCGCACCGAGGTGCTGCTCTACGCCGCCGACAAGGCCGAGCACGTCGACACCGTCGTGCTGCCCGCCCTCGAGCGCCGCGAGGTGGTGATCACCGACCGCTACGTCGACTCGACGCTGGCCTACCAGGGAGCGGGGCGCACCCTCGACCAGCGCGAGGTCGAGCACGTCGCGCGCTGGGCGACCCGCGACCTGCGCCCCCACCTGACGGTCGTGCTCGACCTCGAGCCCGAGCACGGGTTCGACCGCTTCGCCGAGCGCGACCGGATCGAGGGCGAGTCACCGGAGTTCCACCGCCGGGTCCGTGCTGCGTTCCTCGAGATGGCGGCGGCCGACCCCGCCCACTACCTCGTGCTCGACGGGCGCCGACCTGCCGACGAGGTCGCGGCCGCCGTGTGGGAGCGGGTCGAGCCGCTGCTCGG
The DNA here is from genome assembly GCA_963797325.1 of uncultured Actinomycetota bacterium. Taxonomy (GTDB): domain Bacteria; phylum Actinomycetota; class Actinomycetes; order Propionibacteriales; family Nocardioidaceae; genus Nocardioides. Next base: position 107,628 of record CAWCPG010000028.1, read on the forward strand.
TCAGGCGGTGCGCCGATGACGACGGTCACCGCGCCCACCGTGTGGGACTCGCTGGTCGGCCAGCGCCGCGCGATCGAGGCGCTGCGCACGGCCGCCTCGGGCCATGGCATGAGCCAGGCGTTCCTGTTCACCGGGCCGCCGGGATCCGGCCGCTCCAACGCCGCGATCGCCTTCGCCGCCGCGCTGCAGTGCGAGGAGCGGCCACCCGGCTGCGGGGTCTGCCACTCCTGCCACACCGTCCTCGCCGGGAGCCACGCCGACGTGACCGTCGTACGCACGCAGAAGCTGTCGATCGGCGTCGACGAGGTCCGCGACCTCGTCCGCCGCTCCGCGCTGGCGCCGGTCGGCCGACGGTGGCAGATCATGATCGTCGAGGACGCCGACCGCCTCACCGACCAGGCGGCCAATGCGCTGCTCAAGGCGATCGAGGAGCCGACCGACCGCACCGTGTGGATGCTGTGCGCGCCCACGGTGGAAGACCTCCTGCCGACCATCCGGTCGCGCTGCCGGCTGGTCACGCTCACCACGCCGTCCACCGTCGAGGTGGCCGACTTCCTGGTCCGCAACGCCGGCGTCGACGCCGCCCTTGCCTCCTACTGCGCGCGCGCGAGCCAGGGCCACATCGGTCGGGCCCGTGCGCTGGCCCGCGACGAGGGCGCCCGCAACCGCCGCCACGAGGTGATCTCGTGGCCGGCGCGGCTCACCAGCCTGGGCGCCTGCATGAACGCCGCGAGCAACCTCCACGAGACCACGCAGGAGGAGGCCGACCTGATCACCGGCGACCTCGACGCCCGCGAGCGCGCCGACCTCGACGCGTCGTACGGCGTGGTCGAGCGGGGGCGTCGGCCACGGGAGTACGCGCCGGCCCTGTCGGCGATGGAGAAGTCCCAGAAGACGCGCGCCAAGCGGCGCCACCTCGACGTGGTCGACCGCAGCCTGATGGATCTCGTCTCGGTCTACCGCGATGCGATCGCGCTCGCGGTCGGCGGCGGCGAGCTGGTCAACGAGGAGCTGCGGCGGCGACATCGAGCAGATCGTGCGGGCCTCCACGCCCGAGCTCAACCTGCGCCGGATCGGCTGGATCTTCGACGCTCGGGAGCAGATGCTGGAGTTCAACGTCCCGGTGCCGCTCGCCCTCGAGTCGATGATGGTCGCCCTGAAGGCACCCACCCGGTGAGGCGGCTGTTCGTCGCGATCGCGCTGGTCCTCGCGATCGTGCTGGTGGCCGGCACGGCGCTGGTCGCGGCCTTCGACGCCTCCCCGAGCGATCACGCCCGTGGACCGACCCCGGTGGCGCCCTCCGCGGTGCCCTCGCCCACGCGGCCGCCCTCGCCGGCGTTGGCGTCGTTCTACCGCCAGCACCTGCGGTGGTCCGGCTGCCACGACGGCGACCAGTGCGCCTCGCTGACCGTACCGCTCGACTACCGCGACCCGTCGGGCGCGACGATCGCGATCTCCGTGCTCAAGGTCCCGGCTGCCGAGCCCGGCAGCCGTCTGGGCTCGCTGGTGATCAACCCCGGTGGCCCCGGCGAGCCCGGCACGTCGTACGCCGCGCTGGGTGCGCAGGCCTTCGGCCGGCCCGCTGCTCGACCACTTCGACCTCGTGGGCTTCGATCCGCGCGGCACCGGCGACAGCTCGCCGGTCGACTGCCTCAGCGACAGCGCGCTCGACGACTACCTCGGCGCGGACCCCGAGCCGTCCACGCCGGGCGAGGTGGTCTCGCTGCGCGCCACGCAGCACCGGATGGCGACCGGCTGCAGCCGGCTCTCGGGTGCGCTGGCCTCCCACGTCTCGACGGTCGAGGCGGCCAAGGACATGGACATCCTCCGGGCCGCGCTCGGCGACGGCGCCCTGAACTACCTCGGCTCCTCCTACGGCACCAAGCTCGGCGCGACCTACGCGCAGCTCTTCCCCCACCGCGTCGGCCGGTTCGTGCTCGACGGAGCGATCGACGTGTCCCTGGGCACCCGGCAGCTGACCCTCCAGCAGGCGGCCGGCTTCCAACGGGCCCTCGAGGCCTACGCCACGAACTGCGTCGACTCCTCGGGCGGCTGCTTCCTCGGCGACACCGTGCCCGCCGTGCTCGACACCATCTCCACGCTGTTGGACCAGATCGCGGCGAAGCCGCTGCCGGCCGGCGACCGCACGCTGACCGCGGGCAACGCGTTCTACGGCATGGCGGTCACTCTCTACAGCCGCGACTACTGGGTCGTGCTCACGCAGGCCCTCCGGTCCGCCCTCGGCGGTGACGGGCAGCCGCTGATGCTGCTCGCCGACGCCTACGCCGCCCGCAACCCCGACGGCACCTTCCGGAACAACTCCATGGAGGCGTTCTTCGCCATCTCCTGCCTCGACGACCCCTGGTCGATCCCGGCGACGAAGGTGCCTGCGCAGTTCCCGGCGTTCGAGAAGGCCTCGCCGGTCTTCGGCAAGGTCTTCGCCTGGAGCCTCACCTCGTGTCGCGGCTTCACCCCGCGCAGCGACCAGCCCGTACCGACGATCCATGCGAAGGGTGCCGCGCCGATCGTGGTGGTCGGCACCACCCGTGACCCCGCCACGCCGTTCGCCTGGGCGGTCGCCCTGGCCCACCAGCTCGACTCCGGCGTCCTGGTGCGCCGCGACGGCGACGGCCACACCGGCTACCACACCGGGAACACCTGCATCGACGACGCCGTCGAGTCCTACCTCGTCTCCGGCATCGTCCCGGCCGACCACACCTCCTGCTGACCCGGCAGAAGCTCACGCCGCGGAGCGCTGACCCGGCAGAGGTTCACGCCGCAGGGCGTCGACCCGGCAGAAGTTCACGCCGATTCCCGCCCGCCGGATCGCGCTCCGTATACTTCCGGCCGTTGCCCGGGCGTACGTCGTACCCCGGGGCGGCGCGCCGCCTTAGCTCAGTCGGTAGAGCGATTCACTCGTAATGAATAGGTCGTCGGTTCGATTCCGACAGGCGGCTCCACCCTCGATCCGAGCGGCGCCCCGCGCTGACCCGGGAGACCTAGAAGCCACCGCCGGCACCGGTGCCGGAGGCAGGGCCGGACTGCTGGGCCTTCTCGACGCTGGCCTCGTCCTTGAAGGTCGGCTCGAAGTCCGGCCCGAAGAAGGTCTTGACGGCGGGTCCCAGGAACCACACGGCGAGCCCGATCAGCACCAGACCCGCGAAGACGGCGGCGACGATCCATCCCATGCGCGTCCCCTCTCCGGTCGACCGTGGGACGAAGGTAGCGCAGAACGTGGTGTGCGGTGACGGATCGGGGGTGCCCAGCTCCGGAACCCGCACACCCGCGTCTCAGGGGCGGACCCGCGGCTAGGCCGAGCCCTCCTGCGCGGCGCGGGCGGCGTCGCGCTCGGCCGGGGACCGGAGGATGCAGAACTCGTTGCCCTCGGGGTCGGCGAGGACCACCCAGCCGGTGCCGGGCCCCCACTGGTCGCGCAGGTCGAGGACCTCGACCGCCCCGTGCTCGAGCAACCGCGCCAGCTCCTCGTCACGGGTGCCCTCGCGCGGCATCAGGTCGAAGTGCAGCCGGTTCTTGCCCTCCTTGGCGTCCGGGACCTCGATGAACAGCACCCGGTGGCCGGTGCGGGGGTCTCGGATCATGCACTCCTCGTGACCGGGCTCGTTGGGGTCGTCCTCGAGGTCGGCGTAGTCCAGCACCGGCTTCCACCACTCCGAGAGGTCGTAGGCGTTCGTGCAGTCGATGGTCGTGTGCGAGATGTAGGAGGTCACCCGAGACACTCTGCCGGGGCGCGGGTCACTGCTCAATCCCCGTGCGTACGGCGAGCACCGTGAGGGTGGTCCGCCTCCGGTGGACTGCCCCTAGCGTGAGCGCATGCCCGAGCCGAGTGCTGCTGTCGACGAGACCCACTACGACTTCGCGTTCGCCAGGAGCTACCGGCTCCCGGCCCTGGTGTTCGGCGTACTCCCGCGGACGACCGGGGTGACGCTCGGGCCGCAGGGGCTGCTGGTGCGGTTCGGACCGTGGCGCCTGCGGACGACGATCGCGAACGTCGCGGGCGCCGAGGTGACGGGTGGCTTCGGGTGGCTGCGGACGGCAGGTCCGGCGCACCTGTCGCTCAGCGACCGCGGCGTCACCTTCGCGACCAACGGGGATGCGGCGGCGTGCGTCACCTTCCACGCGCCGGTGCCGGGCATCGACCCCACCCGGACCCTCACCCATCCGGGGGCCACGATCACCGTGGTCGACCCCGCGTCGTTCGTGGCCCACCTGGAGGCGCTGCGCGGCTGACCCGGCCCAGCAACTCGACGGCTCACCCGCGGGGGGCGAGGCGATCGAGCGCCTCAGGCCCGACACTGACCGGGTGCAGGACCGTTGGCTGACCAAGCGCCAGGCCGGAGCGGTCGACGCCCGCGACCGGCTGATCGCCACGGCCGGGGGCGACCTCACCGACCTCTTCCGGCGGCTTGCCGACTCGTTCCTCGGCCGGTGCGTCCGGCGCTTCATGGACATGACCGGGATCGACCGGAGCATGGTCCTGGCCTCGCAGGCGTTCACGTCGCTGATCCCGTTGCTGATCCTGATCGCGACCTGGGCGCCGGCGGGCAAGGAGAACGTGATCGCCGACTCCATCATCCGCAAGTTCCACCTCGAGGGGGATGCCGCCTCGTCGGTGACGCAGCTCTTCGCGGTTCCCGAGAGCGCCAGCAGCTCGGTGAGCACCTTCAGTGCCCTGCTGCTCCTGATCTCCGGTACCTCGTTCACCCGGCGGTTCCAGCGCATGTACCGGGCGGCGTACCAGCAGGAGAAGGCCGGCATCCGCAGCGGTGTCTACTCGACCCTCGGCCTGCTCGTGATGCTGGTCGAGGTCTTCGTGCTGTACGGCGTGCGGGCACTCGTCGCGTACCTCCCGCTCAGCTGGCTGTTCACGCTGCCGTTCGCGCTCGTCACGGGCGTCCTCCTGTGGACCTCGATCCCCTACCTGCTGCTCAACCGCCAGGTCCACTGGCGCCGCCTCGTGTTCGGTGGGGCGGTCGCCGCTGTCGGGACTGCGCTGTACTCCGTCGCCAGCACCCTCTACATGCCGGAGACCCTGGAGCGGTACACCCAGGAGTTCGGCCTGTTCGGAGTCACCATCGCCCTCATCGGCTGGCTGCTCGCGATCGCCTTCATCCTGGTCGGCGCGGCCGCGGTGGGTGCCCAGTTCGACGCCTGCCTGGCTCCCTGGGCGCTGTACCTCAAGACCAGGTTCAGGCTCGAGGACCCCGACCTCGTGCGCCCCGAGCCCACCCAGGCCGACCTCGACGCCGGGATGACCGCGGACGACATCCGCCTGGTGATCCGGGTGATCGGGAGCTGGGGGATCCTGACCGCCGCGGTCTGGGTCGCCACCGTCGTGGTGCCGGGCATCGACGTGCCCGGCGGGTTCTCGGCCTACGTCGTGGTGTCCCTGATGCTGGGGCTGGTCAGCGCCCTGCTCGGTGCCCTACCCCGGATCCTGCCGGTGCCGCAGCCGCTCCTGGTGGTGGCCGCCCTGTCGTTCGTGGTCAACGGTCTCCTGCTGGTCGTCGTCGCCTGGCTCAGCTCCGGGCTCGAGATCGACAGCTTCGGTGCGGCCATGGCGGGCGGGCTCGTGATCGCGGCCGTGACCACCGCGCTCGAGGTGCTGTGGAACCCGATCAAGAGGCACCTGTAGGCGCCCGTCACCCATGACGGGTGATGTTGCTGTGAAACCCGCGACCTACGTTCGAGGTGCGAGCGGTCCGGCGGGCCGGCGCGAGGAAGGCGGCACGTCATGGCTGAGCAGCCCAACATCCTGGTCATCTGGGGCGACGACATCGGCCAGAGCAACCTGAGCTGCTACAGCGACGGGATGATGGGCTACCGCACCCCGAACATCGACCGGATCGCCGACGAGGGCGTGCGCTTCACCGACTACTACGGCGAGCAGAGCTGTACCGCGGGCCGGGCGGCGTTCATCATGGGCCAGAACCCCTACCGCACCGGCCTGACGAAGGTCGGTCTGCCGGGCGCCGACATCGGGATCCGTCCGGAGGACCCGACGATCGCCACCGCCCTGAAGCGCACGGGGTACACGACCGGGCAGTTCGGCAAGAACCACCTCGGCGACCGAGACGAGTTCCTCCCCACCATGCACGGGTTCGACGAGTTCTTCGGCAACCTCTACCACCTCAACGCCGAGGAGGAGCCCGAGCTCGACGACTACCCGACCGAGGAGGAGTTCCCCCACTTCCGCGAGCGCTTCGGCCCCCGCGGGGTGATCCACTCCTGGGCGAACGGCGACGGCACCCAGCGGATCGAGGACACCGGACCGCTGACCAAGGAGCGGATGAAGACGATCGACGACGAGATCGTCCCGGAGGCGCTGCGCTTCATGTCCGACGCGAAGGCCGCCGACACGCCCTTCTTCGTCTGGCTCAACACCACCCACATGCACTTCCGGACCCACATCAAGGACGGCAGCCGCGGCAAGGCCGGCAGGTGGCAGTCGGAGTACCACGACATGATGGTCGACCACGACGAACTGGTCGGGTCGGTGCTCGACTTCCTCGACGAGAACGGTCTCGCCGACGACACCCTCGTCATGTACTCGACCGACAACGGCCCCCACATGAACTCCTGGCCCGACGCCGGCATGACCCCGTTCCGCAACGAGAAGAACTCCAACTGGGAGGGCGCCTATCGCGTGCCGGCGATGGTGCGCTGGCCCGGGCACATCCCGGCGGGCGAGATCCGGAACGGGATCGTCAGCCACAACGACTGGTTCGTGACCCTGCTCGCGGTCGGCGGGCGACACCGACATCGCGGACCGGCTGCAGGGGGGCGCCGAGCTGAACGGCACGACGTACCGGGTGCACCTCGACGGCCACAACCAGCTCGACTACCTGACCGGGGCGGCCGACGAGAGCCCGCGCACCTACTTCTTCTACGTCTCCGACGACGGCGACCTGACCGCGCTGCGCTACGACAACTGGAAGTTCGTCTTCCTCGAGCAGCGAGCGATCGGGACGCTCCAGATCTGGGCCGAGCCGTACGTCGAGCTGCGCGTGCCGAAGCTCTTCAACCTCCGGACCGACCCCTACGAGCGGGCCGACATCACGTCGAACACCTACTTCGACTGGATGCTCGACCACATCTTCCTGTTCGTCCCGGCGCAGGCCTTCGTCGCCGAGAAGCTGCAGACGTTCGCGGAGTTCCCGGTGCGCCAGAAGCCCGCCAGCTTCAGCCTGGAGCGGGTCATGGAGAAGCTCCAGGCCGCTTCCATGGACGCGTGAGCCGCGTCGCTCTCGCCCCGACGGTCTCCCTCGCGGGAGGCACGTTCGTGATGGGCTCCGACGCCCACTACCCCGAGGAGGCGCCGACCCACCGGGTCCGGGTCGACGCCTTCTCGATCGAGCCGGTCCCGGTGACCAACGAGCGCTTCGCGGCGTTCGTCCGGGCAACCGGCTACGTCACCGTCGCGGAGCGGCCGGTGGACCCGGCCGACTTCCCGGGTGCGCCGGCCGAGAACCTGGTGCCCGGCTCGCTGGTGTTCACCCCGACGCCGGGCCCGGTCGACCTGCGTCACCTCAGCCAGTGGTGGACCTGGACGCCGGGCGCGTGCTGGAGCGCGCCGGAGGGCCCGGGCAGCTCGGTCAAGCGGCGCCCCGACCATCCCGTCGTCCACGTCGCCCACGAGGACGCCCGTGCCTTCGCCGACTGGGCCGGGCTCGACCTGCCCACCGAGGCCGAGTGGGAGTACGCCGCCCGCGGCGGCCTCGAGGGCACGGCGTTCACCTGGGGCGACGAGCCCCGTCCCGGCGGCCGGATCATGGCCAACACCTGGGACGGCCCGGACTTCCCGTGGCGGAGCACCAAGGAGAGCGGCTACACCCGCACCTCGCCGGTCGGCAGCTTCCCGGCCAACGGCTTCGGCCTCCACGACATGGCCGGCAACGTCTGGGAGTGGACCGACGACTGGTGGACCAGCCGGCACCCCGAGGACGCCGCGTCGCCCTGCTGCGTCCCCGGCAACCCGCGCGGTGGCGACCTCGAGCAGAGCTACGACCCGCGCCAGCCGCAGTTCCGCGTGGGCCGCAAGGTGATCAAGGGCGGCTCGCACCTGTGCGCCGACTCCTACTGCCTGCGCTACCGCCCCGCCGCGCGCCGGCCGCAGACGGTCGACACCGGGATGAGCCACGTCGGCTTCCGGTGCGTACGACGAGAGGTGGCCGATGACTGAGACCGACCGCCTGCTCCCTCCTGGCGCCCGGGCCCGACCAGGGACGCGCTCGTCGCGTTCCTCGACGCCGTGGCCGACGGTGCCCGTGGAGCAGCCGGGTCGCCTGCTTCGACAACGACGGCACGCTGTGGTGCGAGCGCCCGTCGTACGTGCAGCTCGACTTCTTCATCGACGTCCTCAAGCAGGCCGTCGCGCGCGACCCCGGCGTCGCGAAGGAGGCGGAGTTCGCGGCGCTGCTCTCCGGCGACCGAGCGGCCATCGCCGACCTCGGACTGGCCCGGATCGCGATGGCCCTGAGCGGTCTGTGCGCCGGCATCTCGCCCGAGGAGTTCACCGCGCGGGTCCGCGGCTTCATGGGCCGGGCGAGCACGCGACGCTCGACCGCCCGATCCCCGCGACCGTCTACCAGCCCATGCTGGAGCTGCTCGACGCCCTGCGCTCTCTCGACTTCACCATCTGCGTGGTGACCGGTGGGGGTACGGAGTTCGTCCGCGCGGTCAGCGACGACCTCTACGGCGTGCCGCCGGAGCGCGTGGTGGGGACCCTGCTCGAGTACGACGTCATCGACCACGACGACCAGCCCTCGCTGGTCCGGTCCGCTCGGCTCTTCGGCGAGGCGAACGAGGGCGCGGCCAAGGTGAGCGGCATCCAGACCCAGCTCGGACGCCGTCCGATCCTGGGCGTCGGCAACTCCGGCGGCGACCGGCAGATGCTGGCCTGGGCCGCCTCGGGCGAGGGACCGACGCTGGCGCTCCTGGTCGACCACGACGACGCCGGAGCGCGAGTTCAGCTATCGCAGCCAGGCCGAGAGCTTCACCGAGACCGAGCCGATCACCGACGTCGCCGCGCGCCTGGGCTGGACGGTGGTCAGCATGGCGCGCGACTGGGAGACGGTCTTCCCGCCGCTCGGCTGACCGAGCGGCGGGAGGTGTCCGGTCAGGCCTCGGTGGCCACCTCGAGCGGGGCGATCTCTTCGCCCTTGCCGAACATGAACGCGTAGGTCAGGCCGGCGATCGCGCCGCCGACCAGGGGCGCGAGCCAGAAGACCCACAGCTGGCCGAGGGCGTCGGCCCCGGCGAACAGGGCGGGGCCGGTGGACCGGGCCGGGTTCACCGAGGTGTTGCTGACCGGGATGCTGACGAGGTGGATCAGGGTCAGCGACAGGCCGATCGCGAGGGGGGCGAAGCCCTTGGGGGCCCGGGTGTCCGTCGCGCCGAGGATCACGTAGAGGAAGACCGCGGTGAGGATGACCTCGATCACGATCACGGCCAGCAGCGAGTAGCCGCCCGGTGACCGGTCGCCGTACCCGTTGGTGGCGAAGCCGGAGTCCTTCGCGCTGAAGCCGTCGACGCCGTTGGCGACCACGAAGAGGGCGGCGGACGCGACGATCGCGGCGACGACCTGGGTGACGACGTAGGGCACGACGTCCGACCACTTGAAGCGCTTGGCACAGGCGAGGCCGAGCGAGATGGCGGGGTTGAAGTGGCCACCGCTGATGTGCCCACGGAGTAGGCCATGATCGAGGACGGTGAGGCCGAAGGCGAAAGCGACGCCGAGGTAGCCGACCCCGACGTCGGGTACGCCGGCCGCGAGCACGGCGGTGCCGCAACCGCCGAACACGAGGACGAACGTTCCGAGGAACTCGGCGGTCAGTCGCTGGGTCATGGTGTGCGGGTCCATGGGATTCCCTTCACGAGTCGGTCCGACAGCAGTGTCCACCATCTGGGGGCGGCGCCACGGTGCGACTCACCCACGGCGGGTGACTCGCTCCACGCTCGATCTACCCAAGCACCGATCTCGGCCGGTACCTTGGCGGCGGCTCGACAACGGCGGGTAGGGGCTCTCCGCGCGTCGTCCGGTGGCTCCGCGCCGGACGCACGGGCACGGCTCTCGGGCTCCCGCTTCGGCGCGGCGTCAGACGGGACGTCCCGGACGGGGGAGGGTGACAGTGGCGCGACTGCTGCACAGGATGGGGCTGTTCTGTGCTCGCCGGCCGCTCGTCATGATCGGTGTCTGGGCGCTCGTGGCCGTCGCGGTCTTCGGCGCGGTCGCGGCCTTCGGCTCGCAGACCAACAACGACCTCTCGCTGCCCGGCACCGGCAGCCAGTCCGCCAAGGACCTGCTCCAGGAGAAGTTCCCGCCCCAGCAGAACGGCGCCAACCCGATCGTCTTCGACGTCTCGAAGGGCAAGCTCACCGACCAGGCGAACAAGCAGGCGATCGACGACTCGATCAAGGCCATCAAGAAGCAGCCCCACGTCTACAGCGTGACCAACCCGCTCAGCAGCTCCGGCCAGACCGCCGGCCTGTTGTCCAAGGACAAGCAGACGGCGTTCGCTCCGGTCCTGATGGACGTGTCCTCCGGCGACCTCACGACCGAGCTCGCGCAGAACGTGATGGATGCGACGGCGCCCGGCGACCAAGGCCGGCATCACCACCGCGGCCGCCGGCTCGATCGGTACGACGCTCTCCGACGAGTCGTCGGAGACCAGCGAGATCGTCGGCATCATCGCCGCGATGATCATCTTGAGCTTCGTGCTCGGCAGCCTGGTCGCGATGGGCCTGCCGATCATCACGGCCGTGGCGGGGCTCGCGATCGCCCTGTCGGTGATCGGGCTCGTCGGTCACGCGGTCGCCATCCCGTCGAGCGGTCCGACGCTGGCGACCATGATCGGCCTCGGCGTCGGCATCGACTATGCGCTGTTCATGATCACCCGACATCAAGAGCAGCTCCGGGCCGGGATGTCGATGCAGGACTCCATCGCCAACGCCGTGTCGACGGCGGGCAGCGCGATCGTCTTCGCCGGCTGCACGGTCGTGATCGCCCTGCTCTCGCTGGGAGTGGCCGGGATCCCGCTCGTCAGCGCCCTCGGGCTGGCCTCGGCCATCGGCGTCGTGGCCGCGGTGCTCGGCTCGATCACCCTGCTCCCGGCGATCCTGGGTCTGCTGAAGCACCGGATCGCCTGGGCCTCGCTGCCGGCGTTCCTGAGCCCCACGCCCCGGCCGGGGCACGGCCTGTGGTTCCGCTGGTCGGGCGTCGTACGCCGCCATCCGGTGCTGGTCACCGTGCTGTCCCTGGCCTTCCTGGTCCCGCTGATCATCCCGGTGTTCTCCCTCGAGCTCGGCCAGGAGGACATCGGTGCCACCGACCCCTCGACCACCGAGCGGCAGGCCTACGACCTGATCACGGCCGGCTTCGGCGTGGGCTACAACGGCCCGCTGCAGGTGGCGTCCGCGATGAGCCCGCCGGCGACGCCGAGTGCGGCGTACACCCAGAAGTACGACCAGGCGACGTCGCTGAAGAAGGACCTGGACCAGAAGCAGAAGGAGCTGCCGAAGGAGCAGAAGCAGCTGGAGCAGGAGCAGGCGCAGCTCGAGGCGCAGCAGGCCTCGCTCCAGACCCAGGGTGACGAGCTGAAGCAGCAGCAGGCCTCGCTGCAGCAGCAGGCCGACCAGCTGAAGCAGCAGCAGGCCTCGCTCCAGCGGCAGGCCGACCAGCTGAACCGGCAGAAGCAAGCGCTCGAGGCGAAGGCCGCGAGGCTCGAGGCGCAGAAGCGCAAGCTCGAGCAGGAGAAGGCGGCGCTGCAGCGCAAGGCCGAGGCGCTGGCCGCCGAGGTCCGCACGCTCGGCAGACGCCTCGCGGCGCTGAAGGTGCGCGAGAAGGAGCTGAAGCAGCGGATCGCCGACAACCCCGACAAGCCCGCACTGCTACGACGGCTCGAGCGGCGCCTGGCCCGCGTCCAGGCCCGCGAGGCGGCGATCGAGAAGCAGGTCCCGGCCCTGAAGAAGGAGGCCGAGCAGCTCCTCGCGCAGGCGGAGAAGCTGGAGAAGCAGGCAGCAGCCCTGCAGAAGCAGGCGAACGCGCTCAACCGGCAGAAGGCGGAGCTGGAGTCGCAGGCCGCGGCGCTGCAGCGGCAGGGCGATGCGCTGCAGGCCCAGGCCGACCGGCTCCAGGCCGAGGGCGACGCCCTCCAGGCGCGGGCGACGAAGCTCCAGCAGGAGGGTGCGGCCCTGCAGAAGCAGGGGGATGCGCTGCAGAAGCAGGCCGACCAGCTCAAGCAGGAGCAGAAGCAGGCCCAGCAGGAGCAGCAGCAGGCCCTGAAGCTCCAGGACGAGCTGACCGACATGCTCACCGCCGCCGGCGGTGACGACCGGGGGACGGACCCGCGCGTCGTGCACCTCCAGTCGGCGCTCTCGGCGACCGCGGGCGTGGTCTCGTTGACGCCACCCCAGATCAACAAGGCCGGCGACGTCGTCCTGCTCTCGGCGGTGCCGTCGACCTCACCCGCCTCCGACGACACCGCCGACCTGGTCAAGCACGTGCGCAGCGACGTGCTGCCGCCGGTCAACACCACCGGCATGACGTCCTACGTCGGCGGCTTCACCGCGTCGTACGTCGACCTGGCCGCGCTGATCACCGCCCGGCTGCTCCTCGTGATCGGCACCGTCATCCTGCTCGGCTTCATCCTGCTGATGATCGCCTTCCGCTCCCTGCTCATCCCGCTCCAGGCCGCGATCACCAACCTGCTGTCCGCCGCTGCGGCCTTCGGCGTGCTGACGGCGGCGTTCCAGTGGGGCTGGGGGATCTCCCTGCTCGGCATCGACACCCCCGACAGCTCGGTCCCGATCGCCAGCTATGTGCCGTTGATGATGTTCGCGGGTCTGTTCGGGCTCTCCATGGACTACGAGGTCTTCCTCGTCAGCCACATCGACCACCACCACCACCTCGGCGAGGAGTCACGCCAGGCGGTCGCCTCCGGCCTGGCGTCCAGCGCCCGGATCACCACCGCGGCGGCGCTGATCATGGCGTCGGTCTTCGCCAGCTTCATCCTCAACGGCGACCCGACGATCAAGCAGTTCGGCGTCGGCCTGGCGGTGGCCGTGCTGCTCGCCGGACTGCTGGTGGTGACGCTGGGGCCGGCCGTGATCGTGCTGTTCGGCAAGGCGGCCTGGTGGCTACCGGGATGGCTCGACAAGGTCCTCCCACACATCTCGGTGGAGGGCGAGGCGTTGCCCGGCGCGGACGAGCCGCCGCCCCCGGACGTGTCCGAGGCCAAGCCCCGCCACGCGGCGACCGGCTCCGAGGCGGGGTAGGGCCGTGGTGGTCACATGCGGCACGAGCGCTCCGCCCGGCCCTACGATGAGCCCTCTCGCGTCTTCGGTCTGAGGGAGGGCCGGACGATGACTTCGAACCGCACCATCCGGCCGCTGCTGCGCGCCCGCACGTCGCCGCCGCGTCCCTCGACGCACATCCTGTCGCGGCGCCGCCTGCTGGAGCAGATGGACGCAGGGAGCCGTGGTGCGGTCACGCTGGTCTGCGGCGGACCCGGGACGGGGAAGTCACACCTGGTCATCGACTGGGTACGCCGGCGGCGTCGGCCCGGCATCCGCGTGGCCTGGGCGGCGCTCGGCGCCGACTGCAACGACCCGCAACGGCTCTGGACCCTCTTCCTGGCCTCGCTGGACCGAGCCGGGCTCGAGAGCCCGTCGCTGGCCGGGATGCGGGCGCCGGCCGAGGTGAACGAGGCGTTCCTGGACCGGTTGCTGCTCGCGCTGGACGAGCTGGACGCCCCGGTGGTGCTGGTGCTCGAGGATCTGCACGAGGTCACCGCGCCGGCCGCCGTGCGCACCATCGACACCTTGGTCCAGCTGGTGCCCGAATCCGTCCACCTGGTGATGATCACCCGGTCCGACCCGCCGCTCTCGCTGCACCGGCTGCGCGTCGCCGGCGGGCTCAGCGAGGTCCGCCACGCCGATCTGGCGTTCTCGCGCGACGAGGCGGTCGCTCTCCTGAGCCAGCACGGGCTGACTCTCGCCGAGGCCGAGGTGGAGCAGCTCATGGAACGCACCGAGGGCTGGGCGGTCGGACTGCGTCTGGCGGCGCTGAGCCTGCAGCGCTGCACCGACGACGGTCGAGCGCGCGCGCGCCGTGGCGGACTTCGCCGGCGACAGCCGCGCCGTCGCCGACTACCTGGTCGCGGAGGTGCTCGACCGACTTCCCGACGACCTACGGCGCTTCCTCCTCCTGACCAGCGTCGTCGAGCGCGTGGACGCGGGCCTGGCCGAGCACCTCACCGGGGCGGCCGGTGGGGCCGAGGCGCTCGAGCGCCTGGAGACCGCCGGCGTACCGCTGATCCCCCTCGACGACCATCGCGGCTGGTACCGCTACCACCGACTCGTCCAGGAGCTGTGCCGGCAGCGTCTGCAGGCCGAGGACCCGGCCCTGGTGACCGGCCTGCACACCGAGGCGGCGCTGTGGTTCGCCGAGCACGGGGAGTTCGACGAGGGTCTCCGCCAAGCCCTGGCCGGCCGCAACTGGCAGATGTTCGGCCGGATCGCGGTGGCACGAGCCGGGGCGCACGTGTTCGGACATCCCGGGAGCTCCGTACGGGGGCTGCTCGCCCAGCTGCCCGAGGACGTCCTGCCGGACGACCCGTGGCTGGCGACCGTCCGCGCCCTCGAGCTCCACGACGCCGGCGCCCCGGACCGGCTGGCGCGACGCGTGCTGCGGGCCGAGGAGCTGTGGGCCGGTCACGAGGACGACGACGCGCGTCTCCACCGGATGGTGCTCGCGCTGATCCGCGCGGCCGCCGCTCGTGGTGGGTACGACGTGATCCTGGCCGCCGAGGAGTGCGAGCGGGCCCTCGGGCTCGCGGACTCGGTCGACGGCGGCGCGGTGGCGCACTGGCCGGCCCTCCCGTCGTACCGAGCCTTCGCCGACCTCCTGCTCGGCAAGAGCCTGGTCTGGCAGGGCCGCCTCGAGGAGGCGGAGACGTGCCTGGTGCTGGCCGCCTCGTCCGCGCCCGGCTCACCGCCAGGACCCGGTCGACGGTGGCGTGCTGGCGAGTGCCTACCTCTCGCTCGTCCTGGCGATGCGCGGAGCGCTGAGACAGGCGACCACCTACGGCGAGCACGCCCTCGAGCTGGGCGGACCCCAGGGCTGGGCGGACGAGATCCAGTCGACCAGTGCCTGGCTGAGCCTGGCGCTCGTCCATCTGCAGCGGGGTGACGTGCGGTCGGCTCGTCGCTCGCTCGACGAGGCGACGCTCGTGCTGGAGCGTCGGCCGGACGCCCTGCTCGAGGTCTGCCGCACGCTGGCGAACGCCCGGCTGCTGGCCGAGGTCGGCGACGCCGCTGCTGCACGGTCGGCACTCGGCGAGGCTCGCCGGAGGCTCGACGACCTCCCGTCCGTGCCGTTCCTGACCGACTGGTGCCTCCTGGTCCGCTCCGAGCTCGAGCTCGCCGACGGCAGCCCGTCGGTCGTGCTCGACCTGCTCGACCCCGGCTCCCGGCTGGGTGCGACCGCACCGGCCCTCGTGCTGCGCGGTCGCGCCCTGCTCCACGACGGACAGGGCGAGGCGGCCCTCGCGGAGGTCGAGCCCCTCACGGCCGGCGGGCGACCCGGGGTCGTGGTGATCGAGGCGTGGGTCGTCACGGCGCTCGCCCAGGAGTCGCTGCGCCAGGACGGCGCGGCGCTGACCGCCCTGACCCGGGCCCTGCAGGCCGCCGAGGCCGAGGGCTGGGTGCGCCCGTTCCTCAGCGAGCGCGAGCGGCTCGCCCCGCTGCTCGAGCGCTACCGGACGGTGGTGATGACCCCGTCGCCCCTGGTCGACCGGCTCCTGACGCCGTCGGCGGCGCGGGCGGCCCGGGACGTCTCGCTCACCGACCGCGAGCTGGCCGTGCTGCAGCTGCTGCCCAGCATGATGAGCAACGAGCAGATCGCGCGCGAGCTCTTCGTCTCGGTGAACACCGTGAAGGTCCACCTGAAGTCGCTGTATCGCAAGCTGGGCGTGAGCAGCCGCCGCGAGGCCGTGATGGCCGGAGCGGCCTGGACGACGGTCCAGTCGTCCACCGGCTGACACGCGTTCCCACGGCTCCTCGCGACCGTGCCTGAAGTCAGGCCGACGGGGGTGGGTCCAGAGGGTCGTCGTCCGGGCTCACCCAGGTCGACGGCGACGCTGCGTTCCGCTCGGCCCGTTGACGGGCCAGGGTCGGGAGGATGATGCGGGCGACGAGGCCGACGAAGAGGAGGTCGAGGAAGATCTGCAGGGTCACCACCGCGCGCGCCACCTGGCCCGTGGCGTGGACGTCCCCGAAGCCGACGGTCGCGATGGTCGACATCGTGAAGTAGAGGGCATCGACCCGGGTGTGCAGCTCGTCGAACTGGCCCGCCGTGTGGCTCAGGCCGAGATAGATGAGGGACATGAACACGATGAACGCGTAGAGGACCGCGACCAGGGCCTCCAGCCGGATCGCGATCTCGTTCGGTGAGCTCCGCGCACGCTGCGCTCTGCGCGCCAGGGTGATGAAGGCGTACGTCAGAGCCCCCAGACCGGCGATGGCCATGACGGCGGTGAACCACACGCTCTCGTGTTGCCCCGGGACCGGGATCACGGCATAGAGAGCGAGCAGGCCCACCACTGTCAGCGCACTGCGCAGCAGCATCCGCGCGGTCGTCGCGGTCATCCGGCCTCGTCCGTGTCGGCAGGGATGCGCCGTAGGCCGACCAGCTCGATCCCCGCGTCGCGGATGCGGTGGCAGAGCTCGACCAGCTCCTGCTCGTCGGCCACCTCCCCGACGATGGTCGTGGTGACCGGCTCGACGACGTACTGCACGTCGCCGAAGAGGTAGTCGGCCACCTGCGTGACGTCGCCGACGATCCGGAACTCGACCCGTCGCGGGCCACGCGCCTCGGGGCTCACTCGGCCACCCGCCCGACCTCCGCCGAGCGATGCCGTACCTCGACCAGGGTGAGCCCCAGGGCGGCGAGGCGGTCGAGCGCACCGTGGAGCGCCGCCTGGTCGGCCGGACCGTCGCTGGTCAGCAGGGTGAGGCGTGCGCCGCGGCTGATCGTCCAGCCGGCGAACTCGTCGCGCTGTGCTTCGGGCACCACGCCTCGACAGGTGATCTCATACACCCGGTGCGGCTTTGGGCTCGGTGCTCCCACGTCGTGACTGTCCGCCCTCGGGTGGTGCCGGGGCTTCACCCTGCGCGGGTGAAGAGCTACTGGAGGGCGGCCGTCAGCCGCATCACGGTGTCGACGTAGCGGGTCCGCTGCGGACGCGTGGCCCATTCCTCCTGGGTCAGCGGCCGGCACAGCGACCGGTAGGCGTCCTCGACCTGGCGGAGCTGGGTGACCGCCTCCGGGCCGAGCAGCATCATGCAGACCTCGTAGTTGAGCGCGAAGCTGCGCAGGTCCATGTTGCTGGTGCCGATGACCGCGACGGTGTCGTCGATGCTGAAGTGCTTGCCGTGCAGGATCAGCGGCGGCGGGTACATCAGGATCTTGACGCCGGCGGCCAGGAGCGCGTCGTAGTAGGACGCCTGGGCGTGGCCGACCATGAACTGGTCGGACTGCTCGTTGACGAACAGCTCCACGTCGACCCCGCGCTGGGCCGCGGTGGTGATCGCGTAGAGCAACGACTCGTCGGGGATGAAGTAGGGACTGGTGATCGAGATCCGGCGGGTCGCCGAGGCCAGCAGCGAGGTGAACAGGCGCAGGTTGTTCTCGCTGGGGAAGCCCGGACCCGACGGCACGACCTGGCAGGTGACGTCGGTGATCGCCTCGGGGGCGACCGGTCCTCGTGGCTCGGCGCGCTTCACGTCGATCATCTCGCCGGACTCGGTGTACCAGTCACCGGCGAAGACGGCGTCGAGGGCCGCCACGGTCGTCCCGGTGACCCGGGCCATCAGGTCGACCCACTTGCGGCCCATCTTCTGGTACTTCTCGTTGCCGTACGACGCCTCGACGAGGTTCTGCGAGCCGCAGAACGCGATCTGGTCGTCGACGACGAGGATCTTGCGGTGGTTGCGGAGGTCGGGGCGGCGCCACTGCCCGTGGAGCGGCCGCACCGGCATCATCCGGTACCACTCGATGTCGTGCGCGGTGCAGTACTCCAGCATCGCCCGGTGTCCGGGCAGCTTGCGCGACCCGAGGTGGTCGAAGAGGAAGCGCACCTTCACCCCTCGGCCGGAGGCGTCGGCGAGCGCCTGGAAGAAGTCGCGCGTCGTGTCGTCGAGGTCGGAGATGTAGAACTCGACGTGTACGCGGGTCTGCGCCGTCCTGATCGCCTCGGTCATCGCGGCCATGGACGCGACGTAGTCGGGGAACAGCTCGACCGTCGCCGCCGTGGCCGGCGGCAGTGCGCCGAGCTTCCTGTTCAGGTGGAGGAACGTCGAGACCAGCGGCGACGCCTCGACCGCGGTGTCGGCGACGCTCGCCGTACGTTCGCTGATGAGGAGGTTGATCTCCGCCTGCTTCGCGCGGCGCTTGCCGCCCACGCGCGCGCTGCCGAAGAACAGGAAGAAGAAGAAGCCGATCCACGGGTCGAACAGGATCACCAGCAGCCAGGCCATGCCGGCGGTGGGCTTGCGGTTGCGAGGGATGATGCCGAGGGCCGCGATCCGGAGGACGATCTCGCCCGTGATGAGGACCGCCGCTGCCAGCGTGCCCAGGTCGCCGTAGCTCACGCGACGGCCGGCTCCGGCGCCGTCGGCTGCTTGCGCCAGACGAACCCGATCACGACGAGCGCGACACCCCAGACCAGCGCGACGAGGCCGAGGACGACCGTGATGCCCTTGGCGCTGCCGCCGGGGTTGACCATGAACAGCACGCCGAGCACGAGGTCGATGGCCGCGCTGGCGAGCAGGAAGCCCCGCGGCGAGGTGCCGAAGGCGGCGAACGCCTCCAGGAGACCGCGGACCACGAACCAGATGCCCGCCAGCCAGGTGACCACCGAGGCCGACAGGCCGGGGTGCGTCACGATCAGGAGGCCGAGCACGACGCCGATGGCTCCCTGGACGAGCAGCATCGTCCGGGCCTCGCGCGCCTGCGGCTGGAAGGCGAGGAAGAGCACCGCGATCCCGTCGATGAGCGCCCAGAGACCCCAGATGATCATGAACGTGAAGATGGCCGTGTCGGGCCAGAAGATCGCGATGATCCCGAGGACGATGGCGATCGCCCCGCGCACCAGGGCGCTCTTC
The DNA here is from genome assembly GCA_963797325.1 of uncultured Actinomycetota bacterium. Lineage (GTDB taxonomy): Bacteria > Actinomycetota > Actinomycetes > Propionibacteriales > Nocardioidaceae > Nocardioides. Next base: position 126,810 of record CAWCPG010000028.1, read on the forward strand.
CAGGTCAACGACGTGGGTGTCATGGGTGGTGCCTCCTCGCGCGCAGTGTCTCGCACCACCCTCCTTCGCCGGGGGAGGCGCGGGCGTCACCCGCGACGGGTGACCGGTCCTCGTCGGACCAGGTGAGGCGGCTGCGCGACGCCTTCATCGACGCCCATGAGCGGTGCGACGCCGAGGCCGCCCTGGCAGTGGCCGCGACCGATCCGCGCGTGACGGTGCCGCCCCACCCGTGGCCGTACGGCGGGCTGGTCTCGTTGTGCTCGCTCAGGCCGGCGTAGTGGGAGCGAGGGCTGCCATCGCCTGGTCGAGCAGCGTCGGCAGCCGCGAGCCGGGATGCTCGGCCCACGCCGCCTGCGCCGTCTCGAGGCAGGCGAGCGCGCTCGGTGACGCGCGGCGGCCCGGACGTCGGGACCCGCGTCCGCCCGGCGTGCGGGCAGGCGCTCGGCGACGAGCCGGCTCGAGGAGCTCCTGCCAGCGACGGCGCCGCTCGACCACGGTGGCGCGCACGGCCGGCTCGTCGCGGAGCATCAGCGAGCAGGGCGCGGGCCCGGTCGGCGTGCGCCTCCTGCTCGGCCACCCCGTCGTCGAAGGCCGCGCCGCAGGGCCGGCCAGACCGGCTCGTCGGCGGGGCGGCCGCGCAGCGCGTCGGCGATACGCTCGCCCGACTCGACCAGCCGCTCGAGGACCAGCTCGTCCTTGCCGGCGAAGTAGCGGAAGAACGTACGCCGCGACATCCCCGCCGCGTCCGCGATCTGGTCGACCGTGGTCGCCTCGAAGCCCTGCTCGGCGAACAGCGGCCAGGCCTGACGCATCACCTCGTCGCGCACGGCACCGCGTGCGTGGTCGCGCAGCGTCGGGCCGGCGGTCATGTCGCCGAGGGTACCAGTCTCTGACATCGAGTGGCGAAGTGGCACTCGGTGCCACATCCGGCTAGAGTGGCCGTCTCCCTGCGTCCCGTCCTCGAGGAACCCATGTCCGACCTGCCTGAGACCGAGCTTCCGCGCGCCGACCACGACGCCGAGATCGCCTCCCACACCTCGCCCCGCCGCGCGACCCTCGAGCTGCTCGTCGTCGGCCTCGGCGCCCTCGTCGTCTCGCTCGCGCAGTCCGTGCTGATCCCGGTGCTGTCGATCCTCCCGGCCCAGCCTCGACACCTCGCCCGGCAACGTGAGCTGGCTGCTCACCTCGACCCTGCTGGTGGCCGCCGTCTCGGTGCCGATCATGGGTCGGCTCGGCGACATGTTCGGCAAGCGCCTGCTGCTGCTGGTGGCGATCGGCGCGCTCACGATCGGCTCGCTGATCACCGCCGTCATCGAACAACATCGCCTGCTGATCGTCGGCCGGGCGATCCAGGGCGTCGTCCGCGGCCGCCATCCCGCTCGGGCATCAGCCTGCTCGCCGCCCTCATGCCGCGCGAGCGGGTCGGCTCCTCGATCGCGCTGATCAGCGCGATGCTCGGCGTCGGCGGCTCGCTCGGCCTCCCGCTGGCCGGCTTCGTCGCCGAGCACGCCGACTTCCACGCGCTGTTCTGGATCACCTCCGTGGCCGGCGTGGTGGCCTTCGTCGGGCATCCTCACGATCGTCCCCGAGTCCGCCGGGCCGCAGCGGCGGCCGCGTCGACGTGGTCGGCGCGGTCCTGCTCGCCGCCGGCCTGGTCTGCCTGATGCTCCCGCTGGCGCAGAGCCACGCCTGGGGCTGGGGCGACCCCAGGGTCGTCGGCCTGCTCGCCGCCTCGGCGGTCCTGCTCGTCGTCTTCGGCTGGACCCAGCTGCGGGTCCGCGACCCGCTCGTCGACCTCCAGGCCCTGCGCCGCAAGCCGATCGTGGTCGACCAACGTGGCCTCGATCCTGTTCGGCTTCGCGCTGTTCGCCTCGTTCATCGGCACGGCGTCCTACGTCGAGGCGCCGACCGAGAGCGGCTACGGCTTCGGCTCGAGCCTGCTGGTCGGTGGCCTGGCGATGCTGCCCAGCGGCCTGGCGATGCTGCTGCTCGCCCCGTCGCGGCGCGGCTGATCGCCCTCCGCGGAGCTCCGCAGACGCTCGCGCTCGGCGCCCTGGTCGTGGCCTTCGGCTGGCTGCTGCGCATCGTCTGGCACGGGTCGCTGTTGGAGGTCATCGTCGGCACGACGGTGGTCGGCATGGGCACCGGCATCGGGTACGCCGCCATCCCCTCGATGATCAACGCGCACACGCCGCCGTACGAGATCGCGGCCGCGAACGGGCTGAACAGCCTGTTCCGCAGCCTCGGCAGCACGCTGGCCAGCGCCATCGGCGGCAGCATCCTGGCCTCGGGCACGGTGATCCTCGGCAGCTTCGCGGTGCCCTCGCTGACGGCCTACCGCGAGCTGTTCGCGCTGTGCGCCGGTGCGTCGCTGCTGGCCGCGATGATCGTGCTGATGGTGCCGCGCCACGGGGCCGGTCACGAGGCGGTGGCGCTCGTCGAGTCGGAGGAGACGGCGCCCGCAGCGTCGTGAGGGGCTGACCTGCCGCAGAGGCGTCCAGCGTCCCCACCGGGACCTAGGACCCTCCCCACGGCCCGCGTGCCGACGTAGGTTCGCCTCACAGGCTGCATGAGGAAGCGGCCGCGCCACACCCGGGAGGCAGCCATGACATCGCCGTCCATCGACGAGCCGGTCCAGAGGCTCGACGCCGAGGAGTGCTGGGAGCTGCTCGAGGGCGAGGAGCTCGGTCGACTCGCCTACCGGCTGGTGGACGAGGTCCACATCGTCCCGATCAACTACGTCGTCGACGGCCGGAGCCTGCTGTTCCGGACGGCGTCGGGCAACAAGCTGCTGGCGGCCGCGCTCCACTCCGACGTGGCCCTCGAGATCGACTGGCACGACGACACGACCGCCTGGTCCGTCGTCGCACGTGGGCATCTGCAGCAGCTGGAGGAGGACCAGGAGCACCGGGTCGACGACCTGCCCCTGCACCCGTGGGTCCCGACCTTGAAGTACGACGTCGTCGAGCTGGTCCCGGAGAGCGTGACCGGTCGCTACTTCCGACTCCAGCGCGACGAGCCCGACCACGAGCTCGCCCCGCGGTGAGATCCCCGCGACGACTCCTCGGCTACGACGCGCCTTCCACGATGTAGGGCGTCCGCCCGGCCATCCGGGTGACCACGATGCCCGTGAGGGTCATCGCCAGCGCCACCCCGGCGAGCACGACCAGCTGGAACTGCGCCGCGACCACGGGCGAGGCGCCACCGAACAGCGCGCCGACGAAGGCACCGGGCAGCGTGACCAGCCCGGTCGACTTGGTCTGGTCGAGGGTCGGGAGCAGCGACTCGCGCACCGACTCGTGGCCGATCTCCTCGTGTGCCTGCGACGGCGTGGCGCCGAGGGAGAGCCAGGCCTCGACCTCCCAGCGCCGGGCCTGCGAGGCGCGGGTGAAGTTCCGTCCGGCGAGGGTCGCCGCACTCATCGCGTTGCCGATCACGATGCCGGCGACGGCGACCAGGTTGCGCACGTCGGCGTCCACCAGGCGCAACCCGAAGATGACGACCAGTGCGGCGCACGCGCCGGTCAGCACCCCGGCGACCGCGATCCGACGTCCGTGCCAGAGCCCCTGGATCCGCCGGCCCGAGGTCCAGGACGCCGTGGTCAGCATCAGCACGACGAAGGCCGCCACCGTCCACGGGACGGCGAGGATCCCCCTCAACAGGAGGGCGATCACACTGAGCTGGACGGCGGCGCGGACGACCACCACCATCGGGAACCAGCCGAGCCCGACCCTGGCCCACCGTCCCAGGGCCACGGTCAGACCGGTCATCGCGAGCAGGCCGGCACCGAACCCGGCGTACGACGCGATCCCCTGCACGGCGTCATCCTCGCCTACCCGTCCTACGCTCGACCGGGTGAGCCCGAGCCGGCGTGCCGTGGCCGCCCTCGTGGGCGGAGTTCTCGTCGCGCTCGCCGGCTGCGGAGGTGGGCACCCCGCGCCTCCGCCGCTCGCATGGCACGAGTCCTCGCTGCCGGCGCCCAGCGGCACCCGCGCGGTGGTCCGCGACGCGGCGTACTGCGGCGGGACGTGGTACGTCGTCGGTGCCCTGGCGACGCCGTCGGGACGGACCCGGCCGGCCGTCTGGTCGAGTGACGACGTCGCACACTGGCGTGCCGTGCGCCTCGACCCGGACGGTGGCTACTACGCCGCACGCGCGATCCTCGGCTCTCTGGGGTGCAGCCGTGGCCGGATCGCGGTGCTGGGGGCGAAACCCGGAGGTGCCCACGGGATGCCTCGTACCGAGACCTGGCGGCAGCGCGCCGACGGCTCCCTGATCGCGGTCAGTGCGTCCTTCGCGCTGTACGGCGGTGCGACGGCCGTCCAGGTCAACCGGCTGGCCGGCGGTCCGCACGGATGGCTGATCGCCGGCACCCGGACGAGTGGCGCGGCGGTCTGGCGGTCGAGCGATGCGCGGACCTTCCGGATCGAGGAGGGGGCACCGGGGCTGGCCAGCACGGGAAGCTCGAGCACCCAGGGTTTCGACGGTGCATGGCACGACGGCGGCTGGTGGGTGGTCGGCACGGCCGTCGACGGGCGCGGCCACGAGTCGGCGACCTCGTGGACGCCGGCAGCCGCGGGCCGGTGGACGTCCCACCCACTGGAGGGCGACGCCTCCATCAGCACGGCCGAGCGGGTCGCGGGCACACCACAGGGATTGGTCGCGGTAGGACTCGACGGCACGAGGTTCGCGGCGTGGACCCTGTCGTCCGGCTCCTGGCGGCTCGCCACGACGTTCGGGCGCCGCGACCCGGCCGGCGCCGAGGCGTCGTACGTCGTGGGCCTCGCCTCGGTGGGTGACCAGGTCGCTGTCACCTACAGCGACGGAGCGCGCTTCCGCCTGGCGCTCGGGCCGGTCGACGGGACGTGGTCGGACGTGGACCCCCCGGTGTCGATCCCGGTGAACGGCGACCACCAGCTCGCGGTGACCAGCGGCGACGGCCGGTTCCTCCTGCTCGCCGACGACGGGACCAGTGCGCGGGTCTGGGTGGCGGACGCTTCGAGCGGGTGAGGCTCAGGCCCGCAGGAAGTCGACGGACAGCCGCCAGGCGCGCCGCGCCTCGGGGATCCCGGGCAGGAGGGGGTAGACGTGGATCAGGTCGGGCTCCTCGACGTAGGTGAGGCCCCACCCGGCCTCCGCCGCGCGGCGCGCCAACAGCCGGCAGCCGGGCACCAGCAGGTCGCGGGTGCCGCAGAACATCAACGCCGGTGGGAGCCCTGCCAGGTCGCCGAGCCCCGGGCTGACCTCCGGGCGGCCCAGGTCGTCGGGCGTGCCCGCCCACCAGCCGGCGTACGCCTGGACCTTGCCGAGGAAGAGCCAGGGGTCGATCGCGTCCAGGGCCGCGGTGTCGGGGGTCGAGGTGGTCAGGTCGACCCAGGGCGAGATCAGCAGCAGCCGCTCCGGCTGCGGACCGCCGCGGTCGCGCAGTGACTCGGCCACGGCGAGCGCCAGCCCGCCGCCCGACGAGTCGCCCGCGAGCACCAGGTCGCCCTCGGTCGCCAGCCGGGTCGCCAGCGCGACCAGGTCGTCGTGCGAGTCACGCCAGCTGTGCTCGGGCGCCAGCGGATAGTCGGGCAGCACCACGCGGACGCCGAGGTCGTCGGCCATCCGCGCGGCGTACCTCACCTGCCAGGCGCTGATCGGTGCCATGAAGCCGCCACCGTGCAGGTAGAGGACCGCCCGGGTCGGTACGGTGCCGCGCCGTACGAGGGAGTACGCCGGGAACCCGCCCGGCAGCTGCTCGGTGACCACGGAGAACCGGCGCGCGAAGCGCGGCGTCGAGCCGGTGGGCAGGCTCCGGTCGAGTCCTGCGTGCCAGCGCTGGACCCGGGCGCGCTCGGTGGGCTCGTCCTCGAGCTCGCCGGCCTTGCGCAGCCGCGGCACCACCCGCGCCATCACCCGGTGCCGCACGCTCCCCACCCCCGCAGGCTAGTGCGCCACGCCGGCAGAGTCGCTGGACGAGGAGCGGCCCGACGCCCGTCGTCGAAGAGCTGTCGACTCCACCTCCGCGACCACCCGCGAGGCCGGTGCGACGGGTACGACGTAGGGGGGACAAGACAGGGGAGCCCCTCGCGGGCTGAGAGTGCGGACGAGCCGCAGACCCTCCGAACCTGATCCGGTTAGCACCGGCGAAGGGAGTCACATGTCCCGCACCTCGACGCTGCGCGCCCTGGTGGCCGGCGCGGCCCTGACCGTCCTCACGGCCTGCTCGCTGGTCGGCGCCGACGGCTCCACCCACGACGCCGGCGGCAAGGACGTCGTCCTGGTCACCCACGACTCGTTCGTGCTGCCCAAGCGACTGATCGCGAGGTTCGACCGCGAGTCCGGCTACCACCTGGTCGTGCACGCCGCCGGCGACGGCGGCACCCTGACCAACAAGCTCGTCCTGACCAAGGGCAACCCCACCGGGGACGTCGCGTTCGGGGTCGACAACACCTTCGCCACCCGCGCCCTCGACGCGGGCGTCTTCGCGCCGTACGACGTGTCCCTCCCGGCGGGCGCGAGCCGCTACCTGATCCCCGGCGACGACCACCGCCTCGCCCCGGTCGACAACGGCAACGTCTGCGTCAACATCGACACGACCTGGTTCCGAGCCCACCACGTGACGCCGCCACGCTCGCTCGGCGACCTGGTGAAGCCGGCGTACCGGGGTCTCCTCGCCGTGCCCGGCGCCACCACCAGCTCGACCGGCCTGGCGTTCCTGCTCGGCACGATCGGCACCTACGGCGACCGCTGGCCCACGTACTGGGAGGCGCTCCTGGCCAACGGCGCGACCGTGACCGACGGCTGGTCGCAGGCCTACGAGACCGACTTCACCCAGGGCGGCGGCCACGGACACCTGCCGATCGTCGTCTCCTACGACTCGTCGCCGGCCTTCACGGTCCCGAAGGGCGCGACGGCGTCGACCACCCAGGCCCTGCTCGACACCTGCTTCCGCCAGGTGGAGTACGCCGGCGTGCTGGCGGGCGCCGAGAACGTGAAGGGCGCCGAGGCGTTCGTCGACTTCCTGCTGAGCCCCGAGGTGCAGCGGGCGCTGCCCGACGCGATGTACGTCTTCCCGGTCCGCAGCGGGACGCCGCTGCCGGCGGCGTGGGCGCGGTACGCCGTACAGCCGACGCACCCGATCACGGTCAGCCCGGCCGACATCACCGCCCACCGTGACCAGTGGCTGCGGCAGTGGAGCGACCTCGTCAGCCGGTGACCCCCATGAGAAGGATCCTCACCCTGGCCGCGACGGCGACGATCCCCCTGCTGGTGCTGGGGATCTTCTTCGTCATCCCGGTCGGCGGGATGCTGCGCGAGGGCTTCGTCCAGGACGGCCACCTGGACCTCGGCGGTGTGGCCGCGGTCCTCGGCCGGCCCGAGATCCAGCGCGCGGTCTGGTTCACCCTGTGGTCCTCCGCGACCGGCACGATCCTGGCCTGCGCCCTCGGGCTCCCCGCCGCGCACGTGCTCCATCGCCTCGCGATCCCGGCCCGGACCTGGATCCGCGCCCTCCTCGTCGTGCCGTTCGTGCTGCCCACCGTCGTCGTCGGCGTCGCCTTCGAGCTCGTCATCGGTCGCGGCGGACCCCTGGGCCGGCTCGGCCTCGACGGCAGCGCGATCGCGATCATCGCGGGCCTGGTGTTCTTCAACGCCTCCGTGGTGATCCGCGTCGTGGGGGGCGCCTGGGAGTCCCTGGACCCGCGCCCCGCGGAGGCCGCGGCGGCGTTGGGCGCCTCGCCCTGGCGGGTGCTGCGCGACGTGACGTTCCCGGCCCTGCGTCCGGCGGTCGTCTCGGCCGCCACGGTGGTCTTCCTCTTCTGTGCCACGGCGTTCGGGATCGTGCTGACCCTCGGTGGCCTGCGCTACTCCAGCGTCGAGACCCAGATCTACCTGCTCACCACCGACCTCCTCGACCTCCGCGCCGCTGCCGCGCTGTCCGTGCTGCAGCTGGCGGTGGTGATGGGCCTGCTGGTCGCGGCCGCCCGTGCCCGACGTACGCCGGACGGTACGGTCGCCCGCTCGCACGTCCGCCTACGACGCCCCGGCCCCGGCGACCTGCCGGCCCTCCTGCTCACCGGTGTGCTGGTCGTCCTCGTCGCCCTGCCGCTCTCCTCGCTGGTCGTGCAGTCGCTGCGCGTCGACGGTGCCTGGAGCCTGGCCAACTACCGCGCCCTGCAGACCCCGGGGTCCCACCAGGCGCTGCTCGTCCCGGTCACGACGGCCCTGGCGAACTCGCTACGGATCGCCGTCGACGCCACCTGGATGTCACTCCTGCTCGGGCTCTCCCTGGCGTTGATCGTGACCCGCCGCTCCCGGACCCGCGCCGAGCACCGGCTCCGGGCCGGGCTCGACGGCGTCTTCATGCTGCCGCTCGGCGTCTCGGCGGTGACCCTCGGCTTCGGCTTCCTGGTGACGCTCGGCAACCCACCGCTCGACCTGCGCGACTCGCCGCTGCTGATCCCGGTCGCGCAGGCGCTGGTGGCCCTGCCGCTCGTCGTACGGATCCTGGTGCCCGTCCTGGCCGGGATCGACGACCGGCTCCGCCAGGCCGCGGCGACCCTCGGTGCCTCACCCCTGCGGGCGCTCGCGGTCGTCGACCTCCCGGTCGTCTGGAAGCCCCTCCTCGCCGCGGCGGGCTTCGCCTTCGCCTGCTCGCTCGGCGAGTTCGGCGCGACGTCGTTCCTGGTCCGCGACGACCGCCCGACGCTGCCGGTCGTCATCTACCGCCTGATCGGCCACCCCGGCGACCTCAACTACGGCATGGCCCTGGCCGCCTCCGTGGTCCTCGGCGCCACCACCGCTGCCGTGATGCTCGTCGTCGAGCGGCTCCGCGTCCCGTCGGTGGGCACCCTGTGACCACCGCCCTCGCCGTCCGCGCGCTCTCGGTCTCCTACGACGGGAAGCCGGCCGTGGCCGACGCCGACCTCGACCTCGTCGAGGGCCGGGTCCTGGCCGTGCTCGGGCCGTCGGGGTGCGGCAAGTCCACGCTGCTCCGCGCCGTCGCCGGTCTCGAGACCTCGAGCGGCACGGTCGCCTGGCACGGCACCGACCTCAGCCGGACGCCGACCCACCGCCGTGGCTTCGCGCTGATGTTCCAGGACGGTCAGCTGTTCCCCCAGCTCACGGTCGCCCGCAACGTCGCCTACCCGCTCCGGCTCCGGCACACGGCGCGGGCCGCGACCGAGGCCCGCACCGCCGACCTGCTCGACCTGGTCGGGCTCTCCGGGCTCGCCGACCGCTTCCCGGCCACGCTGTCCGGCGGCGAGCGGCAGCGGGTGGCGCTGGCCCGGGCCCTCGCCGCCTCGCCGCGGCTGCTGCTGCTCGACGAGCCGTTGAGCGCCCTCGACGCCGGCCTGCGCCAGCGCCTGGCCGACGACCTGCGACGCATCCTGGTCGAGGCCGGGACCACCGCGGTGATGGTCACCCACGACCACGAGGAGGCGTTCACCGTCGCCGACGACCTGGCGGTGATGCGGGCCGGACGGATCGTCCAGTCCGGTCCGATCGGCGACGTCTGGCAGGCGCCCGTCGATGCCGAGACCGCGCTCTTCCTCGGCTACGCGCGGGTCCTCGAGGGTGACGCCGCGGCGCGGCTGCTCGCGGCAGCGGGGCTCGACACCGCCGCCGCGGTCGCCGTACGTCGTTCGGCGCTGGCCGTGGCCGACACGGGGCCGATCGCGGCCGAGGTGGTCACGGCCCGGACCACGCCGGGCCAGGTGAGGCTGGTCTGCTCGACCGATCTCGGCGAGGTCGACGCGGTCGCGCCGCTCGACCGGCGGCTGGCGCCCGGAGACGTCGTACGGCTGTCGGTGGAGCGCACCCGGCTGGCCCCGCTCGCGGCCGGTTCGCGCTCGGGCCTCCCGCCCCTAAACTGACCGGGTGTATCGCCGCGCCCAGATCCTCATGGTCTCCATCGCCGTGGGAATGGGTGCCCTGGCGGTGCTCGTCTCGGTGATCTTCGGCCACCCGCTGGTCGACCCCGACGGCTTCATCGGCCCGTCCTACCTCCGGCTCCCGACCATCCTGCTGCTGGCCTTCCTCCTCGACCTGCTGCCGCGCACCCTGTGGGGAGCGCGGTTCCGCCCCAGGCGGATGGGTGCCGTGTTCCGCGAGCGCGTGCGCACGCACTGGACCAGACCGCGCCTCGAGCTCGTGGTGATCGGCCTGCTCTCCTTCTACGTCACCTACGTCAGCTATCGGAACCTCAAGTCCCAGCTGCCGTTCGTGGAGGGCAAGAACCACAAGTTCGACAGCGAGCTCAACATCATCGACAAGGCGCTGTTCTTCGGTCACTCGCCGGGCCAGGTGCTCCAGCACGCCCTCGGCACCGGGGTCGCCGCCGAGGTGCTGTCGACGGTCTACCTGTGGTTCCTGCCGTTGGTGCCCCTCGCCCTCGCCGCGTGGCTGATCTGGTCGCGCAACCTGGGCTTCGGCTACTGGTTCGCCGTCTCCCAGTGCGTCGCCTGGACCCTCGGCACGATCTCCTACTACGCGCTGCCGACGCTGGGTCCCGGCATCGAGTTCCCGTTCGCCTACGGCAACCTCCCCAACACCGGCGCCATGCAGCTGATGACCTCCATCCAGTGGACGCGGCAGTACTACCTCAACGACGCCAGCGGGTCGCTGCAGTCGATCGCCGGCTTCGCCAGCCTCCACGTGGCGATCACCCTGCTGGTCGCGCTGATGATCCAGTACACGACCACGATGCGCTGGCTGAAGATCGTGTTCTGGGTGAACTGCTGCCTCACGGCCGTCGCCACCCTCTACTTCGGCTGGCACTACGTCGCCGACGACGTCGCCGGCGTGGCCATCGCGCTGGTCTCCTTCTACGTCGGCGCCTGGGCCAGCCACCAGTCGTTCACGCGACACCGCGAGCCGGTCGAGGACCGCCGCGAAGAAGTTACAACCGTGTAGTTCGTCAAGGCGACACGCCGGTGACTTCTGGGAATTTTGTGAAAGATGTTCCTTTTGTGACTCCAGCGCATTAGCGTGCAGCGAGTTGCCACGGGTGAAGAGGAAGACACCCGAAGCAACAGCCGCCACATCCGCAACGCTGGGAGAGTCGTCGTGCACCGAGTCGGGGTCACCGCCCTCGCCCTGTCCCTGGTCACCGCGCTCGGGGGCGTGGCGGCCGCGTCCGCCGCTCCTTCCGCGAGCGGCCACCACGTCTACCCGAGCAAGCAGCAGGTGCAGCACGCCCGGCACCGGGCCGCCGTGGCGGCCGACGACGTCGCCGGGATCAAGGCGGCGCTGGTCCGGGCCGACCTCCGGCTGCACGCGGCCTCGATGCGCGCCGAGCAGGCGGCCGAGCGCTACAACGGCGCCCGCTGGCAGCTCCAGCAGGCGCAGCGCGACGCCCGGGTGGCGGAGCGGCACGCAGGCATCGCGGCGCAGGACGCTCGGCAGCAGCGGCACGCGTACGCCGCCACGGTCGTGTCGTCGTACGAGATGGGACCCTCGCTCAGCCCGCTGTCGGCGGTGACCAGCAGCGAGGGCCTGCCGGGTGTGATCAGCAAGATGGCGACCCTGCAGAACGCGCAGGACGCGATGGACCACACCTACGACTCGTTCCGCGCCTCCTCGACGCTGGCCGGGGTGGCGAGCGCGCAGGCCGAGACGGCTCGGGCCCACGCCGCGATCCTCGCGACCCGGGCCCGCGCCGCCCGCGACCGCGCGACGGCCGCGGCGGCTGCGGCGGACAGCGCCACGCAGGCGATCGCGACCGAGAAGGCGCAGCTGGTCCACCGCCTCGCCCGCCTGCAGCACGTCAGCGTCTCGCTCGCCCAGAAGCGCCAGACCGGCATCGAGCAGGCGGCCCAGGAGGCGGCGCAGCGGGCCGGCGGAGGCCGCAGCCCGTCGCAAGGCACGCGAGCAGGCTGCCGCCCAGGCCCAGCAGCAGGCCTCCTCCAACAGTCCCACCGCCCCCCCGACCAGCGACCCGACGCCGGAGCCATCAGGGCCCACCAGCCCACCCCCTCCCCCCCAGACCCCCCCGGCTCCGGCGTCGGGCGCTTCGGCCGCCATCTCCTTCGCGCGGGCGCAGATCGGCGACCCCTACGTCTGGGGCGCCGCCGGGCCGAACGCCTGGGACTGCTCCGGCCTCACCATGGGGGCGTGGCGGGCCGGCGGTCTCTCGCTGCCGCACTACTCGGTCGCGCAGTACGAGCAGTCGACTCCGATCTCCCGCGGCTCGCTCCGGCCCGGTGACCTCGTGTTCTGGGGCTCCTCGAGCTCACCGTCGTCGATCTACCACGTCGCGCTCTACGTCGGGCACGGGATGATCATCCAGGCGCCGCGCACGGGTCGCGACGTCGAGGAGGTCTCCATGTACTACTGGATCACCCCGAACTTCTTCGCGCGGCCCTGACCTCCTGACGAGCACATGAGCGACGTCCCGGGTGTGATCGCCACCCGCTTCGAGCCGCACGGCGAGCCGGTCGGCACGGCGGTCGTCGTACCCGGTCGCGGGTATCCGCCTGCGGCGCCGTTGACCTTCTTCGCCGGCTTCGCCCTGCTCCAGCACGGGTGGTCGGTCCGACAGGTGTGGTGGGACCCGCCCGCCCACGAGTCCGACGAGCAGACCACCGCGTGGGTCCGGGCACAGGTCGAGCCCGCGCTGCCCGAGGGCGGCCGCGTCCTGCTGGTCGCCAAGTCGCTCGGGACGTACGCCGCGCCGCTGGCCGCCGAACGCGGGTACGACGCGGTCTGGCTGACCCCGCTGCTCACGCTGCCCCGCCTGGTGGACGCGATCGCCGCGAACCCGGGCCGGCAGCTGCTCGTCGGTGGCACGGCCGACGACGTCGCCTGGGACGCGGCGGTCGCCCGCGACCTGGCGGGGCGGGGTTGCGACGTGCTCGAGCTGCCGGACGCCGACCACGCCCTGATGGTGCCCGGAGACGTCGTCCGCGGCGTCGAGGCCCACGTAGAGGTGGCCCGGGCCCTCGACACGTTCCTGGACCGGTTGGCCGGCTGACCGACTCGGCCGCCCGGGACGCCGGCGCGGCATGGTCGCGCGCCGACGCTCAGACCTCGGCGTCCTCCGACGGGGCGGCAGGCTCCTCGTGCGGTTCGGCGTCCCGCAGGCGGGCGAAGGACTCGATGACCTCCTGCTCGGCCTCGTCGCGGCCGACCCAGTTCGCGCCCTCGACGGACTTGCCGGGCTCGAGCTCCTTGTAGACGGTGAAGAAGTGCTCGATCTCGAGCCGGTCGAACTTGGGCAGGTGGTTGATGTCTCGCATGTGCTCGAGCCGGGGATCGGCCGCGGGCACGCAGAGCACCTTGTCGTCTCCGCCGGCCTCGTCGGTCATCCGATACATCCCGATCGCGCGGCACTTGATCAGGCATCCCGGGAAGGTGGGCTCGCCGATCAGCAGCACCAGCGCGTCCAGCGGGTCGCCGTCGAGGCCCAGGGTGTTCTCGATGAAGCCGTAGTCGGCGGGGTACTGCGTCGACGTGAAGAGCGTCCGGTCGAGCCGGATCCGCCCCGACTCGTGGTCGACCTCGTACTTGTTGCGGCTCCCCTTCGGGATCTCCACGAGCACGTCGAACTCCATGACGGCATCCTCCAGCGACACAGACGTCGGATCGACCCGGCCCCCGGGTCCCGGCCAGTCTCGCGCAGAATGAAGCCGCGTGCCCAGCCGGGTGCGCCCAGGCACATCACCCGGGAGAGGCGACGACCGTGGCCCGACGCGAGCGTTCGCAGCCGTCCCGCGGCCGATCGGCCCGCGGCGCCGCCTTCCGATGGGTGCCCGTGCTGCTGGTGCTCGTGCTCCTCGGCGGCGCTGCCGCGGCGTACCACTACGACCTCGGCACCCGCTGGTTCGGCGCCGCGCCCGACGCCGGCCCCTCCTCACCCCCGGTGCCCGGACTCACTCTGCCGCCGGTGCCGACGCCGCGCGTGGTGGCGCGCCCCGCGCCGTCCGTCCGGCCCGCGGCGTCCGCCGTACGCCGAGCCCTCGGTCCCGCCCTGCACGACCCCGACCTCGCCGACCTCCGCGCCGTCGTCGCACCGCTCAGCGGGCCGCCGGTGCTCGACGACGGCCGCGGCGTCTCGATGCCGGCCTCCACGCTCAAGCTGCTCACGGCCACGGCGGCCCTGGAGGTGCTCGGACCCGACCACACGTTCGCGACCAGGGTCGTCTCCGCGCGGCGCAGGTCGCTGACGCTCGTCGGAGGCGGCGACCCCTATCTCCTGGGGAAGCGGCCGGCGAAGACGCCTGTCTCGGGTGGCGCCAGCCTCCAGACGCTGGCCGCCGAGACCGCCCGCGACCTCGAGAGCCGCGGTGTCCGCGCCGTCTCGCTGGCCTACGACGCCTCCCTCTTCACCGGCCCCACGGTCAGCCCGGCCTGGCCCCCCAGCTACGTGCCGGACGCGGAGGTCTCGCCGATCACGGCCCTGTGGGCCGATCGCGGCGTGGCACCCGACGGTCACCCGGAGGCCGATCCGGCCGCGAGCGCGGCGGAGCAGTTCGCGACCTTCCTCCGTGCGGACGGCGTCGACGTCACCGGCAAGGTCCGGGCGCGGGCCGCCGCGCCGGGGGCGCGTGAGGTGGCGCGCGTGACGAGCCTGCCCTTGGCCGAGATCGTCGAGCGGGTACTGCAGCTCAGCGACAACGACGGTGCGGAGGTCCTCGGCCACCAGGCCGGTCTGGCCGTGACCGGGCACGGCTCCTTCGCCGGCGGTGCCGCGGCCGTACGGCAGACCCTGTCGGGCCTGGGGATCGACCTCGAAGGCGCGAAGATCTACGACGGCAGCGGGCTCTCGCGCCATGACCGGGTGGACGCCGGGACGCTGGTCGACGTGCTCCAGCTCGCCTCGGCGAGCGACCGTCCCGAGCTGCGCTCGGTCGTCACCGGCCTCCCCGTCGCGGCGTACGACGGCTCGCTCGCCTACCGCTTCGACCACTCACCGGGCCGGGGCTGGATCCGGGCCAAGACCGGCACCCTGACCGGCACCAGCGCGCTCGCCGGGCTGGTCACCGACGCCCACGGTCAGCTGCTCGTCTTCGCGTTCGTCAGCAACCACATCCCGCCCAGCGCCACCGACGACGCCCGCGACGCCCTCGACCACCTGGCCACCCGCCTCGCCACGTGTCGGTGTTGAGCTGATCCGTCGGTCGAGCGCGACGCCCGCGACGCCTTCGACCGCCTGGCCACCCGCCTCGCCGCGTGTCGGTGTCGAGCTGATCCCTCGGTCGAGCGGCGTCGAGACCACGGTCAGCCGTCCTGCGCGGGCACCGGGTCTCGAGACGCGTCGCTCGGCCCCTCGTCCCTCGGGACCGAGCCGACGCTCCTCGACCTCCCGCCCCGATCGCGGCCCTCGCAGGCTCGGGCCGCGGGGCGTGAACGTAGGCTCCTGACCATGACGACGGAGATGGTCGACTGGCAGCTCGCGGTCATGCTGGGGTCGCGGCTCGCCGGGTCCGGGCCGGTGGTGAGCCCCGACGAGGCTGCCGCGACGGTGGCCGAGCTCCGCGACGGTGCCGACCGCTCGACGGCGTACGTGCGGGGGTTCACCGGACTCGAGGCCGGCGAGCGCACCGCGCCGGTCCTCGTCGTCGACCGGCCGGCATGGATCCAGGCGAACGCCGACGGCTTCGCCACGCTCCTCTCCCCGGTGATCGAGAGGATGACCGAGCGACGCGGCAGGCCCGGACCCGTCACGCAGGCCGTCGGCTCCCGGATCACCGCGGCCGAGGTGGGTGGGCTGCTCGGGTTCATGTCCAGCCGCGTCCTCGGCCAGTTCGACCCCTTCCACGAGCCCAACGGCCGCCTGCTCCTGGTGGCCCCCAACGTCGTCCACGTCGAGCGCGAGCTCGAGGTCGACCCCGCGGACTTCCGGCTCTGGGTCTGTCTGCACGAGGAGACCCACCGCGTGCAGTTCACCGCGGTGCCCTGGATGAGAGACCACCTCTTCGCCGAGATCGGACGGCTCGCGGAGACGGTGGAGCCGCAGCGGCTGCTCGACGACGGCTTCAGGCGGGTCTCCGAGGCGATCCGCAACGGCGGCAAGGGCGTGAGCCTCCTCGACCTGATGGGAACCCCGGAGCAGAAGGCCATCCTCGAGCGCGTGACGGCGGTGATGTCGCTGCTCGAGGGCCACGCGGACGTCGTGATGGACGGCGTCGGACCGGAGGTGATCCCGACGGTCGGAGCCATCCGCCGCCGCTTCGACGAGCGGCGCCAGGGGGTCGGCACCCTCGACCGCCTCCTCCGCAGGCTGCTCGGCGTCGACGCCAAGATGGCGCAGTACCGCGACGGCGCCCGCTTCGTGCGCGCCGTCGTCGACAAGGTCGGCATGAGCGAGTTCAACGCCGTCTGGGCGGCACCGGAGAACCTGCCCTCGAAGCCCGAGATCGACGAGCCCGACGCCTGGATCGCCCGGGTGCTCCCAGGGCTGACGGGGCCGATCGTGAGCCTGCACCCCTCCGTCGCGGCGGTGCGTCACGCCGTACGACGTGCGCTCGCCGACCTCGACCCGGGTGCGCGCCTGGTCGTCGCCTGCAGCGGTGGCGCCGACTCGCTCGCCCTCGCCTCGGCCACCGTCTTCGAGGGTCGCGACCAGGGGTGGTACGTCGTCGGCGCCACCGTCGACCACGGCCTCCAGGAGGGCTCCGACTCCCGGGCCGAGGCCGTGGTCACGCAGCTCGCCACGATCGGTGTCGACGAGACGGTCGCCGCCCGCGCGACCGTCGAGGCCCCCGGCCTCGGCCCCGAGGCGGCCGCCCGGGCCGCGCGCTACGCCGTGCTCGAGCAGCTGCGCGAGAGCTTCGACGCCGACCTGGTGCTGCTCGGTCACACCCGCGACGACCAGGCCGAGACCGTGCTCCTCGGTCTCACCCGTGGCTCGGGCGGCCGCGCGCTGGCGGGGATGCGCCCGTCCTTCGAGCACTACCGCCGCCCCCTGCTCGACGTCTCCCACACCGACACCGTCACGGCCTGCCAGGTCGAGGGGCTGCGGATCTGGGACGACCCCCACAACGACGACCCGGGGTTCACCCGGGTCCGGGTCCGCCGCCGGGTGCTGCCGATGCTCGAGGACGAGCTGGGACCCGGCGTGACCGACGCCCTGGCGCGCACGGCCGAGCAGCTCCGGCCCGACATGGAGCTGCTCGACGCCTACGCCGAGCGGGCGCTGCACGACCTCCAGGCCGGCGGGTCGGCCGACGGGCTACCGGTCGACGGGCTGCTCGGGCTGCCGAGCCCCATCCGCACTCGAGTGCTCAGGCTCGCGGCGGTGCTCGCCGGCGCCCCGCCGGGCGAGCTGTTCCACCGACACGTGCTGGGCGTCGATGCGCTGCTGACCGACTGGCACGGCCAGAAGTGGGTCGACCTGCCCGGTCACCTGCGCGCCGTACGACGGGACGGGCTGATCGCGTTCGAGCGCTCCTGACCCACCCGTCGCGCCGGAATCGCCGGTCGGCCGGTGATCCACACCGCCGCGCGCCCCCCGCCAGCAGGTCGCCTAGTGTTCTCGCCATGGACGCCTCCCACGTCGACGACGACCTGGTCAACATCCTCTTCACCGAGGCCCAGATCCAGGAGCGGCTGGGGGAGATGGCCCAGCAGATCGCGGCCGACTACGAGGGCAAGGACCTCCTGCTGGTCGGCATCCTGCGCGGTGCGGTGATGGTGATGGCCGACCTCGCCCGGGCCCTGCCGCGACACGTCGAGATGGACTGGATCGCGATCAGCTCCTACGGATCGGGCACCAAGAGCAGCGGCGTCGTCCGGCTGCTCAAGGACCTCGACACCGACATCACCGGGCGACACGTCCTGATCGTCGACGAGATCGTCGACACCGGGCTGACCCTCAGCTGGCTGGTCAACAGCCTGGGCAGCCGCAACGCGGCGAGCGTCGAGATCGCCACCCTGCTGCGCAAGCCCGAGGCGCTCACGATGCCGGTGGAGCCGACGTACATCGGCTGGGACATCCCCAACGAGTTCGTGGTCGGCTACGGCCTGGACTACCGCGAGAAGTACCGCAACCTGCGCGACATCGGCACCCTCGCCCCCCACGTCTACAGCTGACGCGAGCACGTCAGCCGGGTCAGGCTTGTTGCTGCGACCCCAGGCGCCCGGTCCGTCGCAGGTGCACCCAGGCGAGCACGACCATCAGCACCTCCGACGCGACCGCCGGGATCCCGAGCGGCTCGGTCCAGTTGCCGACGTCGTCACCGATCTGCGGCAGGCCGATCGTGCGGGAGGCGAGGAAGGCGACCACCGCCGCGAGGCACACCGCGCCGCTGATGATCCACACGCCGGGACTGTCGACGAACAGGATCGCGACCGCGAGCACGATGCACACGACGCTGAGCGCGATGAAGAGCCACCCGACGTACGGCGCCTCCTCGAGGTGGTCCTGGACCAGCGGGATGTGGGTCCCTGCCGCGACGAGCAGCAGGAACGACGCACACCACTGGGCGGGCGCTCGGGTGAGCCTCATGGTCTCTGCTCCTGGCACGGTCGGGATCGGGCCGATCCGCCCTGACATCGTGCCCGCTCGCGCCGGAGGTGTCATGCGCCCGGAGGATGATCTGAGTCGTCCGGCGACGGCCGGATCCGGGCGCGATGTAGTGGTGGCGGGCCTCTCAGGGGACAATGCAGGTTGGGGGATGACGTGTACCGTCGTCATTCCCCCATGAGTCATTGGTCAGTGCTTCCCAGATGAGCCTGTGGAGCAGCGAGTTCGTGGTCGAAAGAGTCCTGTGAAGCGTTTCCTCAGAAGTCCGTGGGTGTGGATCGTCGTCGCGGTCGTGGGCGTCCTCCTCGCCCTGCAGTACCTCGCGCCCTCGGGCGGGTACGACGAGGTCGACACCGGGACGATGAACGGCTACATCAGTGCCGGTCAGGTCAAGGACATCACGCTCGTCGACGGCGACCAGCAGATCAAGGCGACCCTCGACGACGGGGTCCGCTCCGACGGCGCCCAGGTCACCTCGCACTGGCTCGACGGCACCCAGCAGCAGCTCGTCAACAGCATCGACGCCCAGATCAAGGCCGGCACGCTCGACAAGGACCACTTCACGGTCAAGATCTCCCACCCGAGCCTGCTGGCCGGGCTGCTGACCACCCTGCTCCCGATCGTCCTGATCGCGCTGATCTTCCTGTTCTTGATGAACCAGATCCAGGGCGGCGGTGGCCGCGGCGTCATGCAGTTCGCCAAGTCGCGGGCCAAGCTGATCTCCAAGGACATGCCGAAGACCACGTTCAGCGACGTCGCCGGATGTGAGGAGGCGGTCGAGGAGCTCGGAGAGATCAAGGAGTTCCTCCAGGAGCCGGCGAAGTTCCAGGCCGTCGGGGCCAAGATCCCCAAGGGCGTCCTGCTCTACGGCCCTCCCGGCACCGGCAAGACGCTGCTCGCGCGCGCCGTCGCGGGCGAGGCGGGCGTGCCCTTCTACTCCATCTCCGGCTCCGACTTCGTCGAGATGTTCGTCGGTGTCGGCGCCAGCCGCGTCCGCGACCTGTTCGAGCAGGCCAAGGAGAACGCTCCGGCCATCGTGTTCATCGACGAGATCGACGCCGTGGGTCGCCACCGCGGGGCCGGCATGGGCGGTGGCCACGACGAGCGCGAGCAGACGCTGAACCAGCTGCTGGTGGAGATGGACGGCTTCGACGTACGAGGCGGCGTCATCCTGATCGCGGCCACCAACCGACCCGACGTGCTCGACCCGGCGCTGCTGCGCCCGGGCCGCTTCGACCGGCAGATCCAGGTCGACGCCCCCGACCTCGCCGGCCGCCACCAGATCCTCCAGGTCCACTCGCGCGGCAAGCCGCTCGCGCCGGGTGTCGACCTGCTCGCGGTCGCCCGTCGTACGCCGGGCTTCACCGGCGCCGACCTCGAGAACGTCCTCAACGAGGCAGCCCTCCTCACCGCGCGCACCAACCAGAAGCTGATCACCGACGTGTCGCTGGACGAGGCGATCGACCGCGTGATCGCGGGCCCGCAGCGACGCACGCGCCTGATGAGCGAGAAGGAGAAGCTGATCACGGCCTACCACGAGGGCGGACACGCCCTGGTCGCGGCCGCTCTGCCGGGCAACGACCCCGTGCACAAGATCACGATCCTGCCCCGCGGGCGGGCGCTCGGCTACACGATGATCCTTCCCGACAACGACAAGTACTCCCAGACGCGCAGCGAGATGCTCGACGCGCTGGCCTACATGATGGGCGGCCGGGCCGCGGAGGAGATGGTCTTCCACGACCCGACGACCGGGGCCGGCAACGACATCGAGAAGGCCACGGCCGTGGCCCGGGCGATGGTCACCCAGTACGGCATGACCGACCGCCTCGGCGCGATCAAGCTCGGTGAGAGCAACGGCGAGCCCTTCTTGGGCCGCGACTTCGGGCACACCAAGAACTACTCCGAGGACGTCGCCGCGATCATCGACGAGGAGACCAAGAAGCTGTTGGCCAACGCCCACCAGGAGGCGTTCGACATCCTCGAGGAGAACCGCGACGTGCTCGACGCCCTGGTGCTCGAGCTGATGGACAAGGAGACCCTCGACAAGGCGGAGGTCGCCACCGTCTTCGAGGCGCTGCGCCGCCGCCCGGCCCGCCCGGCCTGGACGGGGTCTCCCGACCGCAAGGCGTCGCAGATCCCACCCGTCGAGATCCCGCAGGCGATCCGCGACCGGGTGGCCAGCAACGGCACGTCCCCCGACTCCGACGCCGGAGCGGTGCTGACGCCTCCAGGTGCAGGCGGTGACATCCACGGCGGACCGATCGGCCCGGGTCTCACGCCTCCTGAGCCGCCGGCGCCCGCGTGACGGACCCCATCGCCTGGCCCGAGCGCCCCCGCGACGAGATCCCGCCGTTCGACCACGACCGCGCCGCGGCCGCCGTCCGTGAGCTGCTGATCGCGATCGGCGAGGACCCCGACCGCGAGGGGCTGCGCGACACCCCCGACCGCGTCGCGCGCGCCTACGCCGAGCTGACCTCGGGGCTGCGGCAGCTCCCGACCGACGTGCTCACCACCACCTTCGACCTCGGCCACGACGAGATGGTGCTCGTCCGCGACATCGAGCTGTGGTCGATGTGCGAGCACCACCTGGTGCCGTTCACCGGGGTCGCCCATGTCGGCTACATCCCGGCCGAGAGCGGCAAGATCACCGGCCTGTCCAAGCTGGCGCGGCTGGTCGACGTCTACGCCAAGCGGCCGCAGGTGCAGGAGCGGCTGACGACCCAGGTCGCCGACGCCCTGGTGGAGGCGCTCGAGGCCCGCGGCGTGATCGTGGTCATCGAGGCCGAGCACCTGTGCATGACGATGCGCGGCGTCCGCAAGGCCGGGGCGCGCACGATCACCTCGGCGGTGCGCGGCCAGATGCACAACGCCGCCACCCGCTCCGAGGCCATGGCGCTGATCATCAGCAACCGGCACTGAGATGGCCCAGCCGCGGACCGGGCTCCCGGTGCTGATGGGGGTGGTCAACGTGACCCCCGACTCGTTCTCCGACGGCGGACGCTGGGCCACGACCGAGGCCGCCATCGCCCACGCCCGCGACCTCCTGCGCGACGGCGCCGACATCCTCGACATCGGCGGGGAGTCGACCCGGCCCGGCGCGACCCGGCCGTTGGTGGAGGAGGAGCTGGGCCGCGTCGTCCCGGTGATCCGCGCCCTCGCCGACGACGGTGTCGCCGTCTCCGTCGACACCATGCGCGCCGAGGTGGCGGCCGAGGCGCTCGCCGCCGGTGCGACCGTGGTCAACGACGTCTCCGGGGGCCTGGCCGACCCGCGGATCCTCGACGTCGTCGCCGACTCCGACGCGACGTACGTCTGCATGCACTGGCGCGCCCACAGCGACCGGATGACCGACTACGCGGTGTACGACGCTCCCGGTGGCGTCCTCGCTGCGGTGCGCGACGAGCTGAGCGAGCGCGTGGACGCGGCCCGGGCAGCCGGCGTACCCGACGCGCGGATCGTGCTCGACCCCGGCCTGGGCTTCGCCAAGCGGCCCGAGCACAACTGGGCGCTGCTCGCGGGGATCCCGGTGCTGCAGTCGCTCGGCTTCCGGGTCCTGGTGGGGGCGAGCCGCAAGTCCTTCCTCGGGACCCTGCTCGCCGGGGCCGACGGCGAGCCGCGCCCGGTGGACGACCGCGAGGACGCGACCACCGCGCTGACCGTGCTGCTCGCACAGCAGCGGGTCTGGGCGCTGCGCGTGCACGACGTCCGCGCGAGCCACGACGCCCTGCGTACCTATGCCCGCTGGGAGCAGGGCTGATGACCGACGAGCCCTTCGAGACCGCTGCCGCGCGACCTCCTCAGGACGAGCTGTCGGTCACCGGGATCGAGTGCTTCGCCCATCACGGCGTCTTCGAGCACGAGAGGCGGGACGGGCAGGTCTTCGTGATCGACCTCGTCCTGGGCATCGACACCCGGTCCGCGGCCGCCTCCGACGACTTGCACGACACGGTGGACTACGGAAGTCTCGTCGCGCACGTGAAAGCCGCAGTCGAGTCCGATCCGGTCGATCTGATCGAGACCGTGGCCCAACGCATCTCGGACGTCTGTCTCTTGGACGACCGTGTTGAATGGGCACGGGTCACGGTCCACAAGCCCGGAGCCCCCATCGATGCGACCTTCGCCGACGTGACGCTGACGATCACCCGACCGATCACCGACCGATCTCGAAGCCAGTGAGGTGCGACCGTGACCGAGACGCCCAACCCGCACATCGTCGACGCAGACACCCTCACCGGTGAGATGCGCCCGATCCGGCGGGCTGTGCTGTCCCTCGGGTCCAACCTCGGCGAGCGCCTCGCGAGCCTCCAGGGCGCGATCAACGCGCTGGCCGACACCCCCGACGTCTGGATCACCGAGGTCTCCCCGGTCTACGAGACCGAGCCCGTCGACGCCCCGGCCGGCTCGGAGGCCTTCCTCAACGCCGTGGTGCTCCTCGACACCACGCTGGCCGCGACCCGGCTCCTCGACCGCGCGCACGCCATCGAGGACGCCTTCGGGCGGGACCGCAGCAGCGGCGAGGAGAACGCTCCGCGCACCCTCGACGTCGACCTGATCGTGGTCGGCGACCGGCGCGGTCACGACGACAGCCTGCGCCTGCCCCATCCCCGGGCCGCCGAGCGGGCCTTCGTCCTGCAGCCCTGGTACGACGTGGAGCCCGACGCGGTCATCCCCGACGAAGGTGCCGTGGCCGACCTGCTCGAGAAGAGCGACCGCAGCGGGTTGAAGAAGCGCGACGACATCGCGCTCCAGGTGCAGTGACGGCGCGTCCGTGAGCGCGGCCCGGTGAGAGCCGACCCCGATCCGCCTGAGCCCCCAGAGCCGCCCCGGCCCGCGGGCCGGCTGCGACCGATGGGAGTCCGCCGGGCTCGTCGTCTGGGGGCTGGTCGGGTTCCTGGCGGGCTGGTCGTTCCACTCGGTGCTCAACCGCGGCACCGGCACGCCGCCGACCGTCTCGTGGGCCCAGCCGCTGACCCTGCTGCTGGTGGCGGCGATCCTGTGGGGCACCGCCTGGTCCACCCGTCGTACGGTCCGGCACCGGGCCGGGGCGCTGCCGCCCCACCAGGCCGTGAACCGCCTGGTCCTGGCGCGCGCCTGCGCCTACGTCGGCGCACTCGCGGCCGGCTTCTACCTCGGCTACGCCATCAGCTGGATCGGGGTGGACACCAGCGATCTCGCAGGTCAGCGGCTCTTCCGCTCCGCCTGTGCCGGTGTCGCGGGCCTGCTGGTGGTCGCCGGAGGGCTCCTCCTCGAACGCGCGTGTCGCGTCCCTCCGGAGGGTGACGAGCCCTAGCCTGACCCCATGTCTTCCCCCAAGGCTCGTCGTCGGCAGCGCAGCACCCGCGTGGTGTCCGCTGCCGCACTGGTCGTCATCTCGGCGGTCGTCGTCCTCGGCGCCGTCCTCAGCGGATCACCGGCGTTCCTGTCGGCCGCTGCCGTCCTCGCCGTCCTCCTCGGAGCGGCGGCTGCCCGGATCACCTACTCCGAGCTCCTCCAGGCACGCCGCGACGCCGCGGCCGACCGGGCCCGCCAGGCGCAGTCCTACCGTGTGCTCGCCGACACCCGGGCCGCCGAGCACCAGGAGTTCGCCACCGCCATGCAGTCCCGGCTCGGAGCCGCCGAGAGGGCCACGGCCCAGCTCGAGGTGGCCGTCGTGGCCTCCCAGGGCCGCGCCGCCGAGGCGATGCGCAAGGTCAACAGCGAGGCCCGACGTGCCGACCGCGCCGAGGCCGAGGGCGTCCGCCTCACCCAGGCGCTCGACGAGTCCGAGGAGCGCGCCGCCGAGGCGATCGTGCGCGTGGCCGAGCTCGAGCAGGAGAACGACGTCCTCCACTCCGAGAACGACGTCCTCCGCGCCGAGATCGACGCCCACACCTCCTGGCACCCCGAGGTCCGGCACGCCTGAGCGCTGACCTGTCGGCCGAGCAGTTTGTCGTCGGTCGAGCTGTTCGTCGTCGGTCGAGCCTGTCGAGACCACGGTGCCTGAGGTCGTGGGCACGTCACCGGGTCGGTCGTACGGCGTGAGTGTCTCCGGTGAGCGCTCACTCTCCGGCGCGTGAAGCGAGGCGCGGAGGGCGCGGTGGATGCCGTCGGGGGTGAGGACGCCGACGAACTGGCTCCCCTCCTTGACCCCGACCAGCGGCCGGTCGTCGCGCAGGAGGACGGCGAGCGCCTGCTCGAGCGTCGAGTCGAGGTCGATGGCCGCACCGAGGTCGCCGGTGGCCACGCCGTCCAGCGGTTCGAGGTGGCGGCGCTCGAGCTTGGTGACCGTCAGCCGTCGCAACCCGCGGGTCGACCCGACGAAGTCGGCGACGAAGTCGTCGGCGGGGTGGCCGAGCAGCTCGGCGGGCGTCCCGAACTGGGCGAGCCGGCCGCCCTCGGCGAGGATCGCGACCTTGTCGCCCATCTTCACCGCCTCGTCGATGTCGTGGGTGACCAGGACGACGGTCTTGTCGAGCTCGTCCTGGAGCCGCAGGAACTCGTCCTGCAGCCGCGCCCGTACGACGGGGTCGACGGCCGCGAACGGCTCGTCCATCAGCAGCACGGGCGGGTCGGCGGCCAGGGCCCGGGCCACTCCGACGCGTTGCTGCTGGCCGCCGGACAGCTGGTGTGGGTAGCGGTCGGCGTACACGTCGGGATCGAGACCGACCAGGGCGAGCAGCTCGCGCGCCCGCTCGCGGGCCTCGGACTTCGGGGTACCGATGAGGGACGGCACGGTGGCGACGTTGGTCCCTATCTTCTGGTGGGGGAACAGACCGATCTGCTGGATCACGTAGCCGATCCGGCGCCGCAGCCGGACGGGGTCCTCCTCGGTGACGTCGCGCCCCTCGAGGTAGATCCGCCCGCTCGTCGGCTCGATCAGCCGGTTGATCATCTTCAGCGTCGTGGACTTGCCGCAGCCCGACGGGCCGACCAGGCAGACCACCTCGCCGGGGAGCACGTCGAGGTCGAGCGCGTGCACGGCCACCGTGCCGTCGGGGTACGTCTTGCCGACCCCCTCGAGCCGGATCATCGGTCCGCCCGGCTCCCCCGAGGGGGCGGTAGCGTTCATGTCCGTGACCCTACCTGTGGCGGCCGCGATCTCGATCCAGCCGAGCTGTTACAGCAGGCTCACCAACCACTGGATCTGCCTCGACTACCTGCGTGACCGTCACCAGGACCTCACCACGGCTCTGGTCCAGCACCTCCAGATCACCGCGGTCGCCCTCCTGCTCAGCCTGGTCATCGCGTTCCCGCTCGCCCTGGTCGCCCGCCGGCTCCCGCGACTGCAGGGGGCGATCCTCGGCACCAGCACCGCGATCTACACGATCCCGAGCCTGGCCCTGTTCCCCTTGCTGGTGCCCTTCACGGGGATCACCGCCCGCACGGTGGTGATCGGCCTGGCGCTCTACGCCCTCACGATCCTCGTCCGCAGCATGCTGGCCGGCCTGGCCGGCGTACCCGCCGAGGTGCGCGAGTCCGCGATCGGGCTGGGGTACGGCGCCGGGCGGCTGCTCTTCCGGATCGAGCTCCCCCTGGCGCTGCCGGTGATGATGGCCGGGCTCCGGGTCGCCACGGTCTCGACGGTCGCGCTCACCACCGTCGGCACGCTGGTCAGCTACGGCGGTCTCGGCAACCTGATCGAGGACGGCGTACAGAACGACTTCAAGGCCGAGCTGCTCGCCGCGAGCGTGCTGTGCGTGCTGCTCGCGTTCGTCCTGGATGCCTTGGTCGTCGGGGCGCAGTGGATCGCGACGCCGTGGACGAGGGGACGGCGATGAGGACCTTCAACGAGACCTGGGACTACCTGACCACCGCCTCGAACTGGACCGGCGCCGACGGCATCTGGACACTGCTCGTGCAGCAGCTCCTGATCAGCCTCACCGCCCTGACCATCACCATGGTGCTCGCCCTCCCGATCGCGCTGTGGCTCGGGCACCTCGGCCGGGCGGGGTTCCTGGCGATCAACATCTCCAACATCGGGCGCGCGGTGCCGACGTTCGCCCTGCTCGCGATCCTGGTCACCCTCGACCATCCGGGGAGCGCGACCTTCGGTCCCTACGGCCGAGCGGGCCTGGCCACCCTGATCGCGCTGGCCCTCTTCGCGCTCCCTCCGATCGTCACCAACGGCTACGTGGCCGTGGACGAGGTGCCGGCCGAGATCAAGGAGTCCGCGCGCGGGATGGGGATGACCGGCTGGCAGCAGTTCTCCCGCGTGGAGCTGCCGCTGGCGCTGCCGCTGGTGGTCTCCGGACTGCGGCTGGCGCTCGTGCAGGTCTGGGCGACCGCGACGATCGCGGCGCTCGTGGCCGGACCCGGTCTGGGCACCCTGATCACCGAGGGCTTCTATCGCACCGACTACGCCAAGGGGATCGCGGCCGCCATCGTCGTGGCGGTCGTGGCCTTCGGCCTCGAGCTGATCGGCGCCGCCGTCGAACGGGCCACCGACCCGGGGCGCCGTGTCCACACCCCGAGGGGCGATCGCGGCGCCACCACCGTTGGGGGATGATGGTCGACCTGCCCTGGCACGAAGGGGGCACCGGACACGCGCGCCATCGGCGCGGGACACAGAAGGTGAGACCAGATGAACAAGCGTTTCCTCGTCGGGGTGGCTGCGACGGCCACGGCCGCCCTGCTCGCAGGCTGCGGCGGAACCTCGAGCAGCTCCTCGGCAGCCGGCTCCGGTACGTCGCCGTCGGCGTCGGGCGGTGGCGTGGTCAGGATCTCGGGACAGAACTTCACCGAGGCCGAGATCGTGGCCGACCTCTACGCCGGCGTCCTGAAGAAGGCGGGCTACGACCCCCAGGTGAAGCTCGTCGGTACCCGCGACATCTACATGAAGGTGTTCCCCAAGAGCATCGACGTCGTCCCCGAGTACGTCGGCGGCATCCTCGAGTTCCTCAACGGCACCTACAACGGCAGCAACGCCGCGCCGGTGACGCTCTCCGACGCCGCCCAGTCGATCAGCGACGCACAGCCGCTGCTGAAGAAGGCCGGCATCACCCTGCTGGACCCGTCGGCGGCCACGGACAGCAACGCGTTCTTCGTGACCAAGAAGTTCGCGGACGCGAACAACGTCTCGACCCTGTCCGATCTCAAGGGCAAGTCGGTGGTCCTCGCGGCGGCCCCCGACTGCAAGGGCCGGCTCGACTGTGAGGGCGGGCTGACCAAGAAGTACGGCATCAAGATCACCAAGATCCTGCCGTTGGGCTATGCCAGCCCGCAGACCTACAAGTCGGTGCTGTCGGGCGAGTCCCAGCTGGGCGAGACCAGCACCACCGACGCGACCCTCGAGAGTCAGGGTCTGGTGCTGCTGACCGACGACAAGAAGATCCAGCCGGCCGAGAACCTCGTCCCGGCCGTGTCGTCGAGCTTCCTCGCCGCCCATCCCGACGTGAAGGCTCCGCTCAACGCGCTGATGGCGGCGCTGACGACCGAGAACCTCACCCAGCTCAACGCCGACGTGTCGGTCAACCGGGAGAACCCGAAGGACGTCGCGGACAAGTTCCTCGCGGACAACGGCCTGAGCTGATCCGGCCGGTCAGTCGTCGAGGCTCTCGAGCAGGTCGCCGAGCGGCCGCTCGAGGGCCTCGACGTCGAAGGTCCATGCGCTCTGGTGCGCGTCGTACGACGAGCCGCCGGGCGGGTGGTCGATGTCCGGTGGGCTCCAGAAGTTGTGGAGCGCCGCTCGGTGGACCGCAGCGAACAGGTGCTCGTTGCGCGCCTCGTAGGCCCACTGGTTGAGCAGGATCACCGTCTCGACCCCGGTCGAGTACACGAGATTGAACATGCCGGTCCCGCCGAAGCCGGCCACCACGCGCGCCGCCGCGAAGGTGGTCGCCTGCTCGCGGATGCTCAGGTGCTCCGGGGCGACGATCGTGAAGCCGTGGGCGGCGAACAACGCCTCCACCTCGGGGACGTTGGAGCAGGGGCGGTTGCCCTCGCCCCGGGTCAC
The DNA here is from genome assembly GCA_963797325.1 of uncultured Actinomycetota bacterium. Taxonomy (GTDB): domain Bacteria; phylum Actinomycetota; class Actinomycetes; order Propionibacteriales; family Nocardioidaceae; genus Nocardioides. The sequence continues at coordinate 155,192 of CAWCPG010000028.1, forward strand.
GAAGATCCGCGACGCGCCGGCCACCGGTCCCTCCCCGATCAGCCCGGTGCGGATCCGGTCCCAGGTGTCGACGATCCGCGGGTGTGCGTAGAACGGCGGAGCGTTGTGCCACATCGGCGTGCACCCGACCAGGCTCCTCACGCTCACCGGTCCCTCGACCCAGACGACGTCCTCGGGGTCGATGCCGAAGGCCGGGAACAGGGTCGCCTCCACCCTGGTCTCGATGGTCTCCTCCCGAGCCGGGTTCATGCGGCACAGGATCTTCAGCGACGGGTCGGCCGCCTTGGCCGGCCACCAGCCCCAGAGCTTCGACAAGGCCTCGGTCATCAGGTGCCCGTAGTGGCCGGTGTTGTTGTAGAGGAACAGGTAGTACGGCCCCTCGAGCGTCTCTCCCGGTGGACGTCGGAAGGGCCGGCCGAAGTGGTCGTCGATGATCCGGATGCCGCGCGAGCGGAGCTGCGGGGCGAGGTGCCAGCGGAAGGAGTCCGGCAGGGCAGTCCGGCCGTGGTGGGTCAGGGAGTCCGTCCCCAGGTGGAGGAGGCCCTCGTAGCGCCGGACCGTGTGCACCGGGTAGGGGAGCACATCGGTCACGTGGAGCGTGGGGACGCGTCGACCGTGGTCGGTGGTCCGGATCCGGGCCTCGAGGACGCCGGCGTCGAGACGCGCGAGCTCGGTCACCCGGAGGTCGGGCTCCCGACTCCGGAGGAGGGGGAGCGCGTCCTCCCGCAGGAGCAGCAGGTGGCGGTGCTGCTTGACCAGGAGGACGACGTCCGGAGTCACGCGGACCCGCCTCACCGCGCGGGACCAGGACTCCCAGCGCTGCCCGACCGCTTCCTTCCGCATCCGCCGCGCGAGCCCGACCAGCGGCTCGCTCCCACGCGCGAGACCGGGCTCGCGCAGGGCGACCCACACGTCGCGAGGTGCGAGGTGGAGGAAACCCTTCCGGAACGCCGCCCGCTGCCGACCGCCCTCCGACGAGCGCACGTCGAGGACGAGCCCCACCTCGCTCAGCGCCGCCAGGTCGTCGTGGATCTGGGCCGCGGAGCGACCCAGGATCGTCACCAGGGGCGACCCGGCCCAGGGGCTGCGTGAGATCCGCAGTCCGGTGACCTGCCGGCGGCGGTCCGCGATCACCACGACCTGTCGACGCCCGCGGCTCCGACGCACGTGTGGCGGCAGGAGCAGGTCGAGGGCGGACATCGTGACCGGGTTGGTCCGTCGCCCGAGCATCCGCTCAGTATGGCCGATCGCCGGGCCGTTCCGGCACCGGCCGGCTGTGTCGGGCCCGCCCTGCCGCGTCGTTACGATGCCGGACATGCCGCCCCGACCACGCCTCCGCTCGGCCGGGCGTACGGCGTTCGCGCGGCTGCCGGGTGGTGCGCGCTCCCGCATCCTCAAGGCCGTCGGCGAGCGGGCCGGCATCGCGGGGGCCGAGGTCGGCCTCGTCTCCGTGGTGGTCGTCGTCGAGCCGGGGGACCGGGTCGAGGAGTCACTGGCGTCGGTCCGCGGGCAGTCGCACGGGCTGCTCGAGGCGCTGGTCTGTCCGGTCGGGCCTGCCGCGGCCGAGCTCCCCGACGACCCTCGCTTCCGGGTCGGGCCGTCGGCCGACACGTGGTACGACGCGGCGAACCGCGGGATCGAGGCAGCGGTCGGCGACTACGTCGTGCTGCTCCGCGGCTGTGACCGGCTGCTGCCCCACGCGGTCGAGGCGCTCGCGGGGTCGTTGGCCGCAACCGGGTCGGATCTCGCGTCGGGGATCCTGGAGCAGGCGGGCGAGCCCGAGCGCTGGCTCCGGCAGGCGCAGGCGGACAGCCACGAGGAGCCGTCGACGGGCCGAGGGCCACGGGCCGCGCAGGCGGCCGACCTGACCCTGGCCAACAAGGCCTTCACCCGCGACTTCGCGCGCAGGCTGCGACTCGTCGAGACCGACGACTGGCTGTGCTCCCCGACGCTGGCCCATCTGCTGCCGCCGGCCACCCTCGACGTGCTGACCCGCCCGGTGGCCCGCTGGGCGCCCGACCGTGGGCACCGCGGCTACGGCGCCCGTCCCAGCCCCCTGCCCCAGCTGGAGGACGCCCTGTTGCGGGGCGACCTGGTCGCGGCGGCCGTCGCGGGCTCGGTGCTGGCCACCGGCTGGCTCAGCCACTGGTACGACGTCCAGCTGCCTCGTTACGTGGCCGACGCCGAGCGGGCCGACGAGCCGACCTGGCTCCGCCTGGTCGAGCTCGTGCACGCGCCCCGGGAGGTGGAGCTGCGGGCGGCCTCCCGGTCCCTGCTCTGGCTGACCGGCCAGGGCCGCCGCGACGACGTCGAGTCGCTCGCCGCCGAGCTCGCGTCGCTGGGCGACGACATCCCCACCGAGCTGACCGAGGACGGGAACCCCCTCGCCCGCTGGCGCTCGGTCGACCTCCCGGCCGACGTCCGCCGCCTCGCGGACTCCGAGACGCGGCTGCTCCTCCGGGTGGTCCGGGTCCGCTCCCACACCGAGGGGCGCCGGGTCGACCTGTTCGCCCGCGTCGAGGGGGTCGACCTCGCGGAGCACCCTCTGCACGTGACGGCCGAGGCCGGAGGCGCTGCGCTCGAGGTGGAGCAGCGGCCGCGACCTCGCGGCCAACCGGTGGGCCGCGGCCAGGTTCCAGTCCGCCGCCGAAGGTGCGGTGTCGGTGACCGTCCCGGAACGCACGGTGCGGCTCACCGTGACGGCGCGGGTCGGCGCGATCGAGCGGTCGCGCACCATCTCCGTTCCTCCGCGACCGACCCCGGCGGTCACCCACGGCCCGCTCGTCGAGGCCGTCGCGCTCGACGGCGACCGGCTCGTCGTACGCCTCGACGGACCGGCCGAGGGGCTGCTGCTGCGCGGCCCCGGGTCCGATCTCGCGGGCGAGTCCCGACGCGACGGCACCGTGGTCTTCGACCTCCGGCGCGACCTCTACGGCCGGCAGACCCTGCTGCCCACGGCCGCCTATCACCTGCACCGGGCCGGCGGGCTCGGCGTCGCGCCGGCCTGGAGCGAGCGCCTGCCCGTCGAGGTGCTCGGCACCCACCACCGCCTCCGGGTGCTGCCGGGCGGCGGTGGCCCGGGCGAGCTCCACCTCGGGCCGCCCCGAGCCGACGACGAGCTGGGTGCCTACGGCCAGGAGCAGCTGCGCTCGTCGTACGCCGCCGACCCGCGCCCGACCGACCCGGGCCTGTGGTACTTCGAGTGCTTCGCCGGCCGCTCCGCGACCGACACGCCACGTGCGGTCTTCGAGGAGCTACGACGCCGCTCGCCCGAGCCGCACGTCGCCTGGGGCGTCCTCGACCACGGCCAGTGGACCCCTGAAGGTGCCACACCCGTCGTGATCGGCACCCGCGCCTGGTACGACGTGCTGGGCACGGCCCGGGTGCTGGTCGTCAACACCGAGCTGGAGGAGTGGTACCGCCGACGGCCCGACCAGCTCGTCGTCCAGTGCTTCCACGGCTACCCGTCGAAGGCGATGGGGGAGTCGCAGTGGCGCGCCCGCGAGCTGCCCCCGAGCCGGGTCGCCGTGATGCGTCGACGCAGCGTCGAGACGTGGGACCTGATCTCGACCCCCACCCCGCAGATGACGGCGGTCTACCGCGAGCAGTACGGCTACGACGGACCTGCCGCCGAGCAGGGCTACCCCCGCAACGACGCGCTGCGTGGTCCGGACGCGGACCGGACCCGGCTCGAGACGCGCCGGCTCCTCGGCATCGGCCCCGACCAGACCGCCGTGCTCTACGCCCCCACCTGGCGCGACCACCTCGCCTCGCGACCCCGCGCGGCGGCGATGACCGATCATCTCGACGTCGACGCGGCGGCCGCCGCCCTCGGGGAGTCCCACGTGATCCTGCTGCGGGGCCATCGCTTCCATGCCCCGGGGCCCTCCCGGCGCGGCGTCGTCGACGTGACCGACCACCCCGAGATCAACGACCTCGTCCTCGCCTCCGACGTGGCGGTGCTCGACTACTCCTCCCTGCGCTTCGACTACGCGCTGACCGGCCGACCGATGGTCTTCCTCGTCCCCGATCTCGAGGACTACACCGCCGGCGTCCGGGGCTTCCTCTTCCCGTTCACCGACACGGCCCCGGGTCCGTGGGTGAGCACGAGCGACGAGGTGGTGGCGCAGGTCCGCGACGTCCGGGCGCTCGCGGCCACGTGGGCAGGCCGCGTCCGGGCCTTCGACGAGCGGTTCAACCCCTGGCAGGACGGCCAGGCGTCGGCGCGCTTCGTCGACGCCGTGGAGCGAGAGCTGGGTCCCCGGACCTGACCTCCGCGCCCGTGGTCGGCGATGCCTGGCCCGTCCGGGCCATCGGGTAACTTCTTGCGGCGTGAGCCGCTGGGTAGACGCCATCCGTCGCCGCCCCTTCCTGTACCGGGTGGCCCGGCGTCTCGCCCGCATGCCGCCCGCCCAGGCGGCGCGCGCCCGGCTGGTGCGACCTCAGATCAGCGTGATCGTCCCGATCTACAACGTCGAGCAGTACCTCCCCGCGTGCCTCGACAGCCTCCTGGCCCAGACCTTCGGGGGTTTCGAGGTCGTCGTCGTCGACGACGGCTCACCCGACGGCTCGCGGGAGATCGCGGAGCAGTACGCCGGTCGCGACCGGCGCATCCGCATCGTCACCCGGCCGAACGGCGGGCTGGGCGCGGCCCGCAACACCGGCGTCCGCGCCGCCCGCGGCCACTTCCTGACCTTCCTCGACTCCGACGACGAGCTGCCGCCCCACGCGCTCGCGACCTTGCACCGCACCGCGGTCACGACCGGCTCGGAGATCGTCGCCGGCGCCATGGAGCGCTTCGACTCGCTGCGGGAGTGGACCCCCTCGTGGGTGCCCGACGTCCACCGCTCGACCCTGCTGCGGACGACCGTCGAGGAGCACCTCCCCCTCCTGCGCAACCTCTACACCTGCGACAAGCTCTTCCGTCACGACTTCTGGGTGGCGCAGGACCTCTGGTTCCGCGAGGGCGTGGCCTACGAGGACCAGCCGCTCGTCACCCAGCTGCTGGGGCGGGCCCGCTCGATCGACCTGGTGCCCGACGTCGTCTACCGCTACCGCGCGCGCGACGACCGCAGCTCGATCAGCCAGCAGACGGCGTCCCTGAAGGACCTGCGCGACCGGATCGCCGCCTGGCGCGTCAGCCGTGAGGTGATCCGCGCGGAGTTCTCCGAGGCGGTGTACGACGGCTGGCTGACGACCCTGTTCCAGGCCCACTTCCAGTGGTACCTGACCAGCCCCGGCACCGAGGACGACACGTACTGGCAGGAGCTGTCGGCGGAGGTCCGCGAGCTCGCCGACGAGGCGCCGCAGGCCGTGTGGGACGCGACCGAGCCGCCGCAGCGGATCCTGGTACGGCTGGCCCAGCTCGACCGGCCCCGCGACGTACAGGAGTTCGTGCGCGGTGGGGGCACGGCGGTCGACAGCTGGCCCTCGCGGGTGCGCGAGGACGGCGTGCTCCTCGAGCTCCCGCTGCTCGGCGACCCCGAGCTGCCCGACGAGCTCTTCGTGGTCGGCCCCGACCGGCTGCGGATCGCCCACGCGGTCGAGAACCTCCACTGGCAGGGCGACGGACGGGACGGCCGACGCGTGCTGGATCTCCGGCTGGGCCTACGTCCGCAAGGTCGACCTGGCCGAGCACGACCAACGGGTCACCGTCCAGCTGCGCGACGACGAGACGGGCGAGGTCCTGTCCTTCCCCGCCGACGAGGCACCGGTCGCCTCCTTCGCGCCACCCCGGGACGACCTGTGGTGCGACTACTCACCCGGGCGGTTCGGCGTCCGCTTCCCGCTCTCCGAGCTCGTCCGCGGCTCCGCCGCGACGCTCTGGACGGTGTGGGTCGAGGTCGAGGTGGCGGGGTTCACCGTCGAGCGTCCGGTGACCCGCCTCGTCCGCAGCGGGTCGGCAGGCGTCGTCCCGGCCGCCACGCTCGCCGACGGCGCCCGCGTCATCCCGGTCTGGCAGTTCGCCCGCGAGCTGAAGCTCGAGGTCGACCGCACGGCCGTGACGGCCCACGACGTGGCGCTACGCGGCGACGTCCTCGAGGGCGCCTTCGACCCGGTCACCGATGCCGGGCTCACCACGATCTCGCTGGTCCGCGACAACGGGCAGCCGGTCAACGCCGTCCGTCAGGGCGGACGCTGGCGCCTCACGGTGCCGCAGGCCGAGCCCCGAGCGGGCCGGGCAGCGGTGTGGCACGTGCGCGCCTGGACGCGCACCGGGTCGGCCGTCGACGTCGTACCGGCGCAGGGCCGGCTCGACGGCCCCGACCGCGGGCCGCTCGTCCTCGAGACCGCCCGCACGGGGACGATCCAGGTCGGCCGCTGGACCCTGGGGGCCTTCGCCGACGAGGTCGCGGTCTCCCCCGACGGCGTGCTCGAGGTGAGCGGGCGGGTGGTCGGCCCCGAGACCGCCGAGGTGTCCCTGCTCACCCGCAACAAGCGCGCCCGTACGACGGGCGACGTCGTCCCGGTCTCGGGCGGGCGGTTCCGGGCCACCGTCGAGCTCCGTCAGCAGAAGTACCGCTTCGGCCGCTGGCCGCTGCCGATCGGCGACCACGACGTCCGGCTCGCTGTCACGTCGGGATCGGGTCAGCCGGTCGACGTCCCGCTCCTGGTCTCGAGCGCGGTCTCGGCGCACCTGCCACTGAAGATCGACTCCGCCAGGCTCGAGGGCCGGGTGGTCCGCGGCCCCGAGGGTGGCGTGCGGATCACGTTGCAGCGTCCGGTCGGGCCGGCCCGCGGCCGCTACAACGAGCACCGCCTCCGACGTTCCGGACCCGCGACCGACGGTCTCGTCCGCGGCGTGCTCATGCGCTCCTACTTCGGGGAGCACGCCACCGACAACGGTCTCTCCATCCAGAAGGCGCTCCGCGCCCGTGGCAGCGACCTCCCGGTGTACTGGGCCGTCCAGGACTACTCCGTGCCGGTCCCCGAGGGCGGCATCCCCGTCGTGGTCAACACCACCGAGTGGTTCCGGCTCCTGTTCGGCATCCAGTACTACGTCGACAACATGTTCCAGCCGGACTACCACCGCAAGGCCGAGGGACAGGTGCTCGCCGAGACCTTCCACGGCTACCCCTTCAAGCAGATGGGGCTACCGCACTGGCGCAACCTGCGGGTCTCGGAGGCCCAGATCCAGAGCTACCTGCGTCGCGCCGCCGACTGGGACTACCTCGTGTCGCCCGCCCGCTACGCGAGCCCGCTGCTGACCCGCGACTTCGGCTACGACGGCGAGGTGCTCGAGATCGGGTACCCCCGCAACGACGTCCTGAAGTCGCCCGAGGCCGACGACATCCGCGCAGCCGTCCGGGCGTCGTTGGGGATCGAGGACGGGATCACGGCGGTGCTCTACGCGCCGACGTTCCGCGACTACCTCGCCGGCGGCGACAACGCCTCGGTGATGCCCGACCTGTTCGACCTGGAGGCCGCCGGTCGACGACTGGGCGAGGGCTACCGGCTGCTGGTCCGTGGCCACGCGTTCAACGCGCGGACGGAGCGCCGGATCAGCCAGATCCAGGGCTGCATCGAGGTGACCGACTATCCCGAGGTGTCCGACCTCTACCTCGCCGCCGACGCCGCGATCGTCGACTACTCCTCCCTGCGCTTCGACTTCGGGGTCACCGGGAAGCCGATGATCTTCCACGTGCCCGACCTCCAGCGCTACCACGACGCCCGCGGCTGGCTGTTCGACTTCGAGCTCTCGGCTCCCGGGCCGTGGGTCGAGACCACCGAGCAGGCGGTGGACCGGCTCCTGCATCTCGACGAGGTCCGGAGGGACCACGCAGAGGCCTACGAGCGGTTCAGCCGAGACTTCCTGGACCTCGAGGACGGACACGCGGGGGAGCGGTTCGTCGATGCTATCTTCGTGCCCAGGGGCGACGCATGAGCCGCTTCTCGTCGGCTCTCGTCCCAGGCATCGGAGGAACTGGCTCGTGGCCCAGCTGACCGCCAGGAGCCCGTCCGCACGCCAGTGGGGGCGCCGATGAAGAAGCTCGTCCTGATCACGGGCACCGGCCGCAGCGGCACCAGCACGATGTCGGGCACCCTCCACCACCTCGGTCTCCACGTCCCCGGCCCCTACCTCGGCGCGAACGAGTCGAACCCGAAGGGGTTCTACGAGTCCAAGTGGGCGATCGCGTTCCACCTCAAGATCACCAAGGCCGCCCGGATCGACCCCTTCGACGGCCGCCCGACCGCTCTGGCGCGGGCCCGTGCCGCCGTGACACCCGAGCTCCGTGCTGAGCTGGTCGACTTCCTCCGCACGCAGTCGGCCGAGCACGACCAGGTGGTGGTGAAGGACCCCCGCACCGTGTGGGCCCAGGAGCTCTGGCGCGAGGCGGCCGCCGAGGTGGGGCTCGAGATCTGCTACATCTCGATGCTGCGGCACCCCGCCGAGGTGGTCGGGAGCCGTCGTACCTACTACGTGAAGTCCGAGGACCCCGCCGCCATCCGGCGCTACGAGATCGTCAACGTCGCCCGGTGGGTCAACAACTCCCTGATCTCCGAGCGCGAGACGCGCGGCCATGCCCGCGCCTTCGTCCGCTACGTCGACCTCCTCGCCGACTGGCGACAGGTCGCGCAGCGGTTGGGTGAGGACCTCGGGCTGGCCTACGACGCCGACGTCACCTCGCAGGACCCGCACGCGGTCGACGAGTTCATCGACCCCGACCTCCGCCGCCACACGGTCACCTGGGACGACCTGGAGATCTCGACCGACCTGCGGGAGGTCGCGGAGGCCACCTGGATCGACCTGTCCGTCCTGTCGGACCGCCACGGCGCCGACGCCGAAGCGGAAGCAGACCTCGACCGGCTCGGCGCGCGCTACGAGGTCGTCTTCGACCAGGCCGCCGGGATCAGCCACGACGTCATCGCGGAGGCGCGCAGCGACGGTCGGCGCGAAGGCGCCCGGGCCGCCCGCAAGGAGGCCGCCGCCAAGCGGGCCGCGGCCGAGCCCGCACCGCGCGTCCGGGCCAGGACCGTGGACGAGACCCCGGTCGGCGAGGTCGGTGGGCGCGACCTGCTGAAGGTCGTGGCGGCGCGGGCCCGGAAGAAGCTCCGCCGGGGCCACTGACCCCTTCACTCCAGCGGGTCGTCCTTGCGGATGTCGACGACGTGGCCGGTCAGCCCGGAGATCATCACGTCGAGCGACGCGCGCGCCACCACCTCGGAGTCCAGCAAGGACCCGGCCGGTTCCTCGCCGAACGCCTTGGTCCGCATCGGGGTGGCCGTGCGCTCCGGGTTGATGACGTTGACCCTCACCTGGTCTGCCGCCCACTCGTCGGCGAGCGCCTGGGTGAGGTTGACCGTGGCTGCCTTGGCCGAGGAGTAGAGGCTGTAGCCGCTCCGGCCGCGGGTGTAGGAGCTGGAGGTGAACAGGGTCAGCGAGCCGCTGGTCGCCGTGAGGTGCGGGTGGAAGACCTGCGCCACCAGGATCGGCGCCAGGTAGTTCACCTCGGTGGCGCTGTAGATCGTCTCCTCGCTGGTGTCGACCAGCTCGCCGCGGGGCAGGACGCCCGCCGCGTTCACGACGTAGTCGATGCGGCCCGTGGCCTCGACCACGCGCCGCGCCGCGGCGACCAGGTCCTCCCGACGCTCCACATGGGTGTTGGTCGACGAGCGGCTGAAGGAGAAGACGGTGGCCCCCAGCCGCTCCGCCAACGCGGCGATGTCGGCACCGATGCCATAGCTGCCACCGAAGACGACGACGGTCCTCCCGTCCAGGCGTGCGCGGTACTCCTCGTCGGAGAGTGGGGCCGGCGCGTCGCTCCCGGTCAGCTGGAAGAGCTTGTCGGCGAGGTAGACGTCGATCGGGTCGGTCACCTTCATGTTCCGCTCGTCGCCCCGGACCACCCAGATCGGCTGGTCGGGCAGGTAGCGCAGCACCACCGTGCAGTCGTCCGTGGCCACGAAGTCGGGGTCGCCGGCGGCCAGCTGGTAGGCCCGCTTGATGACCGGCGAACGGAACGCCTGCGGAGTCTGGCCGCGACGCAGCGAGGCTCGGGGCGGGACGTCCTGGATGACGTTGTCGTCACCGACCTGGATGATCGTGTCGGCCGAGGGGATGGCGACGTCGACCGCAGGGTAGCGGTCGAGCGCCTCGAAGCACTCACCGATGATGCGCTGCGACAGCAGGGGCCGGACGGCGTCGTGGAAGAGCACCTTGCACTCCTCGCTGCCGAGGCTCTCGAGCGCACGCACGGTCGTCTCGCTGCGGGTCTCGCCGCCCTCGAGGATCTCGGTGACCTTGTCGTAGCCCCCCGACTTCACGATGGCCCGGACGGCGTCGAGGTGACCCGGCGTCATCATCACGGTGATCGAGTCGACCATCGGATGCGCGTGGAGGGCGGCCAGCGAGTGCTCGAGGATGGTCCGACCGGCCACCTTGATCAGCTGCTTGGGGATGTCGAGTCCGACCCTGACGCCGACGCCGCCGGCGAGCAGGACGGCCACGTTGCGGGCGCGGTCGGTGCTCGGAGCCATGGCGGCATCCTGTCAGACCTCTCGGCTGCCGGACCGACCGCGGCGGGTGGTTAGAGTGCTGCCTCGACGCAAGGAGAGACGGTCCCCGAATGGCAGAGAGTCCGCGCCCGGTGCCCCCGGGCACCCGGCTGCTCCACATCGGTCCGCAGAAGACCGGTAGCACCGCCATCCAGGTCGCCTGCAAGGTCGCCAGCGACGAGCTCGAGGGCTACGGCGTCCACTACGCCACCGGAGGGCGCTCGCGCCCGGCGGTCGCCGGATGGGCGTTCGGGCTGAGGGGCCGGCCCGGCGGGAGCACCACCCGACCCCCGATGAGGCACTGGGATGCGCTCGTGGCGCAGATCGCCGCCAGCCAGGCGCCGCGGGTGCTGATCAGCAACGAGGACTTCTCGCGCGCCAGCCCCAGCCAGATCCCCCGGATCCTCGAGGCGTTCGGCGGGCGCGACCGGATCCGGGTCCTCCTCGCCGCTCGCCGGCTCGATCTCTTCCTTCCGTCGCAGTGGCAGGAGCGGGTCAAGTCCGGCGACCGGAGGACCTACGACGAGTGGCTGCGCGTCGTGCTCGACCTGACGAGCGAGGAGCGCTCCTGGGACCGGTGGAACGTGTGGCGCTCCCACGACCTGAAGCGGCTGGTGGACCGCTGGAGCCCGCACATCGACGTCGAGCAGATCTCGGTCGTCGTGCTCGACGAGTCGGACCCCCGCCAGCTCCCCAGCGTGTTCGAGCACCTGCTCGCGCTGCCCGACGACACGATCCGGCCCGTGGCGTCGCGCATGAACCGCGGGCTGACCTGGGGGGAGTGCGAGATGATCCGGGGCATCAGCGAGGCGTTCGACGAGCGGGGCTGGCCCATGGACGTCCGCCGTCGGTTCGTCCGCGACCAGATCCTGGTCGACCTGCGCACCCGCACGCCACCGCCCGGACCCAGGACGCCGCCCCTGCCCGACTGGGCCGCCACCGATCTCCGGGAGCTCAGCCGGCAGCGGATCGAGTTCCTGCTCGACAGTGGCGTCGACGTGATCGGCGACCCCGACCTCCTGCGCGTGCCCGACGACGTCGAGACGGTCTCCGGCCCGTTCCCCGAGCCCCGGATCCCGCGGCGCGCGGTGGGCGACGTGGTGACGGCCCTGATCGCGGCCAGCCTGACCGCCGAGGAGGCCGAGCTGGCGCATGTCGGTGACATCGGCTTCGACGACGAGGACAAGGGCGCGGACGCGGAGTAGCCCACGTCACACTCCGCTCGGTTACGGCGCCGGTGTGCCGCGGCGTAGATTGAGGGTGTTCCACACCGTGTGGTACCCACACCGGCCCTCACCCGAGGGTGGTCGGAGGGACCTGAACGCAAGGAAACCCATGACCCCACTCCGGGTGGGCGTGATCGGTGCCGGCCGCGTCGGCGCCGTCCTCGCCTCGGCGCTGCGCTCGCGCGGCCATCAGATCGTCTCGGTCGCCGGTGAGTCCGACGCCTCGCTGCGTCGCATCCGCGACCTGCTGTCCGGCGTGCCGGTCGAGAAGCCGACCGCGGTCGCGCGGTCCTGCGACGTCCTCCTGCTGACCGTTCCCGACGACATGCTCGACAACGTCGTGACCCAGCTCGCCGCGAGCGGTGCGCTCCACGCCGGCCAGTACGTCGTCCACACCAGCGGAAGCCACGGCCTGCGGGTGCTCGAGCCGGCGCGGCGGATCGGGGCACGCCCGGTCGCGTTGCACCCCGCGATGACGTTCACCGGCACCGCCCGTGACCTCGACCGGCTGTCCGAGTGCGTCTTCGGCGTGACCGCCGGCCCCGCGGAGCACGCCTGGGCCGAGCAGGTGGTCGGCGACCTCGGCGGCGACGTGATGTGGGTGGCCGAGGAGCATCGCAGCCTCTACCACGCCGGCCTGGCGCACGGTGCCAACCACCTCGTCACCCTGGTGTCCCAGGCGATGGAGCTGCTGAGCCGGGCCGGTGCCGACGACCCGGCGGCCATCCTGCGGCCGCTCCTGGAGGCCTCGCTCGACAACGCGCTGACCGACGGCGACGCGGCCCTGACCGGCCCGATCGTCCGCGGTGACGTCAACACCGTGCGTGCTCACCTCGCGGAGATCGCGGCCGCCGCGCCCGACACCCTGCCGTCGTACGTCGCGCTGGCCCACGACACCCTCGACCGCGTGGTGACCGACGGGCGCGTCCTGCCGATCCGCGCCGCCACCATGCGCCGGGTCCTCGACGACGCACTGGCTCGCGCCGACCACCCGGTCGACGCCCCGCCCCGCCGGACTCCGCTGCGATGACCCCTGCGTCCCCTCCTCGCGTCGACGCGCGAGGAGCTCGCCGACGCGCTCGCACCGCGGCGCCGATCGGGTGAGCCGGTGGCGCTGGTGCCCACGATGGGGGCGCTCCACGAGGGCCACGCGGCACTTCTCCGCGCGGCGCGCGAGGCGGCCGGCACCGGGCCTGTGGTCGCCTCCGTCTTCGTCAACCCCCTGCAGTTCGCACCCGGGGAGGACCTCGACCGCTACCCGCGCACCTTCGAGGCCGACCTCGAGCTGTGCCGCCGAGCGGGCGTCGACGTGGTCTTCGCGCCCTCCGCGACCGAGGTCTACCCCGACGGCGAACCGCTCGTCACCGTCGAGCCGGGACCGCTCGCGGCGGAGCTCGAGGGAGCCTCGCGGCCCGGCCACTTCCGGGGCGTGCTCACGGTGGTGGCCAAGCTCTTCGGGCTGACCCGCCCCGACCTGGCGGTGTTCGGCGAGAAGGACTACCAGCAGCTGGTCCTGGTCCGGCGGATGAGCCGCGACCTGTGCCTCGGGGTGGACGTGGTCGGCGTCCCCACCGTGCGCGAGGCCGACGGGCTGGCACTGTCGAGCCGCAACCGCTACCTCGACCCCGACGAGCGCGCCCGGGCGGCGGCTCTCTCGCGGGCGCTGCGCGCCGCGCAGGAGTGCGCACCCGCCGGGGTGACCGCGGCGCTGGCGGCGGCCACCGCCGAGCTCGACGCCGAGCACCTCGAGCCGGACTACCTCGAGCTCCGGACACCGGACCTCGCCACCCTCGACCCCTCGGCGGCCGGCCCGGCCGAGGCGCGGATCCTGGTGGCGGCGCGCGTCGGCACCACCCGCCTGATCGACAACCTGCCGCTGACGCTCGGCGGTGGGCCCGCCGGCGTACCAGCAGCGGAGCAGTAGCCTCCCGGCATGGCCCACACCCCTGCGAGCCCACCCCGCGTGGTCGGCCGTCTCGAGGCGCCCGAGCCCGGGTGGTCGGTCACCGCCGACGTCGTGGTGATCGGGTCCGGCATCGCCGGGCTGACCGCCGCGCTGCGGCTCCGGGGGAGTGTCGAGCGCGTCCTGGTGGTGACCAAGGACGTGCTCGACGCGGGCTCGACCCAGTGGGCGCAGGGCGGCATCGCCGCAGCGCTCGGCCCCGGCGACACCCCGGCCCAGCACGAGCGCGACACCCTCGTCGCCGGCGCCGGTGCGTGCGACCTGGAGGCGGTGCGAGCCCTCGTCAGCGAGGGTCCCGAGGCGGTGCGCGAGCTGATCGCGCTGGGTGCCAACTTCGACCTGCACCCCGACGGCGAGCTCAGCCTGACCCGCGAGGGCGGGCACCACCGCGACCGCATCGCCCATGCCGGCGGCGACGCCACCGGCGCCGAGATCCAGCGCGCCCTGATCGCTGCCGTGGCCCGGGCGCCCGAGATCGAGGTGATCGAGCACGCTCTGGCCGTCGACCTCCTGCTCGCCGACGACGGAGGTGTGGCCGGGGTGACGCTCCACGTGATGGGCGAGGGCCAGCACGACGGGGTGGGCGCCGTGCGGTGCCGGGCCGTCGTACTCGCCAGTGGCGGCCTCGGCCAGGTGTTCTCCCAGACCACCAACCCCGCCGTCGCGACCGGAGACGGGATGGCGCTGGCCTACCGGGCCGGCGCGGTGCTGCGCGACCTGGAGTTCGTCCAGTTCCACCCGACCGTGATGTGGCTCGGCCCCGACTCGCGCGGCCAGCAGCCGCTGATCTCCGAGGCCGTCCGAGGTGAGGGCGCCTTCCTCGTCGACTGGGAGGGCAACCGCTTCATGCAGGGCGTCCACGAGCTGGCCGACCTGGCACCCCGTGACGTCGTCGCGAAGGCGATCACGCGGCGGATGATCGAGTCGGGTCACCCGCACATGTGGCTCGACGCGCGACAGCTGGGGGCGGCGTTCTGGGAGAGGCGCTTCCCGACCATCCTGGCCACCTGCCGACGGCACGGCGTCGACCCCGTCACCGAGCTGATCCCCGTCTCGCCCGCGTGCCACTACGCGTCGGGCGGCGTCGCCACCGACCTGTGGGGCCGGTCCACCCTCGCGGGTCTCTACGCCACCGGCGAGGTCGCCTGCTCGGGGGTGCACGGTGCGAACCGGCTCGCCTCCAACTCGCTCCTGGAGGGCCTGGTCTTCTCGCGCCGGATCGCAGCCGTGCTGCCCGGTGAGCTCCGGGCGTGGAGCGACCCGGCCGCCGACCGACGCCTCGTCGGCCTCGTCGATGCCGGCGCCCGGCGGCCCCTGCAGGAGGAGATGACGGCCCGCGTCGGCGTGCTCCGCACCCGTGCCGGGTTGACGTCCGCGGTCGACCGGCTCGACGGGCTCCTGTCCACGCCGGCCGAGGCGATCGGGCAGGACGCGTGGGAGACGACCAACCTGGTCACGGTCAGCGCCCTCCTCGCCGAAGCCGCCCTCCGGCGCGAGGAGACGCGGGGATCCCACTGGCGCGAGGACTTCCCGGGGCGGGACGACCTGAGCCAGTCGGGGCACCACGACTGGTGGATCGCCGACGACGGCCCGACCGGGACGTTCCGGCCGTCGGCGCCGACCGATGCCGTGCCCGACGAGGTGCCCGCATGACCACGCTCGTACGACGGCGTGCAGGCGCTCCTCGACGAGGTCCGCGACGCGGGGCTCGACCCCGAGGCGGTCACGGAGGCCATCGACGCCGCCCTCGAGGAGGACCTGCCGGGCGGTGCGGGCGACGTCACGAGCATCGCCACCATCCCCGCCGGCGCCCGGGGTGAGGGCGTCTTCGCCGCCCGCGAGCCGGGTGTCGTCGCCGGGCTCGGCGTGGCCGCCCTCGTGTTCCTGCGGGTCGACGCCGAGGTCGTCGTCGCCGACCGCGTCCGCGACGGAGCGCGGGTGGCGGCCGGTGACACGGTGATGCGGGTCTCCGGCCCGACGCGCTCCCTGCTCACCGCCGAGCGGACGGCCCTCAACTTCGCCTCCCACCTGTCGGGCGTCGCGACCGCCACCGCCCGGTGGGTGGACGCGTTGGCCGGGACCCGGGCCCGCGTCCTCGACACCCGCAAGACGCTGCCACGCCACCGCGCCCTCCAGAAGTACGCCGTGCGGTGCGGTGGCGGGACCAACCACCGGTTCTCGCTGTCGGACATGGCGATGGTCAAGGACAACCACGTGGTCGCCGCGGGGGGCGTGGTCCCGGCCTACCGGGCCGTCCGTGCGGCGTACCCGGACCTGCCTGTGGAGGTCGAGGTGACCGACCTCGACCAGCTGGGCCTGCTGCTCGAGGCCGGCTGCGACCGGATCCTGCTCGACAACATGGACTCCACGACGATGGCCGAGGCGGTGCGGCTCACCGCCGGCCGGGCCTCGCTGGAGGCCTCCGGGGGGTTGACCCTCGAGCGGGCCCGCGAGGTCGCCGAGACCGGTGTCGACTTCATCTCGGTCGGCGCGCTGACCCACTCGGTGAAGGTCTTCGACCTGGGGCTCGACCTGCGATGAGCACCGACGCCACCCTGCTGGCAGCCGACATCGGCAACAGTCACACCGTGCTCGGGCTGGTGCGTGGCGGCGAGGTGTCCGCCGAGTGGCGCGTGGCGACCGTCGAGTCGCGCACCGCCGACGAGTGGTCGGTCCTGATCCGGGGCCTGCTCGGCGACCTCGAGGAGCAGGTGGGCGGCATCGCCGTGTGCGCCACGGTCCCGTCGGTGCTGCAGGAGTGGCGGACCATGCTCGCCGACCACTTCGGCTCCCTTCACAGCGTGGTGGTGGAGCCCGGCGTCCGGACCGGCGTGCCGGTGCTCACCGACAACCCGCGCGAGGTCGGGACGGACCGGATCGTGAACGCGCTGGCCGTGGCGACCCGCTACGGCGGACCGGCCGTCGTGGTCGACTTCGGTGGCACGGCGACGACTTTCGACGTGGTGAATGACCAGGGGCAATACATCGGCGGCGCCATATCCCCGGGAATCGAGATATCGCTGGATGCGCTCGAGCGCCGGGGTGCGCAATTGCGCATGGTCGAATTGCGGAGGCCGCGGACCGTGATAGCCCGCAACACCGTCGAGGCGCTCCAGTCGGGAATGGTGTTCGGCGTCGCCAGCCAGGTGGATGGAATTGTCGCGAAGATGATCGAGGAGCTCGGCGTGGAGACCTCGGCCGTCTCCGTCGTGGCGACCGGCTATCTCGCGCCACTCGTGGTCGACGAGTGCCGGTGCTTCACCGCGCACGAGCCGTGGCTCACGCTGCAGGGCCTGGAGCTGGTCTACCTCCGCAACGCCTGAGGTCATCTGGTCGGGCCGTCGCCAATTCCCGCGTCCGGAAATACCCCGCTCGCGCGTGCCCGTGTGGCTGTATTACCGGCGCGCCGCTATCTTGGTGGGTGAATCATCACCGAGCGTACGGATTATCAGTGGTCCGTCACTTCGAAAGGCAAGGCACCCATGGCGCAGAAAGTCCACATCACTCTCGAGGACGACCTCGACGGTGGCGAGGCGAGCGAGACCGTGACCTTCGGGCTCGACGGGCGTAGCTATGAGATCGACCTCAACGACAAGAACGCGGGCAAGCTGCGCGACGCGCTCGCCCCCTACGTCGCGGCTGCACGGCGCTCCGGGGGCCGTTCCCAGGGCGGCGCCAAGCGTCACACCCAGGTCGGTCCGAGTGCCCGCGAGATCCGCGACTGGGCCCGCTCCAACGGTCAGAAGGTGCCCGACCGCGGCCGGATCCCCGCCGACGTACGCGAGGCCTTCGAGGCATCGCACTGACGCGGCCGTTCGCACCCCTCGAGCCCGCGCCGAGCGCTCCACGCTCGCGCGCGGGCTGGTCGAGGATGTTCGCTCTCGGCGGACGGCGTTCGATCGGCGCCGGGAACACGTAGGCTGGGGCACCAGTTGGAACAGTCGACGGCTCGACCCACCAGGTCGGGCGTCCTCTGGTTTTCCGTCGGCGGGTGCCCCACACCCGCGTTGAGGAGCGATAGGCATGTTCGAGCGGTTCACAGACCGAGCCCGGCGGGTGGTCGTGCTGGCCCAAGAAGAGGCCCGCATGCTCTCCCACAACTACATCGGGACCGAGCACATCCTGCTCGGCCTGATCCACGAGGGCGAGGGCGTCGCCGCCAAGGCTCTCGAGAGCCTGGACATCTCGCTCGAGGCCGTCCGCGCGCAGGTCGAGGAGATCATCGGTCAGGGCCAGCAGGCCCCGAGCGGCCACATCCCCTTCACCCCGCGCGCCAAGAAGGTGCTCGAGCTGTCGTTGCGCGAGGCGCTGCAGCTCGGTCACTCCTACATCGGCACCGAGCACATCCTGCTCGGCCTGATCCGCGAGGGCGAGGGCGTCGCCGCCCAGGTGCTGCAGAAGCTCGGCGCCGACCTCAACCGCGTCCGGCAGCAGGTGATCCAGCTGCTCAGCGGCTTCCAGGGCAAGGAGCAGGCCGGCACCCAGGCCGCCACCTCCGGCGCCCCCGCCGACACCCCGTCGTCCTCGCTCGTGCTCGACCAGTTCGGCCGCAACCTGACGCAGGACGCCCGCGAGTCCAAGCTCGACCCGGTGATCGGGCGCGAGCAGGAGATCGAGCGGGTCATGCAGATCCTGAGCCGCCGGACCAAGAACAACCCCGTGCTGATCGGCGAGCCGGGCGTCGGCAAGACCACGATCGTCGAGGGCCTGGCCCAGGACATCGTGCGCGGCAACGTGCCCGAGACGCTCAAGGACAAGCAGATCTACACCCTCGACCTCGGCGCCCTGGTCGCCGGGTCGCGCTACCGCGGTGACTTCGAGGAGCGCCTCAAGAAGGTCCTCAAGGAGATCCGCACCCGTGGTGACATCGTGCTGTTCATCGACGAGATCCACACCCTCGTCGGCGCCGGCGCGGCCGAGGGCGCGATCGACGCGGCCTCGATCCTCAAGCCCATGCTGGCCCGGGGCGAGCTGCAGACCATCGGGGCGACCACCCTCGACGAGTACCGCAAGTACCTCGAGAAGGACGCCGCCCTCGAGCGCCGCTTCCAGCCGATCCAGGTCGCGGAGCCGTCGATCGCCCACACGATCGAGATGCTCAAGGGCCTGCGTGACCGCTACGAGGCACACCACCGGGTGACCATCACCGACGAGGCGCTGGTCTCGGCGGCGACGCTCGCCGACCGCTACATCTCCGACCGCTTCCTCCCCGACAAGGCCATCGACCTGATCGACGAGGCCGGCTCGCGCTTGCGGATCCGCCGGATGACGGCGCCCGCCGACCTGCGCGAGTACGACGACAAGATCGCCGAGGTGCGGCAGCGCAAGGAGGCCGCGATCGACGGCCAGGACTTCGAGGCGGCCGCGCGTCTGCGCGACGAGGAGAAGCAGCTGACCGCGAAGAAGCTGGAGCGCGAGAAGCAGTGGCGCGCCGGTGACCTCGACGAGGTCGCGGAGGTCGACGAGGAGCTGA
Organism: uncultured Actinomycetota bacterium; assembly: GCA_963797325.1. Lineage (GTDB taxonomy): Bacteria > Actinomycetota > Actinomycetes > Propionibacteriales > Nocardioidaceae > Nocardioides. The sequence continues at coordinate 174,351 of CAWCPG010000028.1, forward strand.
TCGCCGAGGTGCTCGCGGTCGCGACCGGTATCCCGATCGTGAAGCTCTCCGAGGAGGAGTCCACGCGGCTGCTCAAGATGGAGGACGAGCTCCACAAGCGGGTCATCGGCCAGGACCAGGCGGTCAAGGCGCTCAGCCGGGCCATCCGGCGTACGCGTGCCGGCCTGAAGGACCCGAAGCGTCCCGGCGGCTCGTTCATCTTCGCCGGCCCGTCCGGCGTCGGGAAGACGTGGCTGTCCAAGACGCTCGCGGAGTTCCTCTTCGGCGACGAGGACGCGCTGATCCAGCTCGACATGAGCGAGTACAGCGAGAAGCACACCGTCTCGCGGCTGTTCGGCTCGCCTCCGGGCTACGTCGGCTACGAGGAGGGCGGCCAGCTGACCGAGAAGGTGCGCCGCAAGCCCTTCTCCGTGGTCCTCTTCGACGAGGTCGAGAAGGCCCACCCCGACATCTTCAACAGCCTGTTGCAGATCCTGGAGGAGGGTCGGCTGACCGACTCCCAGGGCCGGGTCGTGGACTTCAAGAACACCGTCATCATCATGACCACGAACCTCGGCACCCGCGACATCGCCAAGGGCCAGAACCTCGGCTTCGCGCAGACCGGCGACGTGGCGGGCTCCTACGAGCGGATGAAGAACAAGGTGCAGGAGGAGCTCAAGCAGCACTTCCGACCGGAGTTCCTCAACCGTGTCGACGAGGTCATCGTGTTCCCGCCGCTGTCGCGTGAGCAGATCATCCACATGGTCGACAACATGATCGCGTCGGTGGAGCTGCGGCTGAAGGACCGCGACATGTCGCTGGAGCTCACCCAGAACGCCAAGAACCTGTTGGCGGAGCGTGGCTTCGACCCGGTGCTCGGCGCGCGCCCGCTGCGGCGCACGGTGCAGCGCGAGATCGAGGACATCCTGGCCGAGAAGATGCTCTACGGCGAGGTCGGTCCCGGTCAGATCGTGCTGGTCGACGTCACCGGCGACGGACCGACGGCCGAGTTCACGTTCTCCGGCCAGAAGGTCGGCGAGCTGCCCGACCTGCCCCCGCTCGAGACCGTCGCCGTCGAGCCGCCCAGCGGCCCCGCGGGTCGCGGTGAGGGCGAGGACGAGACCCCCGGTCCGACCGACGTCGAGAAGACCGCCGGCACCGACTGACTGTTGAGTCGGCCCTCCGGGCCTGTTGAGTTGGCCCTCCGGGCCTGTCGAGTTGGCCCTCCCGGTCCGTTCAGCGGGCCCGGAGGGCCGACTCGACGTCGAGGTCAGTGGGCGGTGTGGAGGTTGAGGACGACCACGCCGACGACGATCAGCGCGAGGGCGAAGAGCTTCACGGCGTCGAGGCGTTCGCCGAGCACCAGTGCGCCGACGAGCGCGATGGAGGCCGTGCCGAGCCCCGACCACACGGCGTACGCCACGGAGACCGACATCTGCCGGACCACGAGGGCGAGCATCCAGATCGAGAGGGCATAGCCACCCATCACCACCAGTGACCACGGGAGGTCGTGGAATCCGCGCGTCTTCGGCAGGATGGACGTGGCGCCGACCTCGACGCCGATGGCGGCCAGGAGGACGACGAACGGGCTGAACATGGCTCTCACTCCGGTTGATCAGATGTAGCGGTTGCTACACCTCTACTGTAGCGAGTGCTACAACGGGGTTCAAACCGATAGCGAGGAGGTGTGCCGATGGCCACACGACGTCAGGAGCTGGCCGAGGCCGCCACCGACTACGCCATCGAGCACGGCCTGATCGGGCTCAGCCTCCGGCCCCTCGCGGTCTCGCTCGGCACCAGCGACCGGATGCTGCTCTACCACTTCCGCGACAAGGACGACCTGGTCGCCACGATCCTCCGGACCTCCACGATCCGCTCCGTGGAGAGCATCCGCGCCCTGCCCGCGTCGGCCGATCTGCGTGTCGCGGTCCTCGACCTGTGGCGCGCCGTCTCGACCGGACGGCTGCAGGCCTGCCAGCGCCTGTACGTCGAGGCCGCATCCTTGGGCCTGTTCGGGCACGAGCCCTATGCGACCGAGGTCCGGGAGGCGAACACCGCCTGGATGAGTGCCCTGGCCGACCATCTCGCGGGGGTCGGGCTCCGGCCGGCCGTCGCGCGGCGGGTCGCGAACCTGGTCGACGCGGCCTTCATGGGCCTGCAGCTCGACCAGCCACTGGACACCACGGCTGCGCAGCGACGGACGGTCGGCGACCTGGCGGACGCGGTCGCCGCCCGCTGGGCTCAGGCGGGAAGCGCGTAGCCGTCGGCGCTCGCCGTGAGCAGGCCGTCGGCCACGAGGCCGGCCAGGCAGCGCGTCCGCTGCTCCGGCTCGGGCCAGGCCCGCTCCATCGCCCGCGCGGGGACGGTGCCCTCGGCGTCGCGGACCAGAGCCATCAGCCGTCCGCGACACTGGCGGTCGGTCCCCTCCCAGGCCTGCCCGCGCCGCGGCGGTCCGTCGTACGGCGGGTGGCCGGCGAGCCGCCAGGCGCAGTCGGCGCGCACGGGGCAGCCCTCGCAGGCCGGCGAGCCTGCGGTGCACACCAGGGCGCCGAGCTCCATCAGGGCGACCGACCAGGTCGCTGCCGTCGGCTCGTCGTCGGGCAGCAGTGCGGCCGCCACGGCCCTCTCGGCGGCGGTGACGGCGTTCGGCGGGAACTCCACCCCCGTGACGACCCGGGCCAGGACCCGGCGGACGTTGGTGTCGAGCACCGCCTGCCGACGGCCGAACGCGAAGGCCAGCACGGCCGACGCGGTGTAGTCGCCGACGCCGGGCAGCGCCCGGAGCTCGTCGTAGGAGTCGGGGACGAGGCCGCCGTGCCGCTCGGTGATCACCGCGGCCGCCGCGTGCAGCCGCATCGCCCGTCGCGGGTAGCCGAGCCGGCCCCAGGCGCGGATCGCGTCGCCGACGGGCGCGGCGGCCAGCGACGCCGGGGTGGGCCAGCGCCCCAGCCAGGCGTCGTAGACGGGCAGCACACGCGAGACCGGTGTCTGCTGCAGCATCAGCTCCGAGACCAGCACGCCCCACGACGTCGCCGTCGTACGCCGCCACGGGAGGTCGCGGGCGTGCTCGTCGTACCACCGGAGCAGGGGGGTGTGCAGGTTCGACACGGGAGCGATCGTATGAGGCGTGCGGCCGGCATGCTGCGCCGCTCGCTCCGGGTCGCTGCCTCCGGCGAGCCGGGGCGTAAAGATCCTCGATCGCTGGCTAGCGTGACCGGCATGACCGGACTGACGCGTGGCAGGCTTCCGGCCCGCGTCTACTGGGTCCGGCGGCTGATGGTGGTGGGCATCGCCCTCCTGCTCGTGGTCGGGATCGCGCGGCTGCTCGGCGGTTCGAGCGACGGGTCGTCGGGCCCGCGGGCCGCGCGCGTGGCTGACACCGGCTCCCAGGTGACCACTCCGCCCGCGACCGGTCCGACGACGCCCGGCGACGCCGGCGGCCAGCCCGTCCTCAAGGGCGGGCACGCCACCGACGACTTCACCCCGCTGGCGGAGCCGTCCGGACCGTGCACACCCGGCGACATCGCGATCACGCCCTCGGTGCCGCAGCCGATCGCCGGCCACGACATCACGCTGGTCCTCGACCTCTCCACGGTCACCAGCCCCGCGTGCACCTGGAGACTCTCCCGCGGCTCGCTGGCCCTCAAGATCACCTCGGGTGCCGACCTGGTCTGGACCAGCGTCCAGTGCGGTCGGGCGATCCCGACCCAGGACCTCGTGCTGCGGAGCGTGGTCCCGACCCGCGTGAAGCTGACCTGGAGTGCCCGCCGCTCGGAGCCGGGCTGTCCGCGACTGACGCAGTGGGCCCTGCCCGGCACCTACCACCTGCACGTCGCCGCGCTGGCCGGGACTCCGCAGGACCTGACCTTCCTGCTCCGCGCCCCGTCGCCGGCCGAGGTCACCCGGACGGCGCACCCGCATCAGCATCCGACCAAGAAGGGCTGAGGACGGGCCGCGGGCTGCCGCGTTGAGACCGACGCGCGTGCCCGCGTGCTGACGGTCGACGGGGTCACCGCCGACGGTCACGCGTGCCCGCTGACGCGTGCCCGCGTGCTGAGGACCAGACGGCCTCGGCTTCGCCGAGTCCGCTAGGTCAGACGTAGCGCTCGAGGATCGAGGACTCCGCGAGGCGGGACAGACCCTCGCGGACGCTCCGCGCTCGCAGCTCGCCGACGCCGTCGACGGCCTGGAGGTCGTCGACCCCGGCCGACAGCAGCTTCTGCAGGGTGTCGAAGTGCTCGACCAGCCGCTCGACCACCGTGGGGGGCAGGCGCGGCACCTTGGCCAGCAGGCGGTAGCCCCGCGGCGCCACGGCTCCGTCGAGGTGCTCGCCGAGCCCGAGGACCCGGGAGGCGGACGCGGGGTCGACGAGGTCGATCGACGACAGCGACTCGAGCTTGGCCAGGGTCGCCTCGGGTCCCTTCGAGCGCCGGCCCGAGGGGAGGTAGTCACGGACCACGAGCTCGCGCTCCTGGTCCACGCCGGTCACCAGCTCCTCGAGCTGGAGCGACAGCAACCGGCCGTCGGTCCCGAGCTCGAGCACGTAGTCCTCGATCTCGCGGGCGATCCGGATCACCATCTCGAGCCGCTGGGCGACGACGGCGACGTCGCGGACGGTGACGAGGTCCTCGATCTCGAGGGCGGACAGCGTCGCCGACACCTCGTCGAGCCGGAGCTTGTAGCGCTCGAGCGTCGCCAGGGCCTGGTTGGCGCGCGACAGGATCTGTGCCGAGCCCTCGATCACGTGGCGGGTCTCGCCGACGTAGGCCGCGATGATCTGCATCGACTGGGACACCGAGATCACCGGGAACCCGGTCTGCTTCGCCACCCGCTCGGCGGTGCGGTGACGGGTACCGGTCTCCTCCGACGGGATGGACGGGTCGGGCATCAGGTGGACCGCGGCCCTGGTGATGCGGGTGATGTCGCGGTCGATGATGATGCCGCCGTCCATCTTGGCGAGCTCGCGCAGGCCGGTGGCGGTGAACGGGACGTCGAGGGTGAAGCCGCCGGTACAGATCGACTCGACGACGCGGTCGTGGCCGAGCACGATCAGCGCCCCGGTGCGGCCGCGCAGGATCCGCTCCAACCCGTCACGCAGGGGGGTGCCGGGGGCGATCGACGCCAACGTCGCGCGCAGGCGCATCGTCTCGTCGCTCACGGAGCTGCCGGCCACGGTCTCCCCCTCACCTGGATCGGCGCGGCCCGAGCCGCGCGGGCGTCAGTCTAGGGGGTGAGACTCCCGCCGGCCCGCCTGCGCCAGACCGAGGGCCCGCAGGGCGGACGGCAGGTCGCCCGCCTCGAGCACGCTCATGCCGTCGACGGTGTGGCGCTCGGCGGCGGCGCCACCGCGGGTGGCCGGCACCACCGCCACCCGGAACCCGAGCCGCGCCGCCTCCGCGACGCGCTGGGGAAGGTCGCGCACCTTGCGCACCTCACCGGCCAGGCTGATCTCGCCGAGGGCCACGACGCCGCGTGGTGGGGCGCCACCGGTGCCGGCGGACGCGAGCGCGATCGCGATGGCCAGGTCGGTGGCCGGCTCGGTGAGCCGCGCACCGCCGACGGTCGAGGCGAAGATGTCGTGGCTGTGCAGCGCGATGCCGCAGTGTTGCTGGAGGACGGCCAGGACCATCGCCACCCGCGCGGAGTCGAGCCCGGACGTCGTACGGCGTGGGCGCTCCTGGGCACTGCGGGTCACCAGCGCCTGCACCTCGGCGAGCATCGGCCGCCGGCCCTCCATCGTCACCGCGACGCAGGTGCCGGGCACGCGGCTCTCGTGGTTCTCCACGAAGAGGCCGGTGGGGTCGGTCACCGCGGTGATCCCGTCGGCACCGAGGTCGAAGCAGCCGACCTCGTCGACCGGGCCGAAGCGGTTCTTCAGGGCACGGACCATCCGGAACCGGGAGTTGCGGTCGCCCTCGAAGTGGAGCACCACGTCGACGACGTGCTCGAGGACCCGAGGGCCGGCGATGGAGCCGTCCTTGGTGACGTGGCCGACCATGATCGTGGTGATGTCGCGGGTCTTGGCCACCCGGATCAGGGCCGCCGCGACCTCCTTGACCTGGGTGACGCCGCCGGGCACGCCGTCGACGTTGGCGGCGCCGATCGTCTGCACGGAGTCGACCACCAGGACCTCGGGGCGCACCTGCTCGACGTGGGTGAGGATGGCGCCGAGGTCGGTCTCGGCGGCGAGGAAGAGCTCGTCGTGGACGCCGCCGGTGCGGTCGGCGCGCAGCCGCACCTGTGAGGCCGACTCCTCGCCGGTGACGTAGAGGGTGCGGCGCTGGTAGCGGGCGGTCTGGGCGGCGACCTCCAGGAGCAGCGTGCTCTTGCCGACCCCGGGCTCGCCCGCGAGCAGGATCGCGGCCCCGGGGACGAGACCGCCCCCGAGCACGCGGTCGAGCTCGGGCACGCCGCTGCTGCGGAAGGCCGCCGAGTCGACCGACACCTGGGCGATCGGCACCGCGGCGCTGGTGACCGGCCCCGGGTCGGCGCGGGTGGTGCGGGCGACGGCGGCCTCGGCGACCGACCCCCAGGCCTGGCACTCGCCGCACCGACCCACCCACTTGGCAGAGGTCCAACCGCACTCGGAGCACAGGTAGGACGGGTGCGGGGTCTTCGACATGGACAGGACGCTAGGCGTCCACGCCGACACTCACCCTCGACCCGCCGTACGCCCGTGCGGGTGTGGCGCCCGTCCGGAGGAGCGCGGAAGGTATCCTCACGCATTGGATCGATCAAGAGGGAGGGACCATGGCGTGGACCGGGCGCTTGGCGCTCTCGCCGCCGACGCTGGCCGACGTGGCCGAGCGGGCGGGCGTGTCGCGGCAGACGGTCTCCAACGCCGTCAACAACCCCGAGCTCCTGCGTCCCGACACCCTGGCCCGCGTCCAGGACGCGATCTCCGAGCTCGGCTACTCGCCCAACCGCGCGGCGCGCAACCTCCGCACCCGCGCCAGTCACCTGATCGGGCTGAAGTTCAACCCGGCCCAGGAGGGCACGGCGAACGCCGCGATGGACAGGTTCGTGCACACGCTGGTGGAGACCTCCGGGGAGACCGGCTACCACGTGCTGCTCTTCTCCGGTACGTCGGACGACCCGGTCGGCGGCTACGACGACCTGCTGAGGTCCACCGCCGTCGACGCCTTCATCGTGACCGACACCTACCTCGGCAACCCCCAGGCGGCCTGGCTGACCAGCAAGCGCGCGCCGTTCGTGGCGTTCGGGCGGCCGTGGGACGACCCCGACGCGACGTACCCGTGGGTCGACGTCGACGGCGCCGCCGGCACCCAGCTCGCCACCGAGCACCTGCTCGACAAGGGCCATACCCGGATCGCCTGGATCGGCTGGCGCAAGGACTCCTTCATCGGGGAGGACCGGCGGTCGGGCTGGACCCGCGCCATGCACGCCCGCGACCTGCCGACGACCGGGCTGGCCTCGCGGGTCGAGGACACCATCGCCAGTGGCCGCGAGGCCGCGGCCGTGCTGCTCGACGAGGCCACGCCGACGGCGTTCGTCTGCGCCTCCGACACGCTGGCCCTCGGCGTGCTCCACACCCTGGGCGACCGCGGCATCCACTGGGGCAAGGACATCGCGGTCGTCGGCTTCGACGACTCCCAGGTCTCGCAGGTGGTGCCCGGCGGGCTGACCTCCGTGCGCCAGCCGCTCGAGCAGGTCGCCGTCGAGCTCGTCAAGGCGCTCGAGGGGTTGCTCTCGACCCCGCCGGTCGCCGGTCCCGGCGTGCTGCTCACCCCGACCCTCGCCGTCCGCCTCAGCTCCGGGTGAGCTCGGCCGTCAGGTGTGATTCGGTGTGGTCCCCACCGCATCATTGCGCGACCCCGGTCAGTAGTCCTTCGACCAGAGGTTGACGGCGTAGTCGACGGTCGTGCCCTCGTGCTCGGCGAGGACCGCGTCGGCGACCTCGGGGGTGAGCTCGATCCGGACGACGGCCTCGAGGTCGGACCGGCTGTCGAAGCGCCAGGCGAGGTCGAGGGGAGTGCGGGTCCAGCCGTGCCGGGCCCAGAACCTCTCGACCGCCACCGGGTCCACCGCCGGGTAGCCGCGGCGGAACCAGCGGCCGAAGGTCGACCGCGTGGCGTCGTTGTCGATCACGAACGCCGTGCCCCCACGCCGTACGACGCGATCGAGCTCGGCGAGGCCGGGCTCGCAGCCGGGGCCGAAGAAGTACGCCCACCGGGCGTGGACGACGTCGACGGACGCGTCGGGCAGCGGGACCGCCTGCGCGGTGCCGGCCAGCACCGTGACCGAGGTCTGCGCGCGGGTCCGCCGGGCGGCGAGCCGGAGCAGCCCGGGATGCGGCTCGACGCCGTAGACCCGCGAGGCCGTCTCGGCGAAGCGCGGGAGGTGGAAGCCGGTGCCGCAGCCGAGGTCGAGCACGACGCGACCCGACCAGTCGGCCCGGGCGCGCATGGCGTCCTCGAGGAGCCCGTCGCGGTCGACGGCGTGGTTCTCCAGCTCGTACGTCGCGGGGTGCTGCCAGATGTTCGGGCTCGGGACCGCGCCCCGCAGCGCCGTCAGACCCGGACCAGACCTTGGGGGGTCTGGAACTGGGCGGCGATGATGCCCGGGGTGCCGTTGTGTGCGACCCACTCGACCTTGACGTCCTCCAACGGCGCCTCGACGGTCACACCCAGCCACTCGCTGACCCGTTGCGGGTCGCCGGCGATCTCGAGGCAGGCGAGGGACCAGTCGGGACTGCCGCCGTTCGACGGGTGCAGCTCGTCGGGCGTGAGCCACTGGACGAAGAACGGCAGCTGCGCGTCCGAGATCAGGCCGTTGACACCGATCTGGTTCCAGCGCAGCTCCGTGCCGTCGGGCCGGTGACGGTTGCCCGCGACGGCCTCGCGGCCCAGGCGCTTCTCGACCTCGGCGATGTCGTCCACCGCGACGACCCAGCCCAGCCAGCCACCGCCGAGCGCGGAGCGGGCCCGGACGGCCTGGCCGAACGGTGCCTTGTCGGAGGCGGGGTGGTCGAGGACCTCCACCACCTCCAGGTAGGTGTGGTCGGCGAGCGGCAGGACCATGTTGCGGGTCCCGAAGCGGGGGTGAACGCCCCCGTCGACGAAGTCACGGCCGAGCAACCCCCCGATGCGCTGGGCGGTGCCGGCGAGGCCGTCAGGGCCGGCGGCGAAACTCAGATGGTCCAGGCGCATGCGGGCATTCTGCGCCACGCCGTCCTCGGTCCGGGACAGGGGGGTCCGTTTTCTTGACGTCGAGAATTCCGTCTCGGCCGCTCAGGACGGGTCGGCGGGGTGGACGGCGAGTCGGACGCGCGCGGCCAGGTGCTGCTCGCAGTGCGTGACCAGCTCGTCGTACGCCGGACGGCCCATCAGCTCGACCAGCTCCGGCTCGTTGGTCACGTAGAGCGGGTCCGGAGCGGTGTGCGCCTCGGTGTTCCCGGAGCAGTACCAGTCGAGGTCGTGCCCGCCCGGGCCCCAGCCGCGCCGGTCGTACTCGCCGATCGAGACCTCGGTGTACGACGTGTCGTCCTGCCGCTCGACGGTGCGGAACGTACGCCGGATCGGCAGCTGCCAGCACACGTCCGGCTTGGTCTCGAGCGGGTTGCGTCCCTGCTGCAGGGCCAGCGAGTGCAGGGCGCAGCCGGCGCCGGTCGCGAAGTCCTCGCGGTTGTGGAAGATGCACGCCGACTGACCGTCGTGCTCGACCACCCGGGTCTTGCGGGCTCCCTCGTCGTCCTTGTCGATCCAGTCGGCCTTGCGGACCTTGCCGGCCGGACGGAACTGCCACAGGTCGGGGCCGAGCGCGGCGACGAAGCCGGCGACGCGACGCTCGTCGTCCCGGTCGGCGAAGTGCGCGCCCAGCGTGCAGCAGCCGGTGTCGGGGGCGTCGGCGTAGATCCCCTTGCAGCCCTGCCCGAAGATGCAGTGGTAGCGGGAGGTCAGCCAGGTCAGGTCGCAGCGGAAGACCTGGTCGGAGTCGCCGGGATCGGCGAACTCGACGTAGGCACGGGGGAAGACGAGGTCGACTTCGGGCACCTCGCCAGCCTACGGGGGGTGGTCTCGACACACCGGTCGCGACCCGTCTCGACCCTCGTCCCTCGGGTCGTGACACGTGCCTCACGCTAGATTCGGTCCATGCGCCTCGGCGTCCTCGACATCGGCTCCAACACCGGTCATCTGCTGGTGGTCGACGCCCACCGCGGCGCGGCCCCCTTGCCGGCGTACTCCCACAAGGAGCCGTTGCGACTGGCCGAGCACCTCGAGGGCGGTGAGATCACCCGGTCGGGGATCAAGGCGCTGACCAGGTTCGTCGCCGACGCGGTCGTCGTCGCCGAGGACAAGGGCGCGCTCGACATGCTCGGGTTCGCCACGTCCGCGGTGCGCGATGCCAGCAACTGCGACGCGGTCCTCGACCACGTCGCCGAGGAGACCGGCGTCCGGATCGCCGTCCTGCCGGGCGACGACGAGGCGCGGTTGACCTTCCTCGCCGTACGCCGGTGGTTCGGGTGGTCCGCCGGCCGGCTCGCGGTCTTCGACATCGGCGGCGGCTCGCTCGAGATCGCCGGCGGCTCCGACGAGGAGCCCGACGTCGCCTGGTCCATCCCCATCGGGGCGGCGCGGCTGGCCCGCGAGCACTTCCGCGACAGGATGCCGGGGGAGAAGGAGATCCGCGCGCTGCGCAAGCGGATCCGGGCCGACATCGCCCAGGACGCCGGGCACCTGCTGCGAGGCGGTCCCCCCGACGTGGCGGCGGCGACCTCGAAGACCTTCCGGTCGCTGGCCCGCATCTGTGGCGCCGCTCCCTCGGAGGACGGTCCCCTCGTCGACCGCGTGCTCGGCCTGGCCGACCTGCAGAAGTGGATCCCGAAGCTGATCGACACCGACGCGGCTGACCTGGCCGGCCTGCCCGGGGTCTCACCCAGCCGGGCCCACCAGATCGTGCCGGGTGCCCTGGTCGCCGAGGCCGTGATGGACATCTTCGGTCTCGAGGAGCTGCAGATCTGCCCGTGGGCGCTGCGTGAGGGCGTGATCCTCGAACGTCTCGACCAGCTCTCCGACCGGGGTCCCGGATGAGCACGATCGCCCTGTCGACGGCCTCGGTCTACCCCGAGTCGAGCGCGCATGCCTTCGCCTACGCCGCCTCGCTCGGCTACGACGCCGTCGAGGTGATGGTCGGCATCGACGCCCTCAGCCAGCAGACCGCGGCGGTCAAGCAGCTCTCCGACCACCACGAGCTCCCGGTGTGCGCGATCCACTCCCCGTGCCTGCTGTTCACCCAGCGGGTCTGGGGGACCGACCCGTGGGGCAAGCTCGAGCGCTCGGCCGAGATGGCGCACGCCGTCGGGGCGGACGTGGTCGTCGTACACCCGCCGTTCCGCTGGCAGAAGGAGTACGCCGCGGGGTTCGTCGACGGGATCGCGGCGCTGGAGGAGTCCACGGGCCTGGCCTTCGCCGTCGAGAACATGTACCCGTGGCGCGCCTCCGCGCGCCGCGGCGTCGAGATGTACCTCCCCGGGTGGGACCCCTCCGAGGAGAACTACCGCAACGCCACCATCGACCTCTCCCACGCCGCGATCGCCCAGTCGTCGCCGGTGGAGATGGCCGAGCGGCTGCGCGAGCGGCTGCGCCACGTCCACCTGACCGACGGCTCCGGGTCGGCCAAGGACGAGCACCTGGTACCGGGTCGCGGCGCCATGGACGCGGCCGGCTTCCTCCGGCACCTGGCCGGCGAGCGCTTCGACGGCCACATCGTCCTCGAGATCAACACCCGCAAGGCGAGCACGCGCGTGGAACGCGAGGCAGACCTGCGCGAGTCGCTGGAGTTCGCCCGCGAGCACTTCGTCGTGGCCGCGGAGGACGCGACCTCGTGAGCACGCCTCGGGGCCGGCGCCCCGGTGCGCCGGACACCCGGGCCGCGATCCTGGCCGCCGCGCGGACGTCGTTCGCCGACGGGGGCTACGCCGGTACGACGATCCGTGGGATCGCCTCGGCCGCCGGGGTCGACGCCGCGCTGGTCCACCACTACTTCGGTACCAAGGACGACCTCTTCGTGGCCGCGCTCGAGCTGCCGGTCGACCCGCGCGAGGCGATCGCCCCGGCGCTCGTCGGCGGTCCGGACGGCGCCGGGGAGCGGGTGCTCCGGGTGTTCGTCGGCGTCTGGGACGACCCGGCCAACACCCCCGTCTTCGTCGCCCTCGCCCGGACCCTCCTCGACCCCTCGGCCAGCCATCTCCTCAGCGAGGGCTTCCTGCCGGTGGTGCTCCACCCCGTCGGCCGCGCCCTGGGCCTCGACCGGCCCGACCTGCGGATGTCGCTGGTCGCCAGCCAGCTGATCGGGATCATCCTCGGCCGCTACGTGCTCGCGCTCGAGCCTCTCGCCTCCCTGTCCGCCGACGCCGTGGTCGCGTCGTACGCGCCGACGATCCAGCGCTACCTCACCGGCGATCTGCCCTGAGCGCTGCCAGTGCCGCACGCGGCCCTGCCGGAGGGACAGAGGGCACGTCCGACCGGGCCGGAAGGCCCGAGTCGGGCCGCGCTGGTTGACCCCGGCCGCGACCCGGCGAATAATTCAACGCATGATGAATAACCTCGTGGAGATCCGGGGGCTGACCGTGGACCGCGGGAAGAGGCGGGTCCTGGACGGCCTCGACCTCACCATCGAGCAGGGCAGCGTCACCGGGCTGCTGGGCCCGAGCGGCTGCGGCAAGAGCACGCTGATGCGCTCGCTGGTCGGCGTCCAGACACTGACCGGCGGCAGTGTGCGGATCGACGGGATCGAGGCGGGCAGCAGGCCGCTGCGCGACCGGATCGGCTACGTCACCCAGGCCCCCAGCGTCTACACCGACCTCACCGTCCGGGAGAACCTCACCTTCTTCTCGCGGGTGCTCGGCGGCGACGCAGCCTCGGTCACCGCGGCCATCGAGCGGGTCGACCTCACCGACCATGCCGACCAGGTGGTCGGCCGGCTCAGCGGTGGTCAGCTCTCCCGGGTGAGCCTGGCCGTGGCCCTGCTCGGCAGCCCCGACCTGCTCGTGCTCGACGAGCCGACCGTCGGCCTCGACCCGGTGCTCCGCCGAGACCTGTGGGGGCTGTTCCACGGCCTGGCCGACGCGGGTGCCGCGGTCTTCGTGTCCAGCCACGTGATGGACGAGGCCGACCGGTGCGACCGGCTGCTCCTCATGCGCGAGGGCCTGATCATCGCCGACGACACCCCTGCCCGGATCCGCGAGCAGACCGGCGCCCCCGACGTCGAGAGCGCGTTCCTGGCGCTGGTGGACGCGGCCTCCGCCCAGGAGAGGACGCAGCCATGACACCCCGGATCCTGCTCGCGGTCACCACGCGGGTGCTCACCCAGCTGCGCCGTGACCGTCGTACGGTCGCGATGCTCCTGGTCCTGCCGTGCATCCTGATCACCCTGCTGTGGTGGATGCTGAAGGACCAGCCCGGTGACCTGTTCGACCGCTTCGGCCCCGGCCTGCTGGCGATCTTCCCGTTCATCGTGATGTTCCTGGTCACCAGCGTCACCACGCTCCGCGAGCGGAGCTCCGGCACCCTCGAGCGGCTGCTCGCGATGCCGATGGGCAAGCTCGACTTCCTCGGCGGCTACGCGCTGGCGTTCGGGGTCGTGGCCACGGCGCAGGCGGCGCTCGTGGTCGCGCTGAGTGTCGGGCCGCTGGGTCTCGACGTCGCCGGCCCGGTGTGGCTGCTCGGGCTGGTCGCGGTCGCAGACGCCGTGCTCGGTACGGCGCTCGGCCTCTTCGTGAGCGCCTTCGCACAGACGGAGTTCCAGGCCGTGCAGTTCATGCCGCTGTTCGTGATCCCGCAGATCCTGCTGTGCGGGCTGTTCGTGCCCCGTGACGAGATGCCGGCCGTGCTCAGCGCGATCAGCGACGTGCTCCCGCTCTCCTACGCGACCGACGCGATGCAGGGGTTGCTCGACAGCACCGCGACGGCCGACGTCTGGCGCGATGTCGGGATCGTCGCGGCCTTCGCCCTCGCGGCGCTGGCCCTCGGCGCGGCGACCCTGCGCCGCCGTACGCCGTAGTGCGCCGCGCCCGCGCCGATCGGACCCACGAAGTAGCCTGGTGGGCATGTCGTTGCTCCGCCAACCGCTGCTCCTGCTCGCCCGGAGCGAGCGGGTGAAGAACCTCGTGACGAGGATGCCGGTGTCGGCGGGGATCGTGCGCAGCTATGTCCCCGGCGAGGGCGCGGCCAACGCCGTCGACGCGACCGCGCGGCTGGTCGGCGACGACCTCCGGGTCAGCCTCGACTACCTCGGGGAGGACACCCTCGACGCCGACCAGGCCGACGCGACCGTGCATGCCTACCTCGACCTCCTCACCGCGCTGTCGGCGCGCGGGCTCACGCGTCACGCCGAGGTCTCGGTCAAGCTCTCCGCGATCGGGCAGGCGCTGCCCCAGCAGGGACACAAGATCGCGCTCGAGAACGCGCGCACGATCTGTCGGGCGGCCCGCAACGCCGGCACCACGGTCACCCTCGACATGGAGGACCACACCACCACCGACGCGACGCTGGCGACGCTGCGCGAGCTCCGCAAGGACTTCCCCGAGACCGGGGCGGTCGTGCAGGCCTACCTCCACCGCACCGAGGCCGACTGTCGCGCCCTGGCCTACGAGGGCTCGCGCGTCCGCCTCTGCAAGGGTGCGTACGACGAGCCCGAGTCGGTCGCCTTCCAGGGACGGACCGACGTCGACCGGTCCTACGTGCGCTGCCTCAAGGTGCTGATGGCCGGTCAGGGCTACCCGATGATCGCGACCCACGACCCGCGCCTCGTCACGATCGCGTCGTCGCTGGCCAGCCGCTACGGCCGCGGCGCCGGCAGCTACGAGTTCCAGATGCTCTACGGCATCCGGCCCGACGAGCAGCGCCGCCTGGCCGACGCCGGAGAGACCGTGAGGGTCTACATCCCCTACGGCACCGAGTGGTACGGCTACCTCATGAGACGTCTCGCCGAGCGACCGCAGAACCTGACATTCTTCGTCCGGTCCCTGATCTCCAAGAAGTAGGCATCCCATGTCCTCGACGTCGCACGTCACCGGCATCCTCGGGGCCGGCGTCATGGGCGAGACCCTGCTCTCCGGGCTCATCCGGGCCGGGCGACCGGTGGCCGAGCTGCTGGTGGGGGAGAAGCGCCCCGAGCGCGCACACGAGCTCGAGGAGAAGTACGCCGTCTCCGTCGTGTCCAACCTCGACGCGACCAAGCGCGCCGACACCCTCGCCCTGGTGGTGAAGCCGCAGGACATGGCCGCCCTGCTGGAGGAGATCGGCGGCGAGGTGCGGCCCGGCCAGCTCGTGGTCTCGCTCGCGGCCGGGATCACCACCGACTTCCTCGAGGCGCGGCTGCCCGCGGGCACCGCGGTCGTCCGCGTGATGCCCAACACCCCCGCGCTCGTGGACGAGGGTATGGCCGCGATCGCGGCCGGCTCCCACTGCGACGAGGAGCACCTCGCGATCGCCGAGGAGCTCCTCGGCTCGACCGGGCGGGTGCTGCGGGTGCCCGAGAAGCAGATGGACGCCGTGACGGCCATCTCCGGCTCCGGTCCGGCCTACCTCTTCTTCGTGGTCGAGGCGATGATCGAGGCGGGCGTCCACCTCGGCCTGCCGCGCTCGACCTCGACCGAGCTCGTCGTCCAGACCGTCGTCGGCTCGGCCAAGATGCTCCGCGAGACCGGTGCCCACCCGGTCGTCCTGCGCGAGCAGGTCACCTCGCCCGGCGGCACCACGGCCGCTGCGTTGCGCGAGCTCGAGATCCACAAGGTCCGCGCTGCGTTCCTGGCGGCGATGGAGGCCGCCCGCGACCGCTCGTCGCAGCTGGCCGAGGGTTCCTGACCCGTCCCTCGCACCCCGGTTTCATCATGTGACGTGGTCGAACCGCCGCTTCTCATGGTGAGCTCACCGTGTGAAGCGGCGGCTCGCCTGCATCACATGGTGAACCTGGGAAGCCACCACCCTCACAGCCCCATCGCGGCGGTGGCGTCGGCGAGGACGGAGGCGGTGACCTCGCGGCAGCGGGCGGACCCGTCGGCGAAGACGGAGGAGACGTAGGCCGGGTCCGCGGCCAGCTCGTCGTAGGTCCGCTGCAGCGGCTCGAGCACGGCCACCACCGCGTCGGTGACGGCCGCCTTGAGGGCGCCGTACGTCGTGACCCCGGCCGCCGACCCGCCGCACGCGGCCAGGATGTCGAGCAGGTTCGTCACGCCCGGCTTCGTCGGGTCGGCCCGCACCGCGTCGGGGCCGGTGTCGGAGTCGGTCACCGCTCGCGCGACCTTCCGTCGTACGACGTCGGGCGGGTCGAGAAGGCGGATCACGCCGGTGCCCACGGGGTCGGACTTCGACATCTTCGACGTCGGCGACTGCAGGTCCATCACCCGCGCGCCGACCCGCGGCAGGGTCACCTCGGGCACCGTGAAGACGCGTCCGTAGGTGTGGTTGAAGCGGATCGCCAGGTCGCGGGTGAGCTCCACGTGCTGCCGCTGGTCGTCGCCGACCGGCACCGACGACGGCCGGTAGAGCAGGATGTCGGCCGCCATCAGGGCCGGGTAGGTGTAGAGCGAGACGCGGGTGGACGCGACGCCGCGACCCTTCTCCTTGAACTGGATCATCCGGTTCAGCTCGCCGGTGTACGCCGTGCACTCGAGCAGGTAGGCCAGCTCGCGGTGCGCCGGCACCTGGCTCTGCCGGAAGAGGGTCGCTCGCGCCGGGTCCAGCCCGGCCGCGAGAAGCAGGGTCGACACCTCGGCCACGGCCGAGCGCAGCACGGCGGGCTCGTGCGGCGTCGTCATCGCGTGCAGGTCGCTGACGCCGTAGAAGCAGTCGCCGGTCTCCTGCCCGGCCACCATCCCGCGCAGCGCGCCGAGCAGGTTGCCGAGGGTGAGGTGTCCGGTCGGGGTGATCAGGGAGAGGCTGCGGTCCATGGGTGGCTCCTGGGTGTGTCTGGCCCCGGGCCGGCCCGGTCTCGACCCCGCTCGACCGGCGGGGAGAGACGACGAACGGCCGCCCGTGGGCGGCCGTGGATGAGGGTGTGCTCGATCGGGGGTCCGCCGTCAGGCGGGCCACCACTGGCAGGTCGAGACGATCGTCACGTGGTCATGGTACGCCGCTCACGGTGCCCGCGGCACTCCCGGGAGGAAGCGGACGCACAGCATCAACCAGCCGTACTGCCCCACGAGGCCGAGCGTCACCCCGAGCCAGGCCCGCTCCCGCCAGTGCCGGGCCAGCCGGGTCGAGGCGACCCCGCAGGCCACCGCGACGAGGGGGAACAGCGGCAGCAGCAACCGGAACTCGTCGGCATGCATGTTGCCGACGGCCAGGTCGAAGGCGAGGTAGGCCACGCACCACGTCGCCAGCAGTGGGTCGATCCGGGGTGACCTGACCGCGACCACCGTGAGGACCACGGCGACGAGGAGCGCCGAGATCACGGCGACCCGGAGCCAGAGGACCTGCCCCTGCCAGAGCACCGGGTGCAGGTCGGAGAGCCCCGCGAAGGGGGCCGTGCCGCGGGGGTGCCACGCGGCCTCGGTCCGGGAGTAGGCATCGGGCGTCCCGGTGACCCACCACGCGATCGCCGGCCACAGCGCCGACCCGGCTGCGGTGGCCGACAGACCCGTCACCATCCGGAGTCGTTCCGGGGGGAGCAGCGGGTCGACAGCGCGGCGGCGCCACCGCAGCCACACCGCGACGGCGAACACCACGGCGAGCGGAGGCAGCATCGGCCGGGTCAGCCCGAGCAGCACGGCCGCGAGCGCGGCGCGTCCCCAGTGCTCGCGTTGCAGCCAGAGCAGCGTCACCGACAGCAGCGCGAGGGCCAGCGCCTCGGAGTACGCGAGCTGGAGGCTCGGCGCCATCGGAAGTGCGGCCCACACGCCGACGACCGACAGCGCGGCCGTGCGCGGGATCCGCGCCTCCAGCAGCCGGACCATCGCGATCGCGGCCACCAGGCCGCACCCCCCGTCGACCAGGGTGGCCGAGGCCGCGAAGCCGGTGTCGGTCAGCTGCATCACCAGGCGCGTCACGAACGGGAACCCCGGGTAGAACGCCCACCGGTTCATCGCGACCGCGCCGGTGACCCCGTGCGGAAGGTGGTGGGGGTACCCCGAGGTCGCGATCGCTCGGAACCACTTCCCGTCCCAGTGCGTCACCATCCCGAGGTACGGCGCTCGGCTCAGGCCCCGCACTGCCGGCTGGTCCCGCTGCGCGAGCAGGATCGCCGCGGCGCTGACCAGGCGCAGCACGACGTACACCAGGGCGGCGTCGACCGCGCTCGTACGACGGTGCCGCTGGGGGCGGAGGGCGAGGACGGAGGTCGCCACGGCTCGAGTCTCACTCGCCGTTCCTCACCGCAACCTGACTGCGTGGGCTCGACCGCCTTCCCGGGTACTTTGGTCGGGCGGCCATCGGGTCGCCCTGCGCCCGGGCGCCGGCCGGACCCTGGGTCAGGAGAGCAGATGGACGTCACCGAGACCACCCACACCGCGCCGTCGGGCAAGGGACTCAAGGTCGGGGCACTCGGTCTCCTGGGCAGCATCGTGGTCGGCGTGGCGTCCACGGCTCCGGCGTACAGCCTGGCGGCGAGCCTGGGCTACGTCGTGGTGGTGCCGAACGGCGACGGCATCGTGGGGGTCAAGGCGCCGCTGGTCATGGTCCTGGCCTTCATCCCGATGTACTTCATCGCCGTCGCCTACGCCGAGCTCAACAAGGCCGAGCCCGACTGCGGTACGACGTTCACCTGGGCGGCCCGCGCGTTCGGCACGAGAGTCGGCTGGATGGGTGGCTGGGGCATCATCATCGCCGACATCATCGTGATGGCGAACCTGTCGCAGATCGCCGGCTCCTACACCTTCGGTCTCTTCGGGTTCGACGACCTCGCCAACAGCACCTTCTGGTCGACGGTGGCCGGGATCGTCTGGATCGTCGTGATGACCTACATCTGCTACCGCGGCATCGAGGTCAGCGCTCGGATGCAGTACGCGCTGTTGGGGATCGAGGTCGTCACCCTGATCGGGTTCGCGCTGTTCGCCCTGGTCAAGGTCTACAACGGCACCGCTCCTGGCGGCATCAAGCCCAGCCTCTCGTGGCTCTCCCCGACCGGCCTGTCGGCGACCGCCGTGGTGACAGCCACCCTGATCGCGGTCTTCATCTACTGGGGCTGGGACACCGCGGTCGCCACCAACGAGGAAGCGGACGACCCGGCGACCACGCCGGGCAAGGCGGCCATCCTGTCGACCGTCATCCTGCTGCTGACCTACGCCCTGGTGTCGGTCGCCACCATCGCCTTCGCCGGCGTCGGCACGACCGGGATCGGCCTCGGCAACGAGAACAACGCCGACGACGTCTTCCATGCGATGGGCACCGAGGTCTTCGGGACCGGCACGGGAGGCTGGCTGATGGTGCACCTGCTCGCGATCACCGTGCTCACCTCCGCCTCGGCCAGCACCCAGACCACCATCCTGCCGACCGCACGCACGGCCTTGTCGATGGCCGCCTTCAAGGCGATCCCCGAACGGTTCGCGCGGATCCATCCCCGCTACCTCACGCCCACCGACGCGACGATCGGGATGGGTCTGATCTCCATCCTGTTCTACGTGGGCCTCACGCTGATCAGCGCGAACATCCTGGCCGACACCATCGCCGCCGTGGGCCTGATGATCGCCTTCTACTACGGGCTCACCGGCTTCGCGTGCGCCTGGTTCTACCGGAAGACGATGAGCAGCAGCTTCCGCAACATCGTGATGCAGGGCGTCCTGCCCCTCGCCGGCGGGGTGATCCTGGTCGGGTTCTTCCTCTACGCGTCCAAGACCTACGCGAGCGCCGACTACGGCTACACCCACATCGGCCGGATCGGTGGGGTGTTCCTGCTCGGTGTGGGGTCCTTGGTGCTCGGGGTGATCTTGATGTTCGCCTACCAGGTGGTGCGGCCGGCGTACTTCCGCGGCGAGACCCTGCCGCGCCGTCACTCCGGCGACCTCATCCTCCTCGACGACCAGCTCAGCTACGGGCTGCGGCTGCCGGACTCGGTGGAGGGGACCGTCATCGCCCCCGATCTCTCGAACCTGCCTCCGGGTGCCACGGCCGTCGACCTCAGCACCGGCCGCGAGATCCGACTCGAGCCGGGCCAGCGCTACGTCGACGAGACGCCGGAGGAGTCCGCCGCACGCGAGCAGACGGACGACCAGCCGTAGACCGGTAGCGTGAGACGCATGCCAGCGTGCCCGGGTCCCGCGACGGTGGTCTTCGAGCCGACCCTCACCGAGTACGACTTCGGGCCCAGCCACCCCATGTCGCCGATCCGCGTCGACCTCACGATGAGGCTCGCCCGCGAGCTCGGCGTCCTCGAGCAGATCCGCACGGTGCCGGCCCCGATGGCCGACGACGACCTGATCGCGACGGTGCACGAGCCCGCGATGGTCGAGGCGGTCAAGCTCGCCGGCAAGGATCCCGGCGGGTTCGTGCCCTCCCACGGCCTCGGCAGCGACGACAACCCGGTCTTCCACGACATGCACCGGGCGGCTTCCCACGTCGTCGGCGCGACGGCGGAGGCGTTCCGCCAGGTGTGGACCGGCGAGAGCCTCCACAGCGCGAACATCACCGGTGGCCTCCACCATGCGATGCCCGACCACGCCAGCGGCTTCTGCATCTACAACGACATCGCGATCGGCATCCGCTGGCTGCTCGACCAGGGCGCCACCAAGGTCGCCTACGTCGACGTCGACGTCCACCACGGCGACGGCGTCGAGAGGATCTTCTACGACGACCCCCGCGTGCTGACGATCTCGCTGCACGAGACCGGGCAGACGCTCTTCCCCGGCACCGGCTTCCCGCAGGACGTCGGCGGCCCGGACGCGCAGGGGAGCGCCGTCAACGTCGCCCTGCCCCCCGGGACGTCGGACGCCGGCTGGCTGCGCGCCTTCCACGCGGTCGTCCCGCCGCTGCTGCGGGAGTTCGCGCCCGACATCCTGGTGACCCAGCACGGCTGTGACAGCCATCGCGACGACCCGCTCGCCGACCTGATGCTCAGCGTCGACGGCCAGCGCGCGTCGTACCTCGCTCTCCACGACCTCGCCCACGAGGTCTGTGCCGGGAAGTGGGTGGTGACCGGCGGCGGTGGCTATGCGCTCGTCGAGGTGGTGCCCCGGGCCTGGACCCACCTGCTGTCGGTGGTCGGCGGCCACCCGATCGACGTCTCCACCCCGACGCCCGACGGGTGGCGCGACTACGTCCGCGAGCACCTCGGCCGGCCCGCGCCGCACCTCCTCACCGACGGCCGCGACCCGGCCTTCCGCGACTGGTCGGAGGGCTACGACCCCGGCACCTGGCTGGACCGGACGATCCACGCGACCCGGGAGGAGATCTTCCCGTTCCACGGTCTCGACCCGCTCCCCTGACGGGAACTACAACGGTGTGAAGGTAAAATCCGAGGCGTTTTCAACTCGACACGCGCGGGTCCCTTGAGTTTCTGTAGGGATTTCCTTCCCCACGAGTCACATCAGGCCCTATTCTCACCACGAAGCGCGGGACGTGGGTCACCGGAGGGGAAGCCGGTGCGTGCCTGCCGAGAGAGATGGTGCCTGCGATGCCGACCCACCCGCCCGGAGACATCTCCGACGTCAAGTTCCTGACCGTGGCCGAAGTGGCCGCGATGATGCGCGTGTCCAAGATGACCGTCTACCGCCTGGTCCACGGGGGCGAGCTGCCCGCCGTCCGGGTCGGTCGCTCGTTCCGGGTGACCGAGGAGGACGTGAACGAGTACCTCCGCAAGAGCTTCTACAGCGCCGGCTAGCCGGAGCCACCGCGCTCGATTCTGTCGCTCCAGTCCCGACGGCTACGCTGTCGAGGTCGTCCCGGTGCACCTCCGGGGCTCCCTCGTCGTGTGTCATGCGTAGTCGGAAGAGGTTTTCGTGGGTTCAGTCATCAAGAAGCGGCGCAAGCGGATGGCCAAGAAGAAGCACCGCAAGCTGTTGAAGAAGACGCGCGTCCAGCGTCGCAAGCTCGGCAAGTAACCCGGTCGAGGCGGCGCCGTGGGGAAGGTCGTCCTGGTCACCGGGGTCTCCCGAGACCTCGGTCGTAGGTTCGCGCGCCGGCTCGCCGCCCAGCCCGACATCGACCGCGTGGTCGGCGTCGACGCCGTGCCGCCCCGCGACGACATCGGCGACGTCTCGTTCGTGCGAGCCGACATCCGCAACCCCGTCATCGCCAAGGTCCTCGCCAAGGAGGACGTCGACACCGTCGTCCACATGAGCGTGATCGCGACGCCCGGCAGCGCCGGCGGCCGCGGGACGATGAAAGAGCTCAACGTCATCGGCACCATGCAGCTGCTCGCGGCCTGCCAGAAGGCCCCTGGTCTGCAGCACCTCGTCGTGAAGTCGACCTCGACCGTCTACGGCGCCAGCAGCCGCGACCCGGCGATGTTCACCGAGGACCTCGAGCCGCGCCGGGCTCCGAGCTCGGGCTACGCCAAGGACGTCTCCGAGATCGAGGGCTACGTGCGCGGCTTCGCCCGTCGCCGGCCCGACGTCCTGGTCACCACGCTGCGGCTGGCCAACGTGCTCGGTCCCCACGTCACCAGCCCGATGACGTCCTACTTCCGGCTCCCGGTGGTCCCGACCGTGCTCGGCTTCGACCCCCGGCTGCAGTTCCTGCACGAGACCGACCTGCTGCGGGTGCTCGCCCACGCCGTCCATGCCGAGGTGCCCGGCACCTTCAACGTCGCCGGTGACGGCGTGATGCTGCTCTCCCAGGCCGTACGACGCCTCCGCAAGCCCAGCGTGGCCCTGCCCCGGCCCGCCGTCGGCACCCTGGCGTCGGTGCTCAAGTCGGCGCGGATGGCCGACTTCTCGCCCGAGCAGCTCGGCCTCCTCACCTTCGGGCGCGGCATCGACACCACCCGGATGCGCACCCAGCTCGGCTTCGAGCCGGAGCACACGACCGCCGAGGCGTTCGCCGACTTCGCGACCTCGATCGGGCACCCGCCGCGCCCGGCCGAGCGTGCCGTCGACGGGGTCGCCCCGTCCCCGACCGAGTCCGTGCCCGCACCGGGAGCCGGCCGTGGGTGACGCCGAGATCATCCCGATCGGGACCGGTGGGCGTCCGGGCCGCGGCACCGGTAGCGCCCGGCCCTCCCACGCCTCGCGCGGCCTCGCCGGTGAGTCGGTCCGGAAGACCACCCGGCGTGCCGCCGCGCCGCGCAAGGCGGCCGTGCAGACCGTCCGACGAGGCCCCCGACGCCGCCGAGATCCCCGTGACCGAGGTCCGTCGTCCGACGACCACCCAGGAGCGGTCGCCGCTCGCGGGGCTGTCGCCGCACGACTGGCTGGTGGCGCTCCAGGGCGGAGCGCGCCAGGTCTTCGGCGAGGACTGGGAGGCCCAGCTCGCGCAGTTCCTGGCCTTCCTGCGTCGTCGCCTGAGTGGCGACTACGAGGTCGACGACTACGGCTTCGACCCCGAGGTCGCCGAGCGGCTGCTGCTGGCCAGCCTGCGACCGCTCGCGCAGAAGTGGTTCCGCATCGAGACCCGCGGTGTGGAGAACCTCCCGGCCGCGGGCGGTGCCCTGGTGGTCTCCAACCACTCCGGCACCCTGCCGGTCGACGGGCTGATGACGATGCTGACCATCCACGACGAGACCGGGCGCTTCCTGCGTCCGCTGGGCGCCGACCTGGTCTTCCGGATGCCGGTCGTCAGCGCCCTGGCCCGCAAGGGCGGCGCCACCCTGGCCTGCAACGAGGACGCCGAGCGGATGCTCGCCGGTGGTGAGCTGGTGGGCGTCTGGCCCGAGGGGTTCAAGGGGATCGGGAAGCCGTTCCACGACCGCTACAAGCTCCAGCGCTTCGGTCGCGGCGGCTTCGTGGCGGCGGCGCTGCGGACCGGCGTACCGATCGTGCCGCTGTCGGTGGTCGGGGCCGAGGAGATCTTCCCCCTGATCGGCAACGTCCCGGCCCTGGCGCGCCTGTTGGGCATCCCCTACGTCCCGATCACCCCGCTCTTCCCCTGGCTCGGCCCTCTGGGCCTGGTGCCCCTGCCCTCGAAGTGGCTGATGGAGTTCGGCGAGCCGATCCGCACCGACGCGTACGACCCGTCCGCGGCCGACGACCCGATGCTGGTCTTCAACGTCACCGACCAGGTGCGCGAGACGATCCAGCAGTCGCTCTACGCCCTGCTCGGGCACCGCGAGTCGGTCTGGCGCTGAGCCGTCAGGGGAGCGTCGGCAGGGCGCTGCCGAGGTCGTCGAGGGTGCCGTCCACCGTGTCGACGAGCGTGTTGCCGAGATCGCCCACGGCGTCGAGCAGGTTGGTCGCGGTGTCGGTGACGGTCGACCCCACGTCGGTCTGCTGGTCGTCGGTCAGCCCGTCGGTCAGGTGCTGCAGGGTGTGCTGCACGTCGTGCGCGGTGGGCAGCCCCAGGTCGGGCGCCGACCGGGTGGGATCGGTGACGCTGGCCGGGGGGAGGTTGCCGCCCACGTGGGGGAGCGTGACGCTGCCCGGGGTCGGGTCGGCGTGAGGGTGCGACCCGGCTGAAGGCAGGGCGACCAGCCAGGGGTCCGCGGCGGCGTCGGCGGCCCGCGTGAGGACGCTGGGCACCTGGGTCACCGAGGGTCCGGCGCACGTCGGGCAGGCACGGGTCGCGACCTGCTGCACCTGGTCGAGTGACTGGGCGGCCTGCAGCAGGCCGTCGACGGAGCCGGCCGGGACCGCGCCCTGGAGCAGCCGGAGCCGCGCCATGCTCGCCGCGGTGAAGGTGTGGACGGTCGTGATCGACGACCGGTCGCCGGTCGCCGCGTAGTCGGAGACCAGGAGGTCGGAGCCGTCCACGGCCTCCTGCGTGAACGCGTCGAGGGTCCGGCTGATGCTGTCGGAGCTGCCGCCCGTGCGGCTGAGCTCGGCGACCTCGTCGAGCCGCGTCGAGGCGTTGTCGAGGAGGACGCGGCCACGAGCTGCGCGGTCGAAGGTCAGCTGGGCGTGGGCGCTCTCGAGGCCGCGCTTGAGGGAGTACAGCCGGTCGCCCGGCAGGGCGCTCTGGGCGGCGACGGCCATGGTGCCGGAGGCGCCGACGAGGATCGCACCGCTGATCCCGGCCGCGAGCAGCCGGTTGCGGCGGCGGGTCCGCGCGGCAGGGGTCGGCAGCCGCAGCCGATCGTCGACGTCGGCCTGCTCCGCCGCGGCCGCGACGAGCACGGTCTGCGCCTCCTCCACCAGCCGCTCACGCAGCGCGAGCACGAAGTCCGGGTCGGGCTCCGGTGCGGGGACGGTCCGCAGCGCACCCACCACCTCGAGCAGGTCGTCGTACGGCGTGGGGCGCGCGGCTCCGGTCGAGCTGCCCTCGACCAGGTCGTCGAACTCCTGGGATCGCCGCCCCCTGCTCACGATGCCCGTCCTCTGCGGTCGTGCCCTGCGTCGCGGCGACTGCCGGACAGCCTGCACAACGAGGCGGACCGGACCGGGGTTACGCGTGGCTCACTCATCGCGCCACCCCGCCGGCATCAGCTTCGCCAGGTTGCGTACGCCGCGCAGCTGGAGCTGCTTGACCGCGCCCTCGCTGCGGCCCAGCACCTCTGCGGTCTCGGCGATGCTGAGGCCCTGGAGGAACCGCATGATCAGGCAGTCGCGCTGCTCGTCCGACAGCTCGCGCAGCCCGTGGAGCAGCACGTCGTTGGTCAGTGCCGCGAGCACCTCCTGCTCGGGGCCCTCGGTGGCGGCGTCGTGCAGGCCCATGTCCTCGGTGGTCACCTCGAGGCGGGTCCGGCCGGCCTTGAAGTGGTCGGTGCACAGGTTGCGGGCGATCGTCATCAGCCAGGCCCCGAAGTCCTTGCCCTGCCAGCGGAAGCCGCTCATCGCCCGCAGCGCGCGCACGAAGGTGTCGGAGGTGAGGTCCTCGGCCAGGCTCGTCGAGCGGGTCCGGTAGTAGAGGAAGCGGTAGACCGAGCCGTGGTAGTGGTCGTAGAGCTGGCCGAACGCCTCGGCGTCACCGCCGCGGGCCAGCTCGACCAGGGCGATCAGGCGCCGACGCTCGGCCTCGCTGTCCTCCGAGGAGGCGGCCCGGGCGGAGTCGTCGTAGGACCCGCCCGTCGGGGGGCCACCCACCGTCGCCTCGCTGAGGAGCATCCAGGGAGAGACGCCCGCAGGCTGCGGCAGCCGGCCGAGCGCGACCAGGACGGCCGCGCGCAGGTCGTCCCAGCCGCGTGCCGCGTCGTGCTCACCCCACGTCATGCCGCATCCCTCCCGAGCACCCGGTGATGGCGCCCCGTCATCGTAGGCGGGGTGACGGTCAGCGTCGACGTCGTACGGCGACCCCAGCCGCCACGGCTCCGGTGGCAGCCCCGGCCACGGCCGCCGTGAACACGCCGGCCCGGGCCGCCTTGCGCCCGGTGCGGTAGTCACGGATGCGCCACCCCTGCTGCTTGGCATGGGCTCTGAGGCGGGCGTCGGGGTTGACCGCGCACGGATGGCCGACCAGCGACAGCATGCTGAGGTCGTTGAAGGAGTCGGAGTACGCCGAGCAGCGGCTCAGGTCGAGCCCCTCGCGGGCGGCCAGCGCCTTGATCGCCTCCGCCTTCGCCGGCCCGTGGAGCATGTCGCCGACGAGCCGGCCGGTGTAGACGCCGTCCTCGTGCTCGGCGACCGTGCCGAGGGCCCCGGTGAGACCGAGGCGGCGGGCGATGATCCGGGCGATCTCGATCGGGGCCGCCGTCACCAGCCAGACCCGCTCGCCCTCGTCGAGGTGCAGCTGCGCCAGCGCCCGCGTGCCCGGGCCAGATCCGGTGGGCCATCGCCTCGTCGAAGATCTCCTCGCCCAGCTCCTCGAGCTCGGCGACGGTGTGGCCGGCGATGAAGGAGAGGGCCGACGCCCGGGTCTTCGCGACGTGGTCGGGGTCCTCGACGCCGACGATCCGGAAGTAGGCCTGCTTCCAGGCGGCCGCGAGGATCTCGCGCGTCGTGAAGAACTCGCGTTTGTGCATCCCGCGGGCGAGGTGGAAGATGCTCGCGCCCTGCATCATCGTGTTGTCGACGTCGAAGAACGCGGCCACCGACGGGTCGGCCGGCGTGGCGAGGGCGGTCTCCACCTCGGCCACCGCGGCAGCGGCCTCGCCGGCGAGAGCCGAACGCTGCTGGAGGTTCAGCACCCTGCGGCTCTTCTCGGGAGTCACGCGGGCAGCCTATCGGTGCCGATCGGGAGCGGCCGCTCGCGAGCGAGCTCGCTTCGCGGCGCGCTGTGGGATCATCGCCCCCATGCCCACGACCCACGACGTGTCCTCGCTCGTGGCCGCAGCGGCCGCCGACCGGCCGGACGCGCTGGCGGTCGTCGAGGCGGCGGGGCGCAGCGTCACCTGGGCCGAGCTCGAGGACGAGGTCGCGCGGGTCGCGACCGGGCTGGGCGCTGCGGGTCTGGTGGCCGGGCAGCGGGTCCTGCTCGCGCTCGGCAACCGGATCGAGTTCGTGACGGCGTACCTCGGCGTACTGCGCGCGCAGGTCGTCGCCGTACCGGTCAACCCGCGCGCCACCTCGGGCGAGCTGGCCCGGATGATCGCCGACTCGGGTTGTCGCCTCGTGATCGCCGACCCCGAGACGATCGACGGCGTGCGCGCGGCCGCCGACCTGGTCCGGGCCGCGCGGGCGGGCGAGACCGACGAGCTCGACGCCGACCTGGTCGGCCGCTCGCACGAGCCGCGGGTCTACGTCGTCGGTGTGGCCCCGGCCGAGGGAGAGCAGTCCTACGACGCGCTCCGGGCCTCCGTGGCCGTGGGGGTGCCGCCACTGCCCGACCCGGAGAAGCTGGCCTGCCTGCTCTACACCAGCGGTACGTCGGGCCGGCCGCGCGCCGCGATGCTCACGCACCGCGCGCTGATCGCCAACATCGACCAGGCCGCCCGGGTGGAGCCGCCGATGATCCACGGCGACGACGTGGTGCTCGGCGTCCTGCCGTTGTTCCACGTCTACGGGCTGAACGCCGTGCTCGGCAGCGTGCTGCGGCAGCGGGCCAAGCTCGTGCTGGTCGAGCGGTTCGACCCCCAGGCCACGCTCGACCTGATCGACGACGAGGCGATCAGCGTGCTGCCGGTCG
This sequence comes from uncultured Actinomycetota bacterium, assembly GCA_963797325.1. Lineage (GTDB taxonomy): Bacteria > Actinomycetota > Actinomycetes > Propionibacteriales > Nocardioidaceae > Nocardioides. The sequence goes on from CAWCPG010000028.1 coordinate 202,376, forward strand.
CGCCGCCGGTGTTCGCCTACTGGCTCCCGATGCCCCACCTGCGCGAGCGGCTCGGGCCGGTGCGGCTGATGCTGTCGGGGTCGGCGCCGCTGGCGGCGGAGCTGATCGAGCAGTTCGGCGAGGCGACCTCGATCCCGATCCACCAGGGCTACGGGCTGACCGAGGCCGCGCCGATCGTCACCAGCACGCTGTGCAGCGCGGTGCTGCAGAACGGCTCGGTCGGTGCCGCGCTGCCCGGCATCGAGATCAGGCTGCTCGACGAGTTCGGGCAGCAGCCGGAGGGCGACGACCCGGGCGAGATCTGGATCCGCGGCGCGAACATGTTCAGCGGCTACTGGCCCGACGGCGACGGCGGTCCCGACCAGGACGGCTGGTGGGGCACCGGGGACGTGGGCTTCCTCGACGCCTCCGGCGACCTGTTCCTGGTCGACCGGCTCAAGGAGCTCGTGATCGTCTCGGGGTTCAACGTCTATCCGAGCGAGGTCGAGGACGTCATCCGCGAGGTGTCGTCGGTCGACGACGCGGCCGTGATCGGGGTCGACGACCCGGCCACCGGCGAGGCCGTCGTCGCCTACGTGCACGCGGCCGGCGACGCGAGCGCCGAGGACGTCGCGCGCGCCGTACGCGAGCACTGCGCCGTCCGCCTGGCCCGCTTCAAGCAGCCGTCGCGGATCGTCGTGGTCGACGAGCTCCCGCTGACGGTGACCGGGAAGGTGCAGAAGGGCCGGCTGCGCGGCATCGAGCGCCGGCGCTCCCTGGGACTGCTCGAATGACCGACGCCCGGGTCACCCTCTACAGCCGCCCCGGCTGCCACCTGTGCGACGACGCCCGGCTGGTCGTCGAGCAGGTGTGCGCCGAGCTCGGTGAGTCCTACGCCGAGGTCTCGATCGACGACGATCCCGAGCTCCAGCGCCGCTTCGGCGAGGAGGTCCCGGTGACCTTCGTCGACGGCCGGCAGCACGACTTCTGGCGGGTCGACCCCGTCCGGCTACGGGCCGCCCTCGCCTGAGGATCCCGGGGTCGGCGCCGAGGCGCGGTGCGCGAGGCAGTTCCTCGTGGAAGCGGGGTGCCACGCGCCGGAGTCCCCTCCTGCGCGCCGCCGAGAACTGTCGGTCCCCCGCCCTAGGGTCGAGGGTGTGAAGCGACGATGAGCAAGATGGACGACCTGCGCGCGATGCGCGAGGCCCGCTACGAGCAGTCTCGGGCGCGTGCCAAGGCGCCGGTGGCGGCGGACCGCCCCGAGCGAGCGCCGATCCTCGCGGTCGTCCCCGACCCCCCGGAGGCCGACGCCGCACCGAGGCCGACCCCACCGGGACCGACCCCACCGAGGCCCGCTGCGGCCACCGCAACATGAGCGGTCGCACGTGCACGCGCGAGGCGGGACACGCGGCCAAGAGCCACCGCTACTCCTGAGCGGGCGGCCTGCCGGATGTATCACGGCGCCCACCGGTGACGTCCTCTCTCCATGAGGTGAAGCCCGACCGGGGAGAGCACGATGAGCGCCAAGCAGACATCCTGGAAGCCGACGAACAAGTGGTGGGCGGCCCAGTGCACCGCCGTGGCCACCCTGGCGGTGGCGTGGGTGAACGCCGGTGGGTGGACCAAGCCGCTGACGATCGCGCTGATCGGGCTGGTCTCACAGGCGACCGCGGCCTACCTGGTCTCCAACGCCGACCCCTCGGCCGACACCTCCGAGGCGGCGAGCCCGGCGGGCGGGCAGGCCGGGAGCGGGCGGGTGAGCCCGTCGGGTGCGAGCGTGCAGACCACCGCGGCCTGAGCCGGCGCGGACGCCGGCTCCGCCATTTTGTTCTCGCGTTCACAAACTCTTACAGTGAACGACGCCGCTCGGGCCGGGCCTGTCCCACGACGGGTCGACCCCGTGCTCGGCGGCTGGAGAGACAGAACCTTGACCGCACGGACGTCCCACGACACCGCCCGGGAGATTCCCGAGGCGACTGTGGCCCGACTGCCTGTCTACCTGAGGGCTCTGACCACCCTGTCCGAGGCCGGCACCGCCACCTGCTCGAGCGAGGACCTCGCGGCCGCCGCCGGGGTCAACAGCGCCAAGCTCCGCAAGGACCTGTCCTACCTCGGCAGCTACGGCACCCGCGGGGTCGGGTACGACGTCGACTACCTGCGCTACCAGATCGCCCGCGAGATCGGCGTGACGCAGGACTGGCCCGTGGTCATCGTGGGCATCGGCAACCTGGGCCACGCGCTGGCGAACTACTCCGGCTTCCGCAGCCGCGGCTTCCGCGTCGTCGCCCTCCTCGACGCCGACGCCGAGCGCCACCAGGAGGTCGTCGCCGGCGTCGACGTCCGCCCGTTCAGCGACCTGACCCGATCGTGCGCGAGCAGGGGGTCGCGATCGGCGTGATCGCCACGCCGGCCGCCGCCGCCCAGGACGTCGCCGACAAGATGGTCGAGGTCGGGCATCACCAGCATCCTCAACTTCGCCCCGACCGTGCTCAACGTCGGCGCCGACGTCGCCGTGAGCAAGGTCGACCTGTCCAAGGAGCTCCAGGTCCTGGCCTACCACGAGCAGCGCAAGGCAGCCCAGGAGGCCACGGCATGACGGTCCTCGTCGTCGGCATCTCCCACCGCTCCGCGCCGATCGCCCTGCTCGAGCAGCTCGCCGTCGACGCCGACGGCGCCACCAAGCTGATCGAGGACGTGCTGGCCAACCCCCACGTCTCCGAGGCGACCGTCGTCGCCACCTGCAACCGGCTGGAGATCTACGCCGCGGTCGACCGCTTCCACGGCAGCGTCGAGGGCATCTCGCAGCGGCTGCTCTCCCCGGCCGACGAGAACGTCGAGGCGCTGCTCCCCCACCTCTACGTCCACTACGACGACGGCGCCGTCTCCCACCTCTTCCGGGTGGCGGCCGGCCTCGACTCGATGGCGGTCGGCGAGGCCCAGATCCTCGGCCAGACCCGCGACGCGCTCGGCCTGGGCCAGGAGCTGGGCTCGGTCGGCCCGATCCTGAACACCCTCTTCCAGCAGGCGCTGCGCGTCGGCAAGCGCGCCCACGCCGAGACCGGCATCGACCGCGCCGCACCGACCCTCGTCTCGGCCGCGCTCGACCGGGCGGCCGACGACGTGATGGGCCGCCGGGTCGTGGTCGTCGGTGCCGGCGGCATGGCCGGCGCTCGCCGTCGCGACCGTCGTACGCCGCGGGGCCGGCGAGGTCGTCGTCGTCAACCGCACGCCCGAGCGCGCCGAGCGCCTCGCCGGTGAGTACGCCGCGCGCTGGGCGCCGATGAGCGCCCTCGAGGCCGAGATCGCCGCACGCCGACGTCGTCGTCGCCTGCGCCGGCGCGACGGGGGTGCTGGTCAGCCGTGAGGCCGTGGCCGCCGCGCCCGGTCCGATCGCCCTGGTCGACCTCGCCCTGCCCCACGACATCGACCCGTCGGTCGCCGACCTGCCCGGCGTCACCCTGGTGACGCTCGCCGACCTCGCCGACGACCTCCTGCGAGCTCCGAGGCCGGGGCCGAGGTCGAGGCGGTCCGCACGATCGTCACCGACGAGGTCGAGGCGTTCCTGTCCGCCCGTCGCCAGGCCGGCCTCACGCCCGACCGTGGTCGCCCTGCGCTCGATGGCCACCGGCGTCGTCGAGTCCGAGATGGCGCGCCTCGAGCGCCGCCTGCCCGACCTCGACGACGCACCCGCGCCGAGCTGCTGCAGACCCTGCGCCGGGTCACCGACAAGCTGGTCCACCAGCCGACGATCCGGGCCAAGGAGCTCGGCGACCGCAACGCCGACGTCGTACGCCACGGCCCTGGCCGAGCTGTTCGCCCTCGACCCCGAGGCCGTCGACGCGGTGACCCGGCCGGTGGCGCCGGGCGACGGACCGGCCTGCGGGGTGACGAGGCATGAGCGCGATCCGCCTCGGCACCCGCGCCTCGCTCCTCGCCACTGACCCAGTCCCGCTGGGTGGCCGACCGGCTGACCGCGGCTCTCGGCCGCGAGGTCGAGCTGGTCGAGATGACCACCGAGCGGCGACCGCGCCGACGCAGCCGCTGGCCCAGCTCGGCGGCACCGGCGTCTTCGTCAGCGCGCTGCGCGAGGCGCTGCTCGACGGCCGCATCGACGTCGCCGTCCACTCGCTCAAGGACCTGCCGACCGGCCCGGCCGCCGGCCTCGTGCTGGCCGCCGTACCCGCTCCGCGAGGACCCCCGCGACGTCGTCGTCGCCCGCGACGGGCTGACCCTCGGCGAGCTGCCGGCCGGCAGCCGCGTCGGCACCGGGTCGCCGCGTCGCGCCGCCCAGCTCCACGCCCTCGGCCTCGGTTTGGAGATCGTCGACATCCGGGGCAATGTGGACACCCGGATCCGCAAGGTCCGCGAGGGTGCGTACGACGCCGTGCGTCCTCGCCCGCGCCGGACTGGCCCGGATCGGCCGTCTCGAGGAGGCCACCGAGGTGCTCGACCCGCTGCAGATGCTGCCGGCCCCCGGGCAGGGTGCGCTGGCGGTCGAGACGCGCGACGACGACGTTCGCCGCCGAGGTGGCGCGCCCTGGACGACGTCGCGGACCCGGGCGGCGGTCACCGCCGAGCGCGCGGTGCTGGCCACGCTGGAGGGCGGGTGCGCCGCTCCGATCGGGGCGCTGGCCGAGGTGGTCGAGGGGGAGCACGACGAAGAGCTCTGGGTGAGGGCCGTAGCGCTCTCACCCGACGGGACGCTGGCGGTGCGGATGTCCGCCACCGGCGACCCGGCCGACGCCGCCGGCGTCGGCAGCCGCCTCGCGAGCGACATGCTCGACGAGGGGGCAGCACAGCTGACGGACACACCGCACGAGCAGCCGGTGACCGACTGCGAAAGGCAAGAGGCATGACGCGAGCCCAGTCCACCCCGCACCACCTCCTCCCCGACGCAGGGGGTGGGTGGCGTTCGTCGGCAGCGGGCCCGGGTGACCCCGGGCTGCTGACCGTGCGCGCCGCCGACCTCATCCGCAGGCCGACGTGGTGATCACCGAGGGGCCCGAGCATCCCGCGCTGGTCCGCTCGGTGCTCGGCCTGCCCGAGGGCTCCGAGGGCGGGCCCGAGCTCGTCGACGGCGGGTTCGGCGAGGACGGCCAGCCGCTGACCCACGCCGCCCGCGCCAAGGTCGTGGTCCGGCAGGCCAAGCGCGGCGTGCGCGTCGTACGCCTGATGACCGGCGACCCGTTCGTCTACGCGTCCGGTCCCGAGGAGGCCGCGGCCTGCGCCAAGGCCGGCATCGGCTTCGAGATCGTGCCCGGCGTCTCCTCGGTGTCGGCGGTCCCGGCGTACGCCGGCATCCCGCTGACCACCAAGGACCACCGCGAGGTCACCGTCGTCACCGCCGGCGACAAGGTCGACTGGAGCCGCTACGCCGACGTGCCCGACGCTGGTGCTGCTCTCGGCCGTGGACTCGATCGGCGACATCGCCCGCGCCCTGGTCGCCGCCGGCCGCGCGGCCGAGACCCCGGTCGCGATGACCCGCACCGGCACCACCACCGAGCAGCAGACGGTCACCTCGACCCTCGAGCACATCGCGCCGACGCCCGCGCCGCCCGGATGGCGCCGCCCGCGGTCACCGTGGTCGGCGACGTCGTCGCGATGCGCGAGGCGCTGTCGTGGTTCGAGACCAAGCCGCTGTTCGGCTGGCGGATCCTGGTGCCCCGCACCAAGGAGCAGGCCGGGTCGCTGTCCGCGCGGCTGCGCGGGTTCGGCGGCGTGCCCGAGGAGGTGCCGACCATCTCGGTCGAGCCGCCGCGCAACCCGCTCCAGATGGACAAGGCCGTGCGTGGCCTGGTCGAGGGCCGCTACGAGTGGATCGCCTTCACCAGCGTCAACGCCGTCAAGGCCGTCCGCGAGAAGTTCGAGGAGTACGGCCTCGACGCCCGCGCCTTCTCCGGCCTCAAGATCGCCGCGGTCGGCGACAAGACCGCCGCCGCGATCGGCGACTGGGGCCTGCGCGCCGACCTCGTCCCGAGCGGCGAGCAGTCGGCCGCCGGGCTCCTCGAGGACTGGCCCGAGTACGACGAGATGCTCGACCCGATCAACCGGGTCTTCCTGCCGCGGGCCGACATCGCGACCGAGAACCTCGTCGCCGGCCTGGTCGACCTCGGCTGGGAGTGCGACGACGTCACGGCCTACCGCACGGTCCGCGCGGCCCCGCCGCCGGCGCCGGTGCGCGACGCGATCAAGGGCGGCAAGTTCGACGCGGTCGTCTTCACGTCGTCCTCGACGGTGCGCAACCTGGTCGGCATCGCCGGCAAGCCGCACCCGTCGACGGTGATCGCGGTGATCGGCCCGGCCACGGCCAAGACCGCCGAGGAGCACGGCCTGCGGGTCGACGTCCTCGCGCCCGAAGCCCGACGTCGACGAGCTGGTCGACGCGCTCGCCGACTTCGGTGCCGCCCGCCGGGCCGCGATGCTCGAGGCCGGCCAGCCGGTGACCAAGCCCTCGGAGCGCAAGCCGACGAGCCGCAAGAAGGTCCGCTACGCAGTGAGCGACGAGGTCGGCGCAGGAGTGCCGCGGCCGGTGACCCGGCCGCGGCGGCTGCGCACGACCAGCGGCCTGCGCCGCCTGGTCGCCGAGACACACGGTGGCGCCGGCGCAGCTGGTGCTGCCGGTGTTCGTCCGCGAGGGCGCGACCGAGCCGCGGCCGATCTCCTCGATGCCGGGCGTCGTCCAGCACACGCCGCGACTCGCTGCTCGAAGGCCGCCCACGAGGCGGCCGAGCTCGGGCTGGGCGGCCTGATGCTGTTCGGCATCCCCGAGGAGAAGGACGCCGTCGGGCTCCGGCGCGGTCGACCCGTCCGGGCGTGCTCAACCTCGCGATCACCGACGTCGTCGCCGAGGTCGGCGACGCGCTGACGGTGATGAGCGACCTCTGCCTCGACGAGTTCACCGACCACGGCCACTGCGGCGTGCTGACCCCCGACGGCCGCGTCGACAACGACCGCACCCTCGAGGTGTACGCCGAGATGGCGCTCGCCCAGGCCGACGCCGGGCGTCGACATGGTCGGCCCGAGCGGGATGATGGACGGCCAGGTCGCCGCGATCCGCGGCGCCCTCGACGCCGCCGGCCACACCGACGTCGCGATCCTGGCCTACTCCGCGAAGTACGCCTCCTCCTTCTTCGGCCCCTTCCGCGAGGCCGTCGACTCCTCGCTCGAGGGCGACCGGCGGACCTACCAGCAGGACCCCGCCAACGCCCGCGAGGGCGTCCGCGAGGCGCTGCTCGACGTCGCCGAGGGCGCCGACATCGTGATGGTCAAGCCCGCGCTGGGCTACCTCGACGTCGTACGCCGGGTGCGCGACGCGGTCGACGTCCCGGTCGCGGCGTACAACGTCTCCGGCGAGTACTCCATGGTCGAGGCCGCCGCCGCCAACGGCTGGATCGAGCGCGAGCGCGCGATCCTCGAGGTGCTCACCTCGATCCGCCGCGCGGGCGCCGACGTGGTGCTGACCTACTGGGCCGCCGAGGCCGCCCGCCTGCTCGCGCCGCTGACCGCGACCGCTCAGTGGGTGAGGTCGTAGACGCACCGGTCGAACGCGTCGGCCGGGTCGAGCGGGTTGTCGATCAGCCCCTCGGCCAGGCACTGCACGATCGCCTGCGGCCTGGGTGAGGATCGTCGGGGCGTCCGAGGGGATGCAGCGGTCGGGCACGCTGGGCAGCGTGGACCAGCTTGGTCGGCAGGCCGCCGCCGGGCGGGATCGTGCAGCGTCGGGTTGCCGCGGTCGCGGTTGGCCGCGTCGGGTTGCCCCGCCGGTCGGGCCGACGCTGGGTGCGGCCGTCGGGCCGGAGGTGGGCCCCGCGGTCGGGCCGCGGTCGGTGCGTGGTGGTGTGGTGACCGTGGTGCTGACGGCCGGTGGTGGTGGTGCGTGGTGCGCCGTGGGCGACCGCGACCGGGGGGTCGCCGAAGCGAGAAGCCGGTGCGACGTCGTGCCGTTGGGCACCGACGCGAAGTCGCCGCGCAGGTAGGCCTGCATCGATCGCGAGCACGAGGTCGACGTAGCGCTGGCTGTGGTTGTAGCGGAAGACCGCCGAGCGCTGCCCGGCGTCGGTGGCGAGGTCGTCGGAGCCGGAGCAGAGGTAGACCGCGGAGCCGAGCGCGGCGTCGTAGATGTCCTGCGGGTTGCGCTGGCCGTCGTTGTCGGCGTCGACCCCGACGATCGCCCAGGTGGACGGGATGAACTGCATCGGCCCGACGGCGCGGTCGTAGCGTCGCGTCGCCGTCGTACTGCCCGGCGTCGGTGTCGCGGATCAGCGCGGTGCCGTGGCTGCCGTCGAGCACCGGGCCGAAGATGCCGGGCTGGGCGATGCCCTGGTCGGTGAGGACGTTGCCGTCGGTGCGGCCGTGGTCGGACTCCACCCGGCCGATCGCCGCGACCAGCTGCCACGGCAGGTGGCAGGTCTGGTCGGCGGCGTCGATCACCGTCGCCGCGCGCTGGTACGCCGCGAGGGCGACCGCGGGGATGCCGCTCGCGGAGGCGGTCGACGACGACGTCGGAGGCGTGGCCGTGGACGCCGGGGGTCAGCGTGCGCGGGGCGGTGAGGCTGGCGGGCGCGCGCACGGCCTCGGCCGGGACCCGGGTGCCGTCGGGCAGCGTGTCGGAGCCGACGCGGAGGCGTCGGAGCCGGCGGTGGCGAGGCTGGCGGTCCAGGCGACGGAGAGCAGGGCGAGCGGCAGCAGGGCGGACGCCTTCTGCGCGCGTCCGAACCTGCGACCGCCATCGACCCATTCCTCCTCGTGGAGCCTGCGGAGGGGTTCGTCGCGCGCGGCCCTCCGGCTTGGCGGGCCGAGGCTCCGACGAGCAGGTTTCCCTCCCTGTCACCGGTTCAAACGACCGGCGAGCCGCAGATGTTACGCACCGATTGCGGCCGGGTTGGCCCCCTCGGCCACAATGGCCCGGTGACTCCCGACCGGTCCGAGGCGCTCTTCGCGCGCGCGTGCGCGGTCACGCCCGGCGGCGTGAACTCGCCCGGTGCGCGCCTTCCGCGCGGTCGGCGGCACCCCGCGCTTCATCCGCTCGGCCGCCGGCGCCCGGCTGACCGACGTCGACGGGCAGGAGTACGTCGACCTGGTCGGCTCCTGGGGCCCGATGCTGCTCGGCCACGCCCACCCCGAGGTGATGGCGGCCGTGAGCGACGCGCTCACCCGCGGCACGTCGTACGGCGCGCCGACCGAGGCCGAGGTCGACCTCGCCGAGGAGATCGTCGACCGTACGCCGGTCGAGCGGGTCCGCTTCGTCTCCTCCGGCACCGAGGCCACGATGTCGGCGATCCGGCTGGCCCGCGGCTTCACCGGCCGCGACGTCGTGGTGAAGTTCGCCGGCTGCTACCACGGCCACGTCGACGCGCTGCTGGCCTCGGCCGGCTCCGGCCTGACCACCTTCGCCGTGCCCGGCACGCCCGGCGTGCCCGAGAGCGCGACCGCGCTGACCCGCGTCCTGCCCTACAACGACCGCGACGCGGTGACCGCCCTCTTCGCCGCCGAGGGCGACCGGATCGCCTGCCTGATCACCGAGGCCGCCGCCGGCAACATGGGCGTCGTCCCGCCCGAGCCCGGCTTCAACCAGTTCCTCGCCGAGACCTGCGCGGCCCACGGCGCGCTGTTCGTCAGCGACGAGGTGATGACCGGCTTCCGCGCCTCGCGGCAGGGCCAGTGGGGCCTCGACGGCGCGGTCGAGGGCTGGACCCCCGACCTGATGACCTTCGGCAAGGTGATGGGCGGCGGCTTCCCGGCCGCGGCGTTCGGCGGCCGGGCCGACGTGATGGCGATGCTCTCGCCGGAGGGGCCGGTCTACCAGGCGGGCACGCTGTCGGGGAACCCGATCGCGACCACCGCCGGCCTGGCCACCCTGCGACTGGCCACCGACGACGTCTACGCCCACCTCACCGCGGCCGGCACGACGATCAAGGACGCCGCCGACCAAGGCGCTGTCCGACGCCGGGCGTGCCCCACGGCGTGCAGTCCGCCGGCACGATGTTCTCCGTCTTCTTCACCGACGGGCCCGGTCCGCGACTTCGACGGCGCCCAGCGCCAGGACACCGCGGCGTTCGCCGCCTTCTTCCACGCGATGCTCGACCGCGGCGTCTACCTGCCGCCGTCGGCGTACGAGGCGTGGTTCGTCTCCGCCGCCCACGACGACGCGCGCCGTGCAGACCGTCCTCGACGCGCTGCCCCAGCAGCCCACGCCGCCGCCCAGGCAGCGGCCACCGCCCGGGAAGGAACCCATGGCTGACACGACCGTCGTCCACCTGCTGCGGCACGGCGAGGTGCACAACCCCGAGGGCGTCCTCTACGGCCGCCGCGACGGGTACCACCTCTCCGACGCTCGGCCGGGAGATGGCCCAGCGCGTCGCCGACACGATCGCCGAGCGCGACATCGTGCACCTGCGCACCTCGCCGCTGGAGCGCGCGCAGGAGACCGCCGCCCCGCTGGCCGCCGCCCGCGGCCTCACGCCGGTCGTCGACCCGCGCGTGATCGAGTCCGCCAACGTCTTCGAGGGCAAGCGCTTCGGCGTCGGCGACAGCGCCCTGCGCAAGCCGTCGGCCTGGATCCACCTGTGGAACCCGCTGGAAGCCGTCGTGGGGCGAGCCCTACAAGGAGGTCACCGCGCCGCATGCTCGCCGCGGTGTACGACGCGCGCGACGCGGCCCGCGGCCACGAGGCCGTGATCGTCTCCCACCAGCTGCCGATCTGGATCACCCGGCTGGCGCTGGAGAAGCGCTCCTTCCTGCACGACCCGCGCAAGCGCCAGTGCACGCTCTGCTCGCTCACCTCGCTGCAGTTCGACGGCGACGACCTGCGCACCATCAGCTACTCCGAGCCGGCCGGCGACCTGATCCCGGTCCGCGACCGCAAGGCGCCGTTCTCGGCCGGCGACGCTCCCGAGGCCCATCGGCCATGAGGCGGGCGAGGTACCTCGCTGGTCGCGGCGGCAGGGCTCCTGCTGGCCGCGACCGGCTGCACCTCGCTGCAGGGCACCGGCGACAAGGGCTACGTCAGCGGCGACGGCGCGATCCGGCAGATCGCCGTCGCCGACCGGGGCGACCCGGTCAGCCTCGCGGGCAAGGACCTCGACGGCAAGCCGCTCTCGCTCGCGATCGATGCGCGGCAAGCCCACGGTCGTCAGCGTCTGGGGCTCGTGGTGCGCCGACTGCCACAAGGAGTCGCCGTACGTCGTGGCGGCGGCCAAGGAGCTCGGGTCGACGGCCAACTTCGTCGGCATCGACAGCCGCGACCCCGGCACCGCGCAGGCCAAGGCCTTCCAGTCCCGCTACGGCATCACCTGGCCGTCGTTCTACTCCCCGGGCGGCGAGGCGCTGCTGGCCTTCCCCGGCGTGATCACGCCGAACTCCATGCCGGCGACCGTCGTCCTCGACGCCCAGGGGCGTCCGGCGGCCGCGATCAACGGCGCCGTGCCGTCGGCCCTGACCCTGGTCGAGATGGTCCGTCAGGTGGCGCAGCGGTGGCTGACTGGTTCCAGCAGCAGGCGTCCTCCGGGTCGCTGGTGCTGGCGATCCCGGTCGCCCTCGTCGCCGGGCTCGTCTCCTTCTTCTCGCCGTGCGTGATCCCGCTGCTGCCGGGCTACCTCTCCTACGCCACCGGCCTGTCCGGCGCCGACCTCGAGCACGCGCGCCGCGGCCGGATGCTGGCCGGCGTCGATCCTCTTCGTGCTCGGCTTCTCGGCCGTCTACGTGCTGCTCGGCTGGGTCTCCGGCTCGGTCGGTGCCTGGCTCGTCGACTGGCGCCAGCAGCTGGAGATCGTGCTCGGCGTCCTCACCATCCTGCTCGGGCTGGCCTTCGCCGGGCTGGTCCCGTTCTCCCAGCGTGACGTGGCGCGTCCACTCCGTGCCGGCCGTCGGGCTCGCGGCCGCGCCGCTGCTCGGCTTCCTGTTCGGCGTCGGCTGGACGCCCTGCATCGGGCCCACCCTGGCCGCGATCACCAACCTGTCGCTCAACGAGGCGACCGCCGGCCGCGGCGCGCTGCTGGCCGGCGTCTACTGCATCGGGCTCGGGCTGCCGTTCATCGTGGCCGCGCTCGCCTACCGGCGCGCGCTCGGCGCGTTCGCCTTCGTCCGGCGCCACCAGCAGTGGGTGACGCGGCTCGGCGGCCTGATGCTCGTGCTGGTCGGGCTCGCCCTGGTCACCGGCTGGTGGGACCAGGCCGTGAACTGGCTGCAGATCCACCTGGTCGAGAACTCGCAGGCGTCGCTGTGAGCGAAGCGAGAGCGCGCGGCGGTCTGCAGGATGCCTGCGGCGGTGACGGAGCGCGCGAACTGCGAGCTCGCCGGAGGTTCCTGTGAGTGACACCAAAGAGGCGGGCTCGGAGGAGACCGGCACCTGGCAGCCGAGCGGCGACCGCGACCACCACCGGCGGTCCGGCGAGCTGACCGCGTGGGAGCTGGTCCGGTGGGCCTGGCGCCAGCTGACCTCGATGCGGACCGCGCTGGTCCTGCTGCTCCTGCTGGCGCTCGGCGCGATCCCCGGCTCGGTGATCCCGCAGAGCGGCGTCGACGCGCTCAAGACGCAGAACTGGCAGGCCGCCCACCCTCACCTGACCCCGGTCTACGACCAGCTCGGGCTGTTCGGGGTCTACCACTCGCCGTGGTTCGCCGCGATCTACCTGCTGCTGATGGTCTCGCTCGTCGGCTGCATCGTGCCGCGGCTGTTCGTCTACTGGCGCGGCTACCGGGCCGACCCACCCACCGCCCCGCGCAACCTGACCCGCCTGCCGGACCACGCGGCGTACACCACCGACGAGGAGCCGGACGTCGTCCTGCTGCGCGCGGCCCGCTCGCTCACCAGGCGGCACCGGGTCTCGACGGGCTCGACCCCCGACTCGACGGGCTCGACCCCCGACTCGACGGGCTCGACCCCCGACTCGACCGACGGACGGGGCGGCTGGGTGGCGGCCGAGCGCGGCCAGCTCCGCGAGGCGGGCAACCTGCTCTTCCACCTCTCGGTGCTGCTGGTGCTGGTCGGCTTCGGGATCGGCAGCCTGTTCGGCTACAAGGGCGGCGTGATCCTGGTGGTCGGCAACGGGTTCTCCAACTCGCTGACGCAGTACGACGACTTCGCTCCCGGCTGGCTCTTCAAGGCCTCCCAGATGGAGCCGTTCTGCTTCACCGTCAACGGGTTCGACGTGCAGTGGCTGGAGTCCGGGCCGCGCCAGGGCATGGCCCGCGGCTTCCAGGCGCCGCTGACCTACCGCGAGTCGTGCTCGGGCGACCCGTCGACCTGGTCGCCCCAGAAGAGCTACGACCTGAGGGTCAACCACCCGCTCACCATCGGCGGCACCCAGATCTTCCTGATCGGGCACGGCTACGCGCCGGTCATCACGGTGCGCGACGCGCAGGGACGCAAGGTCTACGACGGGCCGACGATCTTCCTGCCCGAGAGCTCGAACTTCGAGTCGTTCGGCGTGGTCAAGGCGACCGGGCCTCACGCCCGGTCACGACATCGGGCTCGAGGGGCTGTTCTACCCGACCTACGCGCTCGTGAACGGCAACCCGGTCAACGTGATGGGCGACGACCGCAACCCCACCCTGTCGATGCTGGCCTACATCGGCGACCTCGGCCTCGACACCGGCGTGCCGCAGTCGGTCTACGCGATGGACAAGGCCGCCATGAAGCAGCTGAAGAAGCCCGACGGGAAGATCTTCCGGGTCGACCTGCAGCCGGGGCAGACGGTGAAGCCTGCCGGACGGCGCCGGCACCGTCACCTTCGACGGCGTCAAGCACTGGACCCGCCTGCAGATCAGCCGCACCCCCGACGTGTGGCTCACCCTGCTCGGCGTCGTGCTGGCGCTGGTCGGGCTGCTGGGCTCGCTGTTCATCCGTCCGCGCCGGGTCTGGGTGCGGGCGCGTCGCGACGGCGGTACGACGCTCGTCGAGGTGGCAGCACTGGACCGGTCGGGGGGCGGTGACCTGACCGCCGTACTCTCGTCGGTGGTGGACTCCCTGCAGGCGCCGCAGGAGGCCGACCGACGTACGACGGAGGAGGGCTCGGCATGAGCAATGCCGCGTGGAGCACGCTGAGCAACCAGGCGATCGCCGCCGCGGGGGTCGTCTACTTCCTGGCGCTGATCGCCCACCTGGTCGAGTGGAGCGCGCTGCGCACCGTGCCGGTCGGCCGCGCCGCGTCCAAGGTGACGGTGCCCGCCGGGGTCGTCGAGTCGTCGGACGAGAGCAGTCGAGACGGTCGAGACCACCGACGAGGCGAAGACCTACCGGATCGCGATGTTCGGCCGCCTCGGCCTGCTGCTCACCGTCATCGCCGCCGGCGCGCACCTCGTGGGCCTGGTCGGCCGCGGCATGGCCGCGGACCCGAACCGGGTGCCCTGGGGCAACATGTACGAGTTCACGATCACCGGCTCGTTCGTGGTCGTCGCGGGCTACCTGCTGCTGCGCAAGCGCTACGGCCTGGACTGGATGGGCCCGATCATCACCGCCTTCGAGCTCGTGCTGCTGATGGTCGCCGTGCTCTGGCTCTACGACCCGGTCGCGCCGCTCACCGAGGCGCTGCTGTCGTACTGGCTGGTGATCCACGTGATGTCGGCGATCATCGCCACCGGCGCGTTCACCCTGGGCGGGATCACCTCCGCGCTCTACCTGGTCAAGGCGCGCTCCCTGGCGCGCGGCGCGGCTCGCCGACCGCGGCTACATCGCGCGGCTGCCCTCGCTGGCCACCCTCGACCGCGTCTCCTACCGGATCCACGCCTTCGGCTTCCCGGTGTGGACCTTCGCGGTGCTGATCAGCGGGCCGATCTGGGCGCACCAGGCCTGGTCGTCGTACTGGAACTGGGACCCCAAGGAGGTGTGCGCGTTCATCACCTGGGTGGTGTACGCCGCCTACCTGCACGCCCGCTCGACGGCGGGCTGGAGGGGACGCAACGCCGCGATCCTGGCGCTGGTCGGGGCTGGCGACCCTGTGGTTCAACTTCATCGGGATCAACTACTTCTCGACGACCAGCCAGCACTCCTACGCCAACGGCGCGGCGATCGTCAGCCTCGAGGACCGCTGACCCGGTCGTTCGTCAGCTGGGGTCCTCGGGGTTCTTCGCCGCCGCGAGAGCTGCGCCAGGAACTCGTCGTCGTCGTCGGGACCGAGCGGCCGGCGGTACTCCTCGGGCTGCTGAGGACGCCGGCGCGGCCAGCCCTCCAAGCAGGAACCGGGCCGCGTAGTAGGACCCCACTGCCACGACGACGAGTAGCAACACGAACCTCCACACGCGACAAGAGTAGGTCGCCGGTGGTCGTTGCGCTCACGGAGCCAGGATTCGGGCGGATCTGGACGCCTTGACTACCCTGAGGGACGTGAAGGCGTTCTGGACGTACACCGTGCTGCGGGTACTGCTCTTCGTCGCCTGCGCCGCCGTCGTCTTCGGGATCTGGCTGGCGATCGCGGGCACCGTCCCGCGTCATGTGGGTCCTGGTCATCGCGTTCCTCGTCAGCGGCATCGCGTCGTACTTCCTGCTGGACCCCCAGCGCACCGCGTTCGCCCGTCAGGTCGACGAGCGCGCCCACCGCGCCGCGGAGAAGTTCGAGGAGATGCGCGCGAAAGAAGACGTCGACTAACGGCTACCGTCGGTCGAGCTTGTCGAGACCACGGCGCACCGTCGCAGGCACGTCACCGGGTGTCGGCTCGTCCGTCGCGGCTTCGCAGGCTCAGCCGCGGGCTGCTCACTTCCGCCGGTTGATCTGGCGGTCGATGCGGGAGCGGTCCTGGCCGAGGATCTTGGCGAGCAGCGGCGCGCGCAGCTTCCACACGACGAACCCGGCGACGACGAGGACCAGCAGGATGAACCAGAACATGCGACCAGCCTACGTCGGGAGTCAGCGCGCCGATGGCCAGCCCGACCAGCAGACCGAGCCCGTAGAGCAGCTCGGAGACACCGGTCAGCTGGAGCACCGGGATCAGGCCGGGGCCGACGGCCTTGGCCAGGATCACCCGGGCGGCGCGCGCACCCGGCCCGGCGTACGCCAGCGCGAGCAGGGCCCACCACGACGTGGCGAGGGCGACGCCGACGAGGGCGACGGCGGCCAGTCCGAGCAGCAGCACGTACAGCCCGCGGGTGCGCTCGTCGCCGAGCCGCACCGCGAGCGTCATCTTGCCGGCGACGCGGTCGGTGGGGATGTCACGCAGGTTGTTGGCCACCAGGATCGCGCAGGCGAGGGCGCCGATGCCGATGGCGGCGTACAGCGCGGAGACCTCCCAGGTCTCGGTCTGGACGTACGACGTGCCGATCACCGCGACCAGGCCGAAGAAGACGAAGACCATCACCTCGCCGAGCCCGAGGTAGCCGTAGGGCTTGGCGCCGCCGGTGTAGAACCACGCGGCCACCACGCAGACCGCGCCGACCGCCACCAGCCACCAGGCGGTGGTGGCCGCGAGCACCAGGCCGGCCACCGCGGCGACCCCGAACGCCACGAACGCCGCGCGCTTCACGGCACCCGGCGGGGCCGCGCCCGAGCCGACGAGCCGCATCGGCCCGACCCGCTCGGTGTCGGTGCCGCGGATGCCGTCGGAGTAGTCGTTGGCGTAGTTGACGCCGACCTGCAGGGCCAGGCTGACCACCAGGGCCAGCAGGGCCTTCCACCAGACCGCTCCGTCGTCGTAGACCGCGACCGCGGTGCCGGCCAGCACGGGTGAGACGGCGGCGGGCAGGGTGCGCGGACGGGCGCCGGCGAACCACTCGCCTGGGGTAGCCATGGTGCGGATTCAAGCAGGCCCGCCCGCGGCGCCGGTGCGACGGGTGTCCGGCTAGCGTGCGTGCGTGAGCTTCCTGCGCCTGACCGGAGACGCGGCGCGTGACGTGGACGCGGTCGAGGCGTGGCTGTCGGCCACCGACCCGGACCCGGTCGTGCTCGCGACCTCGGGCTCGTCCGGGACGCCGAAGCAGGTCGTCCTCGGCCGCGAGCGCGGTGCTGGCCTCGGCAGCCGCCTCGGCCGCGCGGGTCGGCGCGGCCGGGCCGTGGGTGCTCGCCCTGCCGTCGTCGTACGTCGCGGGGCTCAACGTCGTGGTCCGCTCGCTGGTGGCGGGGCACCGGCCCGCGCTCCTCGGCGACCACCCGCTCGCCGATGTCGCCCTCCCCGGCGGCTTCCTCTCCGTCGTACCGACGCAGCTCCACCGCTGGCTCGACTCGCCGGCGGAGGCCGCGGCCCTGGCCGGCCTCCACACCGTGCTCGTCGGCGGCGGACCGGTCGACCCGGCCCTGCGCGCACGGGCGGCGGAGGCCGGGGTGCGCGCGGTGGCGACGTACGGCTCGGCGGAGACCTGCGGCGGCTGCGTGTACGACGGTCTGCCGCTCGACGGCGTGGGCCTCGCGCTCGCCGCCGACGGGCGGGTCCGGATCGCCGGGCCGACGCTGTTCAGCGGCTACCTCGACGACGACGCCGCGACGGGTGCGGCGCTGGTCGACGGCTGGTTCCTCACCTCCGACGCCGGCCGGCTCGACGAGGACGGCCGGCTCAGCGTGCTCGGCCGCGTCGACGACATGGTGGTCAGCGGCGGCGTGAACGTGCCGGCCGCTGCGGTCGCTGCGCGCCTGCGCGAGCACCCGGCCGTGGTCGCCGCCGAGGTGGTCGGCCTGCCGGATCCCGAGTGGGGCAACCGGGTGGTCGCGGTGGTGTCGCTGACCTCGCCGGTCGACCTCGAGGACGCACGCGCGTGGGTGTCCGAGCGACACCCGCGGGCCTGGGCGCCGCGCGACCTCGTCGTCGTACCGGCGCTGCCGATGCTCACCAACGGCAAGGTCGACCGCCTCGCGGTGCGTGACCTGGCGGCGGGAGCGGTGCGGTGAGGGTCTTCTCGATCCCGATGACCACGCGCTTCCGCGGGATCACGGTGCGCGAGGGCGCCCTGCTCGAGGGCGAGGCGGGGTGGGGCGAGTGGAGCCCGTTCGCGGAGTACCCGCCCGAGGAGGCCGAGCCGTGGCTGCGCTGCGCCGAGGAGGCGGCGGCCGGCGACTGGCCGCTGGCGGTGCGCGACGCCGTACCGGTGAACGCGACGGTGCCCGTCGTCTCGCCGGAGGCTGCCCACGCGCTGGTCGTGGCGTCCGGGTGCGCGACGGCCAAGGTGAAGGTGGCCGACCCGGGCTCGACGCTCGCCGACGACCTGGCCCGCGTCGAGGCGGTGCGCGACGCGCTCGGGCCCGCGGGGCACCTCCGCGTCGACGCCAACGCCGCCTGGTCGGTCGACGAGGCGGTGGCCGCGATCGGTGAGCTGGACCGCGCGGCCGGCGGGCTGGAGTACGTCGAGCAGCCGTGCGCGTCGGTCGAGGACCTCGCCCTGGTACGACGTCGGGTCGCCGTCCCGATCGCGGCCGACGAGTCGATCCGCCGGGCGTCCGACCCCTACCGCGTGCGCGACCTGGCCGCGGCCGACATCGCGGTGCTCAAGGTGCAGCCCCTCGGCGGTGTGCGCGCCTGTCTGCGGATCGCGGAGGAGATCGGGATGCCGGTCGTCGTCTCCTCGGCCCTGGAGACCTCGCTCGGGCTGGCGGCGGGCGTGGCGCTGGCGGCCGCGCTGCCCCGGCTCGACCACGCGTGCGGGCTGGCGACCCGGTCGCTGCTCACCGCCGACGTCGCGTTCCCGGAGCTGGTGCCGCTCGACGGCATGCTGCCGGTCGCGCTGCCGCTCGTCGTACCCGCGCTCGTGGATGCGTGTGCCGCCTCGCCGGAGCGGACGGCGTGGTGGGAGGACCGGCTGGCGGCCGTGCGGGCGGTGCGGAAGGGTGGCCACCCGTGACGACGTCCACCGAGCTGGCCCGCGCGGTCCTGACCCGGCTCGTCGAGCGAGGGCGTCCGCGAGATCGTGCTGGCGCCGGGCTCACGCAACGCACCGCTGGCGTTCGCGGCGTACGACGCCGCCGAGGCCGGGCTGCTCCGGCTCCACACCCGTCTCGACGAGCGGTCGGCCGGCTTCCTCGCGCTGGGGCTCACCAAGGTCGGCTCGCCCGCGGCCGTGATCTGCACCAGCGGCACCGCGGTCGCCAACCTGCATCCCGCGATGCTCGAGGCCGCCCACGCCGGCGTACCCCTCGTCGCCGTCACCGCCGACCGCCCCGAGCGGCTCCGCGGCACCGACGCCAACCAGACCACCGACCAGTCCGGCATCTTCGGCCCCCTCATCCCCACCCTGGAGGTGGGGACAGAAGGGATAGTCCGTGACGAAATGCAGGTGTTCGGGCCGATCTCACCTGCGGATCGTCACGGACTACCCCTCCATCTCAACGTCCGGCTCGACGACCCGCTGGTGCCGGAGGACCGGTGGCGGGTGGAGATCGTGCCGCCGGAGGTCGAGGGGAGGGAGCCCGGGTGGTGGCGTGGTCCCGCGGGGGAGACGACGACCCTGCCGGTCGGCCCGCGCACCGTGGTGGTCGCCGGCGACGACGCCGGGCCGCCCGCACGCGGTCTGGCCGAGACGGCGGGCTGGCCGCTGCTGGCCGAGCCCTCCAGCGGCTCGCGCACCGGCGAGCACGCCATCCGGTGCTACCGCCTGCTCCTCGGCGGCCCGCTCGGCCGAGGAGATCGAGCGCGTCGTGGTCTTCGGCCACCCGACCCTCTCGCGGCCGGTGAGCCGTCTCCTCGGACGCGACGACGTCGAGGTCTGGGCGGCCGAGACCACCGGGCTCGCCCTGCGCCGGCCGTACGACGTGACCGGCACCTTCACCCGGGTCGAGGCCGCGGCCCCGGACACGACGGACTGGTTCCCGCGCTGGCGTGACGCCGACGCACGGGTCACCCGCGACCTCGAGGCGCTCCTCGCCGCCGAGCCCGACCTCACGCCGTACGACGTGGCGGGCGCGGTGGCGCGCACGCTCCCGCCCGACGGCCTCCTCGTGGTCGGCGCCTCGAGCCCGATCCGCGACCTCGACCTGATGGTGCCGCGCTACCCGGTCGGCGCCCGCCGCAAGGTGATCGCCAACCGCGGCCTGTCCGGCATCGACGGCGTGGTCTCCACCGCGGTCGGCGCCGCCCTCGGCCGGACCTCCGACCGCAGCCTCGCCCTCCTCGGCGACGTCACCTTCCTGCACGACGCCAACGGCCTGGTCCGCGGCGCCCGCGAGCCCGAGCCCGACCTCACGATCGTGGTGGTCAACGACGACGGCGGCTCGATCTTCGCGATGCTCGAGCAGGGGGCTCCGGAGTACGCCGACCGCTACGACCGGCTCTTCGGCACCCCGCACGGCGTCGACCTCGCCGCCCTCTGCGCCGCCACCCGCACGCCCCACCTGCGCGTCACCTCGCTGCCGGAGCTCGAGCAGGCGCTGGCCAGCCCCAACGGCGGTATCGAGGTGATCGAGGCCGTCGTACGACGTGACAACCGGCGCGACCTCGACGAGCGGATCCGCGCGCTCGGCCACGAGGCCTGAGCAAACCGGATCAAGACGGAGCCCGCCGATCGGGGGCACGATGACGTCATGACCGTCGCCGCTGACACCTTCGCCGAGTTCGTCGACGGCCTGGCCGACGCCCTCGACGACCACGAGACGAGCGGCGAGGACTGGGCGGCGCGGCACCACTTCTCGCGCTTCCACTTCGACCGGATCATCAAGTCCGTCGGGGGCGAGCCGCCGCAGGCCCTGCGCCGTCGGATCCTGCTCGAGCGCGCGGCGTACCGGATGATCACGACGAAGGCGCCGCTCATCGACATCGCCGTCGAGGCCGGCTACTCCTCGCACGAGGCGTTCACCCGCGCCTTCACCAAGGCCTACGACGTGCCGCCGCGCGAGTGGCGCAAGAAGCCCGGGCACATCCAGATCGGCGAGCCGTTGGCGGTGCACTTCGTGCCGCCCGGGAGCATCCGGCTGCCGTCGCGCGACACGGTGAGGGGGCCGGACCTCGTGGAGAAGATGGTCGAGCACCACATCTGGCTGACCGGCGAGATGGTGCGGCTGGCGGCGCGCCTGACTCCTGAGCAGCTCGACGAGCCGGTGCTGGTCGAGGTGGACGACGACGAGCAGACGCTGCGCTCGCTGCTCAGCCGGCTGGTCGGCCAGATGGGGATGTGGAACGCCGCGATGGCGACCCGCGACTACGACTGGAGCGTCGAGGAGCACGAGTCGGTCGCCTCGATGCGACGACGGCTCGACATCGAGGGCCCGCGCTACCTCGCGCACGTGCGGGAGGTCTGCGACCAGGGCCGCCTCGACGACACGTTCGTGGACGCCCTGTGCGAGCAGGCGGAGGTCTTCACCTACGGCGGCATGGTCGCCCACGTGCTCACGTTCGCGGCGTACCGGCGCACGCTGGTGGTGATGGCGCTGGCCCGCCACGGCCTCGACGAGCTGGGCTGGGGCGACCCCATGCGATGGGTGGCCGGTCGCGACTGACCGCCCACCCGACACAATGGCCGGGTGGAGATCGCCTTCCTGCTGGTCGCGCTGGCGGTCATCGTCCTCGCCGGTACGACGCTCGCCGAGCGCGTCGGCTTCCCGGCACCGCTCGCGCTGATCGTCGTCGGGGTCGCGGCGTCGTACGTCCCGGGTGTGCCGACCGTGCACCTGTCCGCGGACGTCGTCCTCCTCGGCCTGCTCCCGCCGCTGCTGTACTCGGCCGCGATCCAGACCTCCCTGGTCGACTTCAACGCCAACCGGCGCTCGATCCTGCTGCTCAGCGTGGGGCTCGTCGTGTTCACGACGTTCGGGGTCGGCTGGCTCGTGCACGCTCTGCTGCCGGGCATCGACTGGTGGGCGGCGCTCGCGATCGGTGCGGTGGTCGCGCCACCCGACGCCGTCGCCGCGACCACGATCGGACGGCGGATCGGCCTGCCCCGCAGGATCGTGACGATCCTGGAGGGGGAGTCGCTCTTCAACGACGCCACCGCGCTGGTGGCCCTGCGCACCGCGATCGCCGCCGGCGCGGGGACCGTCGCGCTGGGCCGGGTCGGCTTCGACTTCCTGGTGGCGTCGGTGGGCGGC
>CAWCPG010000029.1:0-250555 GCA_963797325.1 uncultured Actinomycetota bacterium
GGGACTGTGTGACGTGCAGGTCAGAGCCGGTGAAGGCCCCTCCTCTCAGATGTCGTACTAGAGATCAACCTGGCGCCGAGCGAGTCTCTGTGGTGCGGTGCCAGGGCGGTTGGCTGCATGCGTCTGTGACCGTCGGAGCCCGCTGACAGGAGGGCTCGGAATGGGCTCGGTTTGATTCGCAAAGGCCCGCACCACCGCTCCGCCGCCCGCAGTCCCCGAGGGCGGCGACGCCGCAGGTCAGACGCCGCTTTCGCCTCCTGAGCGCAGCCGACCGCAAAGGATCGCGTTTACGCTCGTGATCATCGGTGTCATACCGATGACTTCCCATGTGGAGTGCGTTGCGCTTCTGGTGAAGAGGTGAGCACGTGCCGCCACCCTCCACGGGCGGCTGCCGCGTCCCTTCCGGCGGAAGGACGCACGTCACCGGGTTGCCCTTCGCTGGCGTGCACGAGAGGTCGGATGCAGGCAGCAGGAGTTGACTGCCGTTCCGGGGCCACTCAGAGCGCGACCCGGACCCGTTCGTCTGGGCCGGAACCGTCACCGAAGTCGCGGCCGCGAACATGTACGTCCGAGGCCGTGATGCGTGCGCGATAGAGCACGAATGGCTCGTCTCGCAGTGCTTCGGATGTGTAGGAGAGCTCCTCGGCCACGTCCCGGAATGCTTCAGCGCAAGCATCAGCCAGCTCGTCGTCGGGCACTTGTCCGGCAATCGCCTGCAGGTAGACGGCCTGACCCGTGTGCGGGTCCGCGCTCGAGTCGAAGACCACCATGCTTACTTCCGGTCGTTCCTCGAGGTTTCTCGAGTGTCGGGCAGCCGGCGAGGACAGCCAGTAGGCATCGCGGTGGTCGACCAGCGAGAACCAGACCGGTGACACGCGTGGCCGGCCGGACGGGTCGACAGTCCCGAGCACCATGAACCTGTTCCTGGCCAGCGTCGCGCGCGCCAGGTCTACAAGATCTGCCATGGCGCCAGTGTGGCTGAATGGCAGTCCAGAGGGTGAGTGACTTCGAGTCGGCGTCCGTGCCGCGAGCCGAACTCCCGTGCTCGCGGCCCGTCACGCTGGCGCGAGAGGCGTCATGCTCTGGACGCTCTGTCGCGGCGGGGTGACGCACCTGGCGATGCGTCCTCGCTCCCGCCGAAGTGACGCGGCCAAGCCTCTGACCGAGCTGTGGGATCGACGATGCGTGACGGCTGAGAGGCTCCTGCTGACCTGACCTGACCTGACCTGACCTGACCTGACCTGGCCACCTTCCGGCGCGGCTGTTCAGCGGTCTTGTGGAGTCCGGGAGCGTGATGCGGAACAAGGCGGCGCGTCGTTCGGTAGCGACGGACAGCGTCCGGTCAGTGCTGGTCGATGAAGTGCAGCGATGCGAGCATCGCTGCATCGGCCTTGGTGTCGGCAACCGGCGTCTCCGGAGAGCTCTGGCTCGAGATGATCAGCCGCTGGCCGCCCACCTTGACGATCCGCACCGTCATGGTCGCGCCGGGCTCCAGGGCGAACACGTGTCCGAGTGGGAGGGTCCAGGTCTGGAACCCATAGCTGGTCGGCTGGCAGGAGCGGACCTTGGAGGGGGCGGTCAGCGTCACCTGCTCGCCCTTGATGCCGTCAACGGTCACGGCCGAGGGGCCCTTCGTCGCGAAGGTGGGAAGGGAGGCCAGGGCGGAGGCGAGGTCGTCGACCGTAGGTCCGGGCTGCGGTTGGAGCGGGATGCCGCCGATGCAGGGCGTGGCGAAGACGCTGGGATCGAGTGAGAGGGCGAGCTCGGCCCCGCCGTCGGTGTCACTGCTGTCCACGAAGGCGGCATAGGAGCCGGGGAGCTCGGTCCACCAGCCGGCTGGAACGGCGACCGTCAGGGACACGGGGAACGGGTCCGACACCAGGTAGGTGCCGCCGTCGACGCGGGCCGGGTCGCCTCCCGTCCCGGGCAACGGCGAGGGGGTGGAGGGCGACGCCGCGGACGTCGGGGAGGTGGACGCCGATGCCGCCGCTTCTGGCCTGTGCTGCGACCTCGACAGCCAGACCACGACCGCGACAGCGACGAGCGCGGCGGCGAGCGCCACGACCGAGGTGCGAGCTGTTCTACTCATTCCGCAAGCCTCCTGTCGGAGAGACACCTGGTCGGGGCGGACCGAAGGTCCGCCCCCGCCGTGGCGCGAACCGGGTCGAGTCCTCCTGCGGGTCGGAACTCTTCCCTCGCCTGCTGGCCAGTTTGGGCGGCAATCGAGGACGTCGCCATATGAGGTTCTACCTATGCCGACCGGGGCCGCCGTGAGTAGTCTGGAACCAGTCGGCGGAGGTACGTCATGACGGCCACGGCCGCGGCCAGGCTCAGGGATCGGGATCTGCACGCCCTGGTCGCCATCGTCAACGCACACCGTCGCGATGTGCCCGCCGAGGGACTGCCGGTGTCGCTGTTGGCTGATCTGGCTCGCCAGATCCCCTGTGATGTCACCTCGTTCGCGCTCTTCGACAGCGCTCACCAGCAGGCAGGTCCCGGCCAGTTCTTGGTCGATGGTGGCGAGTCGGCGACCATTGCCTCCGTTCCGGTGAACTGGCAGCACTACTGGCTCTGTGAGCTGTGCAGCTATCCCGACCGGACAGGGGATCTACGCAGCATCGTCACCATCGGGGACTTCTACTCGAACCGGCGATGGCATTCCGTCGGCACCCGCTGCGGCATCAGCCGGCCGATGGGGTTCGACCATGCCTTGATGCTCACGCTGCCCGCGTCGACCCGTCCGCCGCCCGCCTCCGGTGGAACCATGCGGCTGTTCTTCTTCCGGGAGCACGGGCCCGACTTCACGGCGCGGGACCGAGCCGCGCTCACGCTCCTGCGCCCGCATGTGCACCAGGCCTTCCTCGACGCCGAGAGTCGACGTCACCCCGTGCCACGGCTGACCCCGAGACAGCGGGAACTGCTGCGCCTGGTCGCCGCTGGCCACACCAACGCCTCGATCGCGCGCCAGCTCGGCATCCGCGAGGGAACGGTCCGCGTCCACCTGGGCAACATCTACTCGAGGCTGAATGTCCCTGGTCGCATCGCCGCCATCAACCGAGCGTTCCCGCCAGGAGACGCGAGGTGAGCTGACCCACCCGGCCCCTGTTGATGCCCCGTGCCCGGCGGACGTCGCCCAGCGACTGTCAGACCTGCTGCATCTGAGCGAGAAGGGCCAACGCCGGACACGCCGTTCTTGGGCATACCGACCGGTGGGCGCGGTGGCCGGCCCTGACGTACCCCGGTCTCCGATCGGGTGAGCCTTTGCGCGGGGGAGTGGACCCGCTTCACCCAGACGTGACCGGAGTTCGAGCTCGCAGTACCACCGCAGGTCGTAGATCAGCTCGAACCGGCTCGCGCCGAAGGAGCTCTTGCGGTCGGGTGCGAACCTCGGAGTCGGCTTCCTGGAGGGCTCACTTAGGGCGCGCTTTGATTCGTAGAGCTTCGCAACACCGCTCCGGCGCCTGCAGCCCCCGGGGGAGGCATCGGCGCAGCTCAGGGGCCGGGTTCGCCTCCTGAGCGCTGCCGCCCGCAAAGGATCGCGTTCACGCTCAGGACCGTCGCTGTCTTCCCGATGACCCACGACGTGCAGTGCGTGGCGCTGCTCGGACTCGCGTCGGCCTGACGCGGGAGGGGCGCGACGCCGGGCCCCAGGTGTAGCGTTCTGGGCCACACGGACAAGTCCGGTCCGTCCGTCGGCCATCGGGTCGACCGGTCGCGTAGCGATGCTCGGGCCGCTGCCCCCGGCATGCCGGAAGGAGCCCGGCGATGGGTTCGAGCAGCGCAACGTTCACCAAGTGGCTCGTGGGTGAGGGCCCGGAGATGGTCGGCATCGCCGGCGGGGTCGTGGGTGAGGGCACCTACTCGGGCAGAGTGCTCGAGCTGGTCCCCGGCGACCCGACCACCGTGGTGCGCGCCGTCTACCGTCTCGCCGGCCCGGAGCACGACTTCACGGTGCTGATGTACGTCGAGCAGACCGGACTCGTGGCGACGCTGTCGGGCGTGGTCACGGACGGCTGGTGCAAGGGCAGCCTGGTCCGGGGCGAGTACACCGAGATCCAGTACGAGCACGACGGGGTCACCACCGACGCGTGGCAGGGCACCGTCGACATCCTCGACGCGCCGGTCGAGGCTCGGGCCGAGGCGCTGGCCCAGTCGAGCTGAGGCCCGGCCGACTGTCAGAACCGCGCAATCGCGCGGTCGTGACATGGTGGCGCGCCTTCCGGCCGTCATTCCGGCGCATGTGCGCCATGGGGGCAGCCCGGAGGTACGTCGGTGGCGTGTGGCACGCTCGGCGCATGCCGTGCGACATCCCCGATGCGCGCGAGCTGGTCGGCCAGCTCGACGCGGTCTCGGTGACCGAGCTCGACCGCTACACCAAGCTCGAGGTCGAGGGCCGCACGTTCGGCTACCTCTGGGAGCCGACGGCGACCGTCGGTCTCAAGCAGACGATCGCCGAGCAGCGGGCGCTGGTCGCCGAGCGTCCGGAGGTGTTCGAGATCCAGTTCACCGCCTACGGCTTCGGCTGGGTGGTCGTCCACCTCGAGGGGGTCGAGCGCGACGAGCTCGCCGAGCTCGTCTTCGAGGCCTGGCGGCTCAGCGCGCCTGCGGCGGTGCGTGAGGGGCGCGGCGAGCGACTGCCGGTCTAGCCGATCGGGCGGCGTCCGTGCGGTACGACGCGCGCCCGACCTCGTGGCGCGGACGGGGGCGTCGGGACGGGGCGGCCGAGGTGACAAGGGGAGTCCACCGCGACGCCGCCGGGGTCCGGAGTCGCATTTGTCGTCGGCCGCGGCCACCATGTATCTTGATATCAAGAGATCTACCCGCCTACCCGACCGGCATCGAACGGCGGCAAGATGGGTGGAGACGTCGACGTATCGAGGAGATGTGACGGATGGCGAGTCAGGACAGCTTCGGGGCCAAGGGCACGCTCGAGGTCGGGGACCGGCGCTACGAGATCTACCGGCTGTCCGCCGTCACCGGCGACGGACTCGACGTCGAGAGCCTGCCGTACTCGCTCAAGGTGCTGCTGGAGAACCTGCTCCGGACCGAGGACGGGGCCGACATCACCGCCGACGACATCAGGGCGCTCGCCGGGTGGGACGCCGAGGCGGAGCCCGACAAGGAGATCCAGTTCACGCCGGCGCGCGTGATCATGCAGGACTTCACGGGCGTGCCGTGCATCGTCGACCTGGCCACCATGCGCGAGGCCATGGCCGACCTCGGCGGCGACGCCACCAAGATCAACCCGCTCGCCCCGGCCGAGCTGGTCATCGACCACTCCGTGATCGCCGACGTCTTCGGTACGCCGGAGGCGTTCGAGCGCAACGTCGAGATCGAGTACCAGCGCAACGAGGAGCGCTACCAGTTCCTGCGCTGGGGTCAGGACGCCTTCGACGACTTCAAGGTCGTGCCGCCGGGCACGGGCATCGTCCACCAGGTCAACATCGAGCACCTCGCCCGGGTCGTGTTCACGCGCGGAGGTCTCGACCGGCTCGACCGGCGAGACGACCACGGTGGCCTACCCCGACACCTGCGTCGGCACGGACTCCCACACCACCATGGTCAACGGCATCGGCGTGGTGGGCTGGGGCGTCGGCGGCATCGAGGCCGAGGCCGCGATGCTCGGCCAGCCGGTCAGCATGCTGATCCCGCGCGTGGTCGGCTTCCGGCTCTCCGGCGAGCTGCCCGAGGGCTCCACGGCCACCGACCTCGTCCTCACCATCACCGAGATGCTGCGCCAGCACGGCGTGGTCGGGAAGTTCGTCGAGTTCTACGGCGACGGCGTGGGCGTCCTGCCGGTCGCCAACCGCGCCACCATCGGCAACATGAGCCCGGAGTTCGGCTCGACGATCGCGGTCTTCCCGGTCGACGACCAGACCATCAGCTACCTACGCCTGACCGGACGCCCGGACGACCAGCTCGCCCTCGTCGAGGCCTACGCCAAGGAGCAGGGTCTCTGGCACGACCCGAGCGCCCCGGGCTATGTGGAGCCCCGCTACAGCGAGCGGCTCGAGCTGGACCTCTCGACCGTCGTACCGTCGCTGGCGGGGCCGAAGCGCCCGCAGGACCGGGTCGAGGTCACCCAGGCGGGCGAGTCGTTCGCCCGGGCGCTCGAGGACTACACCGACCGTGCCGACGCGACGGCCACGGTCACCCTCGACGGCCAGGACGTCGAGATCGGCCACGGTGCGGTCGCGATCGCGGCGATCACCTCGTGCACCAACACCTCCAACCCGAGCGTGATGATCGGGGCGGCACTGCTGGCCAAGAACGCCGTGGAGAGGGGCCTGGAGCGCAAGCCCTGGGTGAAGACGTCCCTCGCGCCCGGGTCGAAGGTGGTCAGCGACTACTACGAGCGCTCCGGCCTCACGCCGTACCTCGACAAGCTCGGCTTCAACCTCGTCGGCTACGGCTGTACGACGTGCATCGGCAACTCCGGCCCCCTCATCCCCGAGGTCAGCGACGCGGTCAACGAGGCCGACCTGGCGGTGGTCAGCGTGCTGTCCGGGAACCGGAACTTCGAGGGCCGGATCAACCCCGACGTGAAGATGAACTACCTCGCGTCGCCGCCGCTGGTCGTCGCCTACGCGCTGGCCGGGTCGATGACCGTCGACCTGTTCAACGACCCGCTGGGCCAGGACCAGGACGGCAACGACGTGTTCCTCAGGGACCTCTGGCCGTCGCCGCAGGAGATCGAGCGGGTGATCGGCGAGTCCATCACGTCGAGCATGTTCACCGACGGCTATGCCGACGTGTTCGCCGGCGACCAGCGCTGGCAGGACCTGCCGACGCCGGAGGGTGACACGTTCGCCTGGGCCGAGGACTCGACGTACGTCCGCAAGCCTCCCTACTTCGACGGGATGCCCGACGAGCCGGAGCCGGTCACCGACATCGAGGGCGCGCGGGTGCTGCTCAAGCTCGGCGACTCCGTCACCACCGACCACATCAGCCCGGCCGGTGCGATCAAGAAGGACAGCCCCGCGGGCACCTATCTCGCCGAGCACGGCGTCGAGCAGCGGGACTTCAACTCCTACGGCTCGCGCCGCGGCAACCACGAGGTCATGATCCGCGGCACCTTCGCCAACATCCGCCTGCGCAACCAGCTGGCCCCGGGCACCGAGGGTGGCTTCACCCGCGACTTCACCGCCGGCGGCGAGGTCACCAGCGTCTACGAGGCGTCCGAGCACTACCAGGCGGCCGGGATCCCGCTGATCGTGCTCGCCGGCAAGGAGTACGGCTCCGGCTCGTCGCGCGACTGGGCGGCCAAGGGCACCGCGCTCCTCGGCGTGAAGGCCGTGATCGCGGAGTCGTACGAGCGGATCCACCGGTCCAACCTGATCGGCATGGGCGTCCTGCCGCTGCAGTTCCCGGGCGGCAAGACGGCCGACGACATGGGGCTGACCGGCGAGGAGACGATCTCGATCTCCGGCATCAGCGCGCTCAACCCTTCGACCGGCTCCGGACAGCTGGCCGGGACGACGCCGCGCACGGTCACCGTGAAGATCGAGTCGGCCGACGGCGAGCGGTCCGACGAGTTCGAGGCGACCGTCCGGATCGACACCCCCGGCGAGGCCAACTACTACCGCAACGGCGGGATCATGCAGTACGTCCTCCGGAACCTGCTGCGCGGCTGACGCGACCGCCGTACGTCATCCGGAGCGTGGCATCCAGGGCTCCGTCCGTAGGACGCCCCGAGGTGTCAGTACTCGTGGCCCGTCGGGAACCCGTACTGGGCGGCGTACCAGACGGCCGAGGTGAGCACGGCGGCCATGAAGAGCGCGAACAGCACGCCGCCCGCGACGGGTAGGAACCAGCTCGGGGCGGTCTTGCTGTGCACGGCGAAGACCTTGACCACGAGGGCGCCGTACACCGCGCAGCCGAGGAGCGCGTGCAGGAGCACCCGGAACTGGTAGGTCTGGACCCCGAACGACAGCAGGCAGTCGTAGGCGACGGGCAGGCTGATCAGGACGGCGAGGAACCCCGCCGTACGGTGGGCCAGGCCGACCCAGGACGGCGCCGGGGAGCCGAGCCGGCCATACATCCACAGCGCGCCGACGAGCTGACCGAGGAGCAGGACGCCCACCACCAGCGCGAGCCAGGTCTTCATCTGGATCACCGAGTCGAAGCCGAGCTTCACCGGATGCGCGCTGCCCGGGTGGCGCCGGTCGTTGACCCCGAGGAGTACGGCGACGGCCGCGCCGAGGAGGAGCGCCAGCAGCGGGATGCGCCCGCTGCGGCTCGGGGTGACCTCCGTGCTGTGCACCACCCCCCGATGATGGCCCTGCTCGGCTCGGAGGGGAAGCACGAGAAGCCCCGGGACGTCATCGGTTCCGAGCCATGGATGGCTCCGTCCGTATGACGTCCCGGGGCAGGAGGCGGTTACTTCACCTCGGCGCGCAGCACGCGCCACAGCCCGAAGGCCAGGGGGAGTGCCAGCCAGACGCTGCCGGTGACGGCGAGCTGGGTCCAGTCCTGACCGGTGAAGCCACCGTCGTACATCCGGTTCTGGTTGAAGGAGAAGTCCACCCAGGGCTGGGCCTTCTCGAACCAGGCCTGGTTGGCGGCCAGCACCATGGACAGCGTCGGGATCACGAACCAGTAGGTGAAGTAGGTGACGATCGCCGCGGCCGAGTTGCGCATGACCACGCCGAGCATGAAGCCCACCACCATGCCGATCAGGTCGGCGCCGACGATGTAGGAGATCGCCGTGGGTGAGAGGTTCCAGACCGTGTCGACGCCCATCAGCGACGTGCCCACGAGGTTGCCCAGAGCGCCGATGCCGAGCGCCAGCGCCATCGAGGCGAGGCCCACGAGCACGGTGACGGCCATCTTGGCCCGGATCACCCGGCCCCGGTGTGGCACCAGGGTGAACGTCGTCAGGCCGGCCCGCTGGCTCCACTCACCGGTGACCGACAGGATCGCCAGAACCGGCAGCAGGATGGTCATCGGGACGCCGATGGCGCCGGCGAAGCTGTCGTAGGTCAGGTCGCTGCTCGAGGAGAACGCGATGACCGCGGCGGTCGCGAGCACGCCCGCGGCCGCGATCCCGATCATCAGCCAGAAGCCGGACCTGGTGTCGAACATCTTGCGGAGCTCCACGCCGACGACCGTGCGGAACGGGATGGGCTCGTGCTCCACCCGCTCGCGCGCCGACGCCCGCTCGGTGACCGGAGCTGCTTCGATGACTGCTGTGTGGCTCATGCCGCCACGTCCTCTCGTGCGTTGTCTGCGGTGAGCTCGAGGAACATCTCCTCGAGCCCGGCCCCGTCTGCGGGGCGTAGCTCGGTCAGGGGTACGCCGGCCGCGAGCGCGACGCGACCGACCTCGGCCGTGTCGGCGTCGGTCCGGATCCCGCCCAGCGACAGCTGGGCCGCGTGGCCGGCCGACGTGAGGGCCGCGGCGAGGGTCGCCGGCTCGGGGGCGGCGGCGTACGTCCCGGCGGAGGCGAGCAGGTCGCCCTTGGTGCCGGAGGCCACGATCCGCCCGTTCCCGATCACGACCAGGTCGTCGGCGACGACCTCGATCTCGTGCAGCAGGTGCGACGAGAGGAGGACGGTGCCGCCCCGGTCGGCGTACCCGCGGAGCAGGTCGCGCATCCACCTGATGCCGGCCGGGTCGAGCCCGTTGGCGGGCTCGTCGAGGACGAGCACCTCCGGGTCGCCGATCAGCGCGGTGGCGATCCCGAGCCGCTGGCGCATGCCGAGCGAGTAGTCGCGGACCCGGCGACCGGACTCCTCGGGAGTCAGGCTGACGAGGTCGAGCATCTCGTCGACCCGCTCCTTGGGCATCCGGGTGGTGCGCTGGGCCAGGGTCAGGATCTCGCGGCCGGTCCGTCCGGCGTGCTGCGCCGACGCGTCCAGGAGTACGCCGATCTCGCGGCCGGGGTTGGGCAGGTCGGCGTACCGGCGGCCGAGCACGGTCGCGGTGCCGGAGGACGCGGGCGTCAGCCCCACCAGGATGCGCATGGTGGTGGACTTGCCGGCGCCGTTGGGGCCGAGGAAGCCGGTCACGCGGCCGGCCTCGGCGTCGAAGGTCACGTGGTCGACGGCGGTGAAGCCGCCGTAGGTCTTGGTCAGTGCGTCAACATGGATCATGCCGTGGACTGTGCCTCCGGAGGCACCCTCGCCACATCAGGGAGCCCGCTGATCCCACACCTGGCACCGACCCCGAGATCCCTCAGGGCTGCACCCCGTTCCGGTCAGGGGCGTACCCTGAAGGATCTTCCCGCTCTCGAGACCGGGGAGCGCGTGCCCCAGACCCTGGTACGCCCAGGGCTGACGTGCGTGGAGCGCCCCGCCGACCTGACGGGGGCGTCGGCGGGGCGCCTCGGCTCTGTACAGGTGCGGCGACCGGGCGTAGCGTGGAAGGCCCTCCGTGGTTCCCGGACCCGGAGGATCATGCCCCGGACCTCGGTATGCCTGGCCGGGGCGATGCTGTCCGCCGGCCCTTCCGGGAGAAGGCCGCGGAAGCTTCCCCCGGGTGGCTGCCCTGGTCCCGCCCCTCGGGGGGTGACAGCTTGTCCGAGAAGTCGCCTCGAAGGATCTGGCTCGCGCGCTACGCGCTGTCCCCCGTGCAGGGCGAGACGCGCAGCCCGAGGCGACGTGGCCGCACCCCGTGACGTCCGTTCGACCAGGGTGCGGCCACCCCCACACGGGTCGGCCGACAGCCGGTCGACCGCTCACCGACGGTTAGGTTGGGGCCATGGCGATGCGACCGGTCGGTCGGTGGGGTGCGTGGTCGCATCGGTGACGCTTCGACACCGGGGAAGGGTGAGCTGTGGGAGCTGGCTCGGGCGTGGCTCGACCGCCAGCCCCGGCCGGCGACACCTGAGCTCTCGGAGACACTCGGCCGCGTGTGTGGCGCGACCACTCGAGGGCTCGGGGTGGCCGGCAGTGCCGTGACGGTGATGTCCAACGGTGGCCATGCGGCCGTGGCGGGGTTCTCGGGTCCACGGATGCGCTCGCTGGCGACCCTGGAGTTCGATCTCGGGGAGGGCCCGTGCCGCGAGGCGTTCGCGGTCGGGCATCCGGTCCTGGTCTCCGACCTGTCGGGTGGGGGCGCCGGCTCGTGGCCGGGGTTCGCGGAGGCGGCAGGCGCCCTCGGTGTCGCGGCGACCTTCGCCTTCCCCCTGCAGATCGGGGCGGCGGTGCTCGGGGTGCTCAGCATGTACGCCGACGGGCCGCGCACCCTGGAGCCCGATGAGATCGGGCTCGGCACCGTCTTCGCCGAGATCACGACCGAGGTGCTCATCAATGATCCGGCGCCGTCGCCCGACGGCCGGCTCTCGTCCGACCTGACCGACATCCTGGATCTCCGGCCGGAGGTCTTCCAGGCTCAGGGGATGGTGATGGTCGCGCTGAAGGTGAACCTGGCGGAGGCGCTCGTGCGGATGCAAGCTCACGCGTTCGCCGCGGGCCGCGGCCTCGACGACCTCGCGCTCGACATCGTCGAGGGACGTCTCGAACCGAGTGCGGTGCTGACCTGATGATGCGCGTTAGGCTGGAGCGACGACGAAGGACGTAGCAGCGATGATCTCCCCCGAACACCTCTCTCGGATGTTCGTCGAGGTCGCCGACACGTTGGTGGACGACTTCGACCTCGTCGAGTTCCTGCAGAAGACGGCCGACAACGCCGCCGAGGTGAGTGGTGCCGCTGCCGTGGGGCTCATCCTGGCCGGCCCGGGGCAGCGGCTGCGGTTCATGGCCGCCACCAACCTCAGCGGGCGCAGGCTCGAGCTCCTTCAGCTCCAGAACTCCGAGGGACCCTGCCTGGACTGCTTCCGTACCGGTGAGCCGGTCGTCAACGCCGACCTGCGAGAGGCGCACGATCGTTGGCCGGTGTTCGCACCTGCCGCCCTCGAGGCGGGGTTCCAGTCCGTTCATGCCTTTCCTCTGCGGCTGCGAGGCCAGACCATCGGTGCCCTCAACCTGTTCGGCCGAGCGGATGCGGAGTTCCGCGACGACGACATCAAGGTCGTCCAGGCCCTGGCCGACGTGGCCACGATCGCGATCCTCCAGGAGCGGAACGTCGCCCGCGCCGACGAGCTCGCGGAACAGCTGCAGATCGCTCTCAACAGCCGGGTGGTCATCGAACAGGCCAAGGGCGCGATGGCCCAGGCCGAGCACATCGGTCTCGACGAGGCGTTCGCGCTGCTCCGTAGGGAGGCTCGGACCACCCAGCGGCGCCTCGTGGACGTGGCCCAGGAGTTCCTCGACCGTCCCCAGCACGGCGGCTGAGCCGCTCGATCCACCGAGGGCGCCGGTGACCGGAGCCGCCGACCTCCGGCTAGCGTGGGGCCATGCTCGTGGCGATCAGCATCAGTCCCTCCGGCGGTGACGCGACGGGCGGGGTGAGCGAGTCGGTGGCCGAGGCCGTGCGCGTCATCCGCGAGTCCGGGCTGCCGACCGAGACCAACGCGATGTTCACCAACATCGAGGGTGAGTGGGACGAGGTCATGGCCGTCGTGAAGCGGGCGGTGCTGGCCGTCGCGGAGACGTCGCCGCGCGTCGGGCTGGTGCTCAAGGCCGACCTGCGGGCGGGCCACGACACCGGCCAGCTGACCCGCAAGGTGGAGCGCATCGAGGAACGACTGGCGGACGCTTCCGATGAGGAGTGACACCTTCCACGTCCACACCGGCACGCACGAGGCGGTCCTCGACATCACCCGCGAGTGCGCCGACTTCGTGCGGGCGTACGGCGAGGGGTTGCTGCACGTCTTCGTGCCCCATGCGACCGCGGGGCTGGCCATCCTCGAGACCGGGGCCGGGTCCGACGACGACCTCCTCGCAGCGCTGGCCGACCTGCTCCCGGCGGACGACCGCTGGCGACACCGGCACGGCTCGGCCGGGCACGGCCGCTCGCACGTGATGCCCGCGCTGGTCCCGCCGTACGCGACCGTCCCCGTCGTGGACGGGCGGCTGTTGCTGGGGACCTGGCAGAGCATCTGCCTGGTCGATCTCAACGTCGACAACGCCGACCGCGAGGTCCGCCTGTCGTTCCTGGAAGGCTGAGCACATGAGTGCCACACCGCGGGAGCAGCCCTGGTCCGACGAGCGGCCGGAGCACGGCCGGATCCTCGTGCTCAGCGCCAACCCGATCTCGGCCGCGATCGACGCCATCGCCACGACGGTCGGTCGCGAGGTCGTGGTGCTGGCCGAGGACGACGGCGGTCCCGGGCTCGCCTCGCTCGCGCCGGTCGAGGGTGACGCGGTCGTGCTCTGCGACCACGACGCACCCGACGCGCCGGCGTTCCTGCGCGACGCCCTGGCCTCTCCCGCGTCGTACGTCGCGATGATGGCCAGCCGTCGCCGCGCCGAGCGGATGCTCGCCGAGCTGGCCGGAGCGCCGGGGCTGGACAAGCTGCACGTGCCCGCGGGCCACAACCTGGGCGGCAAGGCGCCGGGTGAGATCGCCCTGTCGGTGGTGGCCGAGATCGTCGCCGAGTCCTACCAGCGGCCCGGTGGGCCGATGCGCGGCTGACCTTGGCCGATCTGTCGTGGCAGGTCCTCACGCTGCTGGGCCTGGCCGCCGTGCTCGGTGCCTTCGTGCAGGCCGTCGTCGGCCTCGGGATGGGCCTGGTCGCGGCACCCGTCGTCGGGATCCTGGCGCCGTCACTGGTGCCGTCGTTGCCCCTGTGGCTGGCGCTCCTGGTCTCCGGGTTGATGCTGGCGGGCGAACGCGCTCACATCGACTGGCGGGCGCTGGCCTGGGCGCTGCCCAGCCGGGTGCCGGGCACGCTCGTAGGTGCCTGGCTCGTGGTCCGGTTCACCGAGGAGCAGATCGGGATCGCGCTCGGCCTGATGACCCTGCTCGCGGTGTGGGTCGCGGTGCGCGCGGCTCGCATCCCGGTCACACCCACCACCCTGGTCGGCGCGGGCTTCGGCGCAGGGATCACCGGTACGGCGACCTCCATCGGCGGTCCCGCGATCGCACTGTTGTTCCAGCGGGAGCCACCGGCGGTGATGCGGTCGACGCTGGCGGTCTTCTTCTTCGTCGGCGTGCTGCTCAGCCTGACCGTGCTCGGCCTCTCCGGATCCATCGGCCGGCAGTCGTGGCAGGTCGCGCTGCTGCTGGCGCCGGGCGTCGTCGCGGGGATGCTCGTCGGTCGCGCCGTGCGCGACCGGATCCACCGCGACGCCTTCCGGGCCGGCGTCCTGGTCGTCTGCACGGCCTCGGCCGTCACCCTGCTGATCCGGTCGGTTTCGCCCTGATCGCTCGCCCGCGTTGGCTACGCTTCCGGGGTGCCGACCGCCACGCAGCAGCCGCAGGCCGCCAACCCCGCCACCAGGCGCATCCTCCTCGCGATCGGGGTGGTCGTGGTCATCGTCTGCGCCTACCTGGCCTACCAGATCCTCAGCCCGAAGCATCCCCGCGGCGGCGACCCGAGCAACAACATCCCGGCGCTGAAGGCGGTCAAGACCTACGACTACGTCGGGAACGAGCACACCACGGACCCGGTCACCTACACCGCGACGCCGCCGGCCGGTGGCCCGCACGACCCGGTGTGGCTCGACTGCGGCGTCTACACCCGTCCGGTCCGCAACGAGAACGCCGTGCACGCGCTCGAGCACGGGACCGTCTGGATCACCTACCGACCCGGCACCTCGGCCGCCGACGTCCAGACCCTCCAGACCGCACTGGGCACGGTCAAGGACAAGAAGACGATCCTGTCGCCCTACCCCGGTCTGCCGTCCCCGGCCGTGGTCACGGTCTGGAACGCCCAGCTCGACCTCGACAGCGTCGACGACCCGCGGCTCCAGGACTTCCTCGGCTTCTACGGCGACGGGCACACCGCGCCCGAGGCCGCGATGGCGTCGTGCGCCGGTGGCAAGCAGATCTACGCCTCGCCCGACAACCCCTGATCCCGGCTACTGGCTCGGCTTGCGCTCGGCCTGCAGCTGCCGCTCGGTCTCGGCGAACCCCACCGAGCGATAGATCCGGATCGCCAGGTAGTCCGGGTCGGCCACCATCACGAGCGCGCGGGCGCCGAGCTCCTCGAAGCCGTAGCGGCTCACCCGGTGGACCAGCGTGCCGGCGAGGCCGCGGCCGCGGGCGTCGGGGTGGGTCTTGACGTTCTGGAAGCGGGCGAGCCCCTCCGACGCCGTGAAGAGTCCCATCGAGGCGAGCAGCCGGTCCCCCTCGAAGGCGCCCCACCACGCGCCGTACCCGCCGTCGACGAGGCGCCGTTCGGCCCGCGTCTTCGCGGTGACGAAGGCGAGGTCGTAGCCGATCTCCTCCCCGGCCCGGGCGACCTCGATCTGCTGCGCCCAGTCGTCGTCGGTGCGCAGGGGGCGGTACGTCGCCTCGGTGTTGGGCCGCGGCGGCTCGTGCACCGCCCGGGCTGTCATCACGCTCGACGCCTCGGCGTCCAGCCCGATCGCGGTGAAGGGGGCCAGGTCGTCGACGGTGCCGTCGGTGCGGTCGATCCCGAACGTGCGGTGGCGGGCCTCGGGGAACTCCCGCTCGAACTCGCGCAGCCATGCCGTGGCCGACTCCTCGTCCGCCGGCGCGTCCGCCAGCAGCAGGAAGTTGCCCCACCAGAAGGTCGGGTTGTCGGGCGTCCGGACGACCAGGTGGGTGCCGCGATCGGTGATCCGGCTGCCCGACCGCTCGAGCATCGCGAGGTCGGTGCGGTGGGCGAGGGAGGCGATCTCCATGGCGGCAACCTACGCAGAGGTGCCACGGTGGTGCCCGTGAGTTTCGAGGTGCGCCCCGAGCAGGCCGACGACCATGGGACCGTACGACGGGTGGTCACCGCCGCCTTCGGGGCCGACGACCCCGGTCATGGCGCCGAGGTCGCGCAGATCTGGGAGAGCCTGGGCCACCACCGCCGGGTCGGGCTCGTGGCCGAGGAGCGCGGCGTCGTGGTCGGTCACGTGGGGCTGAGCCAGGGCTGGGTCGACGCCCGGCGCGACCTGGTCGAGGTGTGGGTGCTCAGTCCGCTGTCCGTCGTGCCCGAGCGGCAGCGCGAGGGCTTCGGCACGGCGCTGGTGGCGGCCGCCGTCGACACGGCGCGAGGGAGCGGCGTACCGGCGTTGTTCCTGGAAGGGTCGCCGGCCTACTACGGCGCGCGCGGCTTCGAGCGGGCCGACCGACGCGGCTTCCTGCCCGCCGCGCTGGAGCGCACTCCCCGCCCCGCCTTCCAGTGCGTGGTCTTCGACGCCCTCGAGCCGTGGATGACCGGGCAGCTGATCTACCCGTCGGTCTGGTGGGAGCGCGGTGCGGCCGGACTGCGCGATCCCCGCCTGGCCGAGCTCGAGGAGCGTCTCGCCGCGCATGCGATTGACTCGAACACCTGTTCGATCGATGATGGGGCCATGCTGGTCGCTCCACCTGGTTGGCCCCGCGAGGTCCGGCCCCCCGACGCTCCCGACTGGGAGCGCTCCGCCTGCAACTGGCTGCTCGACCAGTGCCCGCCCGACTTCCGTGCCTACCCCGCGCTGCGCAAGCATCCCGTCGTCCTGGCGCGCTTCGCGGTGCTCCACGTCGAGGCCAACCAGGCCGCGTGCAAGCAGGGCCTGAGCGAGGCGCGCTCGGGGCTCCGCGAGGTCGCCGACGTCGACATCGTCGAAGCCGCGATCATCACCTGGCAGGCCGAGGAGGCGCGGTTGCTCGGCGTACGCCGCGGGGCCGGGCTGGTCGAGGAGGCGCTGCGTGGGCGTCGCTACGTCGCGCGACTCTGACCGACCCCTCTCCGACGTCCCACCGCCCGACGGCCAACGCTGCCATGCTGAGCCGTGCTGTCCGCCGTGGGCTTCGCCCTGATCGTCGCGATCGAGCCGCTCGGGATCGTCGCCTACATCGCCATCCTCCTGCGCGGGGGCCGTCGCAACACCTGGGGCTTCATCGCCGGGTGGATGCTGTGCGCCGGCGTGGTCGCGCTGCTGACCGTGGTCCTCGCCGGTGGCGAGCAGCAGCACGACTCCTCCAGCACCATCTCCTCGGCCGGCCTCCTCCAGATCGCCCTGGGCGCCCTCGCCCTGGTCCTCCTGGTGGTCCGACGCGTCCCGCAAGGGCCGACTCGGTCCCGACGAGCCGGAGAAGCCGGAGATCCCGGAGAACGACAAGACCGTCGGGCCGGTCGGAGCCGCCGTGATCGCCGCGCTGGTCCAGGGCTGGCCGGTCGTGGCCGCCGCTGTCGCGGCCGTGCTCAAGGCGACCGACAGCGGAGCCGGGCGCGTGGTCGGCATCCTCGTCGTGATCGTGGTGGCGTCGTCGACGTACCTCGCGGCGCAGATCCTCTCCGGGCTCCGCCCGGAGCGCACCGCGGTCTTCCTCGAGTCCGTGCGCCGCTGGATCGAGAGCCACCGCGACCGGGTGATCGACGTCCTGCTGCTCGGGATCGGGCTCTGGCTGGTCGTGCACGGCGTGGTCGTCCAGCTCGCGAAGTGAGCCGGCCGGCACCTGCCGAAAGACCCTGGGGTCACCGTCCTGCGCTGTCTAGCGTGGGTGTCGGAGGTGCGCCGTGAGAGCCGAACCGCAGTGCCCGTTGCGACCGGCCGAGGCCTGCACGCTCTGCGAGCCCGGAGCCTCCGGGCCGGAGAGCTGCCCTGCCGTCTACCTGGTCATGACCGACCCGGACCTGCGGGAGCAGTGGGTCCGAGCTGCGGCGTGCCGCACGGGCCTCGTGACCCGTGGTCGGTCGGCTCGTTGAGGAGGATGCCACCGTCCGGAAGGATCCTCCGATGCACCGCCGTACCCTCACGTCCCTGCTCGCCGCCGCCGCCGCCCTCGCTGCCGTTGCGGCGACCACGCCGTCGCAGGCCGCGCCGTCGCCCCTGCGCTACGTCGCGCTCGGCGACTCCTACAGCGCCGCCTCAGGGGTGCTTCCGCCCGACCCGTCGAGCCCGCTCTGCGCCCGCTCCACCAGCAACTACCCCCACGTCATCGCTGCGGCGACGGGGGCCCGGTTGACCGACGTGACGTGCGGCGCGGCCGAGACCAAGGACTTCTTCGGCAGCCAGTACCCCGGCGTCGCCCCGCAGCTGGACGCCCTGAGCACGCGGACCCGGCTGGTGACGATGACGATCGGCGGCAACGACAACAACACGTTCATCGGCGCGATCGTCGAGTGCGCCGCCGCCGGGCTCTCGACGCTCGGCCAGGGCAGCCCGTGCCACGACACCTACGGCGGCTCGTTCGCGCGCGACATCCGGCAGAAGACCTACCCGGCGCTGAAGAGGTCGCTCCGGGCGGTCGCGAAGCGAGCGCCGCACGCCCGGGTGGCGATCCTCGGCTACCCGTGGATCCTGCCCCGGACCGGCGGCTGCTTCGACAGGATGCCGGTGGCGTCGGGCGACGTGCCTTACCTCCGCCGGATCCAGGCCACCCTCAACGACGCCGTACGACGTGCGGCCGCCGCCACCGGCGCGACGTACGTCGGCTTCGGCCACGCGTCCGAGGGTCACGACGCCTGCCAGGCGACGGGCGTCCGGTGGATCGAGCCGGTGCTGCAGGGCACGAACCCCGTGGTCGTGCATCCCAACGCGCTGGGCGAGAAGCGGATGGCGAGGCGGACGATGAAGGTCCTCCACCTGCGCTGACCTCGGCGGCGGCAAGCTCGCGGAACCGATCGGCGATCAGCCGCCCTCGCCGGTCCGACCGTCGGCCAGCTCGCGGGCGATGTCGAGGTGGCCCGCGTGCCGGGCGAACTCCTGGATCAGGTGCAGCAGGATCCACTGCAGCTGCGGGGCCGACGCGGTGTCGGCGAAGCGGCCGCCGACCGCGGCGGTCTCGGTCAGCTCGTGCTCCTCCACGATGGCCCGCGACCGCGCGCCCGACGCCTCGAGCAGCGCCCGCAGCTCGGCCGGGGTGGCGGCCGGCGACACCCAGCCGTCGTCCTCGGCCGCGTCGCGCCACGGATCCGACACCGGCTCGGCCAGGAACCCCCAGCGCAGCCACCGCCGCTCGACGTTGACCAGGTGGTTCACCAGCCCCGCCGGCGTCCACCCCGACGGCACCCTCGACGAGCCGCAGCTCGCCCTCGCTCAGCCCCTCCACCTTGTCGGCGACCACGCCCCGGAAGAAGTCGAGGTAGTCCAGCATCAGCCCGCGCAGGTCCGGCGTGGACGCGGGCTCGGGGAAGGGGGTGGTCGTCATGAGGTCATCCTGCGGGAGGTGCGCCGGCCGGCCTCAGCCCAGGACGCGGCGGGCCAGGTCGAGGTGGAAGCGGGTGGAGAGCAGCAGGTCGTCGACGTGGATCCGCTCGTCGGCGTTGTGGTAGCCGGCGTCCAGCACCTCGACCGGGGTGGCCCGGGTGGGGCTGAAGCCGTAGGCCGCGGTGCCGGAGGCGGCGCGGAGGTAGTTGCTGTCGGTGAAGCCCGTGCACAGCGTCGGCAGCACCGTGGCGGGGTCGCCGTCGGCGGCCAGGAACGCGGCGATCGCGGCCGGGACGACGCCGTCGACCGGCGAGCTCGAGGCCTCGACGATCGCCTCCGGCCACTCCAGGGCGTAGGGGAGGTCGTCGCCGAGCAGCGACCGCACCAGGGCCTCGACGTCGGCCTGGGTGGTGCCGGGCAGGATCCGGCAGTCGACCTCGACAGTGGCCCGGGCCGGCATCACGTTGCGCTTGTTCGAGCCCCACAGCATGGTCGGCGCCAGGGTCGAGCCCATCAGGGCGGTCAGCGAGCCGTTCAGACTCGGGTGCAGCGCCTCGGCCTCCGCGATCGCGCGTCCGAGGTCGGGCTCGTCGCGTCCCAGCAGGGCCGTGAGCATCGCACCGACCATCGGATTCGCGACCGGCTCGGGCATGCCGTCGCCGAGCCGGGTGATCAGCCGCGCGAGCAGCGGTACGGCGTTGTTCCCCAGCGTGGGGACGGAGGCGTGCCCGGCCTCGCCCAGGGCCACCACCTGCACCGGCAGCGTGCCCTTCTCGCCGACCGAGACGGCCACGACCTCGCGCCCGTCGGAGAGTGGCATCCGCTCCCCGCCGCCCTCGTTGATGCTGTGCGTGGGCCGGATGTCGGGGCGCTCCTCGAGCAGCCAGCGCATCCCGACGTCGGCGAAGCCGTCCTCCTC
This sequence comes from uncultured Actinomycetota bacterium, assembly GCA_963797325.1. Taxonomy (GTDB): domain Bacteria; phylum Actinomycetota; class Actinomycetes; order Propionibacteriales; family Nocardioidaceae; genus Nocardioides. Next base: position 20,017 of record CAWCPG010000029.1, read on the forward strand.
GTCGGCGACCGCGAGCAGCCACAGGTCACCGCGCGGGCGGAAGCCGGTGCGGGCCAGCTCCGCCATCGCGACGGCGCGGGCGGCCACCTCGTTCTTCATGTCGACCGCGCCGCGGCCCCACAGCCAGCCCTCGTCGTCGACGACGGCCTCGAACGGCGGGTGCGTCCAGTCGCGCGGGTCGCACGGCACGACGTCGGTGTGCCCGACGAACGCCAGCGACTCGGCCTCGTCCGTCGAGCCTGCCCCGCTGGTCGAGCCTGTCGAGACCCCGGGGATCCGGGCCACCAGGTTGGCCCGGTGGTCCTCGCGCGCGACCAGCTCGCACTCGACGCCGTAGGGCGTGAGGTAGTCGGCGAGGTACTCGGCGCACCAGCGTCTCGTTGCCCAGGCCCGGCTCTCGCGCGTTCGTCGTGTCGAGGCGGATCAGGTCGCGCGCGACCCGGATCACCTCGTCGTGCAGGCGACTCACGCTCATCCGCCACTCCCAGCCGGTCCAGGACCCACGCGTAGACCTCGGCCTCGTAGCCGAGGTGGCCGGTACGACCCGACGGGCCGACGTGCGCGCCGGCCCCGGTCTCACAGCGGAAGAGACAGCGCGGCGACCACTCCGGGTCGGACTCGCGCAGGGCCGCGACCCACTTGGCGGGCTCGCGCACCATCACCCGCGGGTCGTGGACCGCGCCGGTCACCAGCAGGTCGGGACGCGAGCCGGCCGGCGGCAGGTGGTCGTACGGCGAGTAGGCGAGCATCCAGTCGAACTCCTCGCGGACCCGCGGGTCGCCCCACTCCTCCCACTCGTTGATGGTCAGCGGGATGGTCTCGTCGAACATCGTGGTCACCACGTCGACGAACGGCACCTCGGCCACCACGGCCCGCCACCGCTCTGGCCGCTGGCTGAAGAGCGCGCCCTGGAGCAGCCCGCCGGCGCTGAGCCCGCGGGTCGCGATCCGGGTCCCGTCGACCAGACCCTCCCGGTCGAGACCGTCGGCGACCGCGGCGAGGTCGTCGAAGGTGTGCTGCTTGTGGCGCAGGCTGCCGTCGAGCCACCAGCGCCGACCCCTCTCGCCGCCGCCGCGCGGGTGGGCGTGCACCCACACGACGCCGCGGTCGAGCAGCGCCGGCAGGGCGGCGTCCCACTCGGGCTCGTCGACCGCCTCGTAGGAGCCGTAGGCGTAGATGAGGCAGGGGGCGGTGCCGTCGAGCGGGGTGTCGTGGCGTCGCACGAGCACCGCCGGCACCTGCGTGCCGTCCGGCGACGCGAAGGTACGACGCTCGACGGCGTAGGCGTCCGGGTCGAAGCCCGGCGCCTCGGCGCGGTGCACGTCGACCCGCTCGCCCGTGCGCAGGTCGACCGTCGACCAGACGGGCGGGCGCAGGTAGCTCTCGTCGGCGACGGTGACCGTGGGCGCGTCGTACAGCTCGTTGCGCGACAGGTCGAGACAGCCGACCTGGTAGCGGCTGCTCAGGACGCGTCCGGGCCCGGCCAGGTCGTCGTGTCGCACGACCCGCAGGCGGTGCGCGCCACCGGATCGGTAGGAGAGCACGACGCCGTCGGCGAACGCGTCCGCCTGCCACAGCCGCTCGTCCGGGTGCTCGGGCCGCGCCTCCACCCACGCGGAGTGGTCCACGTCGGCGGCCAGCGGCACCGGTGCCGTCATCAGCCGGAACTCGACCGCGCCGTCGTTGGTGACCACGAGCAGCCGGTCGCCCGCGGGGGAGGGCGCGTGCTCGACCCGGTAGAGGACGCCGTGCCGCCGACCACCCACCGAGCGCGGCACCGACTCGGGCGCCTCGGCGTCGAGCACCCACGCCTCGCTGGTCGAGCGGCTCTCGCTCCAGATCACGATCAGGTCGTTCGCTGCGGGTGGCCCGCAGGTTCAGCTCGAAGCGGGCGTCGTGCTCCTCGAGCACCACCACGTCGTCGGCCGGGTCGGTGCCGAGGCGGTGCCGGAGCACCTGCCAGGGTCGGTAGGCCTCGTCGTGCACGGTGTAGAAGAACCACTGCGAGTCGGCGCTCCAGGCGCCGCCGTAGTAGCTGCGGGCCACCGTGTCGGGGAGGTCCGTGCCCGTGCGGAGGTCGCGGAACCGGAGCTCGAAGACCTCGTCGCCGTCGGTGTCGACGCTGTAGGCGAGCAGGTCCTCGTCGGGGCTGACCAGGGTCAGTCCGACGTCGAGGTACCCGCTGCTGACATCTTGCTGAGAGATGTCGAAAAACAGCGATGACGATTCGGATTCGGTCGTTGACCCTCCCTCTGAATCATGATTCAGTCGCCACAGTTCGGCGTAGTCGCTGTTCACGGGGTGGCGGGTCCAGTAGGTGTGACGCCTGCGGGACCAGCGAGCAGACTCGTCGTCGGTCGGCAGCCGCGACAGCATCTCCGCCTTCAGGGCGGACCTCAGGGAGTCCAGATGGACACGACGCGTCATAGAAGGCCCGCTCGGAGACGAGGTGGTCGAGGACGGGGGGCTCGTCGCCGCCCAGCCAGTGGTAGGGGTCGGGACGCTGGACGCCGTGCTCGCGGTGGGTGTACGGCGTGCGGGGCGCGGTCGGTGGGTGGGCGTCTGCGGGGCACGGCGGTCACCGTACCGCCGGAGCGTTCCTCGTGGCGCTGGGGTTGCTGCTGGCCACGCTGCTGCCCGGGCTGGCGCATCGGCACGCCGGCGCAGGGCAAGGCACAAGGTCGTCTTCAAGGTGGCGATGCTCGGTGAGGGCGTCGACTCGCTCAACCCGTTCCTCGGGTTCCAGGCCCCGTCGTACGAGATGTGGGGCCTGACCTACGACTACCTCGTCGGCTACTCGATGAAGGACATGTCGCCGGAGCCGGACCTGGCCACCAAGTGGACGGCGTCGCCCGACGGGCTGACCTGGACCTTCACCGTGCGCACCGGCGTGAAGTTCTCCGACGGCGTCCCGCTGACCGCGCACGACGTCGCCTTCACCTACAACCGGGTCCTGGCCACGGGACGCGTCGAGGGCACGAACTGGCTGTCCTACCTCAAGGGCGTGAAGTCGGTGACCGCACCCGAACGCCACGACCGTGGTGATGAAGCTCAACAAGCCGGTCGCCACGCTGCCCCTGCTGCCGATCCCGATCGTGCCCGAGCACATCTGGAAGAACGTCAGCGAGAGCCAGATGAAGAGCTACCCCGCCGCGCCCGACCGGCGGCAAGCCGGTGGTCGGCGTAGGGCCCGTTCCGGCTGGTGCAGGGCACCGGCCGACGGCTCGACGTTCAAGTTCGAGGCCAACCCCGACTACTGGGGCGGCGCGCCGCACATCGACGAGGTGATCTTCCAGTTCTACAAGAACGACGACTCCGCCATCCAGGCGCTGAGTCAAGGGCGAGGCCGACTTCGTCGAGGGCATCACCGCGCTCGAGGTGAAGAGCCTGCAGGGCAAGGCCGGCATCACCGCCCACAACGGCAACTCGCCCGGCTTCGACGAGATCGCCTTCAACACCGGGTCGACGTCGGACGCGCAAGGGCGGCAAGAAGATCGGCAACCCGGACCCCGCCGTGCTCGACCCGAAGTTCCGGCACGCCCTGGGCTACGCGCTCAACCTGCCGCAGCTGATCCCGAAGGTCTACCAGGGTGCCGGGCTGCCCGGCACGACGATCGTGCCGCCGACCTACACCAAGTGGCACTGGGAGCCGCCGGCCGACCAGAAGATGACCTTCGACCTGGCCAAGGCCGGGCAGCTGCTCGACGCGGCGGGCTACAAGCTGAACTCCAGCGGGCGAGCGGACCGAGAAGGACGGGACGACCCCGATCAACCTGCGGCTGGCCGCGCGCTCCGACTCGCCGACGTCGCTGAACACGATGGACTACTTCCAGCAGTGGCTCGAGCGACCTCGGCATCAAGTCGGCAGGTGTCGACCGTACAGCTCCAGCCAGCTGACCAACGAGATCTACAAGGGCAACTTCGACGCCTTCCAGTGGGGCTGGTACGTCGAGCCCGACCCGGACTCGATGCTCAGCTACATGACCTGCGCCCAGCGGCAGCACTCGTCGGACTCGTTCTACTGCAACACGGCGTACGACAAGCTCTACAACGAGCAGCACGTCTCGACCGACCCGACCCAGCGCGTGGCTCAGGTCAAGCAGATGCAGGAGATCCTCTACCGCGACTCGCCCTACCTCGTCACGGCGTACTCCTCGGTCGGTGAGGCGGTCCGCAGCGACAGGTTCGCCTGCTTCGTGCCGCAGCCCAACCCCGGCGGCATCTGGCTCGAGCAGTACGGCGTCTACAACTACATCCACATCAAGCCGGCCGCCGACGCGGGCACCTGCGACGCCGCCACGGCCGGCGGGAGCCTCACCGGGGCCGTCAAGGCGACGACGGGTGGCCGATCGTCCTCGGTCGGGAGCCCGTTCCTGATCGTGGGCGGGCTGGTCGTCGTCGCGTGCTGGTCGGGCGGCGTCGTGATGATGCGGCGCCGGTCGACCGTGGAGGACCGGGAGTGAGCTCGACGTCGCTGCGCCTCGGAGGAGTCGGAGTGAGCGCGCGGTGACCCACCTGGTCGCCGAGCCGCGGCTCGTCGCCGAGGCGGAGGACCAGCCTCGCGGCGCGGGGCTACGCGTCGTACGTCGGGCGTCAAGGTGCTGGGCTCGATCGGCAGCCTGCTGTTCATGCTGCTGGTGAACTTCTTCCTGTTCCGGGTGCTGCCCGGCGACCCCGCCCGCAGCCTCGGCCGTGGCGGCTGAACACGCCGGCCCAGCAGGAGGCCTTCAACAAGACCTACGGGCTCGACCAGTCGCTGCCGCAGCAGTTCTTGACGTTCCTGACAGAACACGCCCACGGCGACCTCGGGATCTCGATCAGTACCGGCTGCCGGTCTCGCAGCTGATCTGGACCGGCCATGTGGCCGACCGTCCTGCTGGTCGGGACCTCGACCATCTTCGCCACCCTGATCGGCGTCTACCTGGGCATCAAGGGCGCCTGGAACCGCGGCTCGCCTGTTCGACAAGATCTCCACCGGCACCTCGCTGACCCTCTACGCGATGCCCGAGTGGTGGCTCGGGCTGATGCTGATCGCGGTGCTCGGGGTCGGGTTCTGGTTCGTCCCCGGCATCTTCCCGACCGGCGGCCTGCACTCCCCGGACGTCAACCCGAACTCGGTCCAGGGCGTCCTCGACACCATCTGGCACCTGGTGCTGCCGGTGGCCACGCTGACCCTGGCCTATCTCGCGGAGTACTCGCTGATCATGCGCAGCTCGCTGCTCGACGAGCTGGGTGAGGACTACCTGCAGACCGCGCGGGCCAAGGGCCTGCGGGACGTGGTGGTGCGCAACCGGCACGCGGTCCGCAACGCGCTGCTGCCGACGACCACGGTCATCGCGCTGAACATCGGGTTCGTGGTCTCGGGGGCGATCACGGTCGAGACCGTGTTCTCGATCCCCGGTCTCGGGCTGCTGTCCACGAACGCGATCGACGTCCCCGACTTCCCGGTGCTCCAGGGCACGTTCCTGATCGCCAGCGCCGGCGTGATCCTGGCCAACCTGGCGGCCAACCTGATCTACGGCTGGCTCGACCCCAGGGTGCGGACATGAGCACCACTGCCGAGAACCCGCGCCGGCTCAGCACCCGCCAGCTCTCCCGGCGTCGGCGCGCGGCCACCTGGCGTCGAGGTTGGGCCGAGTTCCGCAAGCACCGCGGCGGCATGGTCGGGCCTCGGAATCCTGGTGGTCTTCGTCGCAGTCGCACTGCTGGCCGCCCGTGCTCGCCGACAAGTCCGGGCTCGACGTCACCCTGGCGAACGGGCCGATCCTGCACCCACCGACCGCGAGCTATCCGCTCGGCACCGACGACCAGGGACGCTCGGTGCTGACCCTGCTGATCTGGGGCTCGCGGGTCTCGTTGCTCGTCGGGCTGAGCGCCACGGTGATCTCGATGGTCATCGGGACCTTGCTCGGGCTGGTGTCCGGCTACTTCGGCGGCTGGGTCGGACGGATCACCTTCCGGATCACCGAATGGTTCCTGGTGATCCCCTTCCTGCCGCTGGCGATCGCCCTGGCCTCGGTGCTGGGCCGGAGCCTGGTCAACATCATCATCGTGATCGGCGTGACCTCCTGGCCGGGCACCGCCCTGCTGATCCGGAGCCAGACCCTGTCGATCAAGGAGCGGCCGTACGTCGAGCGAGCCGAGGCGATCGGAGCCGGCCGCTGGCACCAGCTCGGCCGGCACGTCCTGCCCAACGTGATGCCGATGGTCTTCGCCAACACCACGCTGACCGTCGCCATCGCCATCCTGTCGGAGACCACGCTGAGCTTCCTCGGCCTCGGCGACCCCACCCGCACCTCCTGGGGCACCATGCTCGACGGCGCCTACCAGACCGGGGCGATCACGACCGGCTGCTGGTGGTACGTCGTGCCTCCGGGCGTCTGCGTGGTCCTGGTGGTGCTGGCCTTCACCCTGATCGGCCAGGCTCTGGAGGAGATCGTCAACCCCCGGTTGAAGGACCGTTCATGACCACGCCCGCCGTCACCCCGCAGCCCTCCTCGGCCGGGACGTCGACCCTGTTGGAGATCAAGGACCTCCACGTCACCTATGCGACCGAAGGCGGACCCCTGCCGGCGGTGCGTGGCGTCGACCTCACCGTCGAGCGCGGCCAGATCGTCGGCGTCGCCGGTGAGTCCGGTTGCGGCAAGTCGACGCTGGCGGCCACCGTCCTGCGCCTCCAGGCAGCCAACGCGACCGTGACGGGCGAGGTGCTGTTCGACGGCCGCGACGTGCTCACCATGCGCTGGGGCGAGCTGCGGACCGTGCGCTGGGCGGGAGCCTCGATCGTCTTCCAGGGAGCGCTGCACTCGCTCAACCCGGTGCACCGGATCGGCGACCAGATCGCCGAGCCGATCGAGATCCACTTCCCGGAGCTCTCGCGAGGCCCGGCGCACGGAGCGCGTCGGCGAGCTGCTCGAGCAGGTCGGCCTCGACCCGACGCGTGCCCGTAGCTATCCCCACCAGCTCTCGGGCGGTCAGAAGCAGCGGGTGATGATCGCGATGGCGCTCGCCTGCGACCCCGAGCTGGTGGTGGCCGACGAGCCGACCACGGCTCTCGACGTGATGGTGCAGGCCCAGGTGCTCGACGTGCTGACGACGCTGGTGCGCGAGCGCGGAGTCGGGATGCTGATGATCAGCCACGACCTGTCGGTGCTGGCCGACGCTGTGTGACCGGATCACGGTGATGTACGCCGGGCGCGTGGTCGAGGAGGGTCCGGCGGACCGGATCTTCACCGCGCCCCTGCACCCCTACTCCGCTGCGCTGTCGTCGGCGTTCCCACGGGTCGGCGACAGGGCCGCACGGTTCGCACCGGCGGGTCTGCCCGGGGATCCTCCGGACCTGCGCCACCTGCTCGGCGGCTGCTCGTTCGCACCGCGGTGCTCGCGGGCCGCCGAGGAGTGCCTGCCCGAAGAGCCGCGGCTGCTCGCCGTACGGCGACGACCGCGCCGCCGCCTGCGTGAGGATCGACGAGTGACCGAGTCCGCAGACCGTGCCGGCCGAGCTGTCGGCCGATGGCGTGAGGGTCGAGTTCACGACGCGGGCCGGCAAGGTCGCCCGCGCGCTCGACGGTGCCGACCTGGTGATCCGGGGCGGCGAGGTCCTGGCCCTCGTGGGAGAGTCCGGATCGGGCAAGACCACCCTGGCTCGCACCCTGGTCGGGCTGACGCAGCCGGCCGCCGGCGAGGTCCGTTGGGAGGGCGAGAAGCTCGACCGGAGCAGGCGTGGCCTCAAGGCCCTGCGTCGTCGGGTGCAGCTGGTCCTCCAGGATCCCAGCGGTGCGCTCAACCCGCGCCAGACGGTGTACGAGTCGGTCGCCGAGGGACTGCGGATCCACAAGCGGATGGCGGCCACCGGCAGGACCGAGGCCGAGCTGGTGGCCGAGGCCCTGTCCTCGGCCGGGCTCCGCCCGCCCGAGGCGCTCTTCCTGCGCTACCCCCACGAGCTCTCCGGCGGGCAGCGGCAACGGGTGCTGATCGCCGGCGCCCTGGCCCTCCAGCCCGACCTCCTGATCGCCGACGAGCCGGTCTCCAGCCTCGACGCCTCGATCCGCGGCGAGATCCTGGCGTTGCTGCTCAAGCTCCGCGAGGAGCTCGGTCTCGGCGTGCTGGTGGTCACCCACGACCTCGGTCTGGCGTGGAACATCGCCGACCGGATCGCGGTGATGTACCTCGGCCGGGTGGTCGAGGCGGGTCCCACGGAGGAGGTGCTGACCGCGCCCCAGCACCCCTACACGCAGGCCCTGCTGTCCGTCGTACCGGAGATGGAGGGGCTCGAGCCGATCGTGCTCCGCGGAGAGATCCCCGACCCCACCCGGATCCCGGCGGGCTGCCGCTTCCACCCGCGGTGCCCCGCGCTGGCGTCGGGTGAGGCGGACGCGGTGGCCGACCTGTGCCGCGGCACGCCGCTGCCGATCCTCCCGTCCGATCCCGACGGGCACCGGTCCGCCTGTCACCTGGTCGCTGCCCGAACGGAGGCCCCGCGATGACCCTGCAGGCTGCGCTGCCCCGTGAGCTCTACGTCGATCCCGCGTGGTTCGCGCAGGAGCGCGAGCGCGTGCTCCTGCGCGAGTGGACCTGCGTGGGCCGTGTGTCGGACCTCGGCCTCGACGCTCCCGAGCGCGTGGCCGTCGTGGACGTGCTCGGCGAGTCGGTGGTGCTGACCGCCGACGCGAGCGGCGCCCTGCACGCGTCGTACAACGTGTGCCGCCACCGCGGCTCGCAGCTCTTCCCGACCGAGCCCGGCAGCGGGCCGCAGCTGTGCGGGGCGAGGTCGATCCGCTGCCCCTACCACTCGTGGACGTACGCCCTCGACGGCTCGCTGCTCCGGGCTCCGCACACCGAGGACGGTGACGTCGAGCCGGGGGAGTTCTCGCTGCACGCCCTCGGGGTCGAGTCGTGGGGTGGCTTCGTCTTCGTGCATGCGACGCCGGACGCCGCCGCCCCGCTGAGCGACAGTGTCGGGCGCGCGACGCGGACCCTGGCGAACTACGACCTCGCCTCGCTGGTCACCGGGCAGACCTACACCTACGAGGTCGCCGCCAACTGGAAGGTCATCGCCGAGAACTACAACGAGTGCTACCACTGCGGACCCGTCCACCCCGAGCTCTCGAGGCTGGTGCCGTCGTTCGCCGGCGGCGGCCAGGGCCTCGACTGGGACGAGGGGATCCCGCACCGTGAGGGCGCCTGGACGTTCACGATGTCGGGCACCACCACGCGCTCGCCGCTGCCGGGGCTGAACGACGCGGAGCGGGTGCGCCACAAGGGCGAGCTGGTCTACCCGAACCTGATGCTGTCGTGCTCGGCCGACCACGTCGCGGCGTTCACGCTGCGGCCGCTCGCCGTCGACCGGACCGCGATCGACTGCCGACTGCTGTTCGCGGCCGCGGAGGTGGAGTCGGCCGGCTTCGACCCGTCGGACGCCGGCGACTTCTGGGACATGGTGAACCGGCAGGACTGGGCGATCTGCGAGTCCGTGCAGCGCGGCATGTCGTCGCGGGCCTACACCCACGGCTGGTTCGCGCCGATGGAGGACGACTCGGCCGACATCCGGCGCTGGCTGCTGCCACGCCTGGGTCTCGACTCCGCTCGACCGGCGGACGGCTCGTCGGTCGAGGGGCCGTCGTCGTCGGTCGTGGGGCCGTCCTCGTCGGTCGAGCGGGCGTCCTCGTCGGTCGAGCGGGCGTCCTCGTCGTCGGTCGAGCGAAGTCGAGACCACGACCGATGACCGACGTCGACTACGTCGTCGTCGGGCTCGGGGCACTCGGCTCCGGCGCGGCCTGGCACCTGGCCACGCGCGGCCACTCGGTGGTGGGGCTCGAGCAGTTCGAGCTCGGGCACAGCCGCGGCGCCTCCCACGACACCTCGCGGATCCTGAGGCACAGCTACCACACGCCCGCCTACGTGCGCCTCACGCAGGAGGCCTACGACGACTGGGAGCGGCTCGAGAAGGAGTCGGGGGAGTCGCTGGTGACGGTGGTCGGCGGCCTCGACCTCTTCCCGCCCGACTGCGCGATCGCGCCGGACGACTACGTCGCGTCGATGCGCGAGGTCGGCATCCACTTCGAGTCGCTGTCGGCCGACGAGATCGCCGCACGGTTCCCGGTGTTCGCGGTGCCGCCCGGCACGCGCGGGCTGTTCCAGGAGCGCGGCGCGATCGTCCCGGCGGCCCGGGGCACCGCGGCGATGCAACGGCTCGCCACCGAGGCCGGTGCCACGCTGCTCGGCTCGTCGCCGGTCACGGCCGTGACCGACCACGGCTCGCACGTGGTCGTCGAGGCCGGCGACACGTCGTACGCGTGCCGGGGCGTGGTGGTCGCCGCCGATGCGTGGACCAACCGGGTCCTGGCCGGCCTCGGCGTGGAGGTGCCGCTGACGGTGACGCTGGAGCAGGTGACCTACTTCGCGCCACCCGATCCCGCGCCGTACGCCTCGATGCCGCTGTGGATCTGGATGGACGAGCCGAGCTACTACGGCTTCCCCTGCTACGGCGAGGCGACCGTCAAGGCCGCCCAGGACTGCGGCGGGCCGCCGGTCGACCCCGACGCCCGCACGACCGAGCCCGACCCCGAGATGCGGGAGCGGCTGACGTCGTTCCTGGGGTCGCTGCTGCCGGGGACCGGCGAGCCGGTGCGCTCCCTGCGCTGCCAGTACACCCTCACTCCCGACCGCGACTTCGTGCTCGCGCCGGTGCCCGGCCATCCGGCCGTCGTGGTCGGCCTCGGGTCGGCCCACGGCTTCAAGTTCGCCCCGACGTTCGGCCGGATCCTGGCCGACCTCGCCACCACCGGTACGACGCCCTCCGACGTGTCGGCCTTCGGCTTCGACCGCCCCGGCCTCACCGACCCGGAGTTCGAGCCGAACTGGATGGTCTAGCCGCGTCGGCCTCGAGCGACGCGGCTCGGGTGGATGCGAGTGCTGCGGCCCGGCCGTCGCCCGCGATCGGCTACGGCGGACCGTAGGCCGGCGGTTCGTCCATGGACGCCCGCAGGGCAGCCAACGGAGCGTCAGGGACCTTGATGAACCCGCGGGTGGGCCGATCGAGGTCGAAGGTCACGAAGAGCAGGAACGTGACCAGTGCTGCTGCCAGGAGGAGCGGCGTCAGGCTGCGACCGAGAAGGCCCACATGGAGCCCGACCAGGAACATGGCGCCGGCGGAGCCGATGACCTCGAGCAGGAGCACCTCGGTCGGCACGCGATTGTTCAGTCCGGCGACGCGTACCGTCTGCTGGTCGATCATCGAGTTGAGGCTGTCCTCGTACAGGCGTGGGGCAGTGGCGGTCGGTTCTTTCGTGACGGCCTGCCCGGCCAGGCCCCAGAGCTGGTCCTGGAGGGCCGACCCCCGGGCGACGGTCCGGTCGGCGGCAGCGCTGCCCGGTACGTCGTCGGTGAGGGCCAGCTCAGCGTCGGTGTAGGCGACCAGCAGGGGCAACGACTGGCTGCGCACGGGCTCCGACAGGGTCTGGGCTCGCAGGTAGGCGGTGCCGATGGTGTTGGCGTCGTCCACCACGGCAGTCCGACGATCCTCGTAGCGGCCGAGCGCCAGGGACAGGCCGAAGGCCAGGACGAGCCCCATGAAGCCCAACAGGGCGCCCTGGATGACTCCGGAGGACTCCTTGAGCCCGTGGTGATGCTCTCGCCTCGACCGTCCGACGAGCAGACCGGCCAGCGCAGAACCGACGATGATCACCGCCAGCGCGACGATCAGGACCGGACTGGAGAGCCGGAACAACACAACAGCCTCCGCAACCAACGACGACAGGGCCCGCCCGCTCGGACTCGGTGACGAGCAGCGATCAGAGACCCCGGCAAGGTACCAGCAGCGCCGACTCCCGACTCGCAGGGAACCTCCAGCCGTCATCCGGATCGTGGCTTCTACGGCTCGATCCGTCTGACGTCCCCGGGCGTGTGTCGCCGAGGAAACCGACTGGTGCCCTCTCCGCCCGCGAGGCAGACTCGACCGATGGCCATCGATCTCCGGGAGAGCTGGTTCCGCCATCTCGCCGAGCTCCGCTTCGCCACCACTCCCAAGCGGATCCGAGCCGACCTCGACGGCACGACCGTGGTGGACACCCGCGACGCCCTGCTCGTGTGGGAGCCGCGCCGCGTCGTGCCGTGGTACGCCGTGCCGGAGACCGAGCTCCACCTCGCCGTGACCGAGCACGAGCCCGGCCCGCCGCCGGCGTTCCCGGGGCCGGTGCTCGGCCCCCAGCACCCGGGACACACGACCACGGGCGTCGCCCTGCATGCCGACGGCCTCGGCGAGGTGGCGTTCCGTCCGGACGATCCGGCGCTCGGCGGGCGCGTGATCGTGCGCTGGGCGCCGTTCGACTGGCGGGAGGAGGACGAGCCGGTGGTCAGCCACCCCCACGACCCGTTCGCCCGGATCGACGTCCTGCGCAGCGACCGGCACGTGCGGGTCACGGTGGGCGACACGGTCCTGGCCGAGTCGACCCGGCCGGTGGCCCTGGTCGAGACCAGCCTCCCGGTGCGCTGGTACCTCCCACGCGAGGACGTGCGGACGGAGCTCCTGGCACCGTCCGAGACCCGGACCACCTGCGCCTACAAGGGAACGGCGTCGTACCTGAGCGCCGAGGACGCACCCGACGTCGCGTGGTACTACCCCGACCCGCTCCACGACGCCCTGCCGGTCAAGGACCTGCTGTGCTTCTGGCGCGCCGCGACCGTCGAGGTCGACGGCGAGCCGGTGCCGACGGGCATGCCGGGGGAGTAGCGGCAGCCACTGGTCCCGTCCTCAGGTGTCCTTCGCCTCCGCCGGCGGCGCTGCTCGCGTGCCACGGTGGAGGTGTCCGACGAGAGGATGGATGAAAGTGACGATCGCCATGTTCCGCGCCCTCGACGCCATGGCCAGCGAGACACCCCACCACGAGCACGAGTGCGCAGAGCACGACGACGTGTGTGACGACGAGTGCTGCATCGCTGCCGCCGTGCTGTCGGCCGAGGGCTGGGAGTAGACCCTCCGCGCGGCCGGCCGCCCGACCCCCTAGGCTGCGCGCGAGCCGAGGCCGGGAGGGACGTCGTGGAGCACCGCGCCCGCACGACGTACGTCGTGATCCTGGTGCTGACGGCCGGCCAGCTCGCCGTGGCGACCTTCGCGCACGGGCTCCCGCAGTTCGAGGGCAAGGCGTTCGGCGCCCGACTGGTCGCGTACCCGGTCGTGATGCTCCTGCCCGTGGTCGTGTGGTGGCAGGTCGCGCGTCGTCGGCACGACGGGAGGGCACTCCCGTGGGCGGGGTTCGCGTTCGTCGCCGCGCCGTTCCTGGTCGACGTCACGGGCAACACCCTGAACCTCTACGACACCCTCGAGTGGTGGGACGACGCCAACCACTACGTCAACTGGCTGCTCCTCTGCTTCGGCATCGGCCTGCTGCTCGAGCGGCAGGTGGTCCGGCCCGTCTGGGTGCTCGTCCTGCTCGTCACGGGCATCGGGGCCGCACTCGCCATCGGCTGGGAGCTCGCCGAGTGGTACACGTTCATCCGGCACGGCACCGAGCTGGACACGGCCTACACCGACACCCTCGGTGACGAGGCGCTCGGCACCCTGGGCGGTCTGACGGCTGCGCTGCTGCTGGCGCGACGTGCCCGGTCGGCCGGGTGACGGGCCTCAGCGGGGGATCGACTCCTGCCAGGTGCGGTGGCTGATCTCCTCGCTGTCGTGCACCGCCATCACCCAGATCGACACGTCGTAGGTGTCCGGGGTGACCGCGACGGTCATCCCCGAGCGCACGGTGACCTCGATCCCGGGCCAGGTGAGGTCGAAGACCGTGTGGGCGTTGGCGCTCTGGGCGAAGGTCCGGGTGTCGACCGACACCTCACCGAGGTAGAGCTCGTGCGCGGTCCCGTCGTACGGCGTGGGGTAGCGGCTGTCGGACCGGGTCGTGGCCGTGGTCACCCGGTGCAGCACGTCGTGGTGGATCGACCAGCCGACCCCCTCGGCCGACTCCGAGGAGTGCTCGGCCCCCGGCTCGAAGTCGGGCACGGCGAAGTCGAGCTCGTCCAGCAGCGGCAGGGTCAGCGACGCCGTCCGCAGGGTGATCGAGACCGGCTCGGGGGGAGCGATCGTGTTCGGCCAGTCCGCACCGGCGACCGAGACGCGCAGGGTCTGGCCCGGGCGTCCACTGGTAGGCACAGGCGTCGAGGACGATCTCCACGTCGTACTCCCGGCCCGGGACCAGTGACGACGGAGTCCCGTGGACCCCGTCGCGGTAGGCGAGGTCGAGGGTGCCTCGGGTGACGAGGGCCGACGTGCCGTCGGGGAAGACGTCGCAGATCTTCACCGAGAGCGAGGCGGCCGGCCGGGTGGCCCAGACCTTGGCGCGCAGCACCGGATGGCCGACCACGGGCCCCGGCGGCGGGTCGACCTCCCAGGTCAGGGAGCGCTCGTCGTCGAGCCGCTGGTCTCCCGACAGGCCCCAGGGAAGATGCCCGGCGCAGTCGATCCAGGCGGCGGTGCCGACGTCGGGCACCACCTCGAGCGACACGGGGGCGGTCAGGTCGAGCGTCGCCTCGGTCACGGGTGGCACCGTCGGGAGCGTGACCCACCAGCCCTCGTGCAGGTCGAGGTCGATCTCGGGCCGGGTCGACGTCCGTACGAAGACGTCGCAGCGGTCCTCGTGGGTCCCGACGCCGCGTAGCCAGTGGTCGAACCAGGCGGCCATCTCCACGTCGAAGTCGATCCGCGGCCCGGGCATCGCGGTCGCCGGGTCGGCATGGGCCCACGGGCCCGCCAGCAGGCGATGGGGTACGCCGTGCCGCCCCAGCTCGGCGACCGTGCGGAAGGAGTTGTTGCGGTAGCCGTCGGCCCAGCCGGCGACGACCATCACCGGGCACTCGATCCGCTCGTAGCCCGTGGTCGTGCCACCGAGCCGCACGGACCCATGGTCCCAGTAGGGGCCGTGACGGTTCTCGCGGAGCCAGGTCAGCACCCACGGCTCGCACGTCTCCAGCCGCCGCAGCCACTCGTCGTACCAGCCGTCACCCCAGACCGCCGGCACCGGCGGCAGCACGCACATCGCCGTCATGTAGTGGTCGTAGTCGACGAGGTCGACCAGCCGCAGCGCGCCACCGCGCCAGTGCACGTCGTCGGTCCAGCGGTCGTCCGTGGCGTAGATCGCGCAGATCGCCTTGAGGGCCGGCGGACGCTCGCAGGCGATCTGGAGGGAGTTGAAGCCGGAGTACGACGTCCCGAACATCCCGACCTGCCCGTCGCACCAGTCCTGGTCGGCGAGCCAGGCGATCGCATCGGGGAGGTCCCGCTGCTCGGCCGCCTGGTACTCGTCCAGCGGGTCACCCGGTGACGAGCCGGTGCCGCGGACGTCGACCCGGCACACGGCGTACCGGTACTCCTCGCAGAGCGAGCGGTAGCCGGAGGCGTACGACGACGTGAGGTCGTCCTTGCGGTAGGGGAGCGCCTCCAGCAGACAGGGCTGGGGACCGGCCTCCGCATCGGGCAGGTAGATCGTCGCGGCCAGGTGGCCGCCGTCCCGGACCGGGATGCGGACCTCCTCGACCCTCATCGAGGCTGCTCGTCGGTCGAGCGGTCCTCGTCGGTCGAGCGGTCCTCGTCGGTCGAGCCTGTCGAGACCATCGCGAGGATCTCCGGGGTGTGGATGGTCTCGCTGGTGTTGCCGTCGCGGCCGACGACCGTGGGGGCCGCGAACATCGAGTTCAGGACCGCTTCCTCGGACGCCTCGACCACCGCCGCGAACAGCGGGTCGAGCGCGCGTCCGGTCACGACCGGCGCCCCGTCGGGCCTGCCGTTGCGATCGACGCGCATCCCGGTGCCGAACGCCATGAAGATCTCCCCGCTGCCATGGTGGGCGACGGAGCCCGCCCGGGCCAGACCGAGGCCGACGCGACGCGCGAGCCGGGCGCACGACGCGCCGTCGACCGCCGCGTCGGTGATGACGATGCCGATGCAGGAGCCCGCGGGCGCCTTCTCCTCGCCGGGCGAGCCGGTCGGGACCACCGGCCCCAGCGTCCGACCGACGGGTACGCCGTTGACGATGCACTCCTCGCGCGAGCCGAAGTTCGTCATCAGCAGCACGGCCACCGTGTGGTCGCCGACCACCCGGGACGACGTCCCGATCCCGCCCTTGAAGTCGAAGCACGACATCCCGGTCCCCGACCCGACCGCGCCCTCGTCGGGCGGCGAGGCGGAGCCGCGCGAGGCCATCGCGGCCTCCCACGCGGCCACCACGTCCTCGTGCTCCACCTGCATGTGCCGGGCGTCGTTGAGCCACGAGTCGTCGCACTCTCCGACCACCGGGATGATGAAGTCGGTGGCGCACTCGGGGTTCACGACGAGCTCGATCCGGCAGGCCGAGTCGTAGACCCGGCCCAGCTGCAGGGTCGAGGTCAGGTAGACCGGCGTCTCCGCCGACCCCCACTCGGCGGCGGTGAGGAAACCCGTGCACTCGCCCGCGCCGTTCAGCACCGCGCCGCCGGCCGGCACCGGTCGCGCGAAGGCGTCCTCCGCGAGCACGAGGACGCTGACGCCGGTGCGGGCGATGCCGCGGCCCTCGGGCGGGGGCGGCTCGTCGCGGTGGATCGTGGCGTGCCCGAGGCCGACCCCTTCGACGTCGAGCACGGAGTTGGTGGGACCGGTGGGCAGGGACCCGATCACGATTCCCAGGTCGCGGGCGCGCGGCATGCGCTCATCCTGGCAGGTCACGTTCGTCGGTCGAGCGAAGTCGAGACCCCGACCGGCGCGTGGTCTCGACTTCGCTCGACCGACGAGGCGATGCTGCGCTCATGACGATCCCCGTGGTGTGGTCGCCGCAGACCCGGCGACACGAGCCGATGCGCGAGGTCTGGGTCGGCGTCCCGACCGACGGCACGGAGGTCCCCGCGCGGGTCGACCGGGTCCTCGAGGCTCTCCGCGCGCACGAGGCGGTCGAGGCGACGCCGCACGACGACGACGTGCTGACCCGCGTGCACGACCCGGCGTACGTCGAGCATCTCCGCACGATCTACGACGAGTGGAGCGACGGCCCGTACGACGACCTGGTGGGGCAGGACCGGGTCGTGCCCTACGTGTTCCCGACGCCGGCGATGACCCAGGGCATGCCGCCCGCGCGGGCCGCGGCGACGCACGGTCGGGCGGGTGCGTACTGCTACGACACGATGACCCTCGTCGGCCCCGGCACCTGGGAGGCGGCGCGGGCGGCCGTCGACTGCGCGCTCACCGCCGTCGACCTGGTCACCGGTGCTCGTGGGTCGGGCGGAGTCGAGACCGCCTACGCCCTGTGCCGGCCACCGGGCCACCACGTCACCGCCCAGGGCTACGGCGGCTCCTGCTACCTCAACAACGCCGCCGTCGCCGCGCAGGCCCTGCGCGACGCGGGCCACGCGGAGGTCGCGGTCGTCGACCTCGACGCCCACCACGGGAACGGCACCCAGGCGATCTTCTGGGACCGTGCCGACGTGGTCTACGCCTCCGCGCACGTGGACCCGGCGGCGGGGTGGTTCCCCCACTACTTCGGCCATGCGCACGAGACCGGCGACGGCGAGGGGGAGGGCGCCAACCTCAACCTGCCGCTGGCCGAGGGCACCGGTGACGCGCCCTGGCTGGAGGCGGTCCGGGCCCTCGCCGAGCGAGCCTCGGACGCACACGCGCTCGTCGTGTCGCTGGGCGTGGACGCGGCCGCCGACGACCCCGAGAGCCCGTTGCTGGTGACCGCCGACGGCTACGCCGCCGCGGGACGGCTGCTGGGCGCTCTCGGGCTGCCGACCGTGGTCGTCCAGGAGGGCGGCTACCACCTGTCCAGCCTCGGCGGTCTGGTCGCGGCCTACCTCGACGGACACGCCCGCCCCTGATCGGTTCCCGCACGCGCCACGGTGGGGGATGCTGTCGCCCATGCGTCTGCCCCTGCTCGTCCCGCTCGTCGTCGGCGCTCTCGCCCTCGGCCTCGCCCCGGCCGCCACCGCGGTCCCTGGCGGCCCCACGCCCTACCAGCACCGGCTCACCGAGTCGCGGGCCGGCGCTGCGCGCGGACCCCTCACGGTCGGCGACCTGACGCTGCGCCCCTGCACCGTCGTGGCGCACGCCTGGTGCGGCCATGTCCAGCGCCCGTGGGACCCCGCGCACCCCGACCAGGGGACGCTGCGGGTCGGGTTCGCCTTCGCGCCGGCACGCGACCACAGCCGGCCGGCGCTGGGCACGTTCGTGCCCCACGAGGGCGGCCCCGGCTACTCCACGACGGGCACCGGCCCGTCGTACGCCGCGATGTACGGGCCGCTGCTGCGCCGCCACAACCTGCTGCTGGTCGACCAGCGCGGCACCGGCCGCTCCTCCGCGCTCCCGTGCCCCGACCTGCAGAACCTGAGGACTGCCTACTCCGTAGCGGCCCGGCGGTGCGGGCGCAGCCTCGGCTCGCACAGTGACGACTACACCACCGCGCGGTCGGCCGACGACCTCGCCGCCGTCATCGCGCGGCTCGGGCTCGGCCGGGTCGACCTGTACGGCGACTCCTACGGCACCTTCTTCGCCCAGGTCTTCGCCGGCCGGCACCCCGATCTCCTTCGGAGCCTGGTGCTCGACGGCGCCTACCCCACCCACGGGGAGACAGCCTGGTACCCGACCCAGGGGCCGGCGATGCGCTCGTCGTTCGCCAAGGCGTGCCGACGCTCGCCCGCGTGCCGCGGCCGCGGCCCCTCCTTCGCCCGGGCGATGCGGCGCGTCCTCCGGCAGGTGCGCCGCCACCCGTGGCACGGGCTCTCGCACGACGCCGACGGCCGGCGCGCGCACGTCACCGTCAGCCCCGAGACCCTGGCCACGACCGCGTTCGGTGCGACCTACGGCCCCTACACCTACCGGGAGCTGACCGCCGCCCTGCGGGCGGCTCTCGACGGGGACCGGGTGCCGCTGCTCCGCGAGGTGGCCGAGGCCGAGGGCGGCGGCACGGACGCGGGACCGGTCCGCGACTACAGCGAGGGGCTCGACGCGGCCGTGGCGTGCCACGACTACCCACAGCTCTACGACATGACCGCCCCGCCCGAGGACCCGCCTGCGGCAGTACGGCCGCGCCCTGGCACGCCGTACGGCGACACACCCGTCGACGTACGGTCCCTTCACCGTCCGCGAGTACGCCCGCTCCGACTGGCAGGAGCTCGACTGGTGCACCCGCTGGCCGAGGGCCGCTGCCGACAACCCGGCGCGACCGCCGCGTCCCCCCGGCGGTCACTACCCGAGCGTGCCCACGCTCGTGCTGAGCGGCGAGCTCGACTCCATCACCACGCCGGCCGAGGCTGCGATGGTGACCGCCGAGTTCCCGCGGGCCGAGCACATCGTGGTCGCCAACAGCTTCCACGTGGACGCCGTGGATGACACCGACG
This sequence comes from uncultured Actinomycetota bacterium, assembly GCA_963797325.1. Taxonomy (GTDB): domain Bacteria; phylum Actinomycetota; class Actinomycetes; order Propionibacteriales; family Nocardioidaceae; genus Nocardioides. The sequence goes on from CAWCPG010000029.1 coordinate 39,370, forward strand.
ACTGCGCCGTGCGGATCCTGCGCCGCTTCGTCCGTACGCCGTCGCGCCGGCCGCGGCACGCGTGTGCGGCCCACGTCGCGCCGGTCCGCACCCTGGGTGACTTCCCCCGGTCCGTGCGCGGCACACCGGCCGGCGCCGGGCGTGGCTCGCTGCTGGCGCGCCGCGTCGCGCCCACCGCTGCAGCCACCGTCGCCGACCTGATCGACCGGTGGTGGAACAACTACTCCGGTCACGACGTCGGCCTGCGCGGAGGACGTTGGACCTACACCGGCGACCGGACGACGGTCTTCCACCTGCACGGCGTCCGGCTCACCCGTGACCTGGCCGTCAGCGGTCGGGCCGCCTGGCACCGCTACGCGAACCGGATGGTCGTGGCGCTGACCGTCACGTGGCACGGCCGCCACGGCCGGCTGAGGGGCAGCTGGGCCACCCGGCGCGAGGGAGCCCGGGCCACGCTGCGCGGCTCGTTCGACGGCCACCCGGTGGCGGTCTCCTTCCGCGCCCCGTGAGGATGGTGGGGTGAGCAGCCGACGCGTCGCCGCCGTGGTCCTCGTCGACGAGCGCGGCCGGTTGCTGCTCCAGGAGCGGGACGAGCACGCCCCGGCCGACGCCGACCGGTGGTCCCTCGTCGGAGGCGGCGTCGAGGAGGGCGAGTCCGACGCCGAGGCCGCGCAGCGCGAGCTCGAGGAGGAGACCGGGCTGACCGGGATCGACCTCGAGCCGCTGGGGGTCTTCGCCTCCTACGGCGACGGGCGTGACGAGACCCACGAGGTCGCGCTCTTCACGGCGCTCACCGACGCTCACCGACGCCGACGTCGAGTGCCACGAGGGCCGCCAGATCGTGTTCGTCGACCCGACCACCGTCCACACCCTCCCGTGGACCCGTGGCCTGGCCGTCGCGCTGCCGCACGTGATCGGCAGCCCGTCGTACGCCGCGCGCTTCGGCGCCCGCGAGCCGCGCGCCTTCGCCTGCGTGCTGCTGGTGAACGCGGAGGGCAGTGTCCTCCTCCAGGAGCGGGACGACCTCGCACCGATCGACCCCGACAAGTGGGGCATGCCCGGCGGGCACCTCGACCCCGGCGAGGACCCGGAGGCCGGCGCCCTCCGCGAGCTCGAGGAGGAGACCGGCGTGCGGCTGCCGCCGGGCACCGTCAGCCTCTTCGCCGAGATCGCGGTCTACCACCCCCACTACGGCTCCGTCGACCGCAGCCACGTCTTCTGCGCCCGGGTGGACCTCACCGATGACGACATCGACTGCCAGGAGGGCCGCCGGATCGTGTTCGTGGAACCAGGTCGCGCCGCCGGGCTCGACCTGACGATGTCGGGCGTGCTGGTGGTGCCGGCCTTCCTGGGCTCCGACGTCTACCGGTCGATGACGGGCGCGCGGCCGCCTCACGGATAGCCGTCGGGCACCGGCCCGCCGGTCGCCGCCGCCGTGGCTCGGTGGTCGGGGCCGTCCCGTCTACACTCAACGGGATCGACCGGTCGGACGAGAGGGCGTTGATGGGACTGCTGGAGCGAGTCACCGGTCCTGGCGACCTCCGCGCGCTCACCGACGACCAGCTCACCGCGCTGGCGAGCGAGATCCGTGACGAGCTGGTGCGCACGTGCGCCCCCCGCGGTGGCCACCTCGGTCCCAACCTCGGTGTCGTCGAGCTCACCCTCGCCATCCACCGGGTCTTCGACTCGCCGCGGGACCGCGTGGTCTGGGACACCGGCCACCAGGCCTACGTCCACAAGATGCTGACCGGCCGCGCCACCGCGTTCGACACGCTCCGCACCGAGGGCGGCCTCTCCGGCTATCCCAGCCGGGCGGAGTCCGACCACGACGTGGTCGAGAACTCCCACGCCTCCACCTCCCTGTCCTACGCCGACGGGTTGGCCAAGGCGTTCGCCCTGCGCGGTGAGAACCGTTACGTCGTCGCCGTGATCGGCGACGGCGCGCTCACCGGCGGGATGGCCTGGGAGGCGCTGAACAACATCGCGGTCGGCAAGGACCGCAAGCTCGTGATGGTCGTCAACGACAACGGGCGCTCCTACATGCCGACCGTCGGCGGTCTCGCGACCCATCTCGCCTCGCTGCGCACCAACCCGCGCTACGAGGAGGTGCTCGACGCCGTGAAGAGCCGCCTCAACAAGGTGCCGGGCGTCGGGCCGGCCGTCTACGACGCCCTCCACGCGATGAAGAAGGGCATGAAGGACGCCCTGGCCCCCCAGGGCATGTTCGAGGACCTCGGCCTGAAGTACGTCGGTCCGATCGACGGGCACGACCTGCCGGCGATCGAGCAGGCGCTGGCCCAGGCCAGGCGGTTCGGCGGCCCGGTGATCGTGCACGTGATGACCCACAAGGGCTTCGGCTACGACCCGGCCGAGCGCAACGAGGCCGACCAGTTCCACCAGATCGGCGCCTTCGACGTCGAGACCGGCGAGGCCCGGCCGGCCGGCCGGATCTGGACCGACTTCTTCTCCGAGGAGATGGTCGCGCTCGGAGCCGAGCGTCCGGACATCGTCGGGATCACGGCCGCGATGCTCTACCCGGTCGGACTCGACCGCTTCGCCGCGGCGTACCCCGAGCGGATCTTCGACGTCGGCATCGCCGAGCAGCACGCCGTCACCAGTGCCGCCGGCCTGGCGATGGGCGGCATGCACCCGGTGGTCGCCGTCTACGCCACGTTCCTCAACCGGGCCTTCGACCAGGTCCTGATGGACGTCGCGCTCCACCGCTGCGGCGTGACCTTCGTGCTCGACCGTGCCGGCGTCACCGGCACCGACGGCGCGAGCCACAACGGCATGTGGGACCTCTCGATCCTCCAGGTGGTGCCCGGGCTGCGGATCGCTGCCCCCCGTGACGGCGCGCGGGTCCGCGAGCTGCTGCGCGAGGCCGTCGCGGTCGACGACGCCCCCACCGTGGTCCGCCTGCCGAAGGGCGCACCGCCCGACGACCTCGAGGCGATCGACCGGGTCGGGGTCTGCGACGTGCTCCTACGCCGGGGCGCCAAGGACGTGCTCGTGGTCGGCGTCGGCTCCATGGCAGCGGTCGGCGTCGAGGTCGGCGGGCGACTCGCCGCCCAGGGCATCGGGGTGACCGTCGTCGACCCTCGCTGGGTCAAGCCGCTCGACCGGGCGCTGGTGGACCTCGCCCGTGACCACCGCCTGGTGGTCAGCATCGAGGACAACGGCCGCGTCGGCGGGGTCGGCTCTGCGCTGCTCCAGCTCCTCAGCGACGAGGGCGTCACCACGCCGTTCTCCCTGCACGGCATCCCGCAGGAGTTCCTCCAGCACGCCGAGCGCCAGGCGATCCTCGACCGGATCGGTCTCAACGCCCAGACCATCGCCCGCGGCATCGTCGAGCGTCTCGCCGCCGACGAGTCGCTCCCGGCCGAGCAGGTCCCCCAGCAGCACTGACGCATCGCCCGCCGCGGTGCCATCCTGGGTCCGACCCCTGGGAGGCAGGCCATGAGCGACGACCCGGTCACCGACGTGATGTGGATGATCCGGGGCGCCTGGGTCACCATGTCGATCCGCGCCGGCTGCCGCCTCGGCGTCTTCGACCACCTCGTCGAGCCGCGGTCGGCCACCGAGCTGGCCGCGACCACCGGCTGCGATCTCGGGGCGTTGGTGCGGCTGCTGCGAGCGCTGGTCGAGATCGGGCTCCTCCGGGCCCGCGACGACGGGACGTACGTCGACACCGAGCGGGGTTCGACCCTCACCGAGCTCCACCCGCGCAGCCTCCGCAGCCTCGTGCTGATGCAGAGCTGGCTGCCCAACGTCGCCGACCTGGAACCACCTCGACGACGCCGTCCGCAGCGGCGCGAGCGTCTACGAGCGGGTCAACGGCGCGGACCCCTGGGGTCACCTCAGCGCCCACCCCGAGCAGGAGGCGCAGTTCAACCGGTCGATGGCACGACGGGCCGACGGCCAGGTCGCGGCCGTCGTCGCGGGGATCGACCTCGCGGAGACCGAGACCGTGGTCGACGTCGGCGGCGGCCGGGGCGCGATGCTGGCCGGCGTCCTGCGCGCGTGGCCGCGCCTGACCGGCGTGGTCGCCGACCGTCCCGACGTGGCGACCGAGGCCGACGCGGCCTTCGCCGAGGCCGGCCTGAGCGAGCGGGCGCACGGCGTCGCGTCCGACTTCTTCGCGTCCGTCCCGTCCGGCGCCGACGTCTACTTCATCGCCAACGTCCTCCACGACTGGGACGACGACGACTGCCTCCGGATCCTGCGGACGGTCCGGCGCGCCATGGACGCCGAGAGCCGGCTGGTGGTCGTCGAGCGGCTCCTCGACGTACCCGGGCGCCCGCCCACCGAGGCACGCGACCTGGCGTTCGTCGACCTCCACATGCTCGTCATGTTCGGCGCCCGCGAGCGCACGATGGCGGAGTACGACGCCCTGCTCGTGGAGAGCGGGTTCGAGCCCGGCCACCTGATCGGGCCCGGTAGGTCGTGGAACCTGGTCCAGACCCGACCGGCGGCCTCGTCGGTGGAGGGGAGCCGAGACCACTGACCGACGCCCGCGCGCCCGCGGTCGTCGTACCGACGGAATAGGCTGGGCCGCGGGAGTGCTACCCGCTGGTAGTCCCGCGACAGAGAGGTTCCCGTGCCCGATCCCGACCGCCTGGTCCACATCGTCGACGACGTACCCGAGCTCGAAGGCCTGACCGAGCTCGCGATGGTGCTCGTCCTCGACGGGTTCCTCGACGCCGGCAACGCCGCGGCGATCGCCGCACGTCACCTGGTCGACCAGTCCGGCGGCGGGCGCGTGGTCGCCACCTTCGAGGTCGACGAGTTCCACGACTACCGGGCCCGGCGGCCGGCGATGTCGTTCGTCCGCGACCACTACGAGCAGTACGACGCGCCCCGGCTCGTCGTCCGCCTGCTGTCCGACGCCGGCGGCGTCCCCTACCTCCTGCTCGCCGGTCCCGAGCCGGACAACCGCTGGGAGGCGTTCGCGGTCGCCGTCCGGCAGGTCGTCGAGCGCTTCGGCGTCACCCGCGTGATCGGGATGGGTGCGGTCCCGATGGCGGTGCCGCACACGCGGCCGATCGCGGTCACCCACCACGCCAACAACCCCGACCTGCTCTCGGGCGACAGCCCGTGGCGCGGCGAGCTGCGCATCCCCTCCAGCGCCCAGGCCCTGCTCGAGCTGCGGCTGGGGGAGTGGTCGCACGACGCGATGGGGTTCGTGGCCCACATCCCGCACTACCTCGCCCAGCTCGACTACCCGCAGGCCTCGGTGTCGCTGCTCGAGCACGTGGAGCGTGCCGCGATGGTGGCCGTCGACCTGACCGACCTCCGCGAGGCGTCGGACGCCCGCGACGAGGAGATCACGACGTACCTCGCCGGCAACACCGAGGTCGCCGAGGTCGTGCACGCGCTCGAGCAGCAGTACGACGCGTTCCAGCGCGCCGAGCAGGAGGGCAACAGCCTGCTCGCCGACGACGAGCCGATCCCGACGGGAGAGGAGATCGGCCGCCAGTTCGAGCAGTTCCTGGCCGGCCTCGACACGCCCGAGGGCGAGAGCTGGAAGAGGCCCGATGCCGTCGTCCGCCGCGGAGCTCGTCGAGCTCCTCGACATCGAGACCCTCGACACCGACCTCTTCCGCGGGCGCAGCCCCGACACCGACCGCCAGCGGGTCTTCGGCGGCCAGGTGGCGGCGCAGGCGCTGATCGCCGCGATCCGCACGTCGGAGGAGGGCCTCGACGTGCACTCGATGCACGCCTACTTCCTGCGCCCCGGCGACACCACGATCCCGATCATCTACGACGCCGAGCGGATCCGCGACGGTCGTTCCTTCGAGACCCGACGGGTCGTGGCGCGTCAGCACGGGCGGCCGATCTTCTACCTGACGGCGAACTTCCAGCGGCCCGAGGAGGGCTTCGACCACCAGGACGCGATGCCCGAGGTGCCGACCCCCGACGAGGGGTCTGACCTTCGCCCAGATCGCCCAGCGGCGCACCGGAGACCCCGACGCCGGCGTCGAGTTCGCCAAGGAGTGGGCCGCGCTCGACACCCGCTACCTCGGCAACTCCGTCCACCCGGGGCACACGCACCTGAAGGAGGACACCGACCGGCCCGCCCGCGCCCAGGTCTGGATCCGGGTCGACGGCGACCTCGGCGAGGACCCCGACCTGCACGTCGCGGCGTTCACCTACGCCAGCGACCTGACGCTGCTCGGGGCGGCGCTGGTGCCCCACGACGTCGAGATCGGCTCGCCGAGGCTGATGCCGGCCTCGCTCGACCACACCATCTGGTTCCACCGCCCGTTCCGGGCCGACCGCTGGTGGCTCTACGACCAGTGGTCGCCCTCGGCCAGCGGCGCGCGAGGACTCTCGCTGGCCCGGGTGTTCACCGAGGACGGCCGCCTGGTCGCCACCGTGGCCCAGGAGGGCCTGATCCGCCAGCGCACCCGCTAGAGAACCCGTCCTACCGCCACCAACGTCATCCGAACGGTGGCTTCCGGGGCTCAGCCCGGATGACGTGGCGAGAGGTCGAGGCAGTAGAAGACCAGCCAGCCGCGCATCGCCTCGGGTACGTCGTAGTACGCCGCGACCTCGACGAAGCCGAGACTGCGGTAGAGCGCGATCGCCTCGGTCTGGCGAGCGCTCGTGTCGAGATACATCCGCCGGTAGCCGGCGGCCCGGGCCCGCTCGACCACGGCGTCCGCGAGGACCCTGCCGGTGCCGCGGCCGCGAGCGACCGGCGCCACGAACATCCGCTTCATCTCGCACGACTCGTCGTCGAGCCGCTTCGAGCCCACACAGCCCAGGGGCAGGTCCGCGTCGCGGGCCAGCAGCAGCACCCCGTCGGGCGGACCGTAGGCACCCGGGAAGCCCGGCCAGCTCCGCCTCCCAGGCATCGTCGTCGAAGTAGGACGTCGATCAGGGTGAGGTCCTCGGTGTGCCGCTGGCGGTGCCACGCGAGGAAGGCGCGGAACAGGCGTCGTACGTCGTCGAGATCGCCTCGGTCTCGGCGAGGCGCACGTCCATGCGTGACATGCTGCCGCGTCGGCCCGGCGGTGGCCAGACCGCTCAGGTGCGCCGGTCCCTGGAGCGAGGCGTCAGGCTCGGTGGGTGCGGCCGACGAGGTGAGGTGCGCCGGTCCGGGGCGAGGTGAGCGCGAAGGCCAGCCCGTCGTCGTGCCCGTCCGCGAGGCGGGCGACGCCGAAGGCGACCGAGCCGGGCAGGTAGATCGGCTTCTTGAAGGCCACGTCGACGGTGACCGCATCGGGCAGCCGGTTCTCGAGGGCGGCGACGCAGCGCGCCAGGCTCCACATGCCGTGGGCGATCTGGCGCCTGAAGCCGAGCGCCTTCGCCGTCAGCGGGTAGAGGTGGATCGGGTTGTGGTCGCCGGAGACCGCGGCGTAGCGCCGGCCCGAGGTCACCCGCGAGCCGCCAGGTCACCCGACCCGGTGGGATCTCGCGCGGTCCGGCCGTCGGGCGCCCCGGGGTCGTCGGTCGCCGTGCCGGCGGCGCCCCCGCGCCTCAGGTAGGTCGACGTGCTCTCCCACACGACCCGACCGCCCGCGTCGACGCTGGTCACGACGTCGACCGTCCGGCCCTTCGGGTGCGGTCGCACCTCGTCGGCGCGGGTCGTCACCGTGATCGTCTCTCCGACCACCACCGGGCGATGACCCGTGATCGAGTTGGCGAGATGGACCGCACCGACCGCCGGGAACGGGAAGCTCGGGTCGGTCAGGATGGCCATGTGCAGCGGGAACGCGAGCACGTGGAGGTAGGTCAGCGGCACCGTGTCCTTGACCGGGAACCCGCACACGCCGGCGTACGCCGTCACCTGGGCGCGCTCGACGGTCACGGCCGGCCGGGCGAACGCCAGCCCGCCGAAGTCGCCGGACTTGCGGATGCCGGGCAGCTGGTTGACCAGCGGGATCGACGGGAGCGCGGCCCTCAGCAGCGTGGTCACGCCGCCGGGGTCGCCGTGCACGATGCGGGGTGGGTCGGTCGGGACCATCAGGCCCCCAGCATCATCTGGCCGCAGACGCGGACCACGTTGCCGTTGACGGCGGTCGAGGCCGGGTTGGCGAACCAGGCGATCGCCTCGGCGACGTCGACCGGCCGGCCGCCCTGGCTCAGCGAGTTGAGCCGCCGGCCGACCTCGCGGGAGGCGAACGGCATCGGCGGCGGTCATCTTGGTCTCGATGAACCCCGGCGCGACCGCGTTGACGGTGACGCCCTTCTTCAGCACGCCCGCGAGGGAGTCGACCAGACCGATCACCCCCGCCTTGGAGGCGGCGTAGTTGGTCTGCCCCAGGTTGCCGGCGATGCCGGCGATCGAGGCCACGCCGATGATCCGGCCGTTGTCGTGCACGAGACCCTGGGCGAGCAGCTCGGCGGTGATCCGTCCGGGTGCGACCAGGTTGACGTCGAGGACCGAGCTCCACCGGTCCGCGTCCATGTTGGCGAGCCGCCGGTCGCGGGTGATGCCGGCGTTGTGCACCACGATGTCGACGCCGCCGTGGGCCGTGGCGAGGTGCTGGGCGATCCGCTTCGGGGCGTCCCGCGCGGTGATGTCGAGGGTGAGGTAGTCGCCGTCGAGCTCCTTGGTCAACGTGATCAGGTCACTGGCCGCCTGCGGCACGTCGATCCCGACCACGGTCGCGCCGTCGCGTGCGAGCACCCGCGCGATCTGCTCGCCGATCCCGCGGGCCGAGCCGGTGACGAGGGCCGACCTTGCCGGCCAGCGGCCGCTGCCAGTCCTTCACCGTCGCGGGCCTCCGGGTCGTGGTGCCGATCCGGACGACCTGCCCGGAGACGTACGCCGACTTCGCCGACAGCAGGAACGCCAGTGTCGACGCGGTCGCGTCCTCGGCGCCGGCGGCCACGTAGACCAGCTGGGCCGTGCCGCCACGACCGACCTCCTTGCCGAGGCTGCGGGTGAAGCCCTCGAGCGCGCGCTGCGCGATCTGCTCCTCGCCCGTCACCTGCTCCGGCGGAGTGCCGAGGACGACGAGCCGGGAGCAGCGCGTCAGGCTCCGCATCAGGGGAGCGAAGAAGTCGCGCAGGGCCACGAGCGCGGTGGGATCGGTGAGCCCGGTGGCGTCGAAGACCAGGCCGCGGTAGCGCGCCTCCGCCTCCGCGGTCGTCACGGACTCGATGCCGAGGGTCTCGAGGATGCCGGGGAGGCGCTCGACGAGCCGGCCCGCTCCGCCGACGACCACGGTCCCGTCCACCAGCGGCGACCCCGCGACGTAGCGGTCCAGGGCGACCGGGTCGGGCAGCCCGAGGTGCTTGACCAGCAGCTGGCCGATCGAGGAGGACACGAAGTCCTGGTAGCGGTCCGGCATGACGGTCCTTCCGGTGGTCGAGCCTGTGCCCCGGCTCGGTGGTCGAGCCTGTGCCCCGGCTCGGTGGTCGAGCCTGTGCCCGGCTCGGTGGTCGAGCCTGTCGAGACTCATGTAACCCGCTGTGTAACTGCGCGTCCACACTTCGTGACGTGGCGCTCATTGCATTGGTCGACCGCGCCGGAGCGGTCAGGATAGGCGGTATGAACCAGCAGACCCGACGCGTCGCCGTGCTCGGTGGCAACCGCCTCCCGTTCGCCCGGTCCAACAGCGTCTACGCCGACGCCTCCAACCAGGAGATGCTCACCGCGGCGATCGACGGGCTCGTCACCCGGTTCGGCCTCGAGGGTGAGCGGATGGGCGAGGTCGTGGCCGGCGCCGTGCTCAAGCACTCCCGCGACTTCAACCTGACCCGGGAGTCGGTGCTCGGCTCCCGGCTCGCCCCCGAGACGCCCGCGACCGACATCCAGCAGGCCTGCGGCACCGGTCTGCAGGCCGCCGCGATCGTCGCGGACAAGATCGCGCTGGGCACGATCGAGGTCGGGATCGCCGGGGGCACGGACACCACGTCGGACGCCCCGGTCGCGATCAGCGACAGGCTGCGCAAGAAGCTGATGAAGGTCAACGCCGCCCGCGACACCAGGGGGAAGCTGACCGCGCTGGCGCAGATCCGCCCGGGCGACATCGGGCTGTCCGTCCCGCAGAACGGCGAGCCCCGCACGAAGCTGTCGATGGGCGAGCACGCCGCCCTGACCGCACTCGAGTGGCGGGTCGGCCGCGAGGAGCAGGACGAGCTCGCAGCCGCCTCCCACCGGCACCTCGCCGCGGCGTACGACGCGGGGTTCCTCGACGACCAGCTCACGCCGTTCCGGGGGCTGGAGCGCGACCAGAACCTGCGCCCCGACTCCTCGGTCGAGTCGCTCGCGAAGCTCGAGCCGGTCTTCGGCAGGGGCGAAGGGGCCACGATGACGGCGGGCAACTCCACGCCGCTCACCGACGGCGCCTCCGCCGTGCTGCTCTCCTCGGAGGAGTGGGCCGCGGGGCGCGGACTCGAGCCGCTGGCGTTCCTGGTCGACCACGAGACGGCCGCCGTCGACTTCGTGCACGGCAACGAGGGGCTGCTGATGGCGCCGGCGTACGCCGTCCCGCGGCTGCTCGCCCGCAACGGGCTGACCCTGCAGGACTTCGACTTCTACGAGATCCACGAGGCGTTCGCCTCGCAGGTGCTGGCGACGCTCAAGGCGTGGGACGACCCGGTGTTCTGCAAGGAGCGACTCGGCCTCGACTCCGTGCTGGGCGAGGTCGACCGGAGCCGGCTCAACGTCAACGGCTCGTCGCTGGCGGCCGGACACCCGTTCGCCGCGACCGGCGGCCGGATCCTCAACGTCGCCGCCAAGCTGCTGGCGCAGCGAGGCTCGGGCCGTGCCCTGATCTCGATCTGCGCCGCCGGCGGCCAGGGCGTCACCGCGATCCTCGAACGCTGACCCGCTGCCGGGCCTGCGTGTCAGCCCTGCGCCATCGCCAGCGCCGAGGTGAGCAGCAGCGCCTTCACCTGCTCCGCGCCGATCCGGGCGACCTGGGGCACGCCGGGTGAGGGCTCGTCGATCACGAGCCCGACCCGCGCGAGCTGGAGGCCCCCGAGACCGGTGGCGTAGAGCGTGTTCGCCAGCAGGACCGGGTCCTCGACGGTGAACTCACCCGCCGACACGCCCGCCTCGAGGGTGGCCCGCAACGGACCCAGGCAGGCGGCGATCGCGCGGCCGAGCCGGAGCATCGCGCCCTCGGAGATCTCGTCGAAGAGCTCGGTCCCGGTCCGCCGCATCAGACTGTGCGCGCAGTCGACGAACGCGGGGTGCGCGACGCCGTAGTCGACGAAGGCAGACACCAGGGCCGCGAGCTGGGAGCGCGGCGCGGTGCTCCCCTCGGCCGCGTCGGCGAGGACGGCCGCCAGCTCGTCGAGGTAGCCGACCAGGGCGAGGGCGAACAGCTCCTCCTTGCCCGTGAAGTGCCGGTAGACGATCGCCCGGTTGATGCCGACGGCGCGCGCGATGTCCTCGATCTGCGCCTCGGCCACACCGCGCTCGTCGAAGAGGCTCCTGGTCGCGGCGAGGATCGCGGTCTCGCGCGCACGTCGCCGAGCGGCCGTGCTGCTCCGGCGCGCCCGGGGCTCGGTGGTGCTCGGCATGCGCGCATCGTACGGCGTCTGCAACTGCGAGTTGCACATCTGTCACCGCAGGCACGCGTATCACCTCGGGTGACCCGGCCCTCCTTCGGGGTGAGGTCCGCCACGGGCCGATCCCGTGGCCGGTCAGAGGAGGAACCGATGAACCAGGTACACACGCAGCACCGGGTCGGCTGGACCGAGGACCAGCTCGCCCAGACCTGTGCGATCGCACCGAGCCCGGAGCTCAAGGAACGCTGGGACAAGGAGCTCGCCCGGACCAGGAGCCGCAAGCGGGCCGACGGCTCGGCGTCGTTCGGGCTCGAGCGCGAGCCGCGCCGGCTCGGCTACAACGACGGTGTGATCATCCCGCCCGAGGCGTTCCCGGCGGGGACGTCCCTCGAGACCATCCGGACGGCGGCCGCGGACCGTGCGCCGCTGCGAGGGACGGTGCGGGTGGCCGTCATCCTGGTCGACTTCTCCGACAAGCAGATGGCGGCGACGACCCAGCACTTCCAGGACCTGTTCTTCTCCACCGGAGTGCTCCCGCACGGAAGCGTCCGCGAGTTCTACTCCGAGGTGACCAACGGGCTGATCACCCTCGACGGCACGGTGGTGGGTCCCTACCGGATGCCGCAGACCCTGGCCTGGTACGCGAACAACGGCTCGGGCATCGGCAAGAACGGAACGGCGTTCCGCTCGCCGCAGCTCGCCCACGACGCAGCCGTCGCCGCGGACGCGGCGGTGAACTTCGGCCCCTACGACAACGACGGCAACGGCTACGTCGACGCCTTCATCGTGGTCCACGCGGGCAGGGGCGCCGAGGAGACGGGCAGCCTGGGAGACATCTGGTCCCACAAGTCGACGCTCGCGTCGGCGTACAGCACCGACGGAACCCACATCTACGGGTACCTGACCATCCCGGAGGACGCCAAGATCGGCGTCTCGGCCCACGAGCTGGGGCACCTGCTCTTCGGGTTCCCGGATCTCTACGACACCGACTACTCGTCGGAGGGCATCGGCGACTGGTGCCTGATGGCCGGCGGGAGCTGGAACGGGGGCGGCGACATCCCGTCCCACCCGAGCGCGTGGTGCAAGGCGAACCAGGGGTGGGCGACGGTCACGAACGTGACCGCGAACGGCCAGGTCACCGTGCACGCGGTCGAGAGCGCCCACACCGTCTACCGGCTCTGGAAGAACGGCGGGAGCGGACAGGAGTACTTCCTGCTGGAGAACCGACAGCCGGTCGGCTACGACGCGGCGCTCCCCGGGAGCGGCCTGCTCCTGTGGCACATCGACGAGGCACAGCCCGGCAACACCGACGAGAACCACTACAAGGTGGGTCTGCTCCAGGCCGACGGCAAGCGCGACCTCGAGCTCAACGTCAACCGGGGCGACGCCGGTGACCCGTTCCCGGGTTCGGCGAGCAAGTCGTCCGTCACGCAGAGCACGACGCCGAGCACCAAGTCCTACGGCGGGGCCGACACCTGCGTGTCGGTCAAGTCGATCCCCGCGTCCTCCGCGGCGATGACCGTCGACGTGACCGTCACGTGCAAGGCCTTGAAGGAGGTCAAGGAGGGCAAGGAGGTCCGCAAGGAGCTGGCGAAGGAAGCGGTCAAGGATCGCAAGGAGGCCCTCAAGGAGATCCTGCCGGACAAGCAGTTCCAGAAGGAGATCATCAAGGAGCTCAAGGAGGTCGCCAAGGAGCTGAAGGAGATCGGCTTCGAGAACTGGCCGAACCTGCCCGGCGGGGGCGGCGACCCCTTCGGCCTGCTGGGGGCGGGCCCCGAGACGGGCACGGGCGCCGGACCGGCGTCGGTCGAGGAGCGGCTCTCGGCCCTCGAGGTCGCGGTGTTCGGCAGCGGGGCGGCGACGGGCGCCGAGGTCTTCGTCGACCGGTCGCTGCGTCCCGACCTGATGGGCTCCGGCACCGGGGGAGACGCGCTCGGGCAGGGTCTCCCGTCCGGTGACGCGAAGGCCAAGCGGGACTACGACGCCCCGCAGGCCTGAGCGTGTCCGGCGTACTGGTCCTCGTGGTCGCCGACCGCGAGGACCTCGGGGCGAGGGCCGCCGCTCGGGCGGCTGCCGCGTCCCTCGACGGTCGCGAGGGTGCCGTGCACGTGGTGACCGGGGCCGAGCTCGCGGCGGCGCGGTGGTGGCACGCCGTGTCGCGCGACGGTCGAGCGACGACGCGGGTGCGGGTCCCCGGCCATGGCGAGGTGACCGACGACGACCTGGCCGGCGTGTGGTTCCGGTCGGTCGCAGCCTGCGTCCCACCCGGGCTCCGGCACGCGTCGGAGCCCGACCGGTCCTACGCCGGGTCGGAGATGACCGCCCTGCTGACCAGCTGGCTGGCAGCCCTGGGCGACCGGGTGGTGAACGCCGTCGAGGGCGCGGGTCCCGCGGGACCGACCTGGGCGCCGGAGCGTTGGCTGCAGCTGGCCGCGGAGGCCGGCTTCGAGTGCGACACCGGGCCAACGGTGCGGAGCGTGCTGGTCGCGGGGAGCCACGTCGTCGGTGCGCTCGACCCCGCGGAGCGAGACCGGGTGCTGCGTCTCGCCGAGCTGACGGGGTGCCGCCTGGTGGAGGTGGGAGTGACCGACGCCGGGGCAGCCGCCACGGTCTCGTGCGTCCCGCTGCTGCTGGACCCGGCACAGGTCGAGTCGGTGGGCGAGGCGCTGGTGGACCTGGTGCGGAGGGAGACGGAGGTGTCGGCATGATCGTCCTCTTCGGCTGGGCCACGGACCCGGCCCTGGCCCTGACCGTGCAGACCGCGGGCCGGCTCGGCGTGGACGTCGTCCTCGTCGACCAGGAACGGCTGGCGGGGCACGAGCTGCGTGACGGTGTCCTGACCCTGCCCGGCGGCCGGGTCCGCCTCGGCGACGTACGGGCGGCGTACGCACGACCGCTCGCCGTCGTCGCGGAGCCCGGCTCGGCGTCGTACGACGTGGAGCAGCGGGTGCTGTCGGGGATGGTGACGTGGCTGGACGTGGCGGACGCCCGCATCGTCAACCGTCCGCGCGCCATGCACTCCAACAGCAGCAAGCCGTTCCAGGCCCAGGTCGTCGCTCGCGCGGGGTTCGAGGTCCCGGAGACCCTCGTCACGAACGACCCCGACCAGGTCCGTCGCTTCGCGGACCGGGTCGGGCCGCTGGTGTTCAAGTCCACCAGCGGGATCCGGTCGATCGTGCGGAGGGTCGACGAGGGCCATGCCGACCGCCTCGAGCGGGTGCGCGCCCTGCCCACGCAGTTCCAGGCCCTCGTGGAGGGCGAGGACGTGCGGGTCCACGTCGTCGCCGACGAGGTGTTCGCCACGCGCATCCGCAGCGACGCGACGGACTATCGCTACGCCGGCCGGGACGGGCTCGACGCCGACCTGGTCGCGACCGAGCTGCCCCGGACGGTGGCGCGGCGCTGCGTCGAGCTGGCTCGGATGCTCGGCCTCCCGCTGGTCGGGATCGACCTCCGGGAGACCCCGGACGGGCGGTTCGTGTGCTTCGAGGCCAACCCGATGCCGGGCTACTCTTACTTCGAGTCACAGACCGGCCAGCCGATCAGCGAGTCGCTGGTCCACTACCTGGTCCGAGGCGGGGAGGCGTGATGACGAGTGCCGCGCCGAACCGGACCCACCTCACCGGCCACGTGCTCGCGCGGGCACCACACCCGAGCGTCGGGCGCTGGGACACCCTGACCGTCGAGGTGACCGGCGCCACGCAGGTCGCGGGGGAGCGCAACCTGTTGACCGAGAGCGTCGGCTCGCGCCTCACGCTCGTGGCCGACCGGGACGAGCTGCCCGACGGCGACCTGGCCGGCTGGCGTTTCTCGGGGCTGGTACGCGTGGCCGGTCCGGAGGTGGTCGAGGTGCTGCCCGAGGCGTCCGGCGCCGGTCGGCCACGACTCACGCCACCCGGTGACGGCGGACCGGCCCCGGTGCTCTGAGCCCTGCCGGGCGCCGTGGGCGACACTCCGGTCCCGGGCGGGGCGGTTCCACGATCCGGGGCGGGGAGCCGGAACACTGGGGCCATGAGGCTCCTCTGGTACGGCGTGGTCGTGGTGCTCGTGATCGCCCTCGGCGTGACGAGCATCGGGTGGTACGTCAGCGCCCATCCCGGCGGCGTGCGGTTCGAGTCGTGCCACTGGGACGGCGACGACCTGGTCCTCGGCTACACCTACGGCTCCGGTGACACCGTCAGCACGATGGTCCACCCGGCGGGCGACCACGTCGTGGCTCAGCTGCGGGTCGACGAGGGGGACGGCGACCACACGTCGCAGGTGCTCACCGGGCAGGCGACGTACCCGATCGCGGGCGGCCGGCTGCCGGTCCGCTACCCGAGCGGCGCCGAGCTCGACTGCCCGGCGGGCTGACCTCAGACGAACCTGGCCAGGACGTCGAGGGACTCGGTCGGGACGGTCACCGAGACCCCCTGGCCGATCGCCCTGAGCCGCCAGTGGTCACCGTCGCGGAAGAGCTTCGCCATCACCAGCCCGGTGCGGGGGACGCCCTCGGTCAGGGTGAGGCGGGCGAGCTCGACGTCGTGGTCGTCGACCAGGCGGCAGTAGGCGTTGTCGATCCAGTCGAGGGTGTGGCCCTGATAGCTGCTGACCAGGAACAGGATCGTGTCGACGCGCGGGTAGACCGCCGACAGGTCGACGGTGAGCCGCTCGTCGTCGCCCTCACCGCGGCCGCTGATGTTGTCGCCGAGGTGGACCACGGACCCGTCGCGGGTCGCGAGGTGGTTGTAGAAGGCGATGTCGAACAGCTCCGTGCCCGCGAACTGCACCGCCGTCGCGTCGAGGTCGACGTCGGCACGGCCGGTCCCGATGAAGCCCGCGCCGGGCTCCTTGTCCCAGCCGAGCCCCATCTGCAGCGTGGTCAGCGGACGCCCGTCGACGGTCTGGAGGGCCAGCTCCTGGCCCCTGGTCAGCTCGATCACGCGCGGCCCTCTCGTCCGGTGGTGTCTCGCAACCTACCCGGCGTCCGGAGCAGGGCCGGGTGCGGCCAGCGCACGCACCGTCTCGAGCGTGTCGGCGTCGTCGGGCCCCTTGTCGTCGCGGTAGCGGACGACCCGGGCGAAACGCAGGGCGAGACCGCCGGGATAGCGGGTGGAGCGCTGGAGCCCGTCGAAGGCGATCTCGACGACCTGCTCGGGTCTGACGCGTAGGACGTGGTGGGCCCGGATCTCGCTCGGCTCGAGGGCGAGGTCGGTGAAGCGCTCGGTCTGCCACGCGAGCATCTCGTCGGTCATGCCCTTGAACGTCTTGCCCAGCATCGTGAAGGTGCCGTCGGGGTTGCGCGCGCCGAGGTGGATGTTGGACAGGAAGCCCTCGCGTCGGCCGCTTCCCCACTCGACCGCGAGCACGACGAGGTCGAGGGTGTGGACGGGCTTGACCTTGACCCAGCCACTGCCGCGCCGGCCGGCGGCGTAGCCGACCGAGAGGCTCTTCACGACCACGCCCTCGTGTCCCTGCGCGAGCGCCGCCTGGGCGAACTGCTCGGCGGCGCCGGCCGAGTCGGTGACCAGCCGCGGGACGCGGTGCTCCACGGGGACGAGCGCGTCGAGCGCAGCGAGCCGCTCGGAGCCGGGCGCATCGAGGAGGTCGTGGCCGTCGACGTGGAGCACGTCGAAGAAGTAGGGCGTGACCGCGACACCGCCCGTGTGGTCTGCCTGGGCGGTGCGCGAGGCCGTCTCCTGGAACGGCCGGGGGCGGCCGTCGGCACCGAGCGCCAGCGCCTCCCCGTCGAGCACGAACTCCTGCGCCGGCAGCGACCGCACGACGGCGACCACCTCGGGGAGGCGCCCGGTGATGTCGTCGAGGCTGCGGGTCGCGACCTGGACCTCGTCGCCGCGGCGGTGGACCTGGATCCGGATGCCGTCGAGCTTCACGTCGACCGCCACCTCGCCGCCGCCGGCCTTGTCCATCGCGGTCGGCACGTCGGGGGCGCTGGAGGCGAGCATGGGCAGCACGGGCCGGCCGACCTCGAGGCCGACCTCGGCCAGGGCGTCCTCGCCGCCGGTCATCGCGGCCACCACGATCGGCACGGTGCCGCCCGCGAGCATCGCGGCACGTCGTACGACGGGCAGCGTGACGCCCGAGGCGGCGGCGATCGCCTCCTGGACCAGCGCGTCGAGAGCGCCCTGGCGGACGTTGCCGGTCAGGACCCCGCGGAGCCAGCGCTGCTCCCCGGCGGTCGCGCGCCCGAACAGGTCGCGGACCCCGGACGCCCGCGCCTCCTGCGACCCCGGGCCCGCGAGCGCAGCCAGCCGGTCGAGCGTCTCGTGGACGTCGAGCACCGAGAGGGTCGGCTCGTCGGCCGGCTCGGGCGACGCGCTGACGCCGCGCCAGCCGACACCGGTGCGCCGCTGGAGCACGGTGCCACCGAGGTAGGCGGTGACGACCGGGAGCTCGTCGACCCCCGCCTCGGCCAGCCGCTCGGCGATCGCCGCCACCTTGGCCTTGCGCGACCGGGTGGCGGCGACGGCGCCGGAGGTCTCGACCACGTCGCGCAGCAGCATGGGCTCATCCTGCCCGAGGCCGCCGACACGCTCCGGACGTCACCCGCTCCGAGTCCTCCGTGGCGCTGCCGCGGATGACGTCGCGGGGCTACTCGCCGATGCTGGTGCGGACGGCGTAGAGCTCGGGGAAGAACGTCAGGTCGAGGGCGCGGCGCAGGAAGTCGACGCCCGAGGAGCCGCCGGTCCCGACCTTGTGCCCGATCGTGCGCTGCACGACCTGGAGGTGGCGGAACCGCCACTCCTGGAAGTTGTCCTCGACGTCGACCAGCTCCTCACAGGTCTCGTAGACCCCCCAGTGCTGCTCGGGCGCCGCGTAGACGTCGGCGAACATCTCGACCAGGGCGGGGTTGGAGACATAGGGGCGGGACCAGTCGCGGTCGAGGCACTCCGGGGGTACGGCGTACCCCTGGCGGGCCAGGTAGGCCAGGAACTCGTCGTACAGCGAAGGCTGGAAGAGCAGGGTGGTGAGGGCGGCGTGGGCGTCGGGGTCGTGCGCGAACACCTTGACCATGTCGTGGCTCTTGTTGCCGAGGAGGAACTCGACCTCGCGGTACTGCGCCGACTGGAAGCCCGACGAGGTCGCCAGGAACGGGCGGATCAGCGCGTACTCCGACGGCGTCAGGGTCGCGAGCACCGACCACTGGTCGGTGAGCGTGTGCTGCACGTGCTTGACCCGGGCCATCCGCTTGAGCGCCGGGGCGAGGTCGTCGGTGGCGAGCAGCGCACGGGCCGAGCGCAGCTCGTGGACGAGCAGCTTGAGCCACAGCTCGCTGGTCTGGTGCTGGATGATGAAGAGGAGCTCGTCGTGCTGCGGTGGGTTGCTCAGCGGGCGCTGGGCCGAGAGCAGGCGGTCGAGCATCAGGTAGTCGCCGTACGACATCTGGGCGCTGAAGTCGCGCTCGATGCCGTCCTCCAGGTCACGCATGGGTCCACCGTAGTCGCCGGGCGGCACGCTACAGTCTGCGCCGTGTCGGACACCGCCGAGTCCCGAGCGCGGCTGCGCCGGCCCGACCACTGGCACCTCCGCCGTGCCGACCGGGCGGGGTGGTTCACCACCGGCCTGACGTGGGACCTCCCCGACGGGATGTCGGCCCGCTGGGCCTCGCGTCGGGCGCGACGGCGCGGGCTGGTCGACCTGCGCGACGCGTCGGGCGCGGTCACGGCCACCACCCGGGCCGAGCCGGTCACGGCCCGGCGCCTGGCCAGGATCAACGTCGTGGCCGCCGTGTCGTTCGTGCTCGGTGGCTCGCTGTTCGCGCTGGGCGCGCTGCTGGCGCAGGTCGGGAGCGCGGCGGCCAGGGACATCGACACGGTCTACCTGGTCGGCGGGTGCTTCTTCAGCCTGGGTGGCTACGCCTCGGTGCTCCAGGCCGGCAACGCGCCGACCGAGATCGACAGCGACGGCTCCCTGACCTCGGCGCGCTGGCGCTGGTGGGACCCTCGCCCCCACAACCTGGGGTGGCTCAGCGCGGCGGTGCTCTTCCTCGGCACCCTGCTCTTCGCGGTCAGCCTCGTCGCCGCCTTCGGGGAGAACTTCACCGTGCGCCAGGAGAACACCTGGATCTGGATCCCCGACATGCTGGGCTGCGTCTGCTTCCTGCTGTCGGGGCATCTCGCCCTGCTCGAGGTCTGCCAGGGACGCATCGGGGTGCGCGTCCACGAGATCGGCTGGTGGATCGTCTTCGTCAACCAGGTCGGCTCGGTCCTGTTCTTCCTGGCCGGACTCGCGGCGTACACCCGACCGGCCACGTCGACGGCGCTCGACCTCGGCGTCGCCAACTGGGGCACCTTCCTCGGTGCCGTCTGCTTCGTCATCGGAGGCGTCGTCCAGGCCTTCGAGAAGCCCGACCCCGCCTGACCACCCGACCGGGTTAACCCCGTGCGGGTGATGCCCGCCCGTTGCCGCGGTGTTTGCATCGAACGCATGACCACCCACTCCCGCCTCCCGGACAGCCCCGCGCAAGCGCTCTACGGCAACCGCTTCCTCACGGAGGCAGCGCCGTCGACCCACTTCCCGGACGGCGGGATGCGCCCGGTGGACGCGATGCGGCTGGTCGCCGAGGACCTGGCGATGGAGGGCGACCCCCAGCGCAACCTCGCGACGTTCGTGACGACGTGGATGGAGCCGGAGGCGCAGCGGATCATCGCCGAGAACCTCCACACGAACTTCATCGACCACGCGGAGTACCCGATCTCGGCCGAGATCGAGCAGCGGTGCGTGCGGATGCTCGCGGACCTCTTCCACGCGCCGGGGGAGACCACCGGCTGCCGAACCCAGGGGTCGTCCGAGGCGATCATGCTCGGCGCGCTGTCGCTGAAGTGGAAGTGGAAGGAGCGTCGCGAGGCGGCCAAGCTCGACGTGGCCGCGCCGAACCTGGTCTTCGGCGGTGACGTGCACGTGGTGTGGGAGAAGTTCTGCCGCTACTTCGACGTCGAGCCGCGGATCATCCCGCTCGCCGAGGGCAAGTACACGATCGGGCCGGACGACGTCGCGCCGTACCTCGACGAGAACACGATCGGCGTCGTGGGCGTCCTCGGTACGACGTTCACCGGCCACATGGACGACATCGTCGGCATCAACCAGCTGCTCCTCGACCTCAAGGCCGAGAAGGGCCTCGACATCCCGATGCACGTCGACGGCGCCAGCGGCGGCTTCGTCTGGCCGTTCCTCTACCCGCACTCGGAGTGGGACTTCCAGCTCGAGCAGGTGCGGTCGATCAACGTCTCCGGCCACAAGTACGGCCTGGTCTACCCCGGCATCGGCTGGCTGGTCTTCCGTGAGAAGTCCGACCTGGCCGAGGACCTCGTGTTCTACGAGAACTACCTCGGCAAGACGGACGCGACGTTCACGCTGAACTTCTCGACCGGTGCCTCCATGGTGCTCGCGCAGTACTACAACTTCGTCCGGCTCGGGCGCGAGGGCTACACCTACGTGATGCAGCAGATGCAGCAGAACGCTCGCGCGCTCGCGGACGGGCTGCGCGCCAACGGCCGCTGGGAGGTGATCGGCGACGAGCTCGAGCAGCTGCCGCTGGTGGCGTTCCGCCTCAAGCCGCACGACGGCGGGTACGACGAGTCCGACGTCGCCTGGCAGCTGTCGGCCGAGCGCGGCTGGATGGTGCCGGCCTACACGCTCCCGCCGAACGCCCAGGACGTGAAGATCATGCGTGCCCTGGTCAAGGAGACGATGAGCCGCGAGCAGGTCGACCGCCTCCTCGAGGACATCGAGGCCGCCTGCAACACCCTCGACGAGAAGGGTGGGACGACCGAGAAGGAGCGCGCGAAGGTGAAGCAGGGCTCGGGGTACTGACGCGAGTCGCCATCGCCGTACGGCCGTAGTCTCCTGCCATGGACGCCGATGTCATCGTCGTGGGCCACGGCCTGGCCGGTCTCGCCGCAGCTGCCGAGGTGGCCGACGCCGGACGCCGGGTGCTGCTCCTCGACCAGGAGGGCGAGCAGTCGTTGGGTGGCCAGGCGTTCTGGAGCCTGGGTGGGCTGTTCATGGTGGACACGCCCGAGCAGCGACGGATGGGGATCCAGGACAGTCCCGACCTGGCGCTGTCCGACTGGTTCGGGAGCGCGCAGTTCGACCGCGTGGAGGACCTCTGGCCGCAGCGCTGGGCCGAGGCCTACGTCGACTTCGCCGCCGGTGAGAAGCGGGCCTGGCTGCGGGCGATGGGTCACCGGATCTTCCCGGTGGTGGGCTGGGCCGAGCGGGGCGACGGGCGCGCCGACGGCCACGGGAACTCGGTGCCGCGCTTCCACCTGACCTGGGGGACCGGACCGGGCGTGGTCGAGCCCTTCGAGCGACGCGTGCGCGAGCACGCAGACGCCGGCCGCCTCCGCTTCGCCTTCCGGCACCAGGTCGACTCGCTCGTGGTCGACGGCGGTGTCGTGACCGGCGTACGCGGGACCGTGCTGGCGCCGGACGACGCGGACCGCGGTCGGCCGACCAACCGCGAGGAGGTCGGCGGCTTCGAGCTCGGCGCCCAGGCGGTGATCGTGTCGAGCGGCGGCATCGGCGGCAACCACGACCTGGTCCGGAAGTCGTGGCCGGCCCGCCTCGGCACGCCGCCGGGGTTCATGGTCGCGGGGGTGCCGGCCCATGTCGACGGGCGGATGCTCGCGATCAGCCGCGAGGCCGGCGCCGAGATCATCAACGAGGACCGGATGTGGCACTACGTCGAGGGCCTGCGCAACTGGGACCCGATCTGGGACAACCACGGGATCCGGATCCTCCCCGGCCCGTCCTCGCTCTGGTTCGACGCCGCCGGGCGTCGCCTGCCCGCGCCGTACCTCCCCGGCTTCGACACCCTCGGCACCCTGCGCCACCTGCGCTCGACGGGCTACGACTACTCGTGGTTCGTGCTCACGCAGAAGATCATCGAGAAGGAGTTCGCGCTCTCGGGATCGGAGCAGAACCCCGACCTGACCGGCAAGGACGTCAAGCTGCTGCTGGGGCGGGTCGTCGGGGACGGGGCGCCCGGTCCGGTGGAGGCGTTCAAGGAGCACGGGGCGGACTTCGTCGTCGCCGACACGCTCCCCGAGCTGGTGGCCGGCATGAACCGCGTCGGCGGCCCCGAGCACGGTGGCGCCGTGATCGACGAGGCCGACCTGCGCCGCCAGATCGAGGCACGGGACCGGCAGATCGACAACTCCTTCTCCAAGGACGTGCAGGTCACGTTCATCCGCCAGCACCGCTCCTACCGCGGCGACAAGCTGGTCCGCGTCGCCTACCCCCACCGGATCCTCGACCCGGCGAACGGCCCCCTGATCGCCGTACGCCTCAACATCCTGACCCGCAAGACGCTCGGCGGTCTGGTCACCGACCTGTCCGGGCGCTGCCTCACCTCGAGTGGCGAGCCGCTGCCGGGTCTGTACGCCGCCGGCGAGGTCAACGGCTTCGGCGGCGGCGGGATGATGGGCTACAACGCGCTCGAGGGGACGTTCCTCGGTGGCTGCCTCTTCTCGGGTCGTACGGCGGGCCGCGCGGCGGCCGCTGCGGTGGGTTGAGGTCCGGGGCGGCCGACCGGCCGCGTCGGAGCCTCCGGTTAGCGTGGGCCCGTGGCGTCGAGGGCGGAGCGGGTGTGGCGACCCGGGCGACCCGTCTCGGTGCCGGCACTCCTCGCCCCCCATCGCCGCGGCGCGGGCGACCCGACGTTCCGGGTGGACGGCGACGACATCTGGCGCGGCATCCGTACGCCGACGGGCCCGGCGACCCTGAAGCTCACCGCACGGACCCGCGACGGGGAGGTCCGGGCCGAGGCCTGGGGTCCAGGGGCCGACTGGGCGCTCGACGGGCTGCCCGCCCTGCTCGGTGCCCACGACGACGTGGAGGGCTTCCGGCCCGACCTCCACCCGCTCGTGGCGGAGGCGTGGCGGCGCCGCCCGTCCGTCCGCTTCGGCGCCACCCACCGGGTGTGGGAGGCGCTGGTCCCGGCCGTCATCGAGCAGAAGGTGACCGGTCAGGAGGCGTTCGCCGGCTTCCGCCGGCTCGTCCACCGCTACGGCGAGCGCGCACCCGGGCCGGGCGCGGACCTGAGGCTGTGGCTGCAGCCGAACGCCCAGACGGTCCGCCGCATCCCCTCGTGGGAGTGGCTGCGGATGCACATCGACCCGGCGCGCTCCCGCACCCTCGTGCGCGCGGCCACCGTCGCCGACACCCTCGAGCGGCTGACGGCCGCCGACGCCGACACCCGGCTGCGTACGCTGCCCGGGCTCGGGGAGTGGACGTCGGCGGAGGTGCGCTCGCGTGCCTTCGGCGATCCCGATGCGGTGAGCTTCGGCGACTACCACATCGCCCCGGACATCGGCTGGGCCGTGACCGGCACGCCGTACGACGACGAGGCGCTGCGCGCCTTCCTCGAGCCCTGGCGTCCCCAGCGCAACCGCGTCGTCGTCCTGATCCACGGCCTGGCCGGCGGCCGCCCCCGGCGCGGGCCGCGGATGGCGCCGCGGACCCACCTGCCGGCGTCGTAGGTCTACAGTCCGTAGCCAGAGCGACTGGAGGCGCGTGTGACGGACCTGTCGTCGTTGCGGGATGCCGACGCCGGGTCCGCACGCGTGTTCCTCACCGAGATCGGGGCCGAGGAGCTCGTCGCCGCGATCCGTGAGACGTCCGACGAGGACCTCCTGTCGGTGGTGGGTCGCGAGGTGATCCGGCCGGTCGCCGTCGAGGTGATCCTGTCCCGGCTGCACGAGTACGCCGTCCCCGAGCGCCTCGCGCTCCTCCACGGCGTGGTCCGCTTCGACCTCCAGCGCCGGGGCCGGGTGCTCGAGCGACACGGCCTCGAGCTGCGGGGCGGAGAGATCCTGGCTCGTCCCGACATCGCCGCCGACGAGCCGGTCGACGTGGTCCTGACCACCAACATCGTCCGGTTCCTGCGGCTGGTGAGCGGCGAGCGCAACGCCGGCCTGGAGTACCTGGCCGGCACCCTCGACATCCGGGGCGACGCCGCCCTGGCGATCGGGCTGGGCGGCATCTTCCGCGTGCCCGGGACCCACCACGTGGCGGTGGACCCCACCGAGCTCGACCCCGTCGACGTCGCCAGGGTCCTCGGCCACGTGCCGCTGGGTCACCTCCGCAAGGTGATGTCGTCCGGCTTCCGGCCGGTCGTCCTGAGCGAGATCTTCCGTCGGCTCCCCGACTACCTCAACGAGCGCAAGGCCCGCGACGTCGACCTGACGGTGGGGTTCCGTCTGCTGGGCAACCCCACGGGCGAGATCGAGCGCTACGTCGTCCGGGTGCACCACGGCGACGTGTCCGTCGACGCCGGCGTCGAGGGGGAGGAGCGCGACGCCACGATCACCTGCCAGGGCTACGACTACCTGCGTCTGGCCACCGGTCACCTCAGCCCGGTGATCGGGGTGCTCAAGGGGCAGCTCAGGGTCCGCGGCGACAAGGGCAAGGCCCTGCAGCTGAGCTCCATCCTCGACATCCCGAGCGCCCGGTGAGCGAGGTCCTGCCTCCCTGCTCCACGGCTCGCTGCGCGCTGCAGAGAGGCACGACCTAGAGCAGCGGACGCAGCGGGTTGAGCACGAACTCCGTGAACCGCCGGTAGACGTCGCGGGCCTCCCACTCGGCGCTGGTCAGCTCCATGGAGTGGCTCTCGTCGAGGCGGAAGATCTGCTCCAGCGAGGCGGCCAGGCCGGGGTCGATGATCTCCACGTTGATCTCGTAGTTGCCGGTCAGGCTGAGCCGGTCGACGTTCGCGGTGCCGACGGTCGACCAGGTGCCGTCGATGGTGCAGGTCTTGGCGTGCACCATCGCCTCGCGGTAGCGCAGCAGCGTCACCCCGGAGTCGAGCAGCTGGGAGAAGTAGCCGCGCGAGATCCAGTCGGCGACCACGTGGTTGGACTTGGCCGGGATCAGCAGACGCACGTCGACCCCGCGACGGGCGGCCGTGGTCAGGGCGTCCACGAAGTCCTGGTCGGGGATGAAGTAGGCGCACGTCATCCAGATGTTGCGGCTGGCCCGGTTGATCGCCTCGAGGTACATCGCCCGGATCGGGAACATCCACAGCCGTGGCACGTTCCGGTGGAACCGGATCGTCGGCTCCCAGGTCGAGGCCGTCTCCAGCAGGAGCGGCCGCTCGCTGGCCCGGATCCGGCGGCGCCGGTTGAGGTTCCAGAAGTCGGCGAAGGCACGCTTGAGGTCCCAGACGCCCGGTCCGGTGATCCGGACGTGCGTGTCGCGCCACTCGGTCGCATACGCGTCGCCGATGTTGTAGCCGCCGACGAACCCCACGGTGTCGTCGACCACCAGGATCTTGCGGTGGTCGCGGCCGTAGCGGCGCAGGTCGAACGGCCGCCACCCCGCGACGTACACGGGGTAGCGCAGCACCTTCATCGACGGCGGGAACCGCTTGAACCGGGGCGGGACCACGAGGTTCGCGAAGCCGTCGAAGATGCAGTAGACCTCGACGCCCCGTCCGGCCGCCTCGGCGAGGGCGGTCTTGAACCGCTGGCCGACCTGGTCGCCCTTCCAGATGTAGGTCTCGAAGAGGACCTGCCGCTGCGCGCCCTCGATGGCGGCGATCATCGCGTCGTAGAGGTCGGTCCCGAAGGTGTACGTCGTGACCTCGCCGTCGCCCACCGGGACGGATGCGGGCGGCTCCGTGGGGAAGGTCACCGCGCGGCGCTTGCCCCGGCGGCGGTAGGAGTCGACCAGGGTCATCGCGATGGCGACCAGGAAGGGTGCGGCGACCACGCTCAGCACGGTCCGGCGGATGACGGTGAGCCATCGGTCGGCGGACGGGGACGCGTGCATACGGCCACGCTATCCAGAAGCCGGAGGGGGTGGGACGTGGGCGAGCCGGATGGGTCTGCGGCACGCCCCGCCGCGAGCGCTACCCGGCCGCGCCGCCCCCCGGCTCAGGCGCGAGCCCGCGTGCGCGCCAGGATGTGCCGCGCGACGAACCGGGCGTCGCGGCCGACGCCGCCCGAGAGCATGGAGTAGAACCCGCGCTGGAACAACAGCCCCATGAAGTACAGGCCGGGTAGGTCCTCGACCACGCCGCCCGCGTCGCGCGGCCACCCGTCCTCGCCCACCGCCGAGGGGTGGATGAACGAGAAGTCCTGGCGGTAGCCGGTGCACCACACCACGTTGGCGACGTCGAGCACCGTGCCGTCGGAGAGTGCGGGCTTCCCGTCGACGACGTCGGTGGTGCGCGCCTCGAGCCGTCGTACGCCGGCCTCGTCGAGGTGCCGCCGCTTGACCCGCAGCAACGGCGCCGCACGGCCGCCACGGACCGCCAGCTTCGCCCGACGGCCCTGCGGGGTGCGCTCGGTGAGCAGGTGGTTCCAGAGGAACCACAGCACGGAGAAGCCGATCCGCCCGCGCACGCTGTCGATCTCGACCGGGACCTCGCCCGGTGCCTTGCCCGAGACGGTCACCTCGTGACCGGCCCCGGCCACCTCGAGGGCGATGTCGGCGCCCGACTGGCCGAGGCCCACGACGAGCACGGGGCCGGGGAGCAGCTGGTCGGGGTTGCGGTAGTCGTGCGAGTGGAGCTGCCGGATCCCTGGGTCCAGCCGGTCCGCGAGCTCCGGGAGCCGCGGGTGGGTCTCGCCGCCGGTGGCGACGACGACGTTGTCGGCGGCGTACGTCCCCCGGCTCGTCGAGACCAGCCAGCTGCCGTCCGCCTCCTGCACCACCGAGCGCACGTCGGCGCCCCCGTCGACCCGGAGCCCGAACCTGCGCGCGTAGTCCTCGTGGTAGTCGGCGAGCTGGTCGGCGGTCGGGAAGGCGCGCGGCGGGCCGGGGAAGGCGAGGCCCGGGAGCGCGTCGCGCCGGGCCGGCGTGTTCAGCACGAGGGAGTCGTAGCGCTCGCGCCACTGGTCGCCCACCCGCCGGTGGCGGTCGAGGACGACGCAGTCGTGACCGCCGAGGGTCAGCTCGTACGCCGTCGCCAGGCCGGCCTGTCCGGCCCCGACGATCACGGTGGGCACGTGCTCGGGGTGGTCGGCGATCCTGGTGTCTCGCGCGGTGAGGCTCTCGCTCATGGTGGGCTCCTTCGGTTGCTCTCGACCGTAGGGAGCCGGTGGGGGCGGGCGCGTCGGACGACCTACCCATCTCCGGTTGCGGGCGATGGGTGGTTCGGTGCAGTCGGGCTCAGACCAGGTGGTGGTCGTAGGCGTACGCCGTCGCGGCAGCCCGAGAGCCGAGGTCGAGCTTGGTGTAGATGTTGGAGAGGTGCCGGGCGACGGTCTTCTCGCTGAGCACCAGGTCGGTCGCGATCCGCCGGTTGCTGTGCCCGGCCGCGACGAGCCGGAGCACCTCGACCTCGCGGGCGGTGAGCCCGCCCGTGCCCGGAGTGCGGCCGTCGAGCCGGGCCAGGTCCGGCCCGGCGCCGAGCCGGGCGAAGGTCTCGCGCGCCGCGCCGTGCTCGAGAGCGGCGGAGTCGTCGTCGCCGAGAGCGCGGCAGGCGTCGCCGATCCGCACCCGCACCCGCGCCACGTCGTACGGCATGGCCAGCGAGAGCCAGATGTCTGCGGCGGGACGGAGCGACGCCACGGCAGCGGCCGCGTCGTCGCGTGCCAGCCGCAGGGCACCGCGCGCCTCCTGGGCGCGTGCGCGATGGACGAGCGGGCCGGTGGCGGCGCTCGCCTCGAGCTCGTCGACGGCCGTGCCGGCGGCCTCGAGGTCGCCCGCGGCGAGCATCGCCTCGACGTAGCCGGTGAGGACGTCGAGCCGGTCGACCCGGTCGGGCTCGGCATGGAGCCGGCGGAACGTCGTGACCGCGGTGTCGGTGCGTCCCTGCGCCAGCCGCATCAGCGCAAGACCGGGCTCGGGCTGTCGGCCGAGCGCGTTGGCATGACGGTAGGCGTCCTCCGCCTCGGCCCAGGCGCCGCGCAGGCGGTGGACCTCGCCGAGCTGGTACCACGCGTTGCCGGCGGCGGTGCCGCCCAGGCGGACCGTGGCGCGCTGCGCCTCGTCGAGCGCCGCCGTCCAGTCGCCCTCCATCGTCTTCAGCTGGCTGCGGTGCACCAGGCACTGGCCGCGGAACGGCACCAACCCGTCCTGGGCCTCGCACCAGTCCGACAGGACGCCGGTCCACTCGCGGGCGCGTGGGACGTCGAGCAGCCCCATGCAGGTGCTGATCACCGCGCAGTAGGCGAGGCCCGCGACCGGAGGGTCCAGGTCGGCACGCGAGACGGTGAGCATGACCTCGTCGAGGCACGCCAGCGCCTCCTCGGTGCGGCCCTGCTGGAGCAGGACCTGCCCCACGGTGAGGCGGCCGAGCACCTCGAGGTTGGGGTCGTGGAGCTCGCGGCCGACGAGGGCGGCACGCCGCGCGAGCTCCATCGCCTCGTCGGCACGGCCGGCGGCCAGCAGCCCGCGCGCCTCGACCACGTCGGGCAGGCTCGCCTCGACCCCGTCGACGTGGTGCTCGGTGACGAGCTCGCGGGTGCGCGTCAGCCAGGCTCCGGCACGCGCGTGCTCGCCCCGGCCGAACAGGGTGAACCCGTGCCAGAACGAGACCTGGGCGGCGAACCGCCAGTCGCCCCGGTCGAGGGCGATCTGGTGCCCGCGCTCCATCACCTCGTCGCAGCCGGCGTCGTCGCCGACGAGGTACAGCGAGATCGCGAGCGCCTTCGTGTCCTGGTCCTGGAGCTGACCGGCGTCGTCGGCGGCGCGCAGCGCCTCGACGCACTCCGCCCAGCGGCGGTCGTCGTACGCCGCACGCCCCCGCTCCAGATCCGCCTCGGTCACGAGCCGAAGGTACGCCGAGTGCGGGCGGGGTGCCGCTCAGTTCTGCCGGGAGACCGCATGCTGGAGCCGGGTGAGCTCGTCGGCGGGGAACAGCTCGATCGGCCAGCACGACGTGACCCGGGAGGGGCGCTGCCGCAGGAGCGCCCAGTCACCCCGACGCCGCACCTGGTCGATCCCGGAGAACGAGACCTTGCTCTCCGTCGACGGACCGCGGAGGACGACGAAGTCGGGTCCGAACTCCGACTCGAGGGCGAGCCCCGGCGGGACCTGGCGTGCGAAGCGTCGGCGCACCCTCACGTAGAGCAGGCCGGCACCGGCGGCGATGCCCCCGGTCCCGATCACGACGGCGGGTCCCACGCTCAACCCGCTGGCGAGGAGCAGGACAGTCAGGGAGACCACCATCACGAGGAGGGCGACCCAGAGGCGTGGACGACGCAGGCTCTCGGAGAAGAGCGCGTGGGCGCTGTCACGGGCCGCGTCGGGCCCTGCCACCCAGCGGTGGGTCGCCTCCGATGGCTCCATGGCTGCGTATTCAACACGGTCCGGCCCGCCGTGCGCAGGCGACCGGTCGATCCGGTGCCCGATCGGGTGTCGGTGGTCGCCCGTAGGCTGAGGGCATGCGACCTGTGACCGATCTGGAGCGCCGGGTGGCGCCGTTCGAGGTGGTCTCCGACTACGTGCCGAGCGGTGACCAGCCGGCGGCGATCGAGGAGATCGTGCGCCGGATCAAGGGCGGCGTGCAGGACGTCGTGCTGCTCGGCGCGACCGGCACCGGCAAGACCGCGACGGTCGCCTGGGTGGCCGAGCAGGTGCAGCGGCCGATCCTCGTCATGCAGCCCAACAAGACCCTGGCCGCACAGTTCGCCAACGAGCTGCGGCAGCTGTTCCCCGACAACGCGATCGAGTACTTCGTCTCCTACTACGACTACTACCAGCCCGAGGCCTACGTCCCCCAGACCGACACCTACATCGAGAAGGACTCCTCGATCAACGAGGAGGTCGAGCGGCTGCGGCACTCCGCGACCAACTCCCTGCTCACCCGACGCGACGTGATCGTGGTGTCGACGGTGTCGTGCATCTACGGCCTCGGCACGCCGCAGGAATACGTCGACCGGATGCTCAAGCTCAAGGTGGGCGACGAGCGTGACCGCGACTCGATCCTGCGGCGGCTGGTCGAGATCCAGTACACCCGCAACGACATGACGTTCACCCGAGGCACGTTCCGGGTACGCGGCGACACCCTCGAGATCTTCCCGGTCTACGAGGAGCACGCCGTGCGCGTGGAGTTCTTCGGCGACGAGGTCGAGCGGCTGATGACGCTCCACCCGGTGACCGGCGAGGTGATCAGCGAGGACGACGAGCTCTACGTCTTCCCGGCCACCCACTACGTCGCCGGCCCGGAGCGGATGGAGCGCGCGATCAACGGCATCGAGGCCGAGCTCGAGGAGCGACTGGCCACGTTCGAGCGCCAGGGCAAGCTGCTCGAGGCCCAGCGCCTGCGGATGCGCACGACGTACGACGTGGAGATGATGCGACAGGTCGGCTCCTGCGCCGGCATCGAGAACTACTCCATGCACATCGACGGCCGTGGCTACGGCACACCCCCCAACTGCCTGCTCGACTACTTCCCCGAAGACTTCCTCCTCGTGGTCGACGAGTCCCACGTGGCGGTGCCACAGATCGGCGGGATGTACGAGGGCGACATGTCGCGCAAGCGCAACCTCGTCGACCACGGCTTCCGGCTGCCGAGCGCGATGGACAACCGACCGCTGCGCTGGGAGGAGTTCCTCGAGCGGATCGGCCAGACCATCTACCTCTCGGCGACGCCCGGCAACTACGAGCTCGACAAGGTGCAGGGCGACGTCGTCGAGCAGATCATCCGGCCGACCGGCCTGGTCGACCCCGAGGTCGTGGTCAAGCCGACCAAGGGCCAGATCGACGACCTGATCCACGAGATCAACACGCGCACCGCGAAGAACGAGCGGATCCTGGTCACCACGCTGACCAAGAAGATGTCGGAGGACCTCACCGACTACCTCCTCGACGCCGGCGTCCGCACCCGCTACCTCCACTCCGAGGTCGACACCCTCAAGCGGATCGAGCTGCTGCGCGACCTGCGCCTGGGCGACTACGACGTCCTGGTCGGGATCAACCTCCTGCGCGAGGGCCTCGACCTGCCCGAGGTGTCGCTGGTGTCGATCCTCGACGCCGACAAGGAGGGCTTCCTGCGCTCCGACAAGTCGCTGATCCAGACCATCGGGCGCGCCGCTCGCAACGTGTCGGGTCAGGTGCACATGTACGCCGACAAGATCACCCCGTCGATGGAGTCCGCGATCGACGAGACCAACCGTCGGCGGGCCAAGCAGGTGGCCTACAACACCGAGCGGGGGGTCGACCCGCAGCCGTTGCGGAAGAAGATCGCCGACATCACCGAGATGCTGGCCCGCGAGGGCGAGGACACCCAGGCACTGCTGGCGACCTGGGCCGGCACCGAGGCCAAGGGCCGAGCCGGAGGCGTGAAGCTCAAGCAGGGGCAGCCGGTCCCGGCGCTCGGCCAGCTCAACGCCGGCCAGCACGCGAAGGACCTCGCCGGACTGCCCAGCTCCGAGCTCGCGGCGCTGATCCAGGAGCTCACCGACCAGATGAGGTCCGCCGCCGCGGAGCTCCAGTTCGAGCTGGCCGCCCGGCTGCGCGACGAGGTCAACGACCTCAAGAAGGAGCTGCGGCAGATGATGGAGGCGACGAAGTGAGTCTCGACGACGCTCGACCACCGGCTGCCGCCACGATCACCGGCTTCCGCCACGGCGACTCCTCCAGGAGAGCCGGGAGCGCGGCGGCCGGCCGCCACGTGAGCACCCGGGGCTGACCGGTGGACCCGGAGCGGATGGCGACGTACTGCGCCGCCAAGCCCGGCGCGTGGCCCGACAACCCGTGGGACCACGAGCACCCCGTGTTCAAGGTGGGGCCGGGGGAGCGGGGCAAGATCTTCGCGTTCCTCGGTGGCGCGGGCGTGGGCGTGAAGGCGGCGACGACCCGTGAGGTCGCCGACGAGTGGCTCCACCGCTACCCCGACAGCGCATCGGTGATGGCCTACATCGGCCGCTCCGGCTGGAACGACCTCGCCTACGACGGGCAGATCCCCGACGAGGAGCTCCTCGAGGCCGTCGACCAGTCCTACCGGCTGGTGGTCGAGAAGCTCCCGAAGAGGCTGCGTCCCGACGGCTGGGAGGCCTGAGCGCTCAGGCCTCGTCGGCGTTGCCGGGCTCGTCCTTCGGCGCCTCGAGGGCCTTGGCCTCACGCCGCTGCAGCTTCCGGACCCGTTCCTCGACGATCGAACCGCGGCTGGCGACGACACGGGCCAGGTTGGCCCCGGTGGGGATCAGCACGAAGATCGGCCAGACGAACCCGTCGTGCCCGGCCATGAACCAGATCGCCCAGACGATCAGGTTGGGGATCAGGAACCCGAAGAAAGCCTCCCGCAGCTTCTCCCCGTAGTAGAGCCGTGCCTGCCGCTCCAGGTCGCCCGAGGGTGCGGGCGCGAAGGGCACCGGTGCCGCGTCGGCGGTGAGGTCGTGGATCGGCGGCAACAGCTCGGCGTACGTCTTGGCCGCGGTGACGGCGACCGTGCGCTCGTCGAACTCGTCCCGGTCGAGCCGCCCCTCGGCGTACGCCGCCGCCAGGACGTCGTGCACCACCGCCCGGTCGCGGTCGGAGGCCCGCATGCCGGCGTACTGAGGGTCGCGCGGGTCGTGCTCGAACTCGCGCCAGACGCTCCCCGTGGTCACCGGGTCATCGTAGAGCGGGTCCGTCGGGAGCCACCGTCGCCCAGACGGCTCGGCGATTCGAGCGATGCCGGCCTCGCGCTCCGCGGGGGTGCCGGGCGCCGTCACGAGGACCGCGACCCCGACCGGCGGCAGCACCGGCGACCGGACGAGAGCCACGTCGTGGTTGACCCCGTCGATCCAGCCGGTCTTGTTGCCGACGACCAGGCCGCCGGGAAGCCCGGCGGGAATGCCGTCGCGGTAGGTCTGCGCGAGCAGGGTGCGCTCGCAGGCGGATGTCGCCTCGGGCCCGGCGAGCCGGCCCTCGGCCAGGGCCACCATCAGCCGCGCCAGGTCGTCGGCGGTCACGAGGTTGTCCGAGCCGGCGTCGCGGGCGGCGTAGTCCTCGATGCCGCGCACCACCTGCGTCCGCTCCGAGCAGCCCGCGTCGGCGAGCACGGCGGCCACCTCCGCCAGGCCGACGCTTTCCAGGACGAGGTTGGTCGCGAGGTTGCCCGACACCGTGACCATCCGCTCGACCAGGCTGCCCAGGGGCACCTCACGCCCGAGGGCGCCCCAGGTCTCGGGATCGGAGTCCTCACCCGGGTCGACCCGGAAGCGCACGCCCGGCACCACCGAGTCGAGGTCGTCGTGCACGGTCACGCGCTGGTCGAGGTCGACCTCCCCGCGCTCGGCCCGGCGGTGGGCCGCGACCAGGATCGGCAGCTTCATCGTGCTGGCGGAGTAGTGAGGGTGGTCGGGCTCGACGCTGACCCGGGGGCCGTCCTCGCCCGACACGCGGGCCACCACCGACACCGTCCCCGAGCCGCGTCGTACGGCGGAGACGGCGGCCGTCAGGTCGTCCTGGCTCCTCACGGCTGCTCCGTGCGCCGGCGGACGACGGTGAGCGCGACCATCCGGGCCACCACGAAGGCGATGTAGAAGACGCCGGTGACCTGCTCGACGATCGACAGCGAGCGGGCATGAGCGAGGACGGGCGTGATGTCGGAGAGGCCCGTGCTCGTCAGGGTCGTGAAGGACAGGAAGAGCAGCTCGAACCAGGACTGGTCCCCCGGTCCGTGGGTGCCGGCGAAGGACCCGGGCCAGACGACCTGGGCTCCGGAGTAGACGTAGGCGAAGCCCCACGCGACGACCGTGAACGCCGCCCCCACGGCGTAGATCTCGTCCGACGTCACCCGCTCGTCGGCGAAGACGTAACGGATCATCCCGTAGGAGACGTAGAGGTAGAGCGGCGCGTGGAGAAGGGCGGAGCCCAGGACGATCGGGTCGCTGGTGGGGTAGGCCGCCTCGAGCACCGTCAACACCATCGCCGGAACTCCGACGAGCAGCGCCACCCAGGTCAGGGCGGGCGTACGTCGTACGGCCCACAGCGCAGCCGCGACGACGGCGAGACCGGCCACGCCGACGCCGGCACGCCCCCACACCGACGAGTCGAGGAAGGGGTAGGCGAGGACCGAGAGCAGCTGCGCGGCCAGGAGGAGCGCAGACGGGTTGCGCCGAAGCGTGCCCAGCACCGCCCGGTCCCGGGGGGCTGGTGAGACGTCGCTGAGTGCCACACCGGCATCGTAGGGAACACGCGTGCCGGCCCGACCGCGCGCAGGGGCGCGGGGCCGTACGATGCGCGAGTCGTGACTGCAACCAACCGATGGCTGGCCGCGCTGCTCGCCGTGCTGCTCCTGCTCGCCGTCGTCGGCGCGGCCATGGCCCGGGCCACCCACCAGGACCGGGCCGAGGCGAGCGCCAGCGCGGAGCGCTACGGCGCCGTGCTCGCCGCCGCGAAGGCCGAGGCGACGGCCTTCGTGAACCTGCGCTACGACGACGCGGCCGCAGGGATCCGAGCCGTGGCCGCCGGCGCGACCGGCGACTTCCGGGCACACTACGTGCGCTCGGCGCGCCACCTGGTGGCCACCATGCAGCGGCAGCGGTCGTCCCTGACCGGGCACGTGGTCTCGTCGGGCGTGGTCGACGTCGTCCCCGACCGCGCCACCGTGATCGTGGCGACCAGCGGCACCGTCTCCAACCGGCGCACCGGTGGCCACGAGGTCCCGCGTCACTTCCGGTTGCGTGTCACCCTGCTGCACGAGGGCGACCGGTGGCTGACCTCCGACATCGCGTTCGTCGGGGATGCCGCATGAGAGCCCCGCGGACCACCGGCCGGACCACGGCGGTGCTCGTGGTGGCTGTGCTCGTGCTGGCCGCGGTGCTCGCGGGGGAGGCGTGGTACGTGTGGGGTGTCTCCGATCCCACACCGACCGCTGCCCGTCCGGTGGTGATCGGCGACGTCGCGTCGCGCAGCGCGGTCGAGACCGCCGCGCAGGACGCTGCCGCGATCTTCACCGTCTCGTGGAAGACCTACGACTCACATCTCGATCGCGCGGCGGCCCTGATGACAGACTCCTTCGCGGCGGCCTACCGGACGACGGCCGCGCCGGTCCGGGCCAGGGTCGTGTCGGCGCGGGCCCGGACGACGACCCGGGTCGCCGCGGCCGGGGTGGTGCGCGCGTCACCCGACGAGGTGCAGGCGCTCCTCTTCCTCGACCAGCGGGTCGTCGCCGGCGGCGGCGCCCCGTCGTACAACGCTCGGCGGGCGCTGGTGACCATGGTGCGCACCGACCGCGGCTGGCTCGTCGGCAACGTGCAGACTGGGTGAACGACTCCGGAAAGGGAGCGACGTGGCACAACTCGAGACAGACCTGGCGATCATCGGGGCCGGCCCCACGGGCCTGTACGCCGCCTACTACGCCGGGTTCCGCGGGCTGCGGGTCGCGGTGGTCGACTCCCTGCCCGAGCTCGGGGGACAGATCACCGCGATGTACCCCGAGAAGCAGATCCTCGACGTCGCCGGCTTCCCGACCATCAAGGGCCGCGACCTCGTCGAGGGGCTGGTGGAGCAGGCCAACACGGCCGAGCCCGACTACCTCCTCGACCGCACCGCCGTCGGCCTCGCCCATGCCGAGGACCACGTGACGGTGACCCTCGACGACGGCAGCGAGGTGCGGGCCAAGGCGCTGCTGATCACGGCCGGGATCGGCAAGTTCAGCCCACGTCCGCTGCCGGCCGGCGACGGCTGGCTCGGGCGGGGCATGGAGTTCTTCGTGCCCAGCTTCGCGCCGTACGCCGGCAAGGACGTCGTGATCGTCGGCGGCGGCGACTCGGCGTTCGACTGGGCGATCCACCTCGAGCCGGTGGCGCGCTCGATCACGCTCGTCCACCGCCGCGACGGGTTCCGGGCCCACGCGCGCACCGTGCAGGCGGTGCGCGACTCGAGCGTCGAGATCGTCACCAAGGCACAGGTCACCGGGCTCTTCGGCGAGCCCACCGTGGCCGAGGTGGAGATCACCGTCGACGGCCAGGAGCCCGTGCGCCGTCCGGCGCAGGCCGTGGTCGCCGCGCTCGGGTTCGTGGCCGACCTCGGGCCGCTCCAGCAGTGGGGGATCGAGGTCGAGAAGCGTCACATCGTGGTGAACGCAGCGATGCGGACCAACCTGGCGCGCGTCTTCGCGGCCGGCGACATCACCGAGTACCCCGGCAAGGTCCGCCTGATCGCCGTCGGCTTCGGCGAGGCCGCGACCGCGGTCAACAACGCCGCCGTCGTGATCGACCCGTCGGCCCACGTGTTCCCGGGCCATTCCAGCGAGGGCACCTGAGCGACCGGCCGTGGGAGCGCCCGGTTAGGGTCGGCACACCGGTGGGTGGCATCGCGCGCCGGTCGATCCGGACCGGAAGGCGGGCCCGTGCGCATCGCACTGCTGTCATACCGCAGCAAGCCGCACTGCGGTGGCCAGGGCATCTATCTCCGCCACCTGAGCCGTGAGCTCGTGCGGCTCGGCCACGAGGTCGAGGTGTTCTCCGGACAGCCCTACCCCGAGCTGGACCCCGGCGTCCGGCTGACCGAGGTGCCGAGCCTCGACCTCTACCGCGAGCCGGACCCGTTCCGGATCCCGCGTCCGTCCGAGA
This sequence comes from uncultured Actinomycetota bacterium, assembly GCA_963797325.1. Classification (GTDB taxonomy): domain Bacteria; phylum Actinomycetota; class Actinomycetes; order Propionibacteriales; family Nocardioidaceae; genus Nocardioides. Next base: position 76,299 of record CAWCPG010000029.1, read on the forward strand.
TCCGCGACCTGGTCGACGTGGAGGAGGTGCTGACGATGTGGACGGCCGGCTTCCCGGAACCGCGCACCTTCAGCCGCCGCGTCCTCCGCCTCCTGCGTGAGCGCGCCGCCGACTTCGACATCGTCCACGACAACCAGACCCTCGGCTCGCCCCTCCTCGACGTCGAGGAGGCGACCGGCCTCCCGCTCGTGGTGTCGGTCCACCACCCGATCAGCATCGACCGGCGGATCGACCTGGCCTCGGCGCCCAGTCTGCGCAAGCGGCTCACCCTGCGCCGCTGGTACGGCTTCGTCCGGATGCAGGCGCGGGTCGCGAAGCGCATGCGGATGGTGCTGACCCCGTCGGAGTCGTCCGCCACCGACGTGGTCCGCGAGTTCGGCGTCGACCCGGCGCGCGTCCGTCCGGTGCTGCTCGGGGTCGAGGACAGCTTCGTGCCGCCGACCGAGCCCCGGGTCCGCGGACGGATCCTGGCGATGGCGAGCGCCGACGCGCCGCTGAAGGGGATCGCGACCCTGCTCGAGGCCTTCGCCAAGCTGCGCACCGAGCGCCCCGAGCTCGAGCTGCTGCTGGTGACCAAGCCGACCGTGGGCGGCCGGACCGAGCGGCTCCTCGACGAGCTCTCGATCCGTGACCACGTGCGTTTCGTGCACGGCGTCAGCGACGCCGAGCTGGTCTCCCTGATGGGCTCGGCCGAGGTGGCGTGCGTGCCGAGCCTCCACGAGGGGTTCTCCCTGCCGACCGCCGAGCTGATGGCGACCGCGACACCGCTCGTGGTGTCGCGGGCCGGCGCCATCCCCGAGGTCGTCGGGCCCGACGGCTGGTGCGCCGACCTGGTCACCCCCGGCGACGTCGCCGAGCTGGCCGCGGCCCTCGGTGCCCTGCTCGACGACCCGGACCGCCGGGCCCGCTACGGCGCGGCCGGGCGTCGCCGGGTCGAGGAGCTGTTCAGCTGGCGGGCCGCCGCGATCGCGACCGCCGCGGCGTACGAGGAAGCGATCGCCGAGTTCGGGAGGTCTCGACTCCGCTCGACCAGCGAGGAGACCGGCTCGACCCCCGAGGAGACCGGCTCGACCGCCGAGGAGACCGGCTCGACCAGCGAGGAGACAGATGCTGACCGTTGACTTCGACCGGCTCGGTCTGCGCCCCGGCGACCGCGTCCTCGACCTGGGCTGCGGTGCAGGACGCCACGCGTTCGAGATGTATCGGCGCGGGGCCGACGTCGTCGCCTTCGACCAGGATGCCGACGAGCTGTCGGGGGTGCGCGACATGTTCGTCGCGATGGCCGAGGCCGGGGAGGTCCCCGACGGGGCCGAGGCCGACGTCAAGGAGGGCGACGCGCTGTCGCTGCCGTTCGCCGACGGTGAGTTCGACCGGGTCGTCGCCGCCGAGATCCTCGAGCACGTCCCCGCCGACATCCAGGCGCTCGACGAGCTCGTCCGCGTGCTGCGCCCGGGCGGGACGATCGCCCTGACCGTGCCGCGCTGGCTGCCCGAGGTGATCTGCTGGAAGCTCTCCGACGCCTACCACGACATCCCGGGCGGCCACATCCGGATCTACTCCGACGCGGAGCTCGTCAGCAAGGCCGTCAACGCCGGCCTCGTGTACGACGGTCGCCACTACGCCCACGGCCTGCACGCGCCGTACTGGTGGATCAAGTGCGCGGTCGGCGTCGAGAACGACGAGCACCCGCTCGCGAAGGCCTACCACCGACTGCTCGTCTGGGACATCATGAAGGCGCCCCGCACCACGCGCTGGGCGGAGAAGGCCCTCAACCCGCTGATCGGCAAGAGCCTCGTCGTCTACCTCCACAAGCCTCTGCACACCCCGGAGGCCGACGATGCCTCCTGAGCTCCTCACCGACCAGCAGGTCGCGCGGTCCGGACGAGCCATCGAGGCGGTTCAGGAGCGCGACGGAGCGGTTCCGTGGACGGTCGGCGGGCACACCGACGTCTGGAACCACGTCGAGGCCGCGATGGCGCTCCTCGTCGCCGGCCGCCACGACGCGGCGGCCCGGGCCTGGCACTGGGTACGCCGGACCCAGCGGCACGACGGCTCGTGGCCGCTGAAGACGGTGGGCGGCGTGGTCGAGGACGCCAGCGGCGAGACCAACATGGCGGCCTACGTCGCGGTGGGCGTCTGGCACGACTGGCTCGTCCGCCGAGACCGGCGCTTCGTCGAGGCGATGTGGCCCACGGTGCACGCCGCCCTCGACTTCGCGACCTCGCTGCAGCTGCCGTTCGGCGGGATCGCCTGGTCGCAGGAGTGGACCGCGGCCGGCCCGGGGCGGGTCAACCGCGAGGGACTGCTGGCGGGATCGTCGAGCATCCACCACGCGCTCCGCGCGGGACTGACCCTCGCCGAGCTCCTCGACGACCCGCAGCCGGGGTGGGAGCTGGCCGCCGGACGGCTCGGCCATGCGCTCCGGCGACACCGGGACGGCTTCCTGGACAAGTCGACGTACTCCATGGACTGGTACTACCCCGTGCTCGGCGGGGCCGTCCGCGGTGCTGCCGGCCGCGCCCTGATCGACAGCCGGTGGCACGAGTTCGTGGTGCCGGGGCTCGGAGTCCGGTGCGTCGACACCGACCCCTGGGTCACCGGGGCCGAGTCGTGCGAGCTGGCCCTGGCACTCGACGCCCTGGGCGACCGGGAGGCGGCGACGCGACTCTTCCTCGACACCCAGCACCTGCGCGGCGACGACGGCGGGTACTGGACCGGCTACGTCTACCCCGACGACGTGCACTGGCCCGCCGAGCACACGACGTTCACCACCGCGGCCGTGCTGCTCGCCTACGACGCGCTGGTCGGCCGGACGCCGGGCGGCGACCTGGTCCGCGGGGCCGGGCTCGTGCGCGACCCGGAGCCGCTGGCCCTGGAGTGTGGCTGCGCCTCAGCCGACGCGCTCGCCGGCCACCCCTGACGAGCGCCGCAGGACGCGCAGCGACCCGACCGCCTCGACCTCGACGAAGGCACCCGAGCCCAGCGCGCGTAGATAGACCTCGTACGGCGGACGGCCACCGTCCGCGGGATCGGGGAACACGTCGTGGATCGCGAGGAGGCCGTCGTGCATCACCCAGCGGGCCCACCCGTGGTAGTCGGCATGGGCCGGCTCGTTGCCGTGGCCGCCGTCGATGAAGAGCAGCGAGATCGGGGTCCGCCAGTGGGCGGCGACCGTCGCCGAGGCACCCACGACCGCCACCACGACGTCCTCCAGACCGGCCTCGCCGATCGTGCGGCGGAAGAACGGCAGGGTGTCCATGCGCCCCGTCGTCGGGTCCACGAGCGACGGGTCGTGGTGGACCCAGCCGGCCTGGTTCTCCTCCGACCCGTGGTGATGGTCCACGGTGAAGACCACGCCGCCGACCTGGCGCGCCGCCGCGCCGAGATACAGCGCCGACTTGCCGCAGTAGGTCCCGATCTCCACCACCGCGCCGCGGGGGAGTCGCTCGAGCCCGAGGCGGTGCAGCGCGAGGCCCTCGTCGTCGGGCATGAAGCCCCTGGTGGCCCGCGCCAGTGCGAGAAGGGCCTCCTGGTCGGTCATGGCGCTCGCAGGCTATCCAAGGCGGCCTCGCGCCTGCGGGCACGGCGGGTTCCGGCACGGCGGGAGCGCGCGTCCGGGTGCGGGCACCGGGGGTGCCCTCTCGACGAGGCCTCGTCAACGACGCGCCCGGTGCCACTCGAGGTAGCGCTCGACGGCCCGCACCACGTGCTCGGAGCGGATCGACGGGAAGACGTCGAAGGCGTGCTGGGTGCCCGGGAACTCGGCGTAGGCCACGCTGTTCTTGGAGGTCTCACGGAGCGCCGAGACGAACAACCGCGCCTGCTCGACCGCGACCAGGGAGTCGCGGTCACCGTGCAGCACGAAGAAGTCGGGAGCGTCGGGCGTGATCCGCAGGATCGGCGACCCGTGCTCGAAGACCTCGGGGTCCTCGTCCCAGGTGCGCTGGACGATCTTGGGCGCCAGGTAGCGGTCGCGCATCAGGAGCGCGTTGGTCAGGCCGGTGGCGCCGGCGAAGTCGTAGACGCCGTAGAACGAGACGGCCGCCTGCACCCGGGTGTCGGCGCCCTCGAAGGCCGGCTGGTACTCCGGGTCGTTCGGCGTCAGCGCGGCCAGTGCGGCCAGGTGGCCTCCCGCAGAGCCGCCCGTGACCACGACGTACGACGGGTCGCCGCCGTAGTCCTCGATGTGCTCCTTGACCCAGGCGATCGCCTTCTTCACGTCGATGATCTGGGCAGGGAAGGCGTCACGCGGTGCGAGCCGGTAGTTGATCGCGACGCACACCCAGCCGCGCTCGGCCATCCGCTGCATGAGCGGGATGCCCTGCTGGTCCTTCGAGCCGAGCGTCCACCCGCCGCCGTGCACCTGGATCAGCACGGGTGCGCCGACGACCTCGCGGTCCACGGGCCGGTAGATGTCGAGCAGGCCGCGCTTGCCGGCGTCGCTGTAGCGCAGGTTCTTGTCGACGCGCACGCGCGGGTTGCGACGGCTGAAGGGGTTCAGCAGCTTGCGCCAGGGCGTCGCCAGGTCGACCGTCGTCGGCCGCTCGCCGGGCCGCTCGACGTACTCCTCGCCGAGGCTGTCGACCAGCGACTGCTCGGCGAGCACCTGCACCTGGCGGCTCTGCCGGACCAGGAGGGTGAGGCCGGCGGCGCTGGCGCCGGCCAGCAGCAGGCCGAGGCGGCTCCGCTTCCCGCGGGCGACGTGGACGGCGGTGTCGGCGGCGGTCAGGGCGAGCAGCTGAGGAGCGAGCTCCCCGGTCGGCCAGCCGAACACGAACGACCACAGCCCGACCCGCATGTTGCTGGTGGGGGGCGGGCGCAGCGCGTTGGCGGTGAGGGCGGCGGTGACCAGCTGGCGTCGGAGGTAGGACACGCGGCCGATGTTACTGACCAGTCACCCGAGTCGGTGAGGGTCTTCCTTCCCGAGATCGTGGGACACGCGGCTCCCGGGCCGCACGTACCGACCGACGTCGCTGGCAGGGTGACGGCCATGCCTCCCGCCACGATCCTCCTCGCCCGGCACGGCGACGCGGCCTACGAGACGAAGCACTGGGCCGACGAGGGGGGCTCTCTCACCGAGACCGGCCGGGCCCAGGCCCGTGGGCTGGCCGAACGGCTGCGTGACCGCCGGGTGACCCACGTCTGGACCAGTACCTACGCCCGCGCCGTGCAGACCGCGGAGATCGCCGCGGCGCACCTGGGCGTCGCGGTCACGACCCGGGAGGGGCTGCGGGAGTTCGGTGTCGGCCGCTTCCGCGGCTCACGCGCGGAGGACCCGTTCGCCGAGGTGTACGGCGCGTGGCTGGGCGGCGACCTCGACCGGCGCCTTCCCGGCGGTGAGACCGGTGCGGAGCTGCGGCTGCGCATGCATCACGTGCTCTACGAGATCGCGAACGCCCACGCGGGCGAGACGGTGCTCGCGGTGAGTCACGGGGGAGTGATGCGCCTGACCCTGCCGCTGATCCTGACCGACGAGCCCGCCGACCCGCCCGCCCGCCTCGGCAACTGCGCGGTCGTCGAGATCCGGACCGACGGCCACTCCTGGAGGTGCGTGAGGTGGCCTCCGGAGTCCGCGGTGTGACGCCTCCGCGGAAGCGGAGCGGACGAGGAGGGGTCAGGTCGCCGGCAGCCGGCCGAGGGTGAGGTCGCGGGCCTCGGCGTACCGTGCCCGAACCGCCGGCCCCGAGCCCGTCCGTGGTTCGTGACGCGTCGCGCGAGCCCCGCTCCACGCAGGGGGACCCGACGTCGGGTCGAGCACCCACGCGGCCTGACGAGCAGCGCCCAGGGCGACGTACTCGTCGGCGGGCGGCACGTCGATCGGCACACCCAGCACCTCGGCACCGACCTGCCGGACCGCCGGTGACGCCGCCGCACCACCGACCAGGAGGACCCGGTCGACGTCGGCGCCCTGGGCGCGGAGTGCGGCGAGCCCGTCGGCCAGGCCGCACCACAGCCCCTCGACCGCAGCGCGGGCCACGTTGGCCGGGGTGGTGCCGTCCAGGGTGAGCCCGAGGAAGGATCCGGTCGCGTCCGGCCGGTCGGGGGTGCGCTCGCCCTGGAGGTAGGGCACGAGCACGACTCCGCCGGCGCCCGGAGGCGCCGCGAGCGCCAGGTCACTGAGGCCGGCGTGGTCGACCCCGAGCAGGTGCGCCGTGACGTCGAGGACCTGGGCGGCGTTCAACGTCGCCACGAGTGGCAGGAAGTGGCCCGTGGCGTCGGCGAAGCCGGCCACCGCACCCGTGGCATCGGCCGCGGGCACCAGCGACACGGCGGTCACCACCCCCGAGGTGCCGAGGGAGACCACGACGTCACCCGGGGAGGCGCCGAGCCCGAGCGCCGCCCCCGCGTTGTCACCGCACCCCGGCCCGAGAACCCAGTCGGCTCCTGACCCGGTGCCCACGACCTCGTCGGGAGCGGCCACCCGCGGCGTCCGAGCAGGGTGGCCCAGGGCCCGGGCGAGCAGGTCGGGGAGGTACGCGCCGGTGGCGGCGGACCAGTAGCCCGTGCCGCTGGCGTCGCTGCGATCGGTGACGATCTCGTCGGGCGTTCCGGCCAGCCGCCACGTCAGCCAGTCGTGCGGAAGGCACACGGAGGTGGTGCGGCCGGCGGCGTCGGGCTCGTGCTCGGCCAGCCACCGCAGCTTGGTGACGGTGAACGACGCCACGGGGACCAGGCCGACCTCGCGAGCCCAGACCTCCGGACCGCCGAGCTCGGCGGTGAGCTCCGCGGCGGCTGCGGACGACCGGGTGTCGTTCCAGAGCAGGGCCGGTCGCACGACCTGGCCGGAGTCGTCGAGCGCGACCATGCCGTGCTGCTGTCCGCCCACGGACACGGCGGCGACGTCGTCCAGTCCGCCGGCCTCGGCGACCGCCTCGCGCAGTGCGGCCCACCAAGCGTCGGGATGGACCTCCGTGCCGTCGGGGTGGAGGGCACGGCCACGTCGTACGACGGTGCCGGTGTCGGCGTCGACCACGAGCACCTTGCAGGACTGGGTCGAGGAGTCGACCCCGGCCACCAGGGCCACGCTCAGCCCCGCACGCCGTACAGGTGCTCGAGAGCCAGCTGGTCGAGGGCTTCGAAGGCCATGCCGCGTGCGGCCGCTGCCTCGGGGTCGAACGACTCGGCCCGCACGTCGGCGAGGGACTCGCCGTCGGCGAGCGTCGCCACGGACAGCTGGTCGACCCGGGCGGCTCGCAGCGCCTCCTGCACGTCGGGATCGGCGCGGAACGCACGAGACTTCTCGCGCAGGATCAGGTAGTTCCTGATGCATCCCTCGGCGGAGGCCCAGACGCCGTCGTCGTCCTCGGTGCGGGGGGGCTTGAAGTCGAAGTGACGGGGCCCCTGGTAGCCGCCCGACTCGAGGATGTCGACGGTCCAGAAGGCGCCGCGCACGTTGCCGGCACCGAAGCGGAGGTCCTGGTCGAAGCGGGGTCCGTGCTGCCCGTTGAGGTCGACGTGGAAGAGCTTGCCGTGCCAGAGCGCCTGCGCGAGGCTGTGGGAGAAGTTGAGCCCCGCCATCTCCTCGTGCCCGACCTCGGGGTTGACCCCGACCAGCTCGGGGTGGTCCAGCTCGTTGATGAAGGCGAGCGCGTTGCCGACGGTCGGGAGCAGGATGTCGCCGCGCGGCTCGTTGGGCTTCGGCTCGATCGCGAACCGGATGTCGTAGCCCTGGTCGAGCACGTACTGGCCCAGCACGTTGAACGCCTCGGCGTAGCGGTCGAGCGCGGCGCGGACGTCCTTGCTCGCTCCCGACTCCGCGCCCTCGCGGCCGCCCCACGCGACGAACACCTGGGCGCCGAGGGAGACGGCGAGATCGATGTTGTCGGCCGCCTTGCGGAGCGCGAACCGGCGCACGTCGCGGTCGTTGTTGGTGAACCCTCCGTCGCGGAAGACCGGGTGGGAGAACAGGTTGGTCGTGACCATCGGGACGCCGAGCCCGGTCTCGTCCAGCGCGCGCCGGAGCGAGCCGATGGCGGCCTCCTTCTCGCCGGCGTCCGCATCGAAGGGGAACACGTCGTTGTCGTGGAAGCTGATGCCGTAGGCGCCCAGGTCGGCCAGCCGATGGACGGCGTACGCCGGGTCCATCGGCGGTCGGATCGCGCCGCCGAACACGTCGACGCCCTGCCAGCCGACGGTCCACAGGCCGAACGAGAACTTGTCCGCTGGGCTGGGGGTCAGGTCCGGCATTGCAGTTCCTCTCGGTCGAAGAGCGGTTCTCGAGCGGGGCATCGTCACCAGATTGTGACCATTTTCTCCCGCATTCCAACAAACACACCGTTCCAGGGGGTTGGCAGGCCCACCCTAGCCGGTTATGTTGTGGCCGACAACATACGGCGTGAAGGTGGCCACAAAGCAGGTGTGACCGCGGAAGGCACGTCCGAGCAGGAAAGAGGGAAAAGTCGATGGCAACATCGAAGTGGGCAAGCCTGGCGGCCGTGGGAGCAGTGGGCGTCTTCGCGCTGACTGCCTGCGGCGGCAGCAACAGCAGCTCGGCGAGCTCGGGGGGATCGTCCGGGGCCAGCAAGGGCACCGTCGGCGTGATCCTGCCCGACACGACGACGTCGCCTCGCTGGGAGAACAACGACCGGCCCAGCCTGGACGCAGCATTCAAGGCAGCCGGTGTCGGCTCGGACATCCAGAACGCGGGTGGCGACACCGCGAAGTTCGGCACGATCTGCGACTCGATGATCAACGAGGGCGTCAAGGTCCTCATGATCGTCAACCTGGACCCGAACTCCGGTGCAGCGTGCCTGAAGAAGGCCACGGCGGCCGGGATCACCAGCATCGACTACGACCGCCTGACCCCGGGTGGCGGCGCGTCGTACTACGTGTCGTTCGACAACGTGAAGGTCGGCGAGCTGATGGGCGAGGGCCTCCAGAAGTGCCTGACCCAGGAGGGCAAGAAGACCGCCAACATCATCTACATCAACGGCGCCGAGACCGACAACAACGCCTCCCTGTTCAAGGAGGGCTACGCCAAGGCGCTCAAGCCCAAGCTCGACTCGGGTGCCTACAAGCTCGTCGGTGACGTCAGCGGTGAGTGGGACGCCAACAAGGCGGCCGACGCCTTCGACGGTCTCTACACCAAGAACAACGGCAAGATCGACGGCATCGTCTCCGCCAACGACACCATGGCCGGCGGCATCATCGCCCGGCTGAAGGCGAACGGCCTCGCGGGCAAGGTCCCGATCACGGGTCAGGACGCCAGCACGGGTGGTCTGCAGCAGATCCTCGCCGGCAACCAGTGCATGACGGTCTACAAGAACACCGACCTCGAGGCCGGTCTGGCCTCGAAGCTGGCGATCGCCCTGATCAACGGCGACAAGGCCGGAGCCGACGCGCTGGCGACCGGGACCGTCACGGACCCGACCACGAAGCAGCCGGTCAAGTCCGCTCTGGCGACGCCTGAGGCGATCTTCAAGAGCAACATCAAGAAGCCGTTCGACGACGGCTTCGCGAAGGCGTCCGACGTGTGCACCGGGCCGTACGCCAAGCTGTGCTCGCAGGCGGGCATCAGCTGAACCTGAGCACGAGGGTGCCGGCCTCCGCGCCGGCACCCTCGTGATCAACCCGCCCGCCGTCTGCCCGAACCGGGAGGTCCCCGCACATGACCGCCACTGACACCGAACGCCCCGTTCCCGCCACCGGATCCCCGTTGCTGAGTCTGCGCGGGATCGAGAAGAGCTTCGGAGCCGTCCACGTGCTCCAAGGTGTGGACTTCGACATCTTCCCCGGCAAGGTGACCGCCCTGGTGGGCGACAACGGTGCCGGCAAGAGCACCCTGATCAAGGGGATCGCAGGCATCCACGCCTTCGACAAGGGCGAGTACTTCTTCAACGGCGAACCCGTCACCGTCCACAGCCCCCGAGACGCGAACGCGCTCGGGATCGAGGTCGTCTACCAGGACCTCGCCCTGTGCGACAACCTCGACGTCGTCCACAACATGTTCCTGGGCCGCGAGCAGAAGAAGTTCGGTCTGCTCGACGAGCCCGCGATGGAGACGCGGGCCCGCACCACCCTCGACGGGCTGTCGGTGCGGACGCTGCGGTCGGTGCGCACGCCGGTGGCCTCCCTGTCCGGTGGCCAGCGGCAGACCGTCGCCATCGCGCGAGCGGTGCTGTGGAACTCCAAGGTCGTCATCCTCGACGAGCCGACCGCCGCCCTGGGGGTCGCCCAGACCGAGCAGGTGCTCGCCCTGGTCCGTCGGCTGGCCGACCACGGCCTCGGCGTGGCCCTGATCAGCCACAACCTCAACGACGTGTTCCAGGTCGCCGACGAGATCGCCGTGCTCTACCTGGGCAACCTGGTCGAGACCGTGGCGACCAAGGACGTCACCTCCAACCAGGTGGTCGAGCTGATCACGACCGGACAGGCCAGCGGACGCGAAGGCCTCCGCACGACGAACGGAACGAACCCGTGAGCACCACCACGGACGAGCCCGGCACCGAGCCGGCCACCGTCAGCCCCGACCTCGAGCGCGGGGTGCGCGACAGCTTCGGCGACTACGTCACCCGGGTCAAGGGCGGCGACGTCGGGGCGCTGCCGGCGGGCGCGGCCCTGATCGTGCTGGTGATCGTGTTCACGATCCTGACCGGCTCGAAGTTCACCAACGCCTTCAACTTCTCCAACCTGATCCTGCAGGGCTCGGCGATCGCCACCTTCGGGATGGGTCTGGTCTTCGTGCTCCTGATCGGCGAGATCGACCTGTCCGCCGGCTACGCCGGTGGCGTCACCGCCGGCATCGTCGGGCTGCTGATGATCAACCACGCCTGGCCCTGGGTGCCGGCCCTGGCCGCCGGCATCCTCTGCGGGACGCTGATCGGCCTGTCGATCGGTCTGCTCGTGGCCAAGCTCGGGGTCCCCTCCTTCGTGGTCACCCTGGCCTACTTCCTGGGCCTGCAGGGACTGCTGCTGCTCGAGACGGGTGCCGGCGGCACCATCGCCTATCGCAACAACGCCATCCTCGCGATCATGAACAAGAACCTCCCGGTGTGGCTGGGGTGGACCCTGGCCGTCCTCACCGTGGTGGCCTACGCAGGGCTCGGCTTCAGCCGCCGCCTGTCCCGGGCCCGGGCCGGGCTCCCCACGCCGACGGTCCTCGTGTGGGCGTTGAAGACGCTGGGGTTCGCGGTGGTGATCCTGGCCGCGACCGCCTACCTGTCCAAGGAGCGCAGCCGCAACGTGTTCCTCGCCTCCCTCAAGGGCGTCCCGATCGTGGTGGTCATCGTCGGCTTCCTGCTGGTGGTGCTGACCTTCCTCCTCACCCGTACGGCGTGGGGCAGGCACGTGTACGCCGTGGGTGGCAACGCCGAGGCCGCCCGGCGCGCGGGTATCAACGTGGACTGGGTGCGGATCTCCTGCTTCATGATGTGCTCGTCCCTGGCCGCCATGGGCGGCGTGATGCTCGCCAGCCGCACGAACTCCGTCAACCCGAACACCGGCGGTTCCGACACCCTGCTCTTCGCCGTCGGCGCCGCCGTGATCGGCGGCACCAGCCTGTTCGGCGGCCGGGGCCGGGTCCTCGACGCCATCCTCGGCGCAAGTGTGATCACCGCGATCGTCAACGGAATGACGCTGCTCAACCAGCCGCAGGGCAAGGTGTACATCATCACCGGCGCCGTCCTGCTCCTTGCAGCCTCGGTCGACGCGATCAGCCGGCGCCGGGCAGCGGCCACCGGGCGGGTCTGACCCGGCCTTGGGGGCGCGCTCATGCCGACCAAGACGGGGATCAGCCACGAAGAGCTCAGACGCGTCAACACCAGCGCCTTGCTCTCGTGGGTGCACCACCACGGAGCCACGACGCGTGCCCGCTTGACCCAGGAGCTCGGTCTCAACCGGAGCACGATCGGCGACCTCACGTCGCTGCTCGAGGAGATCGGACTCGTCGAGGAGCTCCCACCCGATCAGGTCACCGTCGAGGGTGCTCGCAGACGGCGCTCGGGGCGGCCCTCGCTCGTGGTCTCGCCCCGCGTCGACGTGGGGGTGCTGGCGGTCATGCTCGACGTGGACCGCATCGTCGTGGGGATCGTGGGTCTGGGTGGCGAGATGCATCACCGCCGCGAGCGGCTGCACCAGCCGGGGACCCACGAGGTCGGGCCGGTGGTCGGCTCCGCCGCCCAGATGTGTCGCGAGGTGCTCAGTGCGGTGCCGGACATGGCCGTGCTGGGCGTGGGCGTGTCCGTCCCGGGCCTGGTTCGGTCGGCCGACGGGCTGGTGCACTTCGCTCCCAACCTGGGCTGGACGGACGTCCAGTTCGTCGACCTCCTGGCTCAGTCGCTGTCCCTCCCGGTGGTGGTCGGGAACGACGCCGACCTCGGCGTCCTGGCCGAGCACCTGTACGGCGCCGCCGTGGGCGCCTCGGAGGTCGCCTACGTCGGCGGGACCGTCGGCATCGGTGGCGGGTTCCTCGTGCGGGGCCAGCCGCTCCGCGGCGTCCAGGGCTATGCAGGAGAGGTCGGCCACCTGATCGTCGACAGCGAGGGCGCGCTCTGCCGATGTGGCTCCCATGGATGCTGGGAGACCAAGATCGGAGCCAACCGGCTGCTGAGCTCCGCGGGACGGCTTCCCGGTGGGGGCCGCGCGGCTGTCAAGGAGGTGATCCTGGCGGCCGAGGAGGGCGACCACAAGGCCGTCCGCGCGCTCGACGAGGCGGCGTACTGGATGGGCTTCGGTCTGCGCGCCCTGGCGCGGCTGTTCAACCCCGAGGTGATCGTGCTCGGCGGGACCCTCGGACAGGTGCTCGACGCGCGGACCGAGCTGGTCATGGAGACCCTTCACGAGCGTGACGGCATCGACTTCGCCCACGACGTCGCGGTCCGCTCCGGCGCGCTCGGGTCCGACGCCCCCTTGCTCGGTGCGGCCGAGCTGGCCCTGGGGCCGCTCCTGGGCGACCCCGTGACGGTGATGACCGCCTACCAGGAGGCCCGGAGCTCGACCTCCGTCGCGGTCCCCGCTTCGGGTCGCACCGGGTCGCGTCCCGACAGCCCCGGAGCAGCCTGACCGCGGTGCCGGTCGTCGGGCGTGGCCGGATAGGTTCACCGGGGGGCACCGAACGGTGCTCCGGTGAGCTGCGCTCACGCGAGACGAGGGAGGGATCCAGCCAGTGCGCCCGGTGTCTGCCTCGGTCCCGCTGCTGGGGATCCTCGTGGCGCTCGGTCTCTCCGCCTGCAGCAGCGACAGCGGCGACGACCCGACCTCACCTCGCTCGGACGGGGGTCGGCCGGTCACGGCAGCCTGTTCCGTCGCCGCCCCCCTCTCCTCGGTGGCGACCCCGCCGCCCGCCGTCCGCCTGGGCAGGGTGAGCGGCACGGTCGGTCTGGTGCTGCCGCAGACCCCCACCCTGACCCGTGCGCTCCCAGCCGATGCCCGAGCCTTCACCCGGGCCCTCCAGGACCACGGCGTCACCGTCGAGGTGGCGACCCCGGGGACCCGAGCGGCCTTCGTCTCGAGCGCGCAACGGATGATCGACCGCGGCGTGAAGGTGCTCGTCATCGACCCGATCGACAACGCCTCGGGGATCAAGGTCGAGGCCGCAGCTGACCGGGCCGGGGTCGACGTGATCGACGTCGACCGCCTCACCCTGGGAGGCAGCGCGGGGTACTACGTGTCCTTCGATGCCGAGTCGATGGGCAGGATGCAGGCGCAGACGCTGGTCGACTGTCTGGCGCAGCAGGGCCTCGCCGATCCCCGGGTGATCATCATGGACGGTGGCACGGACGTGGACGAGGGCGCGGTGCAGCTGGACAAGGGCGTGCACGAGGTGCTCGACCCGCTGGTCGCCGCGGGGCGGGCCACGATCGCGGAGGAGGCCACGGTGAAGGGCTGGCGCTCGGAGAACGCCGCGCCGGCGTTCCTGGTCGCCCTCGACGCGGCGGGTGGTCGCGTCGACGGCGTGATCGCGGCCGACGACGGCATCGCCGACGCGGTCATCGGGGTGCTCGCCCGCGAGGGCCGCGACGGCCGCGTGGCCGTCACCGGGGCCGGATCGGGCACCCAGGGACTGCGGCACATCGTGACCGGCCAGCAGAGCATGACGGTGTTCGAGGACCCCCGCGCCGAGGCCGACGCCGTCGCCCGGTTGGCGGTCTCGCTGGTCGCCGGCAGGAGCCCGAAGGCCGTCGGAGTGTCACCTGACGCCGTACACCGATCCCCGGGCGCCGGGCCGCACCGTCGAGGCGGTACTCCTACCGGCTCAGGTGGTCACGCGTGCGAACCTGCGCGACACCGTGCACGGCGGCGCGGTCACCACCACCGAGCTCTGCGCCGGCATCACCGACACCTGTGCGGCCCTCGGACTGCAGTGAGCCGGTCGGCGGCTCACTGGGTGAAGTTGACCGTCGCAGCCGGTGGCATCGACGGTCACCGACGTGCGCTGGGTCGTGAGGCCGGCGCCCGAGGCCTGGAGCTTGGGATAGGTGCCCTCCGGGATGCCGGTCAGCGTGTAGTGGCCGGTGCCGTCGGTCTTCGCGATCGGGTTGACCGCACCCGCGCCCTGGAAGGCCAGCCGCACCGTCGCTCCTGAGACGGGCTGTGCCGTTCTTCTTGACGAAGCCGCTGATCGTGCTCGTCTCGACCGAGGCGGGCGGGACCAGCGAAGCTCGGGGCCGGGCGGGTGTCGTTGCCGCCGAACGAGCCGGCGTAGAAGCCCATGCCGCGGCTGGCGAAGACCTTCCAGATCGTGCCCCGGTGCCGGCCGCCGTAGACGGAGTTGTCGGCCACCAGGATCGCGTTGCGCATGTCGAGGAACGACGGGTTGTAGGGCGCCAGCTCCATCGCACGGGTGACGAGCGACTCGGTCCGGTGCGACCCGAGGAGGGCGCGCAGGCTCCACAGGGTCTGGGCCCAGATCTCGCCGTCGCCGTGGACCTCGGGGCCGCCGATCACCTTGCCGTAGTCGGCGTAGGTGTAGCCGCCGCGATGTCCGGTGTCGGCGCCGTTGCAGAGGGGGACCTTCTGGCCGACCTTGCAGTCGATCGGCTCGGTGCGGTCGAAGTCGACGCCCTTGCCGTCGTAGACGAAGAGCCGCACGTCGGCCTTCGCGGGCCGGTCGCGCTGCAGGTGCCGGTTCACCAGGTAGTCCATGGCGTACCAGTCGCTCCAGGCCTCGCCCATCGCGCCGGCCTGCACGTCGCCGAGCGTGGAGCGGCCCTGCACGTCGACGACGAGTCGGTTGGAGAGGCCGTGGGTGTACTCGTGGTAGACCGTGTCGGCCTCGTCGCCGACGTTGGTCGGGGAGAACGGGTCGCCGCCCGGGTACGACGTGAACGGCTGGTGCTGCAGGTACATCTGCATCTGAGGGGCACGGCCGTCGGGCGGCGTCCCCATGTTGGCGTTGTCGATGTGGGCGCCGTCGGGCAGCCCGTTGTCGGTGTTCGCGCCGTCGTCGGTCTGGGTGTTGACGGCGTCGCCGCCCTTGCCGAGCTTGCCGTGGTTGACCTTCTGGAAGTTGCCGGCGGCCTCGGTGAAGCCGATCGGCGCCTTCTTCAGGTGGTCGTGCCAGTTGTTGACGAAGTAGAAGACCTGTGTGGCGTTCTGGGCACGGTTGGTCTTCCAGGAGTTCCGCTTGTCCGGGTTCCAGGAGCAGGGCCAGGGCTTGCCGCAGAACGACTTCGCGAAGGGCAGCTTGAACGGCGTGAGCCGGTAGCCCCAGGAGTGCGGGCTCTTGGGGTGCACCTCCTCGCCCTTCGAGGCCCGGTTGTTGTCGTTGACGTCGGAGTAGGTGTGGGAGTTGTTCCCGCTGAGGATCCTGGCGGAGCCGCTCAGCCAGTGGAGCTTGGTGAAGTCCACCCTCACCTGCTTGCCGCCCGCGTGGGCGCCGGGGAAGAAGCGGTAGACGCGACCGGTGCTGTGCTCGTAGTCGACCAGCGGGCGGCGCTGGAGCACCTGGCCGGTCTTCGCGTCGAGCACGACCATGGCGGGGTTCTCCGACGACATCACGATGGCCTGGTAGGCCGGGCGGGCCGTCCCGCCGACGACGAACAGACCGCTGGTGACGGTGTCCTGGCTCGGGTCGGCGCCCTGCGCGGTCGAGTCCTGTGCCTCGTCGAGCGCGTCGGCGGCCGTGGGCAGCGCCGACGAGGAGGTCACCGGCGGCGCGACCGCGGTGGCGGGCTGGCTGATCGGGGACCCGCCCACGGTCAGCAGGTGTCCGGCCTTGTTGACGGTGGCGGTCAGGCCGTTGCTCATGACCGGATGGCCGTTGATCTTCTGGGTGAAGAAGAGGTGGTGGGCGCCGGTGATGTCGCGGTAGTCGCGCGCCAGGTGGAACGTGGCGAGGTCGCCCGAGGTCAGGCCGAGGTCCGTGTGGTTCGCCGCGACGTAGTCGAGGGCGATGGTGCGGGGTGCATGGGTGCTGGCTCCGGTCAGGAAGCCGTCGAGGCGGGTCCGCATCCGGACCGTGCCCGTGTTGGTGTCGAGGTCGGTCAGGGTCTGGTCGACCGGCGCCAGCCGGAAGGCCCGGGCCGAGGGACGCTCGGCGGTGCGCTCCGCGGAGCTCTGGGCCGTGCGGAGGAGGGAGGCCTGTGCCTGCGCGCCCGTCGTACGGACGTCGAAGAAGCCGCGGTCGAGGTGGGGCACCGAGGTGCGCGGCGAGGTGCGGGCGTGCGGGCCACTCCCCGAGGCGTACGACGTGGTGCCGGCCACCCCGGCCAGCGCCAACGCTGCGACCGAGGCGAGCGCGAAGGTGCCCCGGCGTCGGCCGGTCCCGGACTGGTGACTCATGGATCCCCCTGATGATGCCGTCCAGATGACGGCTGGCCTACTCTCCCTGAGCCTAAGAGCGAGAGCAAACCCACGCAGATACCGAATCGGTCACGGTGTGGGCGGCAGGTCGTCGGTCCCGACCACGCGACGGATCTCGTCGATCGCGTCCCAGTCGTTCGCGTGCATGCCTGCGACGACCCGGTCACCGCGCAGCCACCAGGCGCGGAAGACCCGGCCGGGGACGTCGCCGGTCATCACCACGCGGTCGTAGCCCTCGGGCCCGGGGTTGCCGACGTACTCCATCCCGAGGTCGTACTGGTCGGTGAAGAAGTAGGGGAGGGCGTCGGCCTCGGTGGGCGTGCCGGCCAGGGTCGCGGCGAGCGCCTGGCCGTGCTTCTTCGCGGTGTCCCAGTGCTCCACGCGGAGCGGGTGGCCGAGCACGGGGTGGTCGGCGTTCGCGACGTCACCGATCGCGTGGACGTGCTCGTCGGAGGTGCGGAGCCGGCTGTCGGTGCGGATGCCGTTGTCGACCACCAGCCCGGCGGCCTCGGCCAGCTCGACGTTGGGCTCGACCCCGACACCGACGACCAGCAGGTCGACGTCGAGCGCACTCCCGTCGCCGAGGGTGACCGTCGCGCCGTCGCCGCGCGAGGTGACGGCCGTGACCTGGACGCCGGTGCGCAGGTCGACCCCGTGCTCGCGGTGGAGGTCGGCGAAGACCTGCGCGACCTCGGGACCGAGCACGCGCAGCAGGGGCAGGTCGAGCGACTCGAGGACGGTCACCTCGGCGCCGTGGTGCCGGCCGGCCGACGCGACCTCGAGCCCGATCCAGCCGCCGCCGATGATGCCGACCCGGGCGCCCTCGGTGAGGCGCTCGCGCAGGGCGAGGGAGTCGTCGAGGGTGCGCAGGTAGACGACCGGTACGCCGGACTCGTCGGCCAGCGGCAGGTGTCGCGGCCGCGCACCGGTGGCGAGCACGAGCTCGTCGTAGTCGAGCCAGTCGCCGCCGGCCTGGACGCGGCGACCCGCCAGGTCGATCGCCGTGGCGGTGGTCGCGGTCCGCAGGTCGACGCCGTGGGCGGCGTACCACTCGGGCTCGTGGACCGCGGCGTCCTCGGGCGTGCCCTTGCCGAGCAGCAGGTCCTTGGAGAGGGGCGGCCGCTCGTAGGGCGCGTGGGTCTCCTCGGCGAGCAGCACGACCTCCCCCTCGTGGCCGTGCTCGCGGAGCTGGGTCACGAAGGTGCCGGCGGCGAGGCCGCCGCCCACGACGACGATCGGTGCGCTCATCGGGTACTCCTGTCTCGGGTCAGGCTGAGGAACTCGGCGCGGGAGGCGGGCTCGTCGCGCAGGCGGCCGCGCAGGACCGTGGTCACGGTGCTGGCGCCCGTGGCGAGGGCGCCGCGCAGGCTCATGCAGCTGTGCTCGGCCTCGACCACCACCCCGACGCCGAGGGGTGCGAGACGGTCGTCGAGGTGGTCGGCGACCTGGCTGGTGAGGCGCTCCTGGGTCTGGACGCGGCGCGCGAAGAACTCGACGGTCCGCGCCAGCTTGGACAGCCCGAGGATCCGGTCGGCGGGCAGGTAGCCGACGTGCGCCACCCCGGTGAAGGGGAGCAGGTGGTGCTCGCACAGGGAGCGCACGGGGATGTCGCGGACCAGCACCAGCTCGTCGTACCCCGATCCGTTGTGGAAAGTCGTCAGGTCGAAGTCGGGTACGGCGAGCAGCTCGGCGTAGGCGTCGACGAGCCGGCGCGGGGTCTCGGCCATGTCGGGGCCGGTGACGGGGAGGCCGAGGGCCGTCAGCAGCGCGGCGGCGGCGTCGCGGGCGGCGGCCAGGTCGATCTCCGGCGCGGGGTGGGTCACGCGGAGCCGATGGGGTCGGGGCGACGCGCTCGGCTCGGTCACCTCGTCGAGCGGCTGGACGAGCTCGGTGGTCACGCGGCCTCCGGGGTGGTCGTGAATTCTAAAAGAGAATAGAGTGGACGTTAGTAGCGCGGTCGGCCGCGGTCAAGAGGAGGCACGGTGGACGAGATCGGTGCGGTGGCGGTGCTGGCGGACCCCGTGCGTCGCCGGCTCTACGACGCCGTCTCCGCCGCGACCGGGCCGGTCGGGAGGGAGGAGGCCGCGGGTCTCGCCTCGGTGCCGTTGCACTCGGCGCGCTTCCACCTCGACAAGCTCGTCGACGCCGGCCTGCTGGAGGTGAGCTATGCGCGGCTGACCGGCCGGACCGGCCCGGGAGCGGGTCGCCCGGCGAAGCTCTACCGCCGCTCGGCCGCCGAGGTGGTGGTGTCGCTGCCGCACCGCAGCTACGACCTCGTGGGGGGCGTGCTCGCGGCCGCGCTCGAGCGGACGCTGGGCGGGGGTGACGTGGCGGAGTCGCTGCGCGACGAGGCGCGCTGCCGCGGGCGCGCCGTCGGCACGTCGTACGACGGCGAGGGGGGCGACCTCGACCGCGCGTGCGGCGCGCTCGCCGCGGAGGGCTACGAGCCGTGTCGCGAGGGCGATGAGGTGTGTCTGCGCAACTGCCCGTTCGACGCCCTCGCGAGCGAGCACACCGCGCTGGTGTGTGGCGTCAACCTCGACTTCGTCTCGGGCATGCTGGACGGACTGGGCTGCGCCTCGGCTCAGGCACGGCTGGAGCCGCACCCGGAGCACTGCTGTGTCCGGGTCTCGGCCGGTTGAGAGGCCCCCTGGCGCGGGTCAGGGCTGGAGCGAGTAGAGGTCGACGGTCTTCTCCTGCGGAGGGGCGGCGAAGCCTCCCTCGATGCCCGCCTCCATGGCCGGCATCAGGGTGGTGTCGCGGAACTCCCACGTGGATCGCCACGATGCTCCAGCCGCCCTCGGACGGTCCGGCGGCGTGGAAGATCTGTCCGTCGGGCAGCAGACCGGCGCCGGGGGGGCCGCCCGGGTGGACCCGCCGTGAGAGACCGGGATGCGTCGCGCCGCAACGGCCCTTGCCGGTCGGGGTCGCAGTCAGGATCCTGGGGCCATGGAGCTGCGCGCTCATCCCGGCTGGGACCGGTTCGCCGTGCTGCCGGCGCTCGGGCTGCTGCTCGTGGCCTGCGGGTCGGGGAGCTCGTGCGCGACCTCACCGGTGCCGGCGTCGTGCCCCGACCTCCTGGTCCGCGGGAAGCCGTACGTCGTGTGGCGCGAGATCCCGCCGCCGAGCGCACTCCAGGAGGTCGCGGACGCGACCTACCCGGCCTGCAACCTCTCCGACCAGTGTGGCGGCGACCCGCTGCAGGGCGACGGCTCCACCGACGTCTGGAGGTACGACGGCGTGCCGCGGGCGCGGGCCGTGATCGGCTTCCTGGAGGGCTCGCGCACCTACGCCGTGTACGTCCGCCGCGGTGTCGACACCTCCACGCTCCCGCGGCCCTGACGCGCGAAGCGGAGCCACCACCTCCTGGAAGAAGTCCCGCACGCGGTGTCGGATCGGGGGAGCGGCGTTCGTGGCACCGGTGAGCAGACGCCCATGAGGGCGCGGCCGCACCAGAGGAGAATGATCTGAGGATGCAGTATCTGGTTTCCGTGATCGACGACAGGTCCGATTCCGGCACGGCGGAGGAGAGGCCGCGATCGACGCCTTCAACGACGGGCTCCAGGCCGACGGCCACTGGGTCTTCGCCGGCGGCCTCGGGGCGCCGAGCACGGCCACGGTCATCGACGGCCGGGGTGCCGAGGCGATGTTCACCGACGGCCCGTTCGTCGAGACCAAGGAGTGGGTCTCCGGCTTCTGGGTCATCGAGGCTCCCGACCTCGACGTGGCGCTGGAGCTGGCCGCCGCGGGATCGAAGGCCTGCCACCGGCGGGTGGAGGTGCGGCCGTTCCTGTGAGCCCGGCCGACGTCGAGGAGGCGATCACCCGGGCCCACCACGAGGAGTGGGCGCGGGTGGTCGCCACGCTGGCCAGGCAGCTTCGGCGACCTCGACGTCGCCGAGGACGCGGCGGCCGAGGCGTTCGCGACCGCCGTCGAGCGATGGCCGGCGGACGGCGTGCCGCCCAACCCGGGCGGCTGGCTGACCACGACCGCCACGCCGCAAGGCCCTCGACCGGATCCGGCGCGAGAGCAAGCGAGACGACAAGCACAGGCAGGCGCAGATGATGTACGACGACGTCCCGCGCTCCGTGGGCGCGGTCGAGGACGAGCGGCTGCGGCTGATCTTCACCTGCTGCCACCCCGCGCTCGCCCCGGAGGCGCGGGTCGCGCTGACCCTGCGCATGATCGGCGGCCTGACCGTGCCCGAGATCGCCCGCGCCTTCCTGGTGCAGGAGGGCGCCATGGGCCAGCGGATCACGCGTGCCAAGGCGAAGATCAAGGCGGCCCGCATCCCCTACCGGGTGCCGTCCGCGGAGGATCTGCCGCGACGGGTCTCGGGCGTGCTCGCCGTCCTCTTCCTGGTCTTCAACGAGGGCTACCTGGCGAGCGGCCCCGACACCGATCCGGTCCGCCACGACCTGACCGCCGAGGCGATCCGGCTCGCACGGCTGCTCCGTGAGCTGATGCCGGAGGACGGCGAGGTGGCCGGGCTGCTGGCGCTGATGCTCCTGACCGAGGCGCGTCGCGCCGCCCGGGTCTCGGCGAACGGCGAGCTGGTCACGCTCGACGAGCAGGACCGTGGGGCCTGGGACGCGAGCCTGGTCGCCGAGGGCCATCGGCTGGTGCGGCAGCGGCTGGCCACCGGGGCGGCCGCCGGGCCGCTACCAGATCCTGGCCGCGATCAACGCCGTGCACACCTCGGCCCGCGATGCGCGCGACACCGACTGGTCGCAGATCGTGGCGCTCTACGACCAGCTCGTTCGGCTCGACCCGTCGCCGATCGTCGCCCTCAACCGGGCCGTCGCCGATCGCCGAGCTCGACGGGCCGGACGTCGGGCTGGCGATCGTCGACCGCCTCCAGCGAGCAGCTGGCCGACTATCACGCCTACTCTCGCGACCCGCGCCGACCTGCTGCGCCGGCTGGGCCGCAGCGAGCGAGTCGCGGGCGGCGTACGACCGGGCCATCGCGCTGGCCGGCAACACCGCCGAGACGGCCTACCTGACCCGCCGCCGCGACCAGCTGGGGTAGGTGGCGCGGCACCCCTTGAGCCTCGGCGACCCCTCGAGCGGGGACCGGCCGATGGCAAAAACTCTGCAAAGTCATGCGACCGGAGGCAGTCACGCATCAATCTGTGCGCTGGGTCGTGAACCCCCCAGCGACCCTTCACGACACGGACTCGGCAGCCGTGACGTCGGGTCGACGCCCGCCTGGGGGCTACCGCCGGGTCCTCGGAGCCGGCTCGGAGGAGCACCGGACATGGGGACGAGCCGACGTCGCAAGCATCGCGCGGAGAGGCCCGCTCGCGGGACCCACGCGAGGGCGGGCTTCACCGCGCTCGCGTCCGTCGTCACCGTGATCACCGTCGTGCTCGTCGCCACCGGCAGCCTGTTCGCGCCGAGCGGCGCGGCGACCGCCCGGATCCCGCGGTTCCCCCTCAAGACGCCGGCCAGGGCCACGGCGACCGCCACGGTCACCGCGACCGCCACCGCCACCGTCACCCTGCCGGGACCGACCCGGACCGTGACCGCCACCGCGACGGTGCCGGGACCCACGGTCACGGTGACCGCCACGCCGTCGGCGGGCTCCACCTCGGGCCCGGACATCGAGACGCTCACCGACTTCACGCAGCAGTCCGCCGGCCTCTACCTGGGCTCCGGCGCGCTGCTCGGCTCCGGCGTCGACCGGACGATCTACCGGCTTCCGACGGACACGTCGACGAAGACCGACCCGGCCACGGGCACGAACCAGCTCAAGCTCATCCGGGCCGGCGGTCTGTCCCCGACCGGTGCTGCTGCCGTGGACCTCGGCGGCTTCACGCTGCAGGGCACCGACCAGACGCCGAGCCTCAACGCCTACGGCGGGATCGTCGTGGGCTACGGCAGCGGCTCGAGGGTCCACGACGTCAAGGTCACCGGGATCCCGGGGTACGCCGCCAGGCCGCCAGGCGAGACCTTCGCGCTGGCGCTGTTCCACGCCGACTCGGCCTCGCTCAGCAACGTCACGCTCGACGGTGAGCGCCCCTCGGACGGGGCGCAGGTCGGTGCGACGCTGCTGGGCTACAACTACACGACCGGCAACCACACGATCACCAACCTGAAGGCCAACCACGCGGGCTACGGCTTCGGGCTCGCGATGTTCCAGGCCGCCGGCACCTACACCTTCAACGGCGGGTGCGACCTGTCCGACAACCGCAAGGCGATCAACATCGAGCAGAGCATCGGCGGCACGGTCTACAACTTCGACGGCTGCGACTTCCGCGGCACCAGCGGAGCGCCGTACGTCGCCCAGGTCACGTCGATCAACTCGTCGTCCCAGGTCTACTTCCGCGACCCGGTCGTCGACTCGTGGCCGCTGAAGGTGAACTGCTTCTCGCCCGCCGCCCTGTCCGGCGCGAACAAGCAGCTGGACTCCGACATCCACCTGATCATCCACGGCGTCGACGTGTCGAACGACCCGACCAAGCTGCAGATCACCCACATGTAGCGCGGGCGGGCTCCCACGGGCGCGGCCCGGGCCGTCGAGAGCCGGTACGTCGCGGCTGCGTCGTCGCAGTCAGGTGCCGTGCATGATCGCCCGACGACGATCGATCGCATGACGACCAGCGATCTCCGGCTGTCGGCCGCACGCGTGACTCGTCGCGCCTTCCGGCGCACGGGCGCGCCGACACGCCTCGTCGTCGCCGGTGTGGTCCTGGCCGCCACCGGTTGTGCTGCACCGTCGGCGTTCCAGGCCCGCCCGGACGGGCCCGTCGGGGCCGTGGCCGGACCAGCGAGCGCGCCGACCCGCACGCGTGCCAAGAAGGTGCTGGTCGTCGTCGAGGAGAACCACTCGTACGCCCAGATGCGCCGCGGGATGCCGTTTCTCGCCCGGCTCTCCGCCACCTACGGGTACGCCACCCACTGGACGGCGCTCACGCATCCCAGTGAGCCCAACTACCTCGCCATCGCCGGCGGGTCCACCTTCGGCATCACCGACGACGGATCGCCGCAGGCACACGCGGCCCAGATCGGCGACGCACCCTCGATCTTCGACCTGGCCCTCAGAGCCGGCAAGACGGCGGCGACCTATGCGCAGTCCATGCCCGGCCACTGCAGTGCCAGCAACATGTCGCCCCCCGTCCCGACGTACACCGTGCTCACCAACCCCTGGGTCTACTTCCCGGCCGGGCGCGCGGCGTGCCGCCGATACGACCGACCCCTGACGGGCTTCGCGCACGCCGCCGCAACCGACGCGCTGCCCAACGTCGGGTTCTTGATCCCAGACCTCGCCCACAACGCTCACAGCGGCACCCTGGCAAGGGCGGACCGCTGGCTCCGGACCACGCTGTCACCCGTGCTGAGGAGCAGCGACTTCCGCCGCGGCCGTCTCGTCGTCGTCGTCACTGCCGACGAGGACGACACGCACTCGGGCAACGCCGTGCTGACGTCGGTGCTCACACCCGACCTCTCGCACGAGGTGGTCCATGTTCCCCTCACCCACTACTCGCTGACGCGCTACCTCTGCCAGGTCCTCGGAGTGCCGATGCTCGGCAACGCTGCCACCGCACCCGACCTCGCCACCGCCTTCGGGCTCTCGCGCGGACCCCGCCGGGTCGGGTCCGGACACCGCGGTTGATCGGCCGCCCCGCGACGACCCGCGTCCGCGAGCCGCGCGCTCAGGGGAGGGGGATGCGGTCGTTGCAGGCCGCCCCGCGGCAGTTCACGTGGGCGTCGTACCACGCCTGGAGGAGAGCCTGCGGACTTCCGTGCGCCGGGTGCTCGGAGTAGGTGTTGTCCATCTGCCAGGGGTCGCTGGTGCGGTCGTAGAACTCACGGTCACCGGTCTCGTACTGCACGTAGGAGTACGGACCCCAGACCGCCCCGCTGTAGAACCGTCCGATCGGATCGGTCCCGAGCGTGTCGCTGTGGGGGTACTGCGAGATCGATCCCTCGATCTCGACCGGGCGGCGCAGGAAGGCCGCCGGGTCCGCCAGCACGTCCTGGAGCGGGAGCCCGTCGGCGCCGTGGGGGAGTGTCACGCCGGCTGCTCGCCGGATCGTCGCGGTGAGGTCGGCGAGGCTGACCGTCGTATCGGCCTCACTGCCGCCCCGGAAGCCCGGCCCTCGCAGCACGAGCGGCACGTGGAGCGACTCGTCGTAGGCCTTGTTCTTCCCGGCCAGGTCGTGCTCGTGGAGCATCAGGCCGTTGTCGGAGGTGAAGACGACCAGGGTCCGCTGGGTCTCGTGCAGGCGCTCGAGCGTGGCCATCAGGTCGCGCACGGTGTCGTTCACGCTCAGCAGGGCCTCGACCCTGCGCGTCTCGAGGTGGCGGGAGTAGCTCTGGACACCGATCTCCGCGACCCACTGCTGGAGCCAGGCCGGCTTGTCCGAGACGTCGACCTCGCCCACGGACCGAGCGACCCGGAGCCGGGACGAGTCGAAGTGCCGGTGGATGGCCTGCACGTCGGGAGGCGACGAGCCCTCCGGCGAGCCGGGCCCGGTCTTGTGGGGCGCCAGCGCGCTGTAGAGCACGAAGAACGGCTGCGAGCTCGGGGCCCACGCGCGGACGCGTGAGAGGAGCAGGCTGCGCGTGTAGACCTCGCGGTAGCGCTGGTCGGTGTGGAACCGGCCGTTGATCGAGAAGGCGCTCGAGCGGTAGGAGTAGATCTTCTTCACCGGGACCGCGAAGTAGGTCCAGTCCGGCTGACGGAAGCTCTCGTCCGACGGGATGTCGTTGAGGTACTTGCCGATCCAGGCCGTCCGGTAGTGGTGGTGGTCGAGCCACTGCGGGAGGAGCCGTTCGACGTCGTTGTGCTCGGCGAACACCTGGAAGCCGCCGTGGCTGGCGACGCTGTTGCCGATCGTCAGGTGGTTGTGGGCCAGCTTGCCGGTGAGCAGGGTCGCGCGGGCGGGGCAGCAGAGGGAGTCCGCGCTCAGGGCGCGGGTGAACGTCACGCCCGCGCGCTGGAGCCGGCGTACGGCGGGCAGGAAGCGCAGCTCGTCGGCGCGCATGTCATCGGTCAGGATGACGACGATGTTGGGCCGGGTCTGGGTCGCGTGCGCGGGGTGGCCCGTGGGCTGCGGTCGATCGGTGGCGGACACGGATGACGCACCACCGAGGGCCAGGAACGAGGCGGCCACGGTGACGACCGCGGCGACCAGCCACGGCGATCGGCGCCGGCCCCGCGGTTGCCGAGTCAGTCCGCGGGAGGGCAGGTGGCTCACCAGCCGCGCTCGCGCCACTCGTCGAGGTGCGGCCGCTCGACGCCGAGCGTCGAGTCGTTGCCGTGACCCGGGTAGAACCAGGTCGCGTCGGGGAGAGGGTCGAACAGCCTGGTCGACACGTCCTCGATCAGCCGGGCGAAGCGGTCGGGGTCGTTCTGGGTGTTGCCGACGCCGCCGGGGAACAGGCAGTCGCCGGTCCAGAGGTGTGGGCGGCCCGAGCCGTCGTCGTAGAGCAGGCAGATCGAGCCGGGAGTGTGGCCGGCGACCGGGATCACCTCGAGCGAGCAGGTGCCGACAGAGATCCGGTCGCCCTCGCCGACCCGCCGGTCGACCGGCACGCCGGTCTGCTCGGTGATCGCGTCGGCATCGGGCTCACCGGCGACGACGACGGCGCCCGTGGCGCGGACCACCGCCTCGAGCGCGCGGTGGTGGTCCCAGTGCTGGTGGGTCGTGACCACGGTGGTGAGGCCGCCGTCGCCGATCAGCCCGAGCAGCCGGTCGGGCTCGTCGGCGGCGTCGATCAGCACCTGGTCGCCGGTGTCGGTGCAGCGCAACAGGTAGCAGTTGTTGTGCATCTGCGGGTCGACGGCGAGCTTGGTGATCTCCAGCGCCCCCGCCGTACGGCCGTCCGGCTCGCCGCCGGGGGACACCTCGCCGGTGTAGGTCATCGTCACCACGCTCCGATCCGGGGAAGCTCGCCGCGCGAGCAGGACAGGGTCTCGGGGGCCGGACGGCCGGTCAGCCACCAGCCGAGGTCGGCCGCGGGCCCGGTGACGACGGCCGCGTCGTCCGCCGTTCGGACCCAGGATCCAGGTCCGGTCGACGTCGAGCGGGCGCACGTCCAGTCGCTGGGCAGGGTCGAGCCGCTTGGTCATCGCGTTCAGCAGCAGGATCGAGAACGTCTCGGACCAGTCGCGGGTCGTGTACGCGACGCCGAGGTCGACGTGGTGGATCTCGAGCTCGCGCAGCCGCATGCTCGGCAGCGACGACGCCCGGATCGAGCGACCGCCCGGCGTACGGTCGAAGCGGCTCTCCCACGCCGCCTGCGGCAGCGCGGCGAACGCGTCGTGGAGGTCGGTCGTGCTGCCGAGGAAGCGGTCGCGGATCTCGTGGTGGTCAGCGGCGGCCAGGTCGTCGATGTCGCTGTCGCGCTGCGCGTCGGAGTCGTACATCGGCCGGGACCCGTGCTGCTCGTCGGCCACCACGCCGTGGAGCACCCGCGTCATGCCTTCCGCGTTGAGCGCGAGGTGGGCGACGACGTGGGCACGCGTCCAGCCCGGGAGCAGGGACGAGGCCCGCCAGTCGTCGCCGTGGAAGGCGTCCACCGTCCGGGTGACGCGGTGCACGGCGTCGCCCAGGAGGCCGAGGGCGAGCCGGCGGTCCGAGGTCCCGGGCGAGGTCATGGGCGCCATTCAAACACCCCCGGGACCCGCGCCGTCCCCGGTGGCCGACCCACCGCCCACCCGACCCGGTCTCGGCCGTCGAACGGCGGGCTGCGCGAGATCGGCGCAGCGGGCGCTCGCACGTAGGATCGGAGTGTCGGCGGGGCGTGGCAGGCTTGCGCTGGCAGCTCGCGCGGACGAACATGTGTTCGAACGCCGATCTCAGACCAGCCCGACGACCAGCCAGGGGACCTCAGCCAGTGGCCGACCAGCTCATCATCCGGGGCGCCCGGGAGCACAACCTCAAGGACATCTCGCTCGACCTCCCGCGCGACTCCTTGATCGTGTTCACCGGCCTGTCCGGCTCGGGCAAGTCGAGCCTGGCGTTCGACACGATCTTCGCCGAGGGCCAGCGGCGCTACGTCGAGTCCCTGTCGGCGTACGCCCGCCAGTTCCTCGGCCAGATGGACAAGCCCGACGTCGACTTCATCGAGGGGCTCTCGCCGGCGGTCTCGATCGACCAGAAGTCCACCTCCAAGAACCCCCGCTCCACGGTCGGCACCATCACCGAGGTCTACGACTACCTCCGCCTGCTCTACGCCCGCGCCGGCCGGCCCCACTGCCCGGTGTGCGGAGCGCCGATCGAGCGACAGACGCCGCAGCAGATCGTCGACCGCGTGCTCGCCCTCGAGGAGGGCCGCCGCTTCCAGGTGCTGGCCCCGGTCATCCGTGGCCGCAAGGGGGAGTACGTCGAGCTGTTCCGCCAGCTCCAGACCGACGGGTTCTCGCGGGTCCGGGTCAACGGCGAGACCCACACCCTCGACGACCCGCCCAAGCTCGACAAGCAGAAGAAGCACACCATCGAGGTGGTCGTCGACCGGCTGGCGGTCAAGGCGTCGTCCAAGCGCCGGCTGACCGACTCGGTCGAGACCGCGCTGCGGCTCGCCAACGGGCTGGTCGTCCTCGACTTCGTCGACCTGCCGGCCAAGGACCCCGGCCGCGAGCTGAAGTTCTCCGAGAAGATGTCGTGCCCCAACGACCACACCATCGACACCGACGAGCTCGAGCCGCGGTCGTTCTCCTTCAACTCACCGTTCGGAGCCTGCCCCGAGTGCCACGGCCTCGGCACCCGGATGGAGGTCGACCCCGACCTCGTCGTGCCCGACGGCCAGGCGACGCTCGGCGAGGGGGCGATCCAGCCCTGGAGCCAGGCCCACGTCGCCGACTACTTCCTGCGCCTGATGGGCGCCCTCGGTGAGGAGCTCGGCTTCGACCTCAACACCCCCTGGGACAAGCTCCCGGCGAAGGCGCGCAAGTCGCTGCTCGACGGCCACGCGACCAAGGTCCACGTCGTCACCACCAACCGCTACGGCCGCCAACGCGCCTACTACGCCGAGTTCGAGGGCGTGCGGTCCTACGTCGAGCGCCGCCACGCCGAGGCCGAGTCCGACACGAGCCGCGAGCGGTTCGAGGGCTTCATGCGCGAGGTCGCCTGCCCGGCGTGCGGCGGCAGCCGACTCAAGCCGGTCAGCCTCGCGGTGACGATGGGCGGCCGGTCGATCGCCGAGGTCTGCGCCCTGCCGATCAACGAGACCGCCGACTTCCTGCGCGGGCTCGAGCTGTCCGACCCGCGAGAAGCAGATCGCCGAGCGGGTGCTCAAGGAGATCCAGGAGCGCCTCAACTTCCTGCTCGACGTCGGCCTCGACTACCTCTCCCTCGACCGGCCGAGCGGATCGCTGTCCGGTGGCGAGGCGCAGCGCATCCGGCTGGCCACCCAGATCGGGGCCGGCCTGGTCGGCGTCCTCTACGTCCTCGACGAGCCGTCGATCGGTCTCCACCAGCGCGACAACCAACGACTGATCGAGACCCTGGTCCGGCTCAAGGACCTCGGCAACACCCTGATCGTCGTCGAGCACGACGAGGAGACCATCCGCACCGCCGACTGGGTGGTCGACATCGGCCCGGGTGCCGGCGAGCACGGCGGCCAGGTGGTCCACTCCGGCTCGGTCAAGGGCCTCCTCAAGCACCGCGACTCACTGACCGGCCTCTACCTCTCGGGCCGCCGCCAGATCCCCGTGCCCGAGGTCCGTCGGCCCCGCACCAAGGGCCGCGAGCTCAAGGTGGTCGGCGCCAGGGAGCACAACCTCCGCGACATCGACGTGAGCTTCCCGCTGGGGCTGTTCGTGTCGGTGACCGGTGTGTCGGGCTCCGGCAAGTCCACGCTGGTCAACGACATCCTCTACACCAGCCTGGCCAAGCAGATCTACAACGCCCGGGCGGTGCCGGGCCGCCACAAGCGGATCAACGGCGTCGACCAGGTCGACAAGGTGATCCACGTCGACCAGTCGCCGATCGGCCGTACGCCGCGCAGCAACCCGGCGACCTACACCGGGGTCTTCGACCACATCCGCAAGCTCTTCGCCTCGACCCCCGAGGCCAAGATGCGGGGCTACCTCCAGGGCCGCTTCTCGTTCAACGTCAAGGGCGGCCGCTGTGAGGCGTGCTCCGGCGACGGCACGATCAAGATCGAGATGAACTTCCTGCCCGACGTCTACGTCCCGTGCGAGGTCTGCCACGGCGCCCGCTACAACCGCGAGACGCTCGAGGTCCACTACAAGGGCAAGACGATCGCCGAGGTCCTCGACATGCCGATCGAGGAGGCCGCCGAGTTCTTCGCGGCCGTCCCCCCGATCGCGCGCCACATGAAGACGCTGTGCGAGGTGGGGCTGGGCTACGTCCGCCTCGGGCAGCCGGCGACCACCCTGTCCGGTGGTGAGGCGCAGCGGGTGAAGCTCTCGAGCGAGCTCCAGAAGCGCTCGACCGGCAGCACCGTCTACGTGCTCGACGAGCCGACGACCGGCCTCCACTTCGAAGACATCCGCAAGCTCCTCGGCGTGCTGTCGAGCCTGGTCGACAAGGGCAACACGGTGCTCGTGATCGAGCACAACCTCGACGTGATCAAGACCTCCGACTGGGTCATCGACATGGGTCCCGAGGGTGGGTCGCGCGGGGGCATCGTGATCTCCGAGGGCACGCCCGAGCAGGTCGCGGCCGACGCCGACAGCTACACCGGGCAGTTCCTCGCGCCGTTGCTGGCCGGCGGCCGAACCGCGTAGCGGTGCCGGTCGTAGTACCACCGTCCCACAGCGCACTCTCAGGCTCGACGGTTAGCGTCGGGTCGAGCGCAGCCGACCTCGAGGAGCCTCCGTGCCCGACCCCGACCTGACCCGACGCCGCCTGGTCACAGGTGCCGCGGTGGGGGGCCTGAGCCTTCCGCTGCTGGCCGCGTGCGGTGGCGGCTCCTCCCCGAGCACGCCGGCTGCCGGAGGTGGGTCACCGGGCGGTGGTGGGTCCACGAAGTCCGGCGGATCCGGTGCGACCGTCCTGGTCGCCACCGCCGACGTGCCCGTCGGTGAGGGCGTGGTCCTCCACGACCACAACGTCGTCGTGACCCAGCCGGCCAAGGGGACCTTCGAGGGCTTCAGCGGCACCTGTACCCATGCCGGGTGCCCGCTGGCCAGCGTCGCGGCCGGCACGATCAACTGCACCTGCCACGGCAGTCAGTTCTCCATCACCGACGGCAGCAACGTCACCGGTCCGAGCGGGACCGCCGCCGGCTCCGTGCCGGCCCTCCCCAAGATCGCGGTGAAGGTCCAGGGTGCCAACGTCGTCCAGGCCTGACCCACGCCGCTGAATCCCGCGTTCCGCTGACGGTGCCGGTCGTCTCGACCTAGCCTCCTTGCCAGGCGCCGGGCAAGGGAGACGACATGCGGGTGATGCGACGGATCGGCCTGCTCGGAGCGGCCGGCGGACTCCTGGTGACCGCCGCCGCGGTCGTCACACCGGTCCCGGCCGGCGCCGCGGTGCCGGCCGGTGTCACGACCATCCGCGTCGACGGCACCCTGCTGACGGCGCAGCCCGACGGACCCGGCGCTCGGCCGTCGTACGCCGTCGCGCTGGCGGACGGAGACCTCGTCCCGATCAGCGGGCCCTTCGCCGACGCACCTCCGCTGTCGCATCTCGACGCCCGGCTGGTGCTCCCCGCCCCGGTGCTGTCCGGTCTGGCGGCGCGGGGCACCTCCGTCGGTGGCGGCGCCACCCTCGACGCGACCTCCGCCGCCGGCCGCGCGGCTCTCCGGCTGGTGGATCGTCGGGCTCTCACGCTGCGCGTCTCGGGCGCTCCCGTGCTGACCGACCCGGAGCCGGCCGCCACGCCGACCGCCCACCAGCAGTACGTCGCCGCGCTCGACAACAAGGGCTCCCTCGGTCAGGACGACACGGCGCTGCTGGGCCACGTGAGCACCGTCGGCTCCTACTGGCAGAGCGAGTCGAACGGCGCGATCAGCAGCATCGGCGTCCCGGCGACCGTCAAGCACTACAACACCGGCGTCACCACGACCGACTGCGGCCTGGGCGGCGACGACTTCTGGTCCGTGGTCCAGGAGGCCGAGGGCAAGTTCCCGTCCTTCAACCCGTCCGCGGGGGACCAGGTGGTGCTGTTCGTGCCCGGTGCGTGCTCGAGCGGCGGCATCGTCGGCGAGGGCACGGTCGGCAGCAGCTTCGCCAGCGGCGGCGCCCTGATCGTGAAGGCCGGGACCTCGATCGAGGGCACGTACGCCCACGAGACCGGCCACAACTACGGCTTCAACCACGCCAACGCGCGCTCGTCCGGCACGTCGATGGAGTACTACGGCCTCTACGACGTGATGGGCTTCGCGCTGCCGCCGCCGTACAACCAGCTCACCGCGATCAGCACGCCGTACCGGGTGTTCCAGGGCATCACCGACGCCGGTGAGATCCAGGACGTCGACCTCGGCACGGGGACGACGGCGGTGCACGCGACCGCGACCATCGAGCCGCGCAGCGACGACACCGGCGTGCGCAGTGTCCGGGTGGTCGACCCCGACACGGGGGAGGCGCTCTACCTCGACTACCGCTCGGGCACCGGGGAGGACGCCGGATCGGCGTACCTGGCGCAGGTCAGCATCGGAGGCATCCACTACGCCCCCGGCGTCACCCTCAACGCCGCACGGACCGTGAACGGCACGCCGAGCGGCGTCGACACCCTCGTGGTCGACGGGTCCGGCGACACCTCGCTGGCCGCGGGGAAGACCTGGACGAACGCCTCGGGCACGTTGAGCATCCACGTCTCGGCGCTGGGCCCGACCGGCGCCGACGTGAGCGTCGACTTCACGCCGCCGCAGCCCTTCACGACGGTCGGCACCCCGGGGCTGAGCGGAAGCGCCGTGGTCGGCGGGGCGGTCGGCCTGGACGCCGGCACCTGGAGCCCGGTCCCGACCACGCTGCAGGTGCGGTGGTACGCCGGGGGGCAGCCCTGGACCGGACACAACGACGCGACCCAGGTGGTGCCGGGACCCGCCCAGGCGGGACAGCAGGTCTTCGCCCGGGTCACCGCCCTGCGGGCGGGCTACCTGCCGACGACGGTCGACTCGGCGCCGGTGACCATCCAGCCCGGCACCATCCCGGTCACCGGGAACCCGACGGTCACCGGCACGGTCCAGGTCGGCTCGACCCTCCAGGCTCACGCCGGCACCTGGGGCTCGCTGCTGAGCACGGTGTCGTCGACCTGGCAGTGGCGCGCCGACGGCACCGACATCCCCGGTGCCACCTCGGCGACGTACGACGTGCAGCCGGGCGACGTGGGCGCGACGCTGAGCGTCGCCGAGCACCTCACCGCCACCGGCTACCAGGCGACGACCCTCGTCTCGGGCTCGACCGTGGCCGTGCCGGTGCCCGTGATCTCGCCGGCCCCCACGCCGACGGTCTCCGGCACGCCGAGGGTCGGGTCTCCGCTCGAGGTGGCGACGGGCACCTGGATGGACCGGCGTGACGCTGTCCTACCAGTGGTCGGTCGGCGGGGCGCCCGTGTCGGGCGCCACCGGCACGTCGTACAGCCCGAAGGCCGCCGACCTGGGCAAGAGCGTGCACGTGGCCGTGACCGCGACCCGGTCCGGCTACCCCGACGTGACCACGACGTCGGCCGACACGGCCGCCGTCGGCCTCGGCGTGCTGAGCACGTCCAGGCCGACGATCATCGGCCTGACGAAGGTCGGGAAGAAGCTGACCGCGGTGGCGGGGATCTGGACCCGCGGCACCCGGCTCACCTACACCTGGTACGCCAACGGGAAGGCGGTCAAGCACGCCACCGCGAAGCGGCTCGCGCTGACCAAGGCGCAGAAGGGCAAGCGGATCACGGTGAAGGTCACCGGGAGGCAGGCGGGCTACACGACGGCCTCGCGGACCTCGGCGAAGACCGCGAAGGTCACCTGAGCAGGTCCGCTGGGCGCGGAGGTGTCGGACCGGGACCGTAGGGTTGAGGCGTGACCAACCCGGCGTCGTACCGACCGAAGGCGGGCGAGATCCCCACCCAGCCGGGCGTGTACAAGTTCCGCGACGCCCGCGGCCGGGTGATCTACGTCGGCAAGGCGAAGAACCTGCGCGCCCGCCTGTCGTCGTACTTCCAGGACGTCGGCAACCTCCACGCCCGCACCGCGACCATGGTCACCTCCGCGTCCGCGGTCGAGTGGACGGTGGTCAACACCGAGGTCGAGGCGCTCCAGCTGGAGTACAGCTGGATCAAGGAGTTCGACCCGCGCTTCAACGTGAAGTACCGCGACGACAAGTCCTACCCGTGGCTCGCGGTCACCGTGGGCGAGGAGTTCCCGCGGGTGATGGTCGGCCGGGGCGCCAAGAAGAAGGGCACCCGCTACTTCGGCCCCTACAGCCACGCCTGGGCGATCCGCGAGACCGTCGACCAGCTGCTCCGGGTCTTCCCGATGCGGTCCTGCTCCAACGGCGTCTTCAAGCGGTCGGGCCAGATCGGCCGCCCCTGCCTGCTCGGCTACATCGACAAGTGCTCGGCGCCCTGCGTCGGCAGCATCAGCGCCGACGACCACCGCGACATCGTCGACGACTTCTGCGACTTCATGGCCGGCAACACCAACACCTTCGTCAAGCGCATCCGCACCGAGATGTACGCCGCCTCCGAGGCGCTCGACTTCGAGAAGGCCGCCCGGCTGCGCGACGACCTCGGCGCGATCCAGAAGGCGCTGGAGAAGCAGGCCGTGGTGCTCGGCGACGGCACGGACGCCGACGTCATCGCGCTGGCCGAGGACCCGCTCGAGGTGGCGGTGCAGATCTTCTACGTCCGCGGTGGCCGGATCCGCGGCCAGCGCGGCTGGGTCGCCGACCGGGTCGAGGAGGGCGAGACGCCCGACCTCGTCGAGGACTTCCTGCTCCAGCTCTACGCCGGCGCCGACGACGACGACGTCATCCCGCGCGAGATCCTGGTCCCGACCCTGCCGCCCGACACCGACACCTTCGAGGCGCTGCTCTCCGAGCGGCGAGGGAGCCGGGTCCGGATCCGGGTGCCGCAACGCGGCGACAAGAGGTCCCTCCAGGAGACCGTCGCCCGCAACGCCGCCCAGGCGCTGATGCTCCACAAGACCAAGCGCGGCACCGACCTCACGGCCCGCAACCAGGCGCTCGAGGAGATCCAGCAGGCGCTCGGTCTCGACGAGGCACCGCTGCGCATCGAGTGCTACGACATCTCCAACCTCCAGGGCACCGAGGTGGTGGCCAGCATGGTCGTCTTCGAGGACGGCCTGGCCCGCAAGAGCGAGTACCGCCGCTTCGTGATCAGGTCCGTCGAGGGCCAGAACGACGTGGCGTCGATGCACGAGGTGATCACCCGCCGCTTCCGGCGGCTCCTCGACGAGCAGGCACGGTCGACCGAGATCGCCACCGAGTCCGGCCCGATGCTGGTCGACCCCGAGACCGGCCGTCCGCGCAAGTTCGCCTACGCCCCCGGGCTCGTCGTCGTCGACGGCGGACCGCCCCAGGTGGCGGCCGCCCAGGCGGCGATGCGCGAGCTCGGCGTCGTCGACATCCCGGTCTGCGGGCTGGCCAAGCGGCTGGAGGAGGTCTGGCTCCCCGACCAGGAGGACCCCGTGATCATGGCCCGGTCGTCGGAGGGTCTCTACCTGCTCCAACGTGTCCGCGACGAGGCCCACCGGTTCGCGATCACCCACCACCGGTCGCGCCGGTCCAAGACGATGGTGGAGAGCGTGCTCGACGACGTACCCGGCCTCGGCGAGGTCCGGCGCAAGACCCTGGTCAAGCACTTCGGGTCGCTGAAGAAGCTCCGCGAGGCCGAGGTCGACGAGATCGCGCAGGTGCCGGGCATCGGGCCGCGCACGGCTCGGGCGATCAAGGATGCGGTGACCCGCACCAACGGTCACACTGGCGCCGAGACGGTCAACACCGCTACCGGCGAGATCACCTAGAGGGAGAGTCCGTGTCCGACCAGCCCGAGCAGCCCGACGGCCCCGTGGCCGAGCGGCTCCCCGACCACACCGGCGAGGTCGTCGTCGTGACCGGCATGACCGGGGCCGGTCGCAGCACGGCCGCGAAGGAGCTCGAGGACCTCGGCTACTACGTCGTCGACAACCTCCCGCCCTCGCTCCTGCGCCAGGTCGTCGGGCTGGTCGACGAGAGCCGCGGCACCACCCAGCCGATCGCGGTCGTCGTCGACGTCCGGTCCGGGGCGTTCTTCGAGTCGCTCCAGGCCAACCTCGCCCAGCACGAGGTGGGCCGCCGTACGACGCTGCTGTTCCTCGACGCCGCCGACGCCGTGCTCGTCCGTCGCCAGGAGGCCGCCCGACGACCCCACCCGCTCCAGGGCAGCGGCCGCCTGATCGAGGGCATCCGACGCGAGCGCACCGCCCTGGCCGACCTGCGGGCCGACGCCGACCTCGTCATCGACACCTCCGACCTCAACGTCCACCAGCTCACCGACCGGATCGACGAGTTCTTCGGGACGCCCGACACGACGCGGCTCAAGGTCACGGTGATCAGCTTCGGCTTCAAGTACGGCATCCCGGTCGACGCCGACTACGTCGCCGACATGCGCTTCCTGCCGAACCCGTTCTGGATCCCCACGCTGCGTGGCAAGACCGGCCGGGCCGAGGACGTCAGCGACTACGTCCTCGGACAGGAGGGTGCCCGCGAGTTCGTCGACAACTACGTCCAGCTGCTGTCCGGGGTGGCGAAGGGCTACCTCCGCGAGGGCAAGCGCTTCATGTCCGTGGCCATCGGTTGCACCGGCGGCAAGCACCGCAGCGTCGCGATGACCGAGGAGATCTCGAGGCAGCTGCGCGAAGCGGGCTACGACGTGATGGCGGTGCATCGCGACCTCGGCCGTGAGTGAGGTGCCGCGACCGAACCCACCGGGTCACCGCCCTCGGCGGCGGGCACGGGCTGCACGCCTCGCTGTCGGCGCTGCGGCGGCTCCCGGTCGAGCTGACCGCCGTCGTGACCGTCGCGGACGACGGCGGCTCGTCGGGTCGGCTGCGGTCCGAGTTCGGCGTCCTGCCGCCCGGTGACCTGCGGATGGCCCTGGCCGCGCTGTGCGGCGACGACGAGTGGGGCGAGACCTGGGCGAGCGTCCTGCAGCACCGGTTCGAGGGCACCGGCGAGATGCGCGGGCACGTCGTCGGGAACCTGCTGATCGTCAGCCTCTGGGAGCAGCTCGGCGACCACGTCGCGGCCCTCGACTGGGTCGGCCGCCTGCTCGGCGCCCGGGGGCGGGTCCTGCCGATGGCGCTGACGCCGCTCGACATCACGGCCGAGGTGAGCGGACTCGACCCAGCGCATCCCGACGCGCTCACCACGGTGCGCGGCCAGGTCGCCGTGGCGACCGCCGACGGCACCATCGAGTCGATCTCGCTGCTGCCGGACGAGCTGCGGCCCTGCCCGCAGGCCGTCGACGCCGTGCACGACGCCGACCTGGTCGTGCTCGGGCCGGGGTCGTGGTTCACCTCCGTGCTGCCCCACCTGATGGTCCCGTCGCTCCGGCGGGGCGCTCGAGGAGACCCACGGCCACCTCGTCGTCGTCCTCAACCTGGCGCCGCAGCGAGGGCGAGACCGAGGGCTACGCCGCGGCCGACCACCTCGCCGTCCTGCTCGACCACGCGCCCGACCTGCCCGTCGGGACCGTGCTCGTCGACCGCTCCGGGACCGTCGGCGGCACCGCCGAGCTCGACGGGCTCGCCGCCAGGTGCGGCGCCCGGGTCGTGGTCGCCGACGTCGCCCACGACGACGGCACGCCCCGGCACGACCCGGCGAAGCTGGCCGCGGCGTACGCCGCGATCCTGGCCGACCTCGACGCTTCCTGAACCCACGTTTCGCGGGTCGATGCCCCTGCCGAGGGTTGTTGACGTACATGGCAGGATCGGCGCCATGGCGATGACGGCGCAGGTGAAGGCGGAGATCGCCAACACCCACATCACCAAGACCTGCTGCCGCAAGGCCGAGGTGTCGACGATGCTCCGCTTCGCCGGAGGGCTCCACATCGTCAGCGGCAAGATCGTGGTGGAGGCCGAGCTCGACACCGGCGCCGCAGCCCGGCGGCTGCGCAAGGACATCGCCGAGGTCTTCGGCCACCACAGCGACGTGGCGATGGTGCAGGGCAACGGCATCCGCAAGGGCAGCCGCTACCTGGTCCGCGTGGTCAAGGACGGCGAGGCGCTGGCCCGCCAGACCGGGCTGCTCGACAACCGCGGCCGACCGGTGCGCGGTCTGCCCCCGGCGGTCGTCTCCGGTGGTGCCTGTGACGCCGTCGCCGCCTGGCGCGGCGCCTTCCTCGCCCACGGCTCGCTGACCGAGCCGGGGCGCTCGTCGTCCCTCGAGGTCACCTGCCCCGGCCCGGAGGCCGCCCTCGCCCTCGTCGGCGTGGCCCGGCGGCTCGGCATCCCGGCCAAGGCCCGCGAGGTGCGGGGCGTCGACCGCGTGGTGATCCGCGACGGCGACGCGATCTCCCAGCTGCTCACCCGGCTCGGTGCCCACGAGGCCCTGATGGCCTGGGAGGAACGCCGGATGCGCCGCGAGGTCCGCGCCACGGCCAACCGGCTGGCGAACTTCGACGACGCCAACCTGCGTCGCTCGGCCCGGGCGGCGGTGGCCGCCGGGGCACGCGTGGAGCGGGCCCTGGAGATCCTCGGCGACGAGGTGCCCGACCACCTCAAGATGGCCGGCGGCCTGCGGCTGGAGCACAAGCAGGCCTCGCTCGAGGAGCTCGGCCAGCTGCACGACCCGGTGCTGACCAAGGACGCCATCGCCGGCCGGATCCGCCGCCTCCTGGCGATGGCCGACAAGCGCGCCGAGGAGCTGGGCATCCCCGACACCGAGGCGTCGCTGACCCCGGAGATGCTGGCCGAAGAGGACTGAGGAGACGCGCAGCGGCGACGGAGGAACGAGGTCGCCGCGTCGCGCGGCCAGGTCGAGCAAGCCCACGGCTGAGCTCGCGAAGCCGTGACGGACGCGTCGAGACCCGGTGACGTGCCTACGACCTCGACCCGTGGTCTCGACAGGCTCGACCGACGGGTGGGGCTCGACCGACGGGTGGGGCCCGACCGACGGGTGGGGCCCGACCGCCAGGCGTGAGTCGTCGAAGGACCTTGGTTACCCGTACGTACCCTGAACGTCCCTCGGCGACCTCCGAGCCGGGCGCTAGGGTCGTCGTACGGGCTGCGACAGGCGGTTCGGCAGTAGAGACGGACCTCAGACCTAGGAGCAGCAGTGACCGTTCGGGTAGGCATCAACGGCTTCGGCAGGATCGGCCGGAACTTCCTCCGTGCCGTCCACGAGTCCGGCGCCGACGTGGAGGTCGTGGGCATCAACGACCTCGCCGCCAACGACATCCTGGCCCACTTCCTGCGTTACGACTCGATCCTGGGGCGGTTCCCCGGCGAGATCGAGTCGGACGAGTCGTCGATCACCATCGACGGCACCAAGATCCACGCGAGCGCCGAGCGCGACCCCGCTGCCCTCCCGTGGGGCGACATCGGCGCCGACATCGTGATCGAGTCGACCGGCCTGTTCACCAAGGCGGCCGATGCGCACAAGCACATCGACGCCGGCGCCAAGAAGGTGCTCATCTCGGCCCCGGCCACCGACGAGGACATCACGATCGTGATGGGCATCAACGACGGCGACTACGACGGCTCGAAGCACCACGTCATCTCCAACGCGAGCTGTACGACGAACTGCCTCGGCCCGATGGCCAAGGTGCTCCTCGACAACTGGGGCATCGACAAGGGCTTCATGACCACGGTGCACGCCTACACCACCGAGCAGCAGCTGCTCGACCAGATCTCGCTCAACCGCAAGGGGCAGATCAACCTGCGTCGTGCCCGCGGTGGCGCCACCAACATCATCCCGACCACCACCGGTGCCGCGAAGGCGATCTCGCTGGTGCTGCCGGAGCTCAAGGGCAAGCTCGACGGGTACGCACTCCGCGTGCCGGTGCCGACCGGCTCGGTCACCGACCTCACCGTGACGCTGAACGCCGAGGTCACCAAGGAAGAGGTGAACGCCGCGTTCAAGGCCGCCGCCGAGTCGGGCCCGCTGTCGAAGTACCTCGAGTACACCGAGGACGAGATCGTCAGCTCCGACATCGTCACCTGGCCGGCCTCGTGCACCATCGACGCCGGCTGCACGCTGGCCAACGGCAACCAGGTCAAGGTCGTCGGCTGGTACGACAACGAGTGGGGCTACTCCAACCGCCTCATCGACCTGTCGGCCCTCGTCGGCGCCTCGCTCTGACCGTGTCGAACCTCGATTCCCTGGGCGACGTCCGGGGCAAGCGGGTCCTGGTCCGCTCGGACCTGAACGTCCCGCTCGACGGCACCACGATCACCGACGACGGGCGGGTGCGGGCGAGCGTGCCCACGATCCGCGCGCTGTCGGCGGCCGGTGCCCGGGTCGTGGTGGTCGCCCACCTCGGCCGGCCCAAGGGCGAGCCCGAGGACCGCTACTCACTGGCTCCGGTGGCCGAGCGGCTCGGTGAGCTGCTCGGCACGCCGGTCGCGTTCGCCCACGACACCGTGGGCCCGTCGGCGTCCGAGACGGTCGCGGGCCTCGGTGACGGCGACGTCGCGCTGCTCGAGAACGTCCGCTTCAACGCCGGCGAGACGAGCAAGGACGACGACGTGCGCGGCGCGTTCGCCGACCAGCTGGCCGGCCTCGCGGACTGCTTCGTCTCCGACGGCTTCGGGGTCGTCCACCGCAAGCAGGCCAGTGTGTACGACGTCGCGTTGCGGCTGCCGTCGGCGATGGGCGGGCTGGTGGCGAAGGAGATCGACGTCCTGCGTCGGCTCACCGTCGACCCGGCCCGGCCCTACGTGGTCGTGCTCGGGGGGTCGAAGGTGTCCGACAAGCTCGGCGTCATCGACAACCTGCTCGGCAAGGCCGACCGGCTGCTGATCGGTGGCGGCATGGTCTTCACGTTCCTCAAGGCCCAGGGCCACGAGGTGGGCGAGAGCCTGCTCGAGGACGACCAGCTCGACGTCTGCCGGGCCTACCTCCAGCGCGCCGAGGAGTCCGGGGTGCAGATCCTGCTGCCGACCGACATCGTGGTCGACACCGCGTTCCCGTCCGGCGACCGCGAGCCCGAGCCGCGCGTCGTACCGGCGGGGGAGATCCCGGCCGACAGCCTGGGCCTCGACATCGGACCCGACTCCGCACGCGCCTTCGCGGCGGCGATCGCCGACGCGAAGACGGTGTTCTGGAACGGCCCGATGGGCGTGTTCGAGACCCCTGCGTTCGCCGAGGGCACCCGTGCGGTCGCCCAGGCGCTGACCGAGGTCGACGGGCTGTCGGTCGTCGGGGGCGGCGACTCCGCGGCGGCCGTGCGTCAGCTCGGCTTCGACGAGGGTGCCTTCGGCCACATCTCCACCGGTGGCGGCGCCAGCCTGGAGTTCCTGGAGGGCAAGGAGCTCCCCGGGATCGCCGTCCTCGAGCGCTGACCCCCGGCTCGCCGGTCGAGCGTTCTCGTCGGTCGAGCAAGTCGAGACCACGAGCCACCCGAAAGGAACACCATGGCATCACGCACCCCGCTCATGGCGGGCAACTGGAAGATGAACCTGACCCACCCCGAGGCGGTGGCGCTGGTCCAGAAGCTCGCCTGGATCCTCGCGGACAAGAAGCACGACTACGCCAGGACCGAGGTGGTGGTCGTGCCGCCGTTCACCGACCTGCGCTCGGTGCAGACCCTCGTGGACGGCGACCACCTCGCGATCCGCTACGCCGCACAGGACGTCTCGGAGCACGACGCCGGCGCCTACACCGGCGAGATCTCGGCGGCCATGCTGGCCAAGCTCGGCTGCTCCTACGTCGTGGTGGGCCACTCCGAGCGGCGGCGAGTACCACGGCGAGTCCGACGCGACGGTGAACGCCAAGGCGCGCCGGGCCACCGGTGCGGGCATGACCCCGATCGTCTGCGTGGGCGAGGGGCTCGACGTACGCAAGG
The DNA here is from genome assembly GCA_963797325.1 of uncultured Actinomycetota bacterium. Taxonomy (GTDB): domain Bacteria; phylum Actinomycetota; class Actinomycetes; order Propionibacteriales; family Nocardioidaceae; genus Nocardioides. The sequence continues at coordinate 117,954 of CAWCPG010000029.1, forward strand.
CGGGCGAGCAGGTGCCCTACACGCTGGCGCAGGTGGACGGGTCGCTGGCCGGGTTCACGCCCTCGGAGATCGCGTCGCTGGTCGTCGCCTACGAGCCGGTCTGGGCGATCGGGACCGGCGAGGTGGCGACCCCGGACGACGCCCAGGAGGTGTGCGCGGCGATCCGCGCGCGGCTCCGCGAGACGGCGGGCGACGAGGCCGCCGACGGCTGCCGGATCCTCTACGGCGGCTCGGTGAAGGCCGCGAACATCGCCGGCATCATGGCCGAGGACGACGTCGACGGGGCGCTCGTCGGCGGCGCCAGCCTGCAGGCGGAGGAGTTCGGCGGGATCTGCCGGTTCTACGACATGCCCGCCCTGTGAGGTCCTCCGGACCGGTGTGGACCGCCTGGCGGGCCGCTTCGGAATGCCCGCGAGCGTGACGTAGGCTATGCCGCTGTGACCACCGTCTTCACCATTCTGCTCATCCTCACCAGCCTCACGCTGGTGCTGCTCGTCCTGCTCCACAAGGGCCGCGGGGGCGGCCTGTCCGACATGTTCGGCGGCGGTGTGTCCAGCTCGCTCGGGGGATCATCCGTGGCGGAGCGGAACCTGGATCGGTTCACCGTCGGTATCGGTGTCATCTGGATCGCTTGCGTCATCGCCCTGGGCCTTCTGCTGGCCTACCAGAACTGAGAGAGGTTCGTCGCACGTGGCTGGTGGAGGAAACGCGATCCGGGGAAGCCGGGTCGGAGCAGGTCCCATGGGAGAGGCCGAGCGTGGTGAGGCCGCGCCTCGCCAGGCGGTCACCTACTTCTGCTCCCATGAGCACCGTTCGGTGGTGACGTTCGCCGTGGACGCCGTCGTCCCCGAGTCGTGGGACTGCCCCAAGTGTGGGCTGCCGGCCAGCCTCGACTCGGAGAACCCGCCCCCGGCGCCCAAGATCGAGCCCTACAAGACCCACCTGGCCTACGTGAAGGAGCGTCGCTCCGACGCCGAGGCGGCCAACATCCTCGACGAGGCGATCCAGCTGCTCCGCAGCCGTCGCAAGTCGGGCGACATCGTCTTCTGACCGGGCAGTCGTGCCCGAGGAACGAGGGCACGGCTGCGAGGCGGTCAGGTCGAGCAAGCGCACGGCCGAGCCGGCGAGGCCGTGACCGCGTGTCGAGACCTCGGTGACGTGCCCGCCATCCCGCCCCAGGGAGCACAGCATGCGCTACGACGTGGTGGTCGCCGGGCTCGGCGCGATGGGGAGCGCCACGGCGTACCAGCTCGCGAAGCGCGGCGCCGGCGTGCTCGGCCTCGACCCCCACCACCCGCCGCACACCCTCGGCTCGACCCACGGCGACACGAGGATCACGCGCGTGGCGGTCGGGGAGGGCCTCGCCTACGTGCCCCTGGTGCGTCGCTCGCACGAGATCTGGCGCGAGCTCGAGGAGCTGACGGGGGCCGAGATCCTGTCGCAGTGCGGCGGTCTCGTGCTGGCGCCGCCCCGGGCGAGCTTCGCCATGCACGGCAGCGAGAGCTTCCTCGAGCACACGGTGGCCGCCGCTGAGGCCTTCGGCCTCGAGCACGAGCGGCTCGACACGGCCGACGTGGTCGCGCGGTTCCCCCAGTTCGCGCTCGCCGGTGACGAGCAGGGCTGCTACGAGCCGGGCGCGGGCTACGTACGGCCGGAGGCCGCCGTCGCGGCGCAGCTCCGGTGGGCGGGCGACCACGGTGCCGCGCTCGCGTTCGGCGAACGGGTCGTCTCCTACGACGACCTCGGCACCCACGTCTCGGTCCGTACGACGCACCGCGTGGTCGAGGCCTCGACGCTCGTCGTCACGGCCGGCCCGTGGGTCTCGGAGCTGGTGCCCGAGCTGGCACCGAGGGTCAGGGTCCTTCGGCAGGTGCTGTACTGGTTCGACCTCCGCGACCCCTCGTCGTACCCCGGGCTGCGCGACTCGCCGGTCTACATCTGGTCGCCCGGGACCGACCCCGACGAGGTGATCTACGGCTTCCCGATGGTCGACGGGCCGCGCGGTGGCGCCAAGGTCGCTCGTGAGCAGTACGTCGTCGACACGACGCCCGACGAGGTCGACCGGACGGTCGGCGCGGACGAGGTCGAGGAGATGTACGAGCGCTACGTCCGCGCTCGGTTGCCGGCCCTGTCGGGGCGGTGCGTGAAGGCGGCCGTGTGCCTCTACACGGTGACCCCCGACAGCCGCTTCGTCATCGACCGCCTGCCGTCGATGCCGAACGTGCTCGTGGCCTCCCCGTGCTCCGGCCACGGGTTCAAGCACTCCGCGGCCATCGGCGAGAGCCTGGCGCAGCTCGCGACTGAGGGGCGAGAGCACCCTCGACCTGTCCGCCTTCGCGTTCGTCGGCTGAGTCCGATGGTCGCCGGCGGCCCTACGATCGGAGGGAACGCGAGACAGGCTGCACGCAGGAGGTCGACGGCCGTGAACAACCTGAAGAGGTTCACCATCTGCAAGCTGGCGGGGCACCAGTGGCTGAGGATCGCCTATCCGCCCACCTCCGACGGGGAGGCCTCGGGCACCTTCCTGCGCTGTCGGCGATGTGGCAAGGAGAACCACGAGGCCGGCACCACGGCGCGGGGCGCGGGCGGCTTCCTGTAGGAGGCCGAGACTCGTGCGCGACGCTGCCGGCTTCGGCCCTGGCAGGATGGCGTCATGGAGCGGGTGGTGGGCATCGGTGGCTACTTCGTGCGGGCCGCGGACCCCGCGGGGTTGAGTGCCTGGTACCGCGAGTGTCTCGGGCTCGACGTCGACGAGAACGGCGTGTGGCACCAGGAGGCAGGGGCCACCGTGTTCGCGACGTTCGACCCCGAGACCGACTACTTCGGCTCCCGTGCCCAGCAGACCATGCTCAACTTCCGCGTCCGCGATCTCGATGCGATGCTCGCGCAGCTGCGGGCCAGGGGAGCGGAGGTGGCCGAGGAGACCGAGGACATGGACGGAGTCGGCCGCTTCGGCTGGGTCACCGATCCGGAGGGCCGACGCGTGGAGCTGTGGCAGCCGAGCTGACCGGACCGCGCTCGCAGCGGCGTCGCGGGGCTGCGAGCTAGGGGACGCGGCTGGCCGACTCGCGGTCGAGGAACCAGATCGTCTCGGCGCCCCCGCGCACACCGACGGCAGGGATCTCGTGGAGGTCCGGGGGCGGAGTGCTGAGCGCCCGGCCCACGGCCTCGGCCTTGTCGGCCCCGCTGACCACGAACCACACCTCGTCGGCGCGGTTGAGAGCAGCGAAGGTGAGGCTGACCCGTTCGGGTGGCGGCTTGGGTGAGCCCGTGACACCGACCGCGACGCGGTCGTCGACGTCGAGGTGCGGGAAGCCGGGGAACAGGGAGGCGACGTGACCGTCGGGCCCGACCCCGAGCATGACCAGGGCGAAGCGGCCGCCGGCGGCCCGGACCAGCTCGCCGTACGACGTGGCCGCGGCCTCGACGTCGGAGGCGTCGGCGGTGGAGGGGACCTCGTGCACCCGCGCCGGGTCGACACCCACCCGGTCGAGGAGGTCGGCGCGCGCCAGGCGGGCGTTGCGGTCTTCGGAGTCGGGAGCCACGAAGCGCTCGTCACCCCAGAAGAAGTCCACCCGCGACCAGTCGACCTCGCTGCCGGGCGCCAGCCGGGCGATCTCCCGATGGATCTCGTCGGCGATCGTGCCGCCGGTGAGCACGACCCGGGGCACGTCGCCGCCGGCCTGCCGCACGGTGAGCAGCCGCAGGAACGCGCCCGCCACCGAGGTGGCGAGGTCGGACCTCGACTCGTGGACCTCGACCCGGGGGGCCGGCCCGGTGGTCGCCTCGTGGGGTGCGCTCATGCGGGCTTCAGCCTCAGGAGCTTGCGGGCGGTGCGGGCGTAGACCTCGTCCTCGTCGAGGCGCCGCAGCTCCTCGGCCAGCAGCTCGGGGAGCTGTCGGCGCTTGAGCGCCACCGGCCGATCGGGTCGGCCGGGGGAGGAGAACGTCGCGAGCCGACCGTCGCTCCTCGAGATCACGATCGGGCCCTCCGAGGTGTCGATCCGCGCATCGGTGATGCCGGGGCCGCGCGAGTTCTTGCGCTCGATGTGGACCTTGAGCCGGTCGGACAGCCAGGCGACGAGCAGGTCCGCGCTCGGGCTGATCCGTTCGGCGGTCACCGAGCCTCCGGTGATCTTCGGCTGGTGCTGGTCGAGGGCGGCGGCGAGCAGGGCACGCCACGGCGTGATCCGAGTCCAGGCCAGGTCCGTGTTGCCGGGGGCGTACGCCGAGCACTGGTCGTGGATGGCACGGCTCTTGCCGCGGTGCACCGACGCCGCGTCGGTGATCCGGCGCTGTGCGAGCCGACCCAAGGGATCGCCGGCCGGGTCGTCGGGCGCGTCACAGGGCCACCACGCGGCGACCGGGGAGTCCGGCAGGAGCAGGGGGAGCACCACTGACTCGCAGTGCTGGACCACCTCGCCCTTGAGCCGGATCAGCGCGGTCTCGCCGGTCCAGCCGTCACCGGTGCCCACCTGGGCGTTGATCTGGGCCGCCCCGCGGCCGTCACCGAGGATCACCCCGAGGACGCGGGCAGGATGCTCGTGGGAGGCCCGGCGGGCAGCCTGCATCGCGTCGGGGGCGTGGTCCTCGTCGACGACGATGACCAGCGTCATCACCATCCCCATCGCCGGGCTGCCGGCGCGCAGACGCGCGGCGACGAACTCACCGGCGATCCCGGCCGCGTTGGTGTCGATCAGCTCGATCATCGGTCGTCCCCTGACGTCTGCACGGGTCTCATGGTCGTCTCCAGACGCGTCCGTCGCGGGCCAGCATCGCGTCGGCCGAGGCCGGACCCCAGGTGCCCGAGTCGTAGGCCTCGGGCCGGCCCTTCTTGGCCCAGTGGTCGAGGATCGGGTCGAGGATCTGCCAGGACCGCTCCACCTCGGCGTGGCGCGGGAACAGGGGCGGGTCGCCGAGGAGCACGTCGAGGATCAGGCGCTCGTAGGCCTCGGCGCTCGACTCGGTGAACGAGCCGCCGTAGGCGAAGTCCATGTTCACGTCGCGGATCTCCATGGCCGTGCCGGGAACCTTGGAGCCGAAGCGGATCGTCATGCCCTCGTCGGGCTGGATCCTGATCACCAGCGCGTTGTGGGTGAGCTCCTCGGTGGCCATCTTGGTGAACGGCAGGTGCGGAGCCGGCTTGAAGACGATCGCGACCTCGGTCACGCGCCGCCCGAGCCGCTTGCCCGTGCGCAGGTAGAAGGGCACGCCCGCCCAGCGCCGGTTGGCGACGTTGAGCGTCACCGCGGCGTACGTCTCGGTGGCCGAGGTCTTGCGGACGCCCTCCTCCTCGAGGAAGCCGACGACCTTCTCACCGCCCTGCCAGCCCGCGGCGTACTGTCCGCGGGCCGTGGTCAGGTCGAGGCGGCGGGGCAGGCTGACGGCCGAGAGCAGCTTGAGCTTCTCGATGCGCAGGTCCTCGGCCTCGAACGACGTGGGCTCCTCCATCGCGACCAGGGACATCAGCTGCATCAGGTGGTTCTGGATCACGTCGCGGGCGGCACCGATGCCGTCGTAGTAGCCGGCCCGGCCCCCGATGCCGATGTCCTCGGCCATCGTGATCTGCACGTGGTCGACGTAGTTGGAGTTCCAGATCGGCTCGAACATCGCGTTGGCGAAGCGCAGGGCCAGGATGTTCTGGACCGTCTCCTTGCCGAGGTAGTGGTCGATCCGGAAGATCGAGCCGCTCGGGAACACCTCGGCCAGGGTCTCGTTCAGCACCCGCGCCGACGCCTCGTCGTGCCCGAAGGGCTTCTCCACCACGACGCGACGCCACGAGCCGGGCGCCGGCTGGGCCAGGCCGTGCTCCTTGAGCTGGCCGACCACGTCACCGAAGAACCCCGGCGGGATGGCGAGGTAGAAGGCGTGGTTGCCGCCGGTGCCGCGGACCTCGTCGAGCTCCTCGATGGTGCGACGCAGGGTGTTGAACGCGGCGTCGTCGTCGAAGTTGCCCGGCACGAACCGGAAGCCCTCGGCGAGCTGCTTCCAGACCTCCTCGCGGAACTCGGTGCGGGCATGCTCCTTCACCGAGTCGTGCACGACCTGCGCGAAGTCCTCGTCGGCCCAGTCGCGGCGGGCGAAGCCGGTCAGGCTGAAGCCCGGCGGCAGCAGACCCCGGTTGGCGAGGTCGTAGATCGCGGGCATGACCTTCTTGCGAGACAGGTCGCCGGTGACGCCGAAGAGCACCAGGCCGCACGGGCCGGCGATACGGGGGAGTCGCCGGTCCTCGGGGTCCCGTAGTGGGTTCACCCAGTCGCTCATGCGTGTCGCTGCTTCCGGTAGTAGGAGATCAACGCGCGGGTCGAGGCGTCCTGCTCGGCCAACGCTGCGGTGTCGCCGGCGATGGCCGGACCCACCTGCTGGGCGAGCTGCTTGCCGAGCTCGACGCCCCACTGGTCGAAGCTGTCGATGCCCCAGACGGCGCCCTGGGTGAACGTGATGTGCTCGTAGAGCGCGACCAGCTGGCCGAGGACCGCGGGGCTCAGCTCCGGCGCCATGATCGAGGCGGTGGGGCGGTTCCCCGAGAAGACCCGGGCCGGGACGATCGCCTCGGCGGTGCCCTCGGCGCGCACCTCGTCTGCCGTCTTGCCGAACGCGAGGGCGCGGGTCTGGGCGAAGAAGTTGGCCAGGAAGAGCTCGTGCACGTCCACGTCGCCGTCGGCCAGCGGGTACGGCGGGTTCGCGACGGCGATGAAGTCGGCGGGGATCAACCGGGTGCCCTGGTGGATGAGCTGGTAGAACGCGTGCTGCCCGTTCGTGCCGGGCTCGCCCCAGAAGACCTCGCCGGTGTCGGTGGTCACCGGGCTGCCGTCCCAGCGCACGCTCTTGCCGTTGGACTCCATGGTCAGCTGCTGGAGGTACGCCGGGAACCGGTGCAAGAGCTGCGCGTAGGGGAGGACCGCATGGGTCTGGGCGCCGAGGAGCGTGGAGTACCACACGTTGAGGAGCCCCATCAGGACGGGCACGTTGTGCGCCGGCTCCGTCGTACGGAAGTGCTCGTCCATCGCGTGGAAGCCGGCCAGGAACTCCGCGAACCGGTCGGGGCCGATCGCCACGACCAGGGAGGTGCCGATGGCGGAGTCGACCGAGTAGCGCCCGCCGACCCAGTCCCAGAAGCCGAACGCGTTGGCGGGGTCGATGCCGAAGGCGGCGACCTTGTCGAGGGCGGTCGAGACGGCCACGAAGTGCTTCTTCACCGCGTCGTCGGCGTCGTGCTCGCTCAGCCCGTCGAGCAGCCAGGCCTTGCACAAGCGCGCGTTGGTGAGCGTCTCCAGCGTGCCGAAGGTCTTGCTCGACACGATGAAGAGCGTCGTGGCCGGATCGAGCCCGGCCAGGGTCGTGGCGGCGTCGGTGGGGTCGATGTTGGAGACGAACCGGCACTCGAGGCCGGGCTGGCGGTAGGGAGCCAACGCCTCGTAGGCCATCACCGGGCCGAGGTCGGAGCCGCCGATCCCGATGTTCACCACGGTCCGGATCCGCTGGCCGGTGACGCCGGTCCAGGCGCCGCTGCGGACCTGCTCGGCGAACTTGTACACCCGTCGTAGCACGTCGTGCACGTCGGAGACGACGTCCTGCCCGTCGACCTCCAGCGCGACGTCGGACGGGTCGCGGAGCGCGGTGTGGAGCACGGCGCGGTCCTCGGTGACGTTGATGTGCTGGCCGGCGAACATGGCGTCGCGGCGGGCGCTCACCCCGACCTCGTCGGCCAGTGCGAGCAGCGCGGCGAGCACGTCGTCGGTGAGGAACGACTTCGAGAGGTCGACCCGGAGGTCGCCCGCCGAGAACGTGAGCCGCTCGACGCGACCGGGATCGTCGGCGAACCACGTGCGCAGGTCGGGCTCGAAGTCCTGCGCGAGGACGGTCAACCGGGACCAGGCCTCCGTCGAGGTCGGATCGACGGGGGCCTCGCTCACTGGGCGGCCGCCTCGAGGGCCGTGTCCACCGAGTCGAGGAGCTCGTCCCAGGCGGTGACGAACTTCTCGACGCCCTCCTTGATCAGGACCGCGATCACGTCGTCGTAGTCCACCCCCGCCTCGGCGAGCGCCTTCATGTGGGCGTCCGCGTCGTCATAGAACGGCCGGACCTGGTCACCCTTGATCTCGCCGTGGTCGGCGACCGCCTTCATGGTGGCCTCGGGCATCGTGTTCACGGTGTCCTCGACCACGAGGTCGTCGACGTACATGGTGTCGCGGTAGTCGGGGTTCTTGACCCCGGTCGAGGCCCACAGGGGACGCTGCCGGCGGGCACCGTCCGCCTCGAGCGAGGCCCAGCGGTCGCCGGCGAGCATCTCCTCGTAGGCCTGGAACGCCAGCCGCGCGTTGGCGACACCCGCCTTGCCCTTGAGGTCGGCGTCGGTGCCGGGCCCGGACGTCGTGGCGTCGAGGCGCTTGTCGATCTCGGTGTCGACGCGGGAGACGAAGAAGGACGCGACCGAGTGGATGGTGGTCAGGTCGTGGCCGTTGTCGCGGGCCCGCTCGAGACCGGCCAGGTGGGCGTCCATGACGTCGCGGTACTGCTGGAGACCGAAGATGAGGGTGACGTTCACGCTGATCCCGGCGGCGAGCGTCTCGGTGATCGCGGGGCATCCCTCGGGGGTGCCCGGGATCTTGATCATCAGGTTGGGCTGGTCGACGGTCTTCCACAGGTCGGCCGCCTCCGCCACCGTCTGCTCGGTGTCGTGCGCCAGGCCGGGGGAGACCTCGATCGACACCCGCCCGTCGACGCCGTCCGTGGCGTCGTACACCGGTCGCAGGAGCTGGCAGGCGTTGCGTACGTCGTCGGTGGTGATCACGCGGACGGCCTGGTCGCGGTCGGTGCCGAGGGCGGCCAGCTCGCGGATCTGGGCGTCGTAGCGCTCACCCTTGCTGAGTGCGGACTGGAAGATCGACGGGTTGGAGGTCACCCCCACCACGTGGGAGTGCTCGACCAGGTCCGCGAGGTTGCCGGTCTCGAGGCGCTCACGCGAGAGGTCGTCGAGCCAGATGGAGACTCCCGCGTCGGAGAGCTGCTGCAGGCGGTCGGTCATGGTTCCTCCTGATCCGGACCCGAGGGTCCGAGGGTGTCGACGAGCGTCAGTGGGTGGCGCTCCGGATGCTGTCCTGTGCGGCCGCGACGACGGCCTCGGCGGTGATGCCGAACTCTCGGTAGATCCGCTCGTAGTCCGCGGAGGCGCCGTAGTGGTCGAGCGAGACGATCCGGCCGTGATCACCGACGACCTCGCGCCAGCCCTGGGCGACGCCCGCCTCCACCGACACCCTCGCCTTGACGGTCGGCGGGATCACCGACTCCCGGTAGGAAGTCTCCTGGGAGTCGAACCATTCCCGGCACGGCATCGAGACGACGCGTGCCCGGACGCCGTCTGCCGCCAGCAGGTCGCGGGCCGCGACGGCCAGCTGGACCTCGGAGCCCGTGCCGACCAGGACGACGTCGGGCAGGCCGCCCTCGACGTCGAGCAGCACGTAGCCGCCGCGATGGACGTTGCTCGTGTCGGAGTAGCCGTCGGCGCCACGGGGGAACGTGGGGAGGTTCTGTCGCGACAGGATCAGACCGGCCGGACGGTCCGTCTGCTCCAGGATGGTCTGCCAGCAGGCGACGGTCTCGTTCGCGTCGGCCGGGCGCACGACGTCGAGACCCGGCATGGCGCGCAGGGCCGCGAGGTGCTCGACGGGCTGATGGGTCGGACCGTCCTCGCCGAGGCCGATCGAGTCGTGGGTCCAGATGTAGGTGACCGGCAGTCCCATGATCGAGGCCAGCCGGACGGCGCCACGCATGTAGTCGGAGAAGGTGAGGAAGGTCCCCCCGAAGACACGCGTGCCGCCATGGGCGGCGATGCCGTTCATGATCGCGCCCATGGCGTGCTCGCGGATGCCGAAGTGGAGCACACGGCCGGCCAGCGGGTCGGCCTTCCACATCTTCGTCGCCCGGTCGCCGGGCAGGAACGACGGGACGCCCTCGATCGTGGTGTTGTTGGAGCCCGCGAGGTCGGCCGAGCCGCCCCAGAGCTCGGGCAGCACCCCGGCGACGGCGTTGATGACCGTGCCCGAGGCGACGCGGGTGGCGACACCCTTCTCATCGGCCTCGAACGACGGCAGGTGGCCGGCCCAGCCCTCGGGCAGGGAGCGCGTCTGGAGCCGCTCGAAGAGCGCCAGGTCGGCGGAGGGCTTCTTCGCCCAGGCGGCGAACTCGTCGTCCCAGGCGGCCTGCGCAGCCTTGCCCCGGGCCACCAGCTCGCGGGTGTGCTCGAGCACGCCGGTCGGCACCTCGAAGGTCTTGTCGGGGTCGAAGCCCAGCACCTTCTTGGTGGCGGCGACCTCGTCGGCCCCCAGCGCCGAGCCGTGCGCCTTGCCGGTGTTCTGTGCATGGGGCGCGGGCCAGGCGATGATCGTGTGGAGCACGATGAAGCTCGGCTTGTCGGTGACGGCCTCGGCCTTGCGGATCGCGTCGTGGAGCGCCGGCACGTCCTCCTCGTACGTCGTACCGCCGTGGGTCCAGTCGACGTGCTGCACGTGCCAGCCGTAGGCCTCGTAGCGCGCACCGACGTCCTCGGCGAGCGCGATGTCGGTGTTGTCCTCGATCGAGATCCGGTTGTCGTCGTAGATCAGGGTGAGGTTGCCCAGCTGTTGCACGCCGGCGATCGCGGAGGCCTCGGCCGAGACGCCCTCCTCGATGTCGCCGTCGGAGCACAGCGCGTAGATGTGATGGTCGAACGGCGAGCTGCCCATCGCGGCGTTCGGGTCGAACAGACCGTGCTCGCGGCGGGCGGCCATCGCCATGCCGACGGCGTTGCCGATGCCCTGGCCGAGCGGCCCGGTGGTGGTCTCCACCCCGGCCGTGTGGCCGTACTCCGGGTGACCGGGGGTCTTGCTGCCCCAGGTGCGGAGGGCCTCGATGTCGTCGAGCTCGAGCCCCCAGCCGCCCAGGAAGAGCTGGAGGTAGAGGGTGAGGCTGGAGTGTCCGCACGACAGGACGAAGCGGTCGCGGCCCGGCCAGTGGGGATCGGCGGGGTTGTGTCGCATCACCTTCTGGAACAGCAGGTACGCCGCAGGGGCCAGGCTCATCGCCGTGCCGGGATGGCCGTTCCCGACCTTCTGGACGGCGTCCATGGCCAGCACCCGCACGGTGTCGACGGCCTTGTCGTCCAGCTCGGTCCAGTCCAGCTTCGCGGGTGTGCTGCTCACGCGGTTTCCCTTCCAGAACGGGGGTGGAGGATCGTGCTCCGGGCCCGACTCGTGGCGCGGCTCCTGCACCACCTCGAGCCGTCTCCGAGCCTACTCACTGCCGGGGATAGACTGCGAGGCGCGTCTTGCCCTCCATCCCGCCCACCTTCTGTACCCCGAGGACCTCTGTGACATACGTCGGCGACCGGGCCGCGGCTCTCTCCGGGTCCGATCCCGCGCGGGCGACGGGGCCGTCGGGCTACCGCGACGTGGTGGCGGCGTACGTCGGGCTGACCAAGCCGCGGGTGATCGAGCTGCTGCTCCTGACCACCGTGCCGGTGATGTTCTTCGCCGCAGGCGGGGTCCCCGATCTGGGGCTCGTGGTCGCCACCGTGGTCGGCGGCGCGCTGTCGGCCGGGTCCGCGTCGGCGCTGAACTGCGTCTACGACCGCGACATCGACGAGCAGATGCGGCGCACCAGACGACGCGCCCTGCCCCGCCACATCGTCTCCACCTCGTCGGCCCTGGTCTTCGGGATCGTCCTCGGTGTGCTGGCCACGGCGATCCTCTACGTCTGGGTCAACCCACTGTCGGCGGCGCTGTCGCTGGTGGCCGAGTGCTTCTACCTCTTCGTCTACACGATGCTGCTCAAGCGCCGGACGACCCAGAACATCGTGTGGGGCGGGCTGGCCGGCTGCTTCCCGGCGCTGATCGGCTGGACGGCGGTGACCGGCGAGCTGGCCTGGGCGCCGGTGGTGCTGTTCGCCGTCGTCTTCTTCTGGACGCCGCCTCACACCTGGGCGTTGGCGCTTCGCTACCGCGAGGACTACGCCGGGGTCGACGTCCCGATGCTCCCGGTGGTGGCGAAGGCCGAGGTCGTGGGCCGCCAGATCGTGGTCTACAGCTGGGTCATGGTCGCCACGTCGCTGCTGCTGTGGCCCGTCGCCGACACCGGGTGGGTCTACCCGGTCGTCGCCGCGGTGCTGGGCGCCGTGTTCCTCGTGCAGGCCCACCGGATGTGGTCACGCACCCGCGGCACCGAGGACCTCAGCGTGATCCGGCCGATGGTGCTCTTCCACGCCTCGAACCTCTATCTCTCGCTCCTGTTCGTGGCGGTGGCGCTCGACCCCCTGCTCACCCGCTGACGCGTCCGGGGAGTCTCGGGTCGGAGGCAACCGTTCGGGCGCGGCATGCGTCCTAACCAGTACGACGGTCGGCCCGCCCACGGGGGTGCAGGTCGACCGTCGTCCACGTCGGGTCGGTGTCGCCCGGCTCGAGCACCGAGACCAGCAGCCAGGTCGCGGCTGCGATCACGAGGGCCGCGCCGAGCATGTGCAGCATGACGACGGCGACCGGCAGGCCGGCGAAGTACTGCACGAAGCCCACCGCCGCCTGGAGCACCTCGATCGCAGCCAGGGCGGCCACCGGACGCAGGTCCGCTCCCGCGGCGCGCAGGGCGAACCCCATCCCGACCGTGAGCCCGATCAGCAGGAAGACCAGGTCGGCGTGGAGCTGGCTGAGCTGCAGCGGGTCGAGCCCGTTGCGCGGTGAGCTCGCGTCACCGGCGTGAGGCCCGGAGCCGGTGACGACCGTGCCGGCGTAGAGGACGAGCCAGGTGACGCCGTACGTCGTCCGGGCCAGCGCGGGCAGCACGCCGCGTGCGGGTGGGACCGGCGGATGGTCGAGGCGGTGCAGGAAGAGGACGGCCACGGAGATGATCGCGAGCGACAGGACCAGGTGCAACGACACGACCCAGGGGTTGAGATCGGTCAGCACGGTGATGCCCCCGAGCACCGCCTGCGCGGGGATCGCGAGCCCGAGCACCACCGAGAGCCGCAGCAGGTCGCGGCGCCCGCTCTGCCGCGCCGCGACGAAGGTCGCCACCGCGATCGCGACCAGCACGAAGGTGAGGGTCCGGTTGCCGAACTCGATCAGCTGGTGCGGCCCGATCGTCCCGTGGGGGGTGAACGAGTCGCCGTTGCAGCGCGGCCACGTCGGGCAGCCCAGCCCCGAGCCGGTGAGCCGCACGGCCCCGCCGGTGACCACGAGTGCGACGTTCGCGACCAGGGTGGCCCAGGCGAAGCGCCGTAGCCAGGTGCTCACTCCCATGTGAAGGTCCGGGCGGTGAGGACGGTGCCGAGGGCTGCCCACACGAGCAGGACCCCGAGGTCGCGCCAGGCGGTGGTGCCGTCGATCAGGGCCTGGCGCATGGCGTCGCCGAGGGCGCCGGAGGGCAGGAACGGGGTGACGTGCCCGAAGGCGCCGTACGACGAGCTGGGCAGCACGACCGCACCACCGGCGAGCATCAGGAGGTAGACCAGGTTGGCGGCCGCGAGCGTCGCCTCGGCCCGCAGCACCCCGGCCAGGAAGAGACCGAGGGCCGCGAAGGCCGCCGTACCGAGGACGACGGCGAGGGTGGCGGGGAGAGCACCGCCGGCCGTGGGGTCCCAGCCGAGGAGGAGGGCCACCACGGAGATCACGGCGATCTGGAGCACCTCGACGAGGAGCAGCCCGCCGATCTTGCCGGCCAAGAGCCCGGAGCGGGGGAGCGGTGAGGAGCCGAGCCGCTTGATGACGCCGTAGCGCCGCTCGAACCCGGTGGCGATCGCCAGGGAGGTGAACGCGGTCGACATCACGGCCAGGGCGAGCACGCCCGGGGTCAGGACGTCGACGGCGGGATGGGAGAAGTGGAACCCGACGTGGTGAGCGCCGTTGACGCCGCCCACCAGCACGATCACCGGGATCACGACGGCCAGCAGCAGCTGCTCGCCGTTGCGCAGCATGAGCCGCGCCTCCATGCCGGCCTGGGCGAGGACCATCCGCGGGAACGACGCGGCGCCGGGGTGCGGCGACAGGTCGAGTCCCGTTCGTCGGTCGAGCTCGTCGAGACCCTCGCTCATGCGGTGATCGCCCGTCCGGTGAGCTCGAGGAACACGTCCTCGAGGGTCCGCTGGCCGAGCGTCAGCGACTCGGGGAGCACGTCGTTCGCCTCGCACCAGCGCGACACGATCGCCAGGCTGGAGGAGTCGGCCGGGCCGGTGACGAGGATGCTGACCGCGTCGAGCAGGGTCACCTCGACCCGCGCGCCGAGCGCGGAGCGGAGCGACTCGGGCGCGTCGGCCGGGAACGGCTTGGTCACCACCAACCGGATGGTGGCCGAGCTGCCACCGCGGGTGAGCTCGAGCGGCGTACCGCTCGCGATCAGGCGGCCGTGGTCGATGATGTGGATGCGGTCGGCGAGGCGCTCGGCCTCCTCCATGTAGTGGGTCGTGAGGACGACGGTCGCCCCGGCCGCGCGGAGGTCCTGCAGGAGCTCCCAGGTCGTACGACGAGCCGCCGGGTCCATGCCGGCGGTGGGCTCGTCGACGAAGACGATCTCGGGGCGGCCCACGATCGCCATCGCCAGGCCGAGTCTCTGCTGCTGGCCGCCGGAGAGGCGGCGGTAGGGAGTCCGCCCGCAGTCGCCGAGCCCGAGCCGGTCGGAGAGAGCCTCGACCTCGAGCGGGTGGGCGTGGAGACGGGCGATGTGACGGAGCATCTCGTCGGCCCGGACGCCGCTCCACGCCCCCCCGCCCTGGAGCATCACGCCGATCCGGGGGAGCAGCGCGCGCCGGTCGCGGACCGGATCGAGCCCCAGCACCCGGACGCGGCCCTGGTGCGGGTGGCGATAGCCCTCGGCCGTCTCGAGCGTGGTGGTCTTGCCCGCCCCGTTGGGCCCCAGCACGGCCGTGATCGAGGCCCGTTCGACGGTGAGGCTGAGCCCGTCGACGGCGACCTTGTCGCCGTAGCGCATGACCAGCCCGTCGATCTCGACCGCTGGCGCTGCGGCCCCCTCAGCGGGGAAGACGGGCGCTGACACGCCCCAAGTGTAGGAACGGGGCGGGGCGAGCCGGTCAGCGGGCGGCCCGCACCGGATCGCCCGCGGAAGGCGCCGCGCACCCTGACCCGCACGAGGGGCTCCGGCCGGCGGTCAGTCCGCAGCCTCCGAGCTCGAAGCCGTGGCCTCGAGCCGTCGGGAGACGGGCTCGAGCAAGGAGATGAGCTCGTCGAGCTCGGGCGCTTCCAGACCGTCGTACGGGGCTTCGGCGAGGTCGTCGGTCACGGACTCGATCCGGTCCTTGGTCGCGCGACCGGCCTGGGTGAAGCGCCCGGTGGCATCGAGCAGGCCACGCTCGCGCAGACCGTCCATGACCTCGGCCAGGCGGGTCTCGGGCAGGTGGTGGATCCGGCCGAACGACTCCGCCGGGTAGATGCCGAGGTCGAGGGCGCTGAGCACGTGGGCCTCGGTCCCGCCGATCCGCTCGGAGACCAGGGCGGCGATGTGGCCGTCCCCGCGGTGCTCGCGGAGCATGTTGGCCGCGTGCCAGAGGCGGGCCACCGGCTCCTCGGGCATCGGCAGCGTGCGGAGTCCGGCGTACATGACCCGTCCCTCGGTCGGGGCGCTGGTCGAGGCCACCGCGAGGAGGTCGGCGGCCCGGGCGAACCCGGCGCTGTCGACGAGGTCGCCGAGGATCTTCCGCAGCGCCGCCACGCATCCCTGCTCACGCGCGGCGTGTGCCGCCTCCGGAGTGGTGATGCCCCAGACCCGGGGGATGTGTCGGGCCACCTCACCCTCGGCGAAGTTGTAGAACGCGGCGTGGACCACCTCCGCGGGGACCCGGCCCAGCGGCGCCGACCGTCCCGCGAAGTAGCCGTCCCAGTAGGTGCGGCAGCCGAGCGCCGCCATCGCGTCGTGGGGCTCCGGCGAGAAGAAGTTGACCAGCGAGATCGGCTCGGTGAGCCCGAAGAGACGGCGGGCGACAGGCTCCGGGTGCGGCATCTGGGTCATCTCCTGTGGTCGTGGCGGCGCCCCCGTGGCGGCCTCTCACCCCTACATCGAACAGGCGGACCACGATCCGACAATGTCGCAGCGACCAGTTCTCCACCCGGACGCTCACCCGCCTCGCTGCCCCGGGCGGGTGCTGGCACTACGCCTCGACGATGTCGGGCTCGGTGCCGTCGTTCGCGAGGCGGTCGAACGCGGCCGGGGGCTCGCGCCACACGTCCGCGCGCGGGTGCTGGATCTCGCGCCAGACCCGCTCCGCGGTGCAGGGCAGGTCGATGTGCTTGACCCCGAGGTGCTTGAGCGCGTCGATGACGGCGTTCTGCACCGCCGGGGTCGAGCCGATGGTGGCGGACTCGCCGATGCCCTTGGCTCCCATCGGGTTGACCGGCGTCGGCGTCTCGGTGTTGGAGGCCTCGAGCATGATCCCGTCGGCCGCCGTGGGGATGCCGTAGTCGGCGAACGAGCTGGTGATCGGCGTGCCCTGCTCGTCGTAGAGCATCTCCTCCCAGAGCGCCTGGCTGATGCCCTGGATCGCACCGCCGTGCTGCTGGCCGGCGACGATCAAGGGGTTCAGGATCCGGCCGCAGTCGTCGACCGCTACGTGGCGGATCGGCTTGGCCCGACCGGTCTCGACGTCGACCTCGACGATCGCGACGTGCGCCCCGAAGGGGAAGGTGGCGCCCTGCTGCGTGAAGTCGGTGTCCACCCCCAGACCGCCGTCGTGCTCGTGCGCGTAGGCGGCGAGCTCGGGCCACGACACGTGGGAGCCCGGGACGCCCGCGACCCCGAAGCCCTCGTCGTCGAGCGTGACGTCCTCGACGTTCGCCTCGAGCATCCGGGCGGCCACCGCGATCGCCTTCTCGTGGAGCTCGTCGGCGGCCTTGGAGACGGCGTTCCCGCCGAGCTGGAGCGAGCGCGACCCACCCGTGCCGCCGCCGGTGCGGACGACGGCGGTGTCGGACTGGCGGTAGGTGATCTTCTCGAGCGGGATGCCGAGCCGGTCGGCGACGATCATCGAGAACGACGTCGCGTGGCCCTGGCCGTGGGCGGACGTGCCGGACATGACCGTGGCGGAGCCGTCGGCGTGGACCTGGACCGAGCCGAACTCCGAGCCGCCGAAGCCGGTGATCTCGACGTACGTCGACACCCCGATGCCGAGCAGCTTGCTCTCGCCGGCCTCGATACGGCGCTGCTGCTCCTTGCGCACGTCGTCGACGTCGGCGATCCGCAGCGCCTCCTCGAGCGGCACCCGGTAGTCGCCGTTGTCGTAGGTCACGCCCGTCAACGTCGTGTAGGGGAACGCGTCGGCCGGGATCAGGTTGCGACGCCGGATCTCCTCGGGGCTCAGGCCGAGCTCCTGCGCGGCGATGTCGAGGACCCGGTCGAGGGCGGCCGCCGCCTCGGGGCGACCGGCTCCGCGGAACGCGCCGACCGGTGCGGTGTTGGTCATCACGGCGATCGCGTCGAAGCGCAGCCGCGGGATCTGGTAGGGGCCCTGCGCCATCATGTACGTCGGTCCGACCGCCAGCGCGCCGCCGAAGCCGGCGTACGCACCGCACTCGCCGAGCACCCGCAGCCGCAGACCGGTGATGGTGCCGTCGTCGGTGAGGCCGAGCTCGGCGTACTGCACCTGTCCCCGGCCCTGCATCGACAGCATCGCCTCGCTGCGGGTCTCCGACCACTTCACCGGGTGGCCGAGCCGGCGTGCGGCCAGCGCGATCGCGGCATGGTCGGGTCCGGTGCCGGCCTTGCCGCCGAACGCGCCGCCGACGTGGGGCGCGACGATGCGGACGTGGGCCGCCTCCACCCCGATCGCCTTCGCCAGCAGGTCGCGCGCCATGTGGGGGTGCTGGGTGGAGACCCAGGCCTCCATGCCGTCGGCCGTCGGCCGGACCAGGATCGCGTTGCCCTCGATCGGGGCGGTGGCGATGCGCTGGTTGACCATCCGGACTCGGGTGACGTGGGCGGCGTCGTCGAGGACGTCGGAGGTGTCCTTGGCGGCGCGTTGCGTCGCGATGTTGGAGCCCAGGGCCTCGAACTGCAGCGGCGCGTCGTCCGCCAGCGCGTCCTCCATCGTCGGTCACCACCGGCAGGTCGTCGTAGTCGACGTCGACGAGCTCGGCGGCATCCATCGCCTGGGCCCTGGTCTCGGCGACGACGAGGGCCACGGGGTCGCCGACGTAGCGCACCTTGTCGACGGCCAGGGCGGCGCGGCCGGCCAGGTCGTTGACGTCGGCGAAGCCCGACAGCGGGTCGCGGCCGAGGTCGTCGGCGGTGTAGACGGCGAGGACGCCCGGCGCGGAGGCGGCCTCGGAGGTGTCGAGGCCGGTGATCCGGGCATGGGCGAAGGGGCTGCGGACGAAGATCGCGTGCGCGACGCCGACGCTGTCGAGGTTGTCCACGAACGTGCCCTGGCCGAGCAGGAGCTCGAGGTCTTCGACACGGCGTACTTCGGTTCCGAGGATCGATCCAGGCATGCGAGGCAGCCTACGCCCGAAGCGGCGACGCTCTCCGGAAGGCCGGCGCATGACGCGAGACGGCCCCGCCCGGGTGGTGGGCGGGGCCGCTCGCGTGAGGCGGTCGTGAGGTGAGGCTCAGCGACCGGGCGTGACCGCGCGGTGGGGCGCGGCCTTGGAGACGTTCGCGCCGATCAGGCTGGCGACCGAACCCACCTTGGTGACGAGGAGCTTCTTGCCGTCGAGGCTGGAGCTGTTGCCCACGCAGTTGAGCTGGACCGTGCCGGTGTGGGCGGGCGAGATCACCGAGGTGTTCACGACCTGGCCGTAGCCACCCGACGCGGAGTAGAAGTAGCCGTAGTCGAGGGTGTTGCCGTTCGGCGCCACGAGGAAGCACTCGGCGTAGCCGCCGGCGTTCGCGTAGACGTTGACCTTGCTGGAGAGCAGGTAGCTCCCCTTCTTCACGTTCACGGTGAGGATGGTCTTGTTGCTGCCGTCCATGTTCGTGCCGTTGTCGTTGCGGATCTGCTTGACCGACACCTGGGCCGACTTGGCCGGTCGGCCTTGCCGATGCTGCCGTCGCGGATGTCGTGACCGCTGATCTGCGATGCGGCGTACGACGTGCTCCCGAGCGCCACCACGAGTGCGGCGGTCGAGGCGACCGCGGCGAAGCGGCTGCTGGTGAAGAGCTTCATGTGTGTGTCCTCCTGGTCGTGGTGCGGAATCCCCGCCGCACCTTCGACGGCCCAGGAGCCAGGACACCCCCGGCCGATACGACCGGGCCGTGGAATAGCCCGCGCGGACGACGAGTGCGGTCCGCTGGGATGACGGACGCTGGTCCGCGGGGATGGGGCCGGTCGTCATCAGCCGGTCCGCCGTCGGAGCAGGACCCTCCGGGAACGCCTCAGGCCGGCTGGGGAAGGGCGCGGTCGGAGGCTGCGCGCAGGGCGCGACGGGTCAGCAGCAGGCTCACGCCGCCCAGTGCCAGCGCGGGGACCCAAGCGATCGCGGCCTTCACGGCCACCGCTGCGAGAGCCGCCTGCCACGGGATCCCCAGCGCCATCAGGGCGGCCACCAGGGCGCCGTCGCGAGGGCTGGCGCCGTTCGGGCCCGGCACGGCTCCGGCGAGCTGGCTGGCTCCGAACGCACCGAGCACCGCGAGTGGCGACAGGTCGTGGCCGGTGGCGTCGATGGTGCCCATCAGCAGGGCCGCGATGGAGAGCTGGTAGCCGGCCGACAGCACGAGTGCCGTGGCGAGCTGTCGTGACGGCGGCAGGGGCCGGCGGGGGAGCAGGTCGGGCCTGAGCCGTCGTACGACGAGCGCGGCGGCCAGGGCGAGGACCGTGAGGCCGCAGGCGACCAGCGCTGTTCGCAGTGGCAGCGAGGCGCCGGCGAACACGACGAAGGCCGTGAGGCCGAGCGCCCCGACGAGCCGGTCGCTGCCGACGCTCAGGATCGCGTCACCGCGGCCGAGGTCGGTGCCGGCAAGCCGGTGCACGCGCCAGACGTCGGCTCCGACGTGCCCAGGAGTGAGCAGCCCGAGGAGCTCGCCCTCGGCGTAGGCGCGGATGTGCCACCAGCGGCTGCGTCCCGGCGGGGTGAGCGCGCGCCAGCGCAGGGGGCACAGCAGGTACTTGCCGAACAGCCACGGCGCCACGCCGAGGGCGACAGGCCACGGGCTGAGGTGGGGGAGCCGCTGCAGGGTGACGACCGGGACCAGCACGCTGACCGCCACGAAGAGGACGAGGAAGGTCCTCGACCGGGCGATGGTGCGCAGGTGATGCATGCGGGCCTCGGAGAGACGGCGGACCGGGCTGGTCTCGGGTGCCTCCGAGTGAAGCAAAGGATTCGTGCATCCGGGCCAGAACTGCACAGATGGTCAGGCAAGAGTCAGGTGGGTAGGGGCCAGCACGGATTAGGCCACCCTTACTTGAACGTGCTCGGCCATTAACGGCACACTGGTGTTGTGGAATTCGACGAGACCCTGCCTCCGGGCGACCAGCCGACGCGCGAGCGTGTCGTCCGGTCGATCCTGGTCAGCGGTCCGTCGACGGCGGCCGACCTCGCGGTCCGGCTCGCCCTGACGCCGGCCGCCGTACGCCGTCACCTCGACCACCTGCTCGCCGAGGGCGCCCTCGAGGCGCGCGACCCGCGTCCGTCGGCGGTCCGGGGCCGGGGTCGGCCCGCCAAGATCTTCGCGATCACCGAGGCCGGTCGCGAGCACTTCGACCAGCAGTACGACGATCTCGCGGTCCAGGCGCTCCGCTACCTGTCCGAGACCGGCGGCGACGACGCCGTCATGGAGTTCGCCCGGCGCCGTGTCGCCTTCATCGAGCGCGACTACGACGTGGTGACGGCGGCCCACCCCGAGCTGACCCCGGCCGAGGCCCTGGCCCGGGTCTTCTCGAGCGAGGGCTACGCCGCCTCCGTGCGCTCGCTGCCCCTGCTCGACGCCGGGGTCGACGGCGCGCCGGAGCAGCTGTGCCAGCAGCACTGCCCGGTCTCCCACGTCGCCCACGAGTTCCCGCAGCTGTGCGAGGCCGAGACCGAGGCCATCGGCCACGTCCTCGGCCGCCACGTGCAGCGCCTGGCCACCATCGCCCACGGCGACGGTGTCTGCACCACCTGCATCCCCCACACCGCGCAGCGCCCGACCTACGAGGAGACGACGTGACGTCCATCGAAGAGCTCAACCCCGAGCTGCAGGGCATCGGCCGCTACCAGTTCGGCTGGTCCGACCGCGACGACGCCGGCTCGATCGCCAAGCGTGGCCTCAGCGAGGAGGTCGTGCGCGACATCTCCGCGAAGAAGTCGGAGCCGCAGTGGATGCTCGACCTGCGCCTGAAGGGGCTCAAGCTGTTCCACCGCAAGCCCATGCCCACCTGGGGTTCCGACCTCTCGGGCATCGACTTCGACAACATCAAGTACTTCGTCCGGTCCAGCGAGAAGCAGGCCGCCTCGTGGGAGGACCTGCCCGAGGACATCAAGAACACCTACGACAAGCTCGGCATCCCGGAGGCGGAGAAGCAGCGCCTCGTGGCCGGTGTCGCCGCACAGTACGAGTCGGAGGTCGTCTACCACTCGATCCGCGAGGACCTCGAGGCGCAGGGCGTGATCTTCAAGGACACCGACACGGCGCTCAAGGAGCACCCGGAGCTCTTCCAGGAGTACTTCAACACCGTGATCCCGGTCGGCGACAACAAGTTCGCCGCGCTCAACACCTCGGTGTGGTCCGGTGGCTCGTTCATCTACGTGCCGCCCGGCGTCCACGTCGACATCCCGCTGCAGGCCTACTTCCGGATCAACACCGAGAACATGGGCCAGTTCGAGCGGACGCTGATCATCGTCGACGAGGACGCCTACGTGCACTACGTCGAGGGCTGCACGGCGCCGATCTACAGCAGTGACTCGCTGCACTCCGCAGTGGTCGAGATCATCGTGAAGAAGGGCGGTCGCTGCCGCTACACCACGATCCAGAACTGGTCCAACAACGTCTACAACCTCGTCACCAAGCGGGCCACCTGCGAGGCCGGCGCGACGATGGAGTGGGTCGACGGCAACATCGGCTCGAAGGTGACGATGAAGTACCCCGCCATCTACCTGATGGGCGAGCACGCCAAGGGCGAGACGCTCTCGATCGCGTTCGCCGGCGAGGGTCAGCACCAGGACGCCGGGGCGAAGATGGTGCACGCGGCGCCGAACACCTCCTCGTCGATCCTCAGCAAGTCGGTCGCGCGCGGCGGGGGCCGCACGTCGTACCGCGGACTGATCCAGATCAACGAGGGCGCCCACGGCTCGAAGTCCAACGTGCTGTGCGACGCGCTCCTGGTCGACCAGATCAGCCGGAGCGACACCTACCCCTACGTCGACATCCGCGAGGACGACGTGTCCATGGGTCACGAGGCGAGCGTCTCGAAGGTCTCCGACGACCAGCTGTTCTACCTGATGAGCCGGGGCATGGCCGAGGACGAGGCGATGGCCATGATCGTGCGCGGCTTCGTCGAGCCGATCGCCAAGGAGCTGCCGATGGAGTACGCCCTCGAGCTCAACCGGCTCATCGAGCTGCAGATGGAGGGCGCGGTGGGGTGACCGACCCCGTCGGTCCAGCCCACGCCGTCCCTTCCTGAACCCGAAAGAGAGAGTTTCTTGTCCGCAGTTGCCGACGCGCTCGAGATCGAGCGCGTGGAGTCCCACCTGCACCCGGAGGGGTCGTTCGACGTGGACGCCCACCCGGTGCCGACGGGTCGCGAGGAGATCTGGCGCTTCACGCCGCTCAAGCGGCTCCGTGGGCTGCACTCCGACGCGACCCTCGACGGCTCCGGTGTCGGCGCCGCGTACGACGCGCCCGAGGCGGTCGTGCTCGAGTCGCTGGCGGCCGGCAGCCCGGTGCTCGGCTCGAGCGGCTTCGTGCCGACCGACCGGATCGCGGCCCGCGTCTGGCAGGAGGCCGGCCAGCGCTACGCCGTGACGATCCCGGCCGACGCCGAGCTCGACCGGCCCGTCTTCATCACGCTCACCGGCACCGACCTCGAGCCGGCCACGGCCACCCACTCGGTGATCACTGCCGGCGCACACAGCCGGGCCACCGTGGTGCTCCGGTTCGTGGGCTCGGCGACCCTGGCCGACAACGTCGAGATCGTCGTCGGCGACGGGGCCGACCTGACCGTCGTCAGCATCGACGACTGGTCCGACGACGCCGTCCATGTCGGCCACCGGCACGCGCAGGTCGGGCGCGACGCGCGCTTCAAGCACGTCGACGTGACCTTCGGCGGCAGCGTCGTACGCCACGACACCACCGCCGAGTACGCCGGGCCGGGCGGCGAGGTCGAGATGCTCGGCCTCTACTTCGCCGACGCCGGGCAGCACATCGAGCACCGGCTGTTCGTCGACCACACGGCGCCCAAGACCAAGAGCCACGTGAGCTACAAGGGCGCGCTGCAGGGCGAGGGCGCCCACACGGTCTGGATCGGCAACGTCCTGATCCGCAAGGTCGCCGAGGGCATCGAGACCTACGAGGAGAACCGCAACCTCGTCCTCACCGACGGGTGCCAGGCCGACTCGGTGCCCAACCTCGAGATCGAGACCGGCGAGATCGCGGGCGCGGGTCACGCCTCCGCGACGGGCCGGTTCGACGACGAGCAGCTGTTCTACCTCCGCTCGCGCGGCATCGCCGAGGACGAGGCCCGGCGCCTGGTCGTGCACGGCTTCTTCAACGACCTGATCCGCCGGATCAACGTGCCGGAGCTCGAGGAGCAGCTGGCGGCGACGGTGGAGGCCGAGCTGGCGCGCAACCTCTTGTCACCCCACGACGTTCTCGGCTCCGCCCGCTCCGCTCCTTCCGCCGACAACGCCGCGGGGATCCCGACGTCTCGGGGGGACGAGTCATGACCTTCGAGAGGGCCTGCTCCATGGACGAGTTCCGCGAGGGCGAGGCGCTGGCCGCGAAGATCGGCGACCAGGAGATCGCGGTGGCCAGGGACGGCGACGAGATCTTCGCGGTCGAGGACATCTGCTCCCACGCCGCCGTCGCGCTGAGCGAGGGCGACGTCGAGGGCTGCACGGTCGAGTGCTGGCTGCACGGATCGCGCTTCGACCTCCGCACCGGCAAGCCCACCGGACTTCCCGCCACCGAGCCGGTGGCCACCTTCCCCGTCGACGTACGCGGTACCGAGGTGTACGTCGACGTCACCACCACCCTGAACGGAGTCTCCCCCCAATGAGTGTTCTCGAGATCAAGGACCTCCACGTCTCGGTCAAGACCGATGACGAGGACAAGGAGATCCTCAAGGGCGTCACGTTGACCATCAAGGACGGCGAGACCCACGCGATCATGGGCCCCAACGGGTCGGGGAAGTCGACCCTGGCCTACTCCATCGCCGGGCACCCCAAGTACGCCGTCACCTCCGGCACGGTCACCCTCGACGGCGAGGACGTGCTGGCGATGACCGTCGACGCACGGGCGCGTGCCGGCCTCTTCCTGGCCATGCAGTATCCCGTCGAGGTGCCCGGCGTCTCGGTGTCGAACTTCCTGCGCACGGCGAAGACGGCGCTCGACGGCGAGGCGCCCAAGCTCCGCACCTGGGTCAAGGACGTCAACGCCGCCCTCCAGCAGCTCGACCTCGACCCGACGTTCGGGACCCGCTCGGTCAACGAGGGCTTCTCCGGCGGCGAGAAGAAGCGCCACGAGATCGCCCAGCTCGAGCTGCTCAACCCGAAGGTCGCGGTGCTCGACGAGACCGACTCCGGCCTCGACATCGACGCGTTGAAGGTCGTGGCCGAGGGCGTGAACCGCTTCCGTGCGCAGGAGGGCAAGGGCGTCCTGCTGATCACCCACTACACCCGCATCCTGCGCTACATCGAGCCCGACTACGTCCACGTCTTCGTGGCCGGCCGGATCGCCGAGCAGGGCGGCCCCGAGCTCGCCGACCAGCTCGAGGCCGAGGGGTACGACAAGTACGTCAAGGCTGCGGCGGTCTGACCATGTCCGACGTCCTGCCGGGTCTGCTCCCCGACCTCGAGGTGGTCCGCAAGGACTTCCCGATCCTGTCGCGCACCCTCGCCAACGGGCAGTCGCTGGTCTACCTCGACTCGGCGAACACCTCGCAGAAGCCGCAGGTGGTCATCGACACGATGGTCGACCACCTCGAGCGCCACAACGCCAACATCGCGCGCGCCATGCACCAGCTCGGGGCCGAGGCGACGGCGGCCTACGAGGGCGCCCGCGACAAGGTGGCGTCCTTCATCGGTGCCCCCGACCGCGACGAGGTCGTCTTCACCAAGAACGCCTCCGAGGCGCTCAACCTGGCCGCCCACACCCTGGCGTGGCCGGGGGAGCGCCAGGTCGGTCCCGGTGACGAGATCGTGATCACCGAGATGGAGCACCACTCCAACATCGTGCCGTGGCAGCTTCTCTGCGAGCACACCGGAGCGACGCTGCGCTGGTTCGGGATCACCGACGACGGCCGGCTCGACCTCAGCCGGCTCGACGACCTGGTCACCGAGCGCACCAAGGTCGTCTCGTTCACCTGGGTCTCCAACATGCTCGGCACCATCAACCCGGTCGCCGAGATCGCCCGGCGCGCCCACCAGGTCGGTGCGCTCGTCGTGGTGGACGGCTCGCAGGCCGCACCCCAGCTGCCGATCGACCTCGCCGCCATGGCCGACGACGAGCGCCCGGACCTGCTGGCCTTCACCGGCCACAAGGTGGTCGGCCCGACCGGCATCGGCGTGCTCTGGGGCCGTCGCGCCGTCCTCGACCAGCTGCCGCCGTTCCTGGGGGGCGGCGAGATGATCGAGACCGTCACGATGGAGCGCTCGACGTATGCGCCCGTGCCGCACAAGTTCGAGGCCGGCACCCCGCCGATCGTCGAGGCCATCGGCCTCGGCGCCGCCGTCGACTACCTCACCGAGCTCGGGATGCAGGCCGTCCACGCCCACGAGCAGGCGGTCACGGCCTACGCCCTCGAAGGGCTGGCGACGATCCCGGGGCTCACCGTGCTCGGGCCGCTCGACGCCACACAGCGGGGCGGCGCGGTCTCCTTCGAGATCCCGGGCGTCCACCCGCACGACGTGGCCACCGTGCTCGACACCCGCGGCATCGCCGTCCGCGCCGGACACCACTGTGCCAAGCCCGCCCACGCGCGGTTCGGCGTGCAGAGCTCGACCCGGCTGTCGTCGTACCTCTACACCACGCCGGCCGAGATCGACGCGCTCGTCGACGGCCTGGAATACACCCGCCGCTACTTCAAGTTGAGTTGAACATCATGTCGACCGAGCTGGACTCCCTCTACCAGGAGATCATCCTGGACCACTACCGCAACCCCCATCACAAGGGGCTGCGGGAGCCGTTCGAGGCCGAGGTGCACCACGTGAACCCGACGTGCGGCGACGAGGTGACGCTGCGCGTCCACGTCGCGGACGGCCGCGTCGCCGACGTGTCCTACGACGCTCTCGGCTGCTCGATCTCGCAGGCCTCGGCCTCGGTGATGACCGACCTGGTGATCGGCAAGCCGGTCGACGAGGCGATGGCGATCCACGAGGAGTTCCTGACCCTGATGCAGGGCAAGGGTCAGGTCGAGCCCGACGAGGAGGTGCTGGAGGACGGCATCGCCTTCGCCGGCGTCGCCAAGTTCCCCGCCCGCATCAAGTGCGCCCTGCTGTCCTGGATGGCCTGGAAGGACGCGACCACGACCGCTCAGCTGGAGGAGACGACGTGACCACGAACCCGATCGACGACCTGCCCGAGGTGCCGGAGGCGTCCGGCTCACCCGCCGGCTCGGTGACCACGATCGACGACGTGACCGAGGCGATGAAGGACGTCGTCGACCCCGAGCTCGGGATCAACGTCGTCGATCTCGGCCTGGTCTACGGCGTACACCTCGACGACGACACCAACGCCGTCATCGACATGACCCTGACCTCCGCCGCGTGCCCGCTCACCGACGTGATCCAGGACCAGACCAACACCGCCCTCGAGGGCCTGGTCAACGACGTCCTCATCAACTGGGTCTGGATGCCGCCGTGGGGCCCCGACAAGATCACCGACGACGGCCGCGAGCAGCTGCGCGCCCTCGGCTTCAACGTCTGAGCGACCACGCCGAGACCCGGCGGGGCCCGGCTCGAGGTCGCAGCGACAGGGCTCGCCGCCCCGTGCCGGTTCAGGCGACCGTGGCGATCGAGCGACCCTGGTCCGGCTGGGCTCTTGCGCACGCGCACGACGTAGTCCGACCGGGTCACCCCGGATGGCCGGTTCGCGTCTGGTGGCTCCGCGCACGAGCGATCACCCTGAGCATGTCGCGCATCAGGGGGATGCGCGCTAAGTCATGGGGAGCCATCACATGTTCGACTACCTGCGCATCCTGCTCGACGCTCGTCTGGCCAAGCTCGACGAGCGCGGCGCCTCCGCGGTGGAGTACGGCCTGCTCATCGCCGGCATCGCGGCCCTGATCGTCGTGGTCGTCTTCGCGTTCGGAGGCGTCATCAAGAACATCTTCCAGAGCACCTGCAACTCCGTCGGCGCCTCGGGTGGTGGCAGCTGCTGACGACCTGGTCAGACGACCTGCGCCGCCCCCGTCCGGTCTCCGGGCGGGGGCGGCCTCGGTTGCGGGCCGCTACCGCGGCTCCTCGAGGCCGCTGAGCTCGGCCAGCCTGGCCAGCCCCGGCCCGACGTGGCTCTGGAGGCGGCTCAGGGCATCGGTCAGCTCCGGCGACCCGGCGTAGTCGGGCGGGATCCGGGCCGGGTTGGTGGCGACGGTGTCGGCCCAGGCCTTGATGTCGGGCTCGGCGCCGAACGACTGCGTGGCGCGCGTGCCGCGCACGTTCATGGCTGCCCAGTCGGCCAGGGTGTTGCCGTACCGCGACGGCGGGCAGAGCCGGTTCTTCTCGTCGTCGTCCTCACGGGTCGCCTCGACGTAGCCGGTGAGCGCGGCCCCGAAGCACGGGAACCCGGCGCGGACCGGCTGCACCGTGATCGCGGCCGGCCTCCAGATCGGGACCAGTGGCGGGTTCTGCAGGCCCGACGCCGCGCAGTGGACGACGAGCGCGTCGGGCGCGGTCGCGACCGACCCCTGGTCGAGGGTGACGAGCCCGCGGTCGACACGTCGCACGTGCCCCAGCCGTACGACGTGCTGGATCGTCCGCAGGAGGTCGAGCTCCCAGGTGCCCAGCGTGGGTGCCTTCGCCATGGTCGGCGTGACGGACGGATCGATCCGCAGCATGACCCCGGCTTCCTCCAGCCGGAGGAAGACGTCTTCGAGCGAGGTCGCCGCAGCAGCGGACTGCATCAGGTCGGCCACCATGCCCTGGTAGACGGCCGGATCCGGCTGGATGACGGCCCGGTTGAGCATCCAGGGATCGCGCGGACGCACCCAGCAGATCGCGTCGGGGTCGACCCCGCGGCCCAGCAGCCACACGATCGCGTCCGTCGCGGTCTTGCCGGACCCGACGATGACGAACTGGCTCGGCGCCGCATCGAGGCGGCCCAGGTCGTTCACCGGGCGGACGTGGGCGTCGTCCGCGACCTCGAACGGCGGGGGCGTCTCGGCCGGGATGTCGGGAGCGAGGTAGCGCGCGTCGACGACGCGGCACCGGTCGGGGACCTCCAGGCGCTGCCCGGAGACCAGCGAGACGATCCGACGGTCGCCGACGTAGTCGCAGCCGGGCAGGAACTCGACGCGGTCCGACTCGAGCAGCCGCTCGGTCAGGACCCGGTCGAAGTAGGAGCAGATCTCGGCCACACCGGCCCGCTCGTGCAGCCCGGCCTCGGGTCCGCGGCGCTGCACCCGGTTGTCGCCGAGAGGCGTCGACGCCACGCCGTAGAACGACGACGACTGGTGCAGGCGGACGAAGGGATAGGCCTCCAGCCAGTGGCCGCCGACGCCGTGGCGGCGGTCGACCAGGGCGACGCGCACGCCGGCATGGTCGACCAGGGCGTCGGTGAAGGCCATCCCGGAGGCGCCGGCACCGACGACGAGGTAGTCGACGTCCAGGATCCGTGCCACGCACCCAGACAAGCAGGTCCGTGGGTGGCCGGTCCACCGTCCGGCCACACGGGCATGGTGCCTACGATCAAGGCATGACCGACCACGCGCTCCCCGACGACTCCGTCACCCTCAGCCAGGGAGGCCGGATGCCACTGCTCGGCTTCGGGACCTGGCAGATCAAGGGGGCGGACGCGGTGCGGGCGACGTCGGACGCACTCGCCGCGGGATACCGCCACCTGGACACCGCGACCGTCTACGGCAACGAGGGCGAGGTGGGCCGCGCGCTGGCGGAGAGCGGGGTGCCGCGCGACGACGTCTTCCTCACCACCAAGTGCCCGCCCGACCGGGCCGGTCGCGAGCTCGAGACGCTGCGCCGGAGCCTCGACCTGCTGCAGACCGACCGCGTCGACCTCTGGCTGATCCACTGGCCGGCCGGGGGCTCGGCGAACGAGGATCTCTGGCGGGCGTTCGTCGAGGCCCAGGAGGCGGGGCTCGCGCGTGACATCGGCGTGAGCAACTTCGGCGCGACGCTGATCGACGAGGTGACCTCGGCCGCGGGAGTGGCGCCGGCGGTGAACCAGATCGAGTGGAGCCCGCTGCTGTACGACGCCGACACGCTGGCGGCACACCGGGAGCGGGACATCGTGCTCGAGGGCTACAGCGCCCTCCGCGGCGGCACCCTCGACCATCCCGTGGTCGTCGGCATCGCGGAGCAGCACGGGAGGACGCCGGCCCAGGTCATCATCCGCTGGCATCTCCAGCACCAGGTCGTGGTGATCCCCAAGTCGGTCAACGCCGACCGCATCCGGTCCAACGCCGACGTCACCGGGTTCGACCTCACCGCTCAGGAGATGGCGGCCCTCGACGCCCTCGGTGGCAGCTGACCAACACCGTCAGGACCCGCTCGGAGCAGCACCGAATCTCGGAGGCGGTCGCCCAGGTCCGGCTGCCACACTGCGCGCATGGAGCAGTCCCTCGAGCTGGGCCGTCACCTGGACGGGATCCGGCGACGCGCTCGACGCGTTCGCGACCCATGCCGCGTCCGCGGGCCTCGGAGCGCCGGTGCCGACGACGCCCGACTGGGACGTACGCCGGCTGGTCGTCCACCAGGGACTCGTGCATCGCTGGGCGACGGCCGTCGTCCGAGGTGAGGAGCTCGACGAGGACGGCGTGGAGCGAGAGGGGCTCGCGGCCGCAGATCCCGTGCAGTGGCTCCGCGACGGAGCCGACCGGCTGATCGCGACGCTCGAGGCGGCCCCGGACGACCTGGAGACGCTCGTCTTCCTCGTCGACGCGCCGCCGCCGAGGCTGTTCTGGGCTCGACGGCAGTGCCATGAGACGACCATCCACGCCGTCGACGCCCTGTCGGCGGCGCTCGGCCGCTATCCCCGCGCCGGCGACACGTGGATCTCTCGCGACCTCGCGCTCGACGGCATCGACGAGCTGCTCACCGGCTTCATGCCCCGGCCCCGGTCACGCCTGCGCTCCGACGACCCGACGACCATCGCGGTCCTGCCCGACGACGCCGACGCCCGCTGGACCGTCACCGTGACCCAGCGACCCCCGACCACCGTGCGTGACGCCTCGCCCGACGACGCCGACATCGTGCTGTGCGGCTCCGCCGTCGCCCTCTACCTCACCCTGTGGAACCGCAGCGACGAGCTCGACGGCACCGGGCTCGACCTGTGGGCCGAGGGCGCCCGCGTGACCTGGGCATGACGACTCCGGCCACGGTCCTGGTGCCCCCCGCCCGGGTCGAGCGCTGGGTCGACAACTTCGCCGCACGCCACGGGGAGACCGAGCTCGCCGTCCGAGACGGTGCGCTGGCGGGCAGGGCAGGAGACGGCTCGACGTTCGTCGCCCGCCTGCCCTTCGCGGCGTCGTACGACGGGCCGCCGGACGCCGCGTCCCTCGCGGCCGCCGCGCAGGCACCCGGGTCCTGGGGGGTGCTCCTGGTGCGCAAGGGCGGCTTCGCCGTCGCCAGGCTCGCGGGCCACGACCTCGTCGAGCACAAGATCGGCCAGCGCCACGTCCAGGGCCGGACCAAGGCGGGCGGTCAGAGCCAGCAGCGTTTCGCACGGCGGCGTGGCAACCAGGCCCGGCAGGCCTACGAGGCGGCCGCGGACCATGCCGCGCGGATCCTCGGCTCCCGAGCGCTCCCACTCGTCACCGGGGGAGACCACGGTGCCGTCGACGAGGTCCTCGCCGACGTGAGGCTGCGTGGCATGACCCCCGTCGGCCCCTGGCTCGCCGTCCCCGACCCGCGCCGCGCCGTCCTCGACCGGGCGATCGCCGACGCGCTCAGCGTCGGCATCGAGGTCGTGAACACCTGAGCCCGGTGGTCAGCGCCGGAAGGGCTCGCCGAAGGCGATCGGCTCACGCGTGAAGAGGTACGTCGCCCAGTTGAGCTTGGTGACCGCGCCGTCGGCACCACGGGTCACGCGCAGGAGCTCGCCCCGCTCGCGGCCGCTCACGTCGCGGTAGAGGTCGTCGCCGACCTTCTCGAACCGCGACGCGGTCAGCCTGCCGGCCCCGGGCTTGTCGATGCGAGCGCGGAGCTCGCCCTGCTCGACCCAGAACACGAAGGGCTGGCCCTCGGAGAACCAGCGGCCCAGGAGGGGTCGGTAGTCGTCCGGGATCGAGGTGCCGGGCTGCCAGGGGGTGTCCTCCACGGGGTCGTGCTCGACGACGTGGTCGGCCAGCTCGATCGCGAAGGCGTCGGGGGCGGGGGAGGAGGTGGAGCTCATCAGCACGATCCCGCCGGTGCCCGAGGCGCGGTGGGTGAACACGCCGGTGATGTGGCCCGGCATGCCGCCGGTGTGCCCGACCCACGTGCGGCCGCTGGGCGACCGCATCAGGAAGAAGCCGAGACCCATCGCACCGCTCCACTGGTCGGGGTCGAGCAGCACCTGCGGCTGGCACATCTCCTCCAGGGTGTCGGCGGAGAGCAGCGAGCCCGGATCGGCCACGAAGGCCGACCAGATCGCGAGGTCGTGAGCGGTGCTGGCCAGCCCCCCGCAGGGCGCCATCGCCCGGAGGTCCATCACCGGCTCCGGCCGGGGCACGTCGTCGTACGGGCCGACGTAGTAGCCGGTCGCATGGGGTCCGGCGTCGAAGCCGAGCGAGGTACGTCGCATCTCCAGCGGGTCGAGCAGGCGGGCCCGCAAGGACTCCTCCCACGACCGTCGGTCGAGCTCCTCGACGAGCTGTCCGAGCATCGCGTAGACCACGTTGGAGTAGTGCCAGTGGTCGTGTGGACGCCCCACACGCTCCACGTCGTCGAAGTCGTGTCGCAGCGTCTTGGCGTCGGGCTGCTCGAGGGTCTCCCAGACGTCGCCCAGGGGCTCGCGGGCCATCCCCGACACGTGCGCCAGGCACTGCCGGACCGTGATCGGGTGTGACACCTCGGGCACGTGGTCGCCGAGCAGGTCGTCCAGCCCGAGCCGGCCCTCGTCGCGCAGCTGCATCACCATCACGGCCGTGAACGTCTTGGTGTTGGACGCGACCAGGAACTGGTCGTCGGCCGTCGGCGCCCGGTCGGCGCCGATCTCGACCACCCCGATCCCGTCGCCCCAGACCAGCTCGCCGCCGCGACAGACCCCGGCGTACAGGCCGGGGAGCCGGCCCTCGCGCTGCTTGGTCAGGGCAGTACGGCGGAGGTGGCGCGCGGTGCTGTCGAGGACGCTGGGCATGCGCCCGAACCTAGCGCGTCACAGCCCGCGCTCGAAGTCGCGTCGGTGCTCGGTCCAGCGCTCCGCCAGGGCCACCATCTCGGCGTCCACGAAGCGCAGGAACTCCGCGGTCAGCATCAGCCGCCGGTACGCCGGCGCGCCGGCGCCGCAGTCGTCGATGGCACCCTGCAGGGCTCGCAGGATGGGCGCGTAGAGGTGGTCGCGGCGCATCATCAGCCCGTGCCACGCGTCGTCGTCGACGACGTACACCTCGCGGCGCGAGCCGCGCTCGCGCTCGCGACGCAGCATCTGGAGATGGGCGAGGTACTTCACCCCGCCCGAGACGGACGCGGCGCTCACACCGAGGACCTCGGTCAGCTCCGAGGAGGTCATCCGGCCGTCGTCGTCGACCAGCAGGGCGGCGAAGATGCGCGAGGGGAGGGACGGGAGTCCCGCCTCGGCCAGCGCGGCCCCCAGCTGTTCGACTGCGCCGTCGCTCATGTCACCATCTTACGAACTTTCAACACATATTGAAAGAAGAGTACAGTGACCGGTATGAGCGGTGCCGACGCGGTCGTCGACGTACGGGGCCTGGTCAAGACGTTCGGCAGCACCCGCGCGCTCGACGGGCTCGACCTGGCGGTGGCCCCGGGGGAGGTGCACGGCTTCCTCGGACCGAACGGCGCGGGCAAGTCCACGACGTTGCGGATCCTGCTGGGGCTGATCCGCAAGGACGCCGGCGACGTGCGACTGTTCGGCGGCGACCCCTGGGCCGAGGCCGCCGACCTGCACCGCCGCCTCGCCTACGTGCCCGGCGACGTCAGCCTGTGGCCCAACCTCAGCGGCGGTGAGGTGATCGACCTGCTGCTGCGGATGCGGGGAGCACGCGTCGACGACCCACGACGGGCGGAGATGATCGAGCGCTTCGACCTCGACCCGACCAAGAAGGGACGCGCGTACTCCAAGGGCAACCGGCAGAAGGTCGCGCTCGTCGCGGCGTTCGCGGCGCCCACCGACCTCCTGGTCCTCGACGAGCCCACCTCGGGGCTGGACCCGCTGATGGAGGAGGTGTTCGCCGCCTGCATCGCCGACGTGCGGGCGTCGGGCACCACCGTGCTGCTGTCGAGCCACATCCTCAGCGAGGTCGAGCGGCTGGCGGACCGGGTGACGATCATCCGCGACGGCCGGGTGGTCGAGTCCGGGAGCCTCGAGGAGATGCGACACCTGCACCGCTCCCGCGTGCGGGCCGACCTCGTGGGCGCCGTACCCGACCTCTCCGGCACGCCGGGCGTCCACGACCTCTCCGTCGACGGCTCCGTGGTGTCGTGCACCGTCGAGCCGGACGCTCTGCCGGCCGTCCTGACCGCGATCACCGGGGCCGGGGTCCGCACCCTCACCAGCACGCCGCCCACGCTGGAGGAGCTCTTCCTCGACGCCTATCGCGGGAGGGAGCCCGCCCGATGACCGGGGTCTGGAGGCTGACGCGGTTCTCGCTCCGGCGCAGCCGGGTGCTCCTGGCCGCATGGACCGCCGTGCTCACCCTGCTGTGCTACGCCTCGGCGGCTGCCACCGGCTCGCTCTACTCCACGACCGCCGAGCGGGTGGCGGCGGCCCGGTCGATCGATGCCAGCTCCGCGCTGGTCGCTCTCTACGGCCCGATCCTCGACGTCCACAGCCTCGGCGAGGTGGCGATGACGAAGACGACGGTGACCTACGGCGTCCTCGTGATGGCCCTCTGCATCGCGCTCGTACGCCGCCACAGCCGCGTCGAGGAGGAGTCCGGCCGCGCCGAGCTGCTCGGGGCCCTCGGGATCGATCCCCGCGCCCCGTTGCTCAGCGCGGTCCTGGTCGGGGTGATCGCGGCCGTGATCGTCGCCGTGACGGCGGCGGTCGGCGACATCGCCGGGGGCCTGCCGGTGGCCGGTTCGCTCTGGTTCGCCGGCTCCTGGCTGGGCCTCGGTCTGGTCGGCACCGGGATCGCGGCAGTCGCCGCGCAGCTCTCGGCCAGTGCGCGCACCTGTGGCGCGATCGCGGCCGGGGCGGTCGCCGTGCTCTTCCTCCTGCGGGCCGTCGGCGACACCACCGCCCACTGGCTCAGCTGGCTCTCGCCCCTCGGCTGGTCGACCCAGCTGCGGGCCTGGTCCGACCCGCGAGGCTGGGTGCTGCTGCTCGACCTGGCGGTCGCCGTGGCCCTGGTCGCCTGCGCCCTTGTGCTGCGCGCCCGGCGCGACCTCGGGTCGGGACTGATCGCCGAGCGCCCGGGCCCGGCCACCGGCTCGCCGCGGCTCGGCGACGCACTCGCGCTGAACCTCCGGGTGCACACGACGTCGCTGGTGCTCTGGACGCTGGCCTGCGCGGTGCTGGGAGCCCTGATGGCCGCGATCATCCCGGGCGCGGAGTCGATGCTCGACACCGCCGCGAGCCGCGACTATCTCGAGCGCCTGGGCGGCGTGGGGGCGCTGCAGGAGACCCTCGTGGCCGCGCTGGTGTCCGTCCTCGCGATCGTGATCTCCTGCTTCGCGGTCACCGTGGTGACGCACGGGGGAGTCGAGGAGCACGACGGGCGGACCGAGGAGGTGCTCGCCACCGCGACCGGCCGGTCCACGACGTTCCTCGCGGTCGGGCTCGTGGCCCTGGGCGGTGCAGCCTGGCTCCTGCTCGTCACGGGCCTGGGCATGGCGATCGGCGCCGTCGGCACCGCGGTCTCCTTCGGCAGCGTGCTCGCGGCGTCCCTGGTGCAGATCCCGGCCGTCTGGGTCGTCGCCGCGCTCGCCCTGCTCGGCCTGGCGCTGGGGAGCCGGTGGGCGGTGGCCGGCTGGGTCGTGCTGGTGGCGTTCTTCCTGGTCGGACCGCTGGCCGAGCTCCTGTCGCTCCCGGGCTGGGTGGCCGACCTGTCGCCGTACTCCCACGTGTCCAAGGTGCCGGCCGAGTCGCTCGCGCTGGGTCCCGAGCTGGCCCTGACGGCGGTCGCCGCCGCGGTCGTCGCCGCGGCCTGGTGGCGCTACCGCGCGCGCGACATCGGCTGAGCACGCCACCGGGCTCGACGCGCGGGTTGCCGGGCTCCGGCGCCTTCCTCTGCCAGGATGAGCGACATGTGGGAGCCCGATCCCGCGTGGCATCCCGTGTCCGGCGGCACGGGGACCTCCACCGTGGGCGTGTGGCGCACCGAGCGCAGCGGTCACGCCCTGGTGGTCAAGCGGATCGCCCGGCCGGGCGCCGACGACCCTGCCGAGCTCGGCGACCCGCGCCACTTCGCCTACTGGCGCCGCGAGGCCGACGTCGCGGTCAGCGGCGCCGTCGACGCGACGCCCGGGCTGCGCGGCACCCCGCTCGACGCGGCCGAGGACGACGAGGGGATCACGCTCACCCGCGAGTTCGTGGAGGACGCCGCGCTGAACGGGCTCTACCTCGCCCACGCGATGGGCCGCTTCGCGGGCGCCGACCTGGGTCGGCACGGCTGGCTGGCCGTCGACCAGCTGCGCGACCGGATGAGCAGGGTCGAGCGGCGCGGCGGCTGGCCCACCCTGGCCCGTACGACGGTCGCCGACGTGGCGGACCGGCTCTGGTCGCGACGCGAGACGCTGCTCCGCGAGGTCGATGCCCTGCCCCGCGTGCCGCAGCACGGCGACCCCGCGCTCGCCAACCTCCCCGGCCGCGACGGCGACGACGTCCTCGCCATCGACTGGAGCACCCTCGGGCTGGGGCCGGTCGGTGCCGATCTGGGGATCTTCCTGCAGAACGCCCGGGAGGCGCCCGAGCCTCTCCTCGACGCCTACCTGATGGGGCTTCCCGACGGGATCGCGACGCCCGACGAGGTGGCTCTCGGGATGCGGGTCAGTGCCGCCTACACCGCGCTGTCCCGCGCCGAGTGGGCCCTGGCCCGCGTCGCCGGCGGTGAGGGCGCACTGGCCGGCAAGTACCGCCACCCCGCCGTCGCGCCGTACCTCCGGTCGCTGCAGCGCCAGTTCGGCCAGATCGAGACCCTCCTGTAGCGATCGCTACTCGACCGGCTGACCGTTGAAGGTGTTGCAGGCGGCCAGCGTGCCGTTCTGGAAGCCGGTCGTGAACCACTTGACCCGTGCGGCCGACGAGCCGTGCGTCCACTGCTCGGGGCTGACCTTGCCGTTGACGGTCTGCTGGATCGTGTCGTCGCCGACGGCCTTCGCGGCGGCGATCGCCTCCTGGACGTCCTGGTCGGTGAGGTCCTCGATCAGCACGTTGCCCTGGGAGTCCTGGGTGGAGGTGGCGTTCTTCGCCCACATGCCGGCGTAGCAGTCGGCCTGGAGCTCCAGCCGGACGGAGTCGCTGTTCGGCCCCTGCTGGGTCTTCACCTTGCTCATCGTGCCCAGGATGTTCTGGATGTGGTGGCCGTACTCGTGGGCGACGACGTAGGGCTCCACGAACGCGCCCGAGGGACCGTTCAGCTGTCGCTGGAGGACGTCCTTGAAGAACGTGGGGTCGAAGTAGATGACGCCGTCGCTCGGGCAGTAGAACGGGCCCATCGCCGACGACGCGCGCCCGCAGCCGGTCGACGTCTGGCCGCTGAACGTGTCGACGGCGGTCTCCGGCTGCCACTTCGCCTGCGGCGCCTGCTGGGCGAGGGCGCCCTGCCAGTAGTCGTTGAGGGAGTTCTCGACCGCCACCAGGCCGCAGGTCTCGGGGTGGTCGTTGGCGTCCTGGCCGGTCTGGCAGGAGTCGTAGGCCGCCGAGTCGCCGGTGAAGCGCGTCGTGTCGTAGCCGCCCGCCGTCGCGCCGTTGATCGCCCCCGTGAGGTCGACACCGCCACAGGCCTTGAGCGCCAGGATCACCACGATGATCAGCAGGGCCCCCACACCACCGCCCGCCTTGGTCCCGCCGGGAAGCGGGATCCTCGTCCCCCCTCCGCCGCCGAGGCCGCCGCCGGCCCCTCCGCCACCCGAGTCGTCGCGCATCCGGCTGGTGTCCAACCTGGCCTTGGGGTTGAAGCGCATGGGTCGACTCCTCCGTGGGGCCAGGGACCGGGCCGCCCTAGACTAACCAGCCTCATGATCAGTGCCCAGAAGCTCGAGGTCCGAGCCGGGGCCAGGTTGCTCATGCACGACGTCTCCTTCCGGGTCGGTCCCGGAGACAAGGTGGGCCTGGTCGGACGCAACGGGGCCGGCAAGACCACCCTCACCCGCATCCTCGCCGGTGACGGCCTGCCCGCGGCCGGCGAGGTCCACTCGACCGGCTCCATCGGCTACCTGCCCCAGGACCCGCGGACCGGCGACCCCGAGGTGCCGGTCCGCGAGCGGATCCTGTCCGCGCGCGGCCTGGACTCCGTCGTACGCCGGCTCCGGGCCGCCGAGCAGGAGATGGGCAGCGACGACCCCGAGGTGCGCGACCGGGCGATGCGCCGCTACGAGCGGGCCGACGCCGACCTGCATGCCGGTGGTGGCTACGCGGCCGAGGCCGAGGCCGCACAGATCGCGGCCTCGCTCGGGATCGAGGACCGGCTGATGACCCAGCCGCTCCGGACCCTCTCGGGAGGGCAGCGGCGCCGGGTCGAGCTGGCGCGCATCCTGTTCTCCGGTGCCGAGACGCTGCTCCTCGACGAGCCGACCAACCACCTCGACGCCGACTCGGTGGTCTGGCTGCGCGAGTTCCTGCGGGCCCACAAGGGCGGCCTGGTCGTGATCAGCCACGACACCGCGCTGCTCGAGCAGACCGTCACCAAGGTCTTCCACCTCGACGCGAACCGTCAGGAGATCGACGTCTACAACATGGGCTGGTCGGCCTATCTCGCCCAGCGCGAGTCCGACGAGCGCCGTCGTAAGCGCGAGCGGGCGAACGCCGAGCGCAAGGCCGACCAGCTCATGGAGCAGGCGAGCAAGATGCGGGCCAAGGCCACCAAGGCCCAGGCCGCACAGTCGATGATGCGTCGGGCCGAGCGGATGATGAGCGGCATCGAGGCCGAACGCCGCGGCGACAAGGTGGCGCGGATCAAGTTCCCCGAGCCGGCGCCCTGCGGCAAGACGCCGCTCACGGCGGCCGAGCTCTCGAAGTCCTACGGCTCGCTCGAGGTCTTCACCGATGTCGACCTGGCGATCGACAAGGGCTCCCGTGTCGTGATCCTCGGGCTCAACGGTGCCGGCAAGACCACGCTGCTGCGGATCCTGGCCTCCGTCGACCGGCCCGACACCGGCGAGGTCGTGCCGGGGTACGGGCTCAAGCTCGGCTACTACGCCCAGGAGCACGAGACGCTCGACACCTCGCGCACCGTGCTGGAGAACATGCGGTCGGCGGCGCCCGGGCTCACCGACACCGAGACCAGGTCCGTGCTCGGCTCCTTCCTCTTCTCCGGTGACGACGTCGCCAAGCCGGCCCGGGTGCTGTCCGGCGGCGAGAAGACCCGCCTCGCGCTGGCGATCCTGGTCGTGTCGAGTGCGAACGTCCTGCTGCTCGACGAGCCGACCAACAACCTCGACCCCGCCTCGCGCGAGGAGGTGCTGGCCGCGATCCGCGGCTACCAGGGCGCGATCGTGCTGGTGACCCACGACGAGGGCGCCGTGCGCGCCCTCCACCCCGACCGGGTGCTGATCCTGCCCGACGGTGTCGAGGACCTCTGGAACGACTCCTACGCCGACCTGGTCTCCTTGGCGTGACCGGGGCCGCCGTACGGCGGAAAACGCGGAACGAGTGGCGCCGCCGCGTCGGCGTGTCGCCGAACCGTTCCGCGTTTTCCGCGGCGGGGACCCCCGGCCGGGCCGTCGGTGGCCGCTCCTAGAGTGGCCGCATGACTCCCGAAGAGCTGGGCCAGGCCGGTCTGCGCTACGACGTGTCGGGCGCGGTCGCGACGGTGACGCTCGACCGGCCCGCGGTGCGCAACGCCCAGACGCCGCGGATGTGGCGCACGCTGGCGGCGATCGGCGAGCAGGTCCCCGACGAGGTCCGGGTCGTGGTGCTCCGGGGCGCCGGCCAGAGCTTCTCGGCCGGCCTCGACCGGGCGATGCTCGACCCCGCCGGCGCAGGTGACGGCGCGGAGTCGGTCGCGGCGTTGATCTCCGAGCCCGACGACCGGGTCTCGGAGACCATCGACGCGTTCCAGCGCGGCTTCACCTGGCTGCGTGACCCGCGCTTCGTGTCGATCGCCGTCGTCCAGGGCCATGCGATCGGGGCCGGCTTTCAGCTCGCCCTCTCGTGCGACCTGCGGGTGGTCGGTGACGACGTCGGGTTCTGCATGAAGGAGGCGGCGCTCGGGCTGGTGCCCGACCTCACGGGAACAAAGCCGCTCGTCGAGGCTGTTGGCTACGCCAGGGCCTTGGAGATCTGTGCCACCGCCCGGGTGGTGGGCGCAGCCGAGGCACTTCAGATCGGACTGGCGACGGTCGTCTGCCCGGTGGCCGAGCTCGACGCCGCGGCCGCCGACCTGGTGGCGGCGTTGACGGCGCCGCTGCCCGGAGTGGTGCGCGAGACGAAGGCCCTGCTGCTCGCCGCGCAGAGCCGGACCCTCGACGAGCAACGACGACACGAACGCGAGGCCCAGACCCGGAGGTTCCGGGAGCTGGGCCGGATGATGAGCGGCTAGACCGCGGAGAGGAGGTCGGCATGTCGAGTCTTCACGCCCAGGCGTGGCGCTCCATGCACCGCGACGACTCCGTGGTCCAGAACAAGATCGAGCGGGCCACGCTGCGCCGCGTTCTCCGGTTCGCCCGGCCACAGCGGCGGCTGATCGTCTGGTTCCTCGTCTTCACCGTGCTCGACGCGTGCCTGGTCGTCGTACCCCCGCTGCTCGTGCAGCAGCTGGTCGACGACGGCATCAACGGTGGTGACGCGAGCCTCGTGCTCTGGCTGGCCCTCGCGATGGCCGCCGCCGCGGTCGCCGACGCCGTGCTGGGCTTCGCCAGCGGATGGCTGTCGAGCGTGATCGGCGAGGGGCTGATCTACGACCTCCGGACCCGGGTCTTCGCCCACGTGCAACGCCAGTCGCTGGCGTTCTTCACCCGCACCCAGACCGGCGCCCTGGTCAGCCGGCTCAACAACGACGTGATCGGCGCCCAGAGCGCGTTCACCTCGACCCTGTCGGGCACCGTCTCCAACATCATCTCGGTGATCGTCGTCGGCATCACCATGCTGGCCCTCAGCTGGCAGGTCACCCTCCTGCCCCTGCTGCTGTTCCCGATCCTGCTGGTGGCGTCGCGCTGGGTGAGCGCCCGGATGGCGGTGCTGACCCGCGACCGGATGAACGGCAACGCCGACATGGGCAACGCGATGACCGAGCGGTTCAACGTCGGCGGCGCGATGCTGCTCAAGCTCTTCGGTCACCGCGCGTCCGAGGACGCGATGTTCGCGGGGAAGGCAGCCACCGTCCGTGACCTCGGTGTCCGGATCGCGGTGCTCACCCGGATGTTCTTCGCAGCGATGACCCTGGTGCCGTCGCTGGCCACCGCGATCGTGTACGGCGTGGGCGGCTACCTCGCCGTCAACGGCCACCTCTCGGTCGGCACCGTGATCGCCCTCGCGACCCTGCTCCTGCGCCTCCTCGGCCCGCTCCAGGGCCTGTCCAACGTCCGCATCGACGTGATGACCGCGCTGGTCAGCTTCGACCGGGTCTTCGAGGTGCTCGACCTGCCGTCACCGATCCAGGAGAAGCCGGATGCCGTGGTGCTGCCGCGCACGGCGGCCTCCCTGGAGTTCGACGACGTCTCGTTCGGCTACCCGCGTGCCGACGAGATCTCGCTGGCATCGCTGGAGAGCGTCGCGCGCACCGAGTCCCGCGACTCCGGCGAGGTGCTCCACCACCTCGACTTCGCCGCCCAGCCTGGGCAGATGGTCGCGCTCGTGGGGCCCTCCGGTGCCGGCAAGACCACCGTCACCCACCTCGTCGCCCGGCTGTACGACGCGACCTCCGGCGTGGTGCGCGTCGGCGGCGAGGACGTGCGCGACGTGACCCTGCAGTCCCTGGAGGACGTCGTGGGCTACGTGACCCAGGACGCCCACATGTTCCACGACACGATCCTCGCCAACCTCCTCTACGCGCGTCCCGGGGCCGACGCGGACCTGGTCTGGTCGGCGCTCGAGGCGGCCCAGATCGCCGATCTGGTCAGGTCGCTGCCCGACGGGCTCGACACCGTGGTCGGCGACCGCGGCTACCGGCTGTCCGGCGGCGAACGGCAGCGCCTCGCCATCGCGCGTCTGCTGCTCAAGGCGCCACCGATCGTGGTCCTCGACGAGGCGACCGCCCACCTCGACAGCGAGTCCGAGGTCGCGGTGCAGCGGGCGCTCGACGCGGCGCTCTCCGGCCGCACCTCCCTGGTGATCGCCCACCGCCTCTCCACGGTCCGCGATGCCGACCTGATCCTCGTGGTGGAGCGTGGCCGGATCGTCCAGCGCGGCACCCACGCCACGCTCCTCGCCCAGGGCGGCCTCTACGCCGACCTCTACCGCACCCAGTTCCAGCCCGAGCCCCGACCACTGGTCACCGCCGTCGGCGACGACTGACGCTGCCCGGGCCGTCGTCAAGGTTCGTGCCATGGATCTCGGACCGCCGACCGCGTGTTCCTGATGACCGGGGGAGCCCGCGGACTCGGCCGGGCCACTCCCTCCCTTCACCCGAAGATCCGGCACACCTGGTGTTCCGGATCTTCGAGCTGCGACGCGTCAGCGTTCGACCAGGTTGGTGCGCTTCGGCTTCTTGGCCGGCTGCTGGGCGCGGCGCAGGTCGGCGCGACCGGTCGCCTCCTCCCACGCCAGGTAGCCGAAGCCGAAGAGTGCCAGCAGCCCGAAGAACCACCACTGGAGGGCGTAGAAGAAGTGCGGGCCGTTGCTGAGGTCGGGCAGCCCGGCGGGCTCCAGGGGCGTCGTCGGCGCGGGGGTCTCGGTCGTGAGGTCCACGAAGCCGCCGTACACCGGGATCCCGATGGCGGGCTTGATCTGAGCGCTGGAGATGGCCCGGGCGGAGCCGTCGACCACCTGGGCGGACGAGCCGTCGGCGTCCCGGCGGACCGAGCCGGTGACCGTCACCGTCCCGGACGGGGGAGCGGGGACCTGCGAGGGGTCCGTCAGGCCCTGGTTGGTCGTGGCCATCCAGCCCCGGTCGACGAGGAGGGCGGTCCCGTCCGCCGTCACCAGGGGTACGACGACGTCCACGCCGGACTGCCCGTGGTCGTCGGTCTGGTAGCGGATGATGACCGTCTTGCCGACGTCGTAGGTGCCGGTCGCCGTGACCACGGCGTACTGCTGCGTCGACGCCGGGTTGCGTCCCTCGCGCAGCACCTGCGCGACCGGGACGGGAGCCGCGTCCTCGTTGGCGCGGATGATGGCGTTGTTGGTCTTCTTGGAGTCCAGCCGGTGCCACTGCCAACGTCCGAGCAGCAGACAGGCGTAGGCGAGCAGCAGGACGACGGCCAGGAACAGGAGCCAGCGTCGGCTGACGAGGAACCGCAGACTCCGCACCGTTCGAGGCTATCCGGCCGAGGGTGAGCCGAATGTAGGTGGCCGCACCTAGGATTGCCCGGGTGAGCATGCAGCGACCCCTGGCCGACGCGTTCGGCCGCGTGGCGACCGACCTCCGGGTGTCGCTGACCGACCGCT
Source organism: uncultured Actinomycetota bacterium (assembly GCA_963797325.1). Classification (GTDB taxonomy): domain Bacteria; phylum Actinomycetota; class Actinomycetes; order Propionibacteriales; family Nocardioidaceae; genus Nocardioides. The sequence goes on from CAWCPG010000029.1 coordinate 161,096, forward strand.
GCAACCTGCGCTGTTCCTACTGCATGCCCGCCGAGGGGCTCGACTGGCTGCCCCACGCCGAGGTGCTCACCGACGACGAGGTGGTGCGCCTGGTCGGCATCGCCGTCGACCGCCTCGGCGTCCGCGAGGTGCGGTTCACCGGCGGTGAGCCGCTGGTGCGTCGCGGGCTCGTCGACATCGTCACCCGCACCCGCGCCCTCGGCGACGACCTGCAGCTCTCGATCACCACCAACGCCCTCGGGCTCGAGCGCAACGCCCGGGCCCTGGCGGCCGCCGGCCTCGACCGGGTCAACATCAGCCTCGACACGATCGACCCCGAGCGCTTCCACACCATCACCCGACGCGACCGCCTCGACGACGTGCTCCGGGGCGCCAAGGCGGCTCACGACGCCGGGCTGCGGCCGGTCAAGATCAACGCCGTCCTGCTGCGCGGCGTGAACGACGACGACGCCTGCGACCTGCTCGGCTGGGCGGTCGACCACGACTACGAGCTGCGCTTCATCGAGCAGATGCCGCTCGACGCGCAGCACGACTGGCATCGCGAGCAGATGGTCACCGCCGACGAGATCTTCGCCAAGCTCGCACGTCGGTTCACGCTCTCGCCGGCCCGCGAGCCGCGGGGCAGCGCCCCCGCCGAGCTGTTCCTGGTCGACGGGGGCCCGGCCACGGTCGGCGTGATCGCGTCGGTCACGCGTCCGTTCTGCGGCGACTGCGACCGGGTCCGGCTGACCGCCGACGGTCAGGTCCGCAACTGTCTGTTCGCCCGCGAGGAGTCCGACCTGCGCGCAGCGCTGCGCGGGGGCGCCTCCGACGACGAGCTCGCCGACCGGTGGGTGACCGCGATGGCCGGGAAGCTCCCCGGGCACGGCATCAACGACCCCTCGTTCCTGCAGCCCGATCGCCCGATGTCGGCCATCGGGGGCTGATCCGCTCACCGTCGGTCGAGCCTCGCCGAGACGCGGTCATGGATCCGACTCGTCCCTGGGTTTCGAGACGCGCCGCTCGGCGCCTCTCTTCGTTCGGCCCCGAGCCGGACGCCCCTCGACCTCCCGCCCTCCTCGCGTCCGCCGTGAGAGCGCGCGAGCGCGCTCTCACGGCGGACGCGGGGCGTGAAAATGACAACGAGTGCCAGACAGCCACGGGGGAAGCTTTCCGGCACTCGTCGGTGTACGCCAGCTCGGGGAACCCGGCGGACACGAGCGAGATTGTTGCACGATCAACCGAGTCGATCCAACCCGGAACGCGGGATTTCATTCGGAATTAGTACGTCCCGGCAGCTCTCGATCCTGCGATGCGCCGTCCAGGAGCTCGAAACCATCAGATTTCGTTCCGGCGGCATTGGCCATCACCACGGCGACGTAGGGCAGCACGACCGCCCCGACCACGAAGATCCACGGCAGCCAGCCCGGGCCGAGGTGCGTGATCGCGAGCAGGGCCACCACCAGGAAGCAGAGCGTGCGGACCCCCATCGCGATCAGGTAGCGCCGCTGACGGTGGCTGATGTCCGCTCCGGCGCTCGACTGAGCCGTCGTGATCCGGATCGGGGCGTCGGCCGCCCGCTTCCTTGCCATCGTTCCATCCTAGGTCGGATACCGGGGCGGAGCTCCGCCCGATCGGTGTTCGGAGCGGGAGCCCGGACGGATGGGTGCGACGCCGCCCCTCGCTAGCATCGGCTCACCGTCCCCTTGTGTCCCGAACCCCTACGGAGAACCCCATGTCCAACCGCACCTACCGCGTCACCGAGCTCGTCGGAACCTCGCCCGACGGGATCGACGAGGCCATCCGCAACGCCGTACGCCGTGCCAGCACGACGCTGCGTCACGTCGACTGGTTCGAGGTGACCCAGGTGCGCGGCCAGGTCAAGGACGGCGACGTCGAGCACTTCCAGGTCGGGCTCAAGGTCGGCTTCCGCCTCGAGGACGACTGACGCTCGGCTCGTCCCCGCGTATCAGTGGGCCGCGCCGACGGCTCCTCCACACATGCGCACTCCGCACGAGCGACCGGCGACGCCGGCCGGCCCACCACGAGCCGTTCGTGGGTCGTCGAAGCGCGCTCGGCTCGCTGGGCTACGACCTGCGCTTCGCCGCGGGCGTGATCGGCGACACCGTCCGTCTCCGCTGACGCCGGTCCGGGCGCGGGTCGCCCTGTTTGTGACTACCGGCGGGTAGTCACTAGCGTCGTCGCCGTGAGCGACTCCGAGCAGACCCCCGCGCCCGATGTCGCACCCCGGTCGGTCCTGGTGACCGGGGGCAACCGCGGCATCGGCCGCGCGATCGCCGAAGCCTTCCTCGCGCTCGGCGACCACGTCGCCGTGACCTCGCGGTCCGGAGGCGGGCCGGACGGGGCGCTCGACCTGCGCTGCGACGTGACGGACGCCGCCGCGGTCGAGGCGGCGTTCGCGGACGCCGAGGCGGCCCACGGCCCGGTCGAGGTGCTGGTGGCCAACGCCGGGATCACCGCCGACACGCTGCTGCTCCGGATGTCGGAGGACGACTGGTCCTCGGTGATCGACACCAACCTGACCGGTACGTTCCGCCTCACCAAGCGCGCCGCCAAGGGCATGCTGCGGCTGCGACGGGGCCGGATCATCCTGATCTCCTCGGTGGTCGGGCTGCTCGGCTCGGCCGGACAGGTCAACTACGCCGCGTCCAAGGCCGGCCTGGTCGGGATGGCCCGGTCGCTGTCCCGCGAGCTCGGCTCGCGCTCGATCACCACGAACGTCGTGGCGCCCGGCTTCGTGGAGACCGACATGACCGCCGTCCTCACCGAGGAGCAGCGGGCCGCGATCAAGGCGCAGGTGCCGCTCGGGCGCTACGCGTCGCCCGACGGAGGTCGCCTCGGCGGTCGTCTGGCTGGCCTCGCCCGGCGCGGCGTACGTCACCGGCGCCGTCATCCCGGTCGACGGCGGCCTCGGCATGGGGCACTGACCACCTCGTCGGGTCGGTCGCGACTCCTCTCGTCGGTCGAGCGAAGTCGAGACCACCACCACCTCTACGAAAGGCAGCAGATGGGCATCCTGGACGGCAAGCGGATCCTGGTCGCGGGAGTGACGATGGACTCCTCGATCGGCTTCTCGGTGGCGAAGGTCGCCCAGGAGCAGGGGGCCACGGTCCTGATCTCCAACTTCGGGCGGGCGCTCGGGATCACCCGGCGGATCGCCAAGCGGCTGCCGACCGAGCCGCCGGTGCTGGAGCTCGACGTCACCGACGAGTCGCACCTCGAGGGCCTCGCCGACGCCGTGCGTGAGCACGTCGACGGCCTGGACGGCGTGGTGCACTCGATCGCGTTCGGCAACCCCGAGACCCTGCTCGGCGGGAAGTTCCTGCAGGGTCCGTGGCCCGACGTCGCGCAGGCGGTGCAGGTCTCGGCGTACTCCCTGAAGGCGCTGGCGATGGCCTGCCACCCCCTGATGGGACGGGGCGGCTCGATCGTCGGGATGACCTTCGACGCCACGGTGGCGTGGCCGGCGTACGACTGGATGGGCGTGGCGAAGGCCGGGCTCGAGTCGACCTCGCGCTACCTCGCCCGTGACCTCGGCCCCGAGGGCATCCGGTGCAACCTGGTCAGCGCGGGGCCGCTGAAGAGCCTGGCCGCCAAGGCGATCCCCGGCTTCGAGCAGCTCGAGTCACTGTGGAGCGACCGGGCGCCGCTGGGGTGGGACGAGAAGGACCAGGATCCGACGGCGCGCGCCGTCTGTGCGTTGCTGTCCGACTTCTTCCCGGCGACCACCGGGGAGATCGTGCACGTCGACGGCGGCTTCCACGCCATGGGGGCCTGACGGCCCCGCTTGGCTAGGGTGCCCCGGTGACGTCGCTCCTCGAGCTGCGGGTCCTGGAGGGCCCGAACCTCTACTTCCCCCGCGCCGCCGTCAAGCTCACCCTCGACATCTCCCCGCTGGCCTCGGCGCCGACCGCGACCGCCGAGCGCCTGGCGCGCCGGATCGGTCTGTCGGCCGCGCGGCCGGGGGAGCCCGACACGGGGTTCCGGCAACGGTTCGCGCTGCGCGCCGTCGCGCGGCTGGTGCGCGCGATCGCCCACGAGTCCGGAGCGGTGCGCCTGGCCGTGCGTGTGCGTCCCACCTCCGACCCGCACGTGGTCGTCGTGGCCTACCCGTGGCGGCACCGCGACCGCGCGCAGGAGATGGGTCTCGCCGTGGCGGGCGTGCTCGACGCCGTGCCCGGCGCCGACGTGGAGCAGGCGGTGGGACACGCGGCCGAGCGGGTCGCGGCGTCGCCCGAGGGACCGGAGCCCCACACGATCACCCCCCGGATCCCCGTGGTGGCGGTGACCGGCACCAACGGCAAGACGACGACCAGCCGGATGATCGCCCATGTCGCCCGGACCGCCGGCCGAGTGGTGGGCTGGTCCAACACCGATGGCATCTACCTCGACGGCGAGCTGGTCGAGGCCGGCGACTACTCGGGCCCGAGCGGTGCCGGGACGGTGCTGGGCCTGCCGGGCGTGGAGTTCGCGGTCACGGAGACCGCTCGGGGCGGGATCCTGCTCAAGGGGATCGGACTCACCCGCAACGACGTGTCGGTGGTGACCAACGTCAGCGCCGACCACCTCGGCCTCCAGGGGATCGACACTCTCGACCAGCTCGCCGAGGTCAAGGCCGTCGTCCCCCGGATCACGCGGCGGAGCGGATGGGCGGTGCTGAACGGCGACGACCCCCGGGTCTTCGCGATGCGGAGCGTGATCAGGGCGCACCCGTGGGTCTTCTCCCGCGATCCCAACTCGCCGGCCATCCGCGAGACGCTCGACGAGCGCGGCCGCGCCACGACGGTCATCGACGGCTGGGTCTCGGTGCTGCAGCCCGGTGCCGATCCCGATCCGCTGGTCGAGCTGGTCGACGTGCCGATGACCCTGGCCGGGCTCTCGCGGTTCAACGTCGAGAACACCTTGGCGGCGGCCTCGGCGGCGCTGGCGGCGGGGATCCCGCGCGACCGGGTGGTCGAGGGCCTGCGCACCTTCCGGCCGGACGCCGAGCACAACCCGGGCCGGATGAACCTGTTCACGGTCCCGGTGCCCGGCGGGGAGGCCACCGTCGTGATCGACCTGGCCCACAACGAGGCCGGGCTGGAGGCGCTGCTCGAGATCATGGCCGGGGTCCGAGCCCCGGAGCGCGACTGCTCCTCGGCCTCGGCGCCGTCGGCGACCGGACCGACGAGCTGCTCGGCCGGCTCGGCGAGATCGGCGCGATGGGGGCCGACGTGGTCGCCATCGCCCACAAGGAGCGCTACCTGCGCGGGCGGACCCGCGACGAGCTCGACCGGCTGCTGCGCGACGGCGCCGCGCGGGTCGGGGTCAGCGACGTCACGTCGTACGACACCGAGGTGGAGTGCCTGGCGGGGCTCGTCGTCGAGGCCACGCCGGGTGACGTGGTCGGGCTGATGACCCACGCGCAACGCGAGGAGGTCTACGCCTGGATCACCGAGCACGGCGGCACGGCGGACACCCCCGAGACCCTCGGCGCGAAGGTGAGGTCAGCCACCCGGCGACCGACCGACGCCGAGCTCCGGTCGCGCCTCGAGCAGGGCCTGGACTGGGTCAGGTCCGAGCCCGACGGCCCGGAGCTCTGGGCCCGGGTCCGGTCGCAGCTGGAGGAGCTCCTGCTCCGGCTCTGGCGGCAGGGTCACCTGGTCGGCGACCGGCCGGAGGAGGCGTTCAGCGTGCGCTGCGACGCGAGCACCATGACCCAGGACGACGTCGACGACGGCCGGCTCATCGCCGTGGTCGGCGTGGCGACGGTGCGCCCGGCCGAGTTCGTGATCCTCCGGATCGGTCAGTGGACGGCCTCCGCCACGCCCGACGACCCGGACTGCTGAGCGCCGCCCCGGACGACGAGGGGCTCGAGCAGCCGATGGGGCTGCCGCAGCGCGACCGAGACCGCGTCGTCGCGCAACGTCGGGTCCGCCCCCGGCCCGGGACGGATCTCGATGTCTGCCGGGGCGGGTGCGCGCTCGCAGGTCTCGCAGCGTCCGTCCGGCCCGAGCGGGCCGCAGCCGACGTGGCGGTAGAGGCGGCGCGGCGCGTCGGGCGTCGTACGGCGGTCGCCCCAGCGCCCGAGCGCGTAGAGGGCCGGCCACAGGCCCAGGGCGTCCTCGGTGAGCTCGTACTCCGGGTGGCCGCTCCCGCCGCGAGTCAGCAGGCCGTCCGCGACCAGGGCGTCGAGCCGGGCCGACAGCACGGCCCTCGAGATGTCGAGGTGGGCCTGGAAGTCGGAGAAGCGTCGCACGCCCAGGAAGCAGTCGCGCAGGATCAGCAGGGTCCACCGCTCACCGACGAGCTCCAGGGAGCGGGCGATCGAGCAGTCCTGCCGCGCGTAGTCGGTGCCGAGGGGCATCTCACTCTCCGTTTCGGTCTCTGGTCTGATGGACAGACTACATGTTACGGTATCTTGAGTTCGATCATCAGACCAAAAGGGAACCGCTGTGACCACTGCCCGTCGTACCCTCGCCACTGCCGCGCTCGGCACCCTCACCACCCTGGTCGCCTTCACCGCGCCCCTCGCCACGGTGAACCAGACCGTGGCCGGGCTCGGCGCGGGCGCGTCGGGCCGGACCTGGGTGCTCAGCTCGATGAGCATCGGGCTGGGGGCGTTCCTGCTCACGGCCGGCCGGATCGCCGACGACTACGGACGCCGGAGGACCTTCGTCGCGGGCGCTCTCGTCCTGGCCCTCGGGGCCGTGGCCGCGGCCGTGGCGACGGATGTCGAGGTCTTCGTGGTCGCTCGCGTGGTGCAGGGAGTCGGTGGCGCGGCCATGGTGGCGGCCAGCCTCGGGATGATCGCGGCGACCTTCCACGACCCGGCCGAGCGGGCGCATGCGACCGGCGTGTGGGGCGCCAGCGTGGGCGCCGGCATCGCGCTCGGCCCGCTGCTCTCGGCCGGCCTCGCCAAGGCCGGCTCCTGGCGTGACGTGTACGCCGTGCTGGTCGTGGCCGGCGTCGGGCTGGCCGTCACCGCGCGCGGCTGCGACGAGTCCCGCGGCGCGGACCGGGCACGGCTCGACCTTCCGGGGGTCCTCCTGCTGGTGCTGGGGATGGGCGCGGGCCTGGCGGGGCTGACCGAGGGACGCGAGGGCTGGGGGCGCCCGCTCGTGGTCGGACTGCTGGCCGCCGGCGTCGTCCTGCTCGCCGGGTTCCTCTACGTCGAGCAGCGCTCCGACCACGCCATGCTCGACCTCGGCCTGTTCCGACGGCCTGCCTTCGCGGCCGTCACCCTGGCCGCGGTCGCCACCGGTGGCGGGATCATCGCCCTCCTGTCCTACCTCTCGGGGTTCGTCGGCGCCGCCCTCGGGCTCTCGTCCTGGACGGCGTCCTGGCTGATGCTCGCCTGGTCCGGACCGAGCATCGTCACGGCCCTGTGGGCCCGACGGCTGCCGCGAGGAGTGGTCGGGGCGGACGCGCATGTCTGCGGCCCTGGTCGTGATCGGGGTCGGCCAGCTCCTGCTGTGGCAGATCACGCCGGGCGACGGGCCCGGAAGGTTCGTCCCGGGCCTGCTGGTCGCCGGGATCGGCTCGGGCGTGCTGAACGCCGCGCTCGGCCGGGAGAGCGTGGCCAGCGTGCCCGCCGGCCAGGGCGGCCTCGGCAGCGGCGCCAACAACACGGCTCGCTACCTCGGCTCCGCGCTGGGGGTGACCGTCGTGTCGATCGTCGCGGCACCCTCGGGCGTGGTGACGCCCGCGTCGCTGGTCGACGGCTGGAACACCGCCGTCCTGGTGACGGTCGCGGTGTCCCTGCTCGGGGCGCTCGCGGTGGTGGTCGCCGGACGCACCCGGCCACCTGCAGCTCCGCCGGGGGCGACGGTCGCGTCGTCCCGGACCGGCTCGACCGTCCGGTCCGGCTCCGATCTACGGTGAGGGCATGACCGCCGACACCGTGCACCGGATCCCCACCCGCCTCGACGTGGACGCCGCCGTACCGACGTTCAGCAAGGCGATGAGCCACCTCGACACCAGCGCTACCCGCGAGCTCGACCGGGTCGGCTTCCCGGCCGGGCTGCGAGACCTGGTCCGGCTGCGCGCCTCGCAGCTCAACGGGTGCGCCTACTGCGTCGACCTCCACAGCACCGACGCCGCCACGGCCGGCGAGGCGGCCCAGCGCATCAACGCCGTCGCGATCTGGCGCGAGTCGCCGTTCTTCACCGAGCGCGAGCGCGCCGCCCTGGCCTTCACCGAGGCGGTCACGCTCGTCGCCGACCACGCGGGTCCCCGCGGAGGAGTACGACGCGGTGGCCGCGCACTGGTCGCCCGACGAGGTCGGCGCTCTCCTGGCGCTCATCGTCGCGATCAACGCCTGGAACGCGATCGCCGTGGCCTCGCGTGCCTGGGAGCCGGTCCTGGCGGACTGAGGCGGGCGGCGGGTCGCTACTGAGGAACAGCAGCCACCTCGGGCGCCGGGGTGTAGTCGGGGTCGGCCGAGGGGGCGTCGGGGTTCTCGCCGGAGCCGGCCTGGGCGAAGGTCGGACCAGTTCTCCAGCTCGCTCATCACCGCACCGTGCTTGTCGACGCAGAACACGACCAGGTCGCCGGCGTTGGCCCGGGCCATGGCGTGCCGGACGGCCTTGATCTCGTCGCGGATGATCTCGACCTGCTTGCAGCGTGAGCCGGCGGCCATCGCCTGCCGGACGCCGTCGGCGACCAGCGCGGCGGTCTCCCCGGCCTGACGGCGGCGCAGGTTGTCGTCCTCGCGCACGATCAGCACGTCGAAGTGCTGGGCGGCGACCTCGCCGAGCTCGCGCATGTCCTGGTCGCGCCGATCGCCGGCCGTGGCGATCACGCCGATGCGCGACGGCTTGCCGAGCTCGGAGGTGGTGCTGAGCGTCTCGCCGACCCGGTCCACGAAGTCACCGAGCGCCCGCATCCCGGGGGCGTTGTGGCAGTAGTCGACGACCACGTTCACGCCGTTCACCTCGACCTCGTTGAGGCGCCCGGGGGAGAGGTAGTAGTTCGTCGAGAAGGTCCGCATTCCCTGCCGGATGTCGTGCAGCGGCGCGCCGGCGGCAAAGGCGGCGGCGGCTGCGGCCAGGGAGTTCTGCACGTTCATCCGGGCCCGGCCCTTGAACGTCGCGGGGAGCAGGTGGGTCCAGGCCAGCTGCATCTCACGGCGACCGTGCTTGACCACGATCATCTCGCCGCGGTCGGACGGGTTGAGCACCAGCGCCTTGCCTCCGCGGCGGCAGTGGGCCTCGATCATCTCCCGCGTCTCGGAGCCCGGCTCCTCCATCGAGAACCACACGACCTGTCCCGAGCACCGACGTCGCATCTCGCGGACCAGCGGGTCGTCGGCGTTGAGCACGGCATGGCCGTCGCGCGGCACGGCCTCGACCACCACCGCCTTCACGTCGGCCAGCTGCTCGACGGTGTCGATGCCGCGCAGCCCGAGGTGGTCGGGCTGGACGTTGAGGACGACGGCGACGTCGTTGCGCTCGTAGCCCAGGCCCTCGCGCAGGATGCCTCCGCGGGCGACCTCGAAGACGGCGAAGTCGACGCGAGGGTTCTGCAGCACCATCCGGGCGCTGCGCGGGCCGGACGCGTCGGCCCGGATCAGCAGCCGCTCGTCGATGACCACGCCGTCGGTCGACGTCATGCCGACCTTGCGGCCCATCCCCTTGAAGATGTGGCTGATCATCCGCGAGGTCGTGGTCTTGCCGTTGGTGCCGGTGACCGCGACGATCGGGATGCGCGACGCGGCCCCGGGCGGGAACAGCATGTCGACGACCGGCTTGGAGATGAACTGCGGCTCCCCGATCGTCGGGTGGGTGTGCATCCGGAAGCCGGGTGCGGCGTTCACCTCGCAGATCGCGCCGCCGGTGTCGCGCACGGGCTCGGTGATGTCGGGGCAGATGAAGTCGATGCCCGCGATGTCGAGCCCGATCATCCGGGCCGCCTCCTCGGCGATCTCGACGTTCTCGGGGTGTGCCTCGAAGGTGCGGTCGATCGAGATGCCGCCGGTCGACATGTTGCCGGTGAGCGCCAGCTTCACCATCTCGCCCTCGGCCGGCACGGAGTCGAGGGTGTGGCCCTGCCCGGCCAGCACCTCCTGGGCCGCGGCGTCGACCTTGATCCGGGTCAGCACCTTCTCGTGGCCGACGCCGCGGCGAGGGTCGGCGTTGGTCAGATCGACGAGCTCGCCGACCGTGGCGCGCCCGTCGCCGGTGACCGAGGCCGGGACGCGCTCGGCGATGGCCGCCATCCGGCCGTCGATGATCAGGCAGCGGTAGTCCTTGCCGGTGACGAACGACTCCACGATGCACACACCCCGGCGTGACTGCTCCTCCGCGACCGGGAAGGCGTCGCGCACGGCGTCGTCGTCCTGGAGGTCGAGGCAGACACCGCGGCCGTGGTTGCCGTCGAGCGGCTTGACCACGACCGGGAAGCCGATCCGGCGGGCGGCCGCGACGGCCTGGTCGGCGGAGCGCACCGACTCCTGCTTGGGCACCGGCAGCCCGGCCGCCCCGAGCAGCTTGGTCGTGAGGTCCTTGTCGGAGGCGATGTCGACCGCGATCGAGCTGGTCTCCGAGGTCATGGTGGCGCGGATCCGCTTGGCGTGGACGCCCTGGCCGAGCTGGACGAGGGAGTACTGGTTGAGCCGGATCCAGGGGATGTCGCGGCTGACCGCCTCGTCGAGGATCGCCTGCGTCGACGGACCGAACGCCGTCCGCTCGGCGCGGAGGATGAACGACTCGAGCTCGGCCTCCCAGTCGAACTCCGGGTCGGCCTGGACGAGGTGGTTGACCAGGCGGGCCGCGAGCCGGCCGGCGGCGAGCCCGACGTTCTCGTCGATGTAGCCGTAGATCACGTTGTAGTGCCCGGGCTCGCCCTTCACCCCGCGGGTCTTGCCGCGACGGATGTCGTGGCCGACGACCTGCTGCAGCGCGAGCGCCGCATGCTCGGTCACGTGCCCGAGCCAGGTGCCCTCGTGGAGGCGCTCCACGAAGCCGCCCTTGCGGCCGCGCGAGCACGAGTGGTGGGACAGCCCCGGGAGGGCCTCGAGCAGGTGGTCGGTGAAGCCGGGGAGCTTGTCGGTGGGGTACTGCTCGAGGCCGCCGAGGTCGACCACCAGGTGGATCGCCTTGTCGTAGGACCAGATGTTGGGACCGCGGTAGACGCGGGTCTCCATGATCGTGAGGTCCGGAGTGGGGCGCTCGGTCACCGGGATGCTCCGTCCTGCTCGGCGGTGCCGCCGGCTGGTCGTGGGTCGGTGGGGACAGTCTTGCGGGGCGGGCGCTTGCGGGCCAGACGTCGCCGCAGAGTCGCCGGCGAGCGGTCGCCGGCCGCGATGTCGCGCGCCATCTGCTGGAGGTCGGCCTGGGCCTCGGCCAGCTCGGCGGCGTCCTCCTCCGAGACGCGGGCGGCCTGGGGCCGCAGCTCCCGCGTCGTCAGGTCGTACGCCGCTCCCGCCGGCAGGACGTGGAGGACGATGCCGCTGGCGAGCAGCGGAGTCGACCGCTTCGCCTCGTAGGAGTTGGTGACCAGCCGTTGCGGGTCGAGGATCGTGACGGCCCCGCGGCCGCTGACGCGCAGCACCTCGTGGCCGTCCTCGACGGTGACCGTGGCGCAGGTGTCCTCGTCGACGCCGATCCCGAGCAGCTGTGGCGACTGCGAGACGATCATCAGCAGGCGGCCGTAGCGGTTGCGCTGGTCGAAGTGCTGGTCGATCACCGTCGTGCGCAGCAGACCGAGCCCGGCGGCGACCTGGGTCATCCGTTGCTTGGGAGTCGCTCCGCCGACGCCGAACGCGACCATGTGGGACGACTGGATGCTGGCGCCGGCCGAGGTGCCGGCCACGACGGCGCCGCGCTGGTGAGCGCGGACGACCGCGTCGCCCAGCGGCGTGCCGCAGACGATCGCGGACAGCTTCAGCTGGTTGCCGCCGGTCATGAAGACGCCGGTCGCGCCGTCGACGAGGGCGACCAGGTCGGGGTCGTGGGCGTCGTCGCGGCTGTCCGGCCGCACGGCCGCGACCTCGCCGGCGCCCAGCCGCCGGAACAGCGCGTCGTACACCTCGACGACCTCGTCGCCCAGGCTGGACGCGGTGGGGATGACCACGATCCGCGCGGCGCCGCCGCCGCTCGCGGCCACGAAGTCCTTGAGGATGGTGCGTCTGCGCAGCTTGTCCTCGGCGCCGCCGATGATCATCAGCGGCCCGCCCGGGAGTGCGGTGGGCGCCTCGACGCCCGTCGACCTGGGTTCCTCGTCGGCGAGCTCGGGCATGACAGGGAAGGCTAGCCGGTGCCAGAGTTCCCCTGTGACCGGGCAGTCCAGGCATCTCGTCGTGGTGCGCCATGCCAGGGCCGAGCCGGGCGGTGAGACCGACCACGAGCGCGAGCTCGCCTCGCGGGGTTGGAACGACGCGCTCGAGGCGGGTCGCTGGCTCGCGGGCAGCGGAGTGGTCCCCGACGCCGCGCTGGTGTCGTCGGCCCGTCGTACGACGGCGACCTGGATGGCGCTCGCGGAGGGAGGTTCCTTCGAGGTCGAGGTGACCTACTCCGACAGCCTCTACGCCGCCGGCCCCGAGACCGCGCTCGACCTCGTCCGCGAGACCCACGACGAGGTGACCGCACTCGTGGTGGTCGGGCACAACCCGACCATGGCCTACCTGGCCCAGCTCCTCGACGACGGCACCGGCGACGAGGAGGCCGCACGAGAGATGGCGACCGGCTTCCCGGCCGGCGCGGTCGCGCACTTCGAGGTGACCGGTGGCTGGGCGGAGCTCGACCTGGCGTCGGCCCGCCTGGTCGGCTTCCACGTGGGCCAGGGCTGAGCTGCTCAGAGCGGCGGCGCGGGGGTGACGACACCGTGCTCGGCGTCGAGCGCCTCGATCTCCTCGCGGGTGATGCCGAGCAGATACATGATGGCGTCGAGGTAGGGGACGTTCACCGACGTGTCGGCCGCCTCCTGCACCAGGGCCTTGGCGTTGTAGGCGATGCCGAGGCCGGCGACCTCGAGCATGTCGAGGTCGTTGGCGCCGTCGCCGATCGCGACCACCGACTCCAGGGGTACGCCGACCTGCTCGGCGAAGTAGCGGGCGGCGGCGGCCTTGCCGGCCCGGTCGACGACCTCGCCGAGGATCCGCCCGGTGATCGTGCCGTCGACGATCTCGAGCTCGTTGGCGCGGGAGTAGTGGATGTCGAGGTCCTCGGCGAGCCGGTCGGTGATCTGGCTGAAGCCACCGGAGACCAGCGCGAAGCGGTAGCCGAGCCGACGCAGGGTGCGGACCAGGGTGCGGGCACCCGGGGCCAGGACCAGCTCGTCGTACACCTCGTCGAGGGCGGTGCTGGGGATGCCGGCGAGCAGCGCGACCCGCTCGCGCAGGGACTCCTCGAAGTCGAGCTCGCCGCGCATCGCGCGCTCGGTCACCCGGGCGACCTCGGCGGCGTGACCGCTGTGAGCGGCCAGCAGCTCGATGACCTCGCCCTGGATCAGCGTCGAGTCGACGTCCATCACGATCAGCCGCATGGCGCGGCGCAGCAGGCTGGCGGGCTGGACCGCGACGTCGACGCCCTGCGCCGCCGCCTCGAGGGCGAGCAGTGCGCGGAGCCGGTCGGGGTCGGCACCCGACACGTGCAGGTCGATGGCGGTCACGGGGTAGCGCGCCATCCGCTCGATCCGGTCGATGTTGGCGCCGCTGTCGGCGATCCGGCCGGCGACGGCGGCCATCGCGGCGGCCTTGAGGGGTGCGCCGATCACGGTGACGTGCGAGCGCCCCTCGCGTCGCCCCTGGTTGTCGCCGGTGCCACGGTCGATGTCGACGCTCATCCCCAGACTGCTCGCGGTCGCCTGCACGGTGTCGCGCAGCCGGCGCCAGTCGCGGGGTGCGGTGACCAGGATGCCCAGGATCAGCTGACGACGGAGCACGATCTGCTCGATGTCGAGGACCTCGACCCCGGCATGGGTCAACGTGGCGAAGACCGCCGACGTGACACCGGGCCGGTCCTTCCCCGAGACCGTGAGGAGCAGCGTCTCCGGCTTCTGGTCGTTCATCGGGGTCGAGGCTACGGCGCGCGGGGCCGGGTGTCGGCGGCGGTCCGTAGTGTGTCGCGCATGAGTCAGCGACACCACACCTTCGACTACGTCGAGCTGGCGGCGCCCGACCTCGTGGCCGCCAAGCAGTTCTACGCCGACGCGCTCGGCTGGGCCTTCACCGACTACGGTCCCGACTACACCGGCATCCACCGGCCCGGAGGCGAGGGGGAGATGGGCGGGCTCAACCCCGCGCGCCCGGCCGGCAGCGGGCTGCCGCTGGTGATCCTCTACAGCGACGACCTCGACGCCACGCTCGACGCGGTCCGGTCGGCGGGCGGCGCGATCACCGAGGGACCGTTCGAGTTCCCCGGTGGCCGCCGCTTCCACTTCACCGACCCGGCCGGCAACGAGCTGGCGGTCTGGACCGCAGGCCTCAGCGGCGGTCTCGCGTGCGAGCTCGCTCCGCCGCTCGAGCGGTCGCTCGGAGCGGCCGCTTCGCCGCTCGTGGCGGTCAGCCCGGTCCGCGTCGAGCGGTCGGTCGGCTTGCGAGCGAGCTCGCTTCGCCGCTCGTTGCGGCCGCACCGCCCCGGCTCCGCCGGGTCGGTGCGTCCTCACTCGGGCCAGACCTCCGGCGAGCAGGCCGCGACCAGACCCCGCCGGGCGGCGGCGCCCAACGGGTGGAGCGACTCCCGCCGCAGGGTGGCCTGGGCGGCGCTGAGCGCTCCGCCGTCGTCCTCGAGGGCGAGGTCGACGATCGCCAGCGCCTGGAGCGAGCGCGCGGCGAGCTCCACACAGCGCGCCGGCGTCCCGGGCGGTGGGGCCAGAGGCGGCCGGTGGTGGAGGTTCATCAGGGCGTCGGCGGCCTCGGGCCGCCACCGGGCGACGTCGAGGTCGGCCAGTCCCGTCGCCGCCTGCTGCAGCGCGAGCCGGAGCGCCCGGTCCGCCTCGCCGACGTCGGAGAGCTGCCGCGGCCCGCGCGTCGTACGCCGTCCACTCGACGGCGGCGCCGACCCGGCGCGGCACCAGCCCGATGCGCGCCGCAGACCGCTGCCTCCCCGGCCTCGAGGGCGGCGGCGTTGAAGGCGACCGGGCCGCCCAGGCCCACCGGGTCGCCGGCCACCGGGAGCGCGATCCCGATCGCGTCCGACCCGGTCGGACGGAGCTCGGCCAGGGCGCTGACCAGCGACACCGAGCCCTCGACTCCGGGCAGCCCCGCGACGACATGGGTGGCGTCCCCGTCCAGCACGGCGTCGACCACCAGGTCGGCGACCGCGTGTCCGCGCAGCCAGGCGGTGCCCCACCAGGCCAGGCGCGCCGACACGGGGAGCACGGGTTGCACGGGCGGTCACCCTACGCGCCCGCGGGGACCCACCCGCCTCGCTAGGGTTGCCGCATGGTCGCGGTGCTCGAGTTCGCCGGGGTGACCGTCCGACGGGGCCAGGCGACGCTGCTCGACCAGATCTCGTGGCGGGTCGCCGAGGGTGAGCGCTGGGTGGTGCTCGGGCCCAACGGCGCGGGCAAGACCACGCTGCTGCAGGTCGCGTCCGCGCAGATCCACCCCACGGACGGGGTGGCGGGCATCCTCGACGAGGTGCTCGGCACCGTCGACGTGTTCGAGCTGCGGCCACGGATCGGGCTGACCAGTGCGGCTCTCGCCGAGCGCATCCCGCGCCACGAGCTGGTCCGCGACCTCGTCGTGTCCGCGTCGTACGGCGTGGTCGGGCGCTGGCGCGAGGCCTACGACGACCTCGACCACGACCGCGCCCACGACCTGCTCGCCGAGGTGGGCGCCGACCACCTGCTCGACCGCACCTTCGGCACCCTCAGCGAGGGTGAGCGCAAGCGCGTGCAGATCGCCCGGGCCCTGATGGCCGACCCCGAGCTGCTGCTGCTCGACGAGCCGGCCGCCGGCCTCGACCTGGGCGGCCGGGAGGACCTCGTGTCGACGCTCTCCGTGCTCGCGATGGATCCGTCCTCACCCGCGACGGTGCTGGTCTCGCACCACGTCGAGGAGATCCCGCCCGGCTTCACCCATGCGTTGCTGCTGCGTGGCGGCCGGGTGGTGGCGGACGGGCCGATCGACGAGGTGGTCACGGAGGAGCACCTCGCGGAGACGTTCGACATGCCCCTCGTGCTCGCCCACGAGGCGGGTCGTTGGTCCGCACGTCGCCGCGACTCGCCGACGTGCCCTCGGCGTGACCTGTCTGCGGATAGGCTGAATGCGTGGAGTGGCTGGGTGATCACCTGTGGGCCGCCTGGCTCTTGCTGGCGGTCGCTCTCGGCGTGGCCGAGATGGTCAGCCTCGACCTGATCCTGCTGATGATGGCGGTCGGTGCGCTGGTGGCGGCCGTGGTCGCCATCGCCGGCGCTCCCATCGCCCTCCAGGTCCTGCTCGGCGCCGGAGCCTCGGCGGCCATGCTCCTGCTGGTCCGACCGAGCCTGGTCGCCCGCCTGCACCAGGGGCCCGACCTGGTCAGCGGCCACAACCGGCTGGTCGGTCAGCAGGCCGTGGTGACCGAGGAGCTGTCGGCCGACACGCCCGGGCCGGATCAAGCTGGCCGGCGAGATCTGGTCGGCCTGTCCCTACGACGAGTCCCTCACGATCGCACCGGGAGCCAAGGTCGAGGTGTTCGCGATCCGCGGCGCCACGGCCTACGTCCATCCCGTCGGCGAGCTCATGCCGTGACCCGTACCACCGAGAGAGAAGGAGTTCACCGATGACGGTCGTGTACGCACTGCTGGCCCTGGTCGTCGTGTTCGTGCTCGTGATGTTGGCCCGGACCGTTCGGATCATCCCGCAGGCACGTGCCGGCATCCTCGAGCGCTTCGGCAAGTACAAGGAGACGCTGCCCGCCGGGCTGAACGTCGTCGTCCCGTTCGTCGACCGGCTCCGCTACATGATCGACCTGCGCGAGCAGGTCGTGTCGTTCCCGCCGCAGCCGGTGATCACCGAGGACAACCTGGTGGTCTCGATCGACACGGTCATCTACTTCCAGGTGACCGACCCCGTGGCGGCGACGTACGAGATCGCCAACTACATCCAGGCGATCGAGCAGCTCACCATGACGACCCTGCGCAACATCGTCGGTGGCATGGACCTCGAGGAGACGCTGACCAGCCGCGACTCGATCAACTCCGGCCTGCGCGGCGTGCTCGACGAGGCCACCGGCAAGTGGGGCATCCGGGTCAACCGCGTGGAGCTCAAGGGCATCGACCCGCCGCCGTCGATCAAGGACTCCATGGAGAAGCAGATGCGCGCCGACCGCGAGAAGCGCGCCGTCATCCTCACCGCCGAGGGCCAGCGCCAGGCCGCGATCCTGTCCGCGGAGGGCAACAAGCAGTCCGCGATCCTCAACGCCGAGGGCGACCGGGAGTCGCTGATCCTGCGCGCGCAGGCCGACCGCGAGGCCGCGATCCTGCGTGCCCAGGGTGAGGGCCAGGCGATCCAGACCGTCTTCCAGGCCATCCACGACGGGCAGCCCGACCAGTCGCTGCTGGCCTACCAGTACCTCCAGATGATGCCGAAGATCGCAGCCGGCGACGCCAACAAGGTGTGGGTCATCCCGTCGGAGATCACCAAGGCCCTCGAGGGGCTCGGCTCGTCCGTCCACGAGATCGCCGGGATCCCGCAGAAGGTCGACGGACCGCTCAAGCGCGTCGACATGGGGCCCACCGAGCCCGCCCTGACGGGCGGTTCGGGAGCCCTCGACCGCGAGCTGTCGAAGACCAACCGGGCCGTCGAGGACGCCATCGCCGAGGCCGAGCGGTCGGCCAACCCGGGCCGGAACCACGAGGTGACCCCGACGGCCGACGTACCGACCGCCGCGCCCCCGGCCGCCGACGCTCCGACGCCGGAGCCGGGCGTCCACCTCGCGGACGACGGTACGACGGGAGACGCGCCCGCCCGGTGACGCTCCTCCAGATGGTGGCGGTGCTGCTCGCTGGGCTGGCCGCCGGCACCATCAACACGGTGGTGGGGTCGGGAACGCTGATCACGTTCCCGACCCTCCTGGCGTTCGGGGTGCCTCCGGTGACCGCCAACGTCTCGAACACGATCGGTCTGGTCCCCGGGACGATGTCGGGGGCCTACGGCTACCGGCGCGAGCTGAGCGGCCAGCGGAGCCGGGCGATCCGGCTGGGCGCGGGCTCGCTCGTCGGCGGGGTCGTCGGTGCCGTGCTGCTGCTCTCGCTCCCGTCGTCGGCGTTCTCCGCGATCGTGCCGGCGCTGATCGTGCTCGGCCTCCTGCTGGTCGTCTTCCAGCCACGGATCACGGCGTGGGTCGACGCCCGACACGAGGGCGTCCGCGGCCACCAGGGGCCGTGGTGGGTCTGGCCGGCGGTGGCGCTGACAGGGGTGTACGGCGGCTACTTCGGCGCGGCCCAGGGCGTGATCCTGATGGGCGTCCTCGGGATCGGCATCGACGACTCGCTGCAGCGGCTGAACGGGCTGAAGAACGTGCTGGCCGGGATCGTGAACGGCGTCGCCGGCCTGATCTTCATCCTGGTGGCCCATGTCGACTGGACCGTGGTCGCCCTGATCGCGGTCGGGTCGGTGATCGGCGGCCAGGTCGGAGCGACCGTCGGCCGCCGGCTCTCGCCCCTGGCGCTGCGCATCTTCATCGTGGTCGTCGGCCTGGTCTCCCTCGCGGTCTTCCTCCTCCGCTGACCCCACCCGCCTGGTGAGACGCCTTCGGCGGGATAGTCCGTGACGTTTCTGTCGTTGTTCGGGGCTGGGAACGACAGAAACGTCACGGACTATCCAGACCATCCACAGCCCCTGGACACGGTGGGGTGGGTCAGCGAGCTGACGGCGAGGTCCGGGTCGACGTAGGCGCGGACCCACCGCTCGAGCTCGGCGAAGGCGGCGACGCGCGGCTCCTCGCGGGAGAGGAACACGTCGTGCCGGGCGCCCGGGACGCCGACGTAGGTGACGTGGCGCCCGAGCGCCGGAGTCCAGCGCCGGATCTGCTCCACGTCGAGCACGATGTCGTGGCGGTGGACGTCGTCGCCCATCTCCGCGGGGGTCGCGGACGACTCGCTCGCCAGCACGAGAGCGGGGAACGGCAGGTCGAGCCCGGCATGCAGCTCGGCGTGCCCGCGGCGGATGGCGGCCAGCCACCCGGCGTACGCCGGCCACGACTCGATCGGCTTCCAGGCCAGGTCGAAGTCCCACTCGCCCTCGTGGTCGCGGTGGAGGCTGCGCGCGTAGAAGCCGGTCACCGAGCGCGGGATGACCCGCTTCGGCTGCCGGCGCGCCAGCTGGGAGACGACCGGGGTCAGGGCGTGGCGCACGAGCAGCGAGCCCTGCAGGTCGAACCAGGGTGCGTTGAGCACGATCCCGCGCGCCTCCGACCGTCGCGTGTCCGCCCACAGGGGCACGGTCAGCCCGCCCGTCGAGTGGCCGCTGAGCACGACGTGCGAGTGGCCCGCACGGATCCGCTCCCACGCCGCATCGAGCTCGGGGAAGTAGTCGTGGAGGTCGCTGGTGTAGTTCGGCGTCTGGTGCGGCAGCAGCGACCGGCCGTACTTGCGCAGGTCGAGGGCGTAGAAGTCGTAGCCGCGCGCGCCCCACCACTCGGCGTACGCCGTCTGGAAGAAGTAGTCGGCGAACCCGTGGACGTGCAGCACCGCCCGGTTCGTACGACGGCCTGCCGGGCGCCGCACGAGGGTCGCGACGACCGGCCCCTCGTCGTCGTCGGGGAGCTCGATCGTCTCGGCGGTGTAGGGCGACCCGAGGACGTCGCGGCGGGCCGGGGCGCTCATGCGCTCATTGTGTCAGCGCGTCGGTCGGCCGCCTCGGGCGGTCGCGGCGGCGACGAGACCGGCGAACAGGCTGGCGTCGTCGCGGACCTCGGGATGCCACTGGACGGCCACGCAGAAGCGCTGACCGGGCCGCTCCATCGCCTCCAGGGACCCGTCGGCCGCCCAGGCGGTGGCCTCGAACCCGGGATGGGTGGCCACGGTCTGGTGGTGGTGGCAGCCGACCTCGACCTGCGGGCCCACCAGGGTGCGCAACCGCGAGTCCTCCCCGGTCGTCACCTCGGTCGTGCCGAACGCATCGGCCCCGGGGCTGTGGCCGTCGTGGCCGACGAGGTCGGGGGTGTGCTGCACCAGCGAGCCCCCGGCCGCCACCGCCATCAGCTGCATCCCGCGGCACACCCCGAGCGTGGGCAGCGCCACGTCGTCGGCCGCGCGCAGCAGCGCGGTCTCCCACGCGTCGCGGTCCTCGCGCCACGCCGCGGTCGAAGGGTGCGGCTCCTCGCCGTAGCGCGCCGGGTCCACGTCGGCGCCGCCGCTGACGACCAGTCCGTCGAGGCGGCTCACCACCACCGCCGCGACCTCGTCGGACGCCGACGACGGTGGCAGCAGCACCGGTACGCCGCCCGCGGCCAGCACCGCGTCGGCGTACTGCGCGTGCAGCACGTCGGCGCGGGTGTCCCAGACCCCCCACCGTGCCTGCTCGCGGTAGGTGGTGATGCCGATCAGCGGCAGCTCAGAGCGGCGTGACGTAGGCACCGGAGATCCCGCCGTCGACCAGGAAGGTGTTCGCGGTGATGAACGACGACTCGTCGGAGGCCAGGAACAGCACGGCGTTCGCCAGCTCCTCGGGCTCGGCGAAGCGGCCCATCGGCACGTGCACCAGGCGGCGCGCAGCCCGCTCGGCGTCCTTGGCGAACAGCTCCTTGAGCAGCGGGGTGTTCACCGGGCCCGGGCACAGTGCGTTGACGCGGACACCCTCGCGGGCGAACTGCACCCCGAGCTCGCGCGACATCGACAGGACCCCGCCCTTCGAGGCGGAGTAGGAGATCTGCGAGGTCGCGGCACCCATCACGGCCACGAACGAGGCCGTGTTGATGATCGAGCCCGACTTCTGCTCGAGCATGTAGGGGAGCGCGGCCTTGCAGCACAGGTAGACGCTGGTGAGGTTGACCTCCTGGACCCGTCGCCACGCCTCCAGCTCGGTGTCGAGGATCGAGTCGTCGTCGGGCGGCGAGATGCCGGCGTTGTTGAACGCGATGTCGACCGAGCCGTACGTCGCCTGGGCGAGCGCGAAGAGGGCGTCGACCTCCGCCTTGCTGGTCACGTCGACGTGGACGTAGGTCGCGACCTCCTCGCCTCCGAGCTCGCCGACCAGGGCGTGGCCGCGCTCGTCGTCGATGTCGCCGATGACGACCCGGGCGCCCTCCTCGACGAAGCGGCGGACGGTCGCCAAGCCGATGCCCGAGCAGCCTCCGGTGACGACGGCTACCTTGCCGTCGATGCGTCCTGCCATGTGGGTGTGGTCCTTTCGGGTCCGGGTGGTCTCGACTCCGCTCGACCGACGAGCGGTGCGACCACCGAGGGTCAGTGGGCGATGAAGACGTTCTTCTCCTCGGTGAACGCGTAGGGCGCGTCCGGACCCAGCTCCCGGCCGAGGCCGGACTGCTTGTAGCCGCCGAACGGCGTCCAGTAGCGCACGCTCGAGTGCGAGTTCACGCTCAGGTTCCCGGCCTCGACGCCCCTCGCCACTCGCAGCCCGCGGCCGAGGTCGGCGGTGAAGATCGATCCCGAGAGCCCGTAGTCGCTGTCGTTGGCCAACGCGATCGCGTGCTCCTCGTCGTCGAAGGCCATCACCGCCACCACGGGACCGAAGACCTCCTCGCGCCAGATCGGCTCCGCGGTGTCGCGCGACTCGACCACCATCGGGGGGAGCCACCAGCCCGGGCCTTCCGGAGCCGAGCCGGCGAAGGCGACCGTCGCGGCGTCGACGTATCGCTGCACCGACGCGCGCTGGCCGGCCGAGACCATCGGCCCCATCTCGCTGTCCTCGGCGGCGGGGTCCTTGACGCGCAGCGCGCGGACGGCCGTCTCCAGGCGACCGACGAACTCGTCGTACGCCGAGCGCTCGACGAGGATGCGCGAGCGGGCGCAGCAGTCCTGCCCGGCGTTGTCGAAGACGGCGTACGGCGCGCCGGCCGC
This sequence comes from uncultured Actinomycetota bacterium, assembly GCA_963797325.1. Taxonomy (GTDB): domain Bacteria; phylum Actinomycetota; class Actinomycetes; order Propionibacteriales; family Nocardioidaceae; genus Nocardioides. Next base: position 183,026 of record CAWCPG010000029.1, read on the forward strand.
GGCGGCGGCCACGTCGGTGTCGGCGAAGACGATGTTGGCGCTCTTGCCGCCGAGCTCGAGGGTCACCTTCTTCAGCTGGTCCGCGCAGCCGGCCATGATCTGCTTGCCGACCTCGGTGGAGCCGGTGAAGCAGACCTTGCGCACGAGCGGATGGGTCACGAAGCGCTGGCCGACGACCGAGCCCTTGCCCGGGACGACCGTCAGCACGCCCGGCGGCAACCCCGCCTCGACCGCGAGCTCGGCGATCCGGATCGCGGTCAGCGGGGTGATCTCGGCGGGCTTGAGCACGACGGCGTTGCCGGCGGCGAGTGCGGGCGCGAAACCCCAGCCGGCGATGGGCATCGGGAAGTTCCACGGCACGATCACGCCGACGACCCCGAGCGGCTCGTGGAACGTGACGTCGACGCCGCCCGGGACCGGGATCTGCCGGCCGAAGAGCCGCTCCGGCGCTGCCGAGTAGTAGTGGAGGCAGTCGCGGACGTTGCCCGCCTCCCAGCGGGCGTTGCCGATCGTGTGGCCGGCGTTGGTCACCTCGAGCTGCGCGAGCTCCTCGTTGTGGGCGTCCACGATCGCGGCGAAGGCGCGCAGCAGCCGTGCGCGCTCACCCGGGGCCACCGATCGCCAGCTGAGGAAGGCCTCGTGTGCCCGCTCGATCGCGGCGTCGGTGCCGGCCAGGTCGGTGGAGGGGACCTCGGTGAACGCCTCGGCGGTGACGGGGTTGATGAGGGTGGTGGTCATCAGTCACATCCGCTCGAAGCCGCGAGCGAGCTCCCAGTCGGTCACCGCCGCATCGAAGGCAGCCAGCTCGACGTCGGCCATGTTCGTGTAGTGGTCGACGACGTCGTCACCGAACACCGCCCGGGCGACGGTCGAGCCGTGGAACGCGTCGCGCGCCGCCTGCAGGGTGTGGGGCACGTGCTCGGCGTCGGAGGTGTAGGCGTTGCCGACCAGCTCGTCCTCGAGCTCCAGCTCGTGCTCGACGCCGTGGAGTCCGCCGGCCAGCATCGCCGCCAGCGCGAGGTAGGGGTTGACGTCGCCGCCCGGCAGGCGGTTCTCCATCCGGGCGCTCTTGCCGTGACCCACCAGTCGGACGGCGCAGGTCCGGTTGTCGAGCCCCCAGGCGATGGCGGTCGGCGCGAACGAGCCGGCGGCGAACCGCTTGTAGGAGTTGACGTTCGGCGCGTAGAGCAGCGTGAAGTCGTGCATGGTCGCGAGGATGCCCGCGATGAACCGGTCGTAGAGCTGCGTGCGCCCGTCCTGGTCCCAGAAGACGACCGACCCGTCGTCGCCGCGCAGTGAGAGGTGGATGTGGCAGGAGTTGCCCTCGCGCTGGTCGTACTTCGACATGAAGGTGATCGCCTGGCCGCGCTGGGCGGCGATCTCCTTGGCGACGGTCTTGTAGACGCTGTGGTTGTCGGCCGTGACCAGGGCGTCGGCGTAGAGGAAGCCGATCTCGTGCTGGCCGAAGTTGCACTCGCCCTTGGCGCCCTCGACGTCCAGCCCGGCGGCGTACATGTGGTTGCGCAGGTCGCGCAGCAGCGGCTCCACGCGCGCGGTCCCGAGGATGGAGTAGTCGACGTTGTACTGGTTGACGGGCGTGAGGTCGCGCCAGCGGCGGTCGTGGGCCTCCTCGTACGACGTGTCGAACGCGATGAACTCGAGCTCGGTGCCGGCCAGGGCGACCATCCCGCGCTCCGCGACGCGCTCGAGCTGGGTCTTCAGGATGGTGCGGGGCGACTGGGGCACCGGCGCGTGGTCGAGCCAGACCAGGTCGCACTGCACGAGCGCGCTGCCGGGCAGGTGAGGGAGCAGGCGGATGGTGTCGTAGTCGGGCACGAACTCCATGTCGCCGTACCCCTTCTCCCACGAGGAGATGGAGTAGCCGTCGACGGTGTTCATGTCGATGTCGACCGCGAGGAGGTAGTTGCAGCCCTCGGTCCCCGCCTCCAGGGCGACGTCGAGGAAGTACTGCGCGTGGAGGCGCTTGCCTTGTAGGCGTCCCTGCATGTCGGTGAACGCGAGGACGACGGTGTCGATCTCGCCCGCGCCGATCCGGGCACGGAGCTGCTCGAGCGTCAGGTAGCGGTCGTTGGGGGGCATGGGTCTCCTCATCGTTGGATCAGCCCAGCAGGCCGCGCAGCAGCGCGGCCGTGTCGTCGCAGTGCTCTTCCATGGTCTGGCGGGCGCGGTCGGGCCGCCCGTCCAGGACGGCGCGGACGAGCGCCGCGTGCTGGGTGTCGGAGTGCGTGATGTTGGTCTGGAGCACGGGGATGGCACTCAGCATCTCGTGCAGGCTGGCCTGGACCGACGTGACCGCCTCGACCACCCGGGGCGACCCGGACAGCGAGGCGATCGTGAGGTGGAAGCGGGAGTCGGCCTGACGGTGACGCGCGCGGCTGGAGGCGCGAGCGACGGCGGCGTGCGCCGCCTCGAGGCTCGCGCGAGCCCGGTCGTGCAGCGGTCGCGAAGCCGCCAGCGCAGCGGCGCCGGGCTCGACGATCCTGCGGAAGTCGAGGGCGTCGAGCCAGTCCGCGCGCTGTGCCGCCGTGGTGTTGTCCACGGTGCGGGCCGAGGGCCCCTGGGGCTTCATGGTCACGACGGTGCCCCCGCCACGGCCCCGTCGTGTCTCGACCAGGCCGGCCGCCCGGAGGGCGGCCATCGCCTCCCGCAGGGTGGCTCGCGACACCTCGAGCCGCTCTGCCAGCTCGCGCTCGGGTGGCAGCGTGCTGCCGAACGGGTAGACCCCCAGCCGGATCGCCGTGGCGAGCTGCTCGACGCAGGCCTCGAAGGCGTGGTGACCGCGCACCGGGCGCACGACGACCTCGGCGAGGGGCAGTGGCTCGGCGGTCACGCGGGCCAGTCTGGCAGGCTCGCGGTAGGTGTCAATGGTCTGGCTTCATACCTAATTCCGGCGTGACTCTGGACGACCCGATCGCGACAGGTCTAGCCTCCGGGCAACCGGATCCGTTCCTGAAAGGTTCCACCGATGCCCGAATCGCACGAACCCGTCGCTTATCACGAGCTCACAGAGGACGAGAAACAACTCGCAAAACTCGGGTACAGCCAGGAACTCCACCGCTCGTGGTCGGGGTTCTCGAACTTCGCGATCTCCTTCTCGATCATCTCCATCCTGGCCGGTTGTTTCACCAGCTTCGCGCTCGGCTGGAACAACGGCGGACCAGCGGCCATTGCCTGGGGCTGGCCGATCCTCACCGTCTTCATCCTGATCATCGGCATGTGCATGTCCGAGCTGGTGTCGGCGTACCCGACCTCGGGCGGCATCTACTGGTGGGCCTCCAAGCTCGGCGGCCCGGCGGCCGGCTTCTACACCGGCTGGCTCAACCTGATCGGACTGGTCGCGATCGTCGCCTCGGTGGCCTACGGCTGCGCGACCTTCCTCGACGCCACGATCGGCTACTTCAGCTCGTCGTGGCTGCACAACTACTCGCTGACCCGCGTCTTCATCGAGTTCGTGATCATCCTCGCCCTGGCGGCGGTGCTGAACATCTTCTCCAGCCACCTGCTCGCCGTGCTCAACAACATCTCGGTGTGGTGGCACGTGATCGGCGCGGCCGTGATCGTGATCGTCCTGTGGTTCTTCCTCAAGGACGGCACGAGCCACGCCTCGGTCAACGACGTGTTCACCACGACCGTCAACAACACGGGTCTGTTCGGCGGGAAGACCAGTGGGGCAGGGTTCCTGCTCTACGTCCTGCCACTGTCCGGCATCCTGACCCAGTACACGATCACCGGGTACGACGCCTCGGCCCACCTGTCCGAGGAGACCCAGGCGGCCTCCAGTGGCGCGGCCAAGGGCATCTGGCGCTCGATCTTCTACTCCGGCATCGGTGGCTGGATCCTGCTGCTGTCCTTCCTGTTCGCCGTGCAGGACACCAACGGGGTCACCACGGGCGGCGGGAGCGTGTTCGTCATCTTCAGCCAGGCGCTCACGCCTCACGTCGCAGGCTTCGTGGTGGCCATCTCCGCCGCCGGCCAGTTCTTCTGCACGGTGGCGTGCATGACGAGCACCAGCCGGATGTTCTTCGCGTTCAGCCGCGACGGGGCGATGCCCGGGGCCAAGCAGTTCTCCAAGCTGACCAGCAGCCGGGTGCCCGCCAACGCCGTGATCGCGGCTGCGGTCATCGCGCTGATCCTGACCCTGCCGGCCCTGATCAAGGTCGACATCAACGGAGCGCCGGTCCCGGTCGCGTTCTTCGCGGTCGTCTCCATCGGCGTGATCGGGCTCTACCTGGCCTTCGGCATCCCGATCTACCTGCGCTGGCGACACGGCGAGAACTTCCAGGTCGGGTCCTGGAACAACGGGTCGAAGTACAAGTGGATGAACCCCATCGCCGTCGTCGAGATCGTGATCATGTCGATCGTCGGACTGCTACCGACGTCCTACGTCGGCATCTGGGGCAACGACGGGTTCGCGTGGAAGTACGTGAACTACGCGATCATCGTGGTCCCCGTGGCCCTGATCCTGCTGACGATCTACTGGCACGTCTCGGTGAAGCACTGGTTCACCGGTCCGAAGCAGACGATCGACCCCGAAGTCGTCGCGGCCTTCGACGACCGGATCTCCTGACCGACACCGACCTCGACCGCCTCGCCTCCCTGGCGGGGCGGTCGAGGCATGTCCAGGAGCTGCCCGGTGGGTTGACCAACCTCAACCTCCGGGTGACCCTCGACGACCGCGAGGTCGTCGTACGCAAGGTGCGCAGCGACGCCGGACTGCTCGCCATCGACCGGGCCGCCGAGCACGCCAACACCGTGGCGGCGGCGGTCGCGGGCGTGGGTGCGGGGGTGGTCGAGCACCGGCCGGAGCTGGGGATGACCGTCCTGGAGTTCCTCCGCGGACGCACCCTGACCGACGACGACTTCCACGACACCGGGGTGCTCACCCGCGCCGCGGACGCCGTACGCCGGCTCCACGCCGGGCCGCGCTTCGTCAACGACTTCGACATGTTCGCCCGGCAGCGGTGGTACCGCGAGGTGATCGGCGAGCACGGCTTCCCGCTGCCCCCGTCGTACGACGACCACGCCGCCGCCTGGGAGGACGTACGACGGGTGCTCACGGCGACCGCGGGACCGACCGTCCCGTGCAACAACGACCTCCTGGCCGGCAACTTCATCGACGACGGCGAGCGGGTCTGGCTGATCGACTACGACTACTCCGGCAACAACGACCCCTGCTTCGAGCTCGGCAACACCTCGACCGAGTGCGAGTTCGACCCCGAGCTCACCCGCGCCTGGACGACGGCGTACTTCCAGCGCGACGACCCACGACTGCTGGCCAGGGTCCGGCTCCAGGCCCTGTGCAGCGAGTACGGCTGGTCGCTGTGGGGCTTCATCCAGGCCGGCTCGAGCGACCTCGACTTCGACTTCCACGCGTGGGGCACCCACCGGTTCGAGAAGGCCGCCCGCACCTTCACCTCACCCGAGCTCTCCCGCCTCCTCGACGAGGTGAGCGTCGGTGGCTGACCTCCCCACCCGTGCGCAGGTCGTGGTCGTCGGCGGGGGAGTGGTGGGCTGCTCGACGGCCTACCACCTGACCACGCTCGGCGTCACCGACGTGCTCCTGCTGGAGCAGGGGCACCTCTCCGGGGGCACCACCTGGCACGCCGCCGGCCTGGTCGGCCCGCTGCGGGCGACGGAGGCCGGCACCCGCCTGGTGCAGTACTCCGCCGAGCTCTACGCCTCGCTGGAGGCCGAGACCGGACTGGCCACCGGCTATCGCAACGTCGGCGGCCTGATCGTCGCCCGCACCGAGGAGCGGATGGTCCAGCTGCGGCGCACGGCCGCGAACGCCGTGGCCTACGACCTCGACTGCCGGATGCTCACCGCCGACGAGGCGGGCGAGCTCTGGCCGCCGATGCGCACCGACGACCTGCTCGGCGCGATCTGGCTGCCCGGCGACGGCAAGGTGAACCCGACCGACCTCACCCAGTCCCTGGCCAAGGGGGCGCGTCAGCGCGGGGCGCGTGTGGCCGAGGGGGTGCGCGTGACCGGGTTCGCGATCGAGGACGGGCCGACCGGGCGCCGAGTGACGGGCGTCCGTACGGACGTCGGGGACGTCGAGGCGGAGACCGTCGTGGTCTGTGCCGGGCAGTGGTCCAAGGCCCTCGGCGACCTGGCCGGCGTCACCGTGCCGCTGCACTCGGCCGAGCACTTCTACGTCGTCACCGACGCCGTCGACGGGACCCACCCCGACCTCGCGGTGATGCGCGACCCCGACGGCTGGACCTACTTCAAGGAGGAGGTCGGCGGCCTGGTGGTGGGCGGCTTCGAGCCCGACGCCAAGCCGTGGGTCGCACCCGACCGGATCCCCCACCCGTTCGAGTTCGCCCTCCTCGAGGAGGACTGGGAGCACTTCTCGGTGCTGATGGACGAGGCCGTGCAGCGGGTCCCCGCACTCGAGCACACCGGCATCCGGAAGTTCTACAACGGCCCCGAGAGCTTCACCCCCGACAACCAGTTCCTGCTGGGGGAGGCGCCCGGCCTGCGCGGCTTCTTCGTCGGCGCCGGCTTCAACTCCGTGGGCATCGCGTCCGCCGGCGGCGCCGGGCGGGCCCTGGCCGAGTGGGTCGTCGCGGGCGAGCCCACCAGCGACCTGGTCGCGGTCGACCTACGCCGGTTCGCGTCGTACGCCGGGGACCATGCGTGGCTCCGGCGGCGCGTGGTCGAGACGCTCGGCCTCCACTACGCCGTCCCGTGGCCCGACCGCGAGCCCGAGACCGGTCGCGACGTCCGGCTGTCTCCCCTGCACGAGCGACTGGCCGCGAAGGGTGCGCGGTTCGGGACCAAGATGGGATGGGAGCGGGTCAACGTCTTCGGGGCGACCCCAGCGGCGTCGTCCTGGGGCCGGCCGTGGTGGCTCGGCGCGTCGGTCGCCGAGCAGGTGGCGTGCCGGACGGCCGTCGCCGTCTTCGACCAGACGTCGTTCTCCCAGTACGTCGTCTCCGGGCCGGACGCCCTCGCCGGGCTGCAGTGGGTGTGTGCGGCCGACGTCGACGTCCCGGTCGGGCACTGTGTCTACACGCCACTGCTGAACGCCCGCGGCACCTACGAGGCCGACCTCACCGTGACCCGCACCGGTCCGGCCTCGTTCCTGATGGTCAGCAGCTCCGCGACCACCGTGCGCGACCTCGACTGGCTACGACGACACCTCGCCGGCCGCGAGGCCACCATCGACGACGTCACCGACGACTACGCCGTGCTCGGGGTGATGGGCCCGCTGGCGCGTGACCTGATGGCGCGGGCCGACCCGGTGTCCGACTGGTCGGAGGAGGGCTTCGCGTTCGCCACCAGCCGTGAGGTGGTGCTCGCCGGGGCGTTCGCGCGCGCGACGCGGATGACCTACGTCGGTGAGCTGGGCTGGGAGCTGACGGTCCCGGTGTCCGACGCGGGCGCCGTGTACGACGGGATCCAGGCCGCGGGGGCCGGCCTCGGGCTCACCGACGCGGGCTACCACGCCCTCGAGTCGCTCCGCCTGGAGAAGGGCTACCGGGCCTTCCCGCGCGAGCTCAACCCCGACCTGACGCCGGTGGAGGCCGGGCTGCTGTTCGCGACCGCCCTCGGCGGCCGTGCCGCCTCCGACAAGGACTTCCTGGGCCGTACGGCGCTCGCGGAGCATCGCGACCGGCTCGCGGCCGGAGGACCTCGGCGACGCGTCGTGTCGTTCGTGCTGGACGACCCGGAGCCGATGCTCTGGGGTGGGGAGCTCCTCCTGCGCGACGGCGAGGCCGCCGGGCAGGTCACCAGCGCGGCGTACGGGGCGACGGTCGGAGCCGCGGTCGGCCTGGCACTGGTCCGCTCCGACGGCCCGGTCCGTCAGCCGGACCTCGACGCCGCGAGCTGGGAGGTCGACCTGGCGGGGACGCGCTTCCCGGCCCGGGTCACCCTGGCCGCCCCGATGCGATGACACGCCCGGCCGATCGCGGAGCGTCGTAGGCTCGTCGCGATGTCGTCACTCCAGGCCGCAGTGGACGAGGTGGCGGAGCGCACCGGGTTCTCCGGCGTGGTCCGCGTCGACCGTGCAGGCACTGCCGAGCTGTGCGCGGCGTACGGGCTGGCCGACCGCGCGCACGCGATCCCGGTCACGGTCGAGACGCGGCTCGCCACGGCCAGTGGCGCCAAGGGCCTGACCGCGCTGGCGGTGATGGCCCTGGTGGAGCGGGGCACCCTCGGGCTCGGCACGACCGCGCGCTCCCTGCTCGGCGCCGACCTGCCGCTGGTGGCCGACGACGTGACGATCGAGCACCTGCTGGCCCACCGCTCGGGGATCGGTGACTATCTCGACGAGGACGCCGTCGACTCCGTCACCGACTACGTGATGCCGGTGCCGGTGCACCGACTGGCCACCGCCGAGCAGTACCTCGCGGTCCTGGGCGGGCACGCGACCGTGTCGCCCGCCGGCGAGGTGTTCGCCTACAACAACGGCGGCTACGTGCTGCTGGCCCTGCTGGCCGAACGCGCGAGCGGGGTGGGCTACCACGAGCTGGTCCGCTCGCTCGTGACGCAGCCGGCAGGCATGGTCGACACCGAGTTCCTGCGCTCCGACGAGCTTCCCGGCCGCGCGGCCCTGGGCTATCTCTTCGCCGAGGGCCCGCGGACGAACGTGCTGCACCTACCGGTCCGCGGGGTCGGCGACGGCGGGGTCTACTCGACGGCAGCGGATCTCAGCGCCTTCTGGGACGCGCTCCTCGGCGGTCGGATCGTCGCACCGGCGCTGGTGGCCGAGATGGTCCGACCGCGCAGCGACTGGCCGGAGGAGGGCAAGCGCTACGGCCTCGGGTTCCATCTCGGCGCGACCGATGACGCCGTCTGGCTCGAGGGCTACGACGCGGGGGTGTCGTTCGCGAGCCGGCACCAGCCCTCGACGGCGATCACCTACACCGTGCTCTCCAACTGGTCGGACGGTGCCTGGCCGATCGTGGCCCTCCTCGCCGAGCACCTCGACACCTGACCGGACGGCGCCACCACGCGGGGTCAGCACCGCCGAAGTGCCCGCACGGCGCGCACGTGCCAGCACCAGCGCCGCTGAAGTACGCCGGAGCCTTGCGGGGGCTCGGTCCCCGTTCGGATCGCTAGACTCCCGGCCGGGAGCACGCTCGATACGCGGGATCGCCGCCTGGGTGCAGCGGGTCGACCATGACCGAGGGCTCGAGACGTCCTGGACGACGCATCACCAGCCGAGAGGGCGACATGACCGAAGGGTCGGCAGACGAGGGCCGGGACCCCGAGAGCCCGGGCGATCACAGGCTGATGCTGCTGCTGGCGATGGCGATGTTCGTCCTGGTGGTGGACACGTCGCTGATGAACGTGTCGATCTCGGCGGTCGTCCGGGACCTGGACACGACCGCGAGCGGGGTCCAGTCGGCCATCGCGCTGGAGGCCTTGGTGTCGGCTGCCTTCATCCTGATCAACAGCAAGGTGGGCGACCTGATCGGCCGCAAGCGGGCCTATGTGCTCGGGCTGCTCGCCTACGCCGTCGGGGCTCTCGCGATGACCCTGGCGCAGAGCCTGACCGCGATCATCGTCTTCTGGGCCATCATCGGCGGCCTCGGCGCCTCGATGCTCCTGCCCGCCATGCAGTCGCTGATCCACGGCAACTTCGCCGGCGCGGCCCAGAAGCAGGCCTACGCGCTGGTCGGTGCCGCGGCGGCCATCGCGGCCGCGATCGGTCCGCTCCTCGGCGGCTTCGTCACGACGTACCTGTCGTGGCGGGTCGGGTTCGGGCTCGAGGTCGTCGTCATCGCCGTCGTCCTGAGCCAGATCCGACTGGTCCGCGACGTCCCCTACACCGGGTCGCGCGAGATCGACGTGGTCGGCGCGGTCCTGTCCGCCGTCGGCATGGGCGGGGTGGTGCTGGGCATCCTCGTGTGGCAGGAGGGCGGTGCGTACGTCGGCCTGCTGATGGCGGTCGGCGCGGTGGCCCTGGTGCTGCTGGCCCGGTGGCTGGTCAGACGCAAGCGCGCCGGGCTGGTCACCCTGCTGGACCCCGACCTGTTCCGTCATCCGAACTTCACCGCCGGGGTGACCGGACAGCTGCTGCAGCAGGTCACGCTCGGCGGTGCCATGATCGCGCTGCCCTTGTTCCTGCAGATGACCTTGGAGTACGACGCCCTCGAGGCCGGCCTGACCCTGGCTCCGCTGTCGTTGACGATGTTCGCCGCTGCACTCCTCGTCGGCAGGAGGGCCGGGAAGCGGCGACCGGCGGCGATCATCCGCTCCGGGTTCGGCCTGGCCGGCCTCGGGATCGCGATCATCATCCCGTTGGTCCCACGCGTCAGCAGCGGGTGGTACCTCGCCGTCCCGCTCGCCGTCGTCGGGTGCGGGCTCGGCCTGCTGGTGTCCCAGCTGAACAACTACACGCTGGCACCCGTCGAGGAGGAGCGGGTCAGTGAGGCCGCCGGCGTGAACTCCGCCGCCGGGTCGTTCGGCCTGTCGTTCGGCCTCGCCATGGCCGGTGGCCTGATGCTCGCCTCGCTGTCGTTCAGCTTCACCCACATGACCGAGAACAGCCACGTGATCCCGTCCGCCCAGCAACAGCAGATCGCGGCAGCCCTCGAGGACGACGCCGAGATCATGAGCAACAGCCAGCTCGAGGAGCAGATCACGGGCGAGCCCCCAGCCGTGGAGGCGGAGGTCCTCGCCATCAACGAGGATGCCCGCAACCTGTCGTTCCAGATCGCCCTGCTGGTGCCACTCCTCGCCGCGCTGCTGGGGCTGGCCAACTCGTTCCGCATGCTCCGGCTGCCCGACCTGGAGCCGTCCTCCGCCGTCGAGGGCATGGACTTCGGCTGACGCGGCTCCCGTGCACGCCGTACGACGGCGATCCGCCTCGTCCTCCCGGCGTCACGGCGTCCCTGCGGCGCCGACCGAGGTGCGCAGAAGAGCCGGGTCAGCTCAGCTGTGGATCCGGAGCCGATCGGGGTCGTAGAAGGGACGCAGCGACACCGTGGCCGGGTGCGGCGTACCGGCGACGTCGACCGCGAAGCCGCCCCGGGCCAACCAGTCGGCGGTGACGCCGTCGGCGTGCTCGGCCACGGCGAGCCCCACCGAGCGACCCAGGGTGTGCCCGAAGTCGCCGGCGCGGAGGTAGCCGACCCACTCACCGTCGAGCAGCAGTGGCTCGCCGCCGTGGAGCAGCGGTTCGGGGTCGTCCAGGAGCACGTGCACCATCCGTGCCGAGCGGTCCCCACGGCGAGCCAGCAGGGCCTCGCGTCCGACGAAGCCGCCCGGTTTGTCCCACGCGATGGTGAAGGCCAGGCCGGCCACCAGCGGGTCGTCGGTGTTCTCGATGTCGACGCCGTAGTCGCGGTAGCCCTTCTCCAGGCGCAGCGACGACATGGCGAGCAGGCCGACCTGGCGCAGCCCGTACGACGTGCCGGCCGCGACGAGCGCCTCCCAGACCGAGGCCCCCTGGTCGGCCGGGACGTGGAGCTCGTAGCCGAGCTCGCCGACGTAGGTGACCCGGAGGGCGAGGAACCGCGAGGACGCCACCTCGACCTCGCGGGCCGACGAGGTAGGGGAACGCGGAGTCGGACCAGTCGTCCGGAGACAGCGACGCCAGCAGGTCGCGCGCCAGCGGCCCCTGGACCGAGAGCAGCGTCGTCCCGGGCGTCACGTCCGTGGTGATCGCGACCTCGCCGGGCGCGGGGGCTCGGCGGAGCATCGTCTCGACCCGGCGATGGATCACGTCGCTGGCGACGACCAGGAAGCGGTCGTCGCCGAGCTTGGTGACGGTGAGGTCCGTGAGCAGACCGCCGTCGACGTCGCACCACTGCGTGTAGACGACCCGGCCGGCGTCGCCGTCCACCTCGCTGACCGACAGCCGGTTCAGCACCGCACCGGCATCGGGCCCCTGCACGAGGAACTTCGACATCAGCGACATGTCCATCACGCCGACGGCCTCGCGGATCGCGCGGTGCTCGTCGGCGACGTGGGGGAAGGACGCCGTACGGCGCCAGGTCGGCTCGGCGCGCACCGGGGTGTCGGTCGGATCGCCGAAGTAGAGGGGGTACTCCCAGCCCGCCGACTGGCCGAACCGCGCGCCCAGGGCGGCGAGCTTGTCGTGCAGCACCGACCGTCGTACGCCGCGCCCGCTGCGCCACTGGAAGCTCGGCCAGACGCCGTCGCCGAACAGCACGCCCAGCGACTCCACGACGCGCTCGCCCCGGAAGCTCCGGGTGGTCTCGTGGGGCAGGGCCCGCTCGACGGAGTAGTGGGTGACGTCGACCGGTGGTCGGCCGTCGACGATCCACTGCGCCACGACGCTGCCCGCGCCGCCGCCGCTGAGGATGCCCAGGCTGTTCATGCCCGCGGCGATGTGGACGCCCTGCACCTCCGGCGCCGGTCCGAGCAGCGGATGGACGTCGGGGGTGAACGACTCAGGTCCGCAGAAGAAGGTGCGCAGGCCCACGCCCTCGAGGCCGGGGTAGCGCCACATCGCCCGCTCCAGGTGGGGCGTCATCCGGTCCCAGTCCGGGTCGATGGTGCCGAAGGCGAAGTCGGCCGGTGGCGCGTCGAGGTGCCACGCGGCGCCCTCGGGCTCGAAGAGGCCGACCAGCAGTCCGTCGGCCTCCTCGCGGTAGTAGCCGTAGCGGTCGGGGTCCTCGACGACAGGCAGGTCGCGGTGGATGCCGGGCATCGGCTCGGTGAGGAGGTAGTAGTGCTCCGCCGCCTGCAGCGGCACGTCGATCCCGCACCGGCGCGCGAGGTCGCGCGTCCAGAGCCCGGCGGCCAGGACGACGGTCTCGCACTCGACCTCGCCCCGGTCGGTGACGACGGCCGTCACCCGACCGGCGTCGGTCCGCAGGCCGGTCATCGACACGCCCGTGACCACCGTGACCCCCAGGGCGCGCGCGCCCTTGGCCAGTGCGGTGGCGACCCCGACCGGGTCGGCGCGGCCCTCGTCGGCGACGTACGACGCAGCCAGCACGTCGTCGACGCGGGTGAGGGGAGTCAACGCGGCGACCTCGGCGGCCGACACCTCGACGTTGTCGATGCCGAACCCGCGCTGGAACGCCCGCTCCCGACGGAGGGTCTCGAGCCGTGCGGGCGTGCAGGCCAGGTGCAGGTGGCCGATCGCGCGGAAGCCGGTGGAGTGGCCGGTCTCGGCCTCGAGGCGCGCGTAGAGGTCGCGCGAGTAGCGAGCCATCCAGACCGCGGTCTCGTCGGTCATGCCGGCGCTGGTGATCAGCCCCGCCGCGTGCCACGTCGTACCGGCGGTCAGGTCGTGGCGCTCGAGCAGGAGGACGTCGGTCACACCCAGGTGGGCGAGGTGGTAGGCGACGCTGGATCCGATCACCCCGCCCCCCACGACCACCACGCGGGCACGCTCGGGCAGGGCGACTGAACGGTCATTCACATCGGACAGTATTCACCCGCGCCGGGGCCGGGCACGCCGGGCTCACCGAGCGCGCATGTCCGCCGCCAGGGCCTTCCAGACCGGTCGGCGCGGCGTGGCGCCGTCCTCGGCGAACGACCACCAGAAGCCTCCGCCGATGAAGAGGTCGCCGCGCACCTCGACACGGTCGTAGCGGTGCAGGAGCGCCGCGCGCTTCGCCTGGCTCACGGACCGCTTCGTGGTGCCGGCCTCGCCGAAGCCGAGCCTCGAGTGCGGGAACAGCGCGTGGAGCCGGTCGAACACGCGCTGCCAGCCGGCCGGGCTCGGCCAGAAGCCGTGGCAGTCGCTGGGGTAGTAGGAGATCAGGACGTACGTCGGCTTGGTCCGCAGGGTCGCGGGCAGACGGGTGCGCGCCCAGGTGAACATCCGGTGCGCGGCGTCCTCGGCGCAGGAGGGGTTGTAGTAGAGGGTGAGCGCGGTGGGCTTCCCGGCAGCGGCGGCGACCCGGTAGCCGGCCCGCGCCTTGGCCACGACCTCCGCCGGCCGGCCGGTCCACTCGCCGTTCACCTCGTTCCCGATCTCCCACACGTCCACGAGGTGAGGGAACGCCGCGACGTACGCCGCGAACCGGGACCGGTACGCCGCCACGGAGTACGACGCGGTCTCGGAGGAGTCGACGGGCTGCCCCATCACGTCGGCCACCGGATGGAGGCGTCGCAGCGCACCGGCGTACGAGGCCGGCTTCTCACCCGGGTCGAACACGACCCGGGCGATCGCTCGCTCCGGCAGCGCGCGCAGCGACCTGGCCAGCGCCCGGGAGTGGGTGACGTCGTCGAGGGTGACGCCCCACACCCTGGCCGGTGACGACCTGCCCGGCGAGGGTGCGGCCGGGACCGCCGGGGCCGTCGCGAGCATCGCCGCGGCGACCCCCGCGACGGCCAGCGATGCCAGTGCCGACCTGGCGGAGAAGCCCATGGCCCGCATTCTGGGCGACGCCCCCCACCCGCGGTGGGATCTTGCCCGAACCCGGCCTACCGGGCCCGTCGACGTCTGTCGGGCGGTCAGAAAGGTTGCGGTTTGGTCCCCAACCGCAGAAATCGGGGGCGTTCTGTTGCGGTTTGTGACCAATCGACGGGGTCGGTGCAGGGCGCGCTCGGAGCTGACCCCGGAGCGCCCTGCCCGACCCGACGACGCGAGGGTCAGCGCAGGGTGCCGGGGAACCACGCGTTGGTCCACAGCGGCTGGACGTGCACCCGTCGGCCCGGGTACGGCGAGTGGAGGACGAGGCGCCGGCCGTGCGACCGGCCGACGTACAGGCCGACGTGGTAGACGCCGCCGCGACCGGTGAAGAAGATCAGGTCGCCCCGGTGCATCCGACTCCGCGAGATGTGGCGCGCGAAGTGCGACTGGGCCGCGGCGGTGCGGGGGAGTCCGCGGAAGCCGGCGCGGTGGAAGGCGTAGTAGGTCAGGCCCGAGCAGTCGAAGGCACGCGGCCCGGCGGCGCCGTACGCATAGGGCTTCCCCTTCTCGCTGGCGGCGATGCCCATCGCGTGAGCCACCCGGCCCGCTGCGTGGCGACGTGCGTGGTGGTGCCGGCCGTGGTGGTGCCGCGCGTGGTGGTGGTGCCGCGCGTGGTGGTGGTGCCGCGCGTGGTGATGGTGGCGCGGCCCGCGACGGAGCGGCGCCGGCCGGTCCGACCGGGGCCGCGAGGAGCGACCCGAGCACGACTCCGGCGAGCAGCAGGAGCCGGACCACGGGGCGCCCGGACGGGCGCGCAGGTCTGGACGACGTGACGATCTGAGACATGGATGTTCCTTCCCACGCCTGTGAGGTGAGCTGTCGGGTTCGGGCGAGGAAGGTGCCCGGCCGCCGTCTCGGCGGCTTCACCCCGAGGAATCCGTGGATCCCGGAAGTGGGTCCCCCACTCCTGCCCCGTCGACGAGCGCTGGGCTACGTCGTTCGTGGGAACGATCGCGCGGGAGGGCAGGACTCGGCGTACCCGGCGACCGGTGATGCTGGTTGCACGCGCTCTTCTTCGAGCGCACTCGACGGTAACCAGAGGATCCTGCGATCCGCGAACTCCCCGACGGGCCGGATCGGCCGGATCACGCCTGGAACGGCCGTTTCGTGGGAGCGACGTCACAGAGCGGATCCGGCTGCTCTCAGGCCGTTCTCGGACCGTTCTCAGCAACCTCGACGTCGAGGGGCCCGCCGGCCGCGGGGACAGCGACGGCATGAGAAGGGCGGGGAACCCGGTTCCTCCGCCACCTCCAACGTATAGCCCACCGGGGGCCTTGCGGCAAGCCCCCCGGCGTGGCACACAATCACCGGTCCTGGCCACTCGCTGCGGACTGGAGCTGATCTCGTGACCCCCTTGACGACGAGCGCGTTCGACCTGCCCGACCACCTCGCCCCGAAGGCCGACCCGGCGATGATCGCCCGCGACGAGGAGCACTTCGTGGCGATCGCGGAGAGCCTCGAGCAGAGCGTCGCCGATCTGTCCGAGCGCCTCGACGCCGCGCGGAAGGCGCCCGCAGAGGTCGGGCAGGAGGCGTTGGAGCGTGACCAGGAGGTCCACCGGCTGACCGCGCGGCTGCGCGTGCTGCGGCGGTCCAGCCTCGACCTGTGCCTCGGCCGGATGGTCGGGGACGACGGCGAAGCCGTGTACGTCGGGCGGCTCGGCCTCACCGACCGTGCGGGTCGTCGGCTGCTCGTCGACTGGCGCTCGCCGGCGGCCGAGCCGTTCTTCGGGGCGACCCATGCGCACCCGATGGGGCTGGCCAGCAGGCGTCGGTACCGCTGGGCGCGCGGCCGGGTCGGCGACTACTGGGACGAGGTGTTCACCTCCGAGGGCCTCGATGGAAACACCGCGCTCGACGACCAGTCGGCCTTCATCGCCAGCCTCGGCAGCAGCAGGTCGGACCGGATGCGCGACGTGCTGAGCACCATCCAGGCCGACCAGGACGCCGTGATCCGCGCGGGTTCGCGCGGCACGCTCGTCGTCGACGGCGGCCCCGGGACGGGGAAGACGGTCGTCGCGCTGCACCGTGCGGCGTACCTGCTCTACGCCGACCCGCGGCTCGGCGAGGGCAGGGGCGGCGTCCTCTTCGTCGGCCCGCACCAGGGGTACCTGGCCTACGTCGCCGACGTACTGCCCGGCCTCGGAGAGGAGGGTGTGCAGACCTGCACCCTGCGCGACCTCCTGCCCGAGGGCGCGACGGCGACCGACGAGCCCGACCCGGAGGTCGCCCGGCTCAAGGCGTCCGCAGCCATGGTGGGGGCGATCGAGCCCGCGGTCCGGCTCTACGAGGAGCCGCCGACCGAGGGCATGGAGGTCGCGACACCGTGGGCCGACGTCTGGCTCAGTCCGACCGACTGGATCGATGCGTTCGAGTCACTCGAGCCCGGGACGTCGCACAACGACGGCCGCGACCAGGTCTGGGAGGAGCTGCTCACGATCCTCGTCGACAAGCACGAGGCCGACGAGGACGTCTCGGAGGACCTCGTACGACGTGCCCTGGCCCAGGACGACGAGCTCGTCGACGCGTTCGGCAGGGCCTGGCCGCTGGTCGACCCGGCCGACCTCGTGGGCGACCTGTGGACGGTGCCGGCCTACCTCCGTCGGTGTGCTCCCTGGCTCGAGGCCGACCAGGTCAGGCTGCTGCAGCGCGCGGAGCCGTCGGCCTGGACGCGCTCGGACCTCCCGTTGCTCGACGCCGCCCGGCAGCGGCTCGGCGATCCTGCCGCGTCTCGCCGCCGACGCCGGCAGCGTGCCGCTGCGGCGGCCGAGCGCGAGGAGATGTCACGCGTCGTCGACCACCTGATCGAGACCGACGACTCCGACATGCACGTGATGTCGATGCTGCGCGGGGAGGACCTTCGGGCGGCCCTGCTCGACGGCGCCGGCCTGATCGGGCCGCAGAGCGACCCGTTGGCCGGTCCGTTCGCGCACGTCGTGGTCGACGAGGCCCAGGAGCTGACCGACGCCGAGTGGCAGATGCTGCTGCTCCGGTGCCCGAGCCGCAGCTTCACGGTGGTGGGCGACCGTGCGCAGGCCAGGCACGGGTTCGCGGACTCGTGGCAGGCCCGGCTCGACCGGGCCGGGCTCGACCGCATCGACCTGGCGACGCTCCGGATCAACTACCGGACGCCCGAGGAGGTCATGAAGGAGGCGGAGCCGGTGATCCGGGCCGTCGTACCGGATGCCAACGTGCCGACCTCCGTGCGCGCCAGCGGGATCCCGGTCGTCCACGGGTCCACGTCCGAGCTCGACTCGGTGCTGGAGGCCTGGCTCGCCGCGAACCCCGACGGGGTCGCCTGCGTCATCGGCTCACCGACGTTCGAGCCGATCCCCCGAGTGCGCTCGTTGACCCCGGAGCTGTCGAAGGGTCTCGAGTTCGACCTCGTCGTCCTCGTCGACCTCGCGTCGGCGGACGAGGGCCTCGAGGCCGTGGTGGACCGCTACGTCGCCATGACCCGGGCGACTCAGCAGCTGGTCGTCCTCACCGGGCCCTAGCCGGCCACGGTGGCAGCGAGTCACGCATCCTCACGGCCGGTCTCGATCGGCCGGTCTCTGCGACTGCGTCATGCCGGGGCGGGTGGCGCCCGAAGGGCGCGGCCGACGACGTACCCGACCGTGCCGCCGATCACCCACCCCGCCAGCACGTCGGTGAGCCAGTGCGCGCCGACGTAGACCATGCAGGCACCGACGAAGACCAGGAGGACGGCAGCGATCAGAGCGGCGACCTGCGCCGCCCGTGCCGACGGCCACGGGAACGCCACCAGGACTGCGACCGCGAGCGCGGAGGTCGCCGCGGCATGCGTGGACGGGAACGCCTCACCGGGGACCCAGACGAGGGCCAGGTGCAGGGGTGGCCGGGGACGTCCGAACAGGTGCTTCAGGACGTCGGCCGTGATCGCCGCGATCGCCAGCGCCAGGAGTGCTGCGAGCCCGGTGCGATAGGCCCGCAGGACGACGACCGCGATCAGTGCCGCCAGGGCGCAGCCGACCAGCACCGCCGGCGTCGTCCCGAGGGTCGTCGTGGTCCTGGCGACGGCCGTGGCCCACGCGGTGCGGTGATCGGCGATCGCCTGCATCACGTGGTGGTCGAACGACACACGCGCCATCGTGCCAGGCGCACGCAGGGGGCCGGCCGTCGGCGGCGGTCCCCGGGCGTCACAGCTTCACCACGTGAACGTGGTGAATCCCGACTTCTCACGGCGAACTCGCCGTGAGAAGCGCTGCTCCACCATGTTCACATGGTGAAGCGCGCGGCCCTACGACCCGGCCTGCGTCCGTGTCTCGACGACGGGGTCGGAGGCGTCGGCCACGGCGGCGTCGGGTTGGCCGCCGGGGTTGTCGTTCGGGCCACCGGCCCGGACGAGCTCCTCGATCCGCTTCCCGCACTCGGCGTCGACGAGCGTCCAGTACGCGAAGGCCCGCTCCAGCACGTCGCCCGTCACGCCGCCGAGCAGGTGGCCGGCGACGGTCTCGACGAAGGCCTCCCGCTGGTCGTCGTCCCAGACCTCCCGGACCAGTGCCCCCGCCTGGCCGAAGTCGTCGTCGTCCTCGCGCAGGGTGTACGCCTGGCGCACCATCGCACCGTCGGTCTCCCAGCTCTCCTCGACCTCGCCGACCTGGTCGGCGTACCCGCGGCCGAAGGCGTTCGGCGCGTAGACCGGGTCGTCGCCACGGTGCTCGTAGGCCATCGGCCCGTCCTGCGTGTAGGTGTTGACCTCGACGTGCGGACGGTTCACGGGCAGCTGCAGGTAGTTGGGCCCGATCCGGTGGCGGTGGGTGTCGGAGTAGGCGAAGGCCCGGCCGAGCAGCATCTTGTCGGGCGAGAACCCGATGCCCGGCACCAGGGCGCTCGGCTCGAACGCGGCCTGCTCGATCTGGGCGAAGAAGTTCTCCGGGTTGCGGTCGAGCGTCATCGTGCCGACTCTCACCAACGGGTAGTCGCTGTGCGGCCACACCTTGGTCAGGTCGAACGGGTTGAACCGGTAGCTCTTCGCGTCGTCGTAGGGCATCACCTGCACCGACAGCGTCCACGAAGGAGAGTCGCCGCCCTCGATGGCGTCGTGGAGGTCGCGTCGATGGAAGTCGGCGTCCTCACCCGCGATCCTCGTGGCCTGCTCGCCGGTCAGCCCCTCGACGCCCTGGTCGCTGTGGAAGTGGTACTTGACCCAGTGCTTCTCGCCCGCGGCGTTGATCCACAGGTAGGTGTGCGACCCGTAGCCGTTCATGTGGCGGAAGGAGCGCGGGATGCCGCGGTCGCCCATCAGGTAGGTCACCTGGTGCGCCGACTCCGGGTTGAGGCTCCAGAAGTCCCACTGCATGTTGTTGTCGCGCAGCCCCGAGCCACCGCGGCGCTTCTGGCTGCGGATGAAGTGAGGGAACTTCATGGTGTCGCGGATGAAGAAGACCGGCGTGTTGTTGCCGACCAGGTCGTAGTTGCCCTCGGTCGTGTAGAACTTCAGCGCGAAGCCACGCGGGTCGCGCCAGGTGTCGGGGGAGCCCTGCTCGCCGGCGACGGTCGAGAAGCGCGCCAGCATCTCGGTCGTCGTACCCGGTTGGAACAGCGCCGCCTTCGTGTACGCCGACACGTCCTCGGTCGTCTCGAACCGGCCGAACGCCCCGGAGCCCTTGGCATGCACGTTGCGCTCGGGCACCCGCTCGCGGTTGAAGTGGGCCATCTGGTTCAGGAAGTGGACGTCGTGCAGCAGGATCGGACCGTCGGCGCCGACGGTCAGTGAGTTCCGGTCGCTGGGTGCCGGTGCGCCGGTGTCGGTGGTGGAGCCCTGGAGCGCCTCGCGCGACGGGGCGGTGGAGACCGAGGAGCCGTCCGTGGGCTGGGGCAGGTCAGGCATGCTCTCTCCTTCGTCCGGGCCGCGGCCGAGCGCCACGGCGTACACGTCTCCTGGGCCCGTACCCGGTCGGGCGCAGGTCATCCGCTCCACCGCGGGTGAGCCGGCGCCGCCTTCGCCCACGGCGCCGGAGGGTGTACTCCTGAGCACATGGCCGCTGACACAGGTCCCGGGTTCCGGCTGTGGCCGCCGGTGTCCGTCGGGGTCCCGCTGGGCGTCGGGCTGGTGCTGTCCGCGTGGGTCGGTGACCCTCTCGAGAGAGGCACCGCGACGAGCGTCCTCGGCTGGCTGTGCATGGTCGCGTTCGCGGGCTGGAACGGGTGGGCGTTGCTGGCGATGGCACGCCATCGCACGGCGCTCCTGCCCGGCGGTGAGACCACCCGCGTGATCGACACCGGGCCGTTCGCGCGGTCGCGCAACCCCCTCTACGTCGGCCTCCTCGTGCTGTCCGCGGGGCTGGCACTACTCGCGGGCTCCCTGTGGGCGCTGGCCGCCCTGCCCCTGGAGTGGCTGCTCCTCCGGTGGGGCGCCGTGATGCCGGAGGAGCGGTACCTCTCGGCGAAGTTCGGGCCGACGTACGCCGACTACTGCGGCCGGGTCCGACGCTGGGTGTGACCCACCCGGGGCCCCGCGTCAGCCGCGTGGGTGAGACGCGGGCCACTCCGGGTCGGTTGAACCGCGCGGGGTAGCCCCTGCGTTTCCCCGGCATGAGGATTCCCCTGGTCCCGGTCGCCACCGGAGCGGCGCTGCTGAGCCTGGCGGTCGCCCCGTCGGCCGTCGCCCTCGGCGAGGTGAGCACCACCGCGCAGTACACCTGCTCGACACCGTCGGGCGACGTCCACCCCGCCGTGCGCTACTCGGTGGGCCGGCCGCCGGCCACGATGGTCGCGGGCCAGACGGTGGCGCTACCGACCACCGCCACCCTCGCCCTCGACCCGGCCACGACGGACCTCGTCCGGAACGGGCAGGGCTCGACGTCGGTTTCCGGGACCGTGCGGACGGCTCCGACCGCGTCGCGCGTGGGCCTCGACCTCACCGTCGCGGAGACCCCGTTGGGCAACGGCGCCAACGGGGTCACCAACGCGCCCTTGTCGGGGACCACGCTGCTCCGGGCGAGCAAGGCGGGCACCTACGTGGTGCGCACCGGCAGCCTCGGCGACGTGGTGCTGACCGGTCTCGATGCGAGCAACCAGGTAGCCGGCTCGCTGGAGTTCCCGACCACCGGCAGCCTGGGCACGTGCACCGACGATGCCGGCGCCTCGACGCTGACGGGCCTCCCGAGCAGGGTCGCCACGGTCGAGGTCTCCAAGGACACCACCACGACGACACTGACGGCAGCGCTCGCGCCGGCGCGGGGCGGGCGACCGGGGTGGCCCGCGTGCGGTCGCACTTCGGGCTCCGCCCCACGGGCACCGTGGCGTTCACGCTGAGGCGGGGGACGCACGCGATCGCGACGATCAGACGGGCGGTGGACCGCAGGGGCATCGCCCGTGCCAGCTTCGCGCACGTCACCCGGCAGGGCCGCTACTCGATCGTCGGTCGCTACGCGGGGGACGCCGCTCTCGACGGCTCCCGCGGCACCGACACCTTCCGCGTCGCCGGCTCGACGGGATCAGGCGCCGGCGTAGATCTGCCGGATCACGTCCTCGATGTCGGGCTCCTGGATCGACAGGTCGGCCACGTCGTACGACGCCGCCACGGCCGCCACGATCGGCGCGGCGCTGGCGTCGGCCGGGAAGGACAGCCACTGCCGGGGGCCCTCGACCCGCCGCGTCACGGCTCCGGCGACGCGGATCGGCGGAGCCTCGTCGACCAGGTCGACCACCAGGGTGCGGCTGGAGCCACCCCGGCGGTGCAGGTCGGCGAGGGGTCCGTCGAAGACCGCCGTGCCGTGGTCGATCACGATCACGCGTCTGCACAGGGCCTCGATGTCCTGCAGGTCGTGCGTCGTCAGGAGCAGCGTGGTGCCGCGCTCGGCGTTGAGGGTGCGCAGGAAGTCGCGCAGCCGGCCCTTGCTGACGACGTCGAGCCCGATGGTGGGCTCGTCGAGGTAGAGGATCTCCGGGTCGTGCAGCAGCGCAGCGGTGATGTCGCCCCGCATCCGCTGACCCAGGCTGAGCTGCCGGACCGGGGTGTCGAGCAGGTCTCCGAGGTCGAGCAGCTCGACGTACTCCTCGAGGTTGCGGCGGTGTCGGGCGGGGTCGACGCGGTAGAGCTTCTGGAGCAGGGCGAACGAGTCGCGCAGCGGGAGGTCCCACCACAGGGTGGTGCGCTGCCCGAACACCACGCCGATCCGCCTCGCCAGCTCGGTGCGCTGCCGGCTGGGGTCGAGTCCGGCGACACGGACCCGGCCCGCGGTCGGGACCAGGATGCCGGTCAGCATCTTGATGGTGGTGGACTTCCCGGCGCCGTTGGGCCCGATGTAGCCGACCATCTCGCCGGCCTCGATGGCGAAGCTGAGGTCGTGGACCGCCGGCACCACCGTCGCCGTACGACGCCGACCGCCGGTGCGCCTCCGCACCGTGAAGGTCCGCTCGAGCTGGGCCACGTCGATCAGGGCCATCTCAGCTCCCCGTCGAGGTGTAGTGCCGTACGCCGGTCCGCCACGCGAGCAGCGACCCGCCCAGCACGACGGCCGCGGCGACCGGTGAGCAGAACTGCAGCCACGACGGCAGCCCGAACGGGTCGTCGACCCCGAGCAGGTAGAGGCACGGATACCAGTTCACGAAGGCGATCGGGAGCAGGAAGGTGAGGCTCTTGGTGAGCTCCTGGGGATAGATGGAGAGTGGGTACTGGGTGATGGTGTTGCCTCCGTAGGTGAACGCGTTGGCGAACTCGGTCGAGTCGGTGGTCCAGAACTGCACGCAGGAGAAGCCCACGAAGAGCCCGAAGAAGATCACGCCCGAGCTGACCACCATCAGCACCGCCACCAGGACGCGCGGCGGGGTCCAGTCGACGGCGAAGCAGCCCCATGCGAGGACGATGACCGCCTGGCTGATCTGGCCGAAGCGACGCAGCGAGAAGTTGTCCGCGCAGACCTGCACCAGCAGTGGCACCGGCCGGGTGAGCATCTGGTCGAGCCGGCCGGTGCGCACGTGCAGACCGATCTGCTCCACGCTGCCGATCAGCAGGTCGGCCACGCGCAGTCCGACGCTGCTCGCGCCGTAGAGCAGCGCGATCTGGATCAGGGTGAACCCGCCCAGATCGGTGAGGTGGGTGAACATCAGCCACAGCCCCACGAAGTCGAGGCCGGTGATCAGGAAGCCGCTGACGCTCATCAGGACGAACGACGCGGGGTAGGCCAGCGACGCGCGCACCCAGAGCCGCGCGATGTCGGAGTAGCTCCGGACCGCGAAGGCACTGCTCTCGCGGCGGGTGACGCTGCGGACCTCAGCCACCCTGCACCACCACCTTGCGCGTCGCCGCGCGCAGCACGGCCTCGCACAGCCCGAGGAGCAGCGCCACCCAGAGCAGCTGGAAGGCGAGGGCGCCCAGCAGCGCCCACCCGTCGTACTGGCCGAGCCAGATGTCGTTGGGGACCTGGATGATCGCCGACCACGGCAGCGCCCGGGCCAGGCTGCCGAGCCAGCCGGGGAAGAGCACCAGCGGCAGCATCATCCCGCTGAAGAAGATCGCGAAGGCTCCGCTCAGGAAGCGGGCGCCGCTGGAGTCGAGCAGCCAGAACGCCGACGACGCGACCAGGAAGCGCAGCCCGAAGCTGACCACCACGGCCAGGACGACGCTGACCGCGAAGGCCAGGGCGTCGAGCGCGCTCGGCGGCAGGAGGATGTGGAAGAAGACCAGCCCGATGAAGGTGGGGCCGAGGCCCCGCGTCACCAGGTGGTACGTCGCTCGGCCGAGGTCTCCGGCGAGGTACCAGCCGACCAGCCCGGTCGGGCGGTAGAGGTCGATCGCGACGTCCCCGGTCCGGATCCGCTCGGCCAGGTCGTCGGTGGTGCCGCCACCCCACAGGGCGACCGTCATCAGCAGGGCCTGCCCGAGCCAGACGAAGGTGACCGCGTCGACCTTGTCGTAGCCCCCGGCGTCGGGCGCGTTGTCCCACAGGGCGATGTAGGCGAAGGAGTAGATCAGCCCGAACACCGAGTTGGTGAAGATGCCGGCCAGGGTGGCGGCCGTGTAGGTGCTGTAGCGCCGGAAGGAGCGTCGACCGACGGCGGCGTACAGCGCCAGCATGGCTCCACCTCCCGGTCTCGGCGACGACCCGCGCACGCCGAGCGACCCCGCTTCACGATGAGGCGGGGGTGCAGGAGGCGTGCTGCTGTGCGGTTGTCGGCCGCCCAGTCTCACCCAGACGGGGCGGCCCGGGCAACCGCGCGAGCCCGGGCGGCCCCGAGCTCAGTGCTGGTAGGTGCCCTTGACGATCGCGCGGCCGGCCGTCTTGAAGGCCAGGTTGAAGCTCATCACGGCGAAGGACGCGTCGGCGTCGATGCCCAGGCTGTCCTCGGTGACGGCGTGCACCACGAAGTAGTAGCGGTGCACCTGGTCGCCCGCGGGCGGCGCCGCGCCCATGAACCCGACGACACCGCCGTCGTTCTTCAGCATGAAGGCGTTCCCCGGCAGGCTCGCACCCTCGGCGCCGGCGCCGGCGTCGAGCGAGGTCACGTCGGGCGGCAGGTCGACGACGGCCCAGTGCCAGAACCCGCTCGGGGTCGGCGCGTCGGGGTCGAAGCAGGTCACGGTGTAGCTCTTGGTGCCCTCCGGCGCGCCCGACCACGACAGCTGGGGCGAGGTGTTCCCCGCCTCGGCCACCTGGTCGTCCTGGAGCGGCTGGCCGTCGGTGACGTCGTCGCTGGTGACGGTGAACGACGGGACCTCGGGCAGCAGCTCGTAGGGGTCGGGCTTCACGGGACGGTCGAGGCTCATCGGCTCTCCTTCGGCTGGGCGGCACTCGTCGGTGGTCGAGCATGTCGAGTCCTCAACGTACCCACTGCCACCCGGTCCGAGTCGTGGGCGGCAGTAGCCGGTGGGCCCGGGCGCGCGGAGGATGGTGGGGTGACCGACCACCCGCCGTACCCCTCGGGCCTGCGGCTCGTCGGGGCGGCGCGTGCTCGTCGTCGGGGGTGGGCAGGTCGCGCAGCGGCGGTTCCGGGGCTGCTCGCGGCCGGGGCGCAGCGTCGTGGTGGTCTCGCCCCAGGTGACCCCGGCGATCGAGGGGCAGGTGCTCGCCGGCGAGGTGACCTGGGTCGAGCGCGGCTTCGCCGACGCGGACCTCGACGAGACCTGGTACGTCATCGCCGCGACGAACGACGCGGGCGTCAACGAGCACGTCACGCGGGCCGCCGAGGCCCACCGCATCTTCTGCGTCCGCGCCGACGACGCCACCGCGGCCACGGCGTGGACCCCGGCCGTCGGCACGGTACGACGGGCTGACCCTGGCCGTGCTCGGGCGGCGCGAGCCGCGGCGTACGGCCGCGGTC
The DNA here is from genome assembly GCA_963797325.1 of uncultured Actinomycetota bacterium. Lineage (GTDB taxonomy): Bacteria > Actinomycetota > Actinomycetes > Propionibacteriales > Nocardioidaceae > Nocardioides. The sequence continues at coordinate 208,685 of CAWCPG010000029.1, forward strand.
CGCGACGCGATCGTGACCGGCCTGCACGAGGGGACGATCGCCGCCAGCGAGCGCCGCCCGTCGGTCCCGGGCGTGACCCTGGTCGGCGGAGGGCCGGGCGACCCCGAGCTGATCTCGGTGGCCGGCCGCCGCGCGCTGATGGAGGCCGACGTCGTCGTCGCCGACCGGCTCGCGCCGCGCGAGCTGCTCGGCGACCTGCCGGCGACCACCGAGCTGGTCGACGTCGCGAAGCTGCCGCGCGGCCGGTCGGCGCGGCAGGAGGAGATCAACCGGCTCATCGTCGAGCGGGCCCTCGCCGGCCAGCGGGTGGTGCGGTTCAAGGGCGGCGACAGCTTCGTGTTCGGCCGCGGGTTCGAGGAGGTCGAGGCGTGCCGGGAGGCCGGGGTGCCGGTCCAGGTGATCCCCGGGCTGTCCAGCCCGCTGGCCGTGCCGGCCGTGGCCGGCATCCCGGTCACCCACCGTGGGGTCGCCCACGACTTCACGGTCGTCTCGGGCCACGTGCCGCCCGGCCACGCCGACTCGCTGGTCGACTGGGACGCCGTCGGCCGGCTGCGCGGCACGCTGCTGCTGATGATGGCGGTCGAGAACGCGCCCCACATCGCCACCGCCCTGCTGGACGGCCGGCCGTCCGGCCGGGACCCCGGTCGCGGTCGTCTGCGACGGGTCGATGCCGGGGGAGCGGACCGTGCTGTCGACGCTGGGCGAGCTCGGCGCCGACCTCGACCGGCACGGCGTACGGCCGCCCGCCGATCATCGTGGTCGGCGACGTCGTCGCGGTCGCGCATCCCGACGACTTCGGCGGTGCCCCTCGAGCGGTCGAGCCCGACGACCCGACGGTCGAGCGGAGTCGAGACCATAGGACCATGGCGGAGCTGATCGAGGTCACCGACCCGGACGACCCCCGGCTCGGCGACTACCGCGACCTGCGCGACGTCCAGCTGCGGACGCACCTCGAGGCCGAGCACGGGCTCTTCCTGGCCGAGGGCGAGAAGGTCGTACGCCGCGCGGTCGAGGCGGGCTTCACGCCCGCGCTCGTTCCTGATGGCGCCGCGCTGGCTGGACGGGCTGGCCGACGTGCTCGCCCCGACGCGACGCGCCCTGCTACGTCGTCAGCGAGGCCCTGGCCGAGCAGGTCACCGGCTTCCACGTGCACCGCGGCGCGCTCGCCTCCCTCGAGCGCCGACCCCTGCCGGCGCTCGACGAGGTGCTCGACCGACGCCCGCCAGGTGCTGGTCCTCGAGGACGTCGTCGACCACACCAACGTCGGCGCGATCTTCCGCTGCGGCGCGGCCTTCGGCTTCGACGCGGTGCTGCTCGCCCCGCGGTGCGCCGACCCGCTGTACCGGCGCTCGATCAAGGTCGGGATGGGTGCGGTCTTCACGACGCCGTGGACCCGGCTGCCCGACTGGTACGACGCGCTGCCGGACCTCAGCGCTCGCGGCTTCACGACGGTGGCGCTCACCCTCGCCGACGACGCCGTCGCCGGTCGAGGACGCCGTCGCCGGGGTCGACCGGGTCGCGCTCGTGCTCGGCTCGGAGGGCCACGGCCTCTCGCCGCGGTGGGAGCGCAGCGCCGACCGCCGGGCGGTGATCGCGATGCGCGAGGGCATCGACTCCCTCAACGTCGCCGCCGCCACCGCGGTCGCCTGCTACGTCACCGCCCGCCGCTGACCCGCCGGACCCGGGTCGTCCGCCCCACGTTCACCTAGGAGTGACCCTCAGGCGGACGACCCAGCGACTCACGTCCGCAGGAGTGACCTGGCGGACGATCCGGGCTCGGGGACCGCGGGCCAGTCGGCGGGGAAGGAGTCGGCGGTCTTGTCGTGCGCCTTCTGGAGCTTCTTGCGCCAGCGGGTGGAGAGGCGGTCGCCGAAGACCGTGCCGACGGGTGTGGTCGGTCTCGTGCTGGAGGCCCGTGCCAGCAGACCGTCCCCGCTGAAGCGGCACCGGCTCGCCGTCGAGTCCGGTGCCCGTCCACCGTCGCGACGTCGGGGCGAGCGAGCGGGACGTAGGCACCCGGCAGCGAGAGGCAGCCCTCGTCGTCCTCGTCCAGCGTGCGGTCGCGCCCCTCGGGGAGGGTGACCACGGGGTTGCACACGACGCCCACGGTCCGCTCGTCGGCCGCGTCGTGGCAGTCGAAGACGAACATCGCCAGGTCGACCCCGACCTGGCACGCCGCCAGCCCGACGCCGTCGGCGGCGTACATCGTGGCGACCAGGTCGGCGGCGAGGGCGCGCAGGTCGTCGTCGTACGCCGTCACCGGCTGGTTGGCGCGATGCATCACCTCGGTGCCCCACCGGACGATCGGGCGGACGCGGCCGCCCTCGGGGAGCTGGCCGTACGGCGCGTGGTCGGGGGCGGTGGGCACGAGCGGCATGCGACAGATCGTAGGGAGGCCGGCGGCAGGGTCTCCCCGGGGAGCGCCCGGGTGGTGTGACCGGGAGCACCGCGGGGCCGGTGGCCGCGAAATGTAACTCAGAGTTACATTGGGCGGCATGTCCCTGACCAAGCACCTCCGTCCCGGGGGCCGCAACGGCGTCGCGAGCCACGAGTCGCGCGACCCGCTCGGGTATGCGATGGCCGCGCTGAACAAGCTGGCCGGAAGCGACCTCCTCGACCGCGTCGGGCTGCGCAAGCACGCCGAGCAGACCGTCTTCACCGTGACCCGCGGTGGGTTCCGGACGGCCACGACCGCCGGCCGGGCCTTCGCCAGGGCCGGCCACGGCGGCCGGCCCGGAGCCCGGGCGGCTGCGGCTCCGGCCGCGCGGTGTCTTCGACCTCACGCCGACCGAGGACGAGCAGATGCTCGTCGACGTCGTCACCGAGCTCGCCACCGAGGTGCTGCGCCCGGCCGCGGCCGACGCCGACGCTGCCTGCGCCGCACCCGACGAGGTCCTCTCCGCGGCCACGGAGGTCGGCCTGCCGCTGCTCGGCGTCCCCGAGTCGCTGGGCGGCATCTCCGAGGAGCGTGCGGTGATGGCCGGCGTCCTCGTCGCGGAGGCGCTCGCGAAGGGCGACCTCGGCCTCGCCGTCGCGACCCTGGCGCCGGGCGCGGTCGCCACCGCGATCGCCACCTGGGGCACCGACGAGCAGCAGCAGACCTACCTGCCGGCGTTCACCGGCGACGACGTGCCGGCCGCCGCGCTGGCGCTCACGGAGCCGCGCCCGCTGTTCGACGCGCTCGAACCCCTCACGACCGCGACCCGCGCCGACGACGGTCTCGTCCTCGACGGCGTGAAGTCGATGGTGCCCCGAGGTGCCGACGCCGAGCTCTTCGTCGTGGGCGCCCGCCTCGACGGCGCGAACGTGCTGGTCCTCGTGGAGTCGGGCGCCGACGGCCTCACCGTCGAGGCCGACCCCGCGATGGGCGTCCGTGCCGCGTCTCTCACCACGCTGACCCTGGCCGGCGTCCGGGTGCCCGAGAGCGCCGTCCTCGGCGCCGTCGACGGCACGTCGTACGCCGAGTGCGTGCGGCTGTCGCGGCTCGCCTGGTGTGCGCTCGCCGTCGGAGTGGGACAGGCCGTGCTCGACTACGTGACGCCGTACGTCAAGGAGCGCGAGGCGTTCGGTGAGCCGATCGCACACCGCCAGTCGGTGGCGTTCATGGTCGCCGACATCGCCACCGAGCTCCAGGCGATGCGCCTCCTCACCTGGAAGGCAGCCTCGCGAGCGGCCGCCGGCAAGGACTTCGCCCGCGAGGTCGCCCTGGCGCGGAGGCTCTGCTCCGGCCACGGGATGACGATCGGTCTCGACGGCGTGCAGCTGCTCGGGGGACACGGCTTCGTCAAGGAACACCCGGTCGAGCGCTGGTACCGCGACCTCCGGGCAGTCTCGATCATGGAAGGCGGGGTGCTCGTCTGATGCCGATCTCCCTCGACGATCCCCAGAAGCTGCGGCAGGTGCGCGACCAGGCCCACCAGGTCGCGATGAACATGCTCCGGCCGATCAGCCGCACCTACGACCGGGCCGAGCACGCCTATCCCAAGGAGCTCGACCTCCTGGCCGCGATGATCGACGGTCTCTCGGAGTCGGGTGCGAGCTCCGGCGCCGGGGCCTCGGGCGTGAGGCGCGACGAGTCCGACGACGACGAGGTCGGCGCCCGCGTCCGCAACGGCACCAACCTGGCGTCGGTGATGTCGATCGCGGAGATGTGCTGGGGCGACGTCGGCCTGTTGCTCTCGCTGCCGCGCCAAGGTCTCGGCAACTCCGCCATCGCGTCGGTCGGCGACGCCGAGCAGCAGGAGCGGTTCGGCCGGGCCTGGGCGTCGATGGCGATCACCGAGCCCGACACCGGATCGGACACCGCGAACATCCGCACGACCGCCGTCCTGGACGGCGACGCGTACGTGCTCAACGGGGAGAAGATCTACGTCACCTCGGGTGAACGGTCGGACGCCGTCGTCGTGTGGGCGACCCTGGACCGATCGCTGGGCCGCGCGGCGATCAAGTCGTTCGTCGTACCGAAGGGCACGCCGGGGATGACGGTCGAGCGCCTCGAGCACAAGCTCGGCATCCGAGCCTCCGACACGGCCGCGATCAGGTTCGAGGACTGCCGCGTGCCGGCGGAGAACCTCCTCGGCTCGCCCGACATCGACACCAGCCAGGGCTTCGCCGGGGCGATGGCGACCTTCGACAACACCCGCCCACTGGTCGCGGCGATGGCGGTCGGGTGCGCGAAGGCGGCGCTCGACCTGACCCGTGACCTGCTCGAGCAGGCGGGCGTGACGGTGGACTACGACCGTCCCGCGCTGGTCCAGAGCGCAGCCGCGGCCGAGCTCCTGCAGCTGGAGGCCGACTGGGAGGGCGCGCGCCTGCTCATGCTCCAGGCCGCCTGGCTGGCCGACAACCGGAAGGCCAACGCGATGGAGGCGTCGATGGCCAAGGCGAAGGCCGGTCGGGTCGCCTCCGGCGATCACGCTGTCCTGCGTCGAGCTCTGCGGCTCGGTCGGCTACAGCGAGGGCGAGCTGCTGGAGAAGTGGGCCCGCGACTCCAAGATCCTCGACATCTTCGAGGGCACGCAGCAGATCCAGCAGCTGATCATCGCCCGCCGCGTGCTCGGGCTCTCGAGCGCCGAGCTGAAGTAGCCTCAGCCGTTCAGGCCGGCCAGCGCGAGCACGTCATCCGGCCCCGACAGCCCGCGCACGCCGACGAAGACGGTGCTCACGCCGAGCTCCCGCAGCCCGGCGTAGCGGCGGCGGTGCTCGGCGACCGTCCCGGCGTTCGTACGACGTGCGAAGGCGGCCGCCGCGGTGCGCCCGCGCAGGCGCTCGACCTGCGCCCAGGCGTCCTCCCGGTCCCGGCCGACCACCGGCAGGTCGAGGACCGTGACCGCCACGTCGTCGCGGGTGCGGCCGGCCTCGGCCAGGTGCCGGTCGAGGACGCCGAGCTTGTGACGCAGCACCTCGGGGTCCGACGGCAGGTTGCACGCATCGCCCAGCCGGGCGGCGATCGCGAGCGTACGGCGCTCGCCGTTGCCGCCGACGATGACCGGGATCTCGTGGGCGGGCCGGGGGTACGACGTGGTCTCGGGCAGGCTCACCCGCGTCCCGTCGTAGGGCTTGGTGCCGGGCGCCCACAGCGCCCGGCACGTCTCGATGGTGGTCTCGAGGAGGTCGAGCCGCTCGGCGGCGGGCGGGAACGCGATCCCGTACGCCGCGTGCTCGCGGTCCCACCAGCCGGCGCCGACGCCGAGGAACGCCCGCCCGCCGGAGAGCACGTCGAGGGTGGCCGCGGCCTTGGCCGTGATGCCCGCGGGCCGGAAGGTCGCCGGCGTGCACAGCGTCCCGAGCATCAGGTCGGTCTCGAGCCCGGCGACGAGTCCGAGGGTGACCCACGGCTCCGGGATCGGCTGCCACGCCGGGTCGACCTGGGGGATCTGGATCAGGTGGTCCATCACGGCGATGCCGGCGAAGCCGGCCGTGCCGGCCGCGAGCGCCATCTCGCGCACCCACGCCCCCGGGTCCTCCCCCCACGGGAACCGGGACAGCTGCAGCACCACCCGCACCCCGCCCGGGGGCGCCGAAAATGTTGCGGTTTGGTCCCAAACCGCAACTCCGGTCGGCGTGTCGCTGCGGTTGGGGACCAAACCGTGGGGTTCTGGAGCCCCGGGAAGGGCGAGCTCGAGGTGGTCCCAGCCCTCGTCCGCGAGGACGTCGAGCACGGCGGCGACGCGGCGTACCTGGTCGGCCAGGGTGGCGGCGGGGACGGGGCGGTCGCGCAGTGCGTTCCGGCGACGGCACTCCTCGCCGGGGGTGTCGAGGACGACGGCGACCGCGGGGAGGCCGGCGGCTCGCGCGGCCGTCATCCAGGCACGTCGCCGGTCGGCGTCGAGACCGAGCGTGTCGACCACGGTCGTGAGGCCGCGGCCGATGCGTGCCGCCACGATCCGCTCGAGGAGGTCGAAGGCGTCGGTGGACGCGTCGAGGTCGGCGGGTCCGGAGCCGACGATGCCGCGCAGCTCGTCGGAGGAGACGATCTCGGCGCGGCGGTAGCGGGCGGCGGCCCACGTGGACTTGCCCGACCCAGCGGCGCCGATCAGGACGACGACGGCGGGATCGGGCAAGGGCACGATCGGATTGTGGCAGGCGGGCTCAGCCCGCGTTCTTGAACGGGTCGTGGCTGGCCAGGGCCCGGTCGAGGCGGGCCTGGTCGAGGCGGCGGACGACCATCTGGTCCTCCTGCGCGTCGCGCACGCACTTGGCGAGGGTGAAGCTGGAGGTCGTCAGGAACATCGTGCCGAGGGCCAGGAACGCCTTCACCCACGGGTCGGCGGGCAGGTAGTAGATCGCGACGACCATGGCGAAGAGGGAGACCCCGAACGCGGCCGCGGCCTGCAGGAAGAAGGCGCTGGTGTTCTTCTGGGTGGTGTCAGGAGTAGTCATACGCAGATCGTCGCCGCCGGACACCCGGGTCGGGATCCGTCCGCGCACCCAGATGCGACTGAGTACGGGTACTCGACCTGCGACCTCGGTCCTGGTCGGATGGGCGCCATGAAGCTCTACGCCGACGCCTCCGCCCGTCGTACCCGCCAGATCCTCGCCGACGTGCTGTTCGTGCTCTGGATCGTCGGGTGGGTCTGGCTCGGCCACGTCGTCCAGCACGGCACCATGGAGCTGGCCGGCGTCGGCCGGGAGACCGACTCGTCGGCGACGTCGCTGGCCAACGGCCTGACGAGTGCCGGCGACACCCTCAGCGGGATCCCCCTGGTCGGAGGCGGGGTCTCGGCGCCGTTCGACCAGATGTCGTCGGCCTCGGAGAAGCTCGCGGAGGCCGGCCGCGCCCAGGTCACCGCGGTCCACCGGCTCTCCTGGGCGCTGGGCATCTCGCTGGCCACGATCCCGATCCTGTGCGTGGCCGTGTTCTTCGTACCGATCCGTTGGCGGTTCGTGCGTGAGGCGACCGCCAGCGCTCGGTTCATCGACGCGGCCGAGGACCTCGACCTGTTCGCCCTCCGAGCCCTGACCCGACAGCCGATGTACGTCCTGGCCAGGATCAGCGACGACCCGGCCGGGGCGTGGCGGGCGCGTGACCCGGAGGTGGTGACGGCCCTCGCCCGGCTGGAGCTCCGGGACGCCGGGCTCGCGGTCCCGGCGCACCTCAGCTGACGGAGTCGACCCGCGCGCCGTCGCTCGGCGTCGCGACCAGGAAGGCGGGCGGGGTCAGCGCGGCGGCGGCGAACGCACCGGCGACCGCGTCCCGGACCTCGGCGAGTGCCGGGCGCGGCACGAGCGCGACAGCGGACCCCCCGAAGCCGCCACCGGTCATCCGGGCGCCGAGTGCACCGGCGTCGCGGGCCGTCTCCACGGCGAGGTCGAGCTCACGACAGGAGATCTCGAAGTCGTCGCGCATCGAGGTGTGTGAGGCGTCGAGGGTCGCCGCCAGCGACGACCAGTCATCGGCCTCGAGCGCCGCGACGGCGTCGAGGACGCGTTGGTTCTCGGTGACCACGTGGCGCGCGCGCCGACGCAGGACGGGGTCGTCCAGCGTCTCCACGCCGTCGAGGGCGGTGTCGCGGAGGGAGTCGACGCCGAGGGCCTCGGCGGCCTTCGCACACTCCGTACGGCGGTCGCCGTACGAGCCGTCGGTCAGGCTGTGGCTGACCCGGGTGTCGATGACGAGCAGTGCCAGGCCGGCTTCGTCGAGAGGGAGAGCGACCCGCGTCACGCCGCCGTCGGCGAAGTCGAGGAGCAGGGCGAAGCCCGCGCGGCCGAGCATGGCCACGGTCTGGTCCATGCCACCGGTCGGCGCCCCGACGTAGTCGTTCTCGGCCCGGATGCAGGCGTCGGCGAGCCTCCGCCTCGCGGTGTCGTCGAGGTCGATGCCGGCCAGGCCGCTGACCCCGACGGCGACGGCGCACTCGAGGGCGGCCGAGCTCGACAGACCGGCACCGAGCGGGACCTGCGAGTCGACCCGGGCGGTGAAGCCGGGCACGGCCTGCCCGTCGGCACGCAGCACGGCGACGACCCCGGCGGCGTAGGCCGCCCAGCCCGTGGGGTGGTCGTCGACCGAGCCCTCCCAGGTGTCGTCCTCCTGGGCGCTGGACAGGCTCAGGAGCAGGTCGTCGCGCGCGACGAGCGTGACGGTCGTGCGTTGGGGGAGGGCCAGGGGCAGGCACAGACCGCGGTTGTAGTCGGTGTGCTCGCCGATCAGGTTCACTCGGCCGGGGGCCGAGGCGACGAGCGCAGGCATGCCCGACAGCCTAGGGCCGGGTCAGCCGCGTGACGTGTTGGCGGTGCGGCCCTTGACGACGCCGACGAAGGCCTGGGTCGTCTCGTCGTCGCGGTCGCGCAGCCACACCAGGGCGATCGTGCTCGGGGCCAGGTCGGTCACCACGCGGTGTACGACGTCCTTGCGCCGGTGGAGGCGGGCCACCGACATCGGGACCAGGACGATCCCCGTGCCGGCGGCCACCGTCTCGATCGCGTCCTGCTCGGTCATCGGCGGCCAGTCGAGCTGGTCGGCGGTCGGTCGCCAGCCGGAGGCGTGCGGCCGGACCAGCTGCTCGTCCACGAGGTCGTCGAGGGTCACCTCGGGCGCCGCGGAGATCAGGTGGTCGCGGCCGCCGACGGCGACCGGGAGCTCGTCGTACAGGCGCACGCAGTGGAGGTCGGTGGTGTCGACCGGTAGCCGGACGAGCGCCAGGTCGGCCTCACCCCGGCGTACGACGTCCTCCTGCTCGTCCTCGGTCACGGGCACGAGCTCGAGCGGACCGCGGCGCTGCTCGCGCCAGGCACGCGCCCACTTGTCGGGCGTCGTCCCGGTCACGAACGCCACGCGCAGTGCCTCCGGCATGAGCCCACCGTAGGCGTCAGGACCTCGGCAACGTGAGGGTGACCCTGCGGTTCTGCTGCTGGCCTGCCGCCGTGGCGTTGCTCGCGACCGGGTTGGCCTCGCCGTGCCCGACGGACACGATCGAGACCGGCGCTCCGAGCAGCTGCGACTGGAGGTAGGTGGCCACGGCATCGGCTCGACGCTGGGAGAGCACGAGACCGTACGACGCCGAGCCGAGGTCGTCGGTGTAGCCGTCGACGTAGATCTTCCCGGTCAGCCCGGCCGTGCGCACCTGGTGGGCCACCGTCGCGATCGCGGCCTTCGCCTCTGGTGAGAGCGTCGAGCTGTCGAACCCGAAGGCGAGGTCCGACTTCAGCGTCACGGTGGGCGTGCGGCTCGGCGCGGTGGTCGACTGGCTGCGCGTCACCGTGGGTGCCTGGCTCGAGGCAGGTGTGGTCGCCAGCCGGCCGGGGCCGCTCGACCTCGCGACGGTCGGCGAGGCTGAGGTAGGTGGCGCGATCGCGGCCGGCGTCGCCTGGTGGCCCTGCACGACCCACCAGCCGGCTCCGGCGAGGAGCGCCAGCACGAGCAGCACCAGCGCCACCAGCCCGCGGCGACGGCGTCGAGGCGGTGATGCGGTGTCCGGTGTCGGCAGGGTCGGCGGCTGCTCGCCGGGCGGCGCCGACGCCGGGCTGACCCCCGGACCGGCCAGGGCGTGGGTGGTGAACCCGGCTCCGACCGGCGCGATGAACGCCGACTGCACCTCGCTCAGCGACATCTCCAGAGGGTCGACGTACTGGCCGAGGGCCCGCTTCAACAGCGCCGCGGGGAAGCTCAGGCGGACCTCGTGCACCTGGAGGTCGTCGTGCCGCACGGTCACCCGGACCGGCAGGTTCAGCGGCAGCGGCGGCAGCGGCAGGTCGAGCTGGCCGGCGGGGTTCCACAGCACCAGCTCGGCCGAGCGTCCTCCCGCGGGGTCGTCCCACATGGGGTGGATCTCCGCCCGCGCCTCGTCCTCCGCGACTCGGGCCGCGTCGTCGACCTCGGCAGCGAGCTCGGCCTCGGCCTCGGCGGCGACGTCGCGGACGCGCGCCTCCTCGATGACGAGGCCGAACCCCACGTGGCGGGTGCTCGACTCGAAGGTCAGCCCGGGGAAGCGCTCGCGCGCCTCACGGAGCATCGTCTGCACCTCGTCCGGACCGCGACAGGCCCACGGCAGGTTCTCGGCCGTGACGGTCGTCGTCTGCCCGACCGAGGCCGTCAGGGCCCGGTCGTCGCCGGCCCGCAGTGCGTCGAGCAGCCGGATGGCCGGGTTGTCGTGCTGTACCTCGTCGAGACCGGCCCCATCGGCTTCCACCGGTGCCGGGACGAGCGCGCGTTCGGTCATGCTCTTCGCACCCCCCTGCGAAGGGGTCTCCTCCGCACCCCCCGTGCGAAAGGCCCCGCGGTCAGGGTGACCCCGGGGCGTGCGGAACACAACGAGCGTTCCACCGTCCTGTGACTGATGTGACTGATGAGGCTGGTGGTGAGCAAAATCTCGGCAGCGTCGTCGGTGGAGCACCCCCTTTCGGAGTAGGGAACCGCTCCGCAACCCGTCGTACGACGTGCGTCGGGACCTTCGCCCCTGTGGCGGACCCGAGCCCGCTCCTAGGGTCCCGCGCATGCAGGCGCTCGGTGTGCGGGGCTCTCCGGCGCTCCTGCGCGCCTGCATCGTGGACGAGCATGCCGCGGTGCGCGCATGGCTGACGGGGAAGCTGGACGCCGTGGCGATCGCGACCTCCGCCGTCGCCGGGACCGTGGCCGACGGCATCGAGGCGGTCCGGGTCCACCGGCCCGACCTGGTGGTGGTCGACAACCGGCTGCCGGACGGGCGGGGTGTCGACCTGTGCCGGGAGGTCTCCGCACTGGACCCGGGGCTGACTCTCATCCTGCACACCGGTGTGATCAGCCCGGAGGAGGAGAGCCAGGCCTACCAGGCCGGGGTGAGCCGGATCGCCCTGAAGAGCATCCAGGGCGAGGACCTGCTGGCCGCGGTGGCGGAGTTCGCCGCCGCGCCGCCGAGCCGGCTAGCCCTACGACTGCGTGCCGTCGCCGAGGTCGAGCTGGGCCATCACCCGGTCGCCGGCCGCCGCGCCGTCGAGCGTCGTCCGCCATCCGTCGCTGACGGCCGCACCGCACGGTGCCGGCAGGGCCTCCCGCCGCGCCGCGGAGCAGGCCAGGTTGAGGACGTGTGCGCCGACCACGGAGTGGGTGGTCTCGGTCAGGCGCGGCAGGCCGCCGACCTCGAGGTTGGTGATCACGGCCAGAGCGCGCCCCGCCGGCCGGGGCGCGCGGGTGACCGCGCCCTTCAGCGTGTAGCTGACGTAGAGGTGGCGGGCTCCGGTGACGTAGTACTCACGCGTCTTCGCCGAGCTGCGGAGGGCGCGCGTGCGGTCACCGACGACGACCACCTTGCTGATCGTCAGCCGTGGGAGTCCCGCGACGGCGGGCAGGCCGAGGCGGACCACGCTGACGGGCGTCCGGCTGTCGATCCAGTGGGTCACGCGCAGGTCACCCGAGCTCAGCACGCGCGTCTCGACGTACGACGTGTCGGGCGGCACCGGGCGTGGTGGCGCGTAGCGCGTGGCGGCCGAGCGCTCGGCCCGGCCGTCGCCGGACCCGGGGTGCATGACGAGCAGGGCCGCCCCCACCAGCGCGACCACCGACACCACGACGGCTGCCACGCCCGCCGCGATCCGGCGTCGGTCACGGGTCCTCCGTGGCGGGTCGACGTGGACCTCGGGCTGCTCGACCGGAGCGACCGAGGCGACCGCCGCCGGGGCCGGCTCCGGCGCGGTCGCCGGCTCCAGCGCGATCGCCGGCTCCAGCTCGGGCGCCGGGGCGGGTTCTGCCGCGGGCGGGACGCGGGGCGCGGGGCGGCCGACGCTCGATGGTCGCCACGGAGCCCACGGCGCGCGCGGGTGACGTGCTCGCTGCCGGGGCCACGGACTGGCGTACGGCCTGCTTCCTGGCCTTGAGGCGCGCCTTCTGCCGCCGCTGCCGCTGGCGCTTCTTGGACTTCTTCGACGCCGTCATCGCGCAGCCGTCCGCACCGCGGGACCCGTGGGGCTTGCGGTGATCACGGCGAGGTTCTGGTACCCCCCGCGGTCCGCGAGGAAGGGGCCGGCGCAGGTCACGAGGGTGAGCCGTCGATGACCTCGGGCGCTGTAGATCCAGCGCTGGTGCACCAGCGAGCCCTGCGGCACCAGACGCAGCGAGGTGACCTCGAACGACTGCCGGAGGTGGGCGGAGCTCAGCACGACGGTCTGGCCGCGCCGCACCGACAGCAGGGAGGCGAAGGGGCCGAGACCCTGGGCGAGACCGTCCACGTGGGCGGCGACCAGGGTGGAGCCGAACGGGTCACCGAGCCTGGAGCCGCCCCGCCACCAGCCGGCGACCCGGATGTCGCCGGGCACGTCGAGGGTCCCGTCCGGCCGGCTGTCGACGGCCCTGATCGGGACCACCGTGCCGTTCGGGAGGACCGACCGGGTCGGCCGCTCGGGGCGCACGGCACCGGCCCGTCGAGCGGGGACCGCCGGCTGCGCAGCGACCGACCCTGACGGCGAGGAGCCGGCCCCGGTCGGGGGAGCGGTGCTGCCGGCTCCTCCGGCCCCGGCCGGGCTCCAGGGGGACAGCATCAGGGCCACACCCACGACGCCGGCGACGGCCAGCCCGCCCAGGGCCCACGTCGTACGACCGGTGCCTGCCCGATGCCGTCTGCTTGCACGGCGCGTCACCGCGTTGCTGTGCCGAAGGGCGACACCGGGATGCGGGCAGCGAGTCCGACGGTGCCGGTGTCGATCGTGACCGGTGCCGTCGCGCCGTTCGAGATGAGCTTCGCCCCGTGCGCGATCACGTGCATCGAGCCGTTGCTCGGGCGACCCACGGCGTAGACCATCGTCACGGTGCTCGGCGCGAGGCTCACCGAGAGCGGTCCGAGGATCGGGTGGGTGGTCACCCCGGTCGGCAGCAGCGCGACCGAGTGGGTCCCGGCGGCGACGTCGGCGGTGGCGTACTCGCCGTTGGCGATGTCGGTGAACACCACCTGCCCGTCCACGCGGACGTCGGCCGGAGCCACGGTCGCGGTGTGGGCGACCAGGACGCGCGCCTTCCCCGGTGCGATCGGCTTCCGCGGCGTGCGATAGAGGTTCACGACCGGGGCCCCGCCCACGGCGGCCGGAAGGTGCACCACCACGTCACTGCTGGAACCGGAGGTGACGTCGACCGTCGAGGCCACCACGACCTTGCCCTGGCCGTCGGTGAACTGCACCCGATGGTGTCCGGTCGCGAGCTGGTAGGGGCCGAGCACCGCGTTCACGGCGACGTCGCGTTGCTTGTCCTTGCCGTCGATGGACACGGCGTAGACCGCACCGGGCACCGCCTGGACGACGACCACCTGTCCGGTCGACGCGGGCCTGACGCGTGCTTGGACCGGGGAACCGGCGGATCCCACCGCGGCCAGCCCCATGATCGCGATGCTGCAGACCAGAACTCGAACTCTCATCGGTGACACACCCCCGGAGGCGTTGCCCAGACTCCACGTCTGAGATGGCCCGACCACACCACGGAACGCCGGAAGAGTCATGCCCCAAATGCGGTAGGCGGCGGGCTTGGAGCGGGTGCGCGGCCCGTCGCGTGCCTGTGTCGGAAGGGGGTACGGACGGGCATGACCGAGATGGCAGACCACGAGCGCCCCGTCGAGCTTCCGGACGTTCCGGAGGGCGAGGGGATCTCCCCGGCGGACGCGGCCGAACGGCTCGACGAGGATCCCGACGAGCAGGAGAACCGGGTCGACCCGGTCTGGTCCGAGACCGCGGCGGACGAGACCGGGGGAGACCAGGCCGGGGCCGACCCGCGCAGCGGGACGGCCCCGCAGGACGACGCCTGACCCCCTGACGACCCCGCGCGCAGCACCGCTGTCACGCCCTCAGCCTCCCGTGGGAACGACCGGTGAGTTTCGCGGCGGGCGGAAGTGGCTACGGTGGCCACATGGACGTGACCGAGGTGATCCTGCGCGACCACGCATGGTTCCGCCGACAGTTCATCGCCCTCTACGACCTCTGCGTCGAGACCGATCCCGATGTCGCGGCGATCGAGGCCCTGTGGGAGCCGCTGGCGGCCCGGCTCGACGTCCACGCGGCGGCCGAGGAGGAGATCTTCTACCCCCAGCTGCTGGCGCGCGGCGAGGACGACCCCGAGGACGAGACGCTCGACGCGATCGGCGACCACAACGACATCCGGGACGGTGTGCGCGACGCCTCCCGCCATCCGGTCGCCAGCGAGCAGTGGTGGGCGGCGGTGCTCGAGACGCGGAAGGCCAACGACGAGCACATGGCCGAGGAGGAGCGCGAGGGGATCGCGGACTTCCGGCAGCACGCCGACCCGGAGCTCCGAGAACGTCTCGGCCGGGAGCTCGAGACGTACCTCGACCGACACCCGACGACCGACGGGGTCGACACCGAGGACAAGGACCCCGAGCAGTACGTCGACGAGATCGAGTCCGAGCTGCACCCCAACGACGACGGGTCGCGGGAGCGCCGTACCGGCGGCTCCCTCGGCATCGGAAGCCTGAGAGGACACCACGCATGACGTCTCCCAACCACCTCCTCCGCGACCACGCGCCGATCCCCGACCGGGCCTGGAAGACGATCGACGCCGAGGCCAAGGAGCGGTTGACCCCGCTGCTGGCGGGCCGGCGGCTCGTCGACTGGGTGGGTCCCGGCGGCTGGCGGCACGACGCGTTGTCGCTGGGACGGACGGACACGCTCCCGGCGCCTCCCGAGGGGCTCGATGCGACGGGGGTCCTCCTGCGGAGGCGTCGCGTGCTGCCGCTCGCCGAGTACCGGGTGCCGTTCACGGTCTCCCGGGCCGAGATCGACGACATCCAGCGAGGCAGCCGAGACCCCGAGCTCGACGACCTGGCGCGCGCCGCGCAGGTCGCGGCGGAGCTGGAGAACCGCGCCGTCCTGAACGGCTGGCCGGCCGCCGACATCGTCGGCATCGGGCCGTCGTCGGCGTACGGCGAGAGCGCGCTCGGTGACGACTGCTCGGCGTACCCCGGCCTCGTCGCCGTGGCCGTCGACCGGCTCCGGCAGAACGGGATCGAGGGCCCCTACGCGTTGGCCATCGACCCGAGCCGCTACACCGCGATCGTCGCGACGACCGAGCACGGCGGCTACCCGCTGATGGACCACCTGGGCCGGGTCCTCGAGTCGGGCAGCATCGTCCGCGCGCCCGGTCTGACCGGTGCGCTGGTGGTCAGCCAGCGCGGCGGCGACTTCCTCCTCGACGTCGGCCAGGACATCTCGATCGGCTACCACCACCACGACGCCGAGCAGGTGCACCTCTACCTCGAGGAGTCGTTCACGTTCCTGGTCGCCGAGCCGGACGCCGCTGTCGCCCTCGCCTGATCCCCGGAGGTCGGCACCCCACCCACGTGGTCGTCAGGGCGTGCGGCGTACGCGCCGGTGGACCTGCCAGATCCGCAGGCTCCCTGCTGCGACCGTGATCGCCAGTCCGACGAGGACGGCGACGAGCATGGCCACGGCCAGAGGTGGGTGCCAGTCCCATCCCAGGAAGGAGACCGAGACCCGCTCGGTGTTCTGGGCGATGAAGATCACCAGGAACAGCAGCAGGATGACCAGGGCGGCCAGTGCGGCCCAGAACCGGCTGGTACGCGAGGAGCGGAGCGGGTCGTCGGCCGGTGCGGTCGGCTCCTGGGGTGCCGGCTGGTCGGCCGGCCCGCCTTCGGCATGGTGCTCGGTCACGCTGCCTGCTCTCGTCGCGAGGGGACGCCCGCCGGCCACGAGTCGTGAAGCCGACAGACCTACCGTGGCGCCTCCGCGGGGGAGCCACCCCGGTGTCGAGGTCGTACCCCCGGGCGGCGAGGTCAACCACCGTGGACCGCGAAATGGGCGAAGCCCCGCGGCTGCCATGGTGTCCGAGGGGGGACTTGAACCCCCACGCCCTAATACGGGCACTAGCACCTCAAGCTAGCGCGTCTGCCAATTCCGCCACCCGGACGAGTGCGGAGGGAACTCTAGCAACCGGCGACCCCATTCCTCACATCGGGAGCGGCCCGGCGAGTGCCAGGATGGGGACATGTCCCAGGACCAGTCAGAGCAGCATCGGCACGCGTCGTACGCCCCTTCCTACGACCCGGCCGGCGAGGTCGTCGACCTGTGTCGTGACCTGATCCGCATCGACACCAGCAACTACGGCGACGAGTCGGGGCCGGGCGAGCGCAAGGCGGCCGAGCACGTGGCCGGGCTGCTCGACGAGGTCGGGATCGCCTCGGAGCTGTTCGAGCTCGACAGCGGCCGCACGTCGCTGGTGGCGCAGTGGGGCGGACGGCCCGGCGAGGAGGGAGCCCTGCTGCTGCACGGTCACCTGGACGTCGTACCGGCCGCGGCCGAGGACTGGCAGGTCGACCCGTTCTCCGGCGAGATCCAGGACGGCTACGTCTGGGGCCGCGGGGCGGTCGACATGAAGGACTTCGACGCGATGCTGCTCTCGGTGGTGCGGGCCCGGGCGAGGGCCGGAGCCGTGCCCGACCGCCCGATCGTGCTCTGCTTCACCGCCGACGAGGAGGCAGGCGGCCACCACGGCGCGCAGGTGCTCGTGGCGGACCACCGCGAGCACCTGGCGCACTGCACCGAGGCGGTCGGTGAGGTCGGCGGCTTCAGTACGACGATCCGTGGCCAGCGGCTCTACCTGATCGAGGCGGCCGAGAAGGGCATGGCCTGGATGAAGCTGACCGCACGCGGCCGGGCCGGGCACGGCTCGATGATCAACGACGACAACGCCGTCAGCCGGCTGTCGGCCGCCGTGGCGCGGATCGGCGGCTACCAGTGGCCGGTCCGGCTGACCCCGACGATGCAGACGCTGCTCGCGGCCGTGGGCGAGATGGCGGGCACCGAGGCCACGCCGGAGAACGCCGAGTCGCTGATCGAGGAGTTCGGTGGGGCGGCCCGGATGATGGGGGCGGTCATCCGCAACACCGCGAACCCGACGATGCTCGACGCCGGCTACAAGGTGAACGTGATCCCGACCGAGGCCACGGCCCACGTCGACGGACGGTTCCTGCCGGGCTTCGAGGACGAGTTCTTCGACACCCTGGCCGGACTGTGCGGCGACGGTGTCGAGCGGTCCTTCGTCTCCCACCAGCAGCCCTGGGAGACGCCGTACGACGGCGACCTGGTCGACGCGATGACCCGCTGCCTCCTCGCCGAGGACCCCGGGGCCCGTGTCGCGCCGTACCTGATGAGCGGCGGCACCGACGCCAAGCACTTCAACAAGCTGGGGCTGCGCAGCTACGGCTTCACCCCGCTCCGGCTGCCCGCCGACCTCGACTTCACCGCGCTCTTCCACGGGGTCGACGAGCGGGTGCCGGTCGACGCGCTGGAGTTCGGGTCGCGGGTCTTCGACCGCTTCCTCGACCAGGTCTAGGCGACCCATGGAGGCGGTCGACGCCTACTTCCTGCGCGCCGTCCGGGCCTGGCGGCCTGCTGAGGGCCCTCTCGATGCGACGCGCCCGGTGGTCGCGCCGGACGTCCTCTCGGCGCTGTTCGCGGCCCAGGCCCGCAGTCGCCATGTCGACCTCGCCGCCCGGTGGCTGCAGTCCGAGGGCAGGGGCTACTACACGATCGGCTCGGCCGGGCACGAGAGCAACGCGGCGCTCGGGCTGGTGACGCGGACCGACGACCCCGCGCTGCTGCACTACCGCTCGGGTGGCTTCTACCTGGGCCGGGCGACGCTCGCCGGCCGGCGCAACCCGGTGAGGGACCTGCTGCTGAGCCTCACCTCGTCGAGCCGCGACCCGATGTCGGGTGGCCGGCACAAGGTCCTCGGCCACCCCGACCTCCATATCGTCCCGCAGACCTCGACCATCGGCTCCCACCTGCCGCGCGCGGTCGGGCTGGCCTACTCCCTGGGTCTGGCGCGCAGCCCTCGGCCGGCCGACACCGTGGCCGGATGACGCGATCGTGGTGTGCAGCTTCGGCGACGCGTCGGCCAACCACTCGACGGCGACCGGGGCGCTGAACGCGGCGTCGTACCTGGCCCACCGCGACCTGCCGTGCCCCGTGCTGTTCGTGTGCGAGGACAACCGGATCGGGATCAGCACACCGTCGCCCCGAGGCTGGCCCGCCGCGATGCTCGAGCGGATCCCCGGCGTCCCCTACGTGCGGGTCGACGGAGGCGATCCGCCGGCGCTGCTG
The DNA here is from genome assembly GCA_963797325.1 of uncultured Actinomycetota bacterium. Taxonomy (GTDB): domain Bacteria; phylum Actinomycetota; class Actinomycetes; order Propionibacteriales; family Nocardioidaceae; genus Nocardioides. Next base: position 227,213 of record CAWCPG010000029.1, read on the forward strand.
GAGCAGACCGCCTACGTCGTCGACCTGGTGCGGGAGACCCGCCGGCCGGTCGTGCTGCACCTCGACACCGTGCGCTTCATGGGTCACGCAGGCTCGGACGTCGAGGCGGCGTACCGGCCGCGCCGGGAGATCGAGCAGGAGCACGAGCAGGACCCGCTGCTGGCGACGGCGCGCTGCCTGCTCGCCGCCGGCAGGGCCACGCCGGACCGGATCGTGGAGTGGTACGAGCAGGTGCGGGTCGAGGTGATGGGGGAGGCCGAGCAGGTCCTGGACGAGCCTCGGCTGTCCAGCCGCGCCGCCGTGATGGCGCCGCTCGCGCTGCCGGAGGTGCCGGCCACCGCCGGCCGCCCGGCGTGGGGGCGACCGCTCCCGGAGGACGGGCCCGCCCTGACCCTCGCGCAGTCGATCAACGCCACGCTGGCAGAGCTCATGGAGCGCTCGCCCGGGCTGCTCGTCTTCGGGGAGGACGTGGCCGTCAAGGGCGGGGTGTACGGCGTGACGCGAGGGCTGCGCGGCCGCTTCGGCGCGCACCGGGTCTTCGACACGCTGCTGGACGAGCAGACGATCCTCGGGGTGGCCCTGGGGTCGGCGCTGGCCGGGTTCGTGCCCGTGCCCGAGATCCAGTACCTCGCCTACCTCCACAACGCCGAGGACCAGCTCCGCGGTGAGGCGGCCTCGCTGAGCTTCTTCTCCGACGGGCAGTACCGCAACGGGATGGTGGTGCGGATCGCCGGGCTGGCCTACCAGCGCGGCTTCGGAGGGCACTTCCACAACGACAACTCCGTGGCCGTGCTGCGCGACATCCCCGGACTGGTGCTCGCGGTGCCGAGCCACCCCGCCGACGCGCCAGGGATCCTGCGCACGTGCGTCGACCTGGCGGAGCAGCACGGCCGGGTCTGCGTCGTACTCGAGCCGATCGCGCTCTATCACGCGCGCGACCTCGGGGAGGAGCCCGACGGGCGCTGGACCGCGCCCTTCCGCGGCGCCGAGAGCGACCAGGCCCGGGTGCCGCTGGGCCAGGTCGGCCTGCACGGCGACGGCGCCGACGTGCTGCTGGTGACCTTCGGCAACGGCGTGCCGATGAGTCTGCGGGCCGCCGCCCGGCTGGACGGGCTCGGGCTGGGGTCGACGGTCGTCGACCTGCGCTGGCTGGCCCCGCTGCCCCTCGCCGTCCTCGGCGAGATCGCGCACGGCTTCCCTGCCGTCCTCGTCGTGGACGAGACGCGGGCGAGCGGCGGCGTGGCGGAAGGGGTCGTGACCGGGCTGGTCGAGGGTGGCTACGACGGACGCCTGGCGCGGGTGACGAGCGCGGACAGCTTCGTCCCGCTGGGCCCGGCCGCTGCGACGGTCCTGCTGTCCGAGGACGACATCGTCGCCGCCGCGCTGCGCGTGGCCGACGCCGGCTGAGGCAGGGCGCTAGAAGGTCGGCCGCATCCGGATGATCCGGCGGCGCAGCACCACGCGCCGGGTGCCGTCGGGGGAGATGCGGACCCGGTCGAGCTCCCAGCCGCCGTGCTCGGCCCGCTCGACCAGCATCTTGGTCACGACGTGGCGGGAGAAGTCGCGCGCGATGGTGAGCCGCTCGAACTCCCACTCCACCCCGCGTGCGGGCGGGCGGCGCAGGACGGCGGGCACCGGTCAGGCCTCCGACACGTCGTCGAGCGCGGCCACGATCTCCGCGGGCAGGGTCAGCTCCTCGACGCCCAGGAGGCCGAGCAGCTGCTTCGCCGTACGGGAGCCGACGATCGGCGCGGTGACACCCGGACGGTCACGGACCCAGGCCAGCGCGACCTCGGCGGTCGACCAGCCGAGCCCCTCGGCGGCCTTCGCCACCCCCTCCACGACGGCCTGGCCGCGGGGGTCGAGGTAGCGCTCGACGAAGCCGGCGTACGTCGGCGACGCACCGCGCGAGTCGGACGGGATGCCGCTGCGGTACTTGCCGCTCAGCACGCCGCCGCCCAACGGAGACCACGGCAGGATGCCCAGGCCGAGCGCGGCCGCGGCGGGGACGACGTCGAGCTCGATGTCGCGGTTGAGCAGGGAGTACTCCACCTGCGTCGACGCGAGCGTCGTACGGCCGGGGACGGCGCGCTGCCAGGTGGCGGCCTGGGCGGTCTGCCAGCCGGAGTAGTTCGAGATCCCGACGTACGACGCCCTGCCGGACGTGACCGCGAGGTCGAGCGCGGTGAGCGTCTCCTCGAGGGGTACGCCGTCGACCCAGGTGTGCACCTGCCAGAGGTCGACGTGGTCGACGCCGAGCCGCTTCAGCGAGGCGTCGAGCGTGGCGAGCAAGCGGCCGCGCGACGCGAAGGCCTCGCGCTCACCGCCGCGGCGGGAGATGCCGGCCTTCGTCGCCAGGACGATCTCGTCGCGGGCGACGACGTCACCGATCAGCTGTCCGACCAGCTCCTCGGAGGCGCCGTCGCCGTACCCCGCAGCGGTGTCGACCAACGTGCCGCCCGCGTCGACGAAGGCGATCAGCTGGTCGCGGGCCTCGTGCTCGTCGGTGTCGCGTCCCCACGTCATGGTTCCCAGGCCGAGCCGCGAGACCGTGAGGCCCGTGGCACCGACCGCCCGCTGTTGCATGCGCCCAAAGGTAGCCGGTGATGGGCGCGCCGGGTGTCGGCGGCTCGCGATTCGGCACGGGCCCTAACCTGGGTGCGCCCGCAGCATCTCCCGACGCCGGAAAGCACTCGATGAACTACTTCGACGCCATCATCCTCGGCATCGTGGAGGGCCTGACCGAGTTCCTCCCGATCTCGAGCACCGGCCACCTCACGATCGCGGAGAAGCTCCTCGGGCTGCAGGTCGACGACCCCGCGGTGACCGGCTTCACCGCCGTGATCCAGATGGGCGCGATCGCGGCGGTCATCCTCTACTTCGCCCGCGACATCTGGGCGATCGCCCGGACCTGGGTGCGCGGGCTCGTCCAGCCGGAGTGGCGCGGCCATCGCGACTTCCGCCTGGGCTGGTACATCATCGTGGGCACGATCCCCGTCGGCCTCGTCGGCCTGGCGTTCCGGGACGTCATCAAGAACGACCTGCGCAGCCTGTGGGTCGTGGCGATCGCGCTGATCGCCTGGAGCGCGGTGATGTGGGCCGCGGAGCGGGTCGCCCGCCAGGACCGCGGCGAGAAGCAGCTGAACCTCACCGACGCCGTGGTCGTCGGGCTGATGCAGTGCTTCGCCCTGATCCCCGGCGTCTCGCGGTCGGGGGCGACGATCTCGGCCGGCCTGTTCCGCGGCCTCGACCGCGTCACCGCCACCCGCTTCTCCTTCTTCCTGTCGATCCCGGCCCTGCTGGCCGCCGGGCTGTTCGAGCTCAAGGACGCCCTCGGCGGGTCCATCAGCGTCGGCGAGACCCTCGTCGGGACCGTGGTCGCCTTCGTCGTGGCCTACGCGACCATCGCCTGGCTGCTCCGCTTCGTGGCCCACCACGCGATCACGTGGTTCATCCCCTACCGCGTCGGGCTGGGTGTCCTCCTCCTGGTGCTGCTCTCGACCAACGTCATGTCCGCCACCTGACCCGTGTCCCCGCCCGAAATCTCTGCGGTTTGGGACCAAACGGCGGGGTAGAGCCCCGAAAAGTTGCGGTTTGGGACCAAACGGTGGGGGTACGACGCCTCACCCCTGGCCCGGGCGGGAGGGGGGACCGCCGGGGTCAGAGCCAGCCGGAGCGCTTGAACCAGATCCACAGCGCGCCGGAGATCAGGACCATCAGCCCGAGCGCGAACGGGTAGCCGAGCTGCCAGCCCAGCTCGGGCATGCGGTCGAAGTTCATGCCGTAGACGCCGGCGATCAGGGTGGGCGCGGCGACCAGGGCGACGCCCGCGGAGATCTTGCGCATGTCCTCGTTCTGGATCACCGAGATCTGGGCGAGGTGGGCGTCGAAGGCGGTGGACAGCAGCTGGTCGAGTCCGTCCACGGACTCGGCGACCTTGGTGAGGTGGTCGAGCACGTCGCGGAAGAAGGGCGCGGCGTCCTCGTGGATCCCGGGGACGGCGCCGGTGGCGAAGCGGCGCATCGGCTCGCGCAGCGGCAGGACAGCGCGCCGTGCCTCGGCGATCTCGCGCTTGAGGGTGTAGATCCGGGCCGAGTCGTTGGTGCGCTGCGAGGAGAACACGGAGGTCTCGACCTCGTCGACGTCCTCCTCGAGGGACGACATGACGTCCAGGTAGCCGTCGACGATCCGGTCGCAGACGGCGTAGACGACCGCCGACGGACCGTGCGTGAGGACCTTCGCCCGGGCCTCGAGGTCGCGCCGCGCCGTGTGGAGCTCCGAGCCGGCCCCGTGACGCACCGTGATGATGAAGTCGTCACCGACGAACATGTTGATCTCGCCGGTCTCGACCGCGTCGGAGGCGTCGACGTACCAGAGCGACTTGAGGGTCAGGAAGAGCGTGTCGCCGTAGCGCTCGAGCTTGGGCCGCTGGTGGGCGTTGAAGGCGTCCTCGACGGCGAGCGGGTGCAGGCCGAACTCCTCCTCGACCGTCGCCAGCTCGGCCTCGCTCGGCTCGTGCAGCCCGACCCAGACGAAGTCGCCCGGCTCGCACGCCAGCTTGCGGATCCGGCCGAGCTCGCTGGGCGGCACGTCGTCGACGATGCGCACGCCCTTGCGGTAGACGGCACTGTCCACGATCACGACGCTCACGCTAGTCCTTGGCCCCGCGCGGTGCCGTGCGCCGCGCTGACCCGGCCCGGCGGCTGCGCCGGGAGCCGGGCCCTACGCTCGGGTCATGGCCACAGTGATCCTGCTCCGGCACGGGCGCACGTCCGCGAACGCCTCCGGCACGCTCGCCGGGCGTACGCCGGGGGTGCATCTCGACGAGGTCGGGCAAGGACAGGCGGTCAGGGCCGGCGACCGTCTGGCCGTCGTACCGCTCGCGGAGCTGGTGAGCAGCCCGTTGGAACGGTGCCGCGAGACGGCGCGAGCCGTGGCCACCCGCCAGGCCACCCGGCCGCGCGTGCGCGCCGACAGGGCGCTGACCGAGTGCGACTACGGCGAGTGGCAGGGCCGACCGCTGCGCGAGCTCGCCAGGCTCGCGTTGTGGAAGACGGTGCAGACCAACCCGTCGGCAGCGACCTTCCCCGGTGGCGAGTCGCTGCCGCAGATGCAGGCGCGCGCGGTCGACGCCGTACGACGTCGCGACGCGGAGGTGGGTGCCGCCCACGGTGCCGACGCCGTGTGGCTGGCCGTCAGCCACGGCGACGTGATCAAGTCCGTGCTCGCCGATGCGCTCGGGATGCACCTCGACCTGTTCCAGCGCCTCCAGGTGGACCCGGCGTCGATCTCGGTGATCCGCTACACCGAGGCCCGTCCCTACGTCCTGGCCTCCAACACCCACGAGGGCGACCTCTCCTGGCTCGCCCCGAAGCCGGGCAGGGCGAAGGGTCGACGCCGGGGCGACCGGGGGGCCGAGGTGGGCGGTGGCGCCGGACCCTCCGCGCCCCCTTCCTGAGCCCTGCATAAGGTGGAGACATGCCCGTCGTCCACGAGTTCGATCCGCCCGAGCGCTTCGTCGCGGGCACCGTCGGCGAGCCGGGCGCGCGCACGTTCTTCCTCCAGGCCCGCTCCGGGGCGCGGCTCGTCAGCGTCGCACTCGAGAAGGAGCAGGTCGCCGTCCTCGCGGAGCGGATCGACGAGCTGCTCGACGAGGTCATGTCGAGCAGCAGTCCGGAGATCCTGATCCCCGCCGTCGCCCCGGTCGGGCTCGAGGACTCCGCGCCGCTCGAGCAGCCGATCGACGAGCAGTTCCGCGCCGGCACCATGACCCTCTCGTGGGACCCGTCGATCGCCCGCGTGGTGATCGAGGTCTTCCCGCTCACCGAGACCACCGACGAGGACGACGACGAGGTCGAGCCGGAGGAGGTCCTCACGGTGCGGCTCGAGGCCGGTCCTGCTCGGGCGTTCGTCCAGCGGGCCGCACTCGTGATCGAGGCCGGGCGTCCCGACTGCCCGTTCTGTGGCAACCCGATCGACCCCGAGGGGCACCTGTGCGTCCGGGCGAACGGCTACCGCCGCCGCGACCCGGCCTGAGCGACCGTGACGATCGACCCGGGCCTCCTGACCGGAGGTATCACCCTCCACGGCCGGGTGATGCCGGCGTCCAACGCGACGTTCGTCGGCGAGATCGACGGGCGACGTGTGGTCTACAAGCCGGTGGCGGGGGAGCGGCCACTGTGGGACTTCCCCGACGGCACCCTGGCGGCGCGCGAGGAGGCGGCGTACGTCGTCTCCGAGGCGCTCGGGTGGGACATCGTGCCGCTCACCTTCCGCCGGGACGGGCCGCACGGCCCGGGCATGGTCCAGCTCTGGCAGGAGCCCGACCCCGTGCAGGAGGCCGTCACCCTCGTCGACGACGAGAAGGTGCCCGAGGGCTTCCTCCACGTCTTCGACGGGCTCGACGACCGTGACCACGTCGTGTCGCTCGTGCACGAGGACACGCCCGAGCTGCGCCGGATGGCGGTCTTCGACGCGGTCGTCAACAACGCCGACCGCAAGGGCGGCCACGTGCTCGCGATGACCGACGGGCACCGCTACGGCGTCGACCACGGGCTGACCTTCCACGTCGAGCACAAGCTCCGGACCGTGCTCTGGGGATGGGCCGGCGACCTCCTCGGCGACGAGGACCGCGCCCGCCTCGAGCGCCTCGCCGACCGGCTGGAGGACGACCTGGGGGAGCGCCTCCTCGACCTGGTGACCCCGGTCGAGGTCGAGGCGACCCGGCGCCGGGTGAAGCGGCTGCTGCGGGTCGGCACCCTGCCCGAGCCCGGGCAGGGATGGCGCGCCATCCCGTGGCCGCCGTTCTGACCGTCTGCCGTAGTCTCCACGCATGCGCGCATGGCCCTCCCCGGATCTGCCTGCACCGACACTTTCCGGCGGGACCGCTCGGGGTCCGGCGGTGCGCGTGCACGACACGCCGACGGGCGGCCTCGTCGAGACGACGCCCACCGGGCCGGCCCGGCTCTACGTCTGCGGCATCACGCCGTACGACGCCACGCACATGGGCCACGCCGCGACGTACGTCGCCTTCGACCTGCTGAACCGCGCCTGGCGCAACGCCGGCCACGACGTCACCTACGTCCTCAACGTGACCGACGTCGACGACCCCCTGCTCGAGCGCGCCACGAAGGTCGGCGTCGACTGGCGCGACCTGGCCGAGCGCGAGATCGAGCTCTTCCGGCACGACATGGCCGCGCTGCGGGTGCTGCCGCCGACGCGCTTCGTGGGCGCGGTCGAGTCGATGGGGCTGATCACGGAGCTGATCGGGAGGCTCCACGACGCCGGTGTGCTCTACGCCGTGGAGGACGACCTCTACTTCTCGGTCGCGGCCGACCCGGCGTTCGGCCAGGAGTCTCGCTGGACCCGCGAGCAGATGCTCGACGTCTACGCCGACCGTGGCGGCGACCCCGAGCGGCCGGGCAAGAAGGACCCGCTCGACTGCCTCGTCTGGCGCGCTGAACGGCCCGGCGAGCCGGCCTGGGAGAGCCCGTTCGGTCCCGGGCGGCCCGGCTGGCACGTCGAGTGCTCCGCCATGGCGCTGGAGTACCTCGGCGAGAGCTTCGACGTGCAGGGTGGCGGCTCCGACCTGGTCTTCCCCCACCACGAGATGTGCGCGTCCGAGGCGCAGGTGCTCACCGGTCGCCCGTTCGCGCGGGCGTACGTGCACGCCGGGATGGTCGGGTACGACGGCGAGAAGATGTCGAAGTCGCGCGGCAACCTGGTCTTCGTCTCGGCGCTGCGCAACAGCGACGTCGACCCGATGGCCATCCGGCTGACCCTGCTGCGCCACCACTACCGCAGCGACTGGGAGTGGACCGAGGCCGAGCTCTGGGACTCCGTCGACCTGCTCGACCGGTGGCGGACCGCCCTCGCCCTCGGCGCCGGCTCTCCCGCCGCGCCGGTCGTCGACGCCGTACTGACCGCCCTGGCGAACGACCTCGACGCGCCCACCGCGGTGGCGGCCGTCGAGTCCTGGGCCGACGCGACCCTGGGCACCCACGGACCGTCCGAGACCGGCGACCCCCACGCGGCCGACGCCGTCCGGGCGATCCTCGACGCGGCCCTCGGCCTGGCGCTCTGACCCCTGCGGTTTGGTCCCCAACCGCAACATCGGGGGCCAAAAACGTGCGGTTTGGGACCAAACCGCACACATTTCGGGCCGCGGTTCGGGTCAGCCGTCCTCGGTGCGGCGCTTGAGGTAGCGCTCGAACTCCCGCGCGATGGCCTCGCCCGAGGCCTCGGGGAGGTCGGTGGTGTCGCGGGTCTCCTCGAGCGCCCGGACGTAGTCGGCGACGTCCTCGTCCTCCTCGGCCAGCTCGTCGACCCCGCGCTCCCACGCGCGCGCGTCCTCGGGGAGGTCGCCCAGGGGGATGCTCACCTCGAGCAGGTCCTCGATCTGCCCGAGGAGCGCGAGCGTCGCCTTCGGACACGGCGGCTGCGCGACGTAGTGGGGGACGGCCGCCCAGTACGACACCGCGGGCACGTCGAGCCGTAGGCACGCGTCCTGGAAGACGCCGACGATGCCGGTCGGCCCCTCGTACGTCGACTGCTCGAGCTTGAGGCGGTCGACCAGGTCGGGCTCGGTCGCCGTGCCGGTCACCGGGATGGGTCGGGTGTGCGGGGTGTCGGCGAGCAGGGCGCCGAGGGTGATCACCAGCTCACCACCGAGGTCGTCGCAGGCGGCGAGGAGCTCGGCGCAGAACTTCCGCCAGCGCATGTTCGGCTCGATCCCGCGGATCAGGATCACGTCGCGGTCGAGGTCGGGGGGCGAGGCGATGGCGACCTGCGTGCTCGGCCAGGTCAGGCGGCGGTGCCCGAGCTCGTCGAGGCCGACCACCGGGCGGTTCACCTGGAAGTCGTAGAACTCCTCGGGGTCGATCGCCCCGATGATGCGCGCGTCCCAGACCTTGATCAGGTGGTCGATCACCGACGAGGCCGCGTCGGCGGCGTCGTTCCAGCCCTCGAAGGCCGCGATGACCACCGGCTCGACCAGGTCGTCGATGTCCTCGATCTCGATCACTCGACAACAGTAGTCACCCCGGACACGTCCCGGCCGGTCGACAGGCCCCCGGCGAGTTGGCGGGCCGCGCCCGCCGGTGTCACGATGCGGAAACGGGGTCCAGCGCGCGGACGTGCCTTCCTAGGCTGGTGCCCCACCACAGCAAGGAGTGACCTGCCCGTGACCGACCAGTCGCACCGTCCCGATGCCACCGCGGAGCTGACCGACCTGCTCCGCGACCGGATCCTGGTGCTCGACGGCGCGATGGGCACGATGATCCAGGGACACCGGCTCGACGAGGCCGCCTACCGCGGCGACCGTTTCGCGTCGTACGACGGTGACCTCGCCGGCGACAACGACCTGCTCTCGCTGACCAACCCCGACGTGATCCGCAGCATCCACCGGGCCTATCTCGAGGCCGGCGCCGACATCATCTGCACCAACACGTTCAACGGCACGAGCATCTCCCAGGCCGACTACGGCCTCCAGGACCTCTGCTACGAGCTCAACGTCGCCGCGGCGACCCTCGCCCGCGAGGCGGTGGACGCGGTCGCGACCGCCGACCGGCCGCGCTTCGTCGCGGGGTCGCTCGGCCCGACCTCCAAGACCGCCTCCATCTCGCCGGACGTCAACGACCCCGGTGCCCGCAACGTGACCTTCGACGAGCTCGTGGCGGCCTACCTCGAGGAGGCCCGTGGGCTGGTCGACGGCGGCGCGGACATCCTCCTGATCGAGACGATCTTCGACACCCTCAACGCCAAGGCCGCGATCTTCGCCCTCGAGACGCTCTTCGAGGAGCAGGGCCGCCGGTGGCCGGTCATCGTGTCCGGCACGATCACCGACGCGAGCGGGCGGACCCTCTCCGGCCAGGTCACCGAGGCGTTCTGGAACTCCGTACGCCACGTGCGGCCGCTCGCCGTCGGCCTCAACTGCGCGCTGGGCGCCGAGGAGCTGCGGCCCTACGTCGCGGAGCTGTCGAGGGTCGCCGACTGCTTCGTCTCCGCCCACCCCAACGCCGGGCTGCCCAACGCCTTCGGTGAGTACGACGAGACGCCGAGCCACATGGCCGGCATCCTCGGGGAGTTCGCCACGAGCGGCCTCGTGAACATCGTCGGCGGCTGCTGCGGCACGACCGCCGAGCACATCGGCGCGATCGCGGACGCCGCGAAGGGCGTCGCCCCGCGGGTACAGCCCGAGATCGCGCCGGCGCTGCGCCTGTCCGGCCTCGAGCCGGTCACCGTCACCGACGAGAGCCTGTTCCTCAACGTCGGTGAGCGGACCAACATCACCGGGTCGGCCCGCTTCCGCAAGCTGATCAAGGACGGCGACTACGACTCCGGCCTCACGGTGGCAGCGCAGCAGGTGGAGGCCGGCGCGCAGGTCATCGACGTCAACATGGACGAGGGCATGATCGACGGCGTCGCCGCGATGGACCGCTTCCTCAAGCTGGTGGCCTCCGAGCCCGACATCTCGCGGGTGCCCGTCATGGTCGACTCCTCCAAGTGGGAGGTGATCGAGGCCGGGCTGAAGTGCGTGCAGGGCAAGGCGATCGTCAACTCCATCTCGATGAAGGAGGGCGAGGAGAAGTTCATCCACCAGGCGCAGCTGTGTCGTCGCTACGGCGCGGCCGCGGTGGTGATGGCCTTCGACGAGCAGGGCCAGGCCGACAGCCTCGAGCGTCGTACGGCGGTCTGCGAGCGCGCCTACCGGATCCTCACCGAGCAGGTCGGCTTCCCGGCCGAGGACATCATCTTCGACCCCAACGTCTTCGCCGTCGCGACCGGCATCGAGGAGCACGCGACCTACGGCCGCGACTTCATCGAGGCCACCCGCTGGATCAAGCAGAACCTCCCCGGCGCCCTGGTGTCGGGTGGCATCTCCAACGTCAGCTTCTCGTTCCGCGGCAACAACCCCGTGCGCGAGGCGATCCACGCGGTGTTCCTCTACCACGCGATCGCGGCCGGACTCGACATGGGCATCGTCAACGCCGGCGCGCTCGTGGTCTACGACCAGGTGGACCCCGAGCTGCGCGAGCGCATCGAGGACGTCGTCCTCAACCGGCGTCCCGACGCCGCCGAGCGCCTGCTCGAGATCGCGGAGCGCTTCAACATCGCGGCCGGGATCGGCGAGGTGGCCACCGAGGAGTGGCGCGAGCTCCCGGTCGAGGAGCGGATCACCCATGCCCTGGTCAAGGGCATCGACGGCCACGTCGAGGCCGACACCGAGGAGCTGCGCGCGATGATCGCGGAGCGCGGGGGCCGGCCGATCGAGGTGATCGAGGGCCCGCTGATGGACGGCATGAACGTCGTCGGCGACCTGTTCGGCAGCGGCAAGATGTTCCTCCCCCAGGTGGTCAAGAGCGCCCGGGTGATGAAGAAGGCGGTCGCCTACCTGATCCCGTTCATCGAGCAGGAGAAGCTCGACCGGCCCGAGCTCGCCACCACCAAGGACACCAACGGCACGATCGTGATGGCCACGGTGAAGGGCGACGTCCACGACATCGGCAAGAACATCGTCGGCGTGGTCCTCCAGTGCAACAACTACGAGGTCGTCGACCTCGGCGTGATGGCCCCGGCGCAGAAGATCCTCGACACCGCTCGCGAGGTCGGGGCCGACCTGATCGGTCTGTCCGGCCTGATCACGCCCAGCCTCGACGAGATGGTCAACGTCGCCTCCGAGATGCAGCGCCAGGGGTTCACCATCCCGCTGCTCATCGGCGGCGCGACGACCTCGCGGGCCCACACCGCGGTCAAGGTCGACCAGAGGTACGACGGCGCGGTGGTCTGGGTCAAGGACGCGTCCCGGTCCGTCCCGGTCACGGCGGCGCTCCTCGACGACCGGCAGCGGCCGAAGCTGCTGGCGGACGTGCAGGCCGACTACGACGCGCTCCGCACCCGTCACGCGGCCAAGAACGACCGACCGCTGGCGACGCTGGACGAGGCCCGGGCCCGGCCGACCCCGATCGACTGGACCGGCTACCGGCCACCGCGTCCGCGGTTGCTCCTGCAGCAGGACCACGACGTCTCGCCCAACATCGGTCTGCCCGGCGCCGGCCAGCACGTGCGTGTCTTCCGCAACGTCGACCTGGCGGAGGTCCGTCGCTACATCGACTGGCAGCCGTTCTTCAACGCCTGGGAGATGAAGGGCTCGTTCCCCGAGATCCTCGACGACGCCGAGTCGGGGGAGACCGCACGCAAGCTCTACGACGACGCACAGGCGATGCTCGACCGGATCGTCGACGAGGGCTGGCTGACCGCGCGCGGCGTGATCGGGCTGTTCCCCGCCAACGCGGTCGGCGACGACGTCGAGGTCTACCTCGACGAGCAGCGCGGCGCGCCGCACGCCGTACTCCACCACCTGCGCCAGCAGGGGGCCCACCGCCCGGGCGTCCCCAACCGGTGCCTGGCCGACTACGTGGCTCCCAAGGAGAGCGGTCTGAAGGACTACGTCGGGCTGTTCGCGGTCACGGCGGGGCTCGGCACCCACGAGCGGATCGAGCAGTTCAAGGCGGAGATCGACGACTACTCGGGCATCCTGCTGGAGTCGCTGGCCGACCGGCTCGCCGAGGCGTTCGCCGAGCGGATGCACGAGCGCGTACGTCGGGAGATGTGGGGCTACGCGCCCGACGAGCACCTCGACCAGCGCGGGCTGCTCAAGGAGCAGTACGCCGGCATCCGTCCCGCGCCCGGATACCCCGCGAGCCCCGACCACACCGAGAAGCAGGTCCTCTGGGACCTCCTGGACGTCGAGACCCACACCGGCATGCGGCTGACCGAGTCGATGGCGATGTGGCCCGGTGCGTCGGTGTCGGGGATCTACTTCAGCCACCCGGAGTCGCAGTACTTCGTGGTCGGTCGCCTCGGTCAGGACCAGGTCGCCGACTACGCCGAGCGCAAGGGCTGGACCCTGGCGGAGGCCGAGCGCTGGCTCTCGCCGAACCTCGGCTACGACCCGGAGGACTGAGCACTGACCGACGTCGGACGACGCCTGGACTCCTTTGCCGCGGTGCTGTGGGACATGGACGGCACCCTGGTCGACACCGAGCCGTACTGGATGGTGGCGGAGTTCGCCCTCGCCGAGCGCTACGGCGGCACCTGGTCGCGCGACCACGCCCTCCAGCTGGTGGGCTGCGACCTGCTCGACTCGGGCCGCTACATCCGCGAGCACATGGGCATCGACGTCCCGCCCGAGCAGATCGTCGACGAGCTGCTCGACTCGGTGATCGAGCAGGTCGAGCGCGCGGTGCCGTGGCGCGCGGGCGCCCGCGAGCTGCTCGCGTCACTGCGCGCCGCGGCGGTCCCGTGTGCCCTGGTCACGATGTCCTACGCGCGCTTCGTGAAGCCGATCGTGTCCGCGCTGCCCGACGGCACCTTCGCGGCAGTCGTCACCGGCGACGTCGTCTTCCGCGGGAAGCCGCACCCGGAGCCCTACCTCGCGGCCGCCCGCGACCTCGACGTCCTCGCCTCGGAGTGCCTGGCCATCGAGGACTCCGACACCGGCACCACCTCGGCGGTCGCCGCCGGCTGCCGGGTGCTGGTGGCGCCCCTGCACGTGTCGGTGCCGCCCGGGCCGGGACGCGTCTTCACCGAGTCGCTGGTCGGGCTCGCGGCCGACTCGCGGCTGAGCGTGGACGCGCCCTAATCGTTGCCGGATCGCGACCTCGCCGCGACCCGCGGGTCATGGACCCGCCGAGGGTCAGCCGCTATGTTCTCGTGACTGATCACTCTCCCGGGAGTCCGGGGGCATGCAATTCGGAGGCTGACGTGGATCGAACCAGACAGTTCCTGGCCGCCCTGGGCGCCGGCGCACTCGCAGTGACGCTGGCAGCCTGTGGCGGTAACAGCAGCAGCGGGAACAGCTCGGCCGGTGGGAGCGGTTCGCCGTGGATCCTCGGCACCACCGACACCGTGACGGCGTTGGACCCGGCGGGGTCCTACGACCTCGGCTCGTCCACGCTCGAGTACAACCTGTACCAGACGCTCGTGACGGTGCCGCCCAACTCGACGAAGATCGTGGGTGACGCCGCCAAGTCGTGCACCTACGGAAACCCCACGACGCTGACGTGCACGCTCAACCCCGACGAGAAGTTCTCCAACGGCGACCCGCTCACCTCCGCGGACGTGAAGTACAGCTTCGAGCGCGCGATCAAGATCCAGGACGCCAACGGCGCGGCTATCTACCTGCTCGGCAGCATCACCGACACGGCCAAGAACGGCACGGTCACGCTGAACAAGGGCGCGATCGAGACGCCCGACCCCCAGACCGTGGTCTTCCACCTCGACCACCCGGACACCACCTTCCAGTACGTCCTCACCTACCCGGGTGCGGCGGCGATCGTGGACCACGCCGTCTTCCCCGCGACCAAGAAGCTCGCGGACGCCAAGGTCATCGGCTCCGGCCCCTACCAGCTGAGCCAGTACAAGTCCGGCGAGCAGGCGGTCCTCGAGCTCAACAAGAACTACTCGGGCCCCAACCCGGGCAAGGCGCCGCAGGTCTTCGTCAAGTACTACTCCGAGCCGTCGGCTCTGAAGCTCGCGGCCCAGAACGGTGAGGTGGACGTCGCCTGGCGGAGCCTGAGCCCGACCGACATCGCGTCGCTCAAGAGCGACTCCAAGGTCACCGTGGCCACCGGCAAGGGCTCCGAGATCCGCTACTGGGTCTGGAACGTCGGGAGCGGTGTCGGCAAGCAGGCAGCCGTCCGCCAGGCCGCGGCCCAGGTCTTCGACCGCGAGGCGATCGCCAAGGACGCCTACGACGGCACCGTCGACCCGCTGTACTCCATCGTGCCCCCGGGCTACGGCGGCCAGAAGGACTCCTTCAAGGAGCAGTACGGCTCGCCCGACGTCGCCAAGGCGAAGCAGATCCTGAAGTCGGCCGGCATCAGCACGCCGGTCCCGCTGACCGTGGGCTGGACGCCCACGCACTACGGTCCGAACGCCGAGGACGAGGCGAACGAGGTGCAACGCCAGCTGGAGTCGAGCGGGCTCTTCAAGGTGACCCTGAAGAGCACCGAGTGGGACCAGTACCAGACGATCTACAAGCAGGGCGCCTACGACCTGTGGCTCCTCGGCTGGTTCCCCGACTACCCGGACGCCGATGACTACCTGTCGCCCTTCCTGGTCGACGGTGGGTTCTTCCAGAACGGCTACAAGAACCCCGCGGCGAACAAGCTGGTGGCCCAGGAGCAGGGCAGCTCCGACCAGGCGAAGCGGCAGCAGATCTTCGGGCAGCTGCAGGACATCGCGGCGAAGGACGTCCCGTTCATCCCGTCGTGGGTCGGCCAGAACACCGCGGTGTACGGCAAGGGGATGAGCGGCGTCGAGAGCACGCTCGACCCGTCGTTCATCTTCCGGTTCTGGTTGGTGACCAAGAACAGCTGATCCACCCACAGCACACGGTCGTGGGGAGAGACCCGAGCGGTCTCTCCCCATGAGCCGTGCCAGGAGGCACTCTTCATGACCCGTGCTGGATCGGGATCCCTACCGAGATACATCCTGCAGCGCATCGTGCTGGTGATCCCGATGATCTGGGTCATCCTCACGCTCGTCTTCTTCGTGCTGCGGGTGGCCCCGGGAGACCCGGTGTCCGCCGCGCTCGGCGGGAAGCTCAACCAGCAGGCCCTGGACCAGCGCCGTGAGGCGCTCGGCTTCAACCGGCCACTGCTCGCGCAGTACTGGGACTACCTGTCCTCGGTTGCACACCTCGACTTCGGGACCACCTTCAGCGACAACCAGCCGGTCCTCCACGTGATCCGCGACAACGGCGGAGCCACCCTCACCCTCACCGTCGCGGCGTTCATCATCGCCCTGCTGGTCGGCATCCCGCTCGGACTGCTCGCCGGCCGCTACCGCGACTCCGCCCCCGATGCCGTCATCCGGCTGTTCGGCATCCTGAGCTACGCGGCGCCGGTGTTCTTCGTCGGGTTCCTGATGCAGTTCTACATCGCCGAGCCACTCGGCCTGCCGACCTCCGGCGACGCCAGCCCGATCACCGTCTTCGAGGTCCCGACGAAGACGCACATCCTGCTGGTCGACGCCTTCCTGAGCGGGAACGGCGCCGCGATCGAGGACGTGCTGAAGCACCTGATCCTCCCCTCGGTCTGTCTCGGGCTGGTGATCTGCGGGGTGTTCATCCGGTTGGTGCGGGTCAACCTGCTGCAGACCATGCAGACCGACTACGTCGAGGCCGCCGAGGCTCGGGGCCTCAAGCGCGGCTCGGTGACCTGGCGGCACGCGTTCCGCAACGCGCTGGTCCCGGTGATCACCGTCATCGGCCTGCAGTTCGCGCTGCTCCTGGGTGGGGCGATCCTGACCGAGCAGACCTTCAACTGGCCCGGGATCGGCCAGAAGCTCGTGCTCTACATCAACAACCGGGACTACGGTGCCGTGCAGGGGATCGTGACGTTCTTCGCCCTGGCGGTCGTGCTGATCAGCCTCCTGGTCGACATCGTCAACGCACTGATCGACCCGCGAGTGAGGTACTGATGAATCACCCCACGACGTTCCTCTCGCCCGCTTCGCTCCTCCGAACAACGCCGCGGGGACCCCGATGATGCGTCGCCTCTTCTCCGCGCTCGCCAAGCCCTTCACCGAGACGACCGGTCTGGCCCGCTGGATGCTCGTGGCCGGCGTGCTCGTCACCGCGGTCTTCGTGGTCTGTGCGGTCTTCGCCCCGTGGCTCGCTCCCTACGGCTTCGCCCAGTCCTCGGCCCACGGCGTGGAGTTCCCGAAGGTGGGCCACCCCAGCTCGGCTCACCCGTTCGGCACGGACCGGTTGTTCTTCGACGTCCTCTCCCGGGTGATCTGGGGCGCCCGTACGGCGCTCGAGGTGGTGATCCTGTCCATCCTCTTCTGCGTCGTCCTCGGGGTTCCGCTCGGTCTGCTGTCGGGCTTCTACGGCGGCCCCGTCGACCGGGTCCTGGTGCTGATCATGGATGCGCTGTACGCGTTCCCGTCCTTCCTGCTGGCGATCGTGGTCTCGTTCCTGCTCATCGACGTCTACGGCGGCAGCGTGATCGCGGTCTCGATCTCGCTGACGGTGGTCTACATCCCGCAGTACTACCGGGTGGTGCGCAACACGACTCTCAGCGCCAAGGAGGCGACGTACATCGAGGCCGCCCGCGCGATCGGGGCGCGCGACATCAGGATCATGCGCCGCTACCTCTTCGGGAACGTCATCCAGAGCGTGCCGGTGCTCGCCACGTTGAACGCCGCCGACGCCATCCTCACCCTGGCCGGCCTCGGCTTCCTCGGGCTCGGCATCCAGTCGACCCAGGCGGCCGAGTGGGGCCACGACCTGCAACGCGCGCTCGCCGATGCCGGCTCCGGGGTCTGGTGGACGGGCCTCTACCCGGGGTTGGCCATCGTGCTCCTGGTGACCGGGCTGACGCTGGTGGGCGAAGGCCTGAACGAGACGCTGAACCCGACGCTGCGACGTCGTCGGCTGCTCCCGGTCGTGATGCCGCCGCGCGACCGCACATCGCCGTTCCAGGAGGAGCAGACATGGCCATCGACCTGACCGAGAACCTCGTCGCTCCCGACGCCCAGGGGCCGGTGATCTCCGCTCGCGACGTGCGGGTCTGGTACGGCACGACCAGGGGCGCGATCCGGGCCGTCGACGGCGTCAGCTTCGACCTGGCCCCGGGCGAGACCCTGGGCCTGGTGGGGGAGTCCGGGTGCGGCAAGTCGACGCTCGGGCGGGGCCTGATGGGGCTGCTCCCCGAGGGCGCCAAGCGGGACGGCCAGGTCCTCTTCCGGGGCCGCGACATCTTCGCGCTCAGCGAGAAGGCGGCCTACCAGCTGCGGGGTCGCGAGCTCGGGATGATCTTCCAGGAGCCGCTGACCCGCCTGAACCCCCTGATGCGGATCTCGCAGCACTTCGAGGAGACCATCAAGCAGCACGAGCCAGACCTCTCCAAGGACGAGATCCGCGAGCGCGCCCTCGAGGTGCTCCGCCTGATGGGGATCCCACCGACCCGCTACCGGTCGTACCCCCACGAGTTCTCCGGCGGGATGCGGCAGCGGCTGATGATCGCGCTGACCCTCGTCCTGCGGCCCGCGTTCGTGGTGGCCGACGAGCCGACGACCGCTCTCGACGTCCTGGTCGAGGCCCAGATCGTGCAGATCCTCAACGACCTGCGGCGCAACTTCCAGACCTCCTTGCTGCTGATCACCCACAACGTCGGCATCGTCGCCGAGGCCTGCGACCGGGTCGCGGTGATGTACGCCGGGCGGATCGTCGAGCAGGGCCGCGTGGCCGAGGTCTTCAGGAACCCGCAGCATCCCTACACCCGGGCTCTGCTGAGCTCGACGATCTCGCTGACGACCACCGGCCTCAACTTCATCCCCGGGGCACCGCCAGACCTCGTCGACCCACCGGACGGATGCCGGTTCCATCCCCGCTGCACGGAGGCGATGAGCGTGTGCGCCACCCAGAACCCGGTCGACCTCGAGCGTCCCGGAGGTGGTCGGGTCGAGTGCTGGCTGGTGGGACCGGCCGACCAGATCCCCCCGGGTGGCACGCGGCCCCTCGAGCAGGAGGAGCTGACCGTTGTCGACGAAGCCTGAGACGCCCCCTGCCACGTCTCCGCTGGTGGAGATCCGAGACCTCTCCGTGTACTTCGAGCTGCGCGGAGGGACGCTGGCGAGGTTGTTCGGTCGCGACACCGGCACGATCAAGGCCGTCGACGGCGTCAACCTCGCGCTGCAGCCCGGCGAGGTCGTGGGGCTGGTCGGCGAGAGCGGCAGCGGCAAGTCCACCCTGGGTCGGGCGCTCCTGGGCCTCGTGCCCGCGACGGAGGGGTCGATCCACCTCCGCGACCAGAACCTCGCCGAGCTGAGCCGTCGCCGGCTCCGCGAGATCCGGCAGGTGGTCCAGATGGTGTTCCAGGACCCCAACGCGGCGCTGAACCCCTCGATGACGGTGGAGGAGGCCGTGGCGGACGCGCTCAAGGTGCACGGCATGAGGTCGGCGGCCGAGCGGCACACGCGCGTGGTGGAGGCGCTGGAGCGAGTGGGGCTCTCGCCGGTGGAGCTCTTCGTCAACAAGTACCCGCGAGACCTGTCCGGTGGGCAGAAGCAGCGCGTGGTGCTGGCCCGGGCGATCGTCCTCCAGCCCGAGCTCCTGGTCGCCGACGAACCCGTGTCGATGCTCGACATGAGCGTGCGGGCCAAGATCCTCCAGCTCATGCTCGACCTCAAGCAGGACCTCGGGCTGACCTACGTCTACATCACCCACGACCTGGCCACCGCCAAGTACTTCTGCGACCGGATCGCGATCATGTACCTCGGCCGCGTGGTCGAGATCGGACCGACCGACGAGATCTTCGCCCAGCCGCGACACCCCTACACGAAGGCGCTGTTGGCGGCCATCCCCGAGCCCGACCCCGACAAGGCGCTGCCCCGTGACCTGCCGCGTGGGGAGATCCCGGACGCCGCGCAGCCCCCGCTGGGCTGTGCGTTCCACCCCCGCTGCCCGGAGGCGGTCTCGAGCTGCGGATGGGAGTCGCGAGACCTCCGGACGCTCCTGGAGGAGCACTGGATGCGCGCGGACGCGGCGTACGACGACGAGCAGCGCGTGATCGGCGACCTGGAGCACCTGGACCAGCCGTCGACCACGGTGACGTTGGGGGCCGGTGGCGGCCCGGCGGTGCGCGCCCTCCTGGACCGGATGAGGGCCGAGGACCCCACCGAGCCCCTGTGGTCGGGGGTCACGGCGATCGACGACGCGGGGGCCGGCGTCACCGTCCACTTCGAGCCCGCCCCGGCCCCGGCCCTGCGCCGTGCGGGCGGAGTCGAGGTCGCCTGCGTCCTCTACCCCCCCGAGCCGGGCGACTGAAAAACCCTGCGGTTTGGTCCCCAACCGCACGTTCGAGGGCCGAAATGTTGCGGTTTGGGACCAAACCGCAACATGTCAGCGCCGGCGGCAGGGGGTCGTACGACGGCGGCGGGAGGTCGTAGTACTACCGACCAATGGTGCCCGGGACCCCGGGAGGGAGACCCTGGTGGGACACCACGGACCACGACCAGGAGCAGACCATGAAGACCCGGACCGCCCTCGCGGCACTCACCCTCTCGGCCCTGGCGCTGCCGCTCGCCGGCATCGCGCCGGCCTCGGCCAGCCACGGGGGCGGGGGCGGCGTACGGACCCACGGCGGCTGTGGGGGACCGGCGGTCTGGAAGCTCAAGGCCAAGCACGACGACGGCCGGATCGAGGTCGAGGCCGAGGTCGACAGCAACCACTCCGGGCAGGCCTGGCACTGGACCATCAGGCACAACGGCAGCGTCTCCGCGAAGGGGACAGGCACCACCCGCGGTTCGAGCGGCTCGTTCAGCGTGGAGCGCCGGATGACCGACCTGTCGGGCAAGGACCACTTCACCTTCCGTGCGGAACGTCGTGCCAACGGCGACGTGTGCCGTGGCACCATCTCCCTCTGAGCGGGGACGAGGGCTGCCCCGGCCCACGAACCGGGGAAGGAGCACGCAGTGAGGGTGCTCCGCAACCCCGTCCTGCAGTTCCTCCTCGCCAGCCTCCTGCTGTTCTGGCTCATCTGGTGGGGGACCGGGCGGCTCTCGCAGAACGCCGCGCGCAACGAGGCCCTCAGCGACGCCCGCGACACCACCGAGCTGCTGGCGCACTCCGTGGCCGAGCCCGCGATCCCGCGAGGGATGGTCGACGGCGACGCCGGCGCGATCGACCGGTTCGACCGCAAGGTGGGGACCCGGCTGCTGGTGCCCGACGTCCAGCGGATCAAGATCTGGCGTGAGGACGGGACCATCGTCTACAGCGACAAGACCCAGCTGATCGGCAAGAAGTTCGCCCTCGACGACGAGCAGCTCGACGTGCTCCGCAAGGGTGCGACCGAGGGCAGCCTGTCGGACCTGCGGCGGCGGGAGAACAAGTTCGAGACCGAGGACGACGGCCTGCTCGAGGTCTACACCCGGATCGACTCGCCCGAGGGCGAGCCGCTGCTGTTCGAGGCGTACTACTCGGTGGCCACGGTCCAGCAGCGGGCCGCGGAGGTGCTCACCCCGTTCCGCCGGATCAGCACGGTCGGACTGCTCGCGATCCTGCTGCTCGGCGTACCGATGATCGGCGTGCTGACCCTCCGGCTGACCCGTGCCAGCCGGGCCCGCGAGCGCCTGATGGAGCGGGCCGTCGACTCCTCGGAGGCGGAGCGCCGACGGATCGCTCGCGACCTCCACGACGGTGTCGTCCAGGAGCTGGCCGGTACGGCGTTCGCCCTGTCGGGGGCCGCCCGGGAGCCCGGCACCCCGCCCGAGCTGCGCTCGGTGCTGACCAGGTCGAGCGGGGCGTTGCGGCGCAGCCTGCGTCAGCTGCGTTCGCTCCTGGTGGAGATCCACCCGCCCGGCCTCAACGCCGTCGGTCTCGGGGCGGCCCTCGAGGACCTCACCGCCCAGGCGGCGGGCGCCGGGGTCACGCCGACGGTCAGCGTGGCCGGGATGGACGGCACCCCGGACCACGTCGTCGCCCTGGTGTGGCGGGTGGCCCAGGAGGCGATCCGCAACGCCGTGCGGCACGCCGGGGCCTCGGCGGTCCGGGTCGACGTGCTCGGCGAGGGGCGGCAGGTGAGTCTCACCGTCGCCGACGACGGGGTCGGCTTCGATCCCGCGGCCGACGGCCGGCAGGACTCCTACGGCCTGCGAGGGTTGCAGAGCCTGGTGGAGGACGGCGGCGGCCGTCTGCAGGTGCAGTCGGCGCCCGGCGCCGGGACGACGGTGAGAATGGTGGTGGAGCGGGGATGAGCGACGAGACGATCCGCGTGGTGATCGTGGACGACCACGCGGTGCTGCGCGCGGGCCTCGAGCAGCTGCTGTCGGGGGAGGCGGACCTCGAGGTCGTCGGTACGGCGGCGTCCGGCGACGAGGCGATCGACCTGGTCCGTGACCTGCGTCCCGACGTGGTGCTGATGGACCTGCAGATGCCCGGCGTCGACGGCGTCAGCGCCACCCGCACCATCGTCGGCGAGGAGCTGGCCGACGTCCTGGTGCTGACGTCGTACTCCGATGCGGAGCGGATCGTGGGCGCGCTCGACGCGGGCGCGATGGGCTACCTGCTCAAGGACGCCGAGCCCGAGGAGGTGCTGCGGGGGATCCGGGCCGTGGCCCGGGGCGAGTCGCCGATCAACCCGCGGGCGGCCCGCGAGCTGCTCGGAGCACGTCGTACGACGGGGGTCGCGGCGTCGGACCTGACGCCCCGCGAGAGCGAGGTGCTGGTGCTGGTGCGCCAGGGCCTGGCCAACAAGCAGATCGCCCGTCGCCTCGGCATCTCCGAGCGGACCGTCAAGGCCCACCTGACGTCGGCGTTCCAGCGGATCGGCGTGGTGGACCGGACCCAGGCCGCCCTGTGGGCCGAGCGCAACGGGCTCGGGAGCTGAGCGGCCCCGGCGAACCCGACCGACGGTCTCGTCAGGAGGCGGTGACCGCCACGTCGAGGTCCTCGGCCGTCAGCTCGCCGCTGTCGCCGGCCCGGTCGGGCAGGGGCGGGGGCGTGCCGCCGAACTCGGGGCAGAGCGCCTGATAGGAGCACCAGGCGCACAGCTTGGTGCGCTGGGGGCGCCAGTCGCCGGTCTCCTCCGCGCGCCGGATGGCGCGCCAGATCGCCTCGACCTTGCGCTCGGTGGCCAGCAGGTCGGCCTCGTCGGGCACGTAGCGCAGCATCTCGCCGTTGCCGAGGTAGACCAGCTGGAGCATCGCCGGGACGATGCCGCGCGTGCGCCAGATGACCAGGGCGTAGAACCTCATCTGGAACAGGGCCTTGGCCTCGAACATCTCGCCGGGCGACCTCCCCGTCTTGTAGTCGACGACCCGGATCGCACCGTCGGGCGCGATGTCGAGACGGTCGACGAAGCCCCGCAGGAGCAGCCGCGACTCGAGCAGCGCCTCGACGTAGAGCTCGCGCTCGGCAGGCTCGAGGCGACGCGGGTCCTCCAGGGTGAAGTAGCGGTCGAGCACCACGCGGCACGAGCCGAGCCACTCCGCGACGTCGGGCCCCTCGTCGGTGAAGAGGGTGGCCAGTGCGGGCTCCGCGGCGAGCAGGGCGTCCCAGGTCGGCACCAGCAGGTCGCGGGCCTGGTCGGGGGTGCGGTCGTGGGAGGGGAGGTCGAAGAGGTCTTCGAGCACCTTGTGCACCAGGGTGCCGCGCAGAGCGTCGGCCGACGGCTCCTCCGGGAGCCGGTCGATGGTGCGGTAGCGGTAGAGCAGGGGGCAGGTCATGAAGTCGGAGGCGCGGCTCGGCGACAGCGCACCGAGGACGTCGACGCCGTCGACCGGGGTGGAGCGGAGCTCGGCCGGGGAGGTGGCGGGGGACGGCGTACTGCTCAT